>NZ_LMQO01000003.1 GCF_001425385.1 Sphingomonas sp. Leaf407
CCGTAACTGAGGACGCTGGTGATCCGCCAGGTGCCATCCTGCTTCGCCCAGACCATAACGAACTTGGCGATCCCTTCGCATCGTCCTGTCGCCAGTTCACAGAAGCGGTGTTCGCCTTCCTCGATCGCGCCGTAATCCTTGATCGGATAGACGCGGAACGTCGCCGGGATCAGCTCGCGCTTCACCTTTCCGCAGATGTATTTGCGGACGCCGTCCACCATCGCATCACGCTCGAACGTCGCGCCGCCAGTGTCGTGGTAGAAGGCGACCTTCGGATCGAAATAGCCGGAGAAGGTCGGCAGGTCGCAGCGATTGTAGGCGTCGAACACCTTCGCATCGAGCGCGCCGATCTCCGTCGTCAACGGATCGGCCGGGGGCGGCACGGGTGTCGCCAGCAGCGCTGCGGCAACGGCGATGGCGGTCATCATGGCTTTGGTCCCGTCAGTTCATCTGGCCGCGTAAGAAAGCGATCAGCTTCGGATCGCTGCCGGTGCGTTCGAGGATGGGCAGGATGATCCGCCACCCGTTGTCGCTGTTGGTCAGGATGACGATGCCGTCACCGCTCGCGCGATCGATCGCGGCGAAGGTGAACGCCCCTGCATCCTTGCCGGTGTGGAGCATCGTCGTGCCATCGGGAAAGCCAAGGAGCTGCCAGCCGAGGCCAAAGCCGGTCCAGGGCGGACAGCTGGCCGCCTTCGTTCCGGCACATATTTCAGGCGTCAGGTCGGCCTGCGATTTGCTGCGCTCCGCCGCTAAAGACGTGACCAAGCCCCGGTCGTTGCGGGCATCGATGAGGAAGCGCGCATAATCACGCGCGGTCGCATGCGCCAGATCGGCAGCATTGTATCGCGTCACCTGCTCGACGGGCAGCGGCTTGCCTGCGTCGTCGTATGGCACGGCGATCGGCACCGTCTCGCCTTGCGCCGACACATAGCCCGAGGCGCGCATATTGGCGGGGGCGAACAGCCAGCGATCAGCAAGCGTCTCGAACGATTGCCCGGTGCGGTGCTCGGCGTAGCGCGCCGCGTATTGATATCCCTCGCCCGAATAGCCGATCGTCGTGCCGGGATCATGATCGAACGCCAGCCCCTTCGCATCGCGCCAGTTCGGCAACCCGGTGCGATGGCTCAGCGCCATGCGGACCGTCAGCTTCATCCGCCGGGGATCGCGCGACAGGTCGGGGTCGCTCCAGTAGCGATCCATCGGCTCGTCGAGCGACAGCTTGCCGGCCGACACCAGTCGCAGGATGACCTCCGCCGTGAGCGGCTTCGTCAGCGAGGCGAGATTGTAGGGCGTGGAGGCAGTCGCCGCGCGGTTCGGCCCCGCCATGCCCCAAGCCCCGATCGAGACGATCCCAGGGCCTGCCAGTCGACGTCTTCTCCCGGCTCCACGAACCAGTCGCAGGATGACCTCCGCCGTGAGCGGCTTCGTCAGCGAGGCGAGATTGTAGGGCGTGGAGGCAGTCGCCGCGCGGTTCGGCCCCGCCATGCCCCACGCTCCAGCAGACACAATCCGTCCGTCGCGGATCAGGGCGATCGACGCGCTCTCCACGCGCTGTTCGCGGAGGGTTGTAGTCATATCCGGGAGCGTGAAGTTCGTTCTGGCGTTCGCCACTGAGGCGGAAGCCACCAGCACGCCCAAACCGCCGTAAACTGCCTGCTTCAGCACACTGACTGTATTACTCATATGCAACAGCTAGCGGTGTATGAGCGTGGCCGCAATCTGGATCGTATCACCCATCGAGGTGACGGACATGAGAACCGCGGTAGCATTTTCGAAATGCCACCCTTTTCTAGAAGCTCTCGGGTCGGCGAGCAGGTCGAAGGCTCAGCTCCTCCTCCGCGACCAACATGAACGGATGGCCGAAAGCGGGGAGCTGAAAAGATGCCGCGAACGACCGGATATGATGACGTGGACGGCTCTCCAACCCTCTCGCAGAATGATCTGCGGAGAGCCGGAAGGAGAGTCACTGTGGGGAACGTCACGACTGTAGGTCTCGATATCGCGAAGAACGTGTTTCAGGTGCACGGCGTTAACGCTGAAGGTGCGGCGGTGGTCCGGCAGCGGTTGAGCCGCGGGCGCATGCTAAAGTTCTTCGCCAAGCTGCCGCCATGTCTGGTCGGCATCGAGGCGTGCGCAACCTCGCACTACTGCGCGCGCGAGCTTGTCGCGCTCGGTCATGACGTGAAGCTTATGCCGGCGCAGTACGTGAAGCCGTACGTCAAGCGCGGTAAGAACGATGCAGCCGATGCCGAGGCGATCTGCGAGGCGGTGACACGGCCGACGATGCGCTTCGTCGGCATCAAGTCGCCCGAGCAGCAGAGCGCGATGATGCTGCATCGTGTCCGCCTGATCCTCAACCGCCAGCGGACGCAGCTGTCGAATGCGATGCGAGCGCACTTGGCCGAGTTCGGGATTGCAGCGCCGATCGGGAGGAACGGTATCGAGCAGCTCCTCGACGTAATTGCCGACCCGACCGACAATCGAGTGCCGGCCGATGCACGGTTCTGTCTGGAGATGCTGGCGGCTCAGTTGCGCATCGTAAAAGAACAGATCCTTGAGAACGACCGCCGCATCTTGGCCAGCGCGCGCGAGACCGAGCTTGGCCGTCGGCTGATGGAGATACCCGGCGTGGGCCCACTGCTCGCCAGCGCCATCGTCGCCACCGTGCCTGACCCGGCAATCTTCCGTTCGGGCCGTAACCTGGCTGCCTGGATCGGGCTGGTACCGCGGCAGAACTCGAGCGGTGGCAAAGAGCGGCTCGGCGGCATAACCAAGGCCGGGCACCAGTATCTGCGCCAGATGCTGATCGTCGGCGCCATGGCGGTAGTGCGCTTTGCCGAGCGGAACGGAGCCAAACGGCCGTGGCTTGTCCAGCTACTTGCCCGGCGGAAGACGAAGGTCGCGGCGGTCGCGCTCGCCAACAAGAACGCCCGCATGATCTGGGCGATGATGGCCAGCGGCGAACGGTATCGGGAGCCGCAGGTCGCGTAATTAGGATACGGAGCGGGCAACCGCGCCGCACGAGGTTGGAAAGGGCGAACAGGAGCTAATGCAACAAGCCGGTTGAACCGCCGGATCGGGAAAACCCACAATGACCCAAGCACCTCGAGTGCGCGGATGTGATCGGGACCCGAGACGCGCGAATGGCATTACGGCCAGCGGCTACATGTCGCACCAACAGGTCGGACACATGGCCGCACCAACCAGCAATGCTAGGCGAATGTCGTACTTGCCAACGGAGGGCCGTCCACACATGGGTCAATCGCCACCGCCTGGAAGACGATACGTGTTGACCTCGGTAAACCGTCCCTCTCACCCGCGGGGCAGCGAAATTATCCAATAATTTGAGTGCCCATCTTTGTCGTCTAAAGGGCACCACTAACTAAAACCGCGCAAATGCTCGGTTTCGTGAGACCCCATAGAGGACTGTCTGAGAACTGCGCGCACGGTTGCCGCAGCGAGCACGCCGCCGCTGTGTGAGATCGGCAAAGGCGCTTTCACCGTCTGGGCCTTTGAAATCGCCGCTACGCGCTACCGGGTCTGTGGTTCACTTCGCGAAAGCAGGCATGGTGTTGCCGCTGCAGTGCAGACAATGACGATCCATGCGAACGCCTTCATCGGCGTACCGGGGAGCGCGACGGTCCCCTTGCTGCCTAACGTTGCGCCGGTTTCGCCGGATCGATGTGTCGCGCCTGTAGCGTCTGTTTAAGAATCTCGCGTAAATCGAGGCGATCCGAGAGGCTGATCGTCGCGCAAAAAGGCGCCGAGCGATACTGACGATCCTATTATCTCTTTCAGCCGATAATCGCGACAGAATGCGATAGGCGCTAAGCTATCTCTGGGAGCCCATCGAGGTGCTTCTCCAGCGTTACCGGATAGTCACGAACCCGCACGCCGGTCGCGTTGTAGACGGCGTTGGCAATCGCGGGCGCCACGCCCGACAATCCGAGTTCGCCAACGCCCTTCGCCTTGATCGGCGACATCGTTGCATCGACCTCTTCGATGAAATGCGCGTCCAGGTGCGGGACGTCGGCGTGGACGGGCACTTCGTAGCCGGCGAGGTCGTGATTGACGAAGAAGCCGAAGCGGGTGTCGACCGCCATCTCCTCCATCAGCGCGGCACCGATTCCCATCGTCATGCCGCCGACCACCTGGCTACGCGCGGTCATGGGGTTCAGGATACGTCCGGCGGCGCAGACCGCCAGCATCCGCCGGACACGGACGATGCCGGTATAGGCGTCCACCGCGACCTCGGCAAAATGCGCGCCGACGGTCTGCTGTGCATAGCGACTGGCGAGATCGCCATATTCCATCGCGTCCTCGGCGACGATGTCGCCGTCCCTCGCGGCGTCGGCCAGCGGCACTGACCGGCCCGCCGAGACGACCTGCCCGTCCGCGAACGTCACGTCCGCGGTGTTGAAGCCCAGCCGCTGCGCGACCAGCGCGCGCAGTTTCGCGCAGGCGGCATAGACCCCCGCGGTCGCCGATGCCGCGCCCGCCTGACCGCCCGAACCGGGGGTGACCGGGAACGTGGAATCGCCCAGCCTCGCGGTGACGCGGTCGAGCGGTACGCCCATCATCTCGGCGGCGGTCTGAGCCACGATCGTGTAGCTGCCCTGGCCGATGTCGGTCATGTCGGTTTCGACCGTGACGTGGCCGTCCTTGCCGAGCCGCACGCGTGCGCCCGCCTTCATAATCGGCGCACCGCGGATTGCACTCGCCATGCCCATGCCGATCAGCCACTTGCCGTCGCGCCGACTGCCCGGCTTCACCTGCCGCGCGCCCCAACCAAACTTTTCCGCGCCTTCGGTCAGGCACTGGATGAACGGCCTGGTCGAGAAGCGGCGCTCGGGCTTTTCGGGGTCGACCTGGGTGTCGTTGGCGATGCGCAGCGCGACGGGGTCCATGCCCAGCTTTTCTGCCAGCTCGTCCATCGCCACTTCCAGCGCCATCATCCCCGGCGCCTCGCCCGGCGCGCGCATCGCATTGCCCTCCGCCAGGTCGAGCGTCGCGAGATAACGGCGCAGCAGGCGGTTCTCGCCCGCGTACATCAGCCGGGTGGGAAGCGTGCACGGCTCGGTCCGGCCGCCGGGCAGATTGCCGGACCAGCAGTCGTGGCCGATGGCGAGCAGCCGCCCGTCCTTCGCCGCGCCCAGCCGGACTCGCTGAATCGTCCTGGGGCGATGAATGGTGTTGTTGAACATGATCGTGCGTTGCAGCACCACCTTTACGGGACGGCCCGTCACCCGCGCCGCGATCGCGGCGAGCGCGAGATCGCTCTGCGTCGTGCCTTTGCCGCCGAAGCCGCCACCGATGAAGGCGGAGTGGAGGCGGATCTTGTCCCTCGGCGTCCCGATGATGAGGCCAAGGTCGCGGCATCCCCAGTCCATCGACTGGATCGCGGTCCAGCAGGTCAGCCGGTCGCCGTCCCAGCGCGCGATGGTGGCGTGCGGCTCCATCATCGCATGGGCCTGATCGGGAACGGCGTAGGTTTCGTCCACCCTGACCGGAGCATCCGCGAACGCGGCGGCGAAGGCACCGACCGAAACCTCGGACGCGCCGCCGAACGGCTCCTGCGCCGCGATCGGGGCCGATGGCTTCTGCGCGACGAGATCGAACTGGCCCTTGGCCCGCGCGTAATCGACGCGGACCAATGCGGCGGCGGCGCGTGCCTGTTCGAACGTGTCGGCGACGACGACGGCCACCGCCTGGTGATAATGATCGACCATCGGCCCCGCCAGGACGCGCTGCACGTAGAACTTGCCGACGCCGACGGGGCCGGCATTCTCGTGCGTGACGACCGCACGGACGCCGGGTGCGGCGCGGGCGGCGGCGGTGTCGATCGCGGTGATCCGACCCTTCGCGATCGCCGCGCCCAAGATATAGCCATAGGCCGCATCGGGCGCGGCATCGTGATGCTCGGCGGCGTAGCGCGCGGTGCCGGTTGTCTTGAGCGGCCCTTCCACGCGCGGATGGGCTCGGCCGACCACGTCCAGCCGGTCGATCGGCGTCGTGTCGGCGGGGGTGTCGAACTTCATGGCGTCGTCTCCAGTTCGGCCAGGAAGGCGTCGTGCGTCAGCGGGCGGGAGAACATCGGGAAGGTTTTCGTCACCGACGCCGCCTGTTCCTCCGCGCTCAGCGTGGCGGTGCAATCGGTCAGCGTCACGACGCGGAACCCGCGCTCATAGGCGGAGCGCATCGTCGATTCGACGCAGCAGTTGGTCAGGAAACCGGCGATCGCCAGATCGGTGATGCCGCGCTGGCGCAGGATGAAGTCGATGTTGGTGCTGGCGAAGCAGTCAAGGCCGCGTTTGCCCTCGATCACGATGTCGCCGTCGACGGGGGCCATCGCGGCGGCGATCTCCGCACCCCAGCTGCCCTTGCGGAACGCCTGCGCCTGCACGATCCCGGCGAGGATGCCGTAAGCGTCGGCGGGGATCTCGGGATAGCCATCGGCAAAACCGATCGGCGCGTGCATCACGGTGACGCCGCGATCGCGGGCGGCGGTTGCGACCGCGCGGCTGTGCGCCAGCATGTCGGTGTCGGCCATCACCGCCTTCACCGCATCATGCTGGGCGCCGCCTTCGCTCACGAAGTCGTTCTGATACTCGATCAGCAAGAGGGCGGTCTTTTCGGGTGTCATCTTGCATTCTCCCATTTGGCCCGTTCCGAAGGTGGCTCACGCCACCGCCGGCAACCGGTCGAGATGCTTGTCGAGGGTCAGCGGATAATCGCGCAGGCGCACGCCGGTCGCGTTGTACATGGCATTGGCGACCGCCGCGCCGACGCCGCACAGGCCGAGTTCGCCGATACCCTTGGCCTTCATCGGATTGGCCTTGTCGTCGGCCTCATCGAGGAAGATCACCTCCTGGTGCGGGATGTCGGCATGGACCGGCACCTCGTAGCTGGCGAGATCGTGGTTGACGAAGAAGCCGAAGCGCCTGTCGACCGCCAGTTCCTCCATTAGCGCCGACCCGACGCCCATCGTCATCGCGCCGATCACCTGGCTGCGCGCCGTCTGCGGATTGATGATCCGCCCTGCGGCGCACACCGCCAGCATCCGGCGCAGCCGGGTCGCGCCGGTGTACATGTCCACGCCGACCTCGACGAAATGCGCGCCGAACGTAGACAACTGCCATGTCTTGTCGAGCGTGCCGAACTCGATCTTGTCCTCGGCCACCAGTTCCCCTGCGGCGGCGGCGCGACTCAGGTCTGCGGACCGGTTGCCGCTGGTTACCTTGCCGCCCTCGAACACCGCATCGGCCGAATTATAGCCGAACCGCTGGGCGACGGCCTCGCGCAGCTTGACGCAGGCGGCATAGACGCCCGCGGTCGCATTGGCCGCACCGAACTGGCCGCCCGATCCGGCGGAAACCGGAAAGGCGGAACTGCCGAGTTTCACGACGACCGAGTCGAGCGGCACGCCCATCATCTCCGCGGCGGTCTGCGCGATAATCGTGTAGCTGCCGGTGCCGATGTCGGTCATGTCGGTCTCGACCGTGACGACGCCGTCCCGGCCCAACCGGACGCGCGCGCCCGATGGCATGTTCATGTGATTGCGGAAGGCGGAGGCGACACCCATGCCGATCAGCCACTTACCGTCGCGGACCTGTGCCGGCTTCGCATTGCGACGCGACCAGCCGAACTGCTGCGCGCCTTCGGTCAGACAGCGGACGAGCTGGCGCTGCGAGAAACGCCGCTTGGGGTCCTTGGGGTCTACCTGCGTGTCGTTCTTTACGCGAAAGGCGATCGGATCCATGCGGAGCTTCTCGGCCATCTCGTCCATCGCAACTTCCAGCGCCATCAGGCCCGGGGCCTCACCCGGCGCGCGCATCGCATTGCCCTCGGGCAGGTCGAGCACGGCAAGCCGCATCGACGTCAGCCGATTGGCACCCGCATAGAGCAGCTGCGTCTGCAGCACCGCGGCTTCGGGACCGCCGTTCGGCTGATCCCCCGAACCGCTTTCATGCGCGATCGCGGTGATCGTCCCGTCCCGGGTCGCACCGATGCGGATGCGCTGGCGCGTGGCGGGGCGATGCGTCGTGTTGTTGGCCATGAACGGCCGGCTCATCGCAACCTTCACCGGGCGACCGGCAGCCTTCGCGCCAAGCGCCGCCAGCACCGCATCGCTGCGCAGGAACAGTTTCCCGCCAAAACCGCCACCGACATAGGGCGACAGAAACGTCACCTTGTCCTTCGACATGTTCAACGTGGTGGCGAGATCGGTGCGGCCCCAGTCGATCATCTGGTTCGACGTCCACACCGTCAGCGCGTCGCCGTTCCACGCGGCGATCGATGCGAACGGCTCCATCATCGCATGGCTGTGATCCGGCGTGGTGTATTCGGCATCGAGCTTGACCGGCGCTGATGCGAAGGTCGTCTCGAACGTGCCGACCCGGTCTTCGCCCTTGCCGGGCTTCTCCGCATCGGTCAGCGGGGCCGTCTTCAACGCGGCGTCGAGGTCGAATCGGCCCTTCCCGCGGGCATAATCGACGCGGACGAGGCCGGCCGCTGCGCGCGCCTGTTCGAACGTCTCGGCGACCACGACCGCGACCGCCTGATGATAATGATCGACATCGGGTCCGGCCAGCAACTTGACGGTGTTGTACTTGCCCTTGCCAAGCTTGCCCACGTCGGCCGCCGTCACGATCGCAATCACGCCGGGCGCAGCCTTGGCGGTGGCCGTGTCAATCGCGTTGATGCGTCCCTTGGCGACGGCGGCACCGACGACATAACCGTACGCGGCGTTCTCGATCTCGCCGTGACGTTCATAGGCGTAGGGTGCCAGACCGGTGGTCTTGAGCGGACCGTCGATCCGGGTCTGCGCACGTCCGACGACCCTCATCCGGTCGATCGGGTTGGCGGCGGCGGGTGTTTCGAACTTCATGAGCCTATGCCTTCGCTTCGGCGAGGACCGAGGCAAGCGCGCGGGTGGCAAGCGGCAGCTTGAACGCATTGTCCTTGGTCGGCGTCGCGCCCTGGAACGCGCGCGCGGTCACGGCGGCGGCACCGCGTGGCAGCAACGCATCCGCCGCCTCGACACGCCACGGCTTCGGCGCCACGCCGCCGAACGCGACACGCCCGGTGCCGTCGGCCTGAATCACCGCCGCGACCGATACCAGCGCATAGGCGTAGGACGCGCGGTCGCGTACCTTCTCGTAGAAATGCTTGCCGCCAATCGGTCGGGGCAGGGTCACTGCGGTGATCAGCTCGCCCTGCTTCAGCACGGTATCCTGCTGGGGCGTGTTGCCCCACAGCCGATGGAAGTCGGCGATCGGGATCGAGCGGCGCTGGCCGGTCGCGTCGACCGTCTCGATCACCGCGTCGAGCACGCGCATCGCCACTGCCATGTCGCCCGGGAACGTCGCGATGCAGCTGTCGCTGACGCCGATCACGCCCAACTGGCGCGAATAGCCGCCGATCGCGGCGCATCCCGAACCCGGCTTACGCTTGTTGCACGCCATGTTGGTGTCGTAGAAATAGGGGCAGCGTGTCCGCTGGAGCAAATTGCCCGCGGTCGACGCCTTGTTGCGCAACTGGCCCGAGGCGCCCGCGACGATCGCGCGGGTCAGAACGCCGTAGTCGCGGCGGATGCGCTCGTCGGCGGCGAGATTGGTATTGGTCACCAGTGCGCCGATGCGGAGACCGCCGTCAGCGGTCGCCTCGATCTTGTCGAAGCCGAGATCCTGCACGTCGACCAGATGCGTTGGCGTCTCCACCTCGATCTTCATCAGGTCGAGCAGGTTTGTCCCGCCCGCGATGAACTTGGCGGTCGGATTGCCTGCAACTGCGAGGGCCGCCGCCCCGGCATCCTTGGCGCGTTCGTAGGTGAAGGCCCTCATGCGTCTGCTCCCGCGACTTCGGCCATCGCATCGGCGATGTTGGAATAGGCTCCGCAGCGACAGATGTTACCGCTCATCCGCTCGCGCATCTCGATGTTCGTCGCGGTCGGCTTCGCATTCAGGTCACGCTGTACGTGACTAGGCACGCCGCGCTTGATCTCGTCGAGCATCGCAACGGCGGAGCAGATCTGGCCGGGGGTGCAATAGCCGCACTGGTAGCCGTCGTGCTTGATGAAGGCCGCCTGCATCGGATGCAGCTTGTCCGGTTTGCCCAGGCCCTCGATCGTAGTGATCTCGTTGCCGTCGTGCATGACCGCCAGGCTCAGGCAGGAATTGATGCGCACGCCATCGACCATCACGGTGCAGGCACCGCACTGGCCATGATCGCAGCCCTTCTTGGTGCCCGTCAGCTGCAGATGCTCGCGCAGCGCGTCGAGCAGGGTCGTGCGCGGATCAAGATCCATTTCCCGCTTTTCACCGTTGACCACGAATCGCACGGGCAAGGTCGGAGAGGCCTGCGGCTGGGGCGGTGATGCGGCGAGCGCGCTTCCCGGTGAAGCGACGACCACGGCAGTCGCCGCGCTGCCAGCTAGCAGACCGCGTCGTGAAAGCTCAATTTCTGATGTGTGGGGCATGGATTTTGCGCTCCTTTCGCCCCAACGGGCACCTGCGATAGAATTTCGATCCGCGTCATTGCCGTGGGACCATCTTAACGCGTCAACCGCCGCTGTAGTGCGTGCGCAATATTCAACGAGGTGATGAGTGCTGCTCACCGTCGTATGCGACGACGAAGACGGTCGACCTGACGCTCAACTGCGCTCCTTTATCTGCAACGTGACCGGCCCGGGCGTATCGAACATGCTTACGTCGCCGTTGACCCGGCCGAGGACGACGATCCCGGGCGATGGAACGCGGCCATTCCGGTAATAGATGACGAAATCATTCGTGCCCCAGAGCCCGATCGTTCCAGCCGAGAAGTCGGTCTGCCGCGGCCCCCCGGGCAAAAGGGCGGGCAACGGTCCGGTCTTCTCCTGTCGGAGATGGTCGCGCATCTCGACGGTGAGCGGGAGCCTCGCCAGCAGCGCCCGAGTGGCGGGGCTATCGACGAGGTCGGCAGTGATCCGGCCTCGTTCGGAGGATATCACGATGCCTCCGCCAACGACCGCACGCGTCGCCGGCGAAGTATCGCTGTCGCCGTTCGCCACCGCAACGTCTCCATTACTTGTGCTGGCTGCATCACCGGGGTGGTCCTCGGCGGCGCACCCGGATGCCAGACTGCCCGTCATGATTAGCATTGCCATCTTGATCCCGGTTTTCACTTTCGCCGCCTTCCACAAATGCGTTTGCGGGCATCTTCACTCGGCTGATGGATGCCGGATCGACCTCGGCACCCATCGCTCCTGCGGAGTTCACGGCTTGCCGCTGTCCGTGCCGGGACCGGCGCGATATTGCGCGTCGGTCACCTGCTCCATCCACTTGACCGGCGAGCCGTTCAGCGATTCCTGGATCGCGATATGGGTCATCGCCTGCGTGGGGGTGGCGCCGTGCCAGTGCTTGCGATCGGGCGGACACCACAGCACGTCGCCCGCCTGAAACTCGATCGTCGGACCGCCTTCGACCTGCGTCCACCCGACCCCTTCCGTCACGATCAGCGTCTGACCGAGTGGATGGGTATGCCACGCGGTACGAGCGCCGGGCTCGAAATGGACCGTCGCGCCGCCGACCCGGGAGGGCGAGGGACGCTGGAACTGCCCGCTGATGGTCACCTTGCCGGTGAAATACTCCGGCGAGCCGTCGGTCGTTTTTTGATCGGCCTTGCGCGTGACTTCCATGGTGGATCTCCTGTCCTGGGCCTGAGCAGAGTGCGAAATGGTCATGGTCATGATTGCCAGCATTACGCCGCGGATGGTCGTCGAATCGATGGTCTTCATTGCGTCATCGCCCTTGCGAAAATTGTTGCTGTGGAAGGGTGCTCGGTCGGTGTGCATCAGAACGTTGCCGTGGATGACCGGTCGGTGGTCCTGCTTCCGGCGTGGCCGAGCAAAGCCGAGCCAAGCAGAACCAGCGCCGCGGCAAGGAAGGTGGCGCTTGGTCCGAAAGCATCGAACAGCAAGCCACCCCCGGCGGCCCCCAGCGTGATCGCGAGCTGCACCACGGCCACCATCAGCCCGCCCGCCGCTTCCGCATCCTCGGGCAGCGTGCGGCTCAGCCATGTCCACCAGGCCACCGGCAGCGCGGTGCCGACGAAGCCCCACGCGCCCAGCAGCAGAGCGACGGCGACGGGGATAGAACCAAGCGCGATCAGGGCGAATGCGATCCCCGCCATGATGACCGGAGCCGCGACCAACGTAACCGACAGGTTCCAGGCGACGAAGCGGCCGATCAGCCAGGTGCCCGCAAGGCCTGCCGCGCCCATGCCGAGCAGCATGGCCGAGAGGAGCGAGACGCTGACGCCCGTGACCTGCTCGAGGAACGGACGAAGATAAGTGAACAGCGCGAACTGCCCCATGAACAGCAGGCCGACCGCCCCCATGCCGATCCGCGCTTCGGGCCGACGCAGCACACCGAGCGAACCGGTCGCACCGGATGCGCGATTGGGCGCCATCGACGGCAGCGTCGCCCATTGCCACGCGAACGTCGCGACGGCGAGCGGAACGACGATGAAGAATGCGCTGCGCCAGCCGATATACTGGCCCAGGAAGCTGCCGAGTGGGGCGGCGATCGTCGTAGCCAGCGCATTGCCGCCGTTCAGCAAGGCCAGTCCCTTGGGAACTTGTTCGGTCGGCACTAGGCGCATGACCGTCGCCGTCGACATCGACCAGAACCCGCCGATGGCGATGCCCAGCAGCGCGCGACCCGCGACCAGTACGAGGTAGGTCGGCGCGAATGCCACCGTCAGTCCGGAGACCAGCATCAACAGGGTCAGACCGAGCAGCAGATGGCGCCGGTCGATACCCGCTGCCAGTGACGCGATCGTCAGGCTGGTCACGACCGCGAAGATCCCGGACACTGAAATCGCCTGTCCGGCCGCCCCTTCGGTGACGCGCAGGTCGGCCGCGATCGGCGTCAGGATGCTTACCGGCATGAACTCGGACGCGATCAGCGTCGACACGCATAAGGTGAGCGCCAGGACCGCACCCCAGCGCGCCGTTGATGCCGCCGGCGGGAGATGCCGGGCGTCGGTGTTTGCCATACTGGTCATGCCTGTGTCCCTCTGGTCCTGTCGGGCCTTCGAGACACGATTATGGGGGCGGGAGCGGCACAGGGTTAGCGGGTGTCTGATCCATGCCACGATGAGCAAGGCTCATCATTGCGACCGGTCATGACCCGAGCGGATGGATTTCCCTGATGAGCTCGATGAGCAGGCGAAGCCCCGTCGGCACCTGTCGCCGGCCCGAATAATAGATATGAAAACCCTGACCGGTCGACACCCAGTCCTCAAGGACGGCGTGCAACTCGCCGCTGTTCACGAGTGATGCGACCGTGGGTTCGGGAAGATACGCTAACCCGACGCCGCGCCGGACGAGGCTCAGCCCGAACTGGGTTTCATCGAAAGTGATCGGCCCCGGAACATCCAGCTCGAACGTCTCGCCTTCCTTGTCGAACTCCCAATGATAGATGCTGCCGTCGCCCAGGCGGATCCGTAGGCAGCGATGGTCCTTCAGGTGAAGCGGATGCGTGGGGACACCGTGCCTCGCCAGATAGGCTGGCGAGCCGACGACGACCCAATGGATATCAGGCGACAGTCTTTGAGCGATCATGTCCTCGGGGACGGTGCCGCCATAACGAATGCCGGCATCAGCCCCTTCCGAGATGACATCGACCAGATGGTTGGTGACGGCCACGTCGATCTGGATCTCGGGATACCGCTCCACGAAGATCGGCAGGACCGGACCCAGCAGCAGCGTGGCGGCATGTTCGAGGATGTTCAGGCGGATGCGACCGGAGGGCTCGTCACGGTAGCGGTTGAGGGCCTCCGCGGCGGATCCGATTGCCTCGAACGGCTCGACGATCTTGCCCAGAAGCTCCTCTCCCGCGGCCGTCAGCGTGACGCTTCGGTTGGTCCGGTTCAGCAGCCTGACGCCCAGCCGGGTTTCGAGGCCCTTGAGCGAATGGCTTAGCGCCGACGCGCTGACACCAAGATCAAGCCCGGCACGCCGAAAGCTGCGATGGTTGGCGATCGCGAGGAAATAGCTGAAATCGGCGAGGTCGGTGCGGCTGATCTTCATGGCCGCATTCTGCTCGCTATGCCCATTGGTGGCAATTTCGTCCGGCGATCGGCGGGAATCGTCCTGCGAAAACCGCCGTCGCGTCAGCATATCCTAGCCGCAGCCCCTACATTCGCCCGGCCCGGCGATCCACGAGGCCTTCATCTTCGGCCGTCCCTCGGGACGCAAATTCTCCAATGATCTGAGTGCCCAGTTTTGTCTCCTGTGGGGCACCACTCTCCCCTACATCACGCGGCTTCGCCGCTCCCGCCCAGTTTCCAGTAGGTCGCATAGCGTTCGTGCGCGATGCGGTGGTAGGGGATCAGCCGCACCGGCGCACCGTCGGCGGCGGGGATCGTGAATTCCAGCGCCCCCGGGCCGGGGCGGATCGCCGCGACCAGTGCGTCTGGATCGCCGGCAAGGACCGGGACCGCGACCGGCGTGTCGTTATACTCGCCATATCTGCGTTCGTTGACGATGATGTCCGCGCCGGGCGCAAGACCCTGCCGCCCGAGCGCTCCGGCCAGCACCAGCGGGCCATGAGTGAAGGCGACGATGTCGGGCGCGGTCGGCGCGACATGGACGGCGGAGCGCATGACCAGGCGCAGTTCGACCTCGTCGCCTTTGCGCCACGTCCGCCGCACGTCGATATAGCGGCCGGGCATGGTCGAGCGGACCGCCTCGACACCGTTGACCAGCACGGTGGCGGTGGCGCTCCATTGCGGATGGCGCAGTTTCAGCGTGGCATCGACCGGGCGGGGCGAGGACCAGCGCAGTCGCGTGTCGGCGGTATCGGGAAACTGCGTGACCTGCGTCACCACCGCGTCCTTCGCCTGCCAGCGCACCGTCGAGGGGATGAACAGGTTCACATAGAGTGCGTCGTCACCCTGGAAATAGATCGAGTCGCGATATTTGACATGGTTTTCCATGCCGGTGCCGGTGCAGCACCAGAACGAGTCCTCCGGCGTGTGATAGAGCTTCATGTAGCCCGGCCGCGCGCCCTGGAAATAGGTCGCCATGCCGCTGTCGGGGTCCTGCGAGGCGAGGATGCCGTTGTAGAGCGTGCGTTCGTAATAATCGGCATAGGCGACCTGCGGATCGTGCAGGAACAGCGCGCGGGTGAGGCGCAGCATGTTGTGCTGGCAACAGGTTTCCGATGCCTTGGCCGAAAAGACATGGTCGGCGATGTCGGCGGCGGCGAAGAAATGTTCGTTGTCGCCATGCCCGCCGGTCACGAACGACCGGGTCTGCGCGACGGTGCGCCAGAAGAAGGTCGCGGCGCTGGCATACTCGGCCTTGCCGGTCACTTCCCACAGGCGGTGATAGCCGATGATCTTGGGGATCTGCGTGTTGGCGTGCAGCCCGTCGAGATGATCGCGTTCCTTCGCCAGCGGCGCGAGGATCGCCTTTTGCGCGAAGCGTTCGGCGGTAGTGCGATAGTCGGCGTTGCCGGTCATGACATAGAGGTCGGCGAAGATCTCGCTCATGCCGCCGTGTTCGGTTTCCAGCATCGTTTCGACCTGCGCATCGCCCATCGGCCGGGTGGCGACGACCGCCCAGTCGGCGAAGCGCAACAGCACCGCGCGGGCGCCTGCGCTGTCGGCCAGCAGCGCGGCGTCACGCAGGCCGGCATAGAGTTTGTGCAGCGTGTACCACGGCACGCCGGTGATCGGATCGCCGCGCAGATGGGCGGCGATCAGTGCCGCGCCGCCCGGAAAGGCGCAGACGAGGCCGGAGTTCGCCGCCTGCTGGCACGCCGCCAGCTCGCGCGCGATATGGTCGATCCGGTGGCGATAGTCGGTGTCGCCGGTCGAGCGCCACGCCAGCGCGCAGCCCGACAGATAATGGCCCAGCGTATGGCCATGGCAGTTGATTTCGGCCCACGCCGGTTCGGATTCCCAGCCGCCATAGACCGGTGCCCTGGGGGCGAGGCCCGCGTTCCTGCGGAAATTGTGGAGCATCCGGTCGGGCACGAGCGACCGGAGATAGGCTTCGGTCTTGTGCTGCGCGTGGAGGAACGGGCTGTCGGCCAGCGTCACGTCGGCGAGGTCGAATGGCCGTAGCTTCGCCACCGGACCCTGCATCGTTGCGGGAGGTGGCGCTGCGACGGCCTGTCCGGCGGTGGTCAGAAGCGGACCGGCGGCCAGCGCGCCGCTCCCCGCATGCTTCAGGAACGCGCGACGTGACGCGCCGGTGCAGCAGGAGTCGGCCAATCCACTATCCTTCACCCAAGTATGTTATTTTGTCCGACTAATATCATGCCACGCTTCCCGGCAAAAGATGGCGAACGACCGGTGGCGTCGGAGCCGCCGAACGGTCCCAAGCCGGATCGGCATTCGGCTCTTCCGGTGCAGTCCGTCGTCGAAAACACCACCTTCCTTCGTCACCCCGGACGTGTTCCGGGGTCCACCTGGCCGCGAACGCTGTCGCAAGTGCTTCGAACGGCATCGATCGCTGCACCGTGGACCCCGGAACGAGTCCGGGGTGACGGAAATGGTCTTTGCTGGCGTCACGGCCGGCTGAATGTCGATCGGCCCTAAGCGGTTGAGGGGGCGGGACGCTTCGCCCATAAGGGTCGCCATGCGTATCCTGTTGCCCTTCGCTCCGCTCGTCCTGCTCGCCGCCTGCGTGCCGCCCGCCGCGCCGCCGGCGGCGATGCCCGATCCCGTTCCGCCGGTACGACCAGTGGCGGTCGTCGCGCCGCCGCCTGTCGCCGGCGACTGGCGCGATGATGCGGTGACGCCGGGCGACTGGCAGTATCGTGGTCTGGGCAACGGATCGGTCGCGACCTATGGCGCGCGCGGCGGTGCTACCCTTGCGACGCTGCGCTGCGACGCGGGCGCCGGTCAGGTGACGCTGATGCTGGCGAGCAGCCGTCCCGCCCCCGGCACGATCACGATCCGCACGTCGAGCACCCAGCGCAGCATGGCCGTGCGGCCGGTCGCGGGCGGCGTGGCGCTGACGCTGCCCGCCGGCGACCGGCTGCTCGATGCGATCGGGTTCAGCCGGGGCCGGTTCGTGATCGAAGGGGCGGGCGTCGGCCGGCTGGTGCTGCCGGCATGGGCCGAGATCCTGCGCGTGACCGAGGACTGCCGCCGGTGAAGACCGGCACGGCGTCTGCGCTGGCGCTGCTGCTCGCCGCCTGTTCGGGCGAGCCGACGCCCGCGCCATCGCCGACGCCGACCCCTGTCGCGACGCCGACCGTCATCGCCAGCGCGCGAACGCTGGCTCCCGGCGAATTGCCTACGCCCGAACTCGACGGTGCGGCACCGCTTGCCGGAACATGGCGGTTTCAGGCATCGGCCAGTGGCAGCGCCGCGCGCTACGACAGCGGCGAGGCGCTTCGCTTCGCGGTCCGCTGCGATTCCCAGGCGCGGCGAATCGTCTTCGTGGCGGCGGGGGAGGGCAGCGCGATCCGCCTGTTCACCCCCGATGCCGCCGCGACCTTCCCGGCCAAGCGGATCGACGGCACGCTGGAGGCGGCGGTGACGACCGGACAGACCTTCCTCGACGCGCTGGCCAAGGCACGAACGATCGGAGTCGGCGGTGGCGACGGCCCGATCGGGCGGCTGCCCGGCGACCGGTCGATCGGCGATGTCGTGGCGCGCTGCCGTCCCGGCGGCGGGCGATGATCGGTGCAGCATGCGCGTAATTCAAGGCTTGTAACCATCGCGGCAATGGCACACATTCGGCGCGCGCTACCAGTCGGGGCGTAACGGCTTTAACTAGCGAAAGGAGGTGATCCGATGTCTCATGGTTCAGCAGTGGGTTCGGTTCAGTTCGTTCGGGAGACGCGCCGCTAGGCACAACGGATCGTGCGGGGAGTATCCTCTCCCAGCCAACGCACGGTTCGGCCACAGGCGGTTCGCATGGTCTCCCGGGCTGGAACTTCCGGCCGCTGACCATGCTTGAGGTCGTCGGGTGTCGAGAGACCCCGGCGGCCTCTTTCATGTCGGCGTACCCTGACGCAGCTTGCGATGCCCCGCCGCCAGTACGATCGCGACCACCGATCCGCCGAGGATGTTGCCGAGCGTCGCCAGCGCGACGTTGAACGCCGCCGCGCCGATCGGCACCGCCTGCGGATCGATGCCCCAGGCGATCGGCAGCAGCGACATGTTCGCCACCGAATGTTCGAACCCCGCCGCGACGAACAGCGCGACCGGCCCGATCACGGCCGCGATCTTGCCGCCGATCGACTTGGCACCCGTCGCCATCCATACGCCAAGACACACCAGCATGTTGGCGAGCATGCCCGAGGCGATCAGCTCGACCCAGTCCTTGCCGAGCTTGGTGGTCGCGGTCTTGAGCGCCGCCGCGCCGACCGCGCCGTCGATCGCTTGCGGCCCGCCCGCCGCCACGAACAAGGCGGCGACCGCGATGCTGCCGACCAGATTGGCGATCCACACCACGCTCCAGTCGCGCAGCGTCTCGCCGATGGAAAGCCGGTCCTGCGCGGCGGGCAGGACGAACATGGTATTGCCGGTGAACAACTGTGTCCCCGTCACCATCACCAGCATCAGCCCGACCGAAAAGGCGACGCCCGACAGCAACTGCACCGCGCCACCGGGCGTGCCGCCAGCCTGCGCCACCAGATAGCCGATACTGCCGAAACCGATCTGCGCGCCCGCCGCAATCCCGAGCAGCGCCATCGCGCCGAGCGGCGGCCGGGTCTTGGCCAGCATCGCATCGTCGATCGTATCGGCCAGTTCGGCGGCGGTGGTATCGGCCATGGAACGCTCCCATCGGTTTGGGAACGTAACGATGCCGAGGGGTGTCGGGGTCCGCCACACGAAAAACGGCGCGGTTCGTGTCGAACCGCGCCGTCTGTTTTGCCGGAAATGATCCATCGACCTTGCAACAACCGTCATCCCAGCGAAGGCTGGGATCTCCTGGCCGTGGCGCGCGACAAGAACCGCTTGAGGCCCCAGCCTTCGCTGGGGCGACGTTTCCGTTCAGGTGGATCAGAGTCTAGTGATTGTCGCGCGGCAGGCCCTGCGTCTGGGCGATGCGCTGATACGCTTCGGCCCCTTCCAGAATCGCACCGGTCGACATCTGGCCGACCACCGAACGCTGGATTTCCTGCCATGGCGTCTGCGATGCCGGATAGCGATACCCGCCAGCGGCTTCCAGCTCCTGACGGCGAACCGCCAGTTCCTCGTCCGACAGCAGCACGTCGGCGCTGCCCTTGCCCAGATCGATCCGCACTCGGTCGCCGGTGCGCAGCAGCGCGAGGCCACCGCCCGCCGCCGCTTCGGGGGATGCGTTCAGGATCGATGGGCTGCCCGACGTCCCCGACTGACGCCCGTCGCCGATGCACGGCAGCGCGCTGACGCCCTCGGTGATGAGATACGCCGGCGGCCGCATGTTCACGACCTCGGCCGCGCCGGGATAGCCGATCGGCCCGGCACCGCGCATGAACATCAAGGTTTCGGGGGTGATGCCGAGCGCGGGATCGTCGATCCGGTGGTGATAATCCTCCGGCCCATCGAACACGACCGCCGGCCCCTCGAACGCTTCGGGGTCGTTCGGGTTGGAGAGATAGCGCTGGCGGAATTCGGGGCCGATCACGCTGGTCTTCATCACCGCCGCGTCGAACAGATTGCCCTTGAGGACGATGAACCCGGCCTCTTCCTTGAGCGGCTGGTCGAACGGGCGGATGACCTTTTCATCCTCGATGGTGGCCGAACGGCAATTCTCGCCGATCGTCTTGCCGTTCACCGTCATCGCATCTTCCGCGATCAGGCCCTGACCCATCAACTGGTTGATGACCGCCGGCACGCCGCCCGCGCGGTAATAATCCTCGCCGAGATATTCGCCGGCGGGTTGCAGGTTCACCAGCAGCGGAATCTTGTGCCCCTGCTCCTGCCAATCCTCGATCGGCAGGTCGATGCCGGTGTGCCGGGCGAGCGCCGCCAGATGGATCGGCGCGTTGGTCGATCCGCCGATCGCCGAATTGACCTTGATCGCGTTGTGGAATGCGTCGCGCGTCAGAATGTCCGACGGCTTCAAATCCTCGCGCACCATGTCGACGATGCGTTTGCCGGTGTGGTACGCGATCTCCTGCCGGTCGCGATACGGCGCGGGGATCGCCGCCGATCCGGGGAGCTGCATGCCGAGCGCCTCGGCCAGCGAGTTCATCGTCGTCGCCGTGCCCATTGTGTTGCAATAGCCGGTCGAGGGCGCCGAGGACGAGACGAGGCGGATGAACTCCTTGTTGTCGATCTCGCCCGCCGCCAGCATCTGGCGCGCCTTCCACACGATCGTGCCCGAGCCGGTGCGCTCGCCCTTGTGCCAGCCGTTGAGCATGGGACCGACCGACAACGCGATCGCCGGGATGTTGACCGTGGCGGCGGCCATCAAGCACGCCGGCGTCGTCTTGTCGCAACCGATCGTCAGCACCACGCCGTCGAGCGGATAGCCGTACAGCACCTCGACGAGGCCGAGGTACGCAAGGTTACGGTCGAGGCCGGCGGTCGGCCGCTTGCCGGTTTCCTGAATCGGATGGACCGGGAATTCGAGCACGATCCCGCCCGCCTCGCGGATGCCCTCGCGCAGCCGTTCGGCCAGCACGAGGTGATGGCGGTTGCAGGGCGAAAGGTCGCTGCCGGTCTGGGCGATGCCGATGATCGGCTTGCCCGACTGCAATTCCTCCTGGCTCAGCCCGAAGTTCAGATAGCGCTCGATATACAGCGCGGTCATGTCGATATTGTCGGGGTTGTCGAACCAGGCGCGGCTGCGCAGGGGGGGCATGTCGGTCATCGAGCGGAGCTTTCGGATCAGCGGGTCGTGGAAAGGCGATAGATCATGACGTGGCGGTACGGCTTGCCCGGATCGACCCGGGCCGAGGCGAAGGTCGGCTGGTTGGGCGAATCGGGGAATTTCTGCGGTTCCAGTGCGATGCCGTCACCCATGCGATACAGATGCCCCTGCTTGCCGACATAAGTGCCGTCAAGGAAGTTGCCGGTATAGAACTGGATGCCCGGTTCGGTCGACAATACTTCGAGCACCCGGCCGCTGAGGCCGTCCTCCAGCCGCGCAGCCAGCTCGGGCGTGGGCGTCGGCCCCTTGTCGAGCACGAAATTATGGTCGTAGCCCTGACCCAGCCGGATCTGTTCGTCGCGTCCGTCGCGGATGCCGTCGGCGATCAGCCGGGGTTTGGTGAAATCGAACACCGTGCCGTGGACCGGGCGGATCTGGCCGGTCGGGATCAGCCGCGCGTCGACGGGGGTGTAGCTGCCCGCCGGGACGGTCAGCCGGTGCTGTTCGGTGCCGCCGGGCGCGCCTTCACCGCTCAGGTTGAAGATCGCGTGGTTCGTCATGTTGACGATCGTCGGCTTGGTCGTCGCCGCGTCGAACGCGATGGTCAGGTCGCCGGCATCGTTCAGCGAATAGGTGACGGCGGTGGTCAACTGCCCCGGATAGCCCTGATCGCCATCGGCGCTGACCAGCGTCAGCTTCACCGACGCGGTCGCCCCGGACTTCACGTCGGCCACCTGCCACACGCGCTTGTCGAACCCCTGGGTTCCGCCGTGGAGCGAGTTGGTCTTGTCGTTCTGCGTCAGTTGATAGCTGCGCCCGTCGAGGCTGAACTTGCCGCCGGCGATCCGGTTGGCATAGCGCCCGACGCTCACCCCGAAATAATTGGGGCGCGATTCATAGGTCGCGACATCGTCATAGCCGAGCACCACGTCGGCGCGCTTGCCGGCGCGGTCGGGGGCGACCAGCGATTGCAGCGTCGCGCCATAGGACAGGATGCGCGCCGACACGCCCTTTGCGTTGGTCAGCACGATCGCCTCGATGGCGGTGCCGTCCTTCAACCGCCCGGCGGCTTCGCGTTTCGCATCGGCGGCCTGCGCCGAACTGATCGTCGCCGCGACCGCCACCGTGGCCAGAGCCCACCGTTTCATTGCTTCCATCTCCCCTCCGCCGCGACCGTTGACGCGGTGCCTTCCGCCATATAGTCAGACAAAAACGTTTAGGGCAAGCGGGTGTCGCCTACCGACGCCGGCCATTGTCATATAAATAAGGGGAGTTTGCGACAAGATGCCGGCACCGATCACTTCCGCGCGCGGTGTGACCGCCGCGCCGCCGGGGGGCAACTACACCTCGGCGCTGACGCTGCTCGCCAGCCTGTTCTTCATGTGGGGCTTCATCACGGTCATCAACAACACGCTGCTGCCGCATCTGCGCAGCGTGTTCGACCTGAACTATACCCAGACCACGCTGATCGAAAGCGTGTGGTTCATCGCCTATTTCTTCGCGTCGATCCCGTCGGCCAAGCTGATCGAGCGGATCGGCTATCAGAAATCGCTGGTCATCGGATTGCTGGTGATGGCGGCGGGTGCGGCGGGCATGGTGCTGGCCGCCAGCCTGCCGTCGTACGGTGTCACGCTGGTGATGCTGTTCGTGATCGCCAGCGGCATCACGCTGCTGCAGGTCGCGGCCAACCCCTATGTCGCGGTGATCGGCCCATCGGCCACCGCCTCGTCGCGGCTCAATCTGGTGCAGGCGATGAACTCGGCCGGCACCATGCTCGCCCCGCTGTTCGGTGCGTATCTGATCCTCGGCCGGTCGAAGGGCGGCACGGCGGAGGCGGGCACGGTGCTGACGCAGGCCGAACGGATGGCCGACGCGCAGTCGGTGATCCTGCCCTATGTGCTGGTCACGATCGTGCTGGTCGTGCTGGCGGTCATCATCGCGCGCTTCCCGCTCCCCGCGATGGGATCGTCCACCAGCCGCGTCGCCAAGGAAGAGCGCCGGAAGCATTCGCTGTGGAACCACCGCAACCTCGTGTTCGGCGTGCCCGCGATCTTCATCTACCTGATCGCCGAGATCGGCGTAGCCAACCTGTTCGTGAACTTCGTCAGCCAGCCCGACATCGCCAACGTCACCAACGAACTCGCCGGGCGCTATCTGACGCTGTTGTGGGGCGGGATGATGATCGGTCGTTTCGTCGGCAGCTTCGTGATGCAGAAGGTCGACGCGGCCAAGGTGCTGGCGCTGTTCTCGATCGGCGCGTTCGTCGTGATGCTGGGTGCCACCTTCCTGAACGGTCCGGCCGCGATGTGGTCGCTGATCCTCGTCGGGCTGTTCCATTCGATCATGTTCCCGACGATTTTTACGCTCGGCATCAAGGGGCTGGGGCCGCTGACCGAGGAAGGCTCGGGGCTGCTCATCATGGCGATCGCCGGCGGCGCGCTGGTGGTGGTGCAGGGCTGGCTGGCCGATAAATACGGCCTGCAATGGTCGTTCCTGCTGACCGCCGCGTGCGAACTCTACATCCTGTCCTACGCATTGTGGGGATCGAAGGTGACGAACCCGATCGCCGATGTTCCCGCCGATACCGACGTCTTCAAGTAAGGAACCTTCCGATGACCCTCCGCCTGTTGCAGCGCGTGGCCCCCGCGCGCGCCGTCATCGCCGCGACCGACAGCGGCGCGCATATCGTTCCCGGCGTTGCCAGCGTCCGCGACCTCGCCTTGCGCGCGATCGAGGCGGGCCAGTCGATCGCCGACACCATCGCCGCGCTGGGGCAGGGCGAAGCGGTCGACCTGACCGCCTTGTTCGAAGCCGGCCAGATCGGATCGCCGATCGATCACGCGGACCCGGCGCATGTCGTGATGACCGGCACCGGCCTCACCCACCTCGGCTCCGCCGAGGGGCGCGACAAGATGCACCGCGCGGCGGCCGAAGCGGCGACCCAGACCGATTCGATGCGGATGTTCCTCGAAGGGGTCGAGGGCGGCAAGCCGGCCGAGGGTCAGACTGGCCAGCAGCCCGAATGGTTCTACAAGGGCGACGGCAGCCAGATGGTGGCGCCGGGCGGCGACTTCACCATGCCTGCCTTCGCACAGGACGGCGGCGAGGAGCCCGAACTCGCCGGCATCTACCTGATCGGTCCCGACGGCACGCCGCACCGCATCGGCCTGACCCTTGCCAACGAATTTTCGGACCATGTGACCGAACGCCACAACTATCTGTGGCTCGCGCACAGCAAGCTGCGTCAGGCGTCGCTCGGCCCCGAACTGCTGGTCGGCACCCCGCCCGAACACGTCGAGGGCACCAGCCGCATCGTGCGGAATGGCGAGACGATCTGGGAAAAGCCGTTCCTGTCGGGCGAGGCGAACATGTCGCACAGCCTGTCGAACCTCGAACACCATCACTTCAAATATGCGCTGTTCCGCCGGCCGGGCGACATCCATGTCCATTTCTTTGGCACGGCGACGCTGTCGTTCTCGGACGGGATCGCGACGCAGGAAGGCGACGTGTTCGAAATCGCGGCGGCCCCGTTCATCCTGCCGCTGCGCAACACGCTGACGCGGGCGGAAGCGCAGGACGTCAGCGTCCGCCAGCTCTGACCCTCCCGTCATCCCGGCGCAGGCCGGGATCCATGGATACAAGCCGGCGCGCTTCCATCGATGACGCCCGTATCCATGGATTCCGGCCTTCGCCGGAATGACGTCCTGTAGGTCAGCCCCCCAGCAACGGCACGATCCGGTCGAGCAACGGCAACTGGCTCTTGAGCATCATCGTCCGCGCCTCGGCGACCGGCATCCAGCGCGCGGCGTCGACTTCGGGAAAGGCGCGGCGCCGGCCGCTGCGCGGTGGCCATTCGATCTCGAACGTCATGCTGGTGATCCGCTGCGTGTCGACATCCTGTTCGGCGGCGAACGCCGACACCGACTTGCCGCCCGACTGTTTGACCACGCCCAGCGGCGCGAGCGGCCCGGCGACCGTCACCCCCAGTTCCTCGGCCACCTCGCGCCGTGCCGCATCCTCGACCGCCTCGTCGGGTTCGACATGGCCCTTGGGGATCTGCCACGCGCCGGCCTGCCGCCGCGCCCAGAACGGACCGCCGGGATGCACCAGCAGCACCGCCGGCTGCGGCTTGCGGCGATAGAGCAGAATTCCGGCACTGTGTTGCGGCATGGATCGACGGTCCCTGTTCGGGCAATCGTCTGCGTCGCCCTTGTTGCCCAACAGACGCCGCGCGCCCATTTGCGTTCCATGCCGCAGCGACGGGAGCAGATAGTTTGCGTGAACTGAGTCTGTACGTCGTCGGCGCGGACCATCCGAACCGCACGGGCAAGGGCAATCGCCGGTTCGAGATATTGCTGTGCCGGCCCGGCGAACCGGTGCTGCTGGTGCTCGAACCGCGCAACCCGGTCGATCCCGACGCGGTGATGGTGATGAGCGCGCGCGGCGTGCAGATCGGCTACCTCACCGCCGAGCGTGCGCCATGGATCGCCGGCATGTTGCGCGGCGGGCGCGAGGTGCGGGCGATCTTCCAGCAGGCGACCCGGCCGGGGGCCGCGATCCGCGTCGCGTTCAATGGCGCCACGCCGACGCTGCCCCCGGCGACCGCCCCCACCACCGATCCCGCACCCGATTTCTGGCCCGACGAGATACCGCCCGACGACTGACGATCTTGTCGCCCGCCGCCGCCGGGCGCACAGTGCCGCGCATGGCGCGATCGATCTTCATCACCGGCGGGGCATCGGGCATCGGCCGCGCCACCGCGCAGTTGTTCGCCGCGCGCGGCTGGCGAATCGGCCTTGCCGATATTGATGCGGCGACGCTGACGCGCACCGCCGGGGACCTGCCCGCCGACACGGCGACCTTCGCCTTCGACGTGACGCAGGCGGTAGAATGGGACGCGGCACTCGCCGCTTTTGCCGCCGATGGCGCGATCGATGTCGTGTTCAACAACGCCGGCATTGCCGCCGGCGGCGTGTTCGCCGACATGGCCGTAACCGCGATCGAGCGGACGGTGGCGGTGAACCTGACCGGCGTGTTGCTCGGCGCGCATGCCGCGCACCCGTATCTGAAAGCGAGCGGCGGCTGCCTGCTCAATACCGCCTCGGCCGCCGGCATCTATGGCACCGCCGGGGCGGCGGTCTATTCGGCGACCAAGTTCGCCGTGCGTGGCCTCACCGAAGCGCTCGACGGCGAATGGGCCGCCGACGGCATCGCCGTGCGCGCGCTGATGCCCGGCTTCATCGACACGCCGCTGCTCGACGGCACGCTCACCGGCACCAACCGCACGATCCGCGAGCGCGTGCGCGAGCAGGGGCTGGAGTTCACCCCGCTGGAAACCGTGGCGCAAGCGGCATGGGACGCCGTTCATGGCGGCCCCGTGCTGGTGCCGGTCGGGCCGACCGCACGGCGGATGCGTTTCGCCGCGCGGTGGTTCCCGAACGCGCTGCGCAAACAGATGCGCGCGCGGCGTTAGGCTGATCCAGCCACTGGATCAGCGCGGTACCGCCATCCGCGCGAGCGGATCGAACACCGCGCCCTATTCGACCAGCGCGTCAATCGCCTGCGCCATGTCGATATCGCGCTCCGACAGGCCGCCCGCGTCGTGGGTGGTCAGCAAGATGTCGACGCGGTTATAGATGTTCGACCATTCGGGATGGTGGTCGGCCTTCTCCGCCAGCAGCGCGACCTGCGCCATGAACGCGAACGCCTGGCTGAAATTGTCGAAGGTAAAGCTGCGGACGATCGCGTCGCGCGCCGCATCGTGATCCCAATCGGGCAATCCGTCCAGCGCATCGGCGCGTTCGGCCTGGCTCAGCGGCTCCATGATCCCTCCCTTGTGTCCTCGACCCGGAGCGGCCTATTGCTTGAACCATGGCCGATCAAGCGCGAAGAGCCCCCACCGCCGGGGAGATGGAAGCGTTGGCGCGCGAGGCGCTGGCGCGTATCCCCGAACCCTTCGCCGGGCATCTCGCCAACGCCGTCCTGTTCGTCGAGGAATTCGCCGACGACGCGACCCTCGCCGAAATGGACATGGACCCCTATGAGCTGACCGGCCTGTATCGCGGCCGGCCGATGGGCGAGAAATCGGCGTTCGACGCGATCGACTATCCCGAACAGATCCACCTCTATCGCCAGCCGCTGCTCGCCGAATGGTGCGAGACCGGCGTCGACCTCCACGACCTGATCCGCCACGTCATCGTGCATGAGGTCGGCCATCATTTCGGCCTGTCCGACGACGACATGCACGCGCTGGAGGACGGCGATTGACCCTGCTCGCCTTCGCGGGCGTTACGGCAAGGCGCGGGGGGCGGATGTTGTTCGCCGATCGATCGTTCATGCTGGGGGCGGGCGACGCGCTGCTGGTGCAGGGGCCGAACGGCGTCGGCAAGTCGACGCTGGTACGGATCGCCGCCGGCCTGCTCGCGCCTGTCGCCGGAACGGTGACACGCGGCGGCACGACCGCTTTGCTGACCGAAGGCACCGCGCTCGACGCCGAACAACCGCTGGCGGCGGCGCTCGGCTTCTGGGCGGCGCTCGCCGGCACGCGCGATCGGGTGGCCCACGCAATGGCGACGATGGCGATCGACACGCTCGGCGACGTGCCGGTGCGGATGCTGTCGACCGGGCAGAAACGCCGCGCCGCCATCGCCCGCGTCATCGCCGCCGCCGCACCGCTGTGGCTGCTCGACGAGCCGGCCAACGGCCTCGACGCCGCCTCGCTCGACCGACTGGAAGCAGCGATCGCCACCCACCGCGCGGGCGGCGGTGCAGTGCTGGTCGCCAGCCATGTGGCCGTAGCGCTGCCTGATGCCGAAGTGCTGGCGCTGTGATCGCGCTTACGTTGCGCGAAGTGCGCCGCGCGTGGAGCGGCGGCGGGCTGTTGCTCCCGGTCGCGTTCTTCCTGCTCGTCGCCACGCTGTTTCCCTTCGCGGTCGGGCCGGATGCGGCGCTGCTCGCGCGGATCGGCGGGGGGATCGCGTGGGCGGCGGCGCTGCTCGCCGCGCTGCTGCCGATCGAGCGGCTGATCGCGCCCGACCTCGACAGCGGTGTCGTCGACCAACTGGTCGCGCGCGGGTGGAGCGATACCGCCATCGCGCTCGCCAAGACGATCGGCCACTGGCTCGGCTTCGCGCCCGCCATGCTGCTCGCCGCCGGCCTGTCCGCTGCGTTGCTTGGGCTGGACGGGCGGACGCTGTTGCTGGTGGAGGCCGGATTGCTGATCGGCACGCCGGGCCTTGCCGCGTTGGCGGTGGCGACGGCGGCGCTGGTCGCGGGCCTGCGCGGCGGCGGCGCGGTCGCCGGGCTGGTGATGCTCCCGCTCGCGCTGCCGCTCGTCATCTTCGGCGCGGGCGCGGTCCAAGGCGGGGCAGGGGCGCTGAAACTGCTCGGCGCGACCAGTCTGCTACTGTGCGTCGGCGGCCCGATCGTGGCCGGGGCGGCGCTCAGGATCGGGCGGAGTTAGGGGCTGGTCGATCCATTTCGAAGCAAGCGTCATCCCAGCGAAGGCTGGGATTTCCCGGTGACAGCGCGCGCCAGGAGCCGCTTGAGGCCCCAGCCTTCGCTGGGGCGACGTTTCCATGCGGATCGATCTTTACGGTCGGCTCCACCGCGCAAAGATCGCGGTCGGTAGCACCAGCCCGCGCGTCTCCTCGCGCACGCCCAGTTCGCCGCATTCCACCGTACCGTCCAGATCGCCCAGCGCCTGCCGCAGCAGTTCGCCGATCGCCAGCGCCGACATCCGCACCGCATAGACCGTCAGGAACAGGAAGCGTGATTCGCTGTCAAGCAACTGGTGGCATTCGGCGATGAGGCCAGGGAGATGCTCCTCCAGCTTCCACACCTCGCCGTTGGGGCCGCGGCCCCATTTCGGCGGATCGAGGATGATCCCGTCGTAGCGCCGCCCGCGCCGCACCTCGCGCGCGACGAACTTGCCGGCATCCTCGACCAGCCAGCGCACCGGCTTGTCGCTCATATCCGACAAGGCGGCATTGCCGCGCGCCTGCTCGACCGATTTCTTCGACGCATCGACATGGACGACCCGCGCGCCGGCCGCCGCCAATGCCAGCGACCCGACGCCGGTATAGCCGAACAGGTTGAGGCATTCGGGATCGGTCGCCCCTTCGATCCGCCCGCGCATCCAGTCCCACACCGGGGCCATGTCGGGGAAGAAGCCCAGATGGCGGAACGGCGTGTTGCTCGCCGAGAACCGCACCTCGCGCCACGTCAACGGCCAGTCGCGCGGGGGCTGTTTGAAGAACTGCCAGCGCCCGCCGCCGTCCTCGTCCGATCCAGGGACGAACTCGCCATGCGCGTCCCACTCGGGCAGCGCCGGGGCCCACATCGCCTGCGGTTCGGGACGGATGAAGCGATAGGGGCCATAGCGTTCGAGCTTGCGGCCATGGCCGCAATCGATCAGCCCGTAATCGCCCCATGGCTCGCCGATGAGTGCGATCGGGTCCATCAGCTACGCGGCGTCGCGCGCTCGGCGATCCACGCCGTCACCGCCTCGAACGTCGCGGGCAGGGTGACATAGCGTTCCTCGCGCTCGAACAGGTCGCCGACCCGGCCGGGCAGCGTCGCGCGGCTGCCGATCGCGCGTTCGACCGCGTCGGGGAATTTGGCCGGGTGCGCCGTCGCCAGCGTCACCATCGGCGCATCGATGCCGGCATCCTGCGCGGCGGCAAAGGCGATGGCTGTATGCGGATCAAGGATCTCGGCGGCGTTGTCATAGGCCCAGCGCATCGCCTGTGCCATGCGATCGCCATCGACCCGCGCGCTCTGGAACAGCGTCGCCGCGCCCTGGCTTTGCGCATTGGTCAGCCGCATCGCGCGCGCGCCCTCGAACCCGCGCATCTGTTCGCCCAGCGCCCGCCCGTCGCGCCCGCCCAGATCGTGGAGCAGCCGCTCGAAGTTCGAGCTGACCTGGATGTCCATCGACGGGGTGGCGGTTGGCGTCACCTGCGCGCTCGAATAATCGCCGCTGGTCAGCGCGCGGTGGAGGATGTCGTTGACGTTGGTCGCGACGATCAGCTTCGCGATCGGCAACCCCATCTGCGCCGCGACGTATCCGGCGAACACATCGCCGAAATTGCCGGTCGGCACCGAAAAGGCGATCGCCTTGTCCGGCCCGCCCAGCCGCACGGCGGCATGGAAATAATAGACGACCTGCGCCATCAACCGCGCCCAGTTGATCGAATTGACCGCTGACAGCCGGAACCGCCCCGAAAAGCCGGGGTCGTTGAACATCGCCTTGACCAGCGCCTGCGCGGTGTCGAAGTCACCCTCGATCGCGATGTTGTGGACGTTGGGCGACAGCACCGTCGTCATCTGCCGCCGCTGCACGTCGGACACGCGGCCCGCCGGGTGCAGCATGAAGATGTCGATGTTCTCGCGCCCCGCCACCGCATCGATCGCCGCCGAGCCGGTGTCGCCGCTGGTCGCGCCGACGATCGTCAGCCGCTGCGACGTGCCGGTCAGGAACTTCTCGAACAACAGCCCCAGCAATTGCAGCGCCACGTCCTTGAACGCCAGCGTGGGGCCATGGAACAGCTCGAGCAACCACTGGTCATGGTCCAGTTGCACCAGCGGGGTGACGGCGGCGTGGCTGAAGCGGCCATAGGCCTGTTCGCAAAGCGCGCGCAGCTCGGCTTCGCTCAGCGAATCTCCGACGAACGGCAGCATCACCCGCACCGCCGTCTCGGCGTAGCTGAGGCCGGCCATCGCCGTAATTTCGTCGTACGTCAGCACCGGCCACTCCGCCGGCACATACAGGCCGCCGTCGCTGGCCAATCCGGCGAGCGTCGCGCCCGCGAAATCGAGTTCGGGCGCATCGCCCCTGGTGCTGACATACCGCATGGGGTGGGCGGTTAGCGGCTGCGGCGGCGAAGTGCCAGCAAGTATATGATGACCGCGGCCAAGGCGAAGGCGAACCACTGGATCGCATAGGCCAGATGATGGTCGGGCAGGTTCGCCGGATCGGGCCGCCGGCTGGGGGACAGGCCGGGGGCGGCGGTGTCCGATACGATCAGCGGTTCGGCCGGAGCCGCCCGCCCGATCATCCGGTCGAAGAGGGTAGGGCCGCCCGGCATCTGGCTGAGCGTGCCGGTGATCGCCCCGCCGCGCCAGTCCGGCCGGACCTTCGGATCGGCCGCGACCCCCATGTCGAGCCGGAAGCGCTGGCCTCCAGGGCTGCGACAGGTGACGATGTGGCGATAGCCGGGCTGGTCGTCGACGCTGCGTCCCGCCGCCATCGTCCAGTCGCCCGGCGTCGCGCAGGTCGCGGTGACGCGGGCGAACAGCGATTCGTCGGTGATCCGCGCCGGAAGCGCCATCGGTGGACGATCGAGATTGGCGGTGGCGCGCGCGATCAGCGCTTCCTTCTCCCCGCGCCGCTGCACCTGCCACAGTCCCAGCGCGATCATCGCTGCGACCGCCAGCAGCACGACGATCGTCGGCAGGATCGGGATACGCCGCCTCATCGCCCGCCCCGGCCTTCGCGCGCGTCGCGGCTGTATTCGAGCGCGAGCAAGACCCCTTTGGCGACGCGCAGCGATCCGACGACGCCACCGATCGTCAGCGGCATCCACAGCAGCGCATGGACCCACCACGGCGGGGCGACCGCCAGCTCCAGCCAGATCGCCGCCACGGTGACGATCGTCCCGATGCCGAGCGTCAGGAACGCCGCCGGTCCGTCACCGACGTTGAACGCGGCGAAATCCAGCCCGCACGCGCTACAACGCGGCGCGAAGGCGAGCAGTCCGGCGAACAACGTCGCCTTGCCGCAGCGCGGACACAGGCCGCGAACCCCGCAGGCGACGGGGGTCGCAGGCCCGGTCATGCCGCTCAACCGCCGTGGATCGGCGCGCCCCAGCCGCCCCAGACATAGATGACGACGAACAGGAACAGCCACACCACGTCGACGAAATGCCAATACCATGCCGCCGCCTCGAAGCCGAAATGCTGCTTCGGGGTGAAGTCGCCCTGATACGCCCGCAGCAGGTTCACCGCGAGGAAGATGGTGCCGACCAGAACGTGAAAGCCGTGGAACCCGGTCGCCATGTAGAAGGCGGCGCCATAGTTCAGCCCTTTGAACGGCATCGGCGCATGGATGTACTCATACGCCTGAATGCACGAGAACAGCGCGCCAAGCAGGACGGTGATCCACAGCCCCTTCTTGACGCCGTCGTTCTCGCCGACGCCGATCATGCCCCACACGCCCTTCAACGCGCCACCGCGCTGGTTGTGGATCAGCGCATGATGCGCCCACGTCACCGTCGTGCCCGACAACAGCAGGATGAAGGTGTTGAGCAGCGGCAGTTCGAAGGCGTTGAGCACTTCCAGCCCCGCCGGCGGCCATTGCGCCGCGACCGCCGTGCTGCCCGCCTCGATCAGCGAGACGCCCTCTTCATGGTTGTACTGGACGGCGGCGGGGAACAGCGAAAAGTCGAACCACGACCAGAACCAGCCGACGAAGAACATCACTTCGGAGGCGATGAACAGGATCATGCCGTAGCGCAGGTGCAACTGCACCACCGGCGTATGGTCGCCCGCCTTCGCTTCGCGGATCACGTCGACCCACCAGAACGCCATGCACGACAGCGTCGCGATCAGCCCTGCGCCGAACACCAGCCCGCCGAGCGGCGCTTCGTTCATCCACATGATGCCGCCAGCGGCCAGGATGAACGCCGCCATCGAACTGGCTAACGGCCAGATGCTGGGCGGCAGAATGTGGAAATCGTGGTTCTTCGCGCCTGCCATCATCCGTCCCTTGTTCCGCCGCCCCTGTCGCCGGGCGTATTTGGCGGTGATCCTAACCGCTCGTCTTGCCTGAATCCACCGGGTAAAATGTGTAACTGAGCGTGATGGCGCGAATGTCCTTCGCATCGGGGTCGGCCAGCATCTTGGGGTCGACGAAGAACACCACCGGCATCCGCACCTTTTCGCCCGGTTGCAGCGTCTGCTGGGTGAAGCAGAAACACTGGATCTTGGTAAAATATTTGCCCGCCTGCGCCGGCGTCACGTTGAAGGTCGCGGTGCCGGTGACGGGTCGGCCCGACACGTTCTTCGCGGTGAAGAACGCCATGTCGCGCGCGCCGATGTCGACCGTTTCCGATGCGCGCTCGGGCTTGAACTCCCACCCCAGCGCGGGGTTGATGTTGGCGTCGAAATGCACCGCGATCCGGTCGCCGACCGCGCCGGGTGCCTGCTCCCCGCGCTGCGTCGTGCCGTTGAACCCGGTCGCCTGACAGAACATGCGATACAGCGGTACGCTGGCGAACCCGACCCCGGTCATCCCGACCACGGCGGCGGCGGCGAACAACGCGGTGCGCAGGTTGCGGGTCATGTGCCCATTCCGGCCTGGATCTTCACGATGGTGATCGCGAACAGCAGCACGACAAGGCCGCCGAGGATCCACGCCATTACCTTGGCCCGTTCGCGCTGCCGTGCGCGGATACGATCGTCGTCCTGCATCAGAATGCCCACCGGTCGGCGACCAGCGCGCCGAACATCGCGAAGAGATAGAGGATCGAGAAACCGAACAGCCGCTTCTCGGGCTTCATCGTGTCGGGCGTGCCGGTGGTCCGCGTCGCCACCTGCGCCGCCATCACCGCGAAGACCGCGGTCAGCACCAGCGACACCAGCCCGTAGAACATGCCCGTCAGCCCCAGCGGCCACGGCGCCACCGCCACCGCCGCCATCGGGATGGTATAAAGGCCGATCTGCACCCGCGTCATCCGCTCGCCCGCCACCACCGGCAGCATCGGCACGCCGGCATTGGCGTAATCGGTCTTCACGAACAGCGCGAGCGCCCAGAAATGCGGTGGGGTCCACAGGAACACCAGCGCGAACAGTAGCAGGGGGAGCAGCGCCACCTGTCCGGTCGCCGCCGCCCAGCCGATCAGCGGCGGAAACGCGCCCGCCGCCCCGCCGATGACGATGTTCTGCGGCGTGCGGCGCTTGAGCCACACCGTATAGACCAGCACGTAGAACAGGATCGATACCGCCAGGATCGCGGCGGAGGGCCAGTTCACCGCCAGCCCCATCAGCGCGACCGAAAAGACGGAGAGGCCGACGCCGAAGTGCAGCGCCGACTGCCGGTCCATCCGTCCGGCGGGCAGCGGCCGCCCCTGCGTCCGCTTCATCAGCGCGTCAATGTCGGCCTCGTACCACTGGTTGAGCGCCCCCGCCGCGCCCGCGCCCAGCGCGATGCACAGCACGGCGGTGAAGCCGATCACCGGATGGATCAGCACCGGCGCGGCCAGCATGCCGCACAGTCCGGTAAAGACGACCAGCGTCATCACCCTGGGCTTGGTCAGCGCCAGGAAGTCGCGCCAGTCGGCGGGCAGGAGGATCGTCTGCGCGGTCATCCCTATCCTATAGAGCGTTGCCGGCGCGGGGGAAAGCGCCGTGCATCACCCTCGTCCTTCCGGCACAGGCCGGAATCCATGGAAAGGGTAACGGCAGCGATGAAGTCGCCAACATCTGACACAAGGGATTCCGGGGGCGATCGACATTCAGTCGCGTGTTGTCACCCCGGAACGAGTCCGGGGTGACGAAGGGGCGACTGTATCGGCCGAAAATAACCAAGACTGGCTGGAACTGCTGGGACCGATCGAAATTCGGCCAGATGGCGGCTCAGGCGCCTCCCCTCCCTGACAAGGGAGGGGCTGGGGGTGGGTCGGCCCGAGAAGAAACGTAAGCGCTCCACAATTGGCCAACCCACCCCCAACCCCTCCCTGTCAGGGAGGGGAGAAGATCAGGACGGCATTTCGTTGAATGTCGCGTCCGACCTGAATGTCGATCGACCCCGGCTTTTGTAGGAAGGACGATCAGGGGACGGTTTCGTCACGCCGATACGCAAAACGCCCCGGGATCGCTCCCGGGGCGCTTCGTGTCGCCGATTTTGCCGGAAAGGCTCAGTCCACCTTGGGCAGCGTCTCAAACTGGTGGAACGGCGGTGGCGAGGACAGTGTCCATTCCAGCGTCGTCGCGCCATCGCCCCACGGATTGCCCGCCGCCTTGCGACCGGCCGCCAGCGAGATCACGATGTTGACGAAGAAGAACACCATGCCAATTGCCATGATGACATAGCCCATCGAGGCGATGTGGTTGTAGTAGGCATAGGCGTCCGGATAGTCCGGGTAGCGCCGCGGCATGCCCTGCGCACCGAGGAAGTGCATCGGGAAGAACATCACGTTCACGCCGATGAAGAACACCCAGAAGTGCAGCTTGCCGAGCAGTTCGTTGTACATCTTTCCCGACATCTTCGGGAACCAGTAGTAGAAGCCGGCGAACAGCGCGAACACCGCGCCCAGCGACAGCACGTAATGGAAGTGTGCGACGACATAATAGGTGTCGTGCAGCACGTCGTCGACGCCGCCGTTGGCCAGCACCACGCCGGTCACGCCGCCGACCGTGAACATGAAGATGAACCCGATTGCCCACAGCATCGGCGTGGGGAAGCGCAAGGAACCACCCCACATCGTCGCGATCCACGAGAAGATCTTGATGCCAGTCGGCACCGCGATAATCATCGTGGCGGCGGTGAAATACATCTTGGTGTTCACGCTCAGGCCGGTGGTGAACATGTGGTGCGCCCACACGACGAAGCCGACCGCGCCGATCGCGACCATGGCATAGGCCATGCCGAGATAGCCGAACACCGGCTTCTTGCTGAACGTCGCGACGATGTGGCTGACGATGCCGAAGCCCGGCAGGATCATGATATAGACTTCGGGGTGGCCGAAGAACCAGAACAGATGCTGGTACAGGATCGGATCGCCGCCGCCCGCCGGATCGAAGAAGGTCGTGCCGAACTTGCGATCGGTCAGCAGCATCGTGATCGCCGCCGCGAGGACGGGGAGCGACAGCAGCAGCAGGAACGCCGTCACCAGCACCGACCACACGAACAGCGGCATCTTATGCAGCGTCATGCCCGGCGCGCGCATGTTGAAGATGGTGGTGATGAAGTTGATCGCGCCAAGGATCGACGAGGCGCCCGCGAGATGGAGCGACAGGATCGCCATGTCGACGCTGGGTCCGGGCTCGCCATAGGTCGACAGCGGGGCATAGACCGTCCAGCCGGTGCCTGCCCCGTCGCCGAACATCGTGCTGCCCAGCAGCAGCGCGAAGGCGGGGATGATGAGCCAGAACGAGATGTTGTTCATCCGCGGGAACGCCATGTCCGGCGCGCCGATCATGATCGGCACGAACCAGTTGCCGAACCCGCCGATCATCGCCGGCATCACCATGAAGAACACCATGATGAGCCCGTGCGCGGTGATGAGCACATTCCAGAAATGGAGCGCCTGATCGCCTTCGTGGCCTGACAGCCACGGCAGCCACTGGATACCCGGCTCGGCGAGTTCGAGGCGCATCAGCCCCGAGATCGCCCCGCCGATGATGCCTGCCACGATCGCGAAGATCAGGTAGAGCGTGCCGATGTCCTTGTGGTTCGTCGACATGAACCACCGGGCGAAGAAGCCCGGTTTATGGTCGGCATCGTGATGGTGCGCATGATCGTCGTGCGCGAACGCATGGTGGCCGGGAAGGGCGGTATCGGTCATCTTACTGGTCCACGTTGCCGACGCCGCCGCCGTTGCCGGTGGCGCGCTGGGTGGAGGGAGAGGCGGCCTCGGTCGCGTTGACGACCGGCACGTCCGCCGCATTGCTGGCGTTCGAGGTCGCATCGGCGGTATCGGCGCCCGGCTGCGGGATCACCGCGCTGGTCGGCGCGGCGGCCTGCGCGGCGCTCGGCAGCGTGCCGCCCTTGGCGCGGATCCACTGGTCGAACTGCGCCTGCGACACCGCTTCGACCGCGATCGGCATATAGGCGTGGCGCGCACCGCACAGCTCGCTGCACTGGCCGAAATACAGGCCAGGCTTCTCGATGGTGAAGCTGGTTTCGTTCAGCCGGCCGGGCACCGCGTCGAGCTTCACCCAGAACGCCGGCATCGCCCAGCTATGGATCACGTCGCTGGCGGTGGTGATGAGCCGGATCGGGCGGTTGACGGGCAGCACGATCCGGTTGTCGACCGCGAGCAGACGCGGGCCGTCCGCGGCCGTGCGGAACCGCTGGCCCGGACCCACGTCCTGCTTTTCCTTCAGCATGTTGGCCGTGACCGACACGCCGCCGTAGTCGGGATATTCGTAGGACCAGAACCACTGGTTGCCGATCGCCTTCAGCGTCACCGCATTGTCGGGCGCCGGCTTGAACTGGCGCGCGAGCAGCCCGATCGAGGGCACCGCGATCGCCGCGAGGATCAGCACCGGCGCGGCGGTCCAGATGACCTCGATCACGGTGTTGTGCGACGTCTTGGACGGGACCGGGTTCGCCTTCTCGCGGAACCGGAACGCGACATACCCGAGCAGGAACAGCACCAGCAGCGAGATGGCGACGATCACCGGCATCAGGATGTTGTTGTGAAACGCCTTGGCCTCGCGACCGGTCGGCGTGAACTGTTCCTGCAGGTCGATCTTGCGGTCGACCGGCTGGCCGACCCCCGGAACCGCGACCATGCGCGGCGACCCGTCGTCGTTCTTCATCGGATCGGCGACGGCCGCCGGGGCAGGCGCGTCGGCGGTCGCCGCCGGTGCCGCCTGCGCGGTCGGATTGGCCGCGGCCGATCCGGGTGGCGGCGCGCCCGCCTGTGGCGCGGTCGCGGTCGCGCCGCTGCCCGGCGTCACCGCCGCCGGTTGCTGGGCATGGGCACCGCCCGCCAGCGCGGCGGCCGCCGCCAAGATCAACATCCTCGTCCCAAAGCTTCGCATCGTGTCGTGTCACCCCGTTGTGTGGCACGCGGCACGCTTCTTGATCGGCATGGTCGCGTGCGGCGGGCGTTTGGAATCCCTACGCCACAGGGCTATACGCGGCATGTCGTCCGGCCTCAAGCGATGGTTGCAGAGCATGTGCCGCCGGGCGTAGAGGCGCGGCGACTGGCAGACACGGGACGAAGGCAGCCATGAACGACGACGCGATCCTCGACGAATTCCGCGCGGCGCAGGCGCTGCTCGAAGGGCATTTCATCCTGTCGTCGGGGCTGCGCTCCTCGCGCTACCTGCAATGCGCCCGCGTGCTGATGGACCCGAAGCGTGCCGCGCGGCTGACCGACGAACTGGTCCGCCGCCTGCCCACCGACGTGCGCGAGTCGATCGATGTCGTGATCGCGCCGGCGATGGGCGGGGTGATCGTCGGGCACGAGATGGGCCGGTCGCTCGGCACGCCTGCGATGTTTCTGGAGCGGCCGACCGGCACCTTTGAACTCCGCCGCGGCTTCGCGATCGATCCCGGCACCCGCGTGCTGATGATGGAGGATGTCGTGACGACCGGCCTGTCGTCGCGCGAGGCGATCGCCGCGATCCGCGCGGCGGGCGGCGAGGTCGTCGCCGCCGCGTCGCTGGTCGACCGCTCGAACGGATCGGCCGATCTCGGCGTGCCGTTCTTCCCGCTCATCCGCCTCGACGTGCCGAGCTATCATCCCGACGCGCTCCCCGCCGATCTCGCCGCGATTCCCGCGATCAAGCCCGGCAGTCGCGCGGCATGACCGGACCTTTGCGCCTCGGCGTCAACATCGATCATGTCGCGACCGTGCGCAATGCGCGCGGCTCGGGTTATCCCGATCCGGTGCGTGCCGCGCTGGCCGCTGCCAACCACGGTGCCGACGGCATCACTGCGCATCTGCGCGAGGATCGCCGCCACATCACCGACGATGACATCGCCCGGCTGTCGAGCGAACTCACCGTCCCACTTAACCTCGAAATGGCCGCGACGGACGAGATGCTCGGCATCGCGCTGCGCCACCGTCCCCACGCCGCCTGCATCGTCCCCGAAAAGCGCGAGGAGCGCACCACCGAAGGCGGCCTCGACGCCGCCGGGCAGCACGACCTGCTGGCGCCGATGGTGCGCGATTTGGGCGCGGCGAGTATCCGCGTGTCGCTGTTCATCGAACCCGATGCGCAGCAGATCGCCGCCGCCATCGCGCTCGGCGCGCCGGTGATCGAACTGCACACCGGCCGCTATGCCGAACTGTCGGGCGAGGCGCAGGCCGCCGAACTGCGCCGCATCGCCGATGCCGCAGCACTGGCCGCCAAGAACGGGATCGAGGTCCACGCCGGCCATGGCCTGACCTTCGACAACGTCGTGCCGATCGCCGCCATTCCGCAGTTGCGCGAACTCAACATCGGCCATTTTCTGATCGGCGAGGCGATTTTCGACGGCCTGGGGCTGGTGGTGCGGCGGATGAAGGGGTTGATGGAGGACGCGCGATGAGGGCCGGGGCAGGGAGGCGCGGCGCATGATCGTCGGCCTCGGCTCCGACCTTTGCAACATCGACCGGATCCAGGCGTCGCTCGACCGGTTCGGCGACCGTTTCGTCCAGCGGGTCTTTACCGACATCGAACAGGCAAAGGCCGCGCGCCGCCCGTTCACCCGCGCCGGCACGTTCGCCAAACGCTTCGCCGCCAAAGAAGCCTTTTCCAAGGCGGTCGGCACCGGTTTTGCACAGGGCGTGTTCATGCGCGACATCAGCGTGGTCAACGCCGCGTCGGGCGCACCGACACTGGCGCTCACCGGTGGTGCTAAAGCACGACTTGACGCGATGATCCCTGCGGGCCACGTCGCGCGGGTACATCTGACGATGACCGACGATCATCCCTGGGCGCAGGCGTTCGTCATCATCGAAGCCATCCCCCAGTAGAAGGACGTTCGATGGCCGACCCCATGGCGCTGGACAGCGGAGCCGATCGTCCCGTTACCGTCCCGCCCACCGCTGCACCCGCCGCCATCCCGTCCAAACGACTGGACTGGAAGGGCGAACTGCGCGGACTGTTCTGGCTGCTGCTGGTGGTGCTGGGCTTCCACAGCTTCGTCGCCAAGCCGTTCTACATCCCGTCGGAATCGATGCTGCCGGGGCTGCGCGTCGGCGACCGGCTGGTCGTCAGCAAATATGCCTATGGCTGGTCCTATGTCTCGCCGACGATCCCCAATCCGGTGGCGATGGTCCGCGACGTGCTCCTCCACGAACCGCAGGCGACGTGGAGCGTGCAGTTGCCCGCATGGCACGGCCGCCTCTGGGGATCGCTGCCGACGCGCGGTGACGTGGTGATCGTGAAGCCGCCGGGCAGCAACACCGACCTCATCAAGCGCGTCATCGGCCTGCCGGGCGACCGGATCGAGGTGGCGGGCGGCGTCGTCTACATCAACGACATCGCGATTCCCCGGAAAGCAATGGGCGACGCGATGATCCCGGTCGACGCCAACACCCGCTGCGATCCCGCGCAATATCCCGGCGCGCTGGTGCGGACCGACAAGGGCGAATTCTGCCGCCTGCCGCTGTACCGCGAGACGCTGTCGAACGGGCGGCAGTACGACACGATCGACTATCGCTATTCGCAAGGCGACAATTATCCCGCGACCGTCATCCCGGCGAACCATGTGTTCCTGATGGGCGACAACCGCGACAACAGCGCCGACAGCCGCTTTCCCGAATCCGAAAACGGGTTGGGCGGGCCGGTGCCGTGGGAGAATATCGGCGGGCGCGCCGAATTCCTCACCTTCTCGCTCGACGGGTCGACCAGCCTCGATCCGCGGACGTGGTTCTCCTCGTTCCGCCCGGGCCGCGCCGGCACCTCGCTGGTGCCCGCCACGGGCAAGGCGGAGTGAGCGGCACCACGCTCCACGATTATTTCCGCTCGTCGGCGGGATACCGCGTCCGCATCGCGCTGAATCTGAAGAACGTGGCATATGAGCGGGTCGAGGTGTCGCTGCTGAACGGCGAACAGCGCTCGCCCGGCTATCTGGCGCGCAACCCCCAGGGGCTGGTGCCCGCGCTCGACATCGGCGGGGGCACGGTGCTGACCCAGTCGCTGGCGATCCTCGACTGGCTCGACCATGCCCATCCCGAACCGCGCCTGTTCCCCACCGATCCGATCGCGCGGGCGCGGGCGATGGCGCAGGCGCTGGTGATCGTCGCCGACACCCACCCGATCGACAATCTGCGCGTCCTTCGCCGGCTGGAGACGCAGTTCGGCGCGGACGCCGCCGCCAAGGCCGACTGGTATCGCCACTGGATCGCGCAAGGGTTCGACGCGCTGGAGGTGCAGGCCCCGGCCGATGGCCTGTTCGGCGGCGACACCCCGAACGTCGTCGACTGCTGCCTCGTGCCGCAATGCTACAACGCCCGGCGATTCGACCTCGACGTCGCGCGCTGGCCGCGCCTTGCCGCCATCGACGCGCGCGTCGCCGGACTGCCGGCGATCGCCGCCGCCCACCCGGACGCGGTGGCGTCGCGCGCTTGATGCTATGCAGTCGTGAACAGGCAGGATAGGTCAACGGGCGCGATGGCGCTCGATCCTTCCCCCCCGCCGGCCGGCCCGGAACCCGATCTGGCCGGGCTGGTCCCGCTCGAACGCATCCGTCGGCGCTGGCCGCGCATGCTCGGCGCGCTGCTGTCGGGGTTGATGATCCTCGGGCTGGCGTGGGAATTGTTCGACCATGGCTGGGCCGGGGTCGAACTCGCCGCGCCCGATTCGCCGTGGTTCTACCTGTTCTTCGCCGCCGCCTATCTTTCACCGCCGCTGTTCGATTTCATCATCTTCCGCCGCTTGTGGAAGCTGCCGTTCGACGGCTTCGGCGCGCTGGTGCGCAAGCGGATCGCGAACGACGTCGTCATCGGTTATTCGGGCGATGTGTTCTTCTATGCGTGGGCGCGTGCCCGGTTGAAGATGGTGACGGCCCCGTTCGGCGCGGTGAAGGACGTGACGATCCTGTCGGGCATCGCCGGCAATATCGTGACCGTCGCGATGCTGCTCCTTGCGCTGCCGTTCGCGTTCGAGCTGTTCACGGCCGCGCAACTGCGCATGCTGGCATGGTCGGCGGGGGTGGCGATCGGCATTTCGGGCTTGCTGCTGCTGTTTTCTAACCGGGTGTTCTCGCTGCCCGCGCGGGTGCTCGGCTGGATCTTCGGCGTGCATTGCGCGCGCCTCGTGCTCGGCTCGCTCGCCTTTGGCATCGCCAGCTATTTCGCGATGCCGGGGGTGTCGATCAAATGGTGGTTGTTTCTGGCGGCCGGGCGGCTGGTGGTCGCCCGCCTGCCACTGTTGCCGAACAAGGACCTTCTTTTCGCCAACTTCGCGATTATTTTCATAGGCCATGGCGAAGCCCTCTCCGATCTCGTCGCGTTCGTCGCGACGCTCACCCTTGCCACCCATGTGGTATTGATGGCGGCATTCGGGCTTCCGGCACTGGCGAGGAAAGAATGATGCGATTGCCCCTGATGGCGGCGGGCTTGGCGCTGGCCGTCGTGTCGCCTGCCGCCGCCCAGTCGATCGGCAGCGATGCCGCCGCGTGTAACGGTGGCCAGGGCCCGGCGATCCGGGTGAACGTCACCGGCCTGAAAGACCGTACCGGACGGTTGAAGCTCGAACTCTATCCGGCGAACGAGGCGGATTTTCTGAAGGACGACCGCGACCTGCGCGCCGAGGGCAAGTTCTTTCGCCGCGTGTGGGGCGACATGCCGGCATCGGGCGCGGTGCAGCTCTGCATCAAGGCACCGTCACCCGGCCGTTACGCGCTGCTGTTCACCCATGACCGCGACGGTCGCAACAAGTTCAATTTCATGCGCGACGGTGCCGGCTTCGTCGGATCGGGCAAGCTCGGCCGCGCCCGGCCGAAACTGGCGCAGGCGATCGTCACCGTGTCCGCAGGCGTCGTGACGGTGAACGTCCGCGCGCAATATCTGCGCGGCCTCGGCGGCTTCGCGCCGCTCGACTGATCGATCCCGGACATGCGCGTCGTCGACGTCAACGAATTCTATTCGCCGACCGGCGGCGGGGTTCGCACCTATATCGATCACAAGATGACGATCATGGCCGAACTCGGCCACGAACTGATCGTCATCGCGCCGGCCAAGGCCAATTCAGTCGAGGAACGCCCCGGCGGCGGCCGCATTCACTGGGTCAAGGCGCCGACGCTGGTGCTCGATCCCAACTACGGCATCTTCTTGCGCGGGCATGCGATCCACGCGCTGCTCGACGAACTGCACCCCGACGTGGTCGAGGCGTCGAGCCCGTGGCGTCCGGCCACCATCGTCGCCGACTGGCCGGGCGATGCGGTAAAAGTCTATTTCGCGCACAACGACAATGTCGGCGCCTATCCCTTGCGCTGGTTCGAGAAGTTGGCCAGCCGCGAGCGGATCGAGGACGCCTTCATGTGGTGGACGCGCTACATGGCCAAATATCTGGCGAAGATGGACGCCTTCGTCACCAACGGCCCTGCGCTCGAAAAACGCCACGCCGCGCGCGGCCTGACGGTCCATGCCTCGATGCCGCTCGGCATCCAGCGTGGCTTCTTCTCGCCCGAACATCGTGACGAAGCGCTGCGCGCCTCGCTGCTCGACCAGCTCGGCCTGCCCGAACACGGCCATCTCCTGCTCGGCCTTGGCCGGCATCATGCCGAGAAGCGCTGGCCGATGATCTTCGACGCGGTCGAGATGGCGGGCGATCACATGCCCGTCGGCATGATCCAGATCGGCAGCGGCGTGCATACCCGCCGCCTCGAACACCGGCTGAAGGACAGCCCGCATATCCAGCTCTTCCGCCCGGTGTACGACCGCGTCCGCCTCGCGCGGATCATGGCGAGCTGCGACGCGCTGATCCATGGATCGGACGCCGAACCCTTCGGCCTCGTCGCGCTGGAGGGGCTGGCGTCGGGCCTGCCGCTGATCGTGCCCGACGAGGGTGGCTGTGCCGAGATCGCCGAGCCGGCGTTCGCCGAAACCTATGCCGCGCGCGATCCGCGATCGGCGGCGGACGCGATCGCGCGGATGTTCGCGCGCGATTATCCGACGGTAAAGGCCGCCGCCGATGCCGCCGCCGCCCGCGTCCGCACCGACCGCGACCATGCGATCGACCTGATGCGCTATTACGAGGGGCTGGTCGCGGACAAGGCGCGGCGCTTCCCGAAATGGTTCGCGCGCCCCTGACGACCGCGGGTCAGAGCCTGTCCGAAAATTCGCGGTAAAGCGAATTTCAAGGCGGTACCGGCCCGCTCCCCCTCCCGTCCACCCACAGCGTATCCTGAATGGGTGGTCGGGAGGGTGAGCGGGCCGGCACCGCAAAATGCGTTTCGACGCATTTTCGGACATCCTGTCAGGCGGCGAAGGGCACGCCCGACCGCCGCGCCTGTTTCGCCGCATACAGCGCGTCGTCGGCCGCCTGCATCGCGCCCTGCAACGTCGCCGATCCGGCGGGGCAGTGGGCGATGCCGATGCTCGCCGACCATGGCGGCACGTTTGCCGGACCATGCGGCGCGGTGCCCAGGTGGCGGCGCAGCGTGGCGGCCAGCACTTCGTCGTCGGGCATGAACAGGATCAGGAACTCGTCACCGCCCAGCCGGACCACCTCGGCGGCATGGGCATCGGCCCAGTGCCGCAGATGCGCGGCGAAATCGACCAGCAACCGGTCGCCCGCCGCATGGCCGCACCGGTCGTTGACCCCCTTGAACCCGTCGAGGTCGATCATCGCCACGCCGGCCCCCGCCGCCGCCCGCGCCGCTTCGCCATCGCCCAGCCAGCGACGGTTGTAGAGGCCGGTCAGCCCGTCGCGCCACGCCGCCTCGCGCAGCCGCTCCATCGCCACCATGCCCGGCATCGCCAGCAGCACCAGGTCGATCGCGACCATCAGCACCGGCTGCGTCATGCGCAGATAGGACGCTATCGCGTCGTTGCCCTCGCGCCCGATATAGACCGAGGCGAGGACCGTCGCATAGCTCGGCAGATGCGCCAGCAGCGCCACCCCGACCGCGCGCGACCATCCACCGACGCGCCGCGCCACGGTGCCCGCGAACAGCGACGCGCCGCATCCTCCCAGCACGACCGTCAGCATCGTGCCGCCGACCATGCGCTGCAACGGCGATCCGCCGGGGGTCGTGCCACCCGACGACAGGAACGCGGCCGCCAGATACCCGGTCGGCGGCAACGCCAGCAGGACGACGATCCACCACCGCCACGCCGGCATGCCGGCAAAGGCGCGCATGCCCACCAGCGTCAGCACCGTCGCCCCGCCGAGCAGGCCGAACAGGACGCCGCCGATCGTCGGCACGATCGGCTTCGCCAATTCGCTCAGCCCGACGACGCCGACGATGTAACAGATGCCGCTCGCCGCCCAATATCCCCAGTAACGCTCGGCCGGCTGGCGCAGGCGCAAGGCGAGGAACGTCGCGGTGAAACACAGGCTGACGACGACCGCGCACAGGCTCAGCGTGGTTTCATCGGGCACCCGGAACACCGGCACGGTCCTTTTCGCATCGCATTGATTCGAAAAAGACTAACCGGGATTGATTGACGAGGGGTGAAACCGCTTACCCCAGCGACTTGCCCACCTGCTCCAGCATATCCTTGGACAGTCCCGGCACCGACAGGATGCGCTCCAGCTCAGCGCGCATTCGCTGGCCGCGCGCCGCGTCGAATCGCCGCCACCGCGCGAGCGGGGGCAGCATCTTGGCGGCGGTCTGCGGGTTGATCCGGTCGAGCGCGATCAACCGGTCGGCGAGGAAGCGGTATCCCGCGCCGTCGATCCGGTGGAACGCCTTCTGGTTCATCGCGAACGCGCCGATCAGCGCGCGGGCGCGGTTGGGGTTGGTCAGCGTGAAGTCGCGGTGCCCGGCCAGTTCCTCCACCTGCTCGAACGCATCGGTGCGGGTCGATAGCGCCTGCGTCGTGAACCATTTGTCGAGCACCAGTGCGTTGTCGCGATACCGGTTGTAGAAGATGTCGAGCGCGGCGATGCGCGCGTCGGCATCCGAATTGACCAGCGTCATCAGCGCGCCCTGTCGGTCGGTCATGTTGTCGGCGGCATCGAATTGGGCAAAGGCGATGGCGGCGGCATCGGCCGCGCCCGACGCGGCGATATAGCCCAGCGCCACGGTGCGCAGTCGCCGCTTGCCCTTGGCATCGGGGGTATAGGCGAAACCGTCGGGCGCGGCGGTGGCGGCATAGACCTCGCGCCAGTCGGCGATCAGCGCCCGGCCGATGTCGGCCCGCAGCGCCTCCCGCGCGGCGAAGATCGCATCGGGATCGACGATACCCATCTGGTCGCCGACGAAACTGTCGGACGGCAGCAGCACCGCCTCGGCCACGAACGCGCGGTCGAGCCGGTCGTCGGCCAAGGTGTTCGCCACCGCCTGCACCACCGCGTCATGCTCGCCGCGCCCGCCCGCGACCGACGCGACCAGCGTGTCGAGCATCAGTTGCTGCATCGCCTCGTACCGCGCGAACGGATCGTCGTCATGCGCGCTCAGGAAGGCGAGGTCGGCCGAACTGCGATCGGTTTCGACGATGACGGGTGCCGAAAAGCCGCGATTGATCGACAGGATCGGCCGCTCGGCCACCACTTCGAAGGTGACGCTGGCGGTTTCCTCCTCCAGCAGCACCAGATGCTCCTCGCTTGCCGGCTCGCCCGTCTCGCCGCCGAACAGCTTGACCCTGAGCGGCAGGACCATCGGCCGTTTCACCTCCTGTCCCGGCGTCGGCGGCACCATCTGCCGGAGCGTCAGCGTGGCGCGCCCGCCGCCGGCGGTATGCTTCAGCATCGCCGAGACGCGCGGCGTCCCCGCCTGTTCGTACCAGCGGCGAAAGCGCGACAGGTCGACGCCCGAGGCTTCCTCCATCGCGACCACGAAATCCTCGCAGGTGGCCGCCGTCCCGTCGTGCCGCGCGAAATACAGGTCGGTGCCGGCGCGGAATGCCTGCGGCCCCAGGATCGTCGCGATCATCCGCACGACCTCCGCCCCCTTGTTATAGATGGTGGCGGTGTAGAAGTTGCTGATCTCCTGATACGCATCGGGCCGGATCGGGTGGGCCAGCGGCCCGGCATCCTCGGGGAACTGCGACGCGCGCAGCGACCGGACATCCTCGATCCGCTTGACCGCCGCCGATCCCTGATCCGCCGAGAACCCCTGATCGCGGAACACGGTGAAGCCCTCTTTCAGCGAGAGCTGGAACCAGTCGCGGCAGGTGATGCGGTTGCCCGACCAGTTGTGGAAATATTCGTGCGCGACCACGGCAGCGATGCCGTCATAGTCGTAATCGGTCGCGGTATCCGGGTCGGCGAGGATGTAGCGGCTGTTGAAGATGTTCAGCCCCTTGTTCTCCATCGCCCCGAAATTGAAATCATCGACCGCGACGATGTTGAACACGTCGAGGTCATATTCGCGCCCATACACCCGTTCGTCCCACGCCATCGACGTTTTCAGCGCGTGCATCGCATGGTCGGTCTTGGCCAGGTCGGCGGCGCGGACCCAGATGCCGAGGTCCACCTCGCGCCCCGACGCGGTGACGAAATGCGACCGGTTGGCCACCAGATCGCCCGCCACCAATGCGAACAGATACGATGGCTTGGGGAAGGGGTCGTGCCACTCCGCCCAGTGCCGCCCGTCGTCCAGATCGCCTGCGCCCACCGGATCGCCGTTCGACAGCAGCACCGGGAAGCGCGCCTTGTCGGCGGTCATGCGTACGCGGTAGCGTGCCAGCACATCGGGCCGGTCGGGGAAGAAGGTGATACGACGGAACCCCTCCGCCTCGCACTGGGTACACAGGTTCCCGCCCGAGGCGTACAGCCCCATCAACTGGGTATTGGCCTGCGGTTCGATCACGACTTCGGTCGTCACCTCATGCGCGTCGCCGGTGAGCGGCACGACCAGCACCGGGCCGTCCATATGCCAGCCATCGAACGCCACGCCGTCGACCTTCACCGCGCGTGGGGTCAGCCCGTCGCCGTCCAGCCGCAACGGCTCGTCGCCGTGCCGCACCACCGACAGCGTCGCGGTGACATGCGTGCCGCGCGGATCGAGGTCGAAATCCAGCGCCACGTCGCGCACCTGCCATGGGGGCGCGCGATACGCATCGCGCCGGATGACGGGCGGGGCGATCGGGGTGCGCGTCGCATCGAGCATAAGCATAGGGACTTCCGTTGGTGCCGGTCGCAGCCGGCGCGTTGCACGCCGCCCCGACTGGCGGTACGCCTGTATCTATGATCGCTTGTCGAAGGATTCCAATGTTCCGTCCAGCCTTGTCGCTTGGTCTTTTGTTCAGCACCGCCGCGCTCGCCCAGACGCCGCCTGCGCCCGCACCCGCCACGCCCGCCGCGCCGACCGCCGCTGAGGTTCAGGCGAGCAATGCCCAGATCAACGCCGTCCTGCCGCCGGCGCAGGCGGCGATGAAGGCGCATGTCATGTTCCTCGCCAGCGACGCGATGCGCGGCCGCGACGCGGGGTCGAGCGAATTCGACATCGCGGCGCAATATGTCGCCTCGCAATTCTATGCAGCGGGGCTGCGTCCGGCGGGCGACGACGGCAGCTATCTCCAGCGCGTGCCGCTCATCAAGGTCGGCCCGGCCGACATGGGCAAGCTCGCCCTGAACGGTCAGCCGCTGACCTTCGGGCAGGAGTATCTGCCCGGCGTCAATCCGGCGTCGGCGCAGACCACGCTGGCGGCACCGGTCGTCTATGTCGGCTATGGCGTGTCGTCGCCGTCGCGCGACGATTATGCCGGGCTTGATGTGCGCGGCAAGATCGTCGCGGTGGTGCGTGGCGCGCCCGATGGCCTCGACAGCGAGGAAGCGGCGCACTTCAGCGGCCTGCCGACCAAGGCGGCGATCGCCAAGGCCAAGGGCGCGGTCGGCGTGATCGCGCTCCAGACACCCGAAGCGGCGGCGCGCATGCCGATGTCGAAGGCCGTCGCCACCGCGCAGCCGACCAGCGTCACCTGGGCGGAAGCGGACGGCAAGGGCCACATCATGGGCGACGGCGTGCCGACGCTCGCGACGCTGTCGGCGGCCGGCGCCGAAAAGCTCTTCGCCGGATCAGGCACCACCTGGGCCAGGGCGGCGACCGCGCTGGAGGGCAAGGGCAAGTTCCGTGGGATCGCGCTGAAACCCCGCCTCGACGTGGCGATCAGGACCACCACGACCCCGTTGCCCAGCTACAACGTCGCCGGCATCCTGCCCGGCAGCGATCCCACCGTGGCGCCCGAAACGGTCGTGCTGTCCGCCCACCTCGACCATGTCGGCGTCGGCAGCCCGAATGCGAAGGGCGACACGATCTACAACGGCGCGATGGACAATGCGGTCGGCATCGCCTCGCTGATTGAGGAGGCCAAGCGCTTCAAGGCGGCGGGCAAGGCGCCGCGCCGCTCGATCCTGTTCCTCGCGGTCACGGCCGAGGAAAAGGGCCTCGTCGGCTCGGACTATTTCGCGCACAATCCCACGATCGCCGGGGTGATCCCCGGCGGCAGGATGGTCGCCGACGTCAACCTCGACATGCCGATCATCACCTACAAGTTCACCGACGTCATCGCCTTCGGCGCGGCGCGATCGACCTTGGGCGACATCGTCAAGCGCGCGGCGGCACAGGCGGGGGCCAGCTTCTCGCCCGATCCGATGCCGGAAATGGCGCTGTTCGTCCGCTCGGACCACTACCGCTTCGTGCAGCAGGGCGTGCCCTCGGTCTTCCTGTGGCCGGGCACCTCGGGGCCGGGCAAGGCGGCGGTCGATGCGTTCTTCGCCAACAATTACCACAAGCCCTCGGACGAGGTCGTGCAGGGGCCGCCGATCGACTGGGAATCGGGCGAACGCTTCATCAACGTGAACTACCAGATCGCCCGCGACATCGCCGACGCCCCCCAGCGCCCGGCGTGGAACAAGGGCGATTTCTTCGGCACGCTGTATAACGGGTACGGCGCGAAGTGAGCTGACCGCCCACACCCCCTCGTCACCCCGGAACGAGTCCGGGGTGACGAAGGGGGATGCGGAACCGGCTTCATGCCATCCTCCGCCGACCTTTTGATCGGGACACCCCCATGCGCTTCCTGCCCCTCACGCTGCTGCTCGCATCCACCACCGCGCTGGCGCAGACCGCGCCGCCGCTCACCCCGCAGGAAGCCGCGATGCGCGCGCATGTCGCGTTCCTCGCCAGCGACGCGATGCAGGGGCGCGAACCCGGCACCCCCGAATATGACCGCGCCGCCGCCTATGTCGCCGATCAGATGCGCGCGGCCGGCCTGCAACCCGCCGGCGACGACGGCGGTTATCTGCAGAAGGTGCCGCTCGCCGCGCTGGTGCCGAACGGCGAGGGGCGGCTGACCGCGCCCGGTCGCCCGGCGCTGACCTTCGGCACCGATTACGTCACCCCGACCAGCTTCCGCGACGCCGACTTCCGGCGCGGTGGCGAGGTGGTATTCGTCGGGCGCGGCGTCGTCGATGCGACGCATGGGATCGACGACTATGCGGGCCTTGATGTGCGGGGCAAGATCGTCGCCTATCTCTACGGCGCGCCCGCCGGCCTGCCGAGCGAGATCCGCGCGCATCTGGCCAGCGGCGATTCGAAACGTGCCACTGCGGCGGCGAAGGGCGCTACGGCCGTGATCGCGATCGAGAATGCCGAACAGGCCAAACGCTACCCCTTCAGCTACATTGCCGGTGTCTGGCGCGCGAAGCGGATGACGTGGGTGGGCAAGGACGGCGTGCCGCACGTCGTCGCCCCCGCCGCGCAGGCGGTCGCTGCGCTGAGCGCCACCGGTGCGGCCAAGCTGTTCACCGGCACGAAGATCGACTGGGCGGCGGTGGTAAAGGCCGATGCGGCGGGCCAGCCGACCCCGCGCGGGGCCACCGGCGTGCGCGTGTCGACGCAGCAGCGCGGGATCGTCACCCGGTTCGACAGCAGCAATATCGTCGGCAAGCTGCCCGGCAGCGACCCAGCCTTGCGCGACCAATATGTCGCGCTGTCGGCGCATCTCGACCATATCGGCGTCTCGACCGATCCCGACCTGCCGGCCGGCGCGGACCGGATCAACAATGGCGCGATGGACAATGCCGCCGGCACCGCCGCGATGATCGAGGCGGCCAAGCTGTTCGCCACCGACGTGAAGAAGCCGCGCCGCAGCCTGTTGTTCGTGAGCGTCACCGCCGAGGAAAAGGGCCTGATCGGCAGCGACTATTTCGCGCAGAATCCGACGGTGCCTGTCGGATCGATCGTCGCCGACGTGAACCTCGACATGCCGATCCTGACCTATCGCTTCGAAGACCTCGTCGCGATCGGCGCGGACCATTCGACCGTGGCGCAGGCGGTCGGCCGCGCCGCCGCCGTGCGCGGGCTGAAACTCACCCCCGATCCTGAACCCGAGGAAGCGATCTTCGTCCGGTCGGACCATTACAGCTTCGTCAAGGCGGGCATCCCGGCGGTATCGCTCGACACCGGTCCCGCCGGCCCGGGCAAGGCGGCGATCGCCGACTTCCTCGAACACCGCTACCACCAGCCCGGCGACGACATGACCCAGGCGTTCGACTGGGCGGCGGGGCGCGCGTTCGTGGGGCTCAACCACGACATCGCGCTCGACCTTGCCAATGCCGACGAACGGCCGCGCTGGAACAAGGGCGATTATTTCGGCCTGCTCTATGGCGGCTACGGCGCGAAGTGATGGCATGACGGGTCCTCGCCCCCCATCGTCACCCCGGACTTGTTCCGGGGTCCACCGTGCCGCGAACGCCGCAATCGTTGCTTGCGCGGAACCGTGGACCCCGGAACAAGTCCGGGGTGATGGCGGGATCGGAACGAACGAAAGCGAACGACCATGCGCCTGCTGATCTTCGGCACGGGCTACACCGCCCGCGCCATCGCCGACCGGCTGGAGCCGCACGGCTGGCGCGTCGCCGGCACCACCCGCGACGGTCGCGCTGGCACCATCGCCTTCGCCGACCATGATCGGGTGGCGTTCGAGGCGCGCGCCGCCACCGCGATCCTGTCGAGCATCCCGCCCGATGCCGATGGCGATCCGGTGCTGAATGCCTACCGCGATCTGCTGGGCGGTCCGGTCCTCGCCTATCTCTCCTCGACCGGGGTGTATGGCGATGCCGGCGGCGGCTGGGTCGACGAGGCATCGCCCATCGCCGGCCGCCGCGCCGGCCGCAACGCCGCCGACGCCGACTGGCTGGCGATGGGCGCGCGCGTGTTCCGCCTCCCCGGCATCTACGGCCCCGGCCGCTCGCCGCTCGACCGGGTAGCGGAGGGCAAGGCGCACCGCGTCGACCTGCCCGATCAGGTGTTCAGTCGCATCCATGTCGCCGACATCGCCGACGGCGTCGCGCGCGGCCTTGCCGCGCCCGCCGGGGCCTATAACCTCGCCGACGACCTGCCGTGTTCGCAGAACGAAGTCGTCGCTTATGCCGCCGCGCTGCTCGGCCTGCCCCCGCCGCCGTTCGTGGCCTTGGAGACGCTCAGCCCGATGGCCCGCGCCTTCTATGCCGAGAACCGCCGCGTCGCCAACGGCAAGGCCAGGCGCGTGCTCGGCTGGACCCCGGCCTATCCCGACTACCGGTTCGGCCTGCGTGCCTTGAGCGCCACCACCAGCCCGACCAGCGCCAGCGCCGCGCCTGCGCCTGCCAGCAGCGACCAGCGATAACCCTCGAACAAGGTCGACAACAGCATCGCGATCACCGGCACGATCACGCCGTTATACGCCGCCTTCGCCGGGCCGATCACCCGGATCAGCCCGAAATACAGCGTGAACGCCACCGCCGAGGCGACGATGCCGAGGTAGAACAGCCCGGCGACATAGCCCCACCGCCAGTCGAACACCGGCGCCCCCACCGTCGCCCCGGCATAGGTCGCGTCGATCGTAGCACCGATCAGCATCGCGATCCCCAGCACCGGCACCATCGGATAGGCCCGCGCGGTTGGCGTCGCCTGCATCACATTGGCCGCCGATGCCGCGAATACGCCCGCCAGCGCGATGCCCAGCCCCAGCAGCACCTCGCCCCCGCTTTCGGGATGCACCCGTGCTTCATGCAGGAACAGCAGCGCGACGCCGCACAGCGCGATGCCCGATCCGACCAGCAACTGCCTGCCCATCCGCTGGCCAAGGAAGATACGCGCCAGCACCGCATTGGGCACGATCAGCAACGCATACATCAACGCCACCAGCCCGGAGGTGATATGCAGTTCGGCGCGATAGACGAAATTGAAGTTCAGGCAGAATTGCGCGACGCCGAGGCCCGCGGCGAACAGCCACCCGCGCCGGTCGAGCGCGAACCGGTCGCCGCGCATCGCCGCCCATGCCAGCATCGTCACCCCCGCGATCACGAAGCGATACGTGACCGACCAGGATGCCGGCACCACGCCCAACTGGTCACGGATGACGATCCACGTCGATCCCCAGATCAGCGTGACGATGCCGAATGGCACCAGCACGGCGGCGGTCGCCGAGCGGGGTGGGGCGGCGTCGCTCACAGCGCGGCGATCGCGCGGGCCAGTGGTGCCACGACCTCGGCCCCCTGATCCCACGCCACCACCAGCCGCGCCTGCCCCTCGCCCCAGTCGTAGAAATCGAACCCTTGCGCGCGCAGGCCCACCGCCTCGTCTGCGCTGAGCGCCACGAACACCTCGTTGGCCTGCACCGGATGCACCAGCCGCGCGCCCGCGGCTTCCGCCAGCATCGCTGCCCCGGCATTGGCGGTGCGCGCATTGGTCAGCCACACGTCGTCGTCCAGCATCGCCAGCAACTGCGCTGCGAGGAACCGGCCCTTCGACGCCAGCAACCCGGCGCGCTTGCGGCGATATTTCGCGACCTTCGCCAGTTCGGGGCGGAAGAACACCAGCGCCTCGGCCGACATGCCGCCGTTCTTGATGAAGCCGAAGCTCAGCGCATCGACCCCGGCCTTCCACGTTACCTCGGCGGGTGTGCAGCCGAGATGCGCCACCGCATTGGCGAAGCGCGCCCCGTCCATATGCAGCCCCAATCCCCGCTCACGCGCGACCGCACCGATCGCCGCCACTTCGTTGGACGTATAGACGCATCCCGCCTCGGTCGCCTGGGTGATCGATACGACCTGCGGCTGCACCTGATGGACATCGTCGCGCACCGTGGACAGGAACGCGGTGATCGCATCCGGGGTCAGCTTGGCATGTTCGCCGTCGAGCAGCATCAGCTTGGCGCCATGGGTGTAGAATTCGGGCGCGCCGCCCTCGTCATTCTGTATATGGGCCTCGCGGTGGCACACGATGCCGCCATGCGGCGGACACATCGCGGTCAGCGCGAGGCAGTTCGCGGCGGTGCCCGACGGCACCCACAACACCGCGACCTCGCACCCGAACAGCTCGCCGAACCGCGCGTCGAGCCGCCGGCTCAGCGCATCACCGTCATAAGCGGTATCTTGCCCGTTTGCCCCGAGAATCGCCTCCAGCACGGCGGGATGGGCGGGGGCGGCATTGTCCGAAAAGAAACGCATGACCAGCGCCTTGGAACGCGGGCGGGCGGGGGTCAACCGTTGCCCGAACCCGTCCGTGGGTCCCGGTACGAAGTGGGATGGCTATGGGTCGAGGATGGGTGGCGATGGGTGGCGGGCGATGGAGAGAGGTGCTGGCCGACAAATCCAAACCGTCACCCCGGACTTGTTCCGGGGTCCACGTCGCCGCTTACGGTGAGTCTCGCTCTCCGGCGACAGCGCCTGCGGATCGGTGGACCCTGGAACAAGTCCGGGGTGACGAATATGGAGCGTCCCCGTTCTTCATTCCCGCGAAGGCGGGAATCCATAGCCGCAACCGTTGCGGCCCAAGACCCCACGTCAGCGTCTATGGATTCCCGCCTGCGTGGGAAGGACGAAAGATACCTCGACGAGCCCCTACTGCTCGCCCTCATCCTCCGGCGCGCGCCGATCGTCCACCGGTGGCGGGCCGTCATTCTCGCGCCGCCGTTCCCCGCGCGGATTGAACCGCACCTGCCCGTCGCGGTCGAGCGACACGTCGAAGCCCGGTCCCTCCACCGTCACCGGCCCCTCGTCGGGGATGCCCAGCGCTTCCTGTACCGCGTCGATCGCATTGTCGATCGGTTCGGGTTCGGCCACCACCGGTTCGGGCGCGCGCAGGTCGAGCGCCTGGCGCATGAAGTCGCGCCAGATGCGTGCGGGCAATCCGCCCCCGGCCAGCCCCGGATTGGGCGTATTGTCGTCGTTGCCCAGCCACACCCCGGCGACAATCCCGCCGGCATAGCCGATGAACAGCGCGTCGCGGCTGTCCTGCGTCGTCCCGGTCTTGCCGAACGCCTCTACGGGCAGGTTCGCGGCGCTGCCCGTGCCCTGCCGGATCGATGCCGCCAGCAGCGTCCGCATCCCCTCCAGCTCGTGCTTGCCCAGCGATTTGCGCGACGAGCGCAGCTTGTCGAGCCAGCTCGGCTCCTGTTCCTCCACCAGCCCGCGCGGCACGATCGGCGCCTCGCCGGCGGCGATCGCGGCATAGGCGCTAGTGAGTTCGAGCAGCGACACGGTCGAGGTGCCAAGCGCGATCGACGCCTCGTTGGCGATCGGCGTGGAGATGCCCAGATCGCGCGCGGCGCGGATCACGTTCTTGACGCCGACCTCCTTGGTCAGCCGGGCGGCGGCGACGTTGCTGGAACGCTGGAACGCGCGGGTCAGGCTGATCGTCCCCTGATAGCGGCCGTCGCTGTTTTTCGGACTCCACTCGCCGATCGTCACCGGTTCGTCGAGCACGTCGCTGTCGGGATCGAGGCCCGATCGCAGCGCGGCGAGATAGACGAACAGCTTGAAGGTCGACCCCGGCTGCCGCCGCGCCTGCACCGCGCGGTTGAAGGGGCTGGCGCGGTAATCCTTGCCGCCGACCATCGCGATCACCCGCCCGTCGGGTCGCATCGCGACGATCGCGACCTGCGTCTGTTTCAGCCCGGCGTTGCGCACCGCGCGCTCGGCGGCGCGCTGCATCTTCACTTCCAGCGTGGTCGTGACCTTGCGATCCGCGCCGATCCCGCCGGCGCGGTCGCGCGCCTGCGGCAAGACCCAGTCGGCGAAATAGGTGCCCGACGGCAACGTCCGGGTGCCGCCGACGCGCAGCACGGCCGGCTGGACGCGGTCGGCCTCGGCCGGCGTCAGATAGCCCGCCGCCTCCATCGCGCCGACGACGACCTTCTGCCGCGCGCGCGCGCCCTTCAGATTGTCGGTCGGGGCAAGGCGCGAGGGGGCCTTGACCAGTCCCGCCAGCATCGCCGCCTGTCCGACGGTCAGGTCCTTGGGCGCGCGGCTGAAATAATGGCGCGCGGCGGCATCAAGGCCGTACGCATTGTCGCCGAAATAGGCATTGGACAGATAGCGCGACAGGATTTCATCCTTGGTCAGCCACGCTTCCAGCCAGAAGGCGATCATCACCTCGCGCAGCTTGCGCGCCGCCGTCCGGTCCGAATCGAGGAACGCATTCTTGGCGAGCTGCTGGGTGATCGTGCTCGCCCCCTGCCGCACGCCGCCCGCCGCGGTATTGGTCCACAGCGCGCGGGCGATGCCGCGCGGGTCGACCCCCCAATGGGTGCGGAACCGTCGGTCCTCGATCGCCATGAACGCTTCCGTCACGTGCGCGGGGAGCTTGGCGGCGTCGACCGGCTTGCCGATGTTCGCGCCGCGCTCGGCGATCGGTTTTCCTTCGGCCGACAGCAAGGTGATCGACGGCGGGGCAGGCGGTTCGAGCGACTTGGACAGCGGCGCGGTCAGCGCCAGCCACGCGATCGCGATGACCAGCAGGACGATGAGCACGCCCAACCCCCGCATCGCCCAGCGCAGATACCAGCGCAGCGGCCGCTTGCGCCGGGGCGGCTCCGCGCCGCCGCCATCGCCTTGACCACCGCCGCCACCAGCACCGGGAAACGACCGGTCGAATGCCGCCAGCGCGCCATCGAACGAATCGATCCGCTGCCGCCGTGTCCCCGGATCGTCGCGCAGCGTGCGCGGCGGTTCGGCCGGCGCGCCGTCCAGCGTCCGCCTGCGCGCCAGCGCCTCGCCCGACAAGGGGCGGGATAGCCGCCCGATGTCGCCCGGCGCGATCCTCGGGTCGGGCGACTCCCCGGACGGAGCGTGGTCGGGACGGGAAACGCGGCGCCGGAACATCACACTGTCCTATTGGGATAGGACAGCGCGCGCAAGCGGCGTTGCGGCGGGCCGAACCGTCCGCCGCGCACCCTTGCCGGAACCGCCGGGTGCTGCCGCGCGCTGGACCCTCCACAATCACTGGAGACAAGCGACCATGGACGACGATCGCATCTGGAGCTTCGAGGAAAGCCTGTGGACTGCTGATGCGGCGCACTATGAGGAGTCGGTCGACGACGAATGCCTCATGGTGCTGCCGACCCCGCCGTTCGTCTTCACCGGCCGGCAGGCGATCGACGCAGTGAAGGACACCCCGCGCTGGGATCAGGTATCGCTGACCGACCGCCAGGTCGCCCGCCCGCAGGAAGGGCTGATCGTCGTCGCCTACAAGGCAGAAGCGCAAAAGGGCGGCGAGGCGTATCTGGCCTATTGCACCTCGACCTACCGCTGGATCGAGCACGGCGTCTGGACCGTCGTCCAGCACCAGCAGACCCCGCCGCTGACCTCGAAGGGCGAATAAGCGCTACGCCGAACCAGACGTCATTCCAGCGAAGGCTGGGATGACGCCGGGTGGCAGCGGCACGATCCAGCCGTCCCGCTCACGCCTCCAACTCGACGTCCCAGTACAGCCAGTCGTGCCACGTCTCGTGCAGATGGCCCGGCGGGAACCGCCGCCCCTGTTCCTGCAACTGCCAGCTCGTCGGGCGGATCGGCGCGACGTACAGCGGCATCGCCGCCTGCTTGGGCGTGCGGCCTCCTTTGCGCAAATTGCACGGCGCGCAGGCGGTGGCGACATTCTCCCAGGTCGTGCGGCCCCCTTGCGCGCGCGGGATGACGTGATCGAACGTCAGGTCGTGCGCCGCCCCGCAATATTGGCAACTGAACCGGTCGCGCAGGAACAGGTTGAACCGGGTGAACGCCGGAAATGCCGATGGCCGGACATATTGCTTGAGCGCGATCACCGACGGCAGCTTGATGCTGGCGGACGCGCTGCGCACTTCGCGCTCATATTCCGCCACGATGTCGACGCGGTCGAGGAACACCGCCTTTACCGCCGTCTGCCACGGCCAGACGCTCAACGGGTAATAGCTCAATGGCGTATAGTCCGCGTTGAGCACCAGCGCGGGACAGCCATCGGGATGGCGGAGGCGATCGGGATGGTACATGAAGTCCCCCTCGCGTAAAGGTCGCAGCCGATATGATCGGCATCGATTACGCTGGCATGACAGCACGGCGCGACCCCATGAGTCAAACCGGTGCCGTCGTCACCCGCTTCGCCCCCAGCCCCACCGGGCCGCTCCACCTCGGCCACGCGCTCGCCGCGATCGAATCGCATGATCGCGCGCGGACGTCGGGCGACCGTTTCCTGCTGCGGATCGAGGATATTGATGCCGGCCGCAGCCGCCCCGAGCATGTCGCCGGCATCGTTGCCGACCTCGACTGGCTCGGGCTGGCATGGGACGGCGAGGTAGTGTTCCAGTCGCAGCGGATGGCGCACTATGCCGCCGCCCTCGACCGGTTGCGCGCGCAGGGCCTACTCTACCCGTGTTTCTGCACCCGCTCCGACATCGCCCGCGAGGTCGCCGACAGTGCGTCGGCCCCGCACGGCGCGGACGGGGTGCGCTATCCTGGCACCTGCCGCGCGCTGCCCCGCGACCCCGCGCTGCTCGCCCGCCCGCACGCATGGCGGATCGACATGGCGCGCGCGGTCGCGCTCGCGGGTCTGCTCACATGGACCGACGAGATCGCCGGCACGATCGCCGCCGATCCGCTCCCCTCGGGCGACGTTGTCCTCGCGCGCAAGGACGCTGGCACCAGCTATCACCTCGCCGTCACCGTGGACGATGCCGCGCAAGAGATCACCCACGTCGTGCGGGGGGTTGATCTGTTCCACGCTACCCACATCCACCGGCTGTTGCAGGCGCTGCTCGACCTGCCGGTCCCGACATGGCGCCACCACCGGCTGCTGACCGGCCCCGATGGCCAGCGCCTTGCCAAGCGCAGCGGCGCGTCCGCGCTGGCGCTGCTGCGCGCGGGCGGCGTCGACGGACCGGCACTGGCCGACGATCTGCGTGCTGGCCGGCTACCGCTTGGCATCGGCACCACAAGTCCCTAGCTTCAGGCCCATGAACACCTTCCTCGTCCTGTTGCTGATCGCGGCGATGATCGCTGTCGTCGTCGCGCTCGTGCGCGGCATCGTGTCGTTTCTGGCGCAGGGCAGCGCCGAGGTGCGCGGTGAGGGGCCGAGCGAACACGCCATCAAATCGAACAAGATGATGCAGGCCCGCGTGCTGTTTCAGGCGATCGCGATCCTGATCGTCGTCGTGCTGCTGTTCGTCGCCGGCCGCACCTGATGGTCAAGCTCAACCGGATCTACACCCGCACCGGCGATGCGGGGACGACCGGCCTTGTCGACGGATCGCGCGTGGCGAAGGATGCCGCCGTGGTGCAAGCGATGGGCGATGTCGACGAGGCCAATTCGGCGCTTGGCCTTGCCATTGTCGCATTGGGCGACGATCCCGCCATGGCGACGCTGCTGACGATCCAGAACGACCTGTTCGACGTGGGAGCGGACCTTGCCACCCCCGCCGGCATCGACGGTGCGCTGCGCATCGTCCCCGGTCAGGTGACGGCCGTCGAGGCGGCGATCGACCGGGTCAACGCTGACCTCACGCCGCTCACCTCGTTCATCTTGCCCGGCGGGACGGGTGCCGCCGCCGCGCTGCACCTCGCCCGCGCCATCGTTCGCCGCGCCGAACGCTCGGCGGTCGCCGCCGATCATATCGCGCGGCTCAATCCAGATTTATTGGCCTATCTCAATCGCTTGTCTGATTTTCTGTTCGTACTGGCCAGAAAGCTGAACAAAAACGGGACATCGGACGTTTTATGGGTGCCTGGGGGGGAGCGCCCCCGGCCATAGCAGCGGGAGCAGGCCGGAATGCAGTCGATACCGGCCTCCGCCACTGCGCCATGTCTCTGGCTCGCCGATCGCTTCCGCGCCGTCCGCGCGCTTACCGACTCGCTCGCCGCGCCGCTGTCCGATGCCGATGCCAGCGTGCAGTCGATGGACGATGCTTCGCCGGTAAAATGGCATCTGGCGCACACCACCTGGTTCTTCGAAACCTTCGTCCTGCGCGACCTTGTACCCGGTTATGCGCTCCACGACGACCGGTTCCCGTTCCTGTTCAACAGCTATTACGAGGCGGAGGGGCGTCGCCACGCCCGCGCCCGGCGCGGCATGATTACCCGCCCGTCGCTGGACGAAGTGCGCGGCTACCGTGCCGCCGTCGACGCCGCACTGATCGCTGCCTTGCCCGATCTGCCGCCAGCCGCGCTCGAACTGGTGGCCCTGGGATGTCATCACGAGGAACAGCATCAGGAATTGTTGCTGACCGACATCCTGCATCATTTTAGCGAAAACCCGCTCGAACCGGCGATGTTCGCCCCCGAACCCAAGCGCCCGGTCGCCGTGCCGCCGCCGATCGGCTGGATCGAACACCCCGGCGGCATCGTGCAGGCCGGGCATTGCGGCAAAGGCTTCGCGTTCGATTGCGAAGGCCCGCGCCATGATACGCTGCTCCACCCCCATGCCATTGCCGATCGCACCGTCACCAACGGCGAATGGGCCGAGTTCATCGCCGATGGCGGGTACACGACCCCGAAGCTGTGGCTCGCCGACGGCTGGGCGTGGGTGCAGGCCAACCGCATCGACGCCCCGCTGTACTGGGAGCGGCGCGGCGACGTCTGGACCCGCTTCGGACTCGACGGGCGCCGCGCGATCGATCCCGCCGCGCCCGTCACCCATGTCAGCTTCTTCGAGGCCGACGCCTATGCGAGTTGGGCCGGCGCGCGCCTGCCGACGGAATTCGAATGGGAGGCGCATGCCGCGTCCCACGATCCGGCGGGCGGCAACCAGCTCGACGCCGCCGGCCCGGTCGAACCGCGCCCCGCCGCGCACGGCCCCGCCTTTTTCGGCGACGTGTGGCAATGGACGGGCAGCGCGTACCGCCCCTATCCCCGCTTCCGCGCGGTCGAAGGCGCGGTCGGCGAGTATAACGGCAAGTTCATGAGCGGCCAGTTCGTGCTGCGCGGATCGTCGTGCGCCACCCCGCGCGGCCATGCCCGCACCTGTTACCGCAATTTCTTCTATCCCCACCAGCGCTGGCAATTCACCGGCGTCCGGCTCGCCAAGGATCTGTGATGCTGCTGACCGACGAAGCGCCGATGGCGACCCGCGCCGACCCCGCGTTCCGCGCCGACGTGCTCGCCGGGCTGCGCTTGCCGCAAAAGGCGATTCCGGCGCGCTGGTTCTATGACCGGCGCGGCTCCGAACTGTTCGAGGAGATCACCGCGCTCCCCGAATATTATCCGACGCGCGCTGAAACCGCGATCCTTCACACCATCTGCCCCGAACTGGTCGGTGCGGTGGGGGATGGGGTTGCGGTGGTTGAATTCGGCTCGGGATCGTCGGTCAAGACGCCGATCGTGCTCAACTGCATCGAACCGGCGGCGTATGTCCCGATCGATATTTCGGGCGACTTCCTGCGCAGCTCGTCGGCCGCGCTGGCGAAGCAATTCCCCGGCCTGCCGGTGCTGCCGGTCGAGGCCGATTTCATGAAGCCGGTGCCGCTGCCGGCGGAAGTCGCCGACATGCCCAAGCTCGGCTTCTTCCCCGGATCGACCATCGGCAACATGGAGCCGCAGGCCGCGACCACGTTGCTCGCCGCGATGCGCGACTGGCTGGGCGAGGGGGCGTTGCTGCTGATCGGCATCGACCGGATCAAGGATGCGGCCATCCTCACCGCCGCCTATGACGATGCCGCCGGCGTCACCGCCGCGTTCAATCTGAACCTGCTCGAACGGATCAACCGCGAGTTGAACGGGACGGTGCCGATCGACGCCTTCGTCCACGAAGCGCGCTGGAACGACGATGCCGCGCGCATTGAAATGCACCTGAAGGCGGTGCGCGACATCCGCTTCACCATCGACGGCCACGACCTGTCGATGACGGCGGGCGAGACGATCCACACCGAAAACAGCCATAAATACAGCGACCGCGACGCCCGCCTGTTGCTGCGTGCCGGCGGCTGGACTCCCCGCCAGCAATGGTGCGGCACTGACGGTGCTTTCTGCGTAATTCTTGCCGAAGCCCGCCCCTTGCCCATCGCGCCCTGACGCAAGGGAGGCATCGTCATCCCGGCTAACGCCGGAATCCACTGTGCCACAACCGCAAAACCGTTACCGGACCCACAAAAGCGCAACCTTCACCGCACCACCTGTACCGTCCACGTGCGGATGAAATCGATACTCCCGCGACATTCCTCCATCTCGCGCCGCTCGATCAGGCGGAACTGCGCCCCGTCCCATGCGAAGCGCTGGCCGATCCCGCAATCGCCCAGCCCACGCCCCTTGGCATCGCTCGACAGTATGTCGTCAGCGAAATCGGCGTTGATGAGGAACGGCGTGCTCGCCGCCAGCCCCAGCGACCCGCCGTCGAACACCGTCGGCGTATCGAACGCCGCCGGCACGGCCTTGCCCGCCGCAACCACGAAGATTGCCGTCACGATATTATACGCCCCGGTCAGGCACGGCACCAGCGCCAGCGTCCGCCCCCCGCCCAGTGCCTTGGTGGTGACGTCGGGCAGGTCTTCGCCCTCGCACTTCGCGTTCTGCCGCATCGCCTTGACCAACTGCGGGTCGAGCAGCGCCGCCTCGCCCCGAATGGTCGGGGCCAGCACCACCGGCAGTGCCGGGACTGCCCGGTCGTCGGGGCGGTTCCCCTTGGCGATCAGCGCCCCGGTCGTGCCGGCGCGACCCTGCTGCGCATCCGCCCAGCGCAGCGCCGCCGACGCCCCGGTCAGCGACAGCGTACCGATCGCCTGTCCGTCGCCACCGGTGATCGCCGCTGACCGTCCGCCCGCGATCGCGCGGGCGATCGTCGCCGCCGGCGCGCCGGTCCACTGCGTGAACTCGCCCGCCCGCGCGCCGCCGCGCACCACCGCCACGTCATCGACCGTGATCGTCAGCGGCAGGCGCGGTTCGCCCTCGCTCTGTACCCGCACCCGGATCGCCCCGTCCGGCCCGGCCGCCCGCTCGATCGACAACAGCACCGGCGGTGCCGGGGCATCCTCGTTCATCAATGCGTTCGCCTGACAGGTGGCGCCATTGTCGCATCCCACCGTCCAGTCGGTGAAGGTCTTGAGTCCGCCCGGCGCCGGTGCGGTCCGGCTATCGGCGACCGTGGCGGGCGAGGATGCCGCCGGGGCGGGGGTGGCGCCGTTCCCGCCGGGGTCGCGATCGGTCGAACCGCCGCAGGCGAGGAGGGGCAGGGCGAGGAGCAGGGACAGGAGCGCGCGCATGGCCGATGCGTTACCGCCATGGACGAACCACGCAAACCCGCTATCGCGGGCGACAGGGCAGAATAGTCGAGAGAGGTAGCATATGCAGACGGTTGGAGTGATCGGCGCCGGACAGATGGGCGCGGGCATCGCGCAGGTATCGGCACAGGCGGGCTATGCCGTGTTGCTGTCCGACGTATCGGTCGACCGCGCGCAGGCGGGCAAGGACGGCATCGCGAAGCAGCTCGCCCGCGCGGTATCGAAGGAAAAACTGACCCAGGCGGACGCCGACGCCGCGCTCGAGCGGATCACGCCGGTCGGCGATCTCGCCGCCATGGCCCCGTGCGATCTGGTGATCGAGGCCGCGACAGAGCGTGAGGCCATCAAGCGCCAGATTTTCGAGACCGTCGGCAAGGCGCTGTCCGACACCGCGATCCTCGCGAGCAACACCTCGTCGATCCCGATCACCCGGCTGGCGCAGGCTTCGCCCGATCCGGCGCGTTTCGTGGGCGTGCATTTTTTCAATCCCGTGCCGGTGATGGGCCTGATCGAACTGATCCGCGGCCTCGCCACCAGCGACGTGACCGTCGCGGCGGTCGAGGCGTTCGGCCAGAGCTTGAACAAGCGCATCGTCCATGCCAACGACGCGCCCGGCTTTATCGTCAATCGCGTGTTGATGCCGATGCTCAATGAAGCCTGTTTCGCGCTAGGTGAGGGCGTGGCGACGATCGCCGACATCGACGCCGCCTGCCAGTTGGGGCTGAACCATCCGATGGGGCCGTTCACGTTGGCCGACTTCATCGGCCTCGACACCTGTCTGGAAATCACCCGCGTGCTGTTCGAGGGGACGGGCGATCCCAAATTCCGCCCCGCGCCGCTGCTGGTGAAATATGTCGAGGCCGGCTGGTACGGCCGCAAGGTCAAGCGCGGCTTCTACGACTATAGCGGCGCCGAACCCGTCCCGACGAGGTAAAGGACGCTTGACGTAAAGCGAGCTTGTCATGTAAAGCGTCCTTCACAATAGTGGAGGACGCCAACATGCCCATGCCGCAGGAAATCAAACGTTACACCGTCCGACTGGTGAGCGTCATGACGCTCTACGGTGTCGCGCTGGTCGGGGTTAACCTGTGGTTCCGCTACAGCGCGCCCACCGGCGCGCTGGCCTATCTGGCGGCGGTGTTGCCAGCGATGCCGATCGCGCTGGTATTCGTGGTAATCGGGCGGCTGCTGGTCGAGATGCACGACGAATATCTCCGGGCACAGATGGTCCGCGACATTCTGGTGGCGACCGGAGTCACCCTGTCGATCACCACCGCGCTGGGCTTCCTTGAAGGGTTCGACCTGATCGGGCACGTCCGGGGCTATTATGCCGCGACGATCTGGTTCGGTGCGCTCGGCGTCGCGACCTGCACCCGCACGCTTGCCAGCCTGCGGGGATCGGAATGAACAACCACCTGAGAGCCCTGCGCGCCGAGCGGGGCTGGTCGCAACAGCACCTGGCGGAGCGGCTGGAGGTATCGCGCCAGAGCGTCAACGCGGTCGAGACGGGCCGCTACGACCCGTCGCTCCCACTCGCCTTCCGCATCGCCGAACTGTTTGACCTGCCGATCGAGGCGGTCTTCGTCAGCCCGTCGCGCGGTTAGAGTGGTTTTCGATCAGATTGGATCATCATCACGGAGCCGGTTTCGGTTGGGGGCAAGGCGCGAGGAGGGCGCGATGCTGAAGCATCGTGACCGACGAGCAACGCAGCCCCGGATCGAAACCGGCCCGCCGCGCACGCGGTCGCCCGCAGGGCGATGACGATGGTTCAATCTGGTCGGAAACCACTCTAGATGAACATCCCCACCGTATTGCGCGCGATTGCGGGAATGATGATGCGATCGACGATCTGGATCAGGATCAGCACCACGAACGGCGCGAAATCCATTGCCCCGAAGTCGGGAAGGATGCGCCGGATCGGGCGATAGATCGGCTCGGTCAGCGTCACCAGACCACTGTAGAGCTGACGGACCACGTCGTTCTGCGTGTTGATGACGTTGAACGACAGCAGGATCGACAGGATCGCCTGAACGATGATGATCCACCACAGGATGTTCAGGAGCACCTGGACGATTTCGAGCAAGACGTTCAACGCAGCACCTTTCGAATGACGGCCTGACTATAGGGCGTGCGGGGCGGCACTCCAAGCCTCAGGCGCGAACCAGCGTGCCTGCACCCTGTTCGGTAAAGATTTCGAGCAGCATCCCGTGCGGCACCCGACCGTCGAGGATGACCGCCGCATCGACGCCCTTGGCTACCGCATCGACGCACGTCTCGACCTTGGGGATCATGCCGCCCTTGATCGTGCCGTCGGCCTGCAACGCGGCGATACGCGCGGGGTCGAGGTCGCGCAGCAACTCGCCCTGCTTGTCGAGCACGCCCGCGACATCGGTCAGCAGGAAGAAGCGCGACGCCCCCATCGCGCCTGCGATCGCGCCCGCCATGGTATCGGCGTTGATGTTATAGGTGTGGCCGTCTGCGCCCAACGCCACCGGGGCGACGACCGGAATGAAACCGTCGCGCGCGAGGCTGTGGAGGATCGTCGGGTCGACATTGCTGGGCGTGCCGACGAAGCCCAAGTCGACATGGCGCTCGATGCCCTGCGTCCGGTCCGGCTCACTGCGGTTGACCTTTTCGGCGGTGACGAGCTGCGCGTCCTTGCCCGAAATGCCGACTGCCTTGCCACCCGCCTGCGCGATCCACGCGACGATTTCCTTGTTGATCTTGCCGGCCAGCACCATTTCGGCGACCTCGGCGGTGGCGGCGTCGGTGACGCGCAGGCCATCGACGAAGCGCGATTCGACGCCGAGCCGCTTAAGCATCGCGCCGATCTGCGGCCCGCCGCCGTGGACGACGACCGGGTTGATGCCGACCGCTTTCAGCAGCACGACGTCCTCGGCGAAATCGCGCGCCAGTTCGGGGTCGCCCATCGCGTGCCCGCCATATTTCACCACGAACGTGCGGCCCGCATAGCGTTGCAGATAGGGCAGCGCCTCGGTCAGCGTTTCCGCCTTGGCGAGCATGCGGGGGTCGGGTGCGTTCGTCATGGCCGCGCCTTTAGCGGCCTATCGCGGGCGAGGGAAGAAGTTGGGTTCACGCGGAGGCGCGGAGTGAAGAAGGGAAGTGAATTTTCGCGCAGAGGCGCAGAGGCGCAGAGAGGGTGTGGACCGGAAGAGTTCGGCCTGTTCGGCGAAGCCTCTCGCTTCGCTGTATCGGCAATCAGAGAGCCGCTATCGCGGCAGGCGCAACCTCTCTGCGCCCTCTGCGCCTCTGCGCGAAAACCTCTTCTTCTCCGCGTCTTCGCGTGAAACCGAATCCCTATTCCTACCGAACCCGATCGAGCCACCGCCCCAGGCCGACGAACGCATAGATCAGCGGCGGCACCAGCACGATCGACAGAACGACCTTGGCCAGCATCTGCCCGACCACCAACTCGCCGATCGGGAACACGCCATAGAAGGCAACCGAGATGAAGATCAGCGTATCGACGATCTGCGACAACACGCTGGCGATCGCCGCGCGCAGCCACAGCAGCTTGCCTTGCCCACGCTTCAGCCAGTCGAAGATCGTGACGTTCAGCGTCTGCGAGATGCCATAGGCGAGGATACCCGCTCCCCAGATGCGCGGCGTGGCACGCATCATCAGGTCGAACGCCGCCAGTCGTTCGGGTTCCATCGATGACGACGGCGGGACTGCCAGCACGACCAGCAGCAACACGATCGAGGTCACGAGCGGGATGAATCCGAACTGCACCAGCCGGTTGGCGACCGACCGGCCATGCAGTTCCGCCACCGCGCTCGACACCGCGACCAGCAGCAGGAAAGCGAAGATGCCCGCTTCCACCGCCAGCGGCCCGATCGCGACCTGCTTGTTGCCCAGCACCCCGGCGATGCACACCATGCCGCCGTAGAAGATCGAGAGCAGGAACAGCGACCGCGGCATGTTGATGGTCGCAGGGGCGGAGGAGGGTGTCGTCATGACCCCTGCTACCGTTCAAATCGCCCATATGCAAAAGCGTTTGTCTCGGCTGGCATCGGCGAGCGCGCCATGGCATGTCACCGGCGTTTGGGTTGCCTTGGCGGACGGGCGACGGGGTAGGGTAGTTCAGCTTCACATGACACGGTTTCTCATCGGCATAGCCGGCATCGTCGTGATTCTCGCGATCGCCGTCGCGCTGTCCACCAACCGCCGGGCGATCCGGCCGCGCGTCGTGGGGTCGGCCTTTGCGCTTCAGGCCGGGATCGCCGTGCTGGTGCTCTATACGCCATGGGGCAAGGGCGTGCTGGGCTTCCTGTCGGGTGGCGTCGCCAATCTGCTGGGCTATGCCAATGCCGGCACCACCTTCCTGTTCGGGCCGCTGGCCCGGCCCGAGATCGGCGGCACCAGCTTCGCCATCGCCGCGCTGCCGGTCATCATCTTCTTCGCCTCGCTGGTGTCGATCCTCTATTATCTCGGCATCATGCAGTTGGTGGTGCGCTGGATCGGCGGCGGCATCGAAAAGGTGATCGGCGTCAGCAAGGTCGAATCGCTGTGCGCTGCCGCCAACATCTTCGTCGGGCAGAGCGAATCGCCGCTCGTCATCCGCCCCTATCTGTCGGGCCTGACCCCGGCGCAGTTGTTCACGGTGATGACCAGCGGCATGGCCGGCGTGGCGGGGACGATCCTCGCCGCCTATGCCTCGATGGGCATCCGCATCGATTTCCTGCTGGCGGCCAGCTTCATGGCGGCGCCGGGCGGCATATTGATGGCCAAGATCATCATGCCCGACACGCCCGAGCCGCCCGCCGGCGAATTGCCGCTGGGCGACGACCGCGAGGCCGAAGCGATCGCGCTGGCCGAGGCGACGCATGACGAGGAGCGCCCGGCGAACCTCATCATGGCGGCGGCGCAGGGCGCGCAGACCGGCGTCAAGCTGGCGGTCGCGGTCGGCGCGATGGTGCTGGCGTTCGTCGCGCTGGTCGCGCTCGCCAATGGTTTGCTCGGCGGGGTGGGCAACTGGTTCGGGGTCGCCGACCTCAGCTTCCAGCGGCTGCTCGGCTATGTCTTCGCGCCGGTCATGTTCCTGCTGAACGTGCCGTGGAGCGAGGCGGGCATCGCCGGCGGGCTGTTCGGGCAGAAGGTCGTGCTGAACGAATTCGTCGCCTATATCTCGCTCGGCGAAGCGGGCAGCGCGCTGTCGGCGCGGACGATCGCGATCGTCACCTTCGCGCTGTGCGGTTTCGCCAATTTCTCGTCGATCGCGATCCAGATGGCGGTGACGGGCAGTCTGGCTCCCAATCAGCGGCCGATGATCGCCCGGCTCGGCATTCGCGCGCTGATCGCGGGCAGCCTTGCCAATCTGATGTCGGCGGCGCTGGCGGGGTTGCTGATCGCCTGATTGTAACCCTTTGTTTACCGGGGTTCCGGTAGCCTTCGGGCGGGTCTTCGTGCGGGGCCATAACGGGTGGCAAGGGCAGGCGTGATGGAGCAGGGGCTGATCGATGCGGGGGCGCTTGCGGCCGCGCGCGCCGAGCTTGGCGGCAACTTCGTCCGCATTCTCGGCTATTTCCGCGAAGATGGCGTGAAATCGGTTTCGGCGATCGAATCGGCGATGCGCGATTCGAATGCGGCGGCGATGGTGTTGCCGGCGCACACGTTGAAGGGCGAGTCGCGCCAGTTCGGCGCGGAAATGCTGGCGGACATCGCCGAAGGGATCGAGACGATCGCGCGAAGCTGCGTCGAGACGCACGACGATCCGTCCGAGGCGCTGGAGCATGTCGCCCGGCTGCGTCCGTTGTTCGACGCGACGCTGGCGGTGCTGGAGCGGACCAGCAACCCGCTCGCCACGCGCCGGCCCGCCGGTTTCGGACGGCGCGTCGCCGTCATCTGACCGGGCCGGGACCCGACCGCATCCTTCGGATACGGTCGGGGATAATCCTCAGCCTTCCATCTTGTCGTATTCGGACTTCGAATTGAGCTGGATGTAGTTGTGGATGCCCATGCGTTCGATCATCTCGAACTGGGTTTCCAGCGTGTCGACATGCTCTTCCTCGTTCATGAGGATTTCGGCGAACAGGTCGCGGCTGACGAAGTCGCGCACGCTTTCGCAATAGGCGACGGCTTCACGCAACTGCGCCACCGCCTCGACCTCGATCGCGAGATCGGCCTTGAGCACTTCCTCGACCGTTTCGCCGACGCGCAGGCGGCCCAGAAGCTGGAAATTGGGCAGGCCGTCGAGGAACAGGATGCGCTCCGCCAGACGGTCGGCGTGCTTCATCTCGTCGATCGATTCATGCCGTTCGAACTGGGCGAGCTTGTAGACGCCCCAATGGTCGAGCAGGCGATAGTGCAACCAATATTGGTTGACCGCCGTCAGCTCGTTCCTGAGCGCCTCGTTGAGAAATTCGATGACCTTGGCGTCGCCCTTCACGGATACCGTCCCTTATCTGATGATCGGTATCGTTCTACGCGCATCGCCGGCAATGTGACAGCCAAAAATCGGCGGAAATCCGCGACTTTGGGCGGTTGCGAACGCTACGCAGCCGCGCGTTCCGAATCGATAATGGCTCGCGCGAACGGTACGCACTGGCCACATTTCGCCTGGCAGCCGAGCGCGCGATAGGCCTGGCAGGTGGTGTTCGCACCACAGCGCGCCGCGTGGCGGACATCGCGTTCCCGAATGGCATTGCAGACGCACACGACCATGATCGACCCCTCGCTCTGGACAGGGCCTTGATAGCGCTAGTGCAAATCGGTCGCAACACTTATTGCGTTTCAATCGCAAGTTTCATTGAGCGCTGATCCGTATCGGTTGTACCTGCCACCGCGACAACGACCGCCACAGCCACTCGAACGGGCCATAGCGAAAGCGCGACAGCCACCACGGCGACCAGAGCAGCATGGCGATGCACATCGCCGCGACGAACGGATAGAGACCCGCGCGCGAAAAGCGTCCGAACAGGCCCAGCCCCCAGCCGTAGAACAGGAAGCACATCACGATGCTGGTCGCGAGATAGTTGCTGAGCGCCATCCGCCCGACATCGGCCAGCCGCCGTGCCAGTGGTCCCTGTGCCCGGCCGGGCAGGACGAGGACGGCTGCCCAGCCGGCGATCATGATCGCACGGGGCATGATCGCCAGCACCAGCGGCCCTGCGACGATCGCCAGCGTGTCGAGGTCGCGCGACGCCATCCATGCCGCGATCAGCGTATAGCCGCCACCGCCGAGGCCGATACCGGTGATGGCCCAACCGAGGTAGCGCCGCTGCGACCACTGGCCGGTCAGCATGCCTGATCGCAGCGCGGCCATGCCGAACACCATGTACGCAAGGGTTTCGAACCCGATGAGGACGGTGTTCGACAGGTTGATCGCCAGTTGGTTCAGATTATGCGCGACGATGCCGCCGAACCCGCCGCGGAACAGCGCCAGTTGCGCGGCGATCGTGGCGGGATCGGGCACGCCGAAGCCTTCCTCGAACTCGCGAAGGCCGGCGGCGGCCTGCGCGGTATGGGCCGTTGTCATCGCCAGAAACGACAGCGGTATCGATCCCATGAGCAGCAGGTCGACGACGCTCAGCGCCACGCCGAACGCGATCAGCCGCCACGGTTCATGATGGCGGAACAGGAATGCGACCGACCCGATCAGCGCATACTGGACGAGGATATCGCCCGACCACAGCAGCACGGCATGCGCCAGCCCCAGCACCAGCAGCCACGCCATGCGCCGATAATGGACTAGCGCCGCATCGTCCCCGGCGCGATCGGCGATCAGCAGCAGCGAAGCGCCGAACAGGAACGAGAACAGCCCGCGCATCTTGCCGTCGAACGCGACGAATACCGCATAATAGGTCCAGCGATCCGCCGGCCCGTCCAGCCCATAGGCGCGCGGCGACAGATACGCCGCCTCCGGCATCGCGAACGACACGATGTTGAGGAATACTATCCCCATCACCGCTACCCCGCGCACCGTATCGAGCGTGGCGATACGGTGCGCGGGGGGAAGGTCAGGCAAGGGCGGCGTCTGCACCCATGAGCGCCGGGAAGAAGCCCTCGTGCGCGGTGCGCAGATCGGCGAGCGATACCGCGAAATCGCCGTCGGCCAGTTCGAAGATGATCCGGCTGCCGATGGTCCGGCCGATCGGCTCGGCATCGACCCCGGCCTTTTCCGCGCCCTGCAGGAAGCCCAGCAGTGCATGGTCGTGGACGGTGACGATATAGACGCCCTGATCCTCGGCGAACAGCGAGCGGGCGATGTCGTCGAACGGCAGCTTGCGGTCGAGGATCGCACCGACGTTCCCGGCGAGTGCCATTTCTGCGACCGTTACCGCGACGCCGCCGTCGGACACGTCGTGGCATGCGGTGATCTGACCCGACAGGATCGCCTGGCGGATATAGCCACCGGTGCGGCGCTCGCCATCGAGATCGACCGGCGGTGGCGGGCCTTCCTCACGGCCGTGCAGCTCACGCAGCCACAGCGACTGGCCGAGCGGGCCGGTACGGTCGCCGACGCGCAGGATGATGTCGCCGGTTTGCTTGAACGCGATCGTCGCCGACTTTTCCCAGTCGGCCAACAGCCCGACGCCGCCGATCGCCGGGGTCGGCAGGATCGCCGAGCCACCGCCGGTCGCCTTCGATTCATTGTAGAGCGACACGTTGCCCGACACGATAGGGAAGTCGAGCGCGCGACACGCCTCGCTCATCCCGTCGAGGCAGCTGACGATCTGGCCCATGATTTCGGGGCGCTGCGGGTTGGCGAAGTTGAGGCAGTTGGTGACGGCCAGCGGCGTCGCGCCGACCGCGGTAAGGTTACGATACGCCTCGGCGATCGCCTGTTTCCCGCCCTCGACCGGATCGGCGAAGCAATAGCGCGGCGTGCAGTCGGTGGTCATCGCTAGCGCCTTGCGCGTGCCATGCACCCGCACCACCGCCGCGTCGCCGCCGGGGCGCTGCACCGTGTCGGCACCAACCATGTGGTCATATTGTTCCCAGATCCAGCGGCGGCTGGCGATGTCGGGCGATCCCATCAGCTTGAGCAGATCGGCGGCCGGATCGGTGGATTCGGGCACGTCGGTCAGTTCGGCGGGCTTTGGCGTTGGCACATGCGGCCGGTCATAGAGCGGTGCGTCGTCGGCAAGCGGCCCTAGCGGAATGTCCGCCACCACATCGCCCTGCCATTTCAGCACCATGCGGCCGGTGTCGGTAACATGGCCGATCACCGCGAAGTCCAGTTCCCATTTGTCGAAGATCGCCTTGGCGAAATCCTCGCGGCCGGGTTTCAGCACCATGAGCATCCGCTCCTGGCTTTCCGACAGCATCATCTCATACGGGGTCATGCCGCGTTCGCGCTGCGGCACGTCGTCCATCACCAGTTCGATGCCGACCCCGCCCTTCGACGCCATTTCCACCGACGAGGAGGTGAGGCCGGCCGCACCCATGTCCTGAATCGCGACGATCGCGTCCGACGCCATCAGTTCGAGGCACGCCTCGATCAGCAGCTTTTCGGTGAAGGGATCGCCGACCTGCACGGTCGGGCGCTTCTCCTCGGCATCCTCGCCGAAATCGGCCGAGGCCATGGTCGCGCCGTGGATGCCGTCGCGTCCGGTCTTGGAACCGACATAGACGATCGGATTGCCGATGCCGCTGGCGGCCGAATAGAAGATTTTGTCCGTGTCGGCGATGCCGACGGTCATCGCGTTGACGAGGATGTTGCCGTCATACGCCGGGTGGAAGTTCACTTCCCCGCCGACGGTCGGCACGCCGACGCAATTGCCATAGCCGCCGATGCCGTGGACGACGCCCGCGATCAGATGGCGCATCTTGGGATGATCGGGCCGGCCGAAGCGCAGCGCGTTGAGGTTCGCGATCGGGCGCGCGCCCATCGTGAACACGTCGCGCAGGATGCCGCCGACACCGGTCGCCGCCCCCTGATAGGGTTCGATGTACGACGGGTGGTTGTGGCTCTCCATCTTGAAGATCGCCGCCTGTCCGTCGCCGATGTCGATGACGCCGGCGTTCTCGCCCGGGCCGCAGATGACCTGCCGCCCGGTCGTCGGCAGCTTCTTCAGGTGGATGCGGCTGGATTTATAGCTGCAATGTTCTGACCACATGACCGAGAAGATGCCGAGTTCGGTGAGGTTCGGCTCGCGCCCCATGGCGTGGAGCACGCGCTCATATTCTTCGGGGCTCAGGCCGTGTTCGGCGACGATCTCGGGCGTGATCTGGGTCATGGCCAGCGCCTCTAGCGCGCGGAGGTCGCGGGTGCCAGCGGGTTTCGTGCGGCACGTGGCGTGGCGATCATTGTGCATGTGCAGCAAGTTTTGGTGTGACTATGGTGCCCGAACCTCTCCGTGCGTTGCAGCAAAGCTACAATCGGTACGCAACCGCATCCATTCCGGCGGATTCCCGGCAATTCCATTGTCCCGTCAATGGAACCCGTTATCGTCCTGTTGATCGGTATTCGACGCCGCACGTCGTGGCGTCGGGCCGAGGCAAGGGAGATAATGCCATGGTTTCGAAGTTCCTCACCGCGCTTGCTGCAAGTGCGCTGGTCGCCGCCCCGATCGCCGCCAACGCCCAGAATGCGTCGGCCCTGTCGATCGCCAAGTCGGTCCGCGCGAGCGCGCCGCAGAAGGCATCGAACAAGCTGGCCGGCGGCGGCATCGTGTTCCTGCTGCTCGCAGCGGCGATCGTCGCGGGCGGCGTGTACATCGCGGTCGACGACGACAACTCGGACAGCAACTAAGTCCGGGGTCGGTGCGGGGGCGCTATCGCCCCCGCCCGGTTTCAGCTTTTCGCGACAGGCTTCGGCCAGCCACGGCGGGCGATCAGGCCGACGATGCTGTCGCAGAACATTCCTGCCAACCACAACAAGAACACGGCATCCGGTTCGAAGGGCGCCCCGTCATGGAACCATCGCCACATCTGGATGACGAGCAACGATACTCCGACAAGTGCGACGATTGGCGTCAGCCATCGGGGAACATCGTACCGTAGTGCGATCACGCTGACCGTGAATTGCAGCCAAGCCCAGATCGCCAGTCCCCAGAGCATCTGCGCGCCTCTACCGCTGTCGCTTGTTCCACGCCTGCCATAGCATCATTCCCACCAGCGTCCCACCGGCTACCACGCCGCCGACCGCGACCGCCGTCACCACCGGGGACAGGGTGTCGTCGGCGCGGTGGAGATGCGGGCGGTGCTTCGCCAGCCGGCGCAGCAGCGGCTTGCGGGTCGAGAAGGCCTCGAACATCTCCTCGGGACCTTCGGGATCGAGGACCTTGTTGTCGGCCAGCCATTCCATGACGCCGTTGAGGTCGGGAATCTCATAGGGCCGCAGCGAGCGGCCGTCCCCGCGCAGTTCCTCGATCGTCGCGATCAGCGAGTCCGTCCGTGCCAGCGTGTCCTGTACCACCTGACAGGTTACGTCGAGGTGTTCGGCGAGCAGCGAATCGCGGATGCCAGCGATGGTGCGGCGTTCGTCGGCGTTGGCGCTGCGGGTCGCGTCGATCGTCACGTCGCATTCGGTGTCGAGCCGGAGCGAACGGTTGTTGAAGTTGGATGAGCCGACGCGCAGCAACTGGTCGTCGATCACCGTCACCTTGGCATGGACGTAGATCGCCGTGCCGCCGGCGGTGAAGGGATGATAGAGCCGCAGCCGGTCATGCCGGTCGCGTTCCTTGAGCGCCTGGAAAATCCGGGCGCGCGCCGAATCCATCGCGATCGGCTCCAGCCAGCCTTCGGCAGTGGTCGGGTTGACGATCACGACTTCCGGGCCATCGGCCTCGTCGAGCCGCCGGGCGATCGCCTCGGCGACCTTGCGCGAGGCGAAATACTGGCTCTCGGCATAGATGAAGCGTTCGGCGCGGGCGATCAGGTCGAGGTAGAGCGCCTCGATCTCGTGGACCGGCACCTGTTCGGCCATTTCGGGGATGGTGCGGGCAATCGCGACCTCGACATCGGTGAAGTCGGCTTCCAGCCCGTCGGGCCAGCAGCCACCGGCATCGGTCGGCCGGGGCAGGTCCTCGCCGCCCGACACCTGCCAGCGGGCGCGGCACATGTCGCCGAGCGCAGCGGCGATCGGCCCTTCCAGGGCGGTGGTGACGTCGTGCCACGGCTTGTAGGGGGTGCCGTCGGGTTCGATCCTGCGGGGATCGTCGTCGATATGTTCGCGCGTGTCCCACCGGTCGACGGTCATGTCGATGCCACCGCAGAAGGCGACGTCGTCGTCGATCACGACCACCTTCTGGTGATGCGATCCGGCGACCGGATGATGCCCGTCGAGCCGGAGGTGGACCTGCGGATCGTTGATCCATTTGGCGATGCGCAGCAGGGTCTGGCCGTGGAACAGCGTCTTGATCGCGCCGGTATCCCACCGCAGGATATGGACCTGAAGCCCCGGCGTCCGGCGGACCAGCCAGCTTATGAATTCGCCAACCTTTTCAGGGCCTTCGGTCGCCGCATCGGTCTTGAAGCGGATGCGCGCATCGAAATCCCAGCCGATCAGCAGGATCTGTTTGCGGGCTTTGAGCATCGCGGCGCGGGCGGCGGCGAAATAATTATCGGCATCGACCAGCACGGTCGCGCGGGTGGCCTGCTCGATCCGCCAGCAGTTGCGGTTCGGGTCGAGCGGAGGGGTATGAAGCGCCATGGCCGATGCAATGACAGGCAAACGTTACGGTTCCAAGCGATTACGGCGGGTTAGTCGAATGCGCCCGGTCCAAAGTTTACAAAGTTTACACTAACGACGTGTTTCGTTGCTGTTCCTGCCTCCCCCGATCGATGCGCTGGCCCATGCCGCACGCGAAGGCGGCGAGCATGGCAGGGCGCGCCGCTGTAGGACAGCGCTTCAGAGCAGGTCGAGCAGCCGTTCGGGTGGACGGGCGATCACGACGCCCTTGTCGGTCGCGACGATCGGGCGTTCGATCAGGATCGGATGCGCGGCCATCGCGGCGAGGATCGCGGCGTCATCGGCACCCTTCAGCGCTTTCGCTTCGGCTTCGCCGGTGCGCAGCGCTTCGCGCGCGGTAATGCCGGCGCGGGCGAACAGGGCGCCGAGGGTTTCGGCGTCGGGCGGGGTCTTGAGATATTCGACGACGGTCACGGTCGCGCCGGCTTGGGTGAGCAGCGCGAGCGCGGCGCGCGATTTCGAGCAGCGCGGGTTGTGATAGATCGTCGCGTTCATGGTGTTCCCCAAGTCCGATCGGCATTCTGTTCGCCGGTGCCGGCGACTTGCTCCATCATACGTCGTCACTTCCGCGCAGGCGGGAGTCCATATGCGCCAGCGTTGCGGGTCTGGCTGAAACGTCGGCGGTTATGGATTCCCGCCTGCGCGGGAATGACGAACATCCATGGCTGTCGCTCAGCGGCGATCGATCCGAGCTTTCCCTAAACGTCGCCCCAGCGAAGGCTGGGGCCTCTCGCGGTTCTTGTCGCGTGCTGTCACCGGGAGATCCCAGCCTTCGCTGGGATGACGTTGGCGGCGATCGGGATATGCGGGTTCCGGCGGGGAGGACCGTGCCCTCCCCGCCGGAGAGGGTCAGTCCGGGTTGCGGGCCAGCCATTCCTCCAGCCACTTGATCGTATAGTCGCCCTGGTTGAACTGCGGATCGTCGATCAGCGCCTGATGCAGCGGGATGGTGGTCTTCATCCCCTCGATCACGAATTCCTCCAGCGCGCGGCGCAGGCGCATGATGCAGCGTTCGCGGGTGGTGCCATAGACGATCAGCTTGGCGATCATGCTGTCGTAATAGGGCGGCACGCGGTAGCCGGCGTACAGGCCGCTGTCGACGCGGACGTGCATCCCGCCGGGCGCGTGGAAATGCTTCACCGTGCCGGGCGAGGGGGCAAAGGTCTTCGGGTCCTCGGCATTGATGCGGCATTCGATCGCATGGCCGTGGAAACGGACCTGTTCCTGACCACAGGTGAGGCCATGCCCTTCGGCGACGCGAATCTGTTCGCGAACCAGATCGATGCCGGTAATCATTTCCGTGACCGGATGTTCGACCTGAAGCCGGGTGTTCATTTCGATAAAATAGAACTCGCCGTTTTCCCACAGGAATTCGATCGTGCCAGCACCACGATAGGCCATGTCGGCCATCGCCTTCGCACAGACCATGCCCATGCGGTTGCGCTCTTCCTCCGACAATACGGGGGAGGGGGCTTCCTCCAGCACCTTCTGGTGGCGGCGTTGCAGCGAACAGTCGCGTTCGCCCAGATGGATCGCCTGGCCGTTGCCGTCGCCGAACACCTGGAACTCGATGTGGCGCGGGTTGCCGAGATATTTCTCCATATAGACGGTGGCGTCGCCGAACGCCGCCTTCGCCTCGGAGCCGGCCTGCTGCATCAGCGTTTCGAGCTGGTCCTCGGAATTGCAGACCTTCATGCCGCGGCCGCCGCCGCCCGAGGCCGCCTTGATGATGACCGGATAGCCGATCGACGCGGCGATCGCCTTGGCTTCCTCGACATCGGCGATCGGGCCGTCGGAGCCGGGGACGAGCGGCAGGCCGAGCTTGCCGGCGGTGCGCTTGGCCTCCACCTTGTCGCCCATCACCCGGATGTGCTCGGGCTTCGGCCCCACGAAGATCAGATTGTGCAGCTCGACGATCTCGGCGAACTTGGCGTTTTCCGACAGGAAGCCATAGCCCGGATGGATCGCGTCCGCGCCGCTGATCTCGGCGGCCGAGATGATGTTGGGGATGTTGAGATAGCTGTCGGTCGCCGACGGGGGGCCAATGCAGATCGCCTCGTCCGCCAGCCGCACGTGCATCGCGTCGGCATCGGCGGTCGAATGGACCGCGACCGTCTTGATCCCCATTTCGTGGCAGGCGCGGTGGATGCGCAGCGCGATTTCGCCGCGGTTGGCGATCAGCAGTTTCTTGATGTCGGGCATGTTATTCGACGACTACCAGCGGCTGGTCGAATTCGACCGGCTGGCCGTTCGATACCAGGACCTGCGTTACGGTGCCCGCCGCCGGGGCGACGATCGGGTTCATGACCTTCATCGCCTCGATGATGACCAGCGTGTCGCCGGCCGACACCTTCTGGCCGACCGCGACGAACGGCTTGGCTTCGGGATTGGCCGCCAGATAGACGGTGCCGACCATCGGCGATGTGACGGGCGGCACCGCGCTGACCGGGGCGACGGCGGCGGCGGCCTCGATCGTGGTGGTGGCGGCCGCCAGTTGCGGCTGGACGGGGGCGGGGGCATAGGCCGGGGCATAGTTTGCCGCCTGTACCGGCGCATGTTTGCGCACCACGCGGACCTTGCGCGCGCCGTCCTCGACCTCGACCTCGGTCAGATCGGTTTCGTCGAGCACCTGCGCCAGCGCGCGGACCAGATCGATGTCGACGCGCATCGCGTGGCTGGTGAACGGCGTTCCTTCGCCCTGATTGTCGTCTGCCATGCCTACCCCTTAACGATTCTCAAAAAACCGCGCCTGTGTCAGATGCGGGCGGCCGCTTCAAGCGCGACCAGATAGGAGAGCGCGCCGAACCCGGCGACGGTGCCCCGTGCCGCGCGCCCGATGAAACTGGTGTGGCGGAAGTCCTCGCGCTTGTGCGGGTTGGACAGATGGACCTCGATCACCGGGGTCTTCACCGCCTTGATCGCGTCATGGATCGCGACCGAGGTGTGGGTGAAGCCGCCGGCGTTGAGCAGCACCGCCTTCGCCCCTTCCGCCTGCGCCTCGTGCAGCCAGTCGATCAGATGGCCTTCGTGGTTCGACTGGCGCAGATCGATGGCGAGGCCCAGCTCGCGCGCGCGATCCTCCAGCATGCCGGCGATGTCGTCGAGCGTGTCCTGCCCATAGATTTCGGGCTCGCGCAGGCCCAGCAGGTTCAGGTTCGGGCCGTTCAGGACATAGACGGTGGCGGGCGCGGGGGATGGCACGGGCGGCGGCTTTCGGTTGCGGGTGCGCGGGCGCGGTCCCTATATGCAGCGCACCATACCCGGACCGGGGGGCGCAAGTCGAGACTTTGGCGTGCCCCGACAGGAGACGACATGCACAGCGACGGCACCATCACCATCACGGTCAACGGCGAGCACAGGCGGATCCGCGACGGGATCACGCTGGCCGAGCTGGCCGCGCAGATCGGACTGGTGCCCGAGAAGGTCGCGGTCGAGCGCAATCTGGAGGTCGTGCCGCGATCGACACTGGCGCAGGTCGTGGTCGAGGATGGCGACGATCTGGAGATCGTCCACTTCGTCGGCGGCGGCGATCATGGGGCGAAGGTGGCCGATGATCGCTGGAGCGTGGCGGGCCGGACGTTCCGTTCGCGGCTGATCGTCGGCACCGGCAAGTACAAGGATTTCGAACAGAACGCCGCCGCCGTCGCCGCATCGGGTGCCGAGATCGTGACCGTGGCGGTGCGCCGCGTGAACGTCAGCGATCCCAAGGCGCCGATGCTGACCGACTATATCGATCCGAAGAAGATCACCTATCTGCCCAATACCGCCGGCTGTTTCGATGCCGACAGCGCGATCCGCACGCTGCGGCTGGCGCGCGAGGCGGGCGGGTGGGACCTCGTCAAGCTGGAGGTGCTGGGCGAGGCGCGCACGCTGTATCCCGACATGGTCGAGACGCTGCGCGCGACCGAAGTGCTGGCCAAGGAAGGGTTCCTGCCGATGGTCTATTGCGTCGACGATCCGATCGCCGCGAAACGGCTGGAGGATGTCGGCGCGGTCGCGATCATGCCGCTGGGCGCGCCGATCGGGTCGGGATTGGGCATCCAGAACCTCGTGACGATCCGGCTGATCGTCGAGGGGGCGAAGGTGCCGGTGCTGGTCGATGCCGGCGTTGGCCAGGCGTCCGATGCGGCGGTGGCGATGGAGCTGGGCTGCGACGGCGTGCTGATGAATACCGCGATCGCCGAGGCGAAGGACCCGGTGCTGATGGCCGCCGCGATGAAGGCGGCGGTCGAGGCCGGGCGCATGGGGTATCTGGCGGGGCGCATGCAGCGGCGGCGCTATGCCGATCCGTCGAGCCCGCTCGCCGGTCTGATATGAATTAAGTTTAATGGAACCCGTGGTGGTGATGGTAGTTTGTATCATCGCAATCCAGCGAGGGAAACCTCGCCAACCCGCAGGAGCCAATCATGGGTGAATTCACCGACAAGCTCGCCGCCGCCGGCAACAAGATCGCCGGCAACGTCAAGGAAGCCGTAGGCAAGGCGACCGACAACGAGCGGCTGGAAGCCGAAGGCGAGGCCCAGCAGGCCAAGGGCACCGGTCAGGACGTCAAGGGCAGCGTCAAGGGCGCGCTCGGCGACAAGATCTGAGCCGTACGGCACCGCGTATCGCCGACGTAGTGGCGAATGGTGTCAAAGAGCCGCTCCGGGAAACCGGGGCGGCTCTTTTCGTTTCGGCCTATCGCGCGCGGATCGCGGCGATGGTGGTGCCGTGGGTGATGACCTCGATGTCGGTTTTCAGGTGGAGCAGGCGGACGCCGCTTCGCGCCAGCGCGCGGTCGAGCGCGGGGGCGAACTCCGCCGTCGTTTCGACAGTTTCGGCCCAGCCGCCATGGGCGCGGGCGAGCGCGGCGAAATCGGGGTTGGCGAGCGCGGTGCCGCTTAGGCGCGCAGGGTATTCGCGTTCCTGGTGCATGCGGATCGTGCCGTAGCCGCCGTTGTCGACGACGATGACGAGCAGGTCCGCGCCGTGCTGCACGGCGGTGGCGAGTTCCTGCCCGTTCATCAGGAAATCGCCGTCGCCCGCCACCGCGACCGCCAGTTTGTCCGGTTCGCGCAGCGCGGCGGCGACGGCGGCGGGGACGCCATAGCCCATCGCGCCGCAGGTCGGGGCAAGCTGCGTGCCCGACCAGCCATAATGCCAGTAGCGATGCCACCAGCCCGAGAAATTGCCCGCGCCGTTGCAGATGATCGTGTCGTGGCCCGACAGCCGCTCGCGCATCGCCGCGACGCATTGGCCGAGGTCGAGCGTGACGTCGCGCGGCGCGGGGGTCGACCATGCGAGCCATTCGGCATGGGCTTCGGCACCCGAGGGATGCGGATTGGCCGGCGGTTCGGCGCGGGCGAGCATGGCGGCGAAGGCGAACGGATCGGCGGCGACAGCGATATCGGTGCGGTAGACGCGGTCGAGTTCGGCCGGGTCCGGATGGACGTGGATCAGCGTCTGGCCCGGATGCTCGGGGGTGATGAGCGTGTAGCCGTCGGTCGTCGCCTCGCCCAGCCGCGCGCCGACGACGAGCAGCAGGTCGGCGTCCTTGATCCGCTGCACCAATTTGGGCGAGGGGCCGTAGCCGAGGTTGCCGGCCCAGGCGCGGGTGTCGTTGGCGATGGCGTCCTGCCGGCGGAACGCGCCGGCGACGGGCAGGCCCCAGTCTTTGGCGAAGGCGGCGAAGGCGGCGCCGGTCGCCTTGTCCCACCCTGCGCCGCCGACGATCGCGACCGGGCGTTCGGCGCGGCGCAACTGACCCAGCAGATCGGCGAAGTCCGCCGGGTCGAGCGTGGCTTCGAGTTTCGCGAGCGGCGGCCGGTCGGTGGTAACGGCCTGCTCGACCAGCATGTCCTCGGGCAGCGCGATCACGACCGGGCCGGGGCGGCCGGAGGTCGCGGTGCGCCACGCGCGGGCGATATATTCGGGGATGCGCGCCGGATCGTCGATGCGCAGCACCAGCTTGGCCAAGGGAGCGAACATCGTCAGGAAATCAACTTCCTGAAACCCTTCGCGGTCGCGATTGCCACGGTCGACATCGCCGATGAACAGCAGCATCGGCACCGAATCCTGCATCGCGACATGCACCCCGATCGAGGCATTGGTCGCCCCCGGTCCGCGCGTGACGAAGGCGACGCCGGGCTTGCCCGTAAGCACCGCATCGGCACAGGCCATGAAGCCGACGCCGCCTTCCTGCCGGCAGGTCACGAGATTGATGGCGGGCGTGTCGTGCAGCGCGTCGAGCACCGCGAGGAAGCTTTCGCCCGGAACGTGGAAGATGCGGTCGCAACCATGGATGCGCAGCGCGTCGACGAGGATGCGGCCGCCGGGTCGTGGACTTGTCATGACCCCACGCTATCGCCTGCGCCGGAGCAGCGCCAGTATTCGGCGAAATCGACGGCTGGTCCGGCTGCTTGACCCGGTGTGGCCGCCATGCCTAATCCGCGTCGAGCGACCAGAGGAGAGAGCGAGTGAAGAAGCTGTACCCCGATGCCACGGCGGCGCTGGACGGATTGCTCCACGACGGCATGACGATCTGCGCGGGCGGCTTCGGCCTGTGCGGCATCCCCGAACGGCTGATTGACGCGATCGAGGCGTCGGGCGTCCAGCGCCTGACCATCGCCAGCAACAACGCCGGGATCGACGGGCAGGGTCTGGGCAAGCTGCTGCGCAGCCGACAGGTCGCCAAGATGATCTCGAGCTATGTCGGCGAGAACAAGGAGTTCGAGCGGCAGTATCTCTCGGGCGAGCTGGAGGTCGAGTTCTGCCCGCAGGGCACGCTGGCCGAGCGGTGTCGCGCAGGGGGGGCAGGGATTCCGGGCTTCTACACCAAGACGGGCGTCGGCACGCTGGTGGCCGAGGGCAAGGAAGTGAAGTCGTTCGACGGGGAGGACTATATCCTCGAACGCGGCATCCGCGCCGACCTGTCGATCATCAAGGGGTGGAAGGCCGACGAGAGCGGCAACCTGATCTTCCGCAAGACCGCGCGCAATTTCAACCAGCCGATGGCGACCGCCGCCAACCTCTGCGTCGCCGAGGTCGAGGAGGTGGTGCCGGTCGGCAGCCTCGATCCCGACACGATCCACCTGCCGGGCATCTATGTGAAGCGGATGATCGTCGGCAGCCCGTACGACAAGCAGATCGAGTTTCGTACCGTGCGGGAACGGGCGTGATGCGGTTGGACGAGCGTGTTCCGCAACCACGCCTTCACCCCGGACCTGTTCCGGGGGCCGCTGATCCACGGCCACAACGCGCGTTGCTTTCGCAGCACGGTGGACCCCGGAACAAGTCCGAGGTGACGATGGGGCGGGGGATGATCCGCGCGCTTGCTACAGGCGCTGCGGCGTTCGCGCTGTCGGGGTGTGTCGTCGCGGTCGGCAACCAGTCGGCCCCGCCTGCCCCCGCGACCGTCGCGGGCGTGCCGGCGGGGATGCAGTATCTCTATGGATCGGGCGAGGCGGCGGCGGCCAGTCGCCAGACCTATGCCGCGCTGGTGCGCTATGTGCAGCAATATCAGCGTGACCGCATGACGCTGCGCCGGATGCCGTTGCAGGCGGTGCTGACGCCCGGCGCGACGCTGGCCGAGCCGGGGCAACTGCCCTGCACCGGGCCGGCCGCCGTGGTGTTCGACGTCGACGAAACCGTGCTGCTGAACACCGGTTATGAATATTCCGACGCGCGCGGCGGGCTGTCGTACGATGCGACGCGCTGGGAACGGTGGGAGCGGTCCGACGGACGCGCGACGCAGGCAGTGCCGGGCGCGGTCGAGGCGCTGGCGGCGCTCAGGGCGGCGGGGGCGACCGTGGTGTTCAACTCCAACCGCAACGCCGCGACCGCACGGTTCACCGAAGCGGCGCTCGATCGGGCGGGCCTCGGCCCGGCGAAGCATGGCGAAACACTGTTCCTGAAAGGCGACACGCCGGGCGGGTCGGCCAAGGACGCGCGCCGGGCGATGATCGCGAAGCGCTATTGCGTCGTGGCGCTGGTCGGCGATCAGCTCGGCGATTTCAGCGACCTGTTCAACGCCGGGCTGAAACCGGCCGAGCGGCGCGCGGCGGCCAATGCGCCGGCGATTGCCTCGCTGTGGGGCAATGGCTGGTTCGTGCTGCCCAACCCCGTCTATGGCACCGCGCTGGCGGGCGATTTCGACGATGTGTTCCCCAATGATCTGCGCTGGAGCGATCCCGGCGCGCGCAAGGAGTAAGCCCGCATGGCATGGACCCGCGACGAAATGGCGGCACGCGCCGCGCGCGAGCTGAAGGACGGTTTCTACGTCAACCTCGGCATCGGCATCCCGACGCTGGTGGCGAATCATATCCCCGAGGGGGTCGAGGTGACGCTCCAGTCGGAGAACGGGATGCTCGGCATCGGGCCGTTCCCTTACGCCGGCGAGGAGGACCCCGACCTGATCAACGCCGGCAAGCAGACGATCAGCGAACTGCCGCAGTCGGCCTATTTCAGCAGCGCCGACAGTTTCGCGATGATCCGCGGCGGGCACATCGACCTGACCGTGCTGGGCGCGATGGAAGTGGCCGAGAACGGTGACATCGCCAACTGGATGATTCCGGGCAAGATGGTGAAGGGCATGGGCGGGGCGATGGACCTCGTCGCCGGGGTGAAGAAGATCATCGTGGTGATGGAGCACACCTCCAAGAACGGCGATGCGAAGTTCATCCCCGCATGCACGCTGCCGCTGACCGGCAAGGGCGTGGTCGACATGATCGTCACCGATCTGGCGGTGTTCCAGCGGGCGGACCATGACAGCCCGTTCCGGCTGATCGAATGCGCGCCGGGCGTGACGCGCGAGGATGTTCGGGCCAAAACCACCGCGGCCTATGTTGAGTAGGAAAGCCGGGTTCACGCGAGGGCGTTGAGACGCGAAGGTGGAAGGGTTGTTCGCGCGGAGGCGCGGAGGTGCGGGAAGAAGGTAGTTTTCGCGCAGAGGCGCAGAGGCGCGGAGAGGTTGCGTTCCGGGCGGCTGTGGTTTGTCGGGCGAAGCCTTTATGTTCGTTGCGGCGGGGGTGAAGGGTCGCTGTCGCGACTGTCTTGTGCCGCACACGGTCTCCGCGCCTTCGCGTGAACCAGACTATCGCCCTGCCGTATCGTGCAGCCTGACCCCCACGGTAGCGTCACCTCGACAATGGCGATGGTCATCGCCACGCCTGTCATCGCATCGGCGAACCGGTAGCGGTTTCGGGTCCCCGAACCGGGTCTTTACGCAAGGAAATGTTGCCTTGCCTTCCGATCGGGCGCGTTTTCGGTTAACGGCAGGGCCATGAGCAACACCCCGCGCACGCTGTACGAGAAAATCTGGGACGATCATGTCGTCGAACGCCGCGACGACGGCACCTGCCTGATCTACATCGACCGGCATCTCGTCCACGAAGTCACCAGCCCGCAGGCGTTCGCCGGGCTGCGTGCCGCCGGGCGGCGGGTGCGCCGGCCCGACCTGACGCTGGCGGTGCCCGACCATAATCTGCCGACGACCGCGCGCAGGGATGCGGCGGGCAACCGGTTGCCGATCGCCGATCCGGCGAGCGCCAGCCAGTTGGCGGCGCTGGAGGCGAACGCACCCGATTTCGGCATCCGCTATATCGACGCGACGGCGGCCGAGCAGGGGATCGTCCATGTCGTGGGGCCGGAACAGGGCTTCACCCTGCCGGGCACGACGCTGGTCTGCGGCGACAGCCATACCAGCGCGCACGGGGCGCTGGGCGCGCTGGCGTTCGGCATCGGCACCAGCGAGGTCGAGCATGTGCTGGCCACGCAGACGTTGCTGCTGCAACCGTCCAAGACGATGGAGATCCGCGTCGACGGGACGCTGGGCTATGGCGTGTCGGCCAAGGACGTGGTGCTGGCGATCATCGGCAAGACGGGTGCTGCGGGCGGCACCGGCTATGTCGTCGAATATACCGGTGAGGTCATTCGTGCCCTGTCGGTCGAGGGGCGGCTGACGGTCAGCAACATGTCGATCGAGGGTGGCGCGCGTGCCGGCCTGATCGCGCCCGACGAAACGACCTTCGCCTATCTGAAAGGCCGGCCGATGGCGCCCAAGGGCGCGGACTGGGACCGGGCGGTCGAATACTGGCGGACGCTGCCGACCGACGTGGGCGCGGTGTACGACAAGGTCGTGCGCCTCCACGCCAGCGACATCGCGCCGTCGCTGACCTGGGGGACCAGCCCCGAGGACGTGGTGCCGATCACCGGCGTCGTGCCGTCGCCCGACAGCTTCGCCGATCCGAGCAAGCGCGTCGCGGCGCAGAAGTCGCTCGATTACATGGGGCTGACGCCGGGCACGCGGATGCAGGATGTGCCGGTCAGCTATATCTTCATCGGCAGTTGCACCAACAGCCGGATCGAGGATCTGCGCGCCGCCGCCAGCGTGGTGAAGGGGCGGCGGGTCGCAGGCGGCGTGAAGCAGGCGCTGGTCGTGCCCGGATCGGGGCTGGTCAAGCGGCAGGCCGAGGCCGAGGGGCTCGACCGCATCTTTACCGAGGCGGGGTTCGAGTGGCGCGAGCCGGGCTGTTCGATGTGTCTGGCGATGAATCCCGACAAGGTGCCGCCGGGCGAACGCTGCGCTTCCACCAGCAACCGCAATTTCGTAGGGCGGCAGGGACCGGGTGCCCGCACCCACCTGCTCAGCCCCGCCATGGCGGCGGCGGCGGCGGTGACGGGGCGGCTGGCCGATGTGCGCGAACTGGTGACGGAGCAGATGGCATGAAGCGGGTGTTGATGGCGTTGATCGCGGGCGCGGTGCTGAGCGGCATGGCGGCGGCCTATGCGTCGAGCGTGCGCCCGACGGGCAAGCCGATCACGCCGCGCGAGGATGCGCGTTCGTGATCGCACGGATCGCGGCGGCCGCCGCGCTGCTGCTGACGATGGGGCAGGCATCCGCTCCCAAGGCGGCCGACGTCGAGCTGTGGCGGCTGGATTGTGGCGGCGTGCAGGTCAACGACCTCAACGCCTTTTCCGACACGCTGGCCTATACCGGCCGGACCAAGCGGCTGGTCGCGAGCTGTTATCTGATCCGGCATGGCGGCGACTATATGCTGTGGGACACCGGGCTGCCCGAGGCGGTGCTGGGCAAGGCGCCGAACAACAGCGAAGCGATGTCGCCGGTGCTGACCACCACGATCAAGCGGCAACTGGCGCGGATCGGCGTCGCGCCCGAAAAGATCGGCCGCGTCGGCATCAGCCATTATCATTTCGACCATAGCGGGCAGGCGGCGGGCTTTCCCGGCGCAACGCTGCTGATCGGGCAGGGCGACATCGACGCGCTGAAAGCCGGCAAGCCGGGGACGAGCGCCGAACCGCTGAAACCATGGTTCGGCGGCGGATCGAGGATCGAGGGCGTGGCGGGCGACAAGGACGTGTTCGGCGACGGCACCGTCACGATGCTGGCCATGCCCGGCCACACGCCGGGGCATCATGCGCTGCTGGTACGGTTGAAGGGCAAAGGGCCGGTGCTGATTTCGGGCGATACCGCGCATTTCCGCGAGAATTACGACAGCAATGGCGTGCCGCCGTTCAACGTCGATCGCGCGCAGTCGCTCGCCTCGCTCGACCGGTTCAAGCGGCTGGCCGGCAATACGAAGGCGACGGTGATTCTCCAGCACGAGGCGGGAGACGTGGCGAAGCTGCCCGCCTTCCCGGCATCGGCCCGCTGATGGAACCGGTGGTTCATGTCGAGGGGCGCGCCTATCCGTGGGGCGCCAAGAATATCGACACCGACATCATCATCCCGGCGCACTGGCTGAAAACCACGACGCGCGAGGGGCTGGGCAAGGGCGCGTTCGAAAGCGTGCGCGCTGAGCCGGGCAATCTGTTCGACGATCCGCGCTATGCCGGCGCGCCGGTGCTGATCGCGGGTGAGAATTTCGGCTGCGGCTCCAGTCGCGAACATGCCGCATGGGCGCTGGGCGACATGGGTGTCCGCGCAGTGATCGCACCGAGCTTCTCCGACATTTTTTCGGGCAACGCGATCAAGAACGGGATCGTAACGGTCGTGCTGCCGCAGGACGCGGTCGACCGGCTGGTCGAGGTGGCGCGCGAGCATACGGTCGCGATCGATCTTGAGACGATGACGGTGACGACGCCGTTTCAGGATCGTTTTCCGTTCGAACTCGACCCGTTCCGGCGCAAATGCCTGATCGAAGGGCTCGACGAGATCGGCATGACGCTGGCGCGGGATACGGCGATCGGCGGCTATGAGGCGCAGGTCGCGACGGCGCGGCCGTGGCTGAACAGCGGTGGCTGACGCTACGGCGTTGCACGGGGGCGTCGGCGGACCTATCTGGTGCGTAACGACCACAGGGGACCGCCATGACCATGTTCGACGACCGGGAACGCGCTTTCGAGGCGAAATTCGCTCGCGACGGTGAGATGGCGTTCCGCGTGACCGCGCGGCGCAACCGGTTGCTGGGGCATTGGGCAGCAGGGCGCATGGGGCTTACCCCGGAAGAAACCGATTCCTATGCGACCGCCGTCGTGCAGGCCGATTTCGAGGAAGTCGGCGACGAGGACGTGGTGCGCAAGCTGGTGTCGGACCTGACCGCCGCCGGCGTATCCTTCGAGGAAGCCGAGATTCGGCAGGCGATGGCCGATGCCGCGGTCGAGGCGCGTCGCCAGTTGCTGGAGAGCATGTGACATGCCGATGGCAGCCGAAGACATTCAGGCGCTGATCGTCGCCGCCATTCCCGATGCGGTGGTCGAGATCACCGATCTGGCCGGTGACGGCGACCATTATGCCGCGCGCGTGATCTCCGAACAGTTTCGTGGGCTTAGCCGCGTCGCGCAGCAGCGCGCGGTCTATGCCGCTCTGGGTGGGCGCATGGGCGGCGTGCTCCATGCGCTGCAACTGACCACCGCCGTTCCGGCGGCCTGAGGACCAAGACCATGACCGACGACACGAACGCCCGCATCGATGCGGTGGTGAAGAACAACGACGTGGTACTGTTCATGAAGGGCAGCCCGCTGTTCCCGCAATGCGGTTTCTCCAGCCGGGCGGTGGCGATCCTGAACCACCTGAACGCCGAATTCGAGAGCGTCGACGTGTTGCAGGATCAGGGCATCCGGCAGGGCATCAAGGCCTATTCGGACTGGCCGACGATCCCGCAGCTCTATGTCGGCGGCGAATTCGTCGGCGGATCGGACATCATGATGGAGATGTACGAGAGCGGTGAGCTGGCCGAACTGCTGGGCGACAAGGCGGCCTGAGGCTCGGACTTAAGGAATAATCCTCCCCGTCATTCCCGCCTTCGTGGGAATGACGAAAGAGAACGATATGGCCCGGCGGCACGGTGGTGCGGTCGGGCTTTTTGCTATGCGGTGGGGAGGCCCCGGGTTGGGCGGATCGGCGACTGGAGAAAACCGATCCGCCCGTCGAGGCGCGAACGCATCGGGGTACGCGATAGGATGCAGTCGGCGTGCCAGTTGCCGGGGGTGGCGGATTTGCGCCGGGTGTAATCGTTAACGCGGTTCGGCGGGGTGGCGCGATCGTAAGATTTTCCGACAGTGTCCGTACTCCCCTCCCTGACAAGGGAGGGGTTGGGGGTGGGTAGGCTTGGGGCGGGTGCCGGCGTTCCCTCGCGGGCCGACCCACCCCCGGCCCCTCCCTGCCAGGGAGAAGAGATTGGCGCGCTATAGCGGCAGCAGCGCGCCCGCGAGCAGGCCAGCGACAAGGATCGCGGGCGTTACCCAGGTCCCTTTCAGCCGGATCGCCGCCAGCAGCGCGGCGGCGAACAGCGCGATCGCGATCGGCAGCCATGTCACCCGGCCGGCGGTGGCGATGGCGAGGCCGGCGAAGGTCGCGGCGATGATGCCGATCACCGCCGCCGCGACGCCGGTCAGCGCGCGCTGCAATGCCGGATGGGCGACGATCGCCTCCAGCCGTTCGTAGAAGACCAGCGAGAAGGCGAAGGCGGGGAGGAACATGCCGGCGGTGATCGCCAGCGCGCCCCACAGCCCGCCGCTGACATAGCCGACGAAGGTCGCGAAGATCACCAGCGGGGCGGGAAGCAGCCCGGCGATGGCGATGCCATCGAGGAACGCCGCATCGCCGATCCAGCCACGCCCTACGGTGTCGGCACGGACATAGGGGATGGCGGTATAGGCCCCGCCGAAGGTCAGCAGTCCGCCCTTCAATCCGGCGAGGAACAGCAGGCCGACGGTCGGTGTCGTGGCGGCGAGCGCCGCCGGGCGAAGGCCGAACGGCTGGACGAGCAGCGTGAGCGCCACCGCCAGCACCACGATGCCGACGACGACCAGCCGGCGCGCGATCAGCGCATAGACCGCGCCCGCCGCCGCGAGCACGATCCAGAACGGCCCACCGGCGAGCGTCGCGGCGAAGGCGGCAAGCGCGAGGAGGCCCAGCGCCGGCCCTTCGATCACATGCGCGCCGATCCGCCACACCGCGCGGGCGATCACCGCCAGCACGACGATCTGCACCCCGAGCAGCGGCCCGGCAAAGGCGGCCATGCCCGCGACGAAGCGGACATAGGCCCAGCCAGCGAGCAGCATCAGCAGCAGGCCGGGCAGCATGAAGCCAAGGCCGGCGAGCAGCCCGCCGATCCGCCCGCGCGCGACCATGCCCAGATGGACGCACAATTCATGCGCCTCGGGGCCGGGCAGGACCTGCAACACCGCGAGCAGCCGGTTGAAGCGGGCGGAATCGATCCAGCGTTCGCGCATGACCAGCGCGTCACGCAGCATCGCGATCTGCACGACCGGTCCGCCGAAGGCGAGCGCGCCGAAGCGGAGGAATTTGAGGAACAGCGCGACCAGCCCGATCGCGGGCGGGGCAGGGTTAGTATCCGGCATCATACGCTCCGATACCGTCGCGCTAGGGCGCGACGACAGGAGCGGAGCTTGGGCGGGAATACCGCCTGAACGGGCGTCCGCTGTTGGCCCGTGGACCGGACCTTCCGCAAGTGCTGCGACGGCGTCAATAGGGCTTCAAGTTTACGCTTGTAATCGTAACGACCACGGGTGTAGTCATCGACCATGGCCGAACGAATCAGCGATGCCGAGCATGCCGTGATGGAAGTGCTCTGGGACGAAGCCCCGCTCACCGCGCAGGAGGTGGTCGAACGCGCCGCGCCCAGCCGGGGATGGAGCGCCAACACCGTCAAGACGCTGCTCGGGCGACTGCTCGCCAAGGACGTGGTCGGGGCGGAAGAGGATGGCCGGCGCTATCGCTATCGTCCGCTGGTGGCGCGCGAGGAATATGTCGCGGGTGAATCGCAGCGGTTCATCGACAAGCTGTTCGGCGGGAGCCTGACCCCGCTGGTCGCCCATCTGGCCCAGCGGGACCAGTTGAGCGCGAAGGAAATCGACGAGATCGAAGCTCTGTTAAAGGCGCTGAAACAATGATCGGATGGGCGGTGGAAACGCTGGCGGCGACGACGCTGCTGATGCTGCTGGTGCTGGCAGTCCGGGGGCCGGTCGCGCGGCGCTTCGGGCCGCAGGTGGCCTATGCGCTGTGGGCGCTGCCCGCGCTGCGCATGATCCTGCCGCCCATTCCCGATGCATGGCGTCCGGTGGAGTTCCAGCCGATCGGGGCCGCGACCGAACCGGGTGTGGTGATGCTGGGCGTGCCGGTGATCGACGTGCCCGCGCTGCCGCAGGGCTGGGGGATGGCCGACGTGCCGCTGGCGGTCGTCGCGCTGTGGTTCCTCGGCACGATCGGCTTCGTCGGATGGCATGTCGTGCAGCACCGCCGGTTCTGTGCGAAGGTGCTGGCGTCGGGCCGGTCGAAGGGGGTGGCGGGGGGCCATGTCCGCATGATCGAGACGCCGCATGCCGCCGGGCCGCTCGCCTTCGGCGTGGTCCGCCGTTACGTCGCGATGCCGATCGATTTCCGCGAACGCTATGACGATCGCGAACAGGCATTGGCGCTGGCGCACGAACTGGGCCATCACGCGCGCGGCGACCTTGCCGCCAACTGGGCGGCGCTCGTCATCCTCGGCTGCCACTGGTTCAATCCGGTCGCGTGGCGCGCGTTCCGGGCGTTCCGCGCCGATCAGGAAATGGCGTGCGACGCGATGATCCTCGCCCGCGCCACGCCGGGCGTCCGCCACGCCTATGCCACCGCGATCGTGAAGTCGGCGCATGGCCAGGCATTGTCGGCCGCCTGCCATCTGCACAGCGTCAACGAACTGAAAGGGAGACTCGTCATGTTGTCGAAGCATCGGGTGATGTCGCCCGCCACCCGCCGCATCGCCGGCACCGCCACGCTGGCGCTTGCCGTCGCGGGGCTGGGGCTGACCGCATCGGGGACGCAGGCCGCCGAGACGATCCGCACCAAGGTGGAACATGCGACCGGTGTCGAGATCGCCGATGTCGAGGCGCAGGCGGCCGAGGCGCTGGCCCCGGTCCGCGCACTGGCGCCGATCGTGCCGGCGCAGGCCGCCCCGCTGCCGGTGGCGCCGGTCGCCGGGCCGAACCCGGCCGCGCGTCCTGCCACACCTGCCGGCCCGGCCACGGCATCGCAGCCTGCCGCGCCGGCGCGTAGCGAGGTGCGCAAGATCATGGTCCGCCAGATCGGCGACGACGGCACGGTGCTGAGCGAGAGCCTGACAGATATTCCTGAGATCGTGAGCGCCAATTGCGGCACCGGCGGCCCGGCCGGCGCGGACCGGCAGGTGACGATCACCCGCACCGAGAACGGCCGGGCCAAAACGATCGTGTGTCAGGACCGCGTCCAGCGTATCGCGAGCGTCGCGACGAGGGAGGCCGCGTTCGCCGAACGCTCCGCCGCCTTCGCCGAAGCGCAGTCCGAAGCAGCCGGTCGCCGTGCCGCCGCCGCCGGCGTACGCGCCGAGGCGCAGGGCCGGATGGCCGCCCTTTCAGGCCTGCGCGCCGGAATGGCCGCGCTGCGCGCCGCCCGCGCCTCGATCTTCGCGCAGACCGATATGCCTGCCGATGCCCGCCGTGAGGCGTTGGCCGGCATCGACGAGGGGATGCGCGAATTGCAGGCCGAAATGGCCGATCAGGACTGATCCGGTTTCCCCGAACGTCCTGCCCCGTTCGTTCGGTGGAAAGGGGGCCGGCCGCCAAAGGTGGTCGGTCCCCGTTCTCGTGTCGGCGGTTGCATAAGCGGGGTCGCGCCGCCATCTGCCAAGCCAATGGCCGACTTTCCCCCCGGTATCGCCCAGCCGCTCGAACCGCTGGTCACGCGGCTGCTGGCGCGCAATGCCTCACCCTATACCCATACGGGCACGCAGAGCTTCATCGTCGGCGGCAGCGGCGCGGTGGCGGTGATCGATCCGGGGCCGGACGATCCGGCGCATCTGGACGCGATCCTGAACGTGGTGGCCGGGCGCGAGGTCGCGGCGATCCTGTGTACCCATACCCACCGCGACCATAGCCCCGGTGCGGCCCCTCTGGCGGCCCGGACCGGGGCGGCGATCATCGGCTGCGCGCCGCTGACGATGGACGATGTCGGCCCGCGCGCCGATGCGGCGTTCGACACCGGATACCGCCCCGACCGGGTGCTGCACGATGGCGAGGCGGTGGCGGGCGACGGCTGGACGCTGATCGCGGTGGCGACGCCGGGCCATACCTCCAACCATCTGGCGTTCGCGCTGCCCGAAAGCGGTGCGCTGTTCAGCGGCGATCATGTCATGGGCTGGTCGACGACGATCGTCTCGCCGCCCGACGGCGACATGGGCGAGTATATGGCGAGCCTCGACAAGCTGCTTCAGCGCGACGACCGGGTCTATTATCCGGCGCACGGGGGTGTGGTCGAGAACCCGCGACGGCTGGTGCGCGGGATGCTCGGCCACCGCAAGCAGCGCGAGGGGCAGATTTTGCGCGGTCTGGAGCGGGGATTAGTGAGCGTGCCCGAACTGGTGGCTGCGATGTATGTCGGGCTGGATGCGAAGCTGGTCGGCGCTGCGGGGCGATCGGTGCTGGCGCATCTGATCGATCTGGAGCGGCGCGGGATCGTGGGGTTGGAGGGTGAGCAATGGCGACGCATGTGAGGCCGGGCGTGCTGCGCACCACGGTAGCGCTGGTGCTGGCAGTCGTCGTCGGGGTCGGGGCGTGGCTCGGCTATCAGCGCTATGCCGAGCGTTATGTGGTGACGACCGAGCCCGACAGCGGCGAGGCAGTGACGCGGATCATCACCGCGCGACTGTCGGGCAGCAGCAGTTTGAAGGTCGCGACCCTCTCTGGCACGTTGCAGGCGCGCGCCACCGACACGCGGGCGTTTGGCTTCCTGAAATCGGATCAGGTGGTGAAGATGCCTTATTCGGTCGACTATTTCGTCGATGTGTCGCGCATCACGTCAGCCGACGTCACCTGGTCGCCCGAAAGCCGGACGCTGGTGGTCGACGCGCCCGACGTGACCGTCTCAGCGCCCAATGTCGACGAGGCGGCGCGAACGCTGGTGCGCACACAGGGGCTGTACGTCAGCCGCGAGGCATCGGAGGCGTTGTTCCAGCGCACCTCCGTCGCCGCGCAGACCAAGGCGCAGGCCGAGGCGCTCAGCCCCGAACGGCTGGCGCAGGCCCGTGAAAAAGCGCGGGCTGCGCTGGGGACGTTGCTCGGCACGCCGCTCGCGACGCTGGGGTATGGCGATGCGCGGGTGCTGGTGACGTTTCCGGCGGAACGGGGAACGCGTGCGGGCGAGCGCTGGGACGTTTCGGCCGATCCGGCGGACGTGGTCGCCAATCGCCGATGACAAGCCATGCCGGTGCCGCTAGGGGCGGCACTTCAGGGAGACGATGATGAACGCGCGCACCGAAATGCCCACCGGCACCGACCTGCTGGCCGAGATCGACCGGCTGCGCCGGGAGCGCAATGCGGTGATCCTCGGCCATTATTACCAGCGGCCCGAGATTCAGGACCTTGCCGATTTCGTCGGCGACAGCCTCGACCTCAGCCGCAAGGCGGCGGCGACCGATGCCGATGTCATCGCGTTCTGCGGCGTGCGCTTCATGGCGGAGACGGCGAAAATCCTGTCGCCCGACAAGACCGTGATCCTGCCCGACATGGATGCTGGCTGTTCGCTGGAGGATAGCTGCCCGCCCGAACAGTTCGCGGCATTCCGCGCGCAGCATCCCGATCATATCGCGCTGACCTACATCAACTGTTCGACCGAGGTGAAGGCGCTCAGCGACATCATCGTGACCTCGTCGTCGGCGGAAAAGATCCTGTCGCAACTGCCCGCCGATCAGAAGGTGATCTTCGGGCCGGACCGCAACTTGGGCGGCTATCTGACGCGCAAGACCGGGCGCGAGATGCTGCTGTGGCCCGGCGTGTGCATCGTCCACGAGGCGTTCAGCGAAACCGAATTGCTCAAGCTCAAGGCGCAATATCCGACCGCGCCGGTCGCGGCGCATCCCGAATGCCCGGCGATCATCCTCGACCATGCCGATTATGTCGGGTCGACCAGCGGCATCCTCGCCTATGCCGCCGATTTCCCCGGTGACACGCTGATCGTCGCGACCGAGCCGCATATCATCCACCAGATGGAAAAGGCGCTGCCGCACAAGCGCTTCATCGGTGCGCCCGGCGCGGACGGGAACTGCAACTGCAACATCTGCCCGTATATGGCGCTCAACACGCTGGAGAAGCTGTACATCGCGCTGCGTGACCTCAGCCCGCGGATCGAGATCGAGGAAGGGCTGCGGTTGAAGGCGAAGGTGTCGCTCGACCGGATGCTGGCGATGGCGAGCGGGACGGTGGGGTTGGGCGATCTGGGGCCGTTGCGCGTTACCGGGGACTGAGGGTTTCCGGTTTGAAGAAGAAGGTTTTGTTCGCGCGGAGGCGCGGAGGCGCGGAGAGGTTGCTTACGCGGCTATAGCTTGCCGCGTAAGCGGCCGTGATCGCTCGTTGCAGCCGGGTTGAGAGGTGTTGCCGGACAGGCGGACAGCGCCTTGCACGCAACCTCTCTGCGCCTCTGCGCCTCTGCGCCTCTGCGCGAACCAACCTTCTCCGTGCCTTCGCGTGCCCCTATTGCGCCGGCAGCACCTCGACGCTCGCGCGTTGCCGGGCCAACACGTCGGGGTCGCTCGCCAGCGCGTGGAGATAGGCGTGACGTTCGGGGGTGCCGCGTCTGAGCGCTTCGAGATGCTCGCGCTGGTCGCGGGTCAGGGTGAAGCGGACATAGCCTTTTCCGGTCAGGCACTGGTCGGTCGTCGTCTGGAGCGCGGTGCGGACTTCACGGAAGCGGGCGCGGGGATTGGCCCCTTCGGTGATCCGCGCCACCTGCTGCGCGGTATTGAGCGCCACCGGATCGACCTCCAGCATGCCCCCGCCGCCGGACGATGGCGGCGGTGCGGCACCGCCGCCCGACGGCTGGTTGGTCAGCACCGAATCGAGCTGGCGCGAGGCGGTGATGAGCGTCTTGACCGCCTTCATCTGCGACACGTCGGTCGACAGTCCGGCGCGACCGCATTCGACCGCATCGGTGCGATACTGATCGAGGCTCACGCCCGCACGTCCCCAACTGCCACGCGGCGGATCGGCGGCCAGCGCGGACCCCGACAGGCACAGCGTTGCCAGCGCCAAACGTGCGATCATGACGACTCTCTCCTGATTTTCGTCGCAACCTAACGCAGCGAATGGCCAAGAACAACGCGCGCGGCCTTGCCGTGGCCGCAATTTAGGGCCATCTGGCGCACCATGCCCTTTTCTAAGTTGCCCGAACCGCTCGCCGCGGCGCTTTCCGCGCGTGGTTATGAATCCCCGACCGCCGTCCAGGCCGCCGTCCTGACCCCCGAAGCCGAGGGGCGCGACCTGCTGGTGTCCGCCCAGACCGGTTCCGGCAAGACCGTCGCTTTCGGCCTCGCCATCGCGCCCGACCTGCTCGACGCGGAGGCGAAGATGCCGCGTGCTGGCGCACCGCTGGCGCTGGCCATCGCGCCGACGCGCGAACTGGCGCTGCAGGTCGCGCGCGAACTGCAATGGCTGTACGGCGAGAACGGCGCGCGGATCGTGTCGTGCGTCGGCGGGATGGACGCGGCGCGCGAACGCCGCAACCTGAGCCATGGCACCCATATCGTCGTCGGCACGCCGGGCCGGTTGCGCGACCATCTGGAACGCGGTGCGCTCGACCTGTCGGCGCTCAAGGTCGCCATTCTGGACGAGGCCGACGAGATGCTCGACATGGGGTTCCGCGAGGACCTCGAAGGCATTCTCGACCGTACCCCCGCCGAGCGGCGCACACTGCTGTTCTCGGCGACGCTTGCCAAGCCGATCGTGGCGCTGGCCAAGCGCTATCAGAAGGATGCGTTCCGCATCGACACCCGCGAGGCGGAGCGCGGGCACGGCGACATCAGCTATCAGGCGATGACCGTTGCGCCGAACGACATCGAGAATGCGGTCGTCAATCTGCTGCGGCTGCACGAGCCGGATACCGCCTTCCTGTTCTGCGCCACGCGCGAGGCGGTGCGGCACCTCCATGCCAATCTGGTCGAGCGCGGGTTCGATGCGGTGGCGCTGTCGGGCGAGCATTCACAGTCGGAGCGCAACCATGCGTTGCAGGCGCTGCGCGATCGCCGCGCCCGCGTCTGCGTCGCGACCGACGTCGCGGCACGCGGCATCGATCTTCCGTCGCTCAGCCTTGTCGTCCATGTCGAACTGCCGCGCGATGCCGAGGCGCTCCAGCACCGCTCGGGCCGGACGGGCCGCGCGGGCAAGAAGGGCATCGCCGCGCTGATCGTGCCGTTCCAGCGTCGTCGCCGGGTCGAGGGGTTGCTGCGCGACGCCAAGATCAACGCCGAATGGATCGGCGTGCCGACCCCCGACCAGATTCATGCCGCCGATCGCGACCGGCTGCTCGCCAAGCTGGCCGAACCGGTCGAATTCGACGAGGCGGATGTCGAACTGGGCACGCGGTTGCTGACCGAAAAGTCGCCCGAGGACATCGCCGCGCTGCTGGTGCGCGCCTATCGCGCCAAGTTGCCCGCGCCCGAGGAATTGTCGGCAGGCGGCGCGCCCGAGCGGCGCGAGCGGCCGGAAGGTCCGCGCGCGGGCTTCGAGGATACGGTGTGGTTCCGCATGAACGTCGGCCGGCGGCAGAATGCCGACCCGCGCTGGCTGCTGCCGTTGCTGTGCCGTCGCGGGCACATCACCAAGAGCGAGATCGGCGCGATCCGCATCGGCAACGAGGAATCGGCGTTCGAAATCCCCAAAGCGATCGCGGCGAAGTTCGTCGCATCGGTCAAGCGGACGGCGACGCCCGACGAAGATTTGATGTTCGAGCAGATGGCCGGCCCGCCGGCGATGCCGCAGCGCCGCCCGCAAGGCGCGCCGCCGCGGCATGCGGCCAAGCCGTACCGGCCGGGCGCGCGGCGGAGCTGATCGGGTCTTTTACGCTGGGACGCGAAGGAAGAAGAAGGTTGGTTCGCGCGGAGGCGCAGAGGCGCGGAGTGGTTTCGATTCGGGCAGTCGTTGCCTGTCCGACGGAGCCTTTCAGCCTCGCTGCAACAAGCGATGACAGCCGCTGACGCGGCGATTGCTGTCCGCGCGCGCAACCTTCTCCGCGCCTCCGCGCCTCCGCGTGAACCGATCTTCTTTCTTCTTCGCGCCGAAGTCCTCCCGTTGCACGCTATTGCCAAAAAGCGTATGGCGCGCCGGTTCGACGAGTGCAGACTCGCGAAGGCCGGGCGTGTCATGCGCCCATTCCGCACCGCCGGGCCACGCCTTTCGCGACAAAGGATTCGCCGGATGCCGCAATCGACGTTCGGTCGCTGCGGCACTCCCGGTCAAAGACCGCCGGATTCAACCGGCCGGCCGGAAACAAGTACGTTTAGGAATTAATATCTGTATGGCCAGCATGGCAAATCCCACCCGTGACGATTTCGCGTCGATGCTCGACGACATGTTCGGTGCTTCGGAAAGCTTCGAGGGCCGTGTGGTCATCGGCACCGTCACCGGCATCGAGAACGATCTGGCGGTCATCGACGTCGGTCTGAAGTCGGAAGGCCGCGTGCCGCTGCGCGAATTCGCAGCACCGGGCCAGAAGGCCGATCTGAAGGTCGGTGACGAAGTCGAGGTCTATGTCGACCGCGTCGAGAATGCGAACGGCGAAGCGATGCTCAGCCGCGACCGCGCCCGCCGCGAAGCCGCATGGGACAAGCTGGAAACCGAATTCGCCAAGACCGCGCGCGTCGAGGGCGTCATCTTCGGCCGGGTCAAGGGTGGCTTCACCGTCGACCTGTCGGGCGCCGTGGCGTTCCTGCCGGGTTCGCAGGTCGACATCCGTCCGGTGCGCGACGTCACCCCGCTGATGGACATTCCGCAGCCGTTCCAGATCCTGAAGATGGACCGCAAGCGCGGCAACATCGTCGTGTCGCGTCGCGCCGTGCTGGAAGAAACCCGCGCCGAGCAGCGTTCGGGCCTGATCCTGTCGCTGGCCGAAGGCCAGATCATCGACGGCGTCGTCAAGAACATCACCGATTACGGTGCGTTCGTCGACCTGGGCGGCATCGACGGCCTGCTGCACGTCACCGACCTGAGCTACAAGCGCGTCGGTCATCCGAGCGAAGTGCTCAACATCGGTGACACGGTGAAGGTGCAGATCATCCGCATCAACCGCGACACGCAGCGCATCTCGCTCGGCATGAAGCAGCTCGAGAGCGATCCGTGGGATGGCGCCGGCGCCAAGTATCCGATCGGCGCCAAGCTTTCGGGCCGCGTCACGAACATCACCGAATATGGTGCGTTCGTCGAGCTGGAGCCGGGCATCGAGGGTCTCGTCCACGTTTCGGAAATGAGCTGGACCAAGAAGAACGTCCATCCGGGCAAGATCGTGTCGACCTCGCAGGAAGTCGACGTCATCGTTCTGGAAGTCGATCAGGACAAGCGCCGCATCTCGCTGGGTCTCAAGCAGGCACAGGCCAATCCGTGGGACAAGTTCGCCGAGGATCACCCGGTCGGGTCGACCGTAGAGGGCGAAGTCAAGAACGCGACCGAATTCGGTCTGTTCATCGGTCTGGACGGCGATGTCGACGGCATGGTCCACATGTCGGACATCGCATGGGGCATTTCGGGCGAGGACGCGCTCAACCTGCACCGTAAGGGCGAGACGGTTCAGGCAGTCGTGCTCGCGGTCGAGCCGGACAAGGAGCGTATCTCGCTCGGCATGAAGCAGCTCGAGCGTGGTGGCCCGGTCGTCGCGCAGGCGGGTGATCGCCTGAACAAGAACGCGATCGTGACCGTGACCGTGCTCGAAGTCCGCGACGCGGGCCTCGAAGTGCAGCAAGGTGACGATGGCGCGACCGGCTTCATCAAGCGCACCGACCTTGGCCGTGACCGTGACGAGCAGCGCCCCGAGCGCTTCCAGGTCGGCCAGAAGTTCGACGCGATGGTGACGGGCTTCGATCGTTCGAAGAAGCCGACCTTCTCGATCAAGGCGATGCAGATCGCCGAAGAGAAGCAGGCCGTGGCGCAGTACGGTTCGTCCGATTCGGGCGCGTCGCTGGGCGACATTCTGGGCGAGGCGCTCAAGGCGCGCACCGAACAGAAGTAAGTCCGCTTCCGGTCCACCAGCCGGCGGAAATCGACGGGGCGCTTCCACCACGGAAGCGCCCCGTTTTTTGTTCATTCAAAAGACCAATTGGCAGCGCGACTACATATAAGTTAAGCGTCACAATCGTATAACGGGCGTGGGGCGCGACCGCCGGGTGATCGGGGCGTGCAAGTCGAGGGCAAGATGATCCGATCCGAACTGGTGCAATTGGTCGCGCAGGATAACCCCGGTCTGCCGCAGCGGGACATCGAACGGATCGTCGCCACCTTCTTCGATTCGATCGTCGAGCGGCTGCGCGACGAAGGCCGCGTCGAACTGCGCGGCTTTGGTGCCTTCTCCACCCGCGCGCGAGACGCCCGCACCGGCCGCAACCCGCGCACCGGTGAATCGGTCGAGGTCGACGCCAAGCGCGTGCCCTATTTCAAGCCCGGCAAGGAAATGCGCGCGCGGCTGAACGTAGCGTAAGGCGGCGGCGGATAGCGAAGCTATCCGCAGACTCGCCGCACGCCGGCCGGCCTTGCTGCAAGCAAGGTCCGACGTGACGACGCGGCTTTGCCGCGGCGCGAGCGGGGGCGGTCTGGACAGCCTTCGACGGCACGCGATTTTCCTCGAAGTCACTGTCGAAACCGCTAGCATATCGCGCCGTCCTGCGCGTAGATCGCCTGACGTCGGACGGCCTTTCGGCCGCCGGCCGGCTCGACACGGTGACGACCAAGCTGCGCTTGCTCTGCTCTGTGTCAGCGCGCGGACGTGGCGAAATCGGTAGACGCAGCGGACTTAAAATCCGCTTCCCCTCGGGAGTGTGGGTTCAAGTCCCACCGTCCGCACCAACGGCAACCGTACTCGCGACTGGCGGCGGTCCTGCGATCCGTGGCATTGGCATAGCATGCGCTGCCGTATCCTTCTGCCGCTGTTCCTCATGCTCTCCGCCTGCGACCGGGGTGCCGACGATCGGCCGGTGGTGGTCAGCGTCGTGCAGGAGGGCCGGGGGGGCGATGCCGAGCGGGCGGTGCTGCGCGGCGCGGTGGCGCAGGGGCTGGTGCGGTTCGATGCGGCGGGCCAGGTCGAACCGGCGATCGCCGCGCGGTGGAACATGCTCGATGGCGGACGCAGCTATATCTTTCGCCTGGGCGATGCGACGTGGAGCGACGGGCGACCCGTTACCGCGGGCCAAGTGGTGCAGGCGCTGCGCCATGCGGTGCGGCCCGATACCGGGCACCGGTTGAGCCCGTTCCTGCGATCGATCGACGAGATCGTCGCGATGACGCCGCAGGTGATCGAGGTGCGGCTGAAACGGCCGAACACCGAATTGCTGACGCTACTGGCGCAACCCGAACTGGCGGTGATCCGGGGTCCGCATGGCAGCGGCCCGCTGCGCCGGTTGCAGCGCGCGGGCGTGTGGCTGCGCGCGCCGGCCGATCCCGATGCGCCGCCACCGGTCGCTGCCGATGAAATCCGGCTGCGGGGGGAGCGGGGCAGCCGTGCCATCGCGCGGTTCGTCGAGGGGCGCTCCGATCTGGTGCTGGGCGGGGGCGTGGCCGACTGGCCGATCGTCCGTGCCGCCGCGCCGACGCCGGCGGACCTCCGGGTCGATCCGGCGCGCGGGCTGTTCGGCTTCGCCTTTGCCGCGCGCAGCGGGTTCCTGTCACAGCCGCTGGGGCGTGCGGCGGTGGCGATGGCGTTGCAGTCGGGCGAACTTCCGGCGGCGATCGATGCAGGGTGGGGCGGGGCGACGACGGTGCTGCCCGAACGGCTCGATTCGGCGAGCGATCCGGCGCTGCCACCGTGGCGCAACCTGACGACCGAGCAGCGTTGGCAGACTGCGCGGGCGCAGGTGGCGGGGTTCGCAGGGCCGGTGAGCGTGCGCGTGGCGCTGCCCGACGGGCCGGGGGCGATGTTGGTGTGGGGGCGGACGGCGCGGGCGCTCGCCCGGATCGGCATCGCGGCGCGGCGGGTGGCGATCGATGCGCCGGCCGATCTGCGGCTGATCGATCAGGTCGCGCCTTATGACAGCGCGCGCTGGTATCTCGCCAATGCGTGCCGGCCGTGTTCGATCGAGGCGCTGACGCTGATCGCCGGTGCGCGCGATGCCGCGACGCTGGAGGTACGGGCGCAGCGGCTGGCGGCGGCGGACGCGGCGCTGGCGGCGGATGTCGCGTTCGTGACCCTTGCGCGGCCGTGGCGCTGGTCGCTGGTCGCGCGGCGGCTGGACGCGTTTCAGACCAATGCGCGCGCGGTCCATCCGTTGAACCATCTGCGTCGCGATCCCAGATAGGGTTCATGGCCAAGCCGACCCGCATCTCGCCCGAAATGTTCGACCGCATCGCCGGACACCTCGACCGTGATCCTGCCGCCGTCCGTCGCCGGGTGGTGGCGATCGAGCGGTTGATGGAACGATCGATGACGTTGCCCGGCACCAACCAGCCGGTGGGGCTCGATTTCCTGCTGAACCTGATTCCCGTGATCGGCAGCTTCATCGGCGCGGCGATGGGCAGCTACATGCTGTGGGAAGCGCGCAATCTGGGCATGTCGAAGTGGCAGATGACGCGGATGGCGGGCAACGTCGGCGTCGATTGGGCGCTGGGCGCGATTCCCTTGGTCGGGGCGATCCCCGATTTCTTCTTCCGGTCGAACACCCGCAATCTGGCGATCATCCGCAAGCATCTCGACCGCCACCATCCCGCGACGGTGACGGTCGAACGGTAATCATCCCGCGTCGCGCCCGCCCCGCCAGATCTTGATCGGGGTATTGGGCGTAACGCCGCCCTGATGCGCCGGGCAGCGAGCAAAGCGCCGCCGGGTGTCGAGGCACAGCCATACCTCGTCGAGCCAGCCGCGCTGGTTGGTGGTGATCCGCATCGAATTGGCGGTGATGCCGGGGTTGGCGCGGGCGATGGCGGTGGCGAGTTGCCCGGCGGTGAGGCCGGGGCGGCGCGACAGCGCCATCATGTCGGGAAAGCGCAGCCGCTGGAACAGCGCACGCGATTCGTTGAAATAGGCGATCGGGGTCACGCCCATGCAGGTGCCGTGCTTGGCATATTCATGCTGGAGCAGTTGCGCCGAGGGGGTGACGCACAGGTTCTGGCGGATCACCGCGTCGGGCAGGATCGGCGCGGCGCTGCAATATTGCGGCCAGGTCTTGCCCGTCCCGTCGGGCCACAGGCCGTGGAGGGTGAAGCCGAAGCGATTGTCGCCGCCGCACTGGAAGCCGTCGCGCGCGCTGTCGCGGCGAGTGCGGCAATATTCGGGGCTCCACGTGATCGCGAGCGTATAGCTGCCGATCGGCAGGACGCGGCGCGGCTGCCGGGGGCTGGGGCCGTCGGAGCGAGGGCGTTCGACCTGCGCGGGCGCGCTGCACTGGAGCGTCTGGGCATGGCCCATCGCCGGGGCGAGCAACGCGGCGAGGGTGAGGGCGAGGCGCTTCACGCGAGGTCCTCCGGGTAGGCCCGGTTGAACCACGGTCGGGCGTCGCGGCGGAACAGCGCGATGACCGCGATCAGTTGCAGGACGACGGCGACCATCCGCAGGATGCCGGTCGTGTCGCTCGCCACTGAGCCGGAGGAGATGCCCAGCAGCAGGCTGCCGAGCGACAGCGCGGTGAAGGCGGTGACGATCCACTTGGCGACCGTGCTGCCGCGCCGGGCGACGAGATACCACAGCAGCAGCGAGATCAGGACGCCTGCCCCGGCAAAGATCGCCGCCAGCACGACTCCTGCCGAGCGGACTGGCGCGAACGATGGATCGGTTTCGATCATCGCCATCAGTTGCGGCCATTGCAGGATCGTGCCGATCAGGCCGACGACGATCGCCAGCAGATAGAAGCGATCGAACCGGACGATCGAAGCCGGACGCACCATGTGCGCTTTCCCCAAATGATTCGTGATGCCGCCCGGGTTATGGGGCGTCGAGCGTGAAATCCAGCCCGATATCGGCTGCCGGGGCGGATTGGGTGAGGCGGCCGACGCTGACATAGTTCACGCCGGTTTCGGCGATGGCGCGGATCGTGTCGAGCCGGACGCCGCCCGACGCTTCGGTGGGCACGCGCCCGGCGACGCGCGTCACCGCTTCGCGCAGGGTGGCGGGAACCATGTTGTCGAGCAGCAGATGGGTGGCGCCGGCGGTAATGGCGGGGTCGATCTGGTCGATCGAATCGACCTCGACAATGATCCGTTCGATCCCGGCGGCGACCGCGCGGGCGGTGGCTTCGCCGACCGATCCGGCGACGGCGACGTGATTGTCCTTTATCATCGCTGCGTCCCACAGCCCGATGCGGTGGTTGGTGGCGCCCCCCATGCGGGTGGCGTATTTTTCGAGGCGGCGGAGACCCGGAATGGTCTTGCGGGTGTCGAGCAGCGTCGCGCCGGTGCCCTCGATCGCGGCGACATAGGTCGCGGTCAGCGTCGCCACGCCCGAGAGGTGCTGGACGGTGTTGAGCGCCGAGCGTTCGGCGGTGAGCAGCGCGCGGGCGTTGCCGCGCAGCCGCAGCAGGGCGGTGCCAGCGGCGACCCGGTCGCCATCCGCCACCAGCGGTTCGAGTTCGGCCGATGGGTCGAGATGGCGGAAGAAGGCGGCGGCGATGTCGAGGCCGGCGACGGTGATTGCGTCGCGGCTGTCCATGACGCCCGAGAAGATCGCATCGGCCGGGATGACGGCGGCGGCGGTGATGTCGCCCGCCTCGCCCATATCCTCGGCAAGCGTGGCGCGAATGAAAGTGGAGAGGTCGAAACCGGGGATCATGGACATGGGCGGGCTATAGGCCGGCGGAGTGGCTTGCGGAAGCGTGACGCGCGCAATCAGCCGCTCAGAACCATTTGCGGCGGCCGCCGCGGACGAGGCCGATCAGCGTGGCGACGACGATCAGCGCCCCCCCGGCAAGCGCGGCGAGGGCGACCGGCGCCGACGTGCTGCCGCCCGCCGCGTAGATCGCGGTCAGCGCCCACAGGAACACCAGCGCATAGGGCGGATTGCCGGCGCTCCGCAGCAGCGCCAGCGCGCCGATCGCGCTGGCGACGATCAGGACGGCGGCGGCGATCAGCGGGGCCGATCCGCCGGCGTCGACGCCGTGGAAGCGCAGCGCGGCGGCGATGTTGACGGTCGAGGCAACCGTCAGCCAGCTCGTCAGCGCCGACAGCGGCAGCACGGCGCACCAGCGCGCGCCGGCGGAGAAGCGCGTCGGCCATGCCGCCAGCGTTCGATAGGCGCGCAGCAGACAGCCGAGCGTGAAGAGAATGATCGCGACCGAGACGATGCTCAGGCCGAACGACTGGGTGTAAAGCGCCCACAGGCCGTTGCCGAGGAACGCGCCGGCGGCAGGCCAGCGCAGGCGGGCGAGCAGCGGGTCGTACCGGTTCGCGGGCAACGCCTGGTATCCCGCGAAAACGAGCGTGCCGAGATAGAGCGGCCCCCAGATCGCGAACGCCCAGCCCGCCGGGGTGACGAGCGTCGAGACGCTGTCCGACTGCGACCCGATCGGCGCGCCGATGCCGAGCGAGGGCAGCATCGGGGTCAGGATCTGGAACAGCGCGGCGGCAACGGGGGCGAGGATCACCGGGCCGACGGGACGGGATGCGGGGGCGTGGATCGTGGCCATGGCGGCAAAACGATCGACCGGGGCCGGGGTTGCGGCGGTGCCGCCGCACCCGGCCTATTTCGCCCGTTGCCCCTCGACGATGGCGATGGCGCGGTCGACCGCGGCGTCGATCGAGAGGAAGCTGGTGTCGAGCGGGGCGGCGTTGGCGGCCATCACCAGGGGCGCGGTGCTGCGGCCCGAATCGCGCTCGTCGCGGGCGCGGATGTCGGCCAGCACGCGGTCGTATAGCGTCGTGGGATCGGTTTTCAGCAGTTCGGCATGACGGCGCTTGGCGCGGATCGACGGCGTGGCCTTCACGAACAGCTTGGCATCGGCGTCGGGCGCGATGACCGTGCCGATGTCGCGCCCGTCGAGCACCGCGCCGCCCGGTTGCTGCGCGAAGCGGCGCTGGCGGTGGAACAGCGCGGCGCGCACCAGCGGATGCGCCGAGACGATCGAGGCGGTCTTGCCGGCATCGTCGGTGCGCAGCCATGGGTCGTCCAGCAGCGTATCGGGAAAGTCGCATGCCGCCACCCCGTCCGCCTCGCGTGTCGGGTCCATCCCCTCGCGCAGCACGGTCGCGGCGACCGCGCGGTAGAGCAGCCCGGTGTCGAGGTGCGGCAGGCCATAGTGGCGCGCCAGCGCGCGGGCGATGGTGCCCTTGCCCGAGGCGGCGGGGCCGTCGACCGCGATAATCACAAGGGTGCGCCCAGACCACGCAGCAGCGTGGTGAAGGTGGGGAAGCTGGTCGCCACCGGGGCCATGTCGTCGATGGTGACGGGTTCGCGGCTGACGAGGCCGGCGACGACGAAGCTCATCGCGATACGGTGGTCGAGCTTCGCGGCGATGGTGCCGCCGCCGGGCAACGGATCGCCGCCGGTGCCGTCGATGATGAGGCCATCCTCGGTCTCCTCGACGGTCGCGCCGATCGCGCGCAGTCCTTCGGCCATCGTCGTGATGCGGTCGCTTTCCTTGACGCGCAATTCTTCCAGCCCGCGGGTAATGGTGCGGCCCTTCGCCAGTGCGGCGGCGACGAACAGGATCGGAAATTCGTCGATCATCGCCGGGGCGACCGCCGGATCGACCTCGATTCCCGTGAGCGACGAGGCGCGGACGACGAGGTCGGCGACCGGCTCGCCGCCGACGTCGCGTGGATTCTCGAACGCGATGTCGCCGCCCATCGCGCGCAGCACGTCGAACAGCGCGGCGCGGGTGGGGTTCAGGCCGACGTTGGTGATCGTCACCGCGCTGCCCGGCACCAGCAGCGCCGCGACGACCGGGAAGGCGGCCGACGACGGATCGCCCGGCACCACGATCGTCTGCGGCTTCAACTCGGCTTCGCCATGGAGTTCGATGACGCGGCCCTGCGGCGTCTGCTCGACGGTGAGCTTGGCGCCGAAGCCGGTCAGCATCCGCTCGCTATGGTCGCGGGTCGGCACCGGCTCGACGACGCGGGTGATGCCCGGCGTGTTCAGCCCGGCGAGCAGGATCGCCGACTTCACCTGCGCCGAGGCGACCGGCAGCGTATAGTCGATCGGCACGGCAGGAACGATGCCGCGCAGCATGAGCGGCAGGCGACCGCCGGGACTGGCGGTGATCTCCGCACCCATCTGCCCGAGCGGATCGATGACCCGGCCCATCGGCCGCTTGCTCAGCGAGGCGTCGCCGACGAAGGTCGCGGTGATCGCGTGGGAGGCGACGAGGCCCATCAGCAGCCGGGTGGAGGTGCCCGAATTGCCCATGTCGAGCGCGGTGGCGGGTTGCAGCAACCCGCCGACGCCGACGCCGTCGATCGTCCACACGCCGTCGGTCCCACGCACGATGTGCGCACCCATCGCCCGCATCGCGGCGGCGGTGGACAGCACGTCCTCCCCCTCCAGCAGCCCGGTCACGCGGCTGGTGCCGACCGCCAGCGCGGAGAGCATCAGCGAGCGGTGGCTGATCGACTTGTCGCCGGGAACCGGGGCGGTGCCCCTGAGCGGACCGCTGGCGGCGACGGCGAGGGGGGTGGGGGTACAGGCGTGCATCGGGCGCGGCTTTGACAGCGCGTGCCCGCTATGGCAAGGCGCTGCCCGATGCGGGGCTGATGGCCCCCTTTTTTTACACAGCACCGAAAGGTTTGGGGCTACCCATGGTGAAGCCGGAATGGGGTACGAAGCGTACCTGCCCGAAATGCGCGACGCGTTTCTATGATCTTGGCAACGACGAACCCGTCACCTGCATCAATTGCGGCGTGCATTGGAACCCGGAACCGATCCTGAAGTCGAAGCAGCCGATGCCGTTCGAGCAGGTGAAGCAGGGCGTCGAGAAGGAAGGTCCCAAGGACGCCGATCTGGGCGACGATCTGGACATCGAGGGTGACGACGAGCCGTCGGCCGACGACGATGTCGACCTGGGCGGTGACGACGATCTGGGCGTCGACACCACCGACGAGGACAGCGACGCCGAGCGTTGATGTTTTTTCGGGGCGGCAGGCGCAAAAAGGCGCTTGCCAAACCGGCGCCCTCCGCATAGAGGGCGCTCCTCCCCGACGGGGACGCGACCACCGCCGACCAGCAGCGGTGTCGTGAAAAGGATGGGGCCGTAGCTCAGCTGGGAGAGCGCTGCAATGGCATTGCAGAGGTCAGGGGTTCGATCCCCCTCGGCTCCACCAATTTTTTCAAAAACCCCGCAGCGATGCGGGGTTTTTTGTTGTGGATGGCAGGCCGGTTTCCGGCGCAAGGCATTGATTTATCCCTGTTATCCGATGGTTGGCGGGTCGGCGTGACCGATCGGAAAAAGCGATGAATTTTCGCCGCTTAAACCAGTATATCGTGCGGTCGCGGAACAGCCGTTAGCTGACGTGCCCTATGACCGGGGCCAATATCGTACGGCGGCGCACAAGATTGCACGCCTATTCAGGACTGAACGATGCCGATCGCCGGCAAATCGACACGCTGCTCGACCAGCGGCGGCAGGTGGTGCCCGCGCGGCGCGACGTGGTGGGCGAGGGCGAGGTGCCGCGCTTCGTCCATGTCGTGCTGGAGGGATGGGGCTGTCGCTATCGCCAGATGTCGGACGGGCGGCGGCAGATCCTGTCGGTGATCCTGCCCGGCGACGTGTTCGACGTGACCGGGCAGGTGGCGATCCGCATGGATCACGCGATCGGCGCGATCACGCAGATGACCGTCGCCGAAGTATCGGCGGAGGCGCTCCACGACCTGCAACTGCATGTTCCGGCGGTGGCGCAGGCGGTGCGGTGGAACGGCCATGTGACGACCGCGACACACCGCGAATGGATCGTGAGCCTGGGGCTGCGATCGGCGCGCGAGCGGATCGCGCAACTGTTCTGCGAGGTCTATTTCCGGCTGAACCTGATCGGCCTGTGCCCGACGCAGGCGTGCGAATTTCCGCTGACCCAGGCCGATGTGGCGGATGCGACCGGGCTGACCCCGGTTCACGTCAACCGGATGGTGCAGGAAATGCGGCGCGACCGGTTGATCGAATGGGCGGGCAAGTCGCTGACGATCCTCGACCTCGATGCGCTGTGCGAGGTCGCGCAGTTCACGCCGGCCTATCTCCATCTGGAACATGCCGTGCCGGCATGAGACGACGGCTGTCCCGGAACTGGACGATGGCGGCGTATTTGGGGCGGGGCGAAATCGTAAACGGATTGTTAACGATGTCGCCATGCTACAGCGCTCCCCCCGCCGCCACCCGTTCCGCAGCCGTTTGTCGCAGGAGCGCGTCGAAACCGTCGTCCGCGTGGGCGAGGATGATCTGAAGCTGTTCGCGGTGAGCTTCACCGCGTTCTTCATCTGCTTCTACACGTTCCTGCTGTAGACTCCGGCCTGCTGTAACCGCAGACCGGCCTATTTTTCCTCGCAGGCGCGGTGTAGTCGCCATGCGAGCCATGCCGAGATCAGGCACATCGCCGCCACGATCAGCAGCATGTCGATCGGCCCGAGGCCGGCCGAGGTCAGCAGGATCACCCCGACCGCGCCCAGCGACATCGACGCGCAGTTGACGACGTTGTTGGCGGCGACCGTCCGCGCGGTCTGGTCCTTGGTCACGGTGGTGGTCAGGAAGGCGTAGAGCGGCACCACGAACATGCCGCCGAAGATCGCGATCATCGCCAGCGTCAGCAGCACGAACAGCGACTGCGGATGGGTCACGAACGCCCATGCGCCATAGAGCGTGCCGGCCGGCGCCGGGGTCCACGCACGCGCCTGAAGCGCGAAGGCCAGCACGCATACCGCCATCGCGATGACCGACGCGGGCGAATAGCGCGCCGAGATGCGCCCCTTGAGCATCGCGTTGATGATGACCGATCCGATCGCGACCCCGATCGAGAAGATGGCGATGGTGAGCGAGGCGACCTGCTTGTCGGCGGTCAGCACGTTCTTCACCAGCACCGGGAAGATCACGATCAGCACCGACCCGATCGTCCAGAAGAAGCTGATCGCGACGATGGCGAGGAACAGGCGGCGGATGTGCATCGTCGCCGCGATCAGGTGCCATGACGCGGTCAGGGGGTTGTAGTTGATCGTCAGTTCGGGGCCGCTGCGCGGGGCGGGGGGCACCATCCGCCCGGTGAACCAGCCGAGGATCGCGACGACCACGACGAGCCCCGCCGCCCATTCGACGCTGACCCAGCCGGCGACGATCGTGCCGGTCAGTACCGACAGATAGGTCGCGGCCTCGACCAGCCCGGTGCCGCCCAGCACCTGATCCTCCTTCAGATGCTGGGGCAGGATGGCGTATTTGATCGGGCCGAAGAAGGTCGAATGGATGCCGAGCAGCACGACCGCGCTCAGCATCATCACCACCCCGACCGTCGGATGGCCGCCGCGCGCGACGAGCATGCCCGCCGCGCCGTACAGCATGATGCCGATCTCCACCGTCTTGACGATGCGGATGATCTTCGCCTTGTCGTGATTGTCGGCGAGCTGTCCCGACAGCGCCGACAGGAGTACGAACGGCAGGATGGCAAGGCCGGTGGCCAGCGCGTTGAAATTCTGTTCGCTCGCCGGATCACCGAACAACTGGTAGGTCGCGAACAGCACCATGGCGTGCTTGTAGAGATTGTCGTTGAACGCGCCCAGAAACTGGGTGGCGAACAACGGCAGGAAACGGCGCTGCGTCAGCAGGCCCAGCGCATTGTTCATTCTGACTTCCTGGCCCGGAACGGGAGATCGCGCAGGCGGTGTAGCCGAGCGTGGGCCGCCGCTTCAATCGCCGATTATCGTGAGCCTTGCCCTTGGCGGGATTCCAAACAGGCTCTACAGCGTGGACCAGTGCTGACGCTTCCCAACATCCTGACGCTGTCGCGTATCTTTGCGGTGCCGCTGCTGGTCGCGCTGCTGTGGTGGCCGACGTGGCAGGCGGGCTATGCCATCGCCTTCGCGCTGTATTGCCTGATGGGTATCACCGATTATTTCGACGGCTATCTGGCGCGCGCGCAAGGGACGGTGTCGAAGCTCGGCGTGTTCCTCGATCCGATCGCCGACAAGATCATGGTCGCCGCCGTCATCCTGATGCTGGTCGGCACGCGCCACGATGTGGCGATCATCACCGGCATCCACCTGATCGCCGCGCTCGTCATCCTGCTGCGCGAAATCGCGGTGTCGGGGTTGCGCGAGTTCCTGGCCGGCATTCAGGTGTCGTTGCCGGTGTCGAAGCTCGCCAAGTGGAAGACGACACTGCAACTGGTGGCGTTGGGCGCGCTGATCCTTGCCGGGGCGGTGCCGCAGCATGGCTTCGTCCATGTCACCGGGCTGATCTGCCTGTGGGGCGCGGCGGCGCTGACCGCGATCACCGGCTGGGATTATCTGCGGGTCGGCCTGAAGCATATGGACAGTTGATGGCGATCGACGTGCTGTATTTCGCATGGGTCCGCGAATCGATCGGGACCGGGGCGGAACGGGTTGAGGTGCCGGATACGGTGACGAGCGTCGCCGGCCTGATCGACTGGCTTGCCGTCCGAAGCGAGGGCCACGCCACCGCCTTCGTCGACCGCGACCGGTTGCGCGCGGCGGTGGATCAAGTGTTCGTTAGCCTCGACACCCCGATCGCCGGTGCGCGCGAGGTCGCGATCTTTCCGCCGGTGACGGGCGGATGATCCGGGTGGTGGTGCAGGACGCACCAATCGACATCGCCGCCGAACATGCCGCCGCCGAAGCGCCGGACGTGGGTGCGGTCGCGACCTTCACCGGGCTGGTGCGCGGCGACGACGGCGTCACCGAACTGGCGCTGGAACATTATCCCGGCGCGACCGAGCGCGCGCTGGAAAACCTGTGTCATGAAGCGGTCGACCGCTGGAGCCTTGCCGGGGCGACGATCGTCCACCGCGTCGGGCCGATGGTGCCGGGCGACCGGGTGGTGTTCGTGGCGACGACCGCGCGGCATCGCGGGGCGGCGCTGGACGCCTGCGCGTTCCTGATCGACCGGCTCAAGACCGGGGTACCGTTCTGGAAGCGCGAACGGCGTGGCGGCGATGCGCGCTGGGTGGAGGCTCGCGCCGGCGATGATGCGGCGGCGGCGCGCTGGAACTGAAACGGGGCCGGCACAAGGCCGACCCCGTCGTGTACGCCAAAGCGTGAGATCTTAGCCGAGCTTGGGGGCCAGCACGCCGTTCACGACATGAACGACACCGTTCGACTGGTTGACGTCATATTGCGTGACATAGCTCTTGCCGCCGTTGACGTCGGTCAGCACCAGCGCGCCGTTTTCCAGCGTGGCCTTCAACGGCTGACCTTCGACCGTGGTCAGCGTGGCGGTGCCGCCGCCGGCTTCGATCTGCGACTTGAGCGCCGCCGAGTCGAGCTTGCCCGCGATGACGTGATAGGTCAGCAGCTTGATCAGCGATGGCTTCTGCTCGGGCTTGAGCAGCGTGTCGAGCGTGCCGGGAGCGAGGCGGCCGAACGCCTCGTCGGTCGGGGCGAACACGGTGAAGGGACCCGGACCCGACAGCGTCGCGGCCAGACCGGCGGCCTGCACCGCCTTTACCAGCGTGGTGAGGTTGCTCGCCTTCGACGCATTGGCGACGATCGTTGCGGTGGGCAGCATCGGCGCGCCGCCGACGATGACCGGTGCGGCATTGGCGGTGACGCCGGCGTCGACCTGCGCGCCGGTCTGGACCGTGCCGAGCGGCGTGCGGACCGTGGCGGTGGTGCCGGTGCGGGCACCCGTGGTCGCGGTGGTGCCGGGCTGGGCCGGCTGCGGCGTGGTCGTCTGGGCATGGGCGACGCCGGCCAGCGACAGGGCGAGGGCGGCAGTGGAAATCGAAGCGCGAATCATGGGAATCTCCCGTGGCTGCGTGGAAATGGACGCGGTGCGCCGATGGCACCGACGCGGGAAATACGGTTGGCTTGGCCGAACGGTTCCCTCGCGGTCCTGATCCAGATCAGCCGCGCGCGGCGGCGAGCACCTCGGCAAGCAGGCGAAAGTCGCGTTCGCGCGGCGAGGCGCGCCGCCATACCAGCGCGATCCGGCGCGAGGCATGGTTCGATTCGATCGGCCGCGCCGTCACCCCGGTATTGTCGAGGATACCGGCATCGATCGCCATTTGCGGCAACATGGTAGTGCCAAGCCCGTTGTCGATCATCTGCACGATGGTGTGGAGCGACGTGCCCATCATCATCGCCTGTCCCCGCGTTTCGGGGTGTTCGCAGGCGCGCAGCGCATGGTCCTTCAGGCAATGGCCGTCCTCGAGCAGCAGCAGCCGTTCGGGGTCAATATCCTCGGCGACCAGCGACCCGGCGGGCAGCGCCGGTTCCCCCTGCGGCACGGCCAGCAGCAGCCGGTCGTCGAACAGCGGGGCCACCTCCACCTCGCCGCAGCCATAGGGGAGGGCGAGCAGCACGCAATCGGTGCGGCCGTGGTGCAGCCCTTCGCACGCCGCCGCGCTCGGCTCCTCGCGCAGATAAAGTTTGAGATCGGGATAATCGGCGCGCAGGCGCGGCAGCAGGCGGGGCAGCAGGAACGGCGCGATCGTCGGGATCACGCTCATCCGCAGGTCGCCCGACAGCGGCCGGCCGGCGGCGCGCGCCATATCGGTCAGCTCCTCGGCCTCGCGCAGCACCTTGCGCGCCTTGTCAACGATGCTTTCGCCCAGCGGTGTGAAGCGCACGACGCGACGGGTGCGTTCGACCAGCGTGATGCCGATCAGCGTTTCCAGTTCGCGGATGCCCGCCGACAGCGTCGACTGGGTCACGAACGATGCCTCGGCGGCGCGTCCGAAATGGCCCGCATCGCGTAGCGCGACCAGATATTGAAGCTGTTTGAGCGTCGGCAGGTAGACGGACATGCCAGCCTATTTATCGGCTGCGTCGATCAATCCCAAGGGCAATTTCGATTGGAACGGTCCATGGCGGACCCTATATCGCATTGCAGCAATTCATTGTGCCGCAACGCACCACAACAAAAAGGCCACCCGATGCTGACCGTAGGCGATACGCTTCCCGACTTCACCGTTCCCGTCCAGCAGGGCACCGACGCGCTGCCCGCCGGCGAGACGCTCCGCCACGATGCGTTTCCCGGCAAGTGGAAGGTGCTGTTCTACTGGCCGAAGGACTTCACCTTCGTCTGCCCGACCGAGATCGTCGGCTATAGCGAGCTGAAGGACGATTTCGCCGATCGCGACGCCGTGCTGATCGGCGCGTCGACCGACACCGCGCACGTCCACCTCGCGTGGCGCAAGTCGGACCCCGACCTCGCGGCCGCCGACTTCCCGTGGATCGCCGACAATGGCGCGGTGCTGGCGAGCAAGCTCGGCATTCTCGACAAGAACGAGCATGTCGCGTTCCGCGCGACCTTCATCATCGATCCCGACAACGTCATCCAGGCGGTACAGGTCAACGGGCTGAATGTCGGCCGCAATCCGCAGGAGACGCTGCGCGTGCTCGACGCGCTCCAGACCGACGAACTGTGCCCGTGCAACTGGAACAAGGGCGACGACGTCCTCCAGGTCGCGGCCTGATTTTCGGCGGGGCGGGCCGAGGTCCGCCCCACTCTTCGACACCCCAGCGCAGACCCGGCCCTTGCGCCCGGTCGGCTGGGGTGTTGCGTATCTGACGGAGATTACTTCCATGTCGCTCAAGGAATTTGCGGGCAAGTTGCCCGACTTCGCCAAGGACATCCGCCTGAACGTCGGGTCACTGCTGAACGAGACGGTGCTCGATCCGCAGAAGAAGTTCGGGACGATGCTCGCCTGCGCCCATGCCACCGGCTACAAGCCGCTGGTGGATGCGGCCGAGGCGGAAGTCGCGGACAAGCTGTCGCCCGAGGCCGCCAATGCGGCGCGCGCGGCGGCGGCGGTGATGGCGATGAACAACGTCTATTACCGCTTCGTCCACCTCGCGACGAACAAGGAATATAGCAATCTTCCCGCCAAGTTGCGGATGAACGTCATCGCCGCGCCGGGGATCGAAAAGGTCGATTTCGAGCTGTTCAGCCTCGCGGTATCGGCGATCAACGGCTGCGGCATGTGCATCGACGCGCATGAGGATGTCCTGAAGAAGCACGGCGTGAAGGCCGAGGTCATTCAGGGCGCGGTACGGATCGGCGCGGTGTTGCAGGCGGTGGCGTCGGTCCACGCTGCGGTGGCGTAAGATCGGTTCACGCGGAGGCGCGGAGGGGTTGCGGCTAATGATCGTTCCGCACGCTCCTCAAAAAACGTCACCCCAGCGCAGGCTGGGGTCTTTCGCGGCTCTTGAATCGCGTTAGGCCATAGAGACCCCAGCCTGCGCTGGGGTGACGTTTGTTTGGACCAGTTCCTCTTACGCCAGCGCCTTGTACACGCTGTAGGCACTGGTGATCGTCAACACGATGCCGACGAGGATCAGCAGCGTGCGTGCCGGCACGCGCTTGGCGATGATCGCGCCGAACGGGGCCGCGAGGATGCCGCCGATCAGCAGGCCGCTGACCGCCGTGGTGAACGCGGCGACGCCGAGGTGGATCAGGAAGGTCAGCGATACCGACAGCGTCAGGAAGAATTCGACGGTGTTGACCGTGCCGATGGTGGTGCGCGGGGTCGATCCCTGCACCAGCAGGTTGGAGGTGACGACCGGCCCCCAGCCGCCGCCGCCCGCCGCGTCGAGGAACCCGCCGATCAGCCCCAGCGGGGCGATGACCTTGGGTTCCTTCGGGGTGGGCGGATGGCGCAGGCCGCGCCACAGCAGATACACGCCGATCAGCGCGAGATAGGTCATCACGAACGGCCGCGTCACCGATGCGTCGATCGTCGAGAGCAGATACGCCCCGGTCACGCCGCCGGCGATGCCAGGCAGGACCAGCCGCCAGAACAGCTTCCAGTTGACGTTCCGGTGTAGCGCGTGGCTGATCCCCGACACGCCGGTCGTGAAACATTCCACCAGATGGACGCTGGCCGAGGCGGTGGCGGGCGGCACGCCCAGCACGCTGATGAGCAGGGTCGAGGAAATCACGCCAAACGCCATGCCGAGCGCTCCATCGACGATCTGGGCGGCGAAACCGGCGGCGATGAATTCCGCAAGGCGCGCCCAGTCCAGGTTTTCGAGCATCCGGTGTCCTTCAATGTCGGCGTATGCGCGGCCCGTGATGACGGCAAATGGCAATTCCGACAAGATAGCTGGGGTTTGTTACGCCTACAGCATGGCTTGGCGACGGGCGGCAGCGCTCCTACATGACCCTGACGTGAGAAGGGGACTGCCCATGACGGCGCGGCTGTTGCGCTATCTCGATTCGATCAAGGCGCGCGATCCCGCGCCCCGGTCGCGGCTCGAGATTATGACCTATCCCGGCGTCTGGGCGCTCGTGTATCACAAGATCGCCCACCGGTTGTTCAAGCGGCGGTGGTATTTCGCGGCGCGCGCCGTCAACCACTGGTCGCGCTTCCTGACCGCGATCGACATCCATCCCGGCGCCACGATCGGGCGGCATTTCTTCATCGATCACGGCTTCGTCGTGATCGGCGAGACGGCGGAGATCGGCGACGACGTCACCATCTATCAGAATGTGACGCTCGGCGGGACCAGCCCCGACAACGGCGTCGCGGGCAAGCGCCATCCGACGATCAGCGACGGCGCGATCATCGGGTCGGGCGCGCAGGTGCTGGGACCGATCGTGATCGGGCCGCGCGCGCGCGTCGGCGCCAATGCGGTGGTGACGAAGGACGTGCCCGAGGCGACGACCGTCGTCGGCATCCCGGCACGTCCGACCGTGGTCGAGGGCGGGCAGGCCGGCAATCCGCGCTTCGTGCCCTATGGCACGCCGTGCCGCGAGATGTTCGATCCGCAGACCCAGCGGGTCGAACTGCTGCGCTGCGAACTCGAATCGCTGCGCAAGCGGCTCGACGAGGTACTCGCCGAACAACAGGACCGCCGCGACCGCGCCTGATGGGGACGATCACCCCCTTTCCCGCGCAGCGTGCGCCGGGTCAGGTCGGCTTCGAACGTGCCGAACTGACCCGCATCCTCGACCTGTATGGCCGGATGGTCGCTGCGGGACACTGGCGCGACTATGCGATCGATCTGGGCAAGGACGCGGCGGTGTTCAGCGCGTTCCGCCGGGCGACCGAACGCCCCGAGTTCCGCATTGAGAAGCGACCCGGCCTGCGTAACAAGCAGGGCATGTGGGCCCTCGTCGGCGAAGCGGGCGCGGTGGTGAAGCGCGGCCATGAGCTGGGACCGGTGCTGGCCCCGGTCGAGCGGCGGCTGATGAAACTGGTCGACGAATAAAAAACGGCCCCGGTCGCCCGGGGCCGTGAGTGGGGCTTCAAGAAACCGGAACGCTATGCCATCGCCACCGGCGGCAGGCGGTTGCCGAGGTCGCCGAGCAGCGACACCACGCCGCGCCGCATCGGCTGCCAGAACACCGAGAGCGTCAGCAGCGCCGATCCGATGACGAAGGCGGTGAACGCCGCCGACAATTCGACCGCGCCGGCCTGCTGGAACAGCGCGTAGAGCGCGTAGAGGACATAGGCGAGGCTGGAGACGAGCAGCGCGCGGCGATCGACCGCCAGCGCGACCACGCCGAACACCACGTAGAGCGCGATCACCACCACCGCCATCGGCAGGGTGACGGTCGGCCCGAACACGCCCAGCAACTGGAACAGCGAATGGGCGATCAGCGGTGCGGCGACGAGGTGCAGCCAGAAGGCGACGTCGCTGCGGCGGGTGCGGCGTTCGCGGTCGCTCATGTCCCAGCGCATCGCGGTCACGAACACGCCGATGCCGCCGATCAGCGTGACTGGATAGAAATTCTCGGCAAGCTGCGGAAAGGCCACGACGGCGAGCGCCGCGACGACCGCGACCAGCGCCGCTGCCCCCGCCGCGACGGTGATCGGCACCATGAAGCGTTTCCAGTGCGCCCATGCCGCGCCCGATGCGACCAGCGCGATGCCGGCGAAGATCGCCGCCGTCGCGCGCGGCGAGAGATTCTGCGGATCGGCTTCGATGACGATGCCGAACAGCGTGCCCGCGACCCCGCCGACGAAGGCGAGCAGCAGCAGGATGCTGGGCAGCGCCATCCGCCGCCGCGCGGTGAAATATTCGGCGAGGAACCACGCCGCCCCCGCAACGCCCAGCCCCCCGAGCGGTGTCAGGATCGAGCCGCCGATCCATGCCAGCGACACCAGCAGCAGCGCAAGCGCGACCGAGACGAAGATGTCGTTGAACCCGGTCAGCAGCCGGAAATGCTCTTCGTCCACCACCGGCGCGCGGCGCGCGGTGGCGACATGATCGCGCAACGCATCGGCCGCGGTCCGTGACAGCGCGCCCGCCTCCACCGCCGCATTCAGGTCACTCTCGCTGTACATGCCATTACCTCCCTGTATTGGGCGAGTATGACACTGGTGTATTGGTTGCGCAATACAGATTGGGTGCAGTTCGCAAGGAGATTTGGTTCAGCCGAGCTGCCGCAAAATGCTGAGCGCCTGTTCCGCGCCCGATCCGGGGACGATCTCGCCGTGCCGGTCGGTGATCGCCGCCCAATGCGCGGCGACGCCCTCGGCCGACAGCGTGTCGCCGCTCAGGCGGATACCGGGGGTAAGCGTGATATAGGCCGACTGGAACACCCCCGCGCCGGCACCCACCATCGCTCCGGCGGGAGCGTTTTCGGACACGAGAAAGACGGCGGCGGGAACCACGCTTTCCGGGGTCAGCGCAGCGAAGGCCTGCTCGGGCAGAATATCCTGCGTCATCCGCGTGCCGGCGGTGGGGGCGAGGGTGTTGACGCGAATGTCGTATTTCGCCCCCTCCAGATGCAGCGTCCTGGCGAGGCCGACGATGCCGAGTTTCGCCGCGCCATAATTCGCCTGCCCGAAATTGCCGAACAGGCCGCTGGACGAAGCGGTCATCAGGATACGGCCATAGCCTTGCGCGCGCATCGCGCCCCACACCGCGCGGGTGGCATTGGCGGTGCCGGTCAGGTGGACCGCGACGACCGCATCGAAATCGGCGGGGGTCATGTTGGCGAAGCTGCGGTCGCGCAGGATGCCGGCGTTGTTGATGAGGATGTCGATCCGCCCGAACCGGTCGAGCGCCAGCGCGGCCAGCGCCTCCATCGCGCCGATGTCGGTCACGCTGCCGTGATCGGCGAGCGCGGTGCCGCCGGCGGCCGCGATCTCGGCGACCACCGCGTCCGCCGCACCCGATCCACCGGCGCCGTCGCGTGCGCCGCCCGGATCGTTGACGATCACCCGCGCCCCCCGCCGTGCCAGTTCGAGCGCATAGGCGCGGCCGAGCCCACCGCCCGCTCCGGTGACGATGGCGACACGATCGGTGAACTGCATGGGGAGCACTCCGGTTGTTTTCCGCAACCTATCACTCTGCCCCCCCAACGAAAAGCGCCCCGCCGGTCGGGGCGGGGCGCTCTTGCATCGGCGAATGCCGCAGATGGGCTTACTTGCCGCCGGGGTTCCGGCAGCTATCGCGCACGGTGCGCGAACAGACCGGATAGCTGTCCTTGGGCGCCGGGGCGGGGGTCGCCATCGGCGGGGCGAACTGCACGTTGCCCGGTGCGGCCATCGGCTGGCCCGGCATCGGCTGGGCCATCGGCGTGCCCGGTGCCATGCCATCCGCCGGTGCAGGCGGCGGCGGCGGCGGCGTGATGCCATCGGCCGGCGGGGGCGGGGCCATCGGCGCGCCGGGCTGCATCGCCGGGTCCGGCGTTCCCGGCTGCATCGTGCTGTCGGGCGTGGTCGGGGGGGGCGGCGTGGTCTGGGCGAGGGCGGCGCTGCCGAGCAGCATGGCGGCCATGAAAGCGACGGTCTTCATCGGAAAAACTCCTTAGCGACTAGCTTCGTTGAGGCTGCGGTCCAAACGAGCAAAGTCGAAAAGGTTTCCCCTCAAGTTTTCATCCCGCCGCGTCGAGGGCATATCCCGCCGAACGCACGGTACGGATAATATCCGGCCGGTCGCCGACATTGATCGCTTTGCGTAACCGGCGAATATGTACGTCGACGGTACGCGACTCGATGTCGGAATCATGGCCCCACACCGCATCGAGCAGTCGTTCGCGCGAGAAAACCCAGCCGGGATGTTCGAGGAAGTGTTTGAGAAGGCGGAATTCCGTTGGCCCGAGCGGCACGACCTCACCGCCGCGACGGACGCGGTGGCCGACGGTGTCCATCTCGATGTCGGAATAGCTTAGCGCCTCGCCCGCCAGCGCCGGGCGAACGCGGCGCAGCACCGCGTTGACGCGCGCGACCAGCTCGCGCGGGGAAAACGGTTTGGTGACATAATCGTCGGCACCGGTTTCCAGACCACGGACCCGGTCCTCCTCCTCGCCGCGTGCCGTCAGCATGATGATCGGCACGTTCTGCGTCTCGGCCTGGCGGCGAAGCTGGCGGCACACCTCGATCCCCGACAGTCCTTCGACCATCCAGTCGAGCAGGACGATGTCGGGCGTCGCCTCGCGCGCGAGCAGCAGCGCTTCCTCGCCTTCGTGGGTGCGGACGACCTCGAAATCCTCGCGCTGGAAATGGAAGGCGATGAGTTCGGCCAGCGCCGCATCGTCTTCCAGCAGCAACATCCGTGCCTTGCCCATGATTATCCTGCTACCCCGAGGGTTTCGCGTTCCGCCAGCGTTTGACCGGTGGCGGCGAAATAGACCATTTCGGCGACGTTGGTCGCATGGTCGCCGATGCGTTCCAGATTCTTGGCGACGAAGAGCAGGTGCGCGACCTGGCTGATGGTCTTGGGATTTTCGACCATGTACGTCACCAGCACCCGGAAAATGCTGTTGTAATAATCGTCCAGCGCATTGTCGCGCTTGCAGATCTCGACCGCCGCCTGCGCGTCGCGCGCCGAAAAGGCGTTGAGCACGTCATGGACCATGTCGGCGGCGAGCTGCGCCATCGCCGGCAGGATCGACAGCGGTTCGATGCGTGGATCATGGGTGTCGCCATGGATCGAGGCAACGCGCTTGGCGATGTTCTTGGCATAGTCGCCGATGCGTTCGATCACCGCCGCGATCTTGAGCGCGGCCACCACCTCGCGCAGATCGTCGGCCATCGGCGCGCGCAGCGCGATGACGCGGACGACCAGCTTCTCGACCTCCGCCTCGATCGCGTCGATCGCCTTGTCCTTGGCGCGGACTTCCCTGGCGAGCGCGGGATCGTTGCGGGCGAGCGCCAGCATCGCGTCGCTGATCGCCTGTTCGGCCAGCCCGCCCATCTGCGAAATCAGCGCGCGCAGATGGCCGATGTCGCGGTCGAATGCCTTGACCGTGTGTTCGTGGCCTGTCGCCATATCGTTCCCCTCAACCATAACGCCCCGTGATATAGTCTTTTGTGCGCTCCTGGCGGGGGTTGGTAAAGATGTCGGACGTACGGCCGTATTCGACCAGCGTACCGAGATGGAAGAAGGCGGTCCGCTGCGACACGCGCGCCGCCTGCTGCATGTTGTGGGTAACGATCGCGATGGCGTAGCGGCCGCGCAGTTCGTGGATCAGCTCTTCGATCTTGGCGGTGGCGATCGGATCGAGCGCGCTGCATGGCTCGTCCATCAGGATCACTTCGGGATCGACCGCGATGGCGCGGGCGATGCACAGCCGCTGCTGCTGCCCGCCCGATAATGCGGTGCCGCTGTCGGTCAGCCGGTCCTTCACCTCGTTCCACAGCCCGGCGCGGGTCAGCGAGCGTTCGACGATGCCGTCCATCTCTGACTTGGGGCCAGCGAGGCCATGGATGCGCGGGCCATAGGCGACGTTTTCGTAGATCGATTTGGGGAAGGGGTTCGGCTTCTGGAACACCATGCCGACACGGGCGCGAAGCTGCACCACATCCATCGCCGGCGAGTAAATATCCTCGCCGTCCAGCCGGATGTCGCCGGTGACGCGGGCCGAGGCGACGGTGTCGTTCATCCGGTTCATCGTGCGCAGAAAGGTCGACTTGCCGCAGCCCGACGGACCGATGAAGGCGGTGACATGCTCCATGGCGATGTCGATCGACACGTCCTTGATCGCCTGTTTCTGGCCATAAAAGACGTCGACGCCGCGCGCCGACAGTTTCGGGACGACGTTGGAAAGATGGGTGTCGGTCATTACCAGCGGGTCTCGAAGCGATTGCGGAGATAGATGGCGAGCGCGTTCATCGCGAGGAGGAACGCGAGCAGCACGAGGATCGCGGCGCTGGTCTTCTCAACGAAACCACGGCTGACCTGATCGGACCACAGGAAAATTTGCACCGGCAGCACGGTCGCTGGATCCGCGAAGCCCTGCGGCGCCTGCGAAATGAAGGCGCGCATGCCGATCATCAGCAGCGGCGCGGTTTCGCCAAGCGCGCGCGCCATGCCGATGATCGTGCCGGTCAGGATGCCGGGCAGGGCCAGCGGCAGGACATGGTGGAACACCACCTGCACCTTCGACGCGCCGATGCCGAGCGCGGCGTCGCGGATCGACGGCGGCACCGCCTTGATCGCGTTGCGCCCGGCGATGACGATGACCGGCATAATCATCAACGCCAGCGTGAGCCCGCCGACGATCGGTGCCGAGCGCGGCAGATTGAGCGTACCGAGGAACACCGCGAGGCCGAGCAGGCCGAAGATGATCGAGGGCACCGCCGCCAGATTGTTGATCGATACCTCGATCAGATCGGTCCAGCGGTTCCGGGGCGCATATTCCTCAAGGTACAGTGCCGACAGCGTGCCGACCGGAAAGGCGATGAGCAGTGTGATAAGCATCGTCATCAGCGAGCCCTTGAGCGCGCCCCAGATGCCCACGGCCGTGGGATCGGTCGAATCGGCCGACCGGAAGAAATCGGTGTTGAAGCCGGTCGAGATCGCCTGTTCGCGTTCCAGCCGGGCGACCATCGCTTCGGCCTGCGGCGTGCCGTCGGCCTTCGCGGCTTCCTCTATATCAGGGGCGGCGGGGACGGCGATCGTCACCTTGCGCGACAGGATCGACGGATCGGCCTTGATCGCGTCGCGTACGGTCAGCCACGCGCTGTCGGAGATGACGCGGGTTTCCTCGCCGAAGGTCGCCGCCGCCGCGCTGTCGACGGCGTTCTCGACGCCGGCCCCGGCCAGCGCGAGATCGGCACCGCGCCCCTTTAATTGTGCCGGCTGAACCTCGATCCCCGCCGCCGGGAAATCGATCGGCAGTTGGACGAGCGTGCGCTGGAAGCCGCCCAAGCCACTCATCAACATGGTGACGAGCAGAAAGGCGAGGAATCCGCCCGACAGGACGACGGCGGCGAGGCCGAAGAAGCGGAAGCGGCGTTCGGCGGCATAGCGACGGCGGATGCGCTTCTGCATCACGCCGGTCTTCCAGTCGGTCGGCACGCGCTCTGGCGCGGCGTCGCGTTCGACGGCGGGGCTGCCGGCGACGAGGCTGGGGCTATTCATAGGCTTCCCGATACCGTTTGACGACGCGCAGCGCGACGACGTTCAGGAGGAAGGTGATCGCGAACAGCGTCAGGCCGAGCGCGAAGGCGGCGAGCGTCTTGGGACTGTCGAACTCCGCCTCGCCGGTCAGCAGGTCGACGATCTGCTTGGTGACGGTCGTCGTGCTTTCGAACGGGTTGAGCGTGATCGACGCCGCGCCCGAAGCGGCCATGACGACGATCATCGTCTCGCCGATCGCACGGCTGACCGCGAGCAGCACGCCCGCGACCACGCCCGGCAGCGCGGCGGGGAGCAGCACCTTCCCGATCGTCTCGCTGGTGGTCGCACCCATCGCGAGGCTGCCGTCGCGCATCGATTGCGGCACGGCGGCGATCGAATCATCGGCCATCGACGAGACGAACGGGATAATCATGACGCCCATGACCAGCCCGGCGGCGAGCGCGCTTTCCGAACTGGCGAACGGCATGCCGAGCATCACCGCCACGTCGCGGATCGCCGGGCCGACGGTCAGCGCCGCGAAATAGCCATAGACGACGGTCGGCACGCCCGCGAGGATCTCGAGGATCGGCTTCATCCACTTGCGCACCGCCGGTTTGGCATATTGCGTCAGGTAGATCGCGCTCATCAGCCCGAACGGGATGGCGACGATCATCGCGATCACCGCGCCGATGAAGAACGTGCCCCAGAACAGCGGCACCGCGCCCAATGTCGCGCCCGGATCGGACGCACGGATGACTTGCGGGCTCCAATGGGTGCCGAGCAGGAAGTCGGTGACGGGCACGATGCGGAAGAAGCGCACGCTTTCGACCACCAGTGACAGGAAGATGCCGAGCGTCGTCAGGATCGCGATCAGCGAGGCGACGAGCAGCGCCAGCATGACTGCACGCTCCACCTTGGTCCGCGCGCGGAAATCGGGGCGGATGCGGGTGAAGGCATAGGCCCCGCCGGCAAAGGCGAGCAGCAGCGCCAGCGCAGTGCCGATCCAGTCGTAGCGTGCCTGTGCCGCGCCATAGGCGGGGGCAAGGACTTCGGCCTGCGGATTGAACGCGCCATAGGCATCGCCGCTGGCCAGCGCGCGCGCTTCGGCGAGGATCGCCGCGCGTTCGAAGCCCGGACCGGGCAGGCCGGCGGCGGCGGGCGTCGCCAGCACGCTTTCGCGTACCAGCGCGGGCGATGTCAGGCTCCATGCGGCGAGGAAGACCAGCGCGGGCGCGGCGATCCAGATCGCCATGTGCCAGCCATGCTGGCCGGGCAGCGAATTGGGCCGCTGTGCCGCCGTCACCGGCTTGGCGAAGCGCGCGGCGCGGGCACGCGCGACCATCCAGCCGATGCCGCCGAACCCCAGGACGAGCAGGATCAGCGCGAAACCGTGCATCAGTGCAACCCCGCCGGATCGAGCGCGGTCTGGCTGGCGATCTCCGCCGCTGACTCGGCGCGGACCGCTTGCGGCGCGGCGATCATGCCCCTGCGCGTCAGCGGACCACCCGGGTTCCACGACCGGGCATAGGCGGCGAGGAAGTCGGTCATGCCGGGCACCGGTTTGATATGCGCCTTCTTCACATAGATGAACAGCGGCCGCGCGCCGGGATAGCTGCCGTCGGCGATGCTGTCGTAGGTCGGCGTGATGCCCTCGATCGGCACGCCGTGCAGCCGGCTCTTGTTTTCTTCCAGATAGGAATAGCCGAAGATGCCGACGGCGTTGGGATTGGTCGACAGGTTCTGCACGATCAGATTGTCGTTCTCGCCCTTGTCGACATAGGCCGCGTCGTCGCGGATGCGGGTGCAGATGTCGGCATAGCGATCCTTGTCGCTGTCTTTCAGCGCCTTGACCTGCGGCATCGCCGCCTCGCACGCCGGCACCATCACAAGTTCGACCAGCGCGTCGCGCGTGCCGCTGGTGGCCGGCGGGCCGAACACCTGGATGGGAATCGCGGGCAGCGTCGGATTCACGTCGCGCCACAGCCGGGCGATGTTGGGCTTGCCGAGCGGATTGGCCGACAGTGCCAGATAGACGTCACGCTTGGTCAGGCGCAGTTTCGGCCCGGCGTTGGATTCGGCCAGTGCCACACCGTCGACGCCGACCTGAACCTCCATGATGTCCTTCACGCCGTTTTTCAGGCAGGTTTCATATTCCGACTTCTTCAACCGGCGCGAGGCGTTGAGGATGTCGGGATGCTGTGGCCCCACCCCGGCGCAGAACAGGCTGGCCCCGGCGCCGGTGCCGGTGGATTCGATCACCGGCGCGCGCAGATTGGGGTTGGCGTTGACCAGTCCTTCGGCAACGGCGGTGGTGAAGGGATAGACGGTCGAAGAGCCGACGACCTTGATATGGTCGCGCGACGTTTGCGGCTCGCACGCGGCGAGCGCCAGCGCGAGCGCTACCATGGGCGCGATCCGGCGGTACATGCGACCTCGACTGTTGTGGGATACGCTCATTCGCATCGCTCGTGCGCCCTGTGTTACCGCGGGGTTACGGCTTGATGACAGTGGCGAGCGGCAGGCGGATGGTGACGGTGGTGCCGTCGCCGACCACGCTGCCAATATCCAGCCGCCCACGATGCCGCTCGACGATATGCTTGACGATGGCAAGGCCGAGCCCGGTGCCGCCCAGCGCCCGGCTTCGCCCTGAATCGACGCGATAAAAGCGTTCGGTCAGGCGGGGGAGGTGCTCGATCGCGACGCCCTCGCCATGATCGCGCACCACCAGCTCGGCCATCGTCGCACCTTCGCTGACGCGGATTTCGACCGGTGTGCCGGCACGGCCATATTTCATCGCGTTGCCGATGATGTTGTGCAGCAACTGCGACAATTGCGCGCGGTCGCCGATCACCGCGATTCCCGCCGCCGCGTCGCGCACTACGTCGCGACCGCGCGCCGGGTTGGTCGACGCCAGTTCTTCGCAGACCCGCTCCAGCATCGCCGAGAAGTCGACCGCCTGATCGGGCGGGCGGTATTTGTCGGCCTCGATCCGGCTCAGGGAGATCAGATCGTCGATCAGCCGCTGCATCCGCCGCGCTTCGTCGTTCATGACCTTGAGGAAGCGTTCGCGCACGCCCGGGTCCTCGCCCGCCTCGTCGCGCAGCGTTTCGATGAAGCCGAGCAGCGAGGCAAGCGGGGTGCGCAGTTCGTGGGAGGCGTTGGCGACGAAATCGACGCGCATCCGTTCGGTCGCGCGGTTGCCGGTGCGGTCGACGAGGTGGACGAGGCGGCGGCCCTCGCCGATCGGGCGCAGGCGCATCTCCCAGCTCTGGTCGCGCGCGCCGAGACCGACGAGGCTGACCGGTTCGGCATCGTCGCGCTCGCCGAACAGCCGTTCGGCGGCGGCGGGGTGGCGGATGGCGAGACGGACGTCGCCACCGACGATATGCGCCCCGAGCAGCGCGCGCGCGGCGGGGTTGGCGGCGACCACCGCGCCGCCGGCGACGATCAGGATCGGTTCGTCGACCGCATCGATCACGTCCTGCGTCGCGGTGGCGGCGTGGCCGCGCGAGGCGTCGGGCTGATCGGGGGTGGTGGTATCGTGCGCCTGCGACGCGGCGACCAGCACCGCGACGATCCCGCCGACCAGCATCACCGCGCTGGCATTCACGCCGGCCCCGAGCAGGAACCCCAGGGTGGCGACCGCAATCGTGATGCCGATCGCAAGCGGCAGGCGGGGGGCAAATCCATCCATTCACGTTCGATTAGGCGGAAGTTCCGGTTCGCGCCAGCCTTTGTCGGGCGGGGTGCCCCGTTGCCGGACGGGCGGGACATGGATTTGCGATTGCATGGGGACGGCGCTTCGGGGCACATGCTGGGCCATGGCCGACGATCCGCTTTCCCCGCCCGACAACAAGCCGGCGGGCACGGTCGCCCGCCGGACGCTGCTGATCGGGGCGGCGAGCGCCTCGGCGGTCGTGTCGATCCGGCCGGCGCTGGCGCAGACGCAGGTATCGGTGATGAACTGCGAGATCCCGGTGCCCGACAAGGCGCGCGCGGGCCGCTACATCGCCGCCGACGGATCGGTCGTGGCGCCCGGCACGCCCGGCGCGGTGCCGCCCGCCAACCGCCCGTTCACCGGCGAGGAAGTGCGCCGCGCCGGTCAGGGCATGAACCTGCCGGGTGCCGATGGCGAGCGCACGCGCGCCTACACCAACTATATCCGCCGCCTGCAATCGGGGACGAGCGGCTTCACCTGCTTCGCATCGATCCAGATGCCGCGCGGCTGACCGCGGTGCCGCGCTACCGCGCCCCGGCGGCGGACGCGCTGCGCATCGTGCCGCTCGACGATCTGAGCGCCGTCTATCACCGCGCATCGGGGCAGACGCATGTCGTCGCCCCGCCGGTGCCCGAGATGCTGGCGCTGCTCGCCGGACGGGCGATGACCGCAGGCGAGGTGCTGGCCGCGCTGGCGGTGGCCTACGACCTGCCCGATGGCGACGAGGCGGCGGTGGTCGCGCGGCTGGACGAACTGGTCGGAACCGGGCTGGTCGAACGGGTATGAGGCATGTCGCGCAGCTCCGCATCGGGCCGGTAGGCTTCCGCATCGGCAGCGACTGGCGGTTGCCGATCGATCAGGTGCGGGACCTGTACCGCGACTATCCCGCGCCCGAGGGCGGCATCGCCGATTTCACCGTGCGATTGTTCGCGGCGCGGCCGTGGCGGCGGGTGCTGCGCCCCTCGGTGATGATCGGCGGCGATTTCACCATTCCCGACGCCGCGCCGCTGCCGCTCGCGCAGGGGTTGCTGGCGGCGGAAATGGGGATGAATTTGCAGATGGCGCTGGGGCAGCGGCGCTATCTGTTGCTCCATGCCTCGGCGGTCGAGCGCGATGGCCGGGCGTTGCTGATGACCGGGGTGTCGGGGGCGGGCAAGTCGACGCTGGCGGCGCTGCTGATGACGCGCGATTGGCGGTTGATGGGCGACGAGTTCGTGCTGCTTGATCCCCTGAGCGGGCTGGTCCATGGCTTTCCCCGGCTGGTCAGTTTGAAGAACGCCGGCATCGACGTGCTAGAACGCGCCGCATCGGCTGCGCGGTTCGGACCGTTGCTGGCGGGCACGCCCAAGGGGGACATCCGCCATCTGGTGCCCGATGCGCCCGCGCTGGCGGCGATGGACGTGCCGGCCGTTCCCGCATTGTTGCTGTTCCCGACCTTCGGGGGGGCGAGCGAGGTGCGGCTGGTCGAGCCGGCCGAGACGTTCGTGCGGCTGACCCATGCCTCGACCAACTATGTCCAACTGGGCGAGCGCGGGTTCGACGCGCTGACCGCGCTGGTGCGCGGCGTTCCGGCACGCGCGATCGACTATCCCGATACCGACACCGCGATCAGGATGGTCGAGACATTGTGGACGGCGCTGGCATGAGTGGCGCGCTCGTCGCCCGCGTGCTGCGCGATCCGGCAAGCGCGCTGACGCTCGATCCTCTGGGGTGGAACGCGCTGATCGCGGCGGCGCGGGCCGAACAGTTGATCGGTAGTGTCGCGGTGCGGCTCGATGGCTTGCCGCTGCCGCCCGCCGCCGAACGGGTAATGGCGGATGCTCGCGCCTCCGCCGAGGTCGGACGGAGCGCGGCGCTGTGGGAGGCGGAGGCGGCGCGGCGGGTGCTCGCGCCGCTCGATCTGCCGATCGTGTTGCTCAAGGGCACGGCGTTCGTCGCCGCCGGGCTGGACGCCGGGCGGGGACGGTCGATCGGCGATCTTGACATATTGGTGCCGCGCGACGGGCTGGACCGGGTCGAGCGCGCGCTGCTGGCCGGGGGGTGGGAATGGGTCAAGCCCGATCCCTATGACGACGCCTATTACCGGCGGTGGATGCACGAACTGCCGCCGCTGGTCCATGCCGCGCGCGACAAGATGATCGACGTGCATCACACGATCCTGCCGCCGACCGCCCGGCCGACGCCCGATGCCGCCGCGCTGATCGCCGATGCGGTGCCGCTGGACAACGGGCTGTTCGTGCTGTCGCGCGAGGACATGGTGGTCCATGCCGCCGCGCACCTGCTGGCCGATGGCGATTTGCAGGGAGGCTTGCGCAACCTGTGGGACATCGACCGGCTGGTGCGCGAGTTTTCGGAGGGCGACGGGACGTTCGTGGCGCGATTGGGTTCGCGGGCGGCGCATCACGGCCTGTCGGCGGCGGTCGAACGGGCGATCCGGTTGGCGAAGCGCATCTACGCGACGCCGGTGGCCGGGTTCGATCCAAGGCCGTCCGACGCGCTGTTCGCCCGGCGGCTGCTGGCGCGCGACGGGTGGGGGCGGTTGCGGCACAAGGAAACCGAGTTCGGCTTCTATGTCCGCTCGCACTGGATGCGGATGCCACCGGCGATGCTCGTGCGCCATTTGTGGACCAAATGGCGACGGCGGTAATCCTACGTCATTCCGGCGAAGGCCGGAATCCATTGTGTCGGGTGCTGTCGATCCAGCCGAGCGGTCACCCCATCCATGGATTCCGGCCTTCGCCGGAATGACGGGAGAAGTTTACCGCCACATCCCCCTTGTGTCGTACACTTGCTTGCCGGCGCGGGCTTGCACCGGGACCGTTTTGAACACGCTATGGTCGACCAGCACGACGAGGATGTCGTTGGCGAGGCCCGTCTCCAGCGGCACCAGTCGTCCGGCGCCCAGCGCGCGGGGCAGGGTGTCGACGAACGGTTCGACCAGATCGATCCGGTCGCCATACGCCGCGATCAGCCCCTGCGCGACCTTCACCGCCGGGCTTTCGCGCAGGTCGTCGATGTCGGCCTTGAACGCGAGGCCGAGCAGCGTCGCGCGCGCGCTGGGCGCGGCATCGAGCATTGCCGAGGCGCGGGCGATCACATGATCGACCTTGCCGTCGTTCACCTCGCGCGCGGTGCGGATCAGCGGGGTTTCGTCGGGCGCGGCATCGACGATGAACCATGGGTCGACCGCGATGCAATGCCCGCCGACGCCGGGGCCGGGCTTCAGGATGTTGACGCGCGGGTGGCGGTTGGCGAGGTCGATCACGTCCCAGACGTTCAGTTCCATCCGGTCGCACACGATCGACAGTTCGTTGGCGAAGGCGATGGCGACATCGCGGCTGGTGTTTTCGACCAGCTTGACCATTTCGGCGGTGCGCGCGGTAGTGACGGTACACGCCCCCTCGACGAAGCGGCGGTAGAAATCGCAGGCGGCTTCGGCACAGGCCGGGGTGATCCCGCCGATCGAGCGTTCGTTCGACACCAGTTCGAGGATGATGCGGCCGGGCAGCACCCGTTCGGGGCAATAGGCGACATAGACATCGGGCGTTTCGGACAGGCCGGGCAGCGACAGGTCGGGGCGCAGGTCGGCGAGCAGGTCGCGGATCTGTTCGGTGGTGCCGACCGGCGAGGTCGATTCGAGGATCACGGTGTTGCCCGGACGCAGCACCGGCGCGATCGCGCGGGTGGCGTTCAGGACATAGGACAGGTCGGGCGCGTGGCCCGGCCCGAACGGCGTCGGCACGGCGATGACGAACACATCGGCGGGCGCGGGGGCGATGGCGGTCGCGAGGCGGCCGAGCAGCACCACGTCGCGCACCAGCGTGTCGAGATCGGCTTCCTCGATATGGATATGCCCGCGCGCCACCGTGTCGACGACATGCTGGCTGACGTCGATCCCGATCACCCGCGCGCCCGACCGGGCGACGACGGCGGCGGTCGGCAGGCCGATATAGCCCAGCCCCACGACGCAGACGTCGTAGGTGTCGGCGGCGGTGATGCGTTGTTCAAGCACAGAGGGTCTCCACGATGCGGGTCGACGCATGGCCGTCTCCGAAAGGATTGTGCGCGCGCGCCATCGCGGCATAGGCGGCGGGATCGTCGAGCAACGCGCCGACCTCCGCGACGATCCGGTCCTCGTCGGCGCCGATCAGCTTGGCGGTGCCGGCGATCACGCCTTCGGGGCGCTCGGTCGTCTCGCGCATCACCAGTACCGGCTTGCCGAGGCCCGGTGCCTCTTCCTGCACCCCGCCCGAATCGGTCAGGACGAGGTGGCACAGGTCGAGCAGGCGGACGAAATGCGGATAATCCTGCGGGCCGATCATCGCGACGCGCGGGTTTTGCCCGAGGATCGCATTCATCACGCCCGTCACCTGCGGATTGGGGTGGACCGGAAAGACGACACCGACATCCTCGCGCGCGGCGATGCGGGCGATGGCGCGGGCGATTGAGGCCATGCCCGGCCCGAAATTCTCACGGCGATGCGTCGTCACCAGCACCACGCGCTTGCCCGCGAAACGGGTGGCGAGATCGTCCAGTCCTTGCGTGCGCGCCGGATCGGCGGTCAGCCGGTCGCGCGCCATGTGCAGCGCGTCGATCACGGTGTTGCCGGTGACGTGGATGCGGTCGGCCGGCACGTTTTCGGCGCGCAATGCGTCAGCGGCGGTCTGCGTTGGCGCGAAGTGCAGGTCGGCGATCGATCCGACGATCTTGCGATTCACTTCCTCGGGCCATGGCTGGTAGATGTCGTGGCTGCGCAGGCCCGCCTCGACATGGGCGACCGGAATCTTGCGGTAATAGGCGGCGAGCGCGGCGACCATCGCGGTCGCGGTGTCGCCCTGCACGATCACCCGGTCGAACCGCCCGGCGTCGAACACCGGCCCCAACGTGTCGAGCAGCCGCGCGGTCAGCGTGTCGAGCGACTGGCCCGGAGTCATGATGTCCAGGTCGGTGTCGGGCACGATCCCGGCGAAGTCGAGCACCTGATCGAGCATCGCGCGGTGCTGCGCGGTCACGATCACCTGTACCGCGAAACGCGGGTCGGCGCGCATCGCGTGGATCAGCGGGAACAGCTTGATCGCTTCGGGCCGGGTGCCGAAGACGATCGCGACGCGGGATACGGGGTCGGGCATCGGGATCCTGGGGCTGGCCGGTTACACCTGCCGGCCTAGCCCCGAGGACTTAACAATTGATGGGCAAGGCAGCGACGGCGCGATCAGCCGTGATAGCGCGCCGCGACCTTGTCACGCGAGGCATTGGGGGCGATCCTCGCCTCGGCGGCCTCGAGCGCGTCCCAGTCGGCGATGTCGGGCAGCGAAGGGATGCACACCGCCTCGCCCAGTTCCAGCCCGCGCAACGACGCGACGACCAGATCGTCGGCCTCCATCACCCGTTCGGCCGGGAAATCGTCGACGCTGTGCCCGGCGACCGCATGGAAATCGGTGGCGGTGACGCCGGGGATCAGCAACTGGACGCGGATGCCGCTGTCCTTCGCCTCCACCTGCATCACCCGGGTGTAATAGGCGACATAGGCCTTGGTTGCGCCATAGCCGGCATAGGTCGGCAGCTTGGTGAACAGCGTGCCCGACCCGACGTTGATGATCGTGCCCTGACCGGCCCGCTTCATGCCCGCCATCGCCGCATCGGCCAACCGGCTGAACGCGACGACGTTCAGAAGCAGCATGTCGGTCATGTCCTCGCGGTCGCCCTCACCCACCTTGCCGAACGCGGCGAAGCCGGCGTTGTTGACGAACAGCCCGACGGGTTCGCCGCCCTGCAACCGTTCCTCGACCAGATCGAGGTCGTCGGGATCGGCCAGATCGGCGACCATCACCTCGATGTCGATCGAATGTTCGGCCGACAGTTCCTCGGCGATCGCGCGCAGCCGGTCCTCGCGACGCGCGACGAGGATCAGGTCGTGGCCGGTGCGCGCCAGATGATGCGCGAAGCTGAGGCCGATGCCGGACGATGCGCCGGTGATGAGGGCGGCAGGACGGGTCATGGTCGTTCCTTTGTTACGGCGTGGCGGCGGAGCGATCGGCGGTAGCGGCCGGTTCCCACGACCGCAGCCGTTCGAGCGTCGGGAGCAGATCCTCATAGCGGTCGATCACCGCGTCGGCGCGCAATTCCTCGACCGGCTGCATCAGGAAGCCGAACGACACCGCGATGCCGGGCACCCCGGCGTTACGCGCCGCATCGATATCGAAATGCGAATCGCCGACGAAGGCGGCCCGCCCGCCGCCCAGCCGTTCGATCATCGCATCGATCGGCGCTCGATTGGGCTTGGCCATGCCCGGCCCCAGCGTGTCGCCGCCGAGGATGCAGCCGAACCGGTCGGCGATGCCGAGTTCGCCGAGCAGCTTTTTCGCCAGTCGTTCCAGTTTGTTGGTGACGATCGCGACCTTCACGCCCTGCGCCGCGAGCGCGTCGAGCGCTGCCATCGCGCCGGGGAACGGGCGCGAATGCCGCGAAATGTTGTTTTCGTAATAGTCGAGCAACAGTCGGTAGCCCCGATCGAGCGCGGCGTCGTCATGGCCGCCGGTCGCCGCCATGCCCTGCGCCAGCATGTGGCGCGCGCCGCCGCCGATCATCGGGATCACCGCCTCGCGCGACAGCGGCGCTCGCCCGGCATCGGCCAGCGCATGGTTCACCGAATCGGTCAGGTCGCCGCTGGTATCGACGAACGTCCCGTCGAGATCGAAGCCGACAATATCGAATGAAATCTTGGTCATGTTGTCTGCTTTGCCGCTCGCGATATGGAATTGGCAAGGTTGCTGTGTCAGATGCTCGGCCATGGAACCGAACACCGTCGCCGCCATCGTCCTTGCTGCGGGCCAGGGCACGCGTATGAAGTCCGATCTGCACAAGGTGCTGCACCCCATCGCCGGGCGGCCGATGCTGCTGCATCTGCTGGACAGCGTCGCCGGCCTGTCGCCCGCGCACACCGCCGTCGTCGTCGGCGCGCGGCGCGAGCAGGTGGCGGCGGCGGTCGCGCCGCTGGGCGCGACGATCGTCGCGCAGGAGGAGCAACTGGGCACCGGTCATGCGGTGTTGCAGGCCGCGCCGGCGCTGGCGGGCTTCGAAGGCGACGTGATCGTCCTGTATGGCGACGTGCCGCTGGTCAGCGCCGAGACGATGCGGCGGATGCTCGACCGGCTGCACGGGGACGATGCGCCGGCGGTGGTCGTGCTTGGTTTCCGCCCGGCCGACCCCGGTGCCTATGGCCGGGTGATCGCCGACGATGCCGGGCGGATCGCACGGATGGTCGAATATAAGGACGCATCCGAAGCGGAACGCGCGGTGACGTTGTGCAATTCGGGGCTGATGGCGGTGCGCGCCGCCGATCTGTTCGGCCTGCTGGCACGGGTCGGCAACGACAATGCGGCGGGCGAATATTATCTGCCCGACATCGTCATGCTGGCGGCGGCCGACGGGCGCGGATCGGCGGTGATCGAAACCGGCGCTGTCGAGGTGGCGGGGGTCAACAGCCGCGCCGAACTCGCCGCGCTGGAGAGCGAGTGGCAGCGTGCCCGCCGCGCGCGGGCGATGGCGGAGGGCGCAACGCTGATCGCCCCCGACACCGTGTGGTTCGCGCACGACACGGTCATCGGGCGCGACGTGACGATCGAGCCGAACGTCGTGTTCGGTCCCGGCGTGACGATCGCCGACCATGTCATGATCCATGCGTTCAGCCATCTGGAGGGCGCGACCGTCGCCGCCCACGCCGATGTCGGCCCCTATGCGCGGCTGCGCCCCGGCGCGGTGCTGAAGGAAAAGAGCCGCGTCGGCAATTTCGTCGAGGTGAAGAACGCGGTGCTGGGGGAGGGGGCCAAGGCCAACCACCTGACCTATCTCGGCGATGCCAGCGTCGGCGCGGGGAGCAACATCGGCGCGGGGACGATCACCTGCAACTATGACGGCTTCTTCAAATACCGCACCGAGATCGGCAAGGGCGCGTTCATCGGATCGAACAGCGCGCTCGTCGCCCCGGTCACCATCGGCGCGGGGGCGATCGTCGCCGCCGGATCGGTCGTGACCCGCGACGTCGAGGCCGATGCACTCACGCTCGTCCGTGCCGAGCGCACCGATCGCCCCGGCTGGGCGGCGCGCTTCCGAGCCCAGCGCAAGGCGGCCAAGGCCGCCAAGACCGCGAAATAATCACCGACAGTCCCGGAGAATCACATGTGTGGCATCGTAGGAATCATCGGGACCGAAGCGGTGGCCGACCGGCTGCTCGACGGGCTCAAGCGGCTCGAATATCGCGGTTATGACTCGGCGGGCATCGCGACGATCGATGGCAGCGCGATCGAGCGGCGGCGCGCGTCGGGCAAGCTGAAGAACCTCGCGACCGAACTGGCGGCGCATCCGTTGCCGGGCGACGTCGGCATCGCACATACCCGCTGGGCGACGCATGGCGGTCCGACCACCAACAACGCCCATCCGCATGCCACCGATGAAGTCGCGGTGGTCCACAACGGCATCATCGAGAATTTCAAGCCGCTGCGCGAGGAACTGCAGGCGCGCGGCCGGGTGTTCACCAGCGAAACCGATACCGAGGTCGTCGCGCATCTGGTGAGCGAGCAGGTCGAGGCGGGCCTTGCTCCCTCCGATGCGGTGAAGGCGGTGTTGCCGCGCCTGCACGGCGCGTTCGCGCTCGCGATCCTGTTCCGCCAGCATCCCGACCTGCTGATCGGCGCGCGGCTGGGATCGCCGCTGGTCGTCGGCTATGGCGAGGGCGAGGTGTATCTCGGCTCCGACGCGCTGGCGCTGGCGCCGCTGACGCAGCGGATCGCGTATCTGGAGGAAGGCGACTGGGTCGTCTGCACCCGCGACGGCGCGCAGGTATACGACCGCGACAATGTGGCGGTCGAGCGGCCGGTCACGCTGTCGGGCGTCACCGGCGCGCTGATCGACAAGGGCAACCATCGCCATTTCATGCAGAAGGAGATCTACGAGCAGCCGATCGTCGTCGCGCAGACGCTGCGCGCCTATCTTCACCGGCTGGAGGGCAAGGTCACGCTGCCGATCCCCGATTTCGACCTGTCGGGCATCAAGCGCGTCACGATCGTCGCCTGCGGCACCAGCTTCTATGCCGGGATGGTCGCCAAATACTGGTTCGAGCAGTTCGCGCGGGTTCCCGTCGACCTCGATGTCGCCAGCGAGTTCCGCTATCGCACGCCGGTGATGGAGGATGGCGGGCTGATGATCGTCATCAGCCAGTCGGGCGAGACCGCCGATACGCTGGCGGCGCTGCGCCATGCCCGCGCCGAGGGGCAGGTGATCGCCGCCGTCGTCAACGTGCCGACCAGCACGATGGCGCGCGAGGCCGACCTGTTGCTGCCGACCCATGCCGGCCCCGAGATCGGCGTGGCGTCGACCAAGGCGTTCACCTGCCAGTTGGCGGTGCTGGCGGCGCTGGCGGCCAATCTGGCAAAGGCCAAGGGGCGGTTGAGCGAGGCGGAGGAGCGCGCGCTGGTGCGGCATCTGGCCGAGGCGCCGGCGGCGATCAACGGCGCGCTGGCGTATGACGAATCGATCGAGGCGATGGCGGGTGTTATCGCAGCGGCGCGCGACGTGCTGTATCTCGGGCGCGGCACCGATTATCCGCTGGCGCTGGAAGGCGCGCTCAAGCTCAAGGAAATCAGCTATATCCATGCCGAGGGCTATGCGGCGGGCGAGATGAAGCACGGGCCGATCGCGCTGATCGACGAGCATGTGCCGGTGATCGTCATCGCGCCGTCGGGGCCGCTGTTCGACAAGACCGTCAGCAACATGCAGGAAGTGCAGGCGCGCGGCGGCAAGGTGGTACTGATCTCCGACTATGACGGCATTCAGGCAGCCGGCGACAATTGCATCGCGACGATCACCATGCCCAAGGTCCACCCGCTGATCGCGCCGATCGTCTATGCGGTGCCGGTGCAGTTGCTCGCCTATCACGTCGCGGTCGCCAAGGGCACCGACGTCGACCAGCCGCGCAACCTCGCCAAGTCGGTGACGGTCGAATAGCGGGCGTCCTCTTCCCTGCGGCGCGGGGAGGATGGTTCGCGTACCCAAGCGCGTATCTTTTCGTTGCCGGCGGACCCCGCGCCGCCGCCCCCGGTTGTCGCCGCCATGACAGTCAGGGGAAATGCGATGAAACTCCGTATCCTGGGCGCGGCGGTGGCCGCGTTGTGCGCCACCGCCGCGTCCGCGCAGCAAGCGCCGAAACCCATTCCGGGGCTGAAGGCGCAGCCCGAGCCCTATGCGACGAAATCGGTGGTCAACCATCCGGTCACGATCGGCTGGCCCGAGGGGCGCAAGCCCGCCGCACCCGCCGGGTGGCAGGTGGTGAAGTTCGCCGGCGGCCTCGACTATCCGCGCCAGGCGTTGCTGCTGCCCAATGGCGACGTGCTGGTGTCGGAGGCAAGGACGCTGCCCAAGCTCGACGCCGACCCCGAAGTCGCGCGCGGGCAGGCGCTGTCGAAGACGACCGGGTTCAGCGCCAACCGCATCACCCTGTTGCGCGACGCCGACCGCGACGGCGTCGCCGAACAGCGGTTCGTGCTGCGCGACGGGCTGAACCAGCCGTTCGGGATGCAATATGCCAATGGCAAGCTGTACGTCGCCAACACCGATGGCGTGGTCGTGTTCCCCTATACGCCGGGTGACACGCGGATCACCGCCGCGCCGCGTACCCTCGTGACGCTGCCGGCGGGCGGATACAACAACCACTGGACGCGCAACCTGCTGCTCAGCCCCGATGCGCGCACGCTGTACATTTCGGTCGGGTCGGCGTCGAACGTCGGCGAACATGGCATGGACGAGGAAAAGCGCCGCGCCGCGATCCTCGCGATCGACCTGCCCAGCGGGCGCGAGCGGCTCTATGCCTCGGGCCTGCGCAATCCGGTGGGGATGGACTTCGTCCCCGGCACCGCGACGCTGTGGACGGCGGTGAACGAGCGCGACGAAATCGGCGACGACATCAGCCCCGACTATCTGGTCGGCGTGCGCGAGGGTGGCTTCTACGGCTGGCCCTACAGCTATTACGGCAAGCAGGACCCGCGCCACGCCAACGAGAAGCGCGAACTGCTCGCCACCACCTTGCTGCCCGACGTCGCGGTCGGGCCGCATGCCGCCGCGCTTGGCATCGCCTTCGCCAAGCAGGGGGCACCAACCGCCTATGTCGCGCGGCATGGATCGTGGAACCGCGCCGACTTCAGCGGCTATGACGTGCTGAGCGTTCCGTTCGCCAATGGTCGCCCGGCCGGCGATCCGCAGCCGTTCCTGACCGGCTTCATCGCCGACAAGGCCAAGGGCACGGTCCACGGCCGCCCGGTCAGCGTGCAGACCCGCGCCGATGGGGCGATCTTCGTGGTCGACGACGCGGGCGATACCATCTGGCTGGTCCGACGGACCGGCTGAGCTACTTCGCCGGGCGCAGCGTCGCCACGACCGGGAAATGGTCGGAGGCGTAGCGCCCGGCGCGGTTGTGGGTCACGACCCGCGCCGATAGCGGCGTGAAGTCGCGCACGAAGATATAGTCGATCCGCCGGTCCGCCGTGCCGGTGAAGCCGTGAAAGGTGCGCTCGGGTCCGTCACGGGTCGCCGCCCCGGTCCATGCGTCGCGCAGACTGGCGGCGAAGGCGGCATAAGCGGCGCTGTCGGGCGTCGCGTTCATGTCACCGGTGACGATCACGGGCAGTGTGCCGGCGATCGCCGGGATACGCGACAGCAGCAACTCGGCCGACCTGCGCCGCGCGTCGTCGTCGGTATCGCGGTGCGCGAAATGGGTGTCGAACAGCACGAAGCGGCGGGGTTTGCTTCCAAGTGTCTCGAACATGCCCCAGTTGACCATGCGCGGCAGGTCGACGCCCCAGCTACTGCTGCCGACCCGATCGGGCGTGTCCGATAGCCAGAAGTCGCCGCTTCGGACCAGCCGCAGCCGGTCGCTGCGGTAGAAGATGCCCATATGCTCGTCGGCATGCGCGCCGCGCCGGTCGCGTCCGAACCAGCGGAAGCGGGGCAGCGCGGCGACGATCGCATCGCCTTGCCGCTGATAGAGTTCCTGTGTGCCGATGAGGTCGGGATCCTGCGCGCGGATCATGTCGATCGCGATCGGCGCGCGCGTTTCCCACCGGTCGGGGCCGTCGTCGGGACTGGGATAGCGGATGTTGAAACTCATCACCGTCAGGTCGCGCGCATCGGCGGCGGGGGCGATCAGCGCGAGTGCCGGCAACAGGCACAGGGTCAGGCGGGTGAACACGAAGGAAGGCTCCGGGACAGGGGTCAGTCGCAGGTGATCCAGTCGACACCGGCGGCGGCGGTGGCATAGGCCGGATCGATCGGCCGGTCGGTGACGATCCGGTCGATGTCGGCGAAGGTGGCGACCGCGACCACGCTGGTCCGGTCGAATTTCGACGCATCGAGCGCCATGGTGACGAAGCGCGACTGGGCGATCATCTGTCGGCACAGCGCGCCTTCGCCGACGTGATAGTCGGTGAAGCCGCTGACGACATCGACCGATTCGGTCGACACGATCGCGGCGGCGGGCCGGAACTGCGCCAGATAGGCGCGCGCCGTTTCGTCGAAGAACGCGCGGTAGCGATCGTCCAGCTCGCCCGCCGCCAGATACAGCCGGTTGCCGCTGCGCCCGCCCAGCTCCGCCGCCACGTCGAGCGCGTTGGTGACGATGGTCAGGTCGCGCTTGCCCTTCAGTGCCTGCGCGACGTGGAACGCGGTCGAGCTGGCATCGAGATAGAGCGAATCGCCATCGGCCACCCCGCGCGCGATGGCGGCGGCGATGCGTTGCTTGGCGGCGGCATTGCGGTGGAGCCGCGCCTCGAACGGGCCTTCCTCGACCGACTTCGCCAGCCGGGCACCGCCATGGATGCGCTCGATCAGCCCGTCGCTCTCCAGCAGCCGCAGTTCGCGCCGGACCGTCTCGTCGGACACCGCCAGCACCTGCGCCAGCCCGTGGATGCCCATCGCATCGCCCTGCGCGAGCAGGTCGAGGATTTCCTGGCGGCGGTCGCGGCGCTTCATCATCGGTGTCCAGCATATCGCCTACATGGTCGAGCGCAACCGCCATGCGGCAATATCATCAATATATCATCGGCAATCCCTGCCATTCCCACAAATACCGATGGTATTTCTGTATACCAACGCCGTTTCGTCACAAAAACTACGCAAACGAGCGTTAGGCGCGCCATCCAACGGGGAACAGCCCCGGCATCCCAGACATAGTCCCGAGGGGGGAAATCCATGACGTCGTTCCAACCGTCGCCGGTACGCCGGCAGCGCGCCCATGCGCTTGTCCTGTCGACCGGCGTCGCCATCGCCGCGCTGACGCTGCCGGCCGTCGCCTTCGCGCAGGAGGCGTCGCCCGCCACCGCCGAGGCGAGCGCGCAGACCGCCAGCGAATCGCTGACCGACGACATCGTCGTCAACGGCCGTCGCCAGCGTAGCGCGCTGAACGAGGAACAGGCCGCGATCGGCACGATCGACATCGTGACCACCGGCGACGTCGCGATCCATTCGCAGACCGGCATCGCCGACCTCGCCAAGCAGATGCCCGGCATCTCGGTCAGCCGCGATCAGGGCCGCAACCAGAGCGCGACCGGCGAAGCCCAGTTCGTCACCATTCGCGGGTTCGACACCGGCTACAACGCCTATACCCTCGACGGCTTACGCCTGCCGCAGACGGCGGGCAGCAGCCGTGCGATCTCGCTCAACCTCTTCTCGCCGTTCGCGATCGGCGGGATCGCCGCCGACAAGACCCCAGGTGCCGCCAAGGATGCCGACAGCATCGCCGGCATCATCGACCTGCGCACCCCGACCGCGTTCGACTTCGCGCAGAGCTTCACCCGCGCCCGCGTGCTGGGCCAGGTTGCCGGCCTCGCGCTCGACCGCGAGCAGGAAGCGTTTGGTGGCGCGATCGGCATCGACGCCGCGCGGCGGTTCGGCACCGACGACCAGTTCGGTGTGTATCTGGCGGGCTATTTCGAGGAGCGCGGCAACGCCGCCGAATCGACGGCGGTGCAGAGCGATTACCAGACGACCAATTTCGATGTCGGCACCGCACGCGACAATCCCAACGCATTGTCGGCCAATGGCGTGCAGTGGAACTTCTACAATAACAAGATCAAGCGCTATGGCGCGACCGGATCGCTCGATTTCCGGAGCGAGGCGATCGAACTGTACGGCCGCGTGAATTATGCGACCTATCTGAACACCAATACGATGAACCAGACCGGCCTGCGCAACGAGACGACCAGCGGCCAGTCGAGCGGCAACCCGTTGCGGACGCTGCGCAACGGCAGCACGACCCGTGCCTATAACGCGGCGGGGATCTACAACCCGCAGGGTATCAATCCGGCCAGCTATTTCCGCACCGAGGATGTCGAGCAGGAACTGTTCTCGGCACAGGTCGGCGCGAAGACGCATTGGGACGGTTTCTTCGCGAACCTCGAAGGGGCCTATGCCGACGGGCGTTTCGATCAGCCGACCCGGATCGAGGCGGCGTTCCGCGGCATCGCGTACAACGGCGCGACCGGGAATACCGGTGCCGCGACCGAAGGCGTCAACGTCGACCTGTCGAACCGCAAGTCGCCGCGCCCGGTGCTGTCGAACGGCGCGATCGCCTATGTCTCCTCGCTCGACCGGCCGACGCAGCTCTATGTCCAGAGCGGCTATGACTATCTGAACGAGGTGAAGAAGACCGCCAAGGCCAGCATCGGCTGGGACGGCGACGGCTTCCTCGGCCATGTCGAGGTCGGCGGGCTGTACGAGGATTCGGACCGCAAGGGCCGCAACCTCGCGCCGGACAATACCCGCTATCGCTTCCTGACACCGTTGCAGTCGGGCACGGTGCAGGGACCGTCGATCAACCAGTATCTGGGGTACGTCCTGAAGGACTTCCTCGATTATTATCCCGCGCGGCCGCTGAAAGTGCTGTCGCGCGCGCAGCTCGACGCGCAGGTGCGCGACTATGTGCCGCTGATCCCGGTGTCGGCCACGACGATCAACCAGGGGCTGCTCGACGGCAACGAGAAGCGCAAGGCGCTCTATGCCACGGCCACGCTGAAACTCGGCGCGCTCGAAGTGATGCCGGGCGTGCGCTATGAGGACAATGGCTTCCGGGCGACCTATTATCTGAACGACGCCGACGGCGCGCGCTTCATCTCGGCCGGTCGTGATTACGACCATGTCGATCCCAGCGTGCTGGCGGCGTGGAAGCCGAACGACCGTATCGTGGTGCGCGGTGCCGCGCGGTCGAGCTATGCGCGGCCATCGTTCGACCTGATCGCCGGTCCGACGCGGATCACCCGCGATCCGGGCCGCAACAACGCGATCATCGCGATCAGCCAGCCCAATCCCGACCTGAAGCCGGTATCGGCATGGAGCTATGACGTCGGCGTCGAGTATTACGGCGGCGTCGGCCGTTATTTCCAGCTCGCCGGCTACTATAAGGATCTGTCGAACTTCGTCGTGAACACCGCGACGCGCACGGCGGGCGAAACGATCGACGGCATCACCTATACCCGCCCGATCAACGGCGGTGGCGGCAAGGCCAAAGGCGTGGAGGCATCGGGCCGCTTCACCGTCGGCGACATGGTCGGATCGGCCTTTCTCGGTAATTTCGGCGTGGGCGGCAACGTCACCTATCAGCAGACCGAGGCGTCCTATGTCATCCCGCTGAACGGCGTGCGCACCACGCGCACCAGCGCGCTGCCGCAGGCACCCGACCTGATCTACAATGCCGAGGTGTTCTATGCCGGCGGCGCGTTCCGCACCAACCTGTGGTACAATTACACCGGGAAGATCCTGGCGGCGGTGCAGGACAGCCAGCCCGACATCTATGTCCAGCCGGTGGGCGAGCTGAACTTCGGCGCGGCGTATGAAGTCACCGACAATCTGGAAATCGGCGTGTCGGCGCGTAACCTGCTCGACCAGCACAGCTATTGGGCGACCGTCGGCAAGAGCGAGCGCTATATCTCGAACGATCGCAACGGCGGCTATCTCAAGACCGGCCGGGTATTCCAGTTCAGCCTGACGATGAAGATGTAAGCCTGTGCGTCCTCCCGGCTCGCGCCGGGAGGACGCAACGAGAAGGAAGTTTCTTGATGCCGTTCCGCTCCGCCGTCGTACTCGGCGCCATGTTGGCGATTGCCCCATCGCCGGTCGCCGCCAAGGGCAGCACGATCGAGCGGGTCGTGCTGCTGATGCGGCACGGCGTCCGCGCGCCGATCGACGGCGAGGCACCCGCCGACACCCGCGTTGACGGTCGCTGGCCCGGCTGGCCAGTGGCGGCGGAGCATCTGACGCCGCATGGCGCGGCGGCGATCCGCCAGATCGGTCGCCATGACCGGCGCTGGCTGACGACGACCGGCTGCCCTGCGCCCGGCGACGTGCGCATCTGGACCAATACCGCCGAGCGGACGATCGCCACCGGCCGCGCCTATGCCGATGGCCTTGCCCCCGGTTGCGCGCTGCCGGTCGGGCATCTGACCGCGCCGCAGGTCGATCCGTTGTTCGAACCGTTGCGTGCCGGGGCCACCGCGTTCGATGCGGGGCAGGCGGTGGCGGCGATCACCGCCTATACCGGCGGGGTGAACGCGCTGACCGCGCGCCATGCCGGCGCGATCTGCGACCTCGACCGCGTGCTCGGCTGCGGTAGCCCCGCCGGATGCAGCACGCCCGGCCCGGCGACGCTCAAGCCCAGCGCGAACGGGCGGGGAATCGAGTTCACCGGCCCGATCCGCGCGACCTCGGGCACGGCGCAGGTGATCCTGCTGCAATATGCCGAGGGCATGCCGATCCGCGACGTCGGCTTCGGTCGCGCCGATGCCGCGACGATCCGCCGGATCGGCGCGCTCCACGCCGCGCTATTCGACGTGTTCACCCGCAGCCCGTATATGGCGGCGCATCAGGCCGGGCCGATCGGCGCGCATATGCTGGCGACGCTCGGGGCGTCTGATGGACCCAAGCTGGAGGCGCTGATCGGCCACGACACCAACGTCACCGCGCTGGGTGCGGCGCTTGGCGTCGATCTCGATGCGCCGGGGTTTGCGCGCAACGACGTGGCCCCGGGCGGGGCATTGGTGTTCACCCGCCGCCGCGACGCGCGCGGCAGCTTCGTGACATTGTCGTACCGGGTGCAGCCACTCAACATGATCCGCTCGGGCGGAGCAGTCGTCGTCGACCGGCCGTTGCCGATCCCCGGCTGCGCGAAGCGTTGTTCGGTCGAACGGTTCGACTCGCTGCTGCGCGCGAAGCTCGCCCCGGTGATCGCGCGGTGATAGCATCGGTGGCATGCCCTGCTATGCCCTCGCTGATGCCGCCCCCGATCTCGCCGCCGATGCGTGGGTCGCGCCGTCGGCCGATCTGATCGGCGCGGTCCGGCTGGGCGCGCAGGCCAGCGTGTGGTTCGGCGCGACGATCCGTGCCGACAATGGCCCGATCGTGGTCGGCGCGCGCAGCAACATCCAAGACGGCGCGGTGCTGCACGGCGACCCCGGCGCGCCGCTGACGGTAGGCGAGGATTGCACCATCGGCCACCGCGCGATCCTGCATGGCTGCACCATCGGCGACCGCGTGCTGATCGGCATGGGCGCGACGATCCTGAACCATGCGGTGATCGCCGACGATTGCGTGGTGGGGGCCGGCGCGCTGGTAACGGAGGGCAAGAGCTTTCCGCCCGGCAGCCTGATCGTAGGCAGCCCGGCGCGGGCGGTACGGACGCTGACCGACGAACAGCTTGCCGGGTTGAGGCTGTCGGCGGCGGTTTATGTGGCTAAGGCAAAACACTATCGCGACGTACTGAAAACCAACTGCTGAACATCAGGGAAGCGGAATCCACGGTATGAACAAAACGTACCGACTTATGCGGTAGCGGTCCAAACCAAGCTATCGCAGGGTCGAGCGCTGGCCGGTTGTCGACAGGACCGTATTGCCGCCCGCACAAATTATTCGTGGAGCAAAGTGGCTTGATGTATATCCCTCTCCTGAAATTCCGGGGGGAACAGATGCAAGCCGACCTACGCGATACCTATGGCAGACGCATACCCGCGCTTGATTCGATCCGGGGGATAGCGGCGTTGGCCGTCTGCATGCATCATATCGCCTATCTTTGGGCCGATATAGGACAAGTGCAGGGAGCTCAACTGAAGGCGCTTCGTGCATTCATCATGTGGGGGCACCCCGCAGTACTGGTATTTTTTGCGTTGAGCGGTTTTGTTCTGTTCGTATCGCATCGGCCCGATCAGCCGAAACCCTATGGTCGTTACTTGGTTGGCCGGATCTTTCGGATATATCCGGCGTACATTGCCGTCTATCTGGCGGTCTTAGCGTTGACGCTTCTTGTTTCGATGGATGCGGCTCAATGGACGGCATCATGGGCCAAGCAAGTTCCACCGCGTGCCGATCTATCAGCACCATCCATTTTTCGGACCGTTTCGTTGATATTCGCGGTCGAAGGCGACACGCGCTTTAATGTGGTGTCGTGGAGCCTGGTTCATGAGATGCGGTTCTCTCTTGTATTTCCGCTAATGGCGTTGCTGTTGTGCCGTTTCCCACGAAGTTTTGTTGGGCTGTCCGCAGTCATGTATGCAATATCGCTCGCGATATTGCCCGCGCTTGGGTTGAAGCCGGACTATCTGATCGCCGGGTATCTGGGTGCGGATATATTCATAACGCTGCATTATCTGCCCTGTTTCGGCGCTGGGATGTTGGCGGCCCTATTCGTGATGCGCAACCGTACGATCCGGGTGCCGACCACCGCAGTGGTCCTGCTACTGATCCTGTCGATGGCGGTACCGCGGTACGTTCATGATGACCTCGCGCTGGCAATCTGGGGCTCACTGATTATCATCGCCAGTATCGCGAACGCCCGTTTCGCGGCTGTGCTCGACGGGAAAATCTTGCAGTATCTCGGCCGGATTTCATACAGCTTGTATCTGGTTCATCTGCCGGTCGCGTGGTTGACCTTCTTTCTGCTCGACGATCGACTGCCATTGGCTGTCATCGCTATGGTCAGCCTTCTTGCTAGCGCGATCTTTGCGACGGTACTGGAACGCTGCGTGGAACGGACCGGGGTGCAGGTCGGAAAAGTCCTGCTGAAGCGACAGAACCCGCCGCGCGAGCGGGTGCAGGCGTAGGAATGGCGGGGGCATCACCGACGAGCCGCATAGGTTTGACGCTGTGACGCCCGGATCAAAAGTTGCGGCGGGGTATGGCGCCGTTTGAGCAAGCGACCTTGGAATTGTCCCGTCATAGCGGGCAGACCAAGACCATCAGCGTGGACCGGCCACCTAAAGCGTAACCCCCGACTTCCAGATGCCGATCGCGCGTTCGTCGTTCGTCTCGTTGCGCGCGGGTTCGCCCGAGGCGACCGCGACGATCCGGGCGATCAGCGCGTCGGCCGCCGCGTCCTGCCCGTCGTCGAGCACGGTGGCGGCGTCGAAATCGATCCAGCCCGACTTGCGCGTCGCCAGATCATGGTTGGTCGCGATCTTCATCGTCGGCACCGGCGAGCCGAGCGGCGTGCCGCGTCCGGTCGAGAACAGCGTGATCGTCGCCCCCGCCGCCGCCAGCGCGGTGGTCGACACCGCGTCGTTGCCCGGTGCATCGACCACCGACAGCCCTGAGCGGCGCACCGCCTCACCATAATCGAGCACGTCGCTCACCGGGGCGACGCCGCCTTTCTGCACCGCGCCCAACGACTTTTCCTCCAGCGTGGTGATGCCGCCCGCGATGTTGCCGGGGCTCGGGTTTTCCGACACCGGTTCGCCATGATCGAGGAAATAGCGTTTGAAGCGGTTCGTCACCTCGACCAGCCGGTCGAACACGCCCTCGTCGGTGCAGCGCGCCATCAGCAACCGCTCCGCGCCGAAGATTTCGGGGATTTCGGTCATCAGGACGGTGCCGCCGGCGGCGGCTACCCGGTCGGTCATCCGCCCGATCAGCGGGTTGGCGGTCAGGCCGCTCATCGAATCCGACCCACCGCACTTCACCCCCAGCCGCAGCGCCGACAGCGGCACCGGCTGGCGCTCGCACGCCGCCGCCTCGACCAGCGTATCGACCGCCGCCAGCCCATCGGCGAATTCGTCGCCGCTTGCCTGCGCGCGGACATGGGCGACCTTGGCGCGTACCGTGTCGGGCATCCGCGCCAGCATCGCGTCGAGCTGGTTCGATTCGCAGCCCAGCCCCAGCAGCAACACGCCCCCGGCATTGGGGTTGGCCGCCAGTGCCGCGAGGATCGCGCCGGTACGGTTGAGATCGTCACCCAGTTGCGAACAGCCGAACGGGTGGTTGAACGCATGGACGCCATCGATCCGCCCGGCATGGCGCGGCCCCGCCGCCTGCGCGATCCGCTCGCCCAGCCGGCCGACGCAGCCGACCGTCGGCAGTATCCAGATTTCGTTGCGGGTGGCGACGCTGCCATCGGCGCGGACATAGCCCATGAACTCCGGCTCGGCGCGCGCCGGCACCGCTTCGGCCGCGACCGGTTCGTAGCGATAGGCGTCCTCGCCGCTGAGCGCGGTGCGGACGTTATGGACATGGACATGTTCGCCGACCGCGATCGGTTGGCGGGCAAGGCCGATCGGCGCGCGATAGCGGCGCACCGGTGCTCCTTGCGCCACGGCGCGCACCGCGATCTTGTGCCCGGCGGGGATCGCGTCGCGGGCGGTCACGATAATATCGTCGACCGCCACCGCATTGCCCGCCTCGACCGAAGCGAGCAGGACGGCGACGTCGTCATCGCCATCGACCCGGACCGATCGGACGGGGGCAGGGCGGGAATCGGCGGTGGACAGGATTTCGAGCATGAGGCTGAAATAGTCTGTTGCCACCGTTGGCACAATGCCGCATCGGGCATCGGCAAAAGGAGAGTGTGATGCCTGCCCTGCTGCTCGACCCCGATCGCCTGTTCCCCGCCGATCCGACGACGCGGGGCCTCGCACGCGAACTCTACGCCGAAATCCGCGACCTGCCGATCGTCAGCCCGCACGGTCATACCGACCCGTCGTGGTTCGCGACCGACCGGCCGTGGCGCGATGCGACCGAGTTGCTGCTGTCGCCCGACCATTATATCTTCCGCATGCTCTACAGCCAGGGCGTTGCGCTGGACGACGTCGCGGTTCCGCGTCGCGACGGCAGCATCACCGCCGATCCGCGCGCGGCGTGGCGCGTGTTCGCCGCGCACCAGCATCTGTTCCGTGGCACGCCGTCGCGGTTGTGGCTCGACCATGTGTTCGGCGAGGTGTTCGGCTTTGACGAAGCGCTGACCACCGCCAATGCCGACACTTATTTCGACCGGATCGGCGACCTGCTCGCCAGCGACGCCTATCGCCCGCGCGCGTTGTTCGACCGGTTCGGCATCGAACTGATCGCGACGACCGAAGGCGCGGACGACCCGCTGCTCCACCACCGCGCCATTCGGGAAAGCGGCTGGGGCGGGCGTGTCGTCACCGCCTATCGCCCCGATGCGGTGATCGATTGCGAGCATGAGGCATTCCGCCCCGCGCTGCTCAAATTCGCCGATCTTACGGGCGAGGACGTCCACGACTGGCAGGGCTATCTGGCCGCGCATCGCAAGCGCCGGCAGGACTTCATCGCCGCCGGCGCGACCTCGACCGATCATGGCCATCCGACGGCACGTACCGCCAACCTGTCGACGACGCAGGCCGAGGCCTTGTTCGCCAAGGTGATCGGCGGCACCGCCAATGCCGCCGATGCCGAGCTGTTCCGCGCGCAGATGCTGACCGAAATGGCGCGCATGTCGATCGACGACGGGCTGGTGATGCAGATCCACCCCGGATCGTTCCGCAACCACAATCGCGGACTGTTCGACGCCTATGGCCGCGACAAGGGTGCCGACATCCCGACGCGGACCGATTATGTCGCGGCGTTGAAGCCGATGCTCGACGTGGTCGGCACCAGCACCGAACTGACGATCATCCTCTTCACCCTCGACGAAACGACCTATGCCCGCGAACTGGCCCCGCTGGCGGGCCATTATCCGTGTCTGCGGCTGGGGCCGGCATGGTGGTTCCACGACAGCCCGGAGGGCATGCGCCGTTTCCGCGAGATGACGACCGAGACGGCCGGTTTCTACAACACCGTCGGTTTCAACGACGATACGCGCGCCTTCCTGTCGATCCCGGCGCGGCACGACGTCGCCCGCCGCGTCGATTGCGCGTTCCTTGCCCGGCTGGTCGCCGAACACCGGCTGGCGCTCGACGAGGCGCATGCGGTCGCGCACGACCTGACCTATGCCCTCGTCAAACAGGCGTACAAGCTGTGAAACTGTCGAACGCCACGCTGGCGCAGGCCGCGCCGATGGTCGCGCGGCCGGACTATGACCGGACCGCATTGACGCCCGGCATCGTCCACATCGGTCCCGGCGCATTCCACCGCGCGCATCAGGCGGCCTATGTCGATGCGATCCTCAAGGCTGATCCGCGCTGGGCGATCAGCGCGGTCGCGCTGAACTCGACCAGTGTCGCCGAAGCGCTCGGGCCGCAGGACGGGCTCTACACGCTGGCGCTGCTCGACAGCGACATGCGGTTCCGCGTCATCGGATCGATCACCGAACTGCTGACCGCGCACCGCCGCGACGCGCTGCTCTCGCGGCTTGCCGCGCCGACGACGCGGCTGGTTACGACGACCGTGACCGAAAAGGGCTATCACCTGACCGGCGACGGCGCGCTCGACCTCGACGCGCCGGCGATCGTCCGCGAACTCGATGGGGCGGAGCCGTCGACGCTGTCGGGCTGGCTCGTTGCCGGCCTGGCGGCACGGCGGGCGAGCGGCGGGGGCGCGATCACGCTGCTGTCATGCGACAATCTGGCGGACAACGGTCATCGCTTCCGCCGGTCGGTGCGCGATCTCGCCGCCGCGCGCGATCCCGATCTGGCGATGTGGATCGACGACAACGTCCGCTTCCCCTGCGCGATGGTCGATTCGATCACCCCTGCGACCGACGATGCCCTGCGCGACACCGTCCGCGCCGCGACGGGCCTCGACGATGCGTGGCCGATCCAGCGCGAGGCGTTCGCGCAATGGGTGATCGAGGATGATTTCGCCGGCGACCGGCCGCCGTTCGACCTGGCCGGCGTCCAGTTCACCCGCGACGTGCGCGGTTTCGAGAATGCGAAGCTGCGGCTGCTGAACGGGGCGCATTCGACGCTCGCCTATGTCGGATTGCTGCTCGGCCTCGGCACGGTGCGCGACGCGATGCGCGACGCGGCGCTGGCCGGGTTCGTCGAGCGGCTGATGCGCGAGGATATTGCGCCATCGATCGTGCCGCCCGCCGAAATGGACCTGTCGGCCTATATCGCGGCGGTGCTCGGGCGGTTCGCCAATCCTGCGATCGCGCACCAACTGGCGCAGATCGCATGGGATGGATCGCAGAAGCTGCCCTATCGCCTGCTCGACACGGTGCGCGACGCCCGTGCCGCCGGGCGTGCCGTCACGCGGCTGGCGGTGCCGATCGCGGCGTGGTTCCGTTTCCTCGAATTGCGCAAGGCCAGCGGCGAGACGCTGGTCGATCCGCGCGCCGACGCGCTGCTCGCACGCGCCGGTGACGTCGATGCGTTGCTGGCGATGCGCGACATCTTCGGCGATCTGGGCGACGATACGGCGTTCGCCGATGCGGTACGGCAGGCGTATGCCGCGCTGGCACCGGGCGGGGACGTGCGCGGCGCGTTGATCTGATCGGAAACGAGCCGGGGCGGAGCGCCCCGGCTCGTCAATCCGTCAACATTATTCGACTGCATCGAAACGTCGCCCTAGCGACGGCTGGGATGACGTCTGTTCCAATGCGGATGGATCAGCCGTCAGAAGCTGCTCCAGTCGTCCTCGTCGGCCTTGATCGCCGTGTTGCCGCGCACCGGCCGGGCCACGCGCTTTGGCGGCGGCGGCGGCGCCATCGGCCGTGTCGCCCGCAGCGGGACGACCTGCGCGACGGGGGCTGTCGGGGCAGGGGCGTCGTCGACCACGAAGCGGCCGACCTGCGCGTCGAGCGTCGCGGTTTCGTCACCCAGCGCGCCGACCGCCGCGTTGATCTCCTCGATCATCGCCGCGTTCGACTGGGTCACGCTGTCCATCTCGCCGATCGCGGTGTTGATCTGCTGGATGGTCGCCGCCTGTTCCGACGCGCTGCCGGCGATGGCGGTGACGAAGGTCGCGATCTGGTTGATGTCGGTGGCGATGCCGCGCAGCGATTCGTCGGTCTGCCGGGCGAGGTCGACGCCGTTGCGCACCCGTCCGACCGTGGCGGTGATCCGCTGGTTGATGTCGCGCGCCGCATCGGCCGACCGTTCGGCCAGCGCGCGCACTTCGGACGCGACGACCGCGAAGCCCTTGCCGGCGTCGCCAGCGCGGGCCGCCTCGACCCCGGCGTTCAGCGCCAGCAGGTTGGTCTGGAACGACAGCCCGTCGATCAGCGAGATGATCTCCGCGATCTCGTTCGACGACCGTTCGATGTCGCCGATCGCGGCGACGGTGCGCCGGACGATCTCCTCGCTTTCCTTCACATCCTCGCGCGCCTTGCCGGCCACGTCCTGCGCGCTGCGGGCCTGCACCGCATTCTCGCGCACCGTGTCCGACATCTCGTTGATCGCGGCGGATGTTTCCTCAAGGCTCGCGGCCTGTTGCTCGGCACGGCGGGCGAGGTCGTCGGTCGCCGCCTGCATCTCGGCAGTGTTCTCGACGATGCCGCTGGTGCCGTCGCGCACGCTGGCGATCGCCTGGCCGAGCTGTGCGACCGATGCGTTGAAGTCGCGCTCCAGCGTGGCATAGGCCGGCGGGAAGCCGTGCAACCGCGCGCGCAGGTCGAAGGCGGAAAGGCGGGCGAGTGCCGCGCCGACCCGGTCGACGACCAGTTGCTGTTCGGCGTCGGCCTGCGCCTTGGCGACGGCGGCGTCGCGGAATACCAGCACCGCGCGCGACATCGCGCCGATCTCGTCGCCGCGCGTGGCATCGGCCACCGCGACGCCGTGATCGCCGGTGGCCAGTGCCTCCATCTCGTCGGTCAGTCGCACGATCGGCCGGGCGAGCGAGCGGGCCAGCAGGATCGACAGCACGATCGTCGCCGCGACCAGCGCGATGCCGCCGACCAGCAGCGTGAGCATGCCGGTGTGCATCGCCTCGGTACGGGCCAGGCGGACCTGCTGCATCGTCGCGCCCTGCGCATCGCGTACCGCGTGCAGCGGCGGGGTGACGGTATCCACCCAGAAGCGCACCGCCCATTCGTTGCGGCCGAGCAGCAGGCGCCGCCCCGCTTCGCGGTCGGTGCGGGCGAGCGCGATCACCGGATCGATCAACTGCCGCCGCCATTCGTCCATCCGCTGCCGGGTTTCGACGATGTCGCGCTGTGCCGTGGCGTCCCCCGCCAGCAACTGGCCGAGCGCGTCGGCGGCCTTGCGCTCGCGGTCGACCGCCTCGCGGTAATCAGCGATATTCTGCGGATCGCCGGCGATGATGAAGCCGCGCATCTGGCTGTTCTGCGCGAGCATCGCGGCTTCCATCGCCTGCGCCTCGCTATGGATGTCCTGTGCGCGGACGCTGTCGGCGCTGGTCGTCCCGATCCGGTCGAGCGCCCACCACAGGATGCCGATCATCAAAAGGACGCTGAGCGTCAGGACGCCGAACGCGCCGGCGATGCGCTTGCCGATGGGTAACGATTGCATTTGGATGGTGGCCCCCGGTGTAAAAACCCCTCGATTCTTCCCCGGCGTAGCGCGTCAATCTTCACAGCGGGTTAAACGGTCAGCCGCCGACACCGTCCATCCGCCGCAACAATCGCTGCCGCATCTCGTCCAGCGTCACCGCGTTCACCGCCGCCGGCGCGTCCGGCCCGGCGCGCAGCAGGTCGGCGATCGCCAACTGCATCTGCGTCACCCGGTCGACTTCCTGCAGGCTGGTCAGGTGGCGACGCAGCGTCACCTCGTCGCTGGCAAGATCATAGGCGAGGTCGGCCAGCCGCTGCGAGGCGAGCAGCAGTTCGTCGGCCATGGCCAGCGCCAGCGTGTCCCGCTCGCAGCGGGGGGCGGGGGGCGTTATCGCGAGCATAGTTTGAGCACCGCCTGCGCCAGCGCATCGCGCGCCACCGGTTGCGACACCATGCCGCGCGCGAGGACATGGCCGCCGCCCGCCGCCGGCGCGATGGTGTAGCCGCCCGCCGCCGTCATCGCCTTCACCCCGCCGCCACCGTCCTCGCTGCCGTCGATCAGCAGCGTGCCGACCACGTCGGTGCCAGCCGCCTTGGCGGCGGAGGCGAACAGCAGCGAGATCGACGGCCGCTCGCCCGCCACCGGATCGCGCGTGAGCAGTCTGACGCGCCCGTTCGGCCACGCATCGACGATCAGGTGATGATCGCCCGGCGGCGCGAAATAGAGCGTGCCCTGCTCGATCGCCATGCCATCGGCGGCGACCGTCACCCTGGGCGCGATCTGCTGTCCCAGCTTGGCGACCATGCTGTCGAGCAGGCCGGGCGCCAGATGCTGGACGATCAGCACCGGCGGGCAGTTCGCCGGAAAGGCGGTGAACATCTCGAACATCGCGGCGGTGCTCGACGCATCGCCGCCGACCACGACCAGCCGGCCGCTCCAGTCGATCGGCGCGACCTTCGTCACCGCGGCGGCCGGACGGACGGCCTTGAGCTCCATGTTGCGCGCCTGTTTGATCCGCTTGCCGAGCCGCGCGATGATCGCGTCCAGTTCGGCCGGCGCGGCGACGCGCGGCTTGGGAAAACAGTCGATCGCCCCCAGCCGCAGCGCCTCGATCGATTCGGACGCGCCGTCGGTGGTGCGGGTCGAGAACATGATGACCGGCATCGGCCGCCGCTCCATCACTTCGGCCAGATAGTCGATCCCGCTCATTCCCGGCATCTCGACGTCCAGCGTCATGACGTGGGGGCGTAAGCTCTCCATCATCTCGCGTGCCTCCGCTGCGCCGTCGGCCAGTCCGACGACCTCCACTCCGGCGATCCTCTCCAGCGCCCCGGCGATCAGGGCGCGCATGGTCAGTGAATCATCGACCACGATTACTTTGGTTGTTACGGGCACAGGCCGAACCTTCGGCGAAAGAGGAATGACGGGCTCAGGCGGCGTCCGCCATTGCCACCGGCTCGACCAGCCGGTCGAGTGCGAGCACCAGGATCATGCGGTCGTCGATCGTCGCCAGCCCTTCGAGGAAGCGCGACGCTTCGGTATCGCCCATGTCGGGAAGCGGTTGCATCGCTTCGGGCGCGACGGTGACGATGTCGTTCACCGCATCGACGATCACCCCCTGCAACTGCTGGCCGATGCGGACCACGATGATGACGTGGCGTGCGGTCGGATCGGTCGTGCCCCATCCCAGCCGGCAACGCAGGTCGAGTACCGGCAGCACCACCCCGCGCAGGTTCACCACGCCGCGCACATGCGCCGGCACGTTGGGCAGCGGCGTCGCCGGCGACCATGCGCGGATTTCGCGGATCGCCATGATGTCGACGCCGAGAATCTGCTCGCCGAGCTGGAAGGTGATGAGTTGACGGGACATGGCGGACCTCGCGGGGTTGGATCAGTGCAGCACGCGGCGGATCGCCGCGGCCAGCTTGTCGGGGTTGAACGGCTTGACGATCCATCCGGTCGCGCCGGCGGCACGCGCGCGCGCCTTCTTGTCGTCGGAGCTTTCGGTGGTCAGCACCAGGATGGGCAGGCTGCTGCGGCCCTGCCCACGCACCTCGGCGATCAGGCCGAAGCCGTCCATCCGCGGCATGTTGATGTCGGTGATGAGCAGATCGGGTTCGACCCCGCCCAGCGTTTCGAGCGCATGGACGCCATCCTCCGCCTCGATCACGCGATAGCCGAGATCGGTCAGCGCGATACGTAGCAGCATGCGCATACTGGGGGAATCATCAACGGTCATAATGGTCTTGTTCATTGTGCAACTCCCTGAATAGACATGGATCAGTTAAAAAATTCGACATCGCCGCCCAATGCCGCGATCGGTACGGCCGCGCGCACGGGACGCAGCGGCGCCATCACGTCGATCACCGACCGGCACCGGGCGAGGCCGAGCGCGGCGCGGAACTCGACCCGGCGGGCACAGGCGCCGCCGACGTCCTCGCCGACCAGCGGGATATTCTCGGCCCGCAGGAATTCGCGGGCGAAGGTGACGTTGGCCGCGCCGAAATCGCGAAATCCCTGCCGCATCATCGCCCCGCCGAAGATCCGCGCCTTCAGCCGGTGCCGCGCCGCGCCGACCGCCAGCATCGCGTTGATGAGCACCTCCATCGCATAGACGCCGTAGCGCTGCATCGACGCGGTGTCGGTCGCGCTGCCGTCAGCCAGCAGATAATGGTTGATGCCGCCGACCTGCGCGACCGGATCGTAGAAACATGCCGCCACGCAACTGCCGAGCACGGTCGTCAGCACCACGTCGGGCGCGCGGCTCACCTGCGTCTCGCCCTGCGCGACGGTGATGCGGCGGAACGGGAAATCGGGCGTGTTCATGCGGCGCATGCCGCCAGCAGGCGCGGACCGATGCGGCGCAGGGGAAGTTGTTCAACCACGGCACCGATCCGGTGCGCGACCGCCGGCATGCCATAGACGATACTGGTCGCCGCATCCTGTCCGATCGTCATCGCCCCCGCCATTCGCATCGTTCTCAACCCTTCGGCGCCATCGCCGCCCATCCCGGTCAGGATGGCTCCTGCCGCATCCGCGCCGGCGTGACGCGCGATCGAATGAAACAACCGGTCGACCGAGGGGCGGTGCCCGTTGGTCTTGTCCGCTTCGATCAGGCGACAGTGTCGCCGCTCGCCGTTGCCGCCGATCTCCAGATGCCGTTCGCCGCCCGGCGCCACATGGACCGTACCGACCGACAGGACCGCGCCGGCGCGCGCTTCGGCGACGGTCGGCGCGCACATCCGGTTCAGCCGCGCGGCGAAACTGGTGGTGAAGCTGGCGGGCATGTGCTGGACGATGACGGTCGGCGGGCAATTGGCCGGAAAACTTGATAGCAGTTCGATCAGCGCCTCGACGCCGCCGGTGGATGCGCCGATCGCGATCATCGCACCGCCACGCGGCGTATAGCCCTTGGTCGCGGTGCCGGGTGCGGCGGCACCGCGCGCCTGCGGCCGGGTGGCGGCGGCGGCGCGGACCAGTTCGGCCAGATCGACGCTGCCCGCCTGTCGCGTCTGCAACCCTGCCTTGTCGAAACAGTCGAATGCGCCCAGTTCCAGTGCGGCCAGCGTGGTATCGGCGCGTTCCGAGGTCAGCGATGACACCATCACCACCGGCATCGGCCGCAGCCGCATCAGCCGTTCGAGGAAATCGAGCCCGTTCATTCCCGGCATCTCGATGTCGAGCGTCACGACATCGGGGTCGAGCGCCTTGATCTGCGCGCGCGCCTCGTCGGCGCTGGCGGCGGTGCCGATCACCTCGATCGACGGATCGGCGGCGAGCCGCTGGCGGATCAGCGCCTGCATCGTGCGCGAATCGTCGATCACGAGGGTACGGACGGTCATGCCGCGACCTTCAGATAGGCGGTGCGCCCGACCAGTTCGAACCGGCGCGCGACCGGCCCGATCAGCCGTTCGGAATGGCCGATGTACAGCATGCCGCCGACCTCGAGATGATCGGCCAGCCGGCTGAGCAGCCGTTCCTTGGTCGGTTCGTCGAAATAGATCATGACGTTGCGGCACAGGATCGCGTCGAACCGCCGCCTGAGCGGCCAGTCGCCGAGCAGGTTGAGCGATTTGAACGCGATGGCGTCGCGCAGCAGCGGATCGACCGTCAGCATGTCGCCGCGCCCCTGCGTCCAGACGCTGCGCAGCGTCGCGGGCACATTGGCCAGCGCGTCGCGCGGATAGCTGCCGGCGCGGGCGGTCGCCAGCACGCTCGGCGATATGTCGGTGGCGAGCATGCGGAAGTCGCGGCGCAACAGGTGCGTGGCACCCGCCCGGTCCTCGCCCAGCGCGGCCATCAGCCAGCTATAGGGTTCCTCGCCAGAGGAGCAGGCCGACGACCACAGCCGGACCGGATCGCCGGCGGTCAGCCGCGCCGCCAGCGTCGGCCACAGCCGCTGTGCGAAATCCTCGAAATGATGCGGTTCGCGAAAAAAGCTGGTGTGGTTGGTCGTCAGCGCGTCGAGCGCGCGGGCGCGCTCGGCGGGATCGCGGCCGATCAGCGCGATATAGTCGCCGACGTTGGTCAGCCCGCAGGCACGCACGCGCGGCGCCAGTCGGCCATAGACGAGCTGCGCCTTGCCCTCGGGCAGCAGGATGCCGACCTCGGCATGGGCGATCGCGGCGATCGCCTCGTGATCGGCCTTGCAGAAGCCGAACTCGCGGGTGCGTGGCGCAGGCTGGGCGGCAGGGGCGTTCATGCGGCACGGGCCAGCGGCGCGCGGATGCCGGCGCGGCTGTGCGCGGTCAGCGCATCGACGTCGAGGATCAGCGCGACCCGCCCGTCGCCGAGGATCGTCGCCCCCGAAACGCCGTCGATCGCCCGGTAATTCGCCTCGAGGCTTTTGACGACCACCTGCCGCTGGTCCTGGATCGAATCGACCAGCAGCGCCGCCTGTCCCTGATCCCCCTCGACCACGATCAGCACCGCCTGTGTCGCGTCGCGCTCTGCCCCGCCGATGTCCAGATGCCGCGCGACCGGCAGCACCGGCACATAGGCGCCGCGCACGTCGAGCAGCGCGGCGTCGGGACCGAACCGGTTGAGCATCGCCTCGGTCGGGCGCAGGCTCTCGACGATCGCGCCCAGCGGGATGACGAAGGTCTGGCTGCCGACCGTCACGATCATCCCGTCGAGTACCGCCAGCGTCAGCGGCAGGCTGAGCGAGAAGCTGGAGCCATGGCCCTCGCGCGACTGGATGCCGATCCGCCCGCCCAGCGCTTGGATGTTGCGGCGGACCACGTCCATTCCCACGCCGCGCCCGGAGATGTTGGACACGGCGGCGGCGGTCGAAAAGCCCGGTGCGAAGATCAGATTGTCGATCTCGTCGTCGCTCAGTGCGGCGTCGGGCAGGACGATGCCGCGCTCGATCGCCTTGGCCAGCACCGCTCGCCGGTCGATGCCGCGTCCATCGTCGGTGACGGTGATGACGATCCGCCCCGAATGATGCGCGGCCGACAGCCGCACCAGCCCCTCGGCCGGCTTGCCGGCGGCGGTGCGCACGTCGGGCGTCTCCAGCCCATGGTCGACGGCATTGCGGATGAGGTGGGTCAGCGGCTCGCCGATGCGTTCGACCACGGTCTTGTCGACCTCGGTCATCTCGCCCTCGACCTCCAGCCGGACGCGCTTGCCCGTTTCGCCCTCCAGCTCGCGGATGATGCGCGGCACGCGGCTGAACACCGTCTTCATCGGCTGCGCGCGGATCGCCATCGTCGATTCCTGCAACTCGCGCGTCAGATGTTCGAGGTCGCTCAGTTCCGATATGTCGCCCAGACGGTGTTCGGTCAGGCGCTGCGCCAGCATCGCCTGGGTAATCACCAGTTCGCCGACCAGATTGACCAGCCGGTCGAGCCGGTCGAGGTCGACGCGGATCGTCTGACCGCCGGTCGCCACCGCCTTGGCCAGTGGTTCGTCGCTGACGACCGGCGGTGCGACCGCTTCCACGATGATGTCGGGTTCGGGGGTGGGCAGGGGTTCCGGATCGGCCAGCATCGCCAGCAGATCGTCGATGTCGGGATCGGCCGCCGCCACCGCCACCGCCGCCACCGCATCGGCGCGCGCCAGCGTCACCTCGCAGGCATCGACGAAATCGAACACCGCGCGGATGTCGTCCTCGTCCAGCGTGCCGGGCAACGCCACCTGCCAGCCGAGATACGGCGTCGCGGGATCGAGTTCAGCCAGTGCCGGCAGCGCCGACCGGTCGCAGGACAGGATCGTGCCGCCGAGCAGCGCCAGTTCGCGCAGCAGCAGCAGCGGTTCGGACCCATGGTCGAACGCGCCGGGCGTCGGCCGGCAGGTGAGCGACCAGTCCGCCACGACCGGTTCGGCCGGGGCCACATCGTCCAGCATCGCCATCAGATCGTCGAACCCGTCGTCGAACGCGGGCGCCGTCGGGGCTGGAGCCGGAGCCGGCGCATCGCCCTTCGCCGCCGCCGTCAGCCGCGCGAGCATCGCCGCGTCGTCGGGCAGGCGGCCGCCGTCGCGGGCCACCGCCACATGATCGGCAAGCACATCGAACGCGCGCATCGTCAGGTCGAGCAGGTCCGGCCCCAGCGACAGCGTGCCGTTGCGGATCAGGTCGAGCAGCGTTTCATATTCATGGGTATAGGCTTGCAGCCGCTCATGGCCGAACGCCCCTGCGCCTCCCTTGATCGAATGGACGCAGCGGAACACGGCGTTGATCGTTTCGGGATCGCGGTCCCCCTCGCGCAGCAGGGCGAAGTTCGCCTCCATGCCGGCGAGTCCTTCGTCGCATTCCTGAAAGAAAATCTGCTGGATGGCGTCGAGATCCACGGGCGCGCTCCGTTCAGGCGGCGAGAAGAGGGGAAAGACCGGCGAGCGCGGTCATGTCGGCCAGCGCGGGGCTGGGGGCGTCGATCGCGAACGCCACGCCGGCGGCCCGCGCCGCCGTTTCCGCCGCGATCAGCACCTGCAGACACGCCTGCCCGATCCGTTCGACCCCCGATCCGTCGAGCAGCAGCGGTTCGCCCGCCGACAGGCGCTCCACGAGCAGGTCGCGCAGCGCCGGGGCGGCGGCGGTATCGAGCACGGCGGACAGGGGAAGGGGGGTCATGCGATGCTCCCGGATCGAGGCGATCAGAATTCGGACCAGTCGTCACCGGCCACGGCGGCGCTGCCGATGCTGGTGGCGACGCTGCGGCGACGCGCGGTGCGGGCGATCTCGCGTCCCGCCTGCGCGGCGCGGGCCTGTAGCCGGTGGACGGCGGGCGCTTCCGGCGCGAGCGGTGCCCGATCGTCGAGTTTGAAGCGCGCTACCTGCACGGCCAGCGCATGGGCTTCTTCGGCAAGGCTGCGGGCGGCGGCGGTCGCTTCCTCGACCATCGCCGCATTCTGCTGCGTCACGCTGTCCATCGCGCCGACGGCGATGTTGACCTGTTGCAGCCCGTTCGCCTGATGCTCGGCGGCGGTGGCGATGGTCGCCACCAGCGTGCTGATCTCGCCGATGCGGCCGATGATCCGTTGCAGCGCGTCGCCGGTTTCGCTGACCAGCGCGACTCCAGTCGCCACCTGATCCGACGAGGCGGTGATGCGCGCCTTCACGTCCTTGGCGGCGTCGGCCGATCGCTGCGCCAGCGCCCGCACTTCGGACGCGACGACTGCGAAACCGCGACCGGCATCGCCGGCGCGTGCCGCCTCGACCCCGGCGTTCAGCGCCAGCAGATTGGTCTGGAACGCGATGCCGTCGATCACGCTGATGATCGCGCCGATCTCGGACGAGGCACGCTCGATTCCCTGCATCGCCGCCACCGCCCGGCGCACGACGTCGCCCGACTGTTCGGCTTCGCTGCGGGTGTCGCGGACGACGCTGTTGGTGCGCACGGCTCCGGCGGCGGTTTCGCGCACCGTCGAGGTGATTTCCTCCATCGCGGCGGCGGTCTGTTCCAGGTTCGCGGCCTGTTGCTCGGTGCGCTGCGACAGGTCGTCGGAGGCTTGGCGGACGTCGTCGGCACCGTTGTTGATGCCATAGCTGGCGGAACTGACCGCACGCAGCATGTCGGCGATCGATTCCATCGCCGCGTTGAAATCGATGCGGAGCCGGTCATAATCATTCGCGAATGGATCGATCACGCGGTGGGTGACATCGCCTGCCGCCAGCCGCGACAAGCCGTTGCCCAGCGCGGTGACGACCTGCTGCTGCGCGACGTTGGCGGCCCGAACCGCTTCGCCATGCGCCCGGAACACATCCATCGCTTGGGTCATCCGCCCGACGCAGTCGGTGTGGTCGGTGAACAGCACCGGCGAATCGAGGTCGCCCGCGGCCATCCCCTCCATGCGGACCACGGTGGTGACATAGGGATCGCAGACCAGCCGCTTGGCGGTCAGCATCACGACGGCGACCGCCGTCAGCGCGGCCAGCGCGATCCCGATCAGCACGCCCGGCGGATCGTCGCGCGACATCGCGATCCACGTCGTCCCGACCGGCACGGCGGCCAGCCCGACCATGACGACCAGCATCAGGTCGAACTTGCGACGGATCGGTGCCGTCGCCCGAAACCAGTGAAGCATCCTTCCATTCCCCCGCATCGGTCGCGCCGTGTTGCGCGTTGATGCTGATTAGGACGGCGCGGGATAAATACCGGTTAACGCAAACCGGATGGTATACCCGCCAAAGGTATGAACCAGTGGATCGGTGCGGAGCGGACCAATCGGCGTCCGGTCGGCGGAATCAGATGCTATCGCGCAGGCAGCACCGGCCTGGTTTCGCGCAGGCCGATCAGCACCGGCGCGACCGCCAGCGCCACCACTGCGATCATGATGCCCGGGACCATCGGCCATCCGGTCCGCTCCAGCAGCAATTGCGACACGAGCGGGGCCAGACCGCCGAACAGTGCGGTCGCGGCGGTCGCACCTAGCGCGAGGCCGCTGAGGCGACCTTCGCCGGGGAATTGTTCGGCGGTCGCCACCGCGCCGACCGCGCTCATCGCCCCGCCCAGTGCCGCGAGCACCAGCGCGCCGCCGAGCGCCAGCACCGGCCCGCCGCTCGCCATCACCGCGAACATCGTGGCGGGCAGCAGCGCGGCGGCGGCGCAGATGCCCAGCAGCACCGGCTTGCGCCCGATCCGGTCGGACAGGACGCCGACGAACGGCGTCACCGCGATCACCATCACCGCCGCGGCGGTCGACAGCCACAGCGCCGCGCCTTCGCCCATCGCGCCGACGCTGGTCAGAAAGGCGGGAACATAGACGATGCCGACATAATAGGTGATCGACCCCAGCGCCGAGATCGCGAAGCCGCGCAGGATGGCGGGGCGGTGGTGCGTCAGCACCTGTCGCAGCGGCGCATCGGGAATGGTACCGGCCGCGCGTTGCTGTTCGAACTCGGGTGATTCCTGCAACGTCGACCGGGCGAGCGCGACCGCGCCGGCCAGCCCCGCGCCGAGGAAGAACGGGATGCGCCAGCCCCATGCCGCCAGCGCCTCGGCACTCATCAGGCTGACCGTCGCCGCCGACACGCCGACCGCGAGCAGACCGCCGACCTCGCTCGCCGCCGAGGCGGACGAGGTGACGAGTCCGCGCCGGTCGGGGGCGGCCCCCTCGAACAGATAGGCGACGACCCCGGTATATTCGCCACCGACCGAGAAGGCCATGACACAGCGCAGCGCCAGCAACAGCCATCCCGCCGCCGGGCCGATCGTCTCGCGGGTGGGGAGCAGCGCGATGCCGAGCATCGCCACCGTCATCAGCGCCATCGACGCCAGCATCATCGCGCGGCGGCCGTGCCGGTCGCCGATCCGCCCGAACACGATCGCACCCAGCGGCCGCATCAGATAGGCGACGGCGAACCCGCCCAGCGTCAGCGCGAGCGACGCGGTGCCCCCGCCATAGAAAACGCGCGACAGCACCGTCGCGAGGTAGAGGTACAGCGTGAAATCATACCATTCGACCACGGTCGAAAAGGCGGCGATCGCCATCGAACGGCGCGGGATGCCATGGGTGGTCGACCGGCGGGACATGGCGGCTTCTCCAATGCGCCCGTGCCCCATGCGGCGATCATCCCTTCGATGCAAGTCGCGCCGGCCGGCGGACAATTCGTAAAATTGTAATCGTAATTGCGCCGGTTTGTCATCCTGTCCTCCTACCCGCCGCCGCCTGACGTCGCGCGGTTCGCGCGAGGGGGAGATTTCCGACCATGAAGACCATGTCCCGCGCGCTTGGCGCGACCTTGCCGTTCACGCTCGCCGCGCTGGCGGTGGCCGTACCGGCGCATGCGCAACAGGCGACCGAGGCCGCCACCGCCGATCAGGAGGGCGACGATATTGTCGTCACCGGCTCCTACGCCCGCAGCCTCGCCACCGCGACGCAGACCAAGCGGCAGGCGGCGTATGGCGTCGATTCGATCGCCTCGACCGACATCGGCAAATTCCCCGCGCAGAATGTCGCCGAGGCGCTGCAACTCGTCAGCGGCGTCGCGATCACCCGTCCGCGCGGCGAAGGGCTGTATGTCAGCGTGCGGGGGCTGGGGCCGCAGTTTCAGAACACGTTGTTGAACGGCCGGTCGGTCGCGCTGAACGACCTGATCGAGAATGGCGGCGCGCAGGGCCGCTCGTTCCGCTTCGAGATGCTGCCCGCCGAGTTCGTCGCGCGGATCGATGTGGTCAAGACACCGACCGCCGACATGACCGAAGGCGCGCTGGGTGGCAACATTGACGTCGCGACCTTCCGCCCGCTCGACATCGGCAACAAGACCACGCTGAACCTGCGCGGCACCTATACCGGGCAGACGCACCGCGTCCGCCCCAATGCCACGGTGCTGCACAGCGCGACCACCGCCGACGGCAGTTTCGGCGTGCTGGCGGGCGTGCAATACTGGGGCAAGGAAGTGCGCAACGACCGCTTCCTGAACTTCGGCTGGAACCTCAACCGGTTCAGTGGCGTGCTGGGCAACGGCTTCTACACGCCGACCCGCACCCGCCCGACGATCGAAACCGAGAAGCGCGACCGCGTGTCGGGGATCGTCTCCGCGCAGTGGCGGCCGGGCGCCGACCTCGAGACCACGCTCGACGTGATCGCGACGCGGCTGGACGTCGCCTATGACGAATATGGCATCGACATCTATCCCGACGACACCAGTGTCGCCGGCCATCGTCCGGTGCTGGTCGCCGGATCGCAGAAGATCGAGGGCAATACCGTCGCCGCCGCGACGATCAACGACGTGCGCTTCATGGCGTCGCGCGAATACAGCCTCAACCGCCACGACCTGCTGACCATCGGGTTGAAGCAGGCGTGGACCCCGGATCGCTGGCATGTGTCGGCCACCGCCAACTGGTCGGCGGCGCACAGCTTCCACCCCAGCTTCCGCGAGGGCACGGTGCGCAGCCGCGCGATGTTCTTCGCGCCGTTCAGCTACGACGCCTCGAGCGGGTACAAGGTGCTGCCGACGATCACCACGACGCGCAGCCTGACCGATCCGACCAATTTCGTCGTGCAGACGTTCAACATCGCGCCCAAGGACAGCAAGGACTGGGACGCCTATACCCGTATCGACGTCGCCCGCGACTTCGACGGGTTCGTCACCAAGCTGGCGGCGGGCGGCGAATATCACTGGCGCAAGCGCGACTATTTCCGCCGCGACTTCAACATCAACACGCTGACCGGCCAGCCGGTATCGGCGCTCGGCAACGGCGCGCTGCTGCCGCTGCCCTATGACGATTTCCTGAAGGACGTCGACGGCGACACGCCGCGTAACTGGCTGGTGCCCGACACCGGCACGTTCTTCGACCGGCTGTTCACCCCGGCCATCGCCGCCGCGCCGCTGACGGCGGGCGACCTGCGATCGTCGTTCGTGACGCGCGAGAAGATCACGGCGGGCTATATCCGCGCCGACTATGGCTTCCCGATCGGCGACGTCGCCGTCACCGGCAATATCGGCGCGCGCTATGTCCATACCGATCAGGTCGCGAACGGCACGCTGACGCTGGGGTCCACGCCGCGCGCGGTCAGCTTCCCCAGGACGTTCGACAACATCCTGCCGAGCGCCAACCTGCGCGCGGAAATCACGCCCACGCTGGTCGGCCGTCTGGCCGCCAGCCGGGTGCTGACCCGCCCCAACGTCACCGACAGCGCGCCGCGCATCACCGTGTCGACCGACGCCCCGACCGCCAGCGGCGGCAACCCCGAACTGAAGCCGTTCCTCGCGACGCAGTTCGACGGATCGCTCGAATGGTATTTCGCCCCCACCGGCGCGCTGACCGGCGCGGTGTTCTACAAGGCGATGGACGATTACATCACCGCGCAGAACGTCAACATCGACATTCCCGGCCGCGGCACCGTGCTGCTCAGCACACAGGTCAACGGCGGCGATGCCAAGGTGTACGGCTTGGAAGCGGCCTATAATCAGGTCTTCACCTTCCTTCCCGCGCCGTTCGACGGGCTGGGCGTGCAGGCGTCCTATACCCACACCTCGGTCAAGGCGAACTATACGGCGGGCGCGCGCGCGATCGTCGACCAGTTGATCGGCCTGTCGAAGAACAGCTTCAACCTCGTCGGCTTCTACGACAAGGGGCCGGTGTCGACCCGGCTGTCCTATGTCTGGCGCGACGCCTATCTGGCGGGCACCGGCAGCACGACGCAGGCACCCAATTATGTCGCGCCGTTCGGGTCGCTCGACGGCAACTTCTCGTACCGGCTGACGCCGCGTATCTTGGCGAGCATCGAGGCGATCAACATCGCCGGCGCGCGCGTGTACAGCTATCAGGACAGCAAGCTGCGGTTCGGCGAGATCAACTATTACGGGCGCACATTGCTGTTCGGCGTGCGGGCGGAGTTCTGATGCGCAAACTTCTGTTTCCGGTGTTGATGGGGGCGGCCGTCGCGGCCGCGCCCGCACCCCGTCCCACGATGGCCGATGTGCAGGTCGTCGGGTCGCACAACAGCTTCAAGGCGCGCATTCCGGCGTCGGTGCTGCGGACGATCCGCGCGCGCGACGCACGGATGGCCGATGCGCTCGATTATTATCATCCCTCGCTCACCGCGCAGCTCGACCGGGGCGTGCGGCAGTTGGAGATCGACATCTTCGCCGATCCGAAGGGTGGCCGCTATGCCGATCCCAAGGGTGAGGTGATCGCCCGCGCCGCCGGCGAGACGACCGGCTTCGACCGCGTGGCGATGCTGCGGCCGGGGTACAAGGTGTTCCACATCCCCGACGTCGATTACCTGAGCACCTGCCCGACGCTGGCCGGGTGTCTGGGCGAAGTGGCGGCATGGTCGCGCCGTCATCCGCGCCACCTGCCGATCATGCTGACGATCAACGCCGCCGACACGCCGTCGACCCGGCCGGAAATCGCCGCGCCGCTGCCGCTCGACGATGCGGCGCTGCTGGATGCGCTCGACGGCGAGATTCGCGCGGCGCTGGGCACGCGGTTGCTCACGCCCGACATGGTGCGCGGGGATGCGGCAACCTTGGCCGAAGCGGTGCGAACGCGCGGCTGGCCCTCGCTGGAGGCGGCACGCGGCAAGATTTACGTGCTGTTCGACGTCCGCACCGCGGTGTCCGACGTCTATCGTGCGGGTCATCGCTCGCTGAATGGCCGGGCGATGTTCGGCTGGTATCCGGCGGGTGATGCGGAAAGCGCGGTGCAGATCGTGCAGGACCCGCTGGTCGACGGCGCGCGCATCCGCGACTGGGTAAGGGCCGGGGTGATCGTGCGCACGCGGACCGATGCGAACACCGTGGAAGCGCGGGCGAACGATCATGCCAAGGCGAATGCGGCGGCGGCGAGCGGCGCGCAGGCGATCAGCACCGACTATTATCCCGGCGCACCCGATCCGCTGGGGCTGCGCTTCACCGTGACATTGCCCGGCGGCGCGATGGCGCGGTGCAATACGGTACGGGTCAGCGGGTGCCGCGCCAGGGACATCCGCGAGTAATCAGCATCCGCCGTACCCGTAAACCGGGTACGGCGGCCCTCGCTCATATCTTGACGCGCGCGCCGACCAGCAGCGTACGGCCGAAGTGATTGTTCTCGTAATTGCGGCGCGCATCGACGTCGACGAAGCGGCGACGATAGGCGTCGGTCAGGTTGGTGCCCTCGACCGACAGTTCGAGGAAATCGGTCAGCTTGTAGCGGATCGACGCATCGACGTTGGCGATCGAATCATAGCCCTCGAAGATGTTGCCGGTGCCCGACCCGGCATCGACATAGGGGCCGCGATAGGCGACCGAGGAGCGTGCGCTGAAGCGGGCGTCCTCGTAATAGAGCGTCGCGTTGAACTGGCGCTTCGACACATTGTAGAGCGTTTCAGTGCGCGTGACGGTGGGCAGCGTGCCGCCGGGCACCGTCGCCGGACCTTGCTGCGTATAGTCCGCCTCCGATCGCACGAACGTCGCGTTCACGATGCCGCCGAAGTTACGCAGCACGCCGGGCAGGAAGCGGAACGGCGCCTGAAGCGCGATCTCGATTCCTTCGAGCGATGCGCCGGCACCGTTGCCGGTCGTCGCGATCGTCCAGATGTCCTGCGCCTGCAACGCCGGGTTGAGCGCGGCAGGCGAGGAGGAGACGAGGACGTTCGGCGACAGGCCGGTTTCGGTAAAGGTGCCGCTGCGGCTGATCGCTACGGGGAAGCTGGCGATGTCCTTGCGGAACAGCGCAACCGAAAAGGCCGATTGCGGGGCGAAATACCATTCGGCCGCCAGATCGTAATTGGTCGCACGGAACGGTTCGAGGAACGGATTGCCGCTGGTCACGCGGAAGTTGAAGCCATCGGCCGATCCGCCCGGCGTCAGATTGCCGAGCGACGGGCGGGTAATGACCTTGGCGATCGCGCCGCGCAGGATGATGTCGGGCGTGGGATACAGCGCGACGTTCATCGAGGGCAGCCAGTCCTCGTAATCGCGCTTCACGGTGACGGCTACGCCGCTGTTGATGCCATAGGACGACTGGTCGGTGCGGACGTAGCGGATGCCGCCGTTCGCGGCATAGTCGAGGCCGAGGATCGTGCCCTTGGCATCGAACTGGAGATAGCCGCCCTTCGTTTCCTCGGTCACGCCGCGATTGTTGCCGACGTCGAGCGCCAGCGGGCGGTTGTAGAGCCCGGTGAACGCGGTCGCGGCATCGAGGTTGGGGATCAGCCACTGGGTCGTGGTGCCCGACGGTGCGTTCGATCCCTTGAGCGTAAACAGTTCCGACAGCGCGTTCGTCGCCTGAAAGCCATAGATGGTGCCCGGACCGAAGGCGGTGGTCGCCGAACAGGTGATCGTGCCGAGCACAAGATCGCGCCCGCCGTTGCCGCACACCGCCGTGTCGCGGGTGAAGGCGGTGATGTCATAGTCGTAGCGCCGCCACATGCCGCCGGCCTTGACCTGAAACCCCTCGGCCACGTCCCATTCGGTGCGCAGTTGCGCGGTCTTGAACTGGTTGACCACGTCGGACGGGCGATCGCGGATTTCGGCGAGCTGGAAATTGGCGGGATCGGTGACGCTGGTGCCGAAGGTCAGCACCGGGGCGTCCTTGTCGCTATAGTCGTAGCGATAGCCCTGCGCGTCGCGATCATCGAACACCAGCGTCGTTTCCACCGGCACACTGGCATCCGATTTCGAATAGCCGCCGAGCAGGGTGAAGCGGACCTTGTCCGACAGGTCCTGATCCCAGGTGCCGCCGATCTGGTAGAATTCGGTCTGCGACTGGCGGAAATAATGTTCGGTGCGGACCCACGCATCGTTCAGCGTGGCCGACACCATGTTGTTGCTGTCGTCATAGGTCGGGCCGACGACGTCGATCTGCCGCTCGTTCGAGCGCAGCAGCACCTCGCCCCATTTCTCGCGGCGATCGGCGCGGAAGCGCGAATACAGGCCGTCGATCGACACCTTGGTCGCATCGCCCGGCGACCATTGCACGCTGCCGGTGAGGCCCAGCCGCTCGCGGCTATGCGTCACCTCGCCATAGCGCGGGATGCGCGGGTGGAACGACAGCGCGGCCCGGTCGCACGCCGCGCCCGCGATATAGGTGCCGCCGCGATTGGGCGCGGTCCAGCAGCGGGTGCCGTCGACCGAATCGAACCGCGCCTGTGCCCAGCGGACGGTATTGTTACCGATCTCCTTGGTGACGGTATCCTGATAGGCGGCGGATACCGACACGCCGAAGGTGCCGTCGGGCGACTTCCACCCGATCAGCCCGGCGAAGCGCGGCCCGACCGTTTCGGACAGGTCGTTATAGTTGGCGACCGCCGATGCGGCGACGGTGAAGCCTGCCTTGCCGGCCAGCGGGTTGCCGGTGTTGAGATCGACGACCGCGCCCAGCGACCCTTCGTCGAGATCGGCCGAGGCAGTCTTGTGGACGACGATCGAACTGAACAGCTCGGATGCGAAGACGTTGAAATCGAACGACCGGTCGCGGTTGGCCGAGGCCCCGTCGCTCGACGTGGTGACGGTTTCGAGGCCGTTGACGCGGACGCGGGTGAACTGCGCCCCCAGACCCCGCACGGTGATCGCGCGGCCCTCGCCGCCGTCGCGCTGGATGGCGATGCCAGGGATGCGTTGCAGCGATTCGGCGAGATTCTGGTCGGGAAACTTGGCAATATCCTCGGCGACGATCGCGTCGACCGCGCCGACCGACTGGCGCTTCACGTTCAGCGCGGCGTTCAGCGACGCGCGAAAGCCGGTGACGATGATGTCTTCCTCGACATTGTCGCCTTCGGCGGGCTGGCTGGCACCCGGCTGTTCCGGCGCGTCCTGCGCCTGGGCGATGCCGGTAAAGGCGGTCAGTGCGGTCGCGGCGAGCAGCACCGCGAGCGTGCGTCGATGGTCGTGATAGCGCATGGTCAATCCTCTCCCTGCTGCGATGACACCGGGCGCATCGATGTGCCCGCAATATCGATCACCCTGCCGACGGGCACAGGCCATACCGCCTGTTTTGCCCGTGGGACGGTCCGCGACGGCCGTTGCCGCCGCAGATTGCCGGTTTTGCCTTTTTGGCTTGAGAAACCGGTGTCAAAGCGACATTGTGCGCTGACGACGAAGCTGTCAAGAACCGCTCGGAGAGGAATGAAGATGAACGGATTTGCCCGTCTGGTCCTGTGCGGCCTGTTGTCCGCCGCCATGGCCGCGCCGGTCGCAGTGGCGCAGGGGACGGCCGCGACGCCGGCCGACACCGCCTTTCCGGGGGCGCAGGGGTGGGCGGCGGTGACGCCCGGCGGCCGTGGCGGTCGCATCCTGCGCGTGACGACGTTGGCGGCCGATGGTCCCGGATCGTTCAAGGCCGCGCTGGAGGCGAAGGGACCACGCATCGTGGTGTTCGAGGTCGGCGGCGTGATCGATCTCGCCCGCACGACGATCACCATCAAGGAACCGTTCCTGACCATCGCCGGGCAGACCGCGCCATCGCCCGGCATCACGCTGATCCGCGGCGGCATCGACATTCGCGCGCACGACGTGATCGTCCGCCACCTCCGGGTCCGCCCCGGCCTCGACGGACAGGCCAAGCGCTCGGGCTGGGAGGTCGATGCGATGAACACCGTCGCCGCGACCAACGTCATCGTCGACCATTGCACCATGACATGGGCGCTCGACGAGAATCTCTCCGCCTCCGGTCCGCGCTTCGAAGGGGCGACGCCCGACGAGTGGCGCCGGAACACCAGCCACAACATCACCTTCAGCTACAATCTGCTGGCCGAGGGTCTGGCCGATGCCAGCCATCCCAAGGGCGAGCATAGCAAGGGGTCGCTGATCCACGACAATGCCAGCGGCATCCTGATCTGGCGCAACGTTTATGCCCATAATGTCGAGCGCAGCCCGCTGCTGAAGGGTGGCGTGCAGGCGGCGGTGGTCAACAACCTGATCTACGATCCTGCCAAGCGCGCGGTGCATTACAACCTGATGGCGCTCGAATGGGCGGGCCATGCCTATCAGGAGGGACAGTTGTCGGCGGTCGGCAACGTGATGCGCGGCGGCCCGTCGACCGACGAGCGGCTGCCGTTCCTGATGCTCGGCGGCGACGGCGACCTGCGTTACCACGGGCGCGACAATGTCGCGGTCGACCGGCATGGTGAACCGTTGCCGATGTTCGGGCGCTACGGCGTCACCCGCGCGAAGCTGATCGAGGTGAAGACCCCGCCGGTCTGGCCGACCGGCCTGCCGGTGCTGCCGTCGCAAGAGGTCGAGACGCATGTGCTGGCGAATGCCGGCGCGCGGCCGTGGGACCGGGATGCCGACGACATCCGCGTGCTGTTCTTCGTCGCCGAGGGGCGCGGCAAGGTGATCGACGACGAGCGCGAAGTGAGCGAATATCCCCATCCGGTGCAGACGTCCGCGCCGTTCGTCGACGCCGAATGGGATTTGACCACGATGGAACCGAAATCGGGCCGCTATCCGGGGCAGAAGGGAGCGGTGCAGGAATCGCTGTCGGCACGGGACCGGGCGATGCGCCAATGATCGCGCGGCCGATCGCGCGGCTGGTCGTCGCCGGCGCGCTGCTGTTCGGGGCGGTGCCGGCCGCCGCCGCCCCGCGCGTGCTGATCTTCCACCGCGCGACCGGCTTCGTCCACGACTCGATCCCGCAGGGCGTCGCGGCGGTTGAGGCGATGGCACGCGCGCAGGGGCTGGAACCGGTGGCGAGCGACGATCCGGCGGTGTTCGATACGCCGCTCACCGATGTCGCGGCGGTCGTATTGGTGTCGACCACCACCGACTCCAAACGACCCGAAAGCGAATGGTTCACCGGCACGCGGCGGACCGTGCTGCAACGCTATGTCGAGGACGGCGGCGGGGTGGTCGCGATCCATGCCGCTGCCGATTCGCATTATGGCTGGCCATGGTATGCCCGGCTGATCGGCGGTCGCTTCGCGCGGCATCCCCAGGGCACGCCCGAAGCGGCGGTGTCTCGCACCGCGCACCGCCACGCCGCGACCGCGACGCTGCCCAAGGCGTTCCGCATCGCCGACGAATGGTATTGGTTCGACGACCTGTCGCCCGATCTCGACCATCTGCTGACACTCGACCCGCAATCGATCGGTTCGAGCGAGGTGAATCCCAAACCGCTCGCGTGGGCGCACCGCGTCGGCAAGGGGCGGGTGTTCTATACCGGCCTTGGCCATCGCCGCGAAAGCTGGAGCGACGCGCGCGTGCTGGCGCATGTCGCGGGCGGTCTCGGCTGGGCCACGGGCCGCGCTAAGGCGCCGGCGATGGTGGTGATCGACGACGAGGGCACGCGCGTGCGTCAGCCGGTGCCGCACGGCAACATCGGCATGAGCACCGCATGGCGCATCACCGACAAAGTGCCCGGCCGCACCATGGAGTTCCGCCGCCGCAAGCTCGACCGGGGCGCGGCGATCGGCCTGCACCCCATCGCGCATGACGAGGTCTATCATGTCGTCTCGGGCGAGGGCGACGTGACCAGCGACGGCGTGACCCGGCGGGTGGGCGCGGGGACGACGGTGTATCTTTACGACGGCGCGGTCGTGGGCATCGCCCAGCGCGGCACCAAGCCGCTGGCGCTGATCGTCAGTTATCCGCTGGCGGAGGCGGTGGAGTAGGGCGGCGGCCGGATCTATTATTCCGCTACATCCGGTGCAGCGTTTGATCGAACATGCCGTCTTCCTTTGTCACCCCGGACTCGTTCCGGGGTGACGATGCTACCTGAGACTCACCCGTCGCCGATGGCTTCACCGCAAAGCACGAGCGCCGGGATTTGAAGGTCGCGATCCCGTCCGCCGGGAAAATCCGATACGCTGTACGGCGATCCGCCCTCGCGGATCAGCACATTGCAGATACCGCGCTGCCGAAGATCGCGGATCATCCGGACGGCATGGCCCAGGGTCGGGTCCGGCGCGAGGCTGACATAGGCGAGTCGGGGCAGGCCGGGGAATGGGCGTTCGGCATCCGGCCGTGGGTCCATGTCCCACCGGCCATCGACCAGCCGAGCCGCCGGCCGGCGGCTCGGTACGACCATGGCCAGCGAATCCAGCTCGATGTGGGTGGCCGGAGGCCCAGCCGGAGCCTGCCGGTGGAGCAGCCACAGTGCGTCGAAGGCCATGAGGACAGCGACACCCAGAATCAGGACGGACCGTAGACGCTGCATGCGATATTCTACCGCCTCACGTCCCCGGCTGAACATAGGGAAACTGCGCGAACAGTTCCCGTTCCCAACGGCGCGGATCGTCCACCACCCGGCTGACCCGGTCGAAGACCATCGTCGCGCGGCGGGGCAGGGTATGGCGCGGCCAGTCCACGCCGGGATTACCACTCCGCGCCAATGCGACGAACGCCGCCATCATCCGCGCCGATACCGCGCGCGCATCCGCGCCGGTGCCGCTGACCGATCCGGGGGCGTCGAGCGTGCCGAACACCAGCGGAATATCGTCGGTATGCGCCGCGCCGCCGGCGGGGCGCAGCGGCGAGGAATAATCGAGCTGATACACCCATGCCGGCACCCCGGCGGTGGCGCGCGCCTCCGCCTCGATCACCTGTCCCGGCCAGCTTCGCCCGGCGGTGCTGGCGGCATAGAGCAGGTCGGCGGGCGTCATCGCCGGGAAATGCTGGCGATATTGCGCGACCAGCCATTCGGGATGCACGTCGATGCGCAGTTGCGGTGCCAGCCGGGCGGCGATGTTGCTCCAGTCGATCCCGCGCAGCACCGGACCGTCGGGCGCGACGAACGCGCGGGTTTCCTCGCGCGTGTTGCCGAGGATCAGCGGGATATTCCTGCCGAGCGGATGCGCATCGGGCCAGAACGGGTGCCGCGTCAGCGACCGCATGTCGATCACCGGCCCCATATACACCCCGCCGCCAAGGATCGGGTCCTCTGCCGCCAGCGCATCGACCAGCCGTTCGACCGGCAGCGTCGCCGCTTGCGCCGGGGTCGCCTTCAGCCGGGCGAGGAACGCTTCGGCGCGACGGGTGGCGTTGATCGGGCCGGACCCCGTCACCTGCTGGCCGCTCATCGTCGCGGCGGCGTGGAACAGTCCTTTGGCGGCGGGCATCGCCATCAGCGTCGCGATCTTGGCCCCGCCGCCTGACTGGCCGAACACCATCACCCGCGCCGGATCGCCGCCGAAGCCCGCGATATTCTCGCGCACCCATCGCAGCGCCAGCACCAGATCGAGCTGGCCGACGTTGCCGCTGTCGGCAAAGCGCGGGTCCAGCCGGGCGAGATAGAGGTAGCCGAGCGCGTTCAGCCGGTGGTTGACCGTCACCACCACGACGTCGCCCGCCGCTGCCAGCCGGTCGCCGAACACCATCGGCTCGACGACCGTCCCGCCCGAATAGGCGCCGCCGTGGAAGTACACCATCACCGGCCGCCGCGCGCCCGGCCGCGCTTCAGGGGTCCAGACGTTCAGGAACAGGCAGTCCTCCGCCCGGTCGGGTCCTGTTCCGCGCTGCGGGCAGGTGGGGCCGAACGCGATCGCGCGCTGCACGTCATGCGACGCGATCGGCGCGCGGGGCGGCTGGAAGCGATAGGTGCCGGGGTCGACGCCGTAGCGGATGCCGCGAAAGACCGAGACGCTCCCTTCCCGCAGCCCCTGCCAGCGACCGCCGGGACCCCATGCTATCGGATCGGTCGCCCCTCGCGCCGCACCGGGCATGGCGGCCAGCACCGCGCCGCCCGCCAATATCGTGCGCCTGTCGATCTGCATCGTGCCTCTCCCGTCCGCCGCTGTACGCCGGTTGAGGGAAAGGTAATCGGTGTCATCGAACCGGGCAAGTCATGCGGCGGGCGGCGCGACCGAGGCGCGGCGGATCAGCGTCGAGACGAACATCGCTTCTTCCGAAGGCTCGCCGATCTCCTCGCCATCCTCGATCAGCTTGAGCGCCGCCGCCCGCGCCATCGTCGCGATCGGCCAGCGTACCGTCGTCAGTGGCGGCCATAGATGCGACGCGATCGAGGTATCGTCGAACCCGATGATCGACAAATCCTGCGGCACGTCCAGCCCGCGTTGCCGCGCGACATGCAGCGCGCCCGCCGCCATCTCGTCGTTCGACGAGAAGATCGCGGTCGGGCGCGGTGACAGATCGAGCAGGCGTTCGGCGGCGCGCATCCCCGATTCGAACGTATAGTCGCCCTGCGCGATCCACGTCCGCTGCATGCCGATCCCGGCGGCCTCCATCGCTTCCTCATAGCCCTGCTGCCGCTCGAACGCCGAGCGGAAGCCATGCGGCCCGGCGATCATGCAGATGCGGCGATGCCCGGCGGCGAACAGATGGTCGATCGCGCCACGCACCGCCTCGCGGTCGTTCGACGATACCATATGGGCGTGCTCGTCGAACGAGGCCGATCCCATGCGGACATAACGACAGCCGATCTGCGTACACAGCGCCGCCAGCGCGTCATTCTCGGAGATCGGCGGGAGCAGCATCACCCCGTAGGGGCGCTGGCGTTCGAGGAAGTGGCGGATCTCGTCGGCCATGTCGGGCGCGCCGCGATCGACCGGGTGGACCAGCAATTCGAACTCGGTATCGCGCAGCACCTCCAGCAACCCCTGCTGCACGTTCAGCACCATCTGCGCGTTGGGATTGTCGTGGATCAGCGCGATCAGGAAATTGCGGCGCAGCGCCAGCGCGCGCGCCTGCGGATTGGGGATATAGCCCAGTTCGGCGATCACGGCTTCCACCCGCTCGCGCGTCTCGCCGCCCAGCAACGGCGACCGGTTGATGACGCGGCTGACCGTCTTCTTGGATACGCCGGCGAGTCGGGCGACGTCGTTGATCGTGGGCTGGCCGCTGCGTTTCATCGGCAATCGATAGCGCGGGGTGGCGCGCACGCCAACGTCCCCGTCGCGCAATTCGCTCGCTTGTCAGTGACACCGGTTTCCGATACGCCGGTGGCAATCAAAGGAGAGGGGCCGTGTATGGAGAACCGTGACCGGATTGCGCAGGCATTCGTCGCCGCGCGGCGTGATGCGCGCGGACTTGCGCAGTATCCGGGCGATCGTCCGACGACGCTGGGCGACGCCTATGGCGTGCAGGACCGGGCGATCGCGCTCGACGGGCGGACGGTGGTCGGGTGGAAGGTCGGCAAGATCAACGCGCCACTCGATACGCAACTGGGGGCCAACCGGCTGGCCGGACCGATCTTTGCCGATCAGTTGTTCCTGGACGCCACGCCCGTCCTGCCGGTGATCGCCGACGGGTTCGCGGCGGCCGAGGCGGAATATTGCATCCGCATCGCCCGCAGCCCCGCGCCCGGTGCGACCGGCCTGTCGCACGACGCGGTGCTGGAGTTGATCGACGCGGTCCATGTCGGGATCGAGATCGCCAGTTCGCCCTATCCCGGCATCAACGCCGATGGCCCGCTGGTGACGATCAGCGATTACGGCAACAACCACGGCCTGCTGGTCGGTGCGGAGATTCCCGGCTGGCGCGACGGCGATTTCATCGACTGGCCGGTCGTGTCGCGGATCGACGGCGCGGTGATCGGTAAAGCGAGCGCGCGCACGATGCTCGACGGACCGATCGGCGCGGTGTCGTTTCTGATCGACTGCCTCGCCTCTCGTGGTCTAACGCTGGCAGCGGGGCAATGGGTATCGTCCGGCGCCGTCACCGGGGTTCATCCGGTGGCGCCCGGACAGCGCTTCGATGCCGAATTCGGAAGTCTGCGGGTGAGCTGCGCGATCGACGCCGCCAGGCCCGCGCAGGGGATGCAGGGAGAGCTAAGTCATGCAAGCGGGGCAGAATGACGGTATCGACCGCGCGGTAGCGCGCGCCGGCCGCTATCGCTGGGGCATCGTCGGCCTGTTGTTCATGGCGACGTGCATCAACTACGTCGACCGGCAGATGATCGGGGTGCTCAAGCCCACCTTGTCGAAAGACCTGCGCTGGACCGAAACCGACTTCGCCAACGTCATCTTCTTTTTCCAGTTCGCCTATGCGATCGGCTATATCGGCTTTGGCCGCATCGTCGACGTGATCGGGGCGCGCATGGGCTATGCCGTCGCCTTCGTGATCTGGCAGATCGCGCATATGGCGCACGGCGGCGCGTACAGCGTTACCCAGTTCGCCATGGCGCGCTTCGGGCTGGGTCTTGGCGAATCGGGCAATTTCCCGGCGGGGATCAAGGCCGTCACCGAATGGTTTCCGGCCAAGGAACGCGCCTTCGCGATCGGGGTCTTCAACGCCGGGGCGAACGTCGGCGCGATCATCACGCCGATGGCGGTGCCGCTGCTGACCGTCGCCTATGGCTGGCGGATGGCGTTCGTCGTTACTGGTGTCGTCAGCCTCGTCTGGCTGGCGCTGTGGCTGATCTTCTATCGCTCCCCGCGCGATCACAAGAAGCTGTCGAGCGGCGAGCTGGCGTGGATCGAGCAGGACCCGGCCGACCCGGTCAAGCCGATCGCGTGGAAGCGGCTGGTCACGAAGCGCGAGACCTGGGCCTATGCGCTCGGCAAATTCTGCATCGACCCGATCTGGTGGTTTTTCCTGTTCTGGCTGCCGGGCTATCTCGGCGACCGCTACGACCTCGACCTGCTGAGCTTCGGGCCGCCGCTGGTCGCGATCTATCTGCTATCTGACCTTGGCAGCGTCGCTGGCGGCTGGCTGTCGTCGCGGCTGATCGCGCGCGGGCGCACCGTCAACTTCGCGCGCAAGACGACGATGCTGGTCTGCGCCTTCGCGGTCCTGCCGGTGCTCTTCGCCCAGTCGATCGACAATCTGTGGGTCGCCGTCCTCGTCATCGGCATCGCCACCGCCGCGCATCAGGCGTTCTCGGCCAATCTCTATACGCTCCCCTCCGACCTGTTCCCGCGCGCGGCGGTCGGATCGGTCGTCGGGATTGGCGGAACGGTCGGCGCGATCGGCGGCATGATGATGGCGAAATATGCGGGCTACGTTCTCGACGGCATCGGTAGCTATGCGCCGCTGTTCTTCGTCGCGGGATCTGCCTATTTCGTCGCGCTGCTGGCGGTGCATCTGCTGTCGCCGCGCCTCGCCCGGGTCGACGCCCCCTGACCGGTCGGCGGGGGAGTGGCTACTCCCCCGCCAGTCGCAGCAACACCGCCCATTCGGCGTCGCCGACTGGCGAGACCGACAGGCGGGATTGCCGCAGCATCGCCATGCCCGCCAAAGCATCGTCCGCCTTCATCTTTTTCAGTTCGACCGGGCGGGGCAGGGGGCGGAGCGGTTCGATCCGCACCGATACCCAGCCGTCTCCGCCATCCGGCCGTGAGCCACGCGCGATCCGCGCCACGCCGACCGCCGCCTTGTCCTTGCCCGAATGATAATAGAGCGCCTCGTCGCCGACCTGCATGGCGCGCAGATGACCGGCGGCGGCATGGTTGCGCACCCCGTCCCATTCGGTGCCGCCGTCGCGCACCAGATCGTCCCAGCCATAGCTGTCCGGTTCCGATTTCAGCAGCCAATACGCCATCGCCCGTCCTCTCGCGTTCGATAAACCGCCCGTGAATGACCGGTTCCGCGACCGTTCAGTCGCCGCGTGGCAGACATACCGTCATCGGCGCGGAGGCGTCGACCCGGTGCGGTTGCCGAAACCCGCCGGGAGATGACAGGAGAACGGGCATGATGACCTTGCTGACAAAGGCCGGTCTGGGCGCGGTACTGGCCGCGACGACGCTGACCGCCGCCGCCCCCGCCGACGCGCAATGGCGTCGCGGCTATTATCGCGACCGCGACAATACCGGCACCGCCGTGGTGGCGGGAATCGCCGGCCTCGCCATCGGCGCCGCGCTGGCATCGGGCGGACCGCGCGATCGCTATGCGCGCGACCGCTATTACCGCGATCGCGGCTATGCGTATAACTACGACGACCGTTATTATCGCCAGCGTGGCTATTATCCGAACGACGGCTATTACGCCTCGCGCTACCGCGATTATCAGCGTTGCTGGGTCGAGCGGCGCTACGATCCCTATTACGACCAGAACGTTCGCGTCCGCGTCTGCAACTGACCGGATCTGGCGGGGCGGGGGAGGCATCCCCCGCCCTTTGCGCTTGGCGCGCGCACGGTTTTACGGCATGGGCCGCGCCCATGACTGATACGCCCCCAGATCGCCTCTCGATCAATCCGCGCAGCCCCCACTTCGACCAGCCGGTGCTGGAGCGCGGCATCGGCATCCGCTTCAAGGGCGCCGAACGCAACGACGTCGAGGAATATTCGATCTCCGAAGGTTGGATCCGCGTCGCGCTGGGCAAGAAGATGGACCGTAAGGGCCAGCCGCTGACGATCAAGCTGACCGGTCCGGTGGAGGCTTATTTCCAGACGGCGGCGGCGGATGCGGCGGATGATGCCGGACAGGCCGAGGCGAACACCGATGAAACGAAAGCCGCCGACGGCGAGTAAGTCCCACACTCCCCTCCCTGACAAGGGAGGGGCCGGGGGTGGGTAGGGTCGTGGGAGCCGCAGCGTTTCCTCGCCGACCGACCCACCCCCGACCCCTCCCTTGTCAGGGAGGGGAGTTGTCCCCGTCACGCTCCATCCGCGCGCCGACGTGGCGTTCCCCCCGCGCAGCGGCCAGCGCGACCTGTCGGTGGCGCTCGGCCTTGCCCGCCAGCGTCGCCGCATCATGGGTGCCGGCACAGGCGGGGCACTCCACCCCTTCGCGGTATAGCGGCGAGGCGCGGTCGGCGTCGCTGACCGGCCTGCGGCATCCGCGACACAGCGCGTGCGTGCCGGGCGTCAGTCCGTGGCCGACCGAAACCCGTTCGTCGAACACGAAGCATTCGCCCTGCCACGCGCTGTCCTCCGCCGGCACCGCTTCGAGATATTTCAGGATGCCGCCGTCGAGGTGATAGACCGCCTCGACGCCTTCGCCTTTGAGGAACGCGGTCGATTTCTCGCAGCGGATGCCGCCGGTGCAGAACATCGCCACACGCTGCTTGCCCGCCAACAGTTCGGCGCGGTTGGCGCGAAACCAGTCTGGAAAGTCGCGAAAGCTGTCGGTCCCCGGATCGACCGCCCCGGCAAAGGTGCCGACTTTCACCTCGTACGCATTGCGGGTATCGATCACGACCGTCTGCGGATCGGCAATCAGCGCGTTCCAGTCGGCCGGCGCGACATAGGTGCCGACGATTCGCTTTGGATCGGTGCCCGGCACGCCCATCGTCACGATCTCGCGCTTGAGCCGTACCTTCAGCCGGTGGAACGGCATCGTCGCGGCATGACTGAACTTGGGCGCAAGATCCTCGCACCCCGGCACCGCACGGATCGCGGCGAGCGCGGCATCGATCCCCGCCGCCGATCCCGCGATCGTGCCGTTCAGCCCCTCGCCCGCGACCAGCAACGTGCCGCGCACACCATGGGCCGCCAGAACGGCCTCCAGCGTAGCGCGCACGGCTTCGGGATCGGCAACGGGAACGAAGCGGTACAGCGCCGCGACGACGATCTCGGTCATCAGTGGACGAAGCGCGCCACCACGTCGCGGTACGAGCGGCTGACCTTCACCTGCGATCCCGATTCGAGGATCAGGAAACATTCGCCGTTGGTATGCGGCTTCACCTGCTTGACGAGGTCGAGGTTGACGATCGTCGAGCGATGCACCCGCTGGAACCGGCGCGGGTCGAGCCGCTTTTCGAGGTCCTTCATCGTCTCGCGCAGCACCAGCGAATTGTCGCCGGTGTTGATGACCATGTAATCGCCCGCCGCCTCGATCATCTCGATCGTATCGACATCGACGCGGAAGATCTGTCCGCGATCCTTGATGTTGATGAGCTTCTCGAACCGGTTGGCGCCGACCGCGTCGTCGCCGCCGCCATCGGCGGCTTCCATCTCGGCCGCCGTATCGGGGGCGACCTCGGCCAGCACTTCCTTCAGCTTTTCGACCTCGGCCTGGCCGCGCTTTTCGGACAGGCGCTGGCGCACCCGGTCGAGCGTGTCGGCTAGGCGCGATTCCTCGACCGGCTTCATCAGATAATCGACCGCATCGGCCTGAAACGCGCGGATCGCATGGTCGCTGTACGCGGTGACGAACACCACCAGCGGCGGTTCGACCTCCATCAGCCCCTGCACGACCGAGAAGCCGTCGAAGCCGGGCATCTGGATGTCGAGGAAGACGAGGTCGGGCTTGTGGGTCTTGATCGATCGGATCGCTTCGCGTCCGTTGGTGCATTTGTCGATGATCTCGACATCGTCATGCGCTTGCAGCCGCAGTTCCAGTCCCTGGATCGCCAGGGACTCGTCGTCGACAAGGATGGTACGGATGGTCATGCGGCCTCTTTGGTAACGTCTTGCGTCTGGAACGGCAGTTCGATCTCGACCACGAAGCCGCCACCCGCGCCGGAGCGGGTGTCGAACCGGTGATCGGGACCATAGGCCTGTGCCAGCCGGTCCCGGATGTTCTGCAACCCGACACCGGTCGACAGCGTCGGCCGCTTCGGGCCGTCGATCAAGCCGGGGCCGGTGTCCGATACGGCAATCTGCACCCGGTTACCGGCGAGCCGAGCGGTAAGCGTGATGTCGGCCCCCTCGATCTGCGGCGTGACCGCATATTTGATCGCATTCTCGACCAGCGGTTGCAGCAGCAGCGAGGGCAGCCGCGCGTGCGCGACGCGCGCGTCGACATCGAAACTGGTGCGCAGGCGCTCCTCAAACCGCATCTTTTCAATATCGAGATAGAGTTTGAGCGTTTCAACCTCCTGCTCCAGCGTCACATGCGCGGTCGGCTCGTTGGCGAGCGTGTAGCGCAGGAACGAGGCGAGGCGGCTGAGCATCACGTTCGCCTTCTCGGTCTGTTTGAGGAGGACGAGCGTCGAGATGGAGTTCAGCGTGTTGAACAGGAAATGCGGGTTGAGCTGATAGCGCAGCATCGCGAGCTGCGCCGAGGATGCCTGCATCTCCAGCATCTGCATCTCGTCGACCTGCTGTTCGACCACGAGATAGAAGTTGATGCCGAAATACAGCGCCGACCAGCCCGCCAGCACGGTGAAGTTCAGGAACAGCGTGCCCAGCACCAGCGAGAAGCTGACGTCGGGCGATACGTTGCGGATGAAGGTGAAGACGAAGGCGTCGATCAGCGAATAGGCGAAGGTCGCCGCCGACAGGGTACACATCGTCAGGAAGATCGCCGGCAGGCGCGGCATCGACCGGTAATAGCCGTACAGCACGCTCATCAACAGCGTCAGGCAATAGCCGACGATCACCTCGACGATGTTGCCCAGCACGCTCTTGAGCGACGCCGCGCTCGCCACCGTCGAAACCGATCGCAGGATCAGATAGCCGGTCCACCCGGCCGCCTGCAGCAGCCAGAAGGCGCGGTTCTTCTGCTCGAAGAAGGGTCGCGAGAAAATGGCGGGCTTTAGCGTCATGCGCTCCGTCACATCGTTCTGCCCCTGTCCGCTTCTAGGCTGCGGGGGGCGGGTTGCAAAGCGGGTGTGTAGCGGAAACCCGCCCCAAACGAAAACCGCCGCCCCGTTTCCGGGACGGCGGTTTCGCGGATGGCCGGGTTCTGTAGGGCTTAGAACCCGAACTTGACCGAGCCGATGACGGTACGCGGATAGCCGACCGAGAAGTTCGGGTTGCCCGAACGCGCGTCGACCTGCGTGCTGATGTTGCCGAAATAGCGCTCGTCGAACAGGTTACGGACGTTCAGCGACAGGCTAGTGCGCTTCAAGCCATAATCCTCGAGGCTGAAACGCGCGTCGAGATCGACCAGCGTATAGGCACCGACGACCACGTCGTTCAGGTCGGTCGCGAACCGCTCGTCGACCCACTTGCCCTGCACGCCGAGGTTGACCGGGCCATAGTTGAACTCGGCACGACCACCGAACTGCCACTCAGGGGTTTCCGTGACCTTCTTGCCGCGGGTCGCGACGACCTGCGTGCCGGTGGTGCGGACGTTCGAGAGCAGCTCGGTATGGGTGTACGACGCGATCGCCGTCAGCCCGACCCACTGCGCCGGACGCACGGTGACGGTGCCGTCGAAGCCATAGCTTTCCACCGCGCCGATGTTGCGGTCGAACGAGATGCCCTGTTCGAAGTCGAACGAGGTCACGATGCGGTTCTTGTAGCCGATGTACCAGCCCGTGACCTGCGACTGCACCATGCGGCTGTTGTAGCGCAGGCCGAGATCGAACGAGTCGGTCTTTTCCGGCTGCACGTCGATGAACGGCGCGCGGTACAGGTTGTCAGTGCGCGGTGCCGACAGCCCCTTGGCGTAGCTGCCGAACATGCTGAGGTTGGTGTCGACGAAGTTGTAGGTGAAGCCGACGTTGGGCAGCAGCGCGTCGTAGGTATATTCCTGCGCATAGGGCGCATACAGCGGCTGGGGATTGCCCGTGCTGGTGAAGGCGGCACCCGGCTGCACGATCACATAGGGCTGCGTGCCCGTCACCGTGGGGTTGGGAATCGGCTGCGACGAGCAATAGGCGAAACCGTCGCGTGCCTGGACCGGGCAGTAGGTCTGGAGATCGCGCTTGAAGAACGGCACGCGCAGACCGGCCTGGATGGTAAAGCTCCGGTCGAAGAAGCGGCCGATATATTCGCCCGAGATCTGGTTCAGCAACGCCACCGACTTGCGATCGCGCTGGGTGATGACGAAGCCGTCGGCGGCCAGCACCGGGCGGCCGTTGCGGCCCGCGAACGGGTTTTCCGGCATGCCGTTCGAATAGAGATAGCCCCATTCGCCGGTCTGACGATGCTGCGCATTGTCATAGGTATAGGCAACGCGGACGCGCTGGTCGTCGCTGAAGTCGTAGCGCAGCGAGGCGATGCCGGTGTAGCGGTTGGTGTTGGTGATGTTCGGCGTGAAGAAGCGCACCGTATCGCGGAAATCGCCGTCGCCGTTATAGTCGACGCCCTGCGAAGCGGTCAGGCTGCCCTTGGCGCGCGCATCGCTCTCGCTCAGCGTCGTGCTGCCACCGCCATGGGCGAGGACATACTGGTACGACCCGTCGAGCGTCAGCGTCAGCCGGTCGGTCAGCGAAAAGCGCGAATTGGCGCGCACGTTGCCGGTGTTCGACGGGTTGATGCGGACGCCGTAATAGTTCGAGCAGTTGGCCGCCGCCTGTGCCGTGCCGTTCACCGGCGTCGGGGTCGAGCAGAGCGCGTCATTCTCGATGCCGTTGACGACCGCGAACTGGCTGTTCGTGAAGTCGAGCCGGATCGGGTTTTCGGGCGATGCCGCGGCGTTCGCCGCAACGACGCCGGCGGGCAGCGCGTTGCGGATGTCGCTCAGCGTCGGGTTGCGAAACTGGTTGTTGCGGTTCTCGTTATAGTGGCCCGAGATGCGGATGAAGTCGCCGTTGTCGCCCAGCGGCTGGTAGATGCCGGCGTTGAACTGCTGCTTGCGGATTTCACCGGTGCCACGGAACTTGTCGTTCGACGCCTTCGATGCCGACAGGAACGCGCGGGTGCCCGACGCGGTCAGGTTGCCGGTTTCGATCAGCCCGAACACGCGGTGGAAATCGAAATCGCCGTACGAGGCGACCAGCGTCGCCGACAGCGTTTCCGACGGAATCAGCGTGCGATAGTTGATCGTGCCGCCCGACGACGATGCGGTCGGGCTGTCGACGTCGGTCGCGCCGAGGTTGACGTTGATCTCGTCGACCAGCTCGGGGTCGAGCTGCTGGTTCGAATAGATCGCATAGTTGCCCGAATCGTTCAGCGGGAAGCCGTCGAACGTCAGCGAGACGCGGTTGCCGTCGAAGCCGCGGATGCGGATGTTGCCGCCCGACGAGCCGAACGGATCGCTCTGGGTGAAGTTGACGCCGGGAACGATGTTCAGCGCGTCAAGCACCGTGTTGCCGGGGGTCTGCTTGGCGAGGAATTCCTGATCCAGCACGACGCGCGCCTTGGGACCGTCGGGAATCTTGATGCCGTCGACGCCGTTGTCGGCGCGCGAACCGGTGACGACGATGTCTTCCGATTCGAAATCGGTCGAACCGGTCGACTGCGCAAAGGCCGAGACAGGCAGGAGGAGCGCGGCAAAGGCCACGCCGGCAAAGAGCTTGGTGTTCATAAGTCCCCTTTGAATCGCAATATTTTTGGCGCGACTCGTCAGTTGGTTCGGGCGGTGCGCTTCACCGTCCCAGCGCCAATGAACGTCGCATATTTCTATTTTCTGACAATCGAAAGGGGGTGGCCAAGTCTCTGTTGGTGCGTTGCAAAAACATCACGTTGCATTCGATACGATCGCGTTCCACGCCGCCTCGTCGATCACGCGGATGCCCAGTTCCTCGGCCTTCGCGCGCTTGGATCCGGCATCGGCGCCGACCACCACCAGATCGGTCTTTTTCGATACCGATCCGGCCACCCGCGCGCCCAGCGCATCGGCTTGCGCCTTGGCCTCGTCGCGGCTGAGCGTTTCGAGCTTGCCGGTGAACACCACCGTCTTGCCGGTCAGTTCCGAGGCGACGGTCGTGTGTTCGACCGGGGCGGGGCGGACTTCGCCCAGCAGATCGTCGACGACCGCGCGGTTATGCTCCTCGGCGAAGAAGGCGAGCAGCGCGTCGGCGACTTCGGGGCCGATGCCCTGCGTCTCGACCGCCGCGACCAGTGCCCGGCCGCGCCGCAGCACGAACTTGCGGTCGTTCTCGCCGATCGCCGGAACCGTTTCGGCGCGCACCGCCAGCGCGCGGTCGATCATCTCGCGGAACGCCTCGATCGTGCCGTAGCGCCGGGCGAGGTCGCGCGCGGTGATCTCGCCGACATGGCGGATGCCGAGCGCGAACAGGAACCGGTCGAGCGCGATCGTCCGCCGCGCCTCGATCGCGTCGAGCAGCTTGCCGACGACGAGGTCGGACATGCGCTCGCGCTGGACCAGCTCGGCGCGTTTTCCGTGCAGCCGGAAAATATCGGCGGGCGAGGAAATCAGCCCGTCGCGAAAGAATTCCTCGACCCGCACCAGCCCCAGCCCGGCGATGTCGAACGCATGGCGCGACACGAAATGGATCAGCCGTTCGACCCGCTGCGCCGGGCAGATGAGCCCACCGGTACAACGCACCACCACCTCGCCCTCACCACGTTCGGCGAGCGACCCGCACACCGGACATTCGGCGGGAAAGACGAAGGCGTCGCGCGGCTCGCCGGCGGTCAGATTCTCGACCACCTGCGGGATGACGTCGCCGGCACGCTGTACCACCACCCGGTCGCCGACGCGCACGCCCAGCCGCTCGATCTCGTCGGCGTTGTGCAGCGTGGCGTTGGTGACGACGACCCCGCCGACCGTCACCGGCTCCAGCCGGGCGACCGGGGTGAGCGCGCCGGTGCGCCCGACCTGAATATCGATCGCCCTGAGCGTCGTCTGCGCGCGCTCCGCCGGGAATTTATGCGCGATCGCCCAGCGCGGCGCGCGGCCGACGAAGCCCAGCCGCTCCTGCCAGTCGAGCCGGTCGAGCTTGTAGACCACCCCGTCGATGTCGAACGGCAGGTCGGCGCGGCGCCCTTCGATCGCGCGATAGACGTCGAGCGCCTCCGCCGTGCCTTCGCACCGCTCGAACGCCTCGGCGATGGGGAAGCCCCAGTCGCGCAAGGCCGCGACGACCCCGGCCTGAGTCTCGGCGGGCAGCGCGCTCGCCTCGCCCCAGCCATGCGCGAGGAATTTGAGCGGGCGGGCGGCGGTGACGGCGGCGTCCTTCTGGCGCAGCGATCCGGCGGCGGCGTTGCGCGGATTGGCGAACTGGCGCGCCTTGGCCGGATCGGGCGCGTCCGCCAGCAGGCGGGCGTTCAGTCCGGCGAAATCGGCCTTGGCCATATACACCTCGCCGCGCACCTCGAACACGTCGGGCGCGCCTTCGGGCAAGGTCTGCGGAATGTCGGCGATCGTCGCGACATTGGCGGTGACGTCCTCGCCGACCGATCCGTCGCCGCGCGTCAGCGCGCGCACCAGCCGCCGCCCTTCATAGCGCAGCGAGCACGACAGTCCGTCGATCTTCGGCTCGGCGGTCAGCGCCACGGCGACATCGTCGGCCAGCCGCAGGAAACGGCGGACCCCGGCGATGAACTCGGCGACGTCGTCGTTGGCAAAGGCGTTGTTGAGGCTCAGCATCGGCCGGGCATGCGCGACCTTCGCCAGATGCCCCGACGGCGCGGCACCGACCCGGCGCGACGGGGAATCGGCGAGCATGAGGTGCGGAAAGGCCGCCTCGATCGCGCGGTTGCGGCGGACCAGCGCGTCATACTCGGCATCGTCCAGTTCGGGCGCGTCCTCGCCGTGATACAGCGCGTCGGCACGGGCGATCCGCGCGGCGAGATCGGTCAGCTCGGCGGCGGCGTCCGCCTCGGTCTTGGGCAACTCGGTCATGCGCCGTGGCTAACCCCGGTAACGGTTTGCGATCAACCCCGGCGGCGGTTCATCATCCGCCGGTCGATCACGATCGGCTGGTCGAAATGCAGCCCGGCGCGGCCGTCCTGCGCCCAGCGCAGCGTCGCCGCCACCCATTGGCCATCGACGATCTCGATCCGCAGGCGATCGCCGACGAGATCGTCGTCGAACACGATCGAATCGATCAGCGCGCCGGTCGAACTCAGGTCGCGGATGCGGGCGATGCGGCGTTCGCCCGCGATCTCGATCGTGGCGCTGCGCAACATGCGGGTGCGCGGCGCGCGATTGGATTTCAGGCCGCTGCTCTCGGCGACGCCGCCGGCGCGCAGTTGCGTGATCGCCGCCTCGGCTTCCAGCGGCTGACCATAGACGAAGCCCTGCACGCTGTCGCAGCCGAGGTCGCGCACGGCGGCGATCTCGTCGTGGAATTCCACGCCCTTGGCGGTCGTCTCGATCGCCAGTGCATCGGCCAGCGTCGTGATCGCGCGCACCACCGCCGCGTTGCGCCCGGCCACGTCGCCCACGCCGCGCACGAAGCTGCGATCGATCTTGATCCGGTCGAACGGCAGGCGGCGCAGGCAGCCGAGCGACGCCGGCCCCGCCCCGAAATCATGGAGCGCGATCCGCACCCCGACCGTCTTGAGCGCGGCGAAGATCGTCGCCGAGGCGTTGAGATCGCGCAACACGCTCGCCTCCGCCACGTCCAGTTCCAGCCGGTCGGGCGGCAGGCCGGCGCGGGCCAGCGCGTTGGTGACGATCGCTGGCAAGGCCGGATTGGCGAACTGCGTCGCTGCCAGGTTCACCGCCAGATGTGTCTCGCCGCCCCAGCGCGCCGCGTCGCGACACGCGGTGCGCAACACCCATTCGCCGATCGGCTCGATCAGCCCCGATTCCTCGGCGACGCTGAGGAAGTCGGCGGGCAGCATCCGCCCGCGCTGCGGATGGTCCCAGCGCAGCAGCGCCTCATAGCCGGTGATCGCGCCATCGGCGGTCGCCACGACCGGCTGATAGACCAGCCGCATCTGGTCGAGCGCCAGCGCCTGGCGCAATTCGGTTTCGAGTTGCTGGCGCGACCGTGCCCCGTCGAGCAGCGCGTCGTGGAAGAAGCGGTGGACGCCGCGTCCTGCGCCCTTGGCGGCATAGAGCGCAAGGTCGGCATGCGACACGAGGGTGTCGGGGCCGTCGCCATGCTCGGGCGAAACCGCGATGCCGATCGAACAGCCGATCGACACGCACGCCTCGCCGATGAAAAAGGGTTGCGACAGCGCGGCGATGATTCCCTGCGCCAGCGTCGCCATCGCCGCCCGGTCGCCCATGCGCGGCAGCACTACCTGAAACTCGTCGCCGCCCAGCCGTCCGACGAGGCCGGCCTCGCTGACTGCCTTGGTCAGCCGGGCCGCGACCTGTTTGAGCAGTGCGTCGCCGACCGGATGGCCCAGCGTATCGTTCACCGCCTTGAACCGGTCGAGGTCGAGCAGGAACAGCGCGGTCCCGTCATACCCCCCTTGCGCCAGCGTCTGTTCGAGCGACATCCGCATCCGCTGGCGGTTGGCCAGCCCGGTCAGGCTGTCGAACAGCGCGAGGCGGGTGATGGCCGCATCGGACTGGCGGATCGATCCGGTATCGCTGCCGGTGCCGACGAAGCCCTCGAACCGGCCATAGGGATCGGTGGCGGGGCTGCCCGACACCGTCCAGTGCCAGTCGCCGCTGCCCTTGATCGCCGGGGTGACGGCATAGTCGGCGAAGGCGGTGCGCGCGCTCAAGTGAAAGGCGATGGTGCGTTCGGCGTCGCCGCCGCGCTCGGCGCCACCGGCGATGCGCAACAGGTCGATCAGCGGCATCCCCACCGGATCGAGGCCATGGTCGGCGAACACCGTGGCGATCTTGCCGCTGAGATAGGTCAGGCGGCCGATGCGGTCGGTCTGCCAGAACCATGTCGGGCCATGGTTCTCCGCCTCGCGCAGCAGCAGCAGCGCGCGGCCGGCATCGTCGCGGGCGGGATCGTCCGATCCCTGTACCCACGATCGCAACGCCGCCTTCAGTCCGCCGTGGTGCAACGTCCGTCCCCTTGATCCGACAGGAAGCGATAGCGCGCAGAGGTGAACGAAGTCTTTGCAAGGCAGGCGTCGCACCCTGTAGGACGGCAGACAAGAGTCCGTCTGGAAACTCGCGGAAGGGCGAGTTTCTTGTGCGGTGCCGGCCCGCTCCCCCACCCGGCCACCCATCGAGGATACCGTGTGGGTGGCCGGGTGGGGGAGCGGGCTTTCGGACAGACGCCAAACCGCTTGCCATGGACCCGCCGATGACCGTCACCATAACCGAAGCCGACCTGATCGAGAGCGTTGCCGACGCGCTCCAGTTCATCAGCTATTATCACCCGATGGATTACATCCGCGCGCTGGGCGACGCCTATGCCGCCGAGACGAGCCCGGCCGCCAAGGACGCGATCGCGCAGATCCTGACCAACAGCCGGATGTGCGCCGAGGGGCATCGCCCGATCTGTCAGGATACCGGCATCGTCACCGTGTTCGTGAAGTGGGGGCAGGACTGCCGCCTCGCCTCCGACCGGTCGTTGCAGGAGGTCGTCGACGAAGGCGTGCGCCGCGCCTACCTGCACCCGGAGAACAAGCTGCGCGCCTCGATCCTCGCCGATCCAGCGTTCACTAGGCGGAATACCAAGGACAACACGCCGTCGGTACTCCATGTCGAGATGGTGCCGGGCACGAAGGTGCATGTCGACGTCGCGGCCAAGGGCGGCGGCAGCGAGAACAAGTCAAAGTTCAAGATGATGAACCCCAGCGATTCGATCGTCGACTGGGTGCTGGAGATGCTGCCGCAGATGGGGGCCGGCTGGTGTCCGCCCGGCATGCTCGGCATCGGCATCGGCGGCACCGCCGAAAAGGCGATGCTGCTCGCCAAGGAATCGCTGATGGGCCAGATCGATATGGCGCAGTTGAAGGCGCGCGGCCCGCAGAACGACATCGAGGCGCTGCGCATCGAGCTGATGGACAAGGTCAACGCGCTCGGCATCGGCGCGCAGGGGCTGGGCGGGCTGTCGACCGTATTGGACGTCAAGATCCTCGACTGGCCGACGCATGCCGCCTCCAAGCCGGTGGCGATGATCCCCAACTGCGCCGCCACCCGCCACGCGCATTTCACGCTCGACGGATCGGGTCCGGCGTATCTTGAGACGCCGAAACTGTCCGACTGGCCCGACGTCAACTGGACGCCGGACAAGGCGGCGATCCGGGTCGACCTCGACACGCTGACCCCCGAAGTCGTCGCGACGTGGAAGCATGGCGACCGGTTGTTGCTGAACGGCAAGATGCTGACCGGCCGCGACGCCGCGCACAAGCGGATCGCCGACATGCTGGCCAAGGGCGAGGAACTGCCGGTCGATTTCCGCGGGCGCGTCATTTATTATGTCGGCCCGGTCGATCCGGTCGGCGAGGAAGTCGTCGGGCCGGCCGGTCCGACCACCGCCACCCGCATGGACAAGTTCACCCGGATGATGCTGGGTCAAGGCCTGCTGGCGATGGTCGGCAAGGCCGAACGCGGCGTCGATGCGACCAAGGCGATTGCGGAGGCCAAGTCGGCCTATCTGATGGCGGTCGGCGGTGCGGCCTATCTGGTGTCGCGCGCGATCAAGGGATCGCAGGTCGTCGGCTTCGCCGATCTGGGCATGGAAGCGATCTACGAGTTCGAGGTCGAGGATTTCCCGGTGACGGTCGCGGTCGACAGCGAAGGCCAGAACGTCCACCACCTCGCGCCCCTGGTCTGGCGCGAGAAGATCAAGCGCGAACGGCTGCTCGAAGGAGCGTGAGGCTGGAGGCGGGGCGGATGACGTCGCCCTGCCACCCCCTCAACGTCACCCCGGACTTGTTCCGGGGTCCACCGGGCCGCAGACGACGCGATCAAATCCTGACCGGCATCGCCCGCCGATAGATGGACCCCGGAACAAGTCCGGGGTGACGACGATGGACAATACCTCCTGACGACGCCTCTTGTGTTGCCGATATACCACACCATATCGCGGCCAACATCACAGGGGAACGCCCATGAACCTCGAAAAATTCACCGACCGCGCGAAAGGCTTCCTGCAAGCCGCGCAGACCGTGGCGATCCGCAACAGCCATCAGCGCATCGCCCCCGAACATCTGTTGAAGGCGCTGCTCGACGACGAGCAGGGCATGGCATCGGGGCTGATCGCCGCCGCCGGTGGCGACGCGCGGCGCGCCAATGCCGATGCCGACGCCGCACTCGCCCGGATTCCGGCGGTGTCGGGATCGGGCGCGCAATCCTCGCCCGGTCTCGACAACGACCTTGTCCGCCTGCTCGATCAGGCCGAGCAGATCGCGGCGAAGGCGGGTGACAGCTTCGTCAGCGTCGAACGGCTGCTGCTCGCGCTGACGCTCTCGCAAGGGCCGGCGGGCAAGGCGCTGACCGCCGCCGGTGTCACGCCGCAGGGCCTGAACGCCGCGATCGACAAGCTGCGTGGTGGCCGCACTGCCGACACGGCGGGTGCCGAGGACCGCTACGACGCGCTTAAAAAATTCGCTCGCGATCTGACGCAGGCGGCGCGCGATGGCAAGCTCGACCCCGTCATCGGCCGCGACGAGGAAATCCGCCGCACGATCCAGATCCTCGCCCGCCGCACCAAGAACAACCCGGTCCTGATCGGCGAACCCGGTGTCGGCAAGACCGCGATCGCCGAAGGGCTCGCGCTGCGCATCGCCAATGGCGACGTGCCCGAAGGACTGAAGGACCGCGCGCTGATGTCGCTCGACATGGGCTCGCTGATCGCGGGTGCCAAATATCGCGGCGAGTTCGAGGAACGGCTGAAAGGCGTGCTCGACGAGGTGAAGGGCGCCGAGGGCCAGATCATCCTGTTCATCGACGAGATGCACACGCTGATCGGCGCGGGCAAATCCGAAGGCGCGATGGATGCCGGCAATCTGTTGAAGCCGGCGCTCGCGCGCGGCGAACTCCACTGCATCGGCGCGACCACGCTCGACGAATATCGCAAGCATGTCGAAAAGGACCCCGCGCTCCAGCGGCGGTTCCAGCCGGTGTTCGTCGGCGAACCGACCGTCGAGGATACCATCTCGATCCTGCGCGGATTGAAGGAGAAGTACGAACTCCATCACGGCGTCCGCATCACCGACGGCGCTTTGGTCTCGGCGGCGACGCTCGGCAACCGCTACATCACCGACCGCTTCCTGCCCGACAAGGCGATCGATCTGATGGACGAGGCCGCCAGCCGCATCCGCATGGAGGTGGAGAGCAAGCCCGAGGAGATCGAGAGCCTCGACCGCCGCATCCTGCGCATGAAGATCGAGCGCGAGGCGCTGCGCCGCGAGAGCGACGCCGCCAGCCTCGACCGGCTCGACACGCTGGAGGAGGAACTCGCCAATGCCGAGGAGCAACTGGCAGGCCTCACTACCCGCTGGCAGGCCGAGCGCGACAAGATCGCGTCCGAAGCGAAGCTGAAGGAACAGCTCGACGCCGCGCGCATGGCATTGGAACAGGCGCAGCGCTCGGGCGATCTGGCGAAGATGTCGGAGCTGACCTACGGCACCATCCCGACGCTGGAGAAGCAACTGACCGAGGCCGCCGGCGCATCGGCTGGCGCGATGCTGCGCGAGGAAGTGACCGCCGACGATATCGCCGCCGTCGTCAGCCGCTGGACCGGCGTGCCCGTCGACCGGATGCTCGAGGGCGAGCGTGAGAAGCTGCTCGCCATGGAGGATGCACTCGGCAAACGGGTGATCGGTCAGGCCGAAGCGGTCCGCGCGGTCGCCACCGCCGTCCGCCGCTCGCGCGCCGGATTGCAGGACCCCAACCGGCCGCTCGGCTCGTTCCTGTTCCTGGGGCCGACCGGCGTCGGCAAGACCGAACTGACCAAGGCGCTGGCCGAATTCCTGTTCGATGATCCGAGCGCCATGGTCCGCATCGACATGAGCGAGTTCATGGAGAAGCACGCCGTCGCCCGGCTAATCGGTGCGCCGCCGGGCTATGTCGGCTATGAGGAAGGCGGCGTGCTGACCGAAGCCGTCCGTCGCCGGCCCTATCAGGTCGTGCTGTTCGATGAGGTCGAGAAGGCGCACGGCGACGTGTTCAACGTGCTGTTGCAGGTGCTCGACGACGGGCGGCTGACCGACGGGCAGGGGCGCACGGTCGATTTCTCGAACACGATCATCATCCTCACCTCGAACCTCGGCAGCCAGTATCTGACCAACCTCGGCGACGGGCAGGGGGTCGAAAGCGTCGAGCCGCAGGTGATGGAGGTGGTGCGGTCGCACTTCCGCCCGGAATTCCTCAACCGGCTGGACGAGATCATCCTGTTCCACCGCCTGGCAGCCGACCACATGGCGCCGATCGTCGACATCCAAGTCGCTCGCGTCCGTCGCCTGCTTGCCGATCGCAAGGTGAAGATCGACCTTACCGAGCCGGCGCGCGCGTGGCTGGGGCGGGTCGGCTATGATCCGGTGTACGGCGCCCGGCCATTGAAGCGCGCGGTGCAGCGCTATTTGCAGGACCCGCTCGCCGACCTGATCCTGCGCGGGTCGGTCAAGGACGGGTCGACGGTGTATGTCGATGAGGGCGACGGCGCGCTGACGTTGTCGGTGGTCTGATCCCGCACCGCCCGCATCCCGTCAAAAAGAAGGGGGCGCTTCCGATGTGGAAGCGCCCCCGTTTTTTGGCCCGAAGACCGGTTCGTTACAGGTTGAACTTCACGCCGGCGCGGTAGGCGCGACCGATGATCCCGTTGCCGCCCTGCACCGCATTGTACAGGTGCGCGCCATAGGTGACGGGGTCGAGCGGCGGCATGTCGTCGAGGATGTTCAGCACGTTGACGTAGAAGTTGAACTTGTCGTTCACCTTGAACGTCGCGGTGCCATCGACCGTGATGTACGGCGCGATGTGGCATTCGACATAGCCCGGGTTCTGGCCGCAGTCGCCCGCGGTATCGCCCTGGTCCTCGGCCGACAGGTCATAGCCGCCGAACAGGTTGGCGACGCCCGTCACCGAGAAGGTGTCGGTGTCGATCGTGTTCTGCCACGACGCGCGCCAGCGCGGCGTGCCGTTGCCGGCGGTCAGGTTGAAGTTGCCGAGCGTGCCGGCATAACGCTGGCGAGTGCCGTCGGCGAAGGTCGTCGACAGGTCGAGGATGTAGCTGGCGGTCGCTGCGGTGGTGAAGCGCACGCCATCGGCGAGATTGAACCGGCCCGTGACCGCCGCGTCGATCCCTTCCGAGCGGATCGTGTCCGAATTGACGAGCTGCGACTGCACGAAGGCGATACGCGGCAGCGCGGTCGGGAAGTTGGGATCGGGTGCGTCGGCGATGACGTTGAACCCGGTCGGGATCGCCTGACCCGCATAATAGGCGGCGATTGCCGGGGTGTTGTCGGCCGAGGTGATCGCCCCGGTCTTCTTGATGTTATAGTAGTCGACCGTGATCGTGATCGCCCGGATCGGTTCGAGGATGATGCCGCCGGTGAAGCTGCGCGACTTTTCGGGTTCGAGGTCGGGCGAGGCCAGCGTCGTCTGACCCAGCGAATAGGTGGTCAGATAGGTCGGGCACGACGTCGGCGTGGTGGCGCAGGCCGCGCCATACTGGGCACGGAAGCTGGCCGGCAGCGTGTTCGGCTGGATCGTGACATAGCCGGTCGTCGGCAGCGCGTTGGCTTCCGCGAACGACGGGATGCGGAACCCGCGCGAATAGGTGCCGCGGATCGCCAACTGCGGGATCGGGGTGAACTTCGCACCGATCTTCGGCGAGAAGGCGTCCTGCCCGCTGCTGTACTTGTCGTAGCGACCCGACAGATTGACGTCGAGCTGTTCGAAGATCGGCGCGTTCAGCTCGGCGAAGGCCGAATAGACCGTCCGGTTGCCCTCGGTGCCAAAGGCGTTCAGGCGGAAATAGCGCTGCGTCGGGCCGTTGGTGTCGGGGTTGGCGCTGGGGGCCTCGATCGCTTCGTAGCGGATCGCGACGCCGACGCCGAGCTGGAGCGGACCGCCGGGCAACTGGAACAGTTCGCGACCGATCGTGGCTTCGGCCTGGTACAAATCCGACGAGGAGTCGGTGATGTTGTCGGGCGCGATGAAGTCGCGCACCGCCTGACTGTTCTGCGACGGGTTGACGAAGTTGTACGACCCCGTGGCGATCGAGCTGAGCAGGTTCGCGATATAGACATAGCCGCTCGACGAGCGACGCAGGTCGGTGTGCATCGCGGTTGCGTTGACCGAGTAGTTCCAGTCGTCGCTGAACGTGCCGTTGATGCCGAGCGCGGCACGATACACGCGGCTGCGCGTCTCGTTATATTCCTGGATGTCGGGCAGACGACCGCCGATGCGGGCAAGCTGACCAACGCCGGCGAACGGGTTGTTCGGGTTCAGGCGACGGTCGGCGGCGGTGGCGCAGTTGACGCCCGTCGCGCAGACGAAGACCGGCAGGACCAGCGCGGCCGATCCGGCGGCAAAGGCACCACCACCGGCGGCGGTCGAATATTGCGGGAAGAGAATGCCGGCCGGCGCGTTGCCGCGAATGGTGGCGGGCAGCCCGGTGTAGTTCACCGTGCTCTGCTGGAAGTTCACCATCGCATAGGCTTCGGCGTTGTCGCCGACCTGGAAGGTGCCACGCGCCGAACCGCCGAAGCGTTCGATGTTCGGGGTGATGTTGCCGAATTCCTGCGTCACGTCCTGCGAGCAGACCGTGGTCGGCGCGTTTAGGTTGCTGCTGCCGAGCAGTTCGGCGGCGGTCAGGTTATAGGCCGAGCCGCGATCGCAGGCGAGGGTCGGGTTCAGCTTCTGGAACCGGCCGAGCGTGGTCGTGTTCGACGGATCGACCGGCTGGACATAGAAGTTGCTGGTGTTGAGCGAGAAGCCGCCGTTGCGGAAACCACCCGCCGCGTTCAGCCCGTTCAGCACGTTGTTCGGGCCGCACAGCCCGTCGTTGCAGACGCCGCGCAGATCGTCGGTGTTGTAGGGATAGCCGCGCTCGCGGTTCATCACGCCTTCCGAGCGGAAGTAGAAGCCGCTGATATAGGCGTTGTAGCCATTCTCGGACAGGTCGCCGGTGCCGGCGGTCAGGCTCAGGCGATAGTTGGCGGCATCGCCGCGCTCGGAAATACCGGCTTCGGCACGGCCACCGACGCCCTTGTATTCGCGCTTGGTGATGATGTTGACCACGCCGGCGATCGCGTCGGCGCCGTAGCTCGACGATGCACCATCGCGCAGCACCTCGACCCGCTCGACGATGTCGTCGGGGATGGTGTTCAGATCGACGAAGTTGCGCGTGCCGTCATCCGACAGCGGATAGTAGGCGGCGCGCAGGCCATCGAACAGCACCAGCGTCGAGCTGGTCGACAGACCGCGCAGCGACACCGCCGACGCGCCCGCGCCGAACGCGCCGTTGGCGGTGAACGAGTTGGTCAGCGCCGGGCCGTTGTTCGACGTAAGCTGCTGGATCGCGTCCTGCGTGGTCGTGATGCCGCGCTGTTCGAACGATTCGGCGGTCAGCACCGTGACCGGCGACGGGGTTTCGCGTGCGGTGGTGCGCAGGATCGATCCGGTGACGACGATTTCCTGGTCCTGCGCCTCGGCAGGCGCTGGGGCCTGGAGTGCGGTCGGATCATTGGTCGGCGTCGTCGTCTGGGCAGCCGCGGGCAACGCCAGCAGGCCGATGGCGAGCGCCGATCCGGCGGCGCCGGTGCGCAGGCTTGCGCGCAGCATGGTAGAAATCATCGGTCGATGAACCCCTTCACTGGTCCGTATCGGACGGTATCGTTGGCAGACGGCCTCCCTAGGCACGTCATCAACGGCAGCGGTATCGAGCGCGTTCCGGGTTCAGTAAATACGTATAACGTTATTGAGTCGCTTTTGATAACGTGTGTAACCAAACAGCAACAGAAGGTTACAACGCGGTATCGTCTTGTTGAAGCACGAAAAAAAGGGGGCGCTTCCGCAATGGAAGCGCCCCCCGGCATGATCGCTGCGATCGGATCAGAAGCGGAAGCGGGCACCCGCGGTGTAACGCCGTCCGAACAGGTCGAAGTCGGCCGAGGTTTCGAGGCCGGTCGGCGTGCCATACGGCGTGCCCGGCAGATACTGCGGCTTGGTGTTGAACAGATTGTCGACGTTGAAGAAGAAGGTGAACTTGTCGCCGACGTCCTGGCTGATCTGGATGTTGTGCAGCCAGTAATCCTTGACGTCGTTGAGCGCGAGCACATCGGGATTGTTGCTGATGAAAGCGTTGCGGATGAACGGACCGCCGCTCAGGAACGTCGTCTGCCAGCTAAAGCCGGTGCCGTTGGTGGTATAGGTCGCGCGGGCGTTCAGCTTGTGGGTCGAGAAGCCGTTGCCGAACGTGCCGGCGAACTCTTCCTCGGGTGTCGCCGGGTCGGTCTGCGTCTTGTAGTCGAGCAGATAGGTATAGTTGGCGACGAGGCTCAACTGGTCCTCGGCGCTCAGGCCGAGGCGATGGGCGAAGCGCATGCCGATGTCGATGCCGCGCACCTTGAAGCCGGCGATGTTGATGAGCTGCGCGTTGACCGTCTGGAGATAGCCGGTCTGGCCGAAGCGGAGCACATTGTCGCAATAGACCGCGTCGCTGGTCTGCAGGCACTTTTCGACCGTATCCGACCGGTCGAGCGTCGAGATTGCGTTCTCCACCTGGATGTCGAAATAATCGGCGGTGAACTGGAACCCGCGCAGGAACGACGGGGTGTAGGTGAAGCCGCCGGTGATCGTCTTGGCGGTTTCTTCCTGCAGGTTGCGGTTGCCGCCGACGAAGCCGTTGATGCCTTGGGTATCGGCCAGCGTGTAGGCGAAGGTGCCGTTCGGGTTGGCCGCAAAGAACGCTGCGATCGCCGGGATCGTCCGGCACGCCGCATCGGTGCCGCCGGCCGAGGTGCGGGTGATGCCGTCGCATGGGTCGGTGACGCCGGCAAAGGTTTCCGACGGCGCGCTGAACAGTTCGGAGTTGTTCGGCGCGCGGTTGGCGACCGCGTAGCGACCGCGCAGACGGAAGCCGTCGAACGGTTCCCATTCGGCACCGGCGTTCCAGCTCAGCACGCCGCCGATCGTCGAATAGTCGGAGTAACGCACCGCGCCGTTGAGTCCAAGATACTGGAACAGGCCCCGGTCGGATAGCAGCGGTACGTTCACTTCGCCGAAGACTTCGCGAACGTCCTGCGATCCGCTGAGATCGGGGATCTGGTTGCCCGAATTGCCGCCGGTGTTGGTCAGCGTGTCGAGGTCGTCGAACACCGATTCATAACGATATTCGACCCCGACGGCGAGGCCGACGCCGCCCGCGCCCAGATCGAACAGCGATGACGAGGAAAGGCTCGCGCTAACGACATGCTGTTCGTTGGTGATGTCCTCCGACTTGGGAACGACGGCCTGGACATAGGCGGCCGCGCGCGGATCGGCGGTGCCGCGACCGAACAGGTTGATCGGGATACAGCCGTTGGCGCGCGCCTCGGCATCGCGGCAGACGATGTCGGTGCCGACGACGTTGCCGGTGCCGACGCGGATCGAATCGAGCGACTGGCGATAGCGCGCGGTATCGATGTCCTGGCTGGCGTTGAAGTCGTTCAGATGGCCATAGACATAGCTGACGTCGTAGTTCCACGTCGAGCTAAGGTCGCCGCGGAAGCCAGCGACCGCGCGCCAGGTATTGCGCTCGGCGCGGTTGCTGCGATCGAACACGTCGTTCTGGCGACGGCGGAAGCCCAGCGAGGTGACGTTGTTGGTCAGATCGGCATCCGAATTGGCGGCGGCGATCGCCTGCGCGACCGAGGTCGGGATGAAGGCGTTGGTGATCGGAATGCCGCCCGAGGCATAGACATCGGTGTTGGCCAGCGCGAACGGCTCGATCGAGGCGTTCGAGCTGGTCCGGGCGTAGGTTATCTCGGTATACGCCTGTATATTGTCGGTGATCTCGTAATTGAAGATACCGCTGGCGAGATAGCGCTCGAGCGGCACCGCGATCCGGCGCAGGCCGTTGCGGTTGAAGCCGAACTGGCCCGACTGATAGCCGTTCAGCAGCGCCAGCGACCCGTCGGGGCGATAGGAGAAATTGTTGAGCGCACCCGGCAGGACGCGGACCGGCCCACCCGCCGCGTTCAGCAACTGGAACTGGCCCTGCGGCGCGAACGAGCTGTACGAACCCGGTCCGCAGACGAGGTTGGCGCAATCCTGCGACGAGATCGCGCGGTCGGCCGACTTCAGGCCGTTGTCGCGGTCGTAGGAAAAGTTGAGCAGGGCGTTGCCGCGATCGTCGGCACCCCATTTGGTGCCACCGGTAACGCTGACGAAATAGCGGCCGTTGTCGCCCTGTTCGGTGATGCCGCCCTGTGCGCGGACCTGAAGTCCCTCGAAGCTGTCGCGCAGGATGAAGTTGACGACGCCCGCGATCGCGTCCGACCCGTATACCGCCGACGAACCGCCGGTGACGTTGTCGATGCGGTCGAGGAAGTCGACCGGGATGTTGTTGAGATCGACCGCGGTATCGCCGCCGAACCCGCCGACGAAGCGGCGACCGTTGACCAGCACCAGCGTGCGGTTCGATCCCAGCGCGCGCAGGTTGACGGTCGACACGCCGGTGCCCGACGTCAGGAAGTTGGTGTTGGTGCGGGTCGAACCGATCGCGACCTGCGGCAGTTCGTTCAGGATGTCCGACACGTTCGGCGCGGCGCGCTGGAGGAGCTGCGCACGGTCGACGGTGGTCACGGGAACCGGCGAATCGATTTCCGGGCGGGCGATGCGCGATCCGGTGACGACGATGGTTTCGTCGGTTCCGGTCGTTCCGTCCGCCGCCGGCTGTGTTTCCGCAGCGGTTTCGGTCGTCTGCGCGAATGCCGGAGCGGTGCCCAGACCGGCCAGAACGATCGCCGAAAAGGCGGTGCCGTTGCGTAGCGAAGCACGCAGCATCGAAGACATCATCATTAGCGCCCCTTTATACCGACCCTGATCGGGCCTGTCCGTCACGCCGGGTTCGTCGGAACCGGCCTGCGGGCAAGAGTATCGAGCGCAATTCACCGCAGTGTAAACAGTGGAGGCGTAATGCTTCGGGAAAGTGACGGTTTTTCGTTTCGGGTGTAACGGTAATGCAACAGTAAAACTGGCGGTCCATTAAAGCAATACGTATGTAATCTTCAACTACCTCAAAAACTTGCTGCCCAGGACCGGCAATATCACAGAAAACTCGCCCGCAGCCCGTCGATTACGAACTGCGCGGCCAGCGCCGCCAGCAGCACGCCGAGCAGCCGGGTGATGACCGCCTCGATCCGCGCGCCGAGCAATTGCATGATCGGCCCCGCCGCCAAGAGCGCCGCCAGCGTCAGCGCAAGGATTGCCCCCAGCGCGCCCAGCACCACGCCGCGCGCGGCCCAGTCGCCGACCTGGCTCATCAGCAGCATCACCGATGCGATCGATCCCGGCCCGGCGATCATCGGCATCGCCATCGGAAAGATCGACACGTCCTCCACTTCGGGGGTGTCGATGATTTCGCGCGCACGGTCCTCGCGGCGCTGGGTGCGGCGCTCGAACACCATGTCGAGCGCGATCAGGAACAGCATGATGCCGCCGGCGATGCGGAAGCTGTCGAGGCTGATGCCGAGCGCCTTGAGCAACGCCTGCCCGAACAGCGCGAACACCAGCAGGATCAGCGTGGCGATGGCGGTCGCGCGGATCGCCATTGCGCGGCGCTGCACGACCGACGCGCCCTTGGTCAGCCCGGCATAGATCGGCGCGCAGCCCGGCGGATCGATCACCACGAAGAAGGTGACGAGCGACGAGACGAACAGCTCGATCACAGCGTGGCGTCGTCGAACGGCAGCCCCGCGCGGCGGTGCGCCGCGACCAGCGTGTTGCGCAACAGGCAGGCGATCGTCATCGGTCCGACGCCGCCGGGCACCGGGGTGATCGCGCCCGCGACGCTGAGCGCGCCGGCATAGTCGACATCGCCGACCAGCCCGTCGGCGGTGCGGTTGATGCCGACGTCGATCACGGTCGCACCGGGTTTCAACCATTCGCCCTTCACGAAATTCGCCCGGCCGACCGCCGCGACGACGATGTCGGCGCGCCCGACATGGCCCATCAGGTCCTTCGTGCGCGAATGGGCGAGAGTGACGGTGCAGCTCTCGGCGGTCAGCAGCGCGGCCATCGGCTTGCCGACGATGGTCGACCGGCCGATCACCACCGCATCCTTGCCCGACAGGTCGCCCAGCACGTCCCGGAGCAGCAGCAGGCAGCCATAGGGGGTGCAGGGGACCATGCCGGGCAGGCCCGTCGCCAGCCGCCCGGCGTTGACCGGATGGAACCCGTCGACATCCTTGTCGGGATCGATCGTCAGCAGCACCGCATCGGTGTCGAGGTGGGCGGGCAGCGGCAGTTGCACGAGGATGCCGTCGACCGCCGGATCGGCGTTCAGCGCCTCGACCAGCGCGATCAGTTCATCCTGCGACACATCGGCGGACAGGCGATGTTCGAACCCGGCCATGCCCGCCGCGTGCGTCGCCTTGCCCTTCGAGCGGACATAGACCGCCGAGGCGGCATCCTCCCCCACCAGCACCACCGCGAGGCCCGCCGGTCGCCCGGCGCGCGCGGCGAATGCGGCGGCATGGGTCGCCACCTTCTCGCGAAGGGTGGCGGCGAAGGCTTTTCCGTCGATGATCCGGGCTGTCATGCCCGTTCCATAAAGGCTGGCGTCCGCCTTCGCCACCCCTGACGGGCAATGCCGCCTACGCCGCCACCCGTTCCTCGGTCAGCGCGTCGAGGAAGCGCTTGCGCCACCAGATCACGTCCTCCTCGACGACGTTGTCGACCATCTTCTGCCACCGCTCGATCCGCTCGGCGCGCGGCATGCGCAGCGCCTTGTCGATCGCGTCGGCCATGTCCTCGGCGCTGTACGGGTTCACCATGATCGCGCCGCACGCCAGTTGCTGCGCCGCGCCGGCGAAGCGCGACAGCACCAGCACGCCCGGATCGCGCGGGTCCTGCGCCGCGACATATTCCTTGGCGACGAGGTTCATCCCGTCGCGAAGCGGGGTGACGAGGCCGATCCGCGCCGCGCGATAGATGCCGGCCAGCACCTCGCGCGGATAGCCCTTGTTGACGTAGCGGATCGGCACCCAGTCGGTATCGGCATAGGCACCGTTGATCCGCCCCGACATCTGTTCGAGGCTGTTGCGGATGTCGCGATACGTCTGCACCGCGGTGCGCGACGGCGGTGCGATCTGAAGCAGATAGACCAGCGCGCGCCGGTCGGGATGGTTCTGGAGAAACCGTTCATAGCCCGCGAAGCGTTCGGGCAGCCCCTTGCTGTAATCCAGCCGGTCGACCCCGACGATCAGGCTGCGCCCGACCGCGCTTTCCAACTGGTTGAGCTGGGCCGCCTTCGCGACCGGACCGTTCGCCCCGGCCATGAAGTCCTTCGCCTCGATCCCGATCGGGCAACTGATCGCGCAGATCGTGCGCCCGCCGACCGTCACCTGATTGCCGTCGATCGATCCGCCCATCTCCTCGCGGACATAGTTGAAGAAGCTGTCGAGCCATTCCTCGTTCTGGAACCCCACCACGTCATAGGCGAACAGCGCCTCGACCATGCGGCGGTGATCGGGCAGCGCGGTCAGCAACCGGCGCGGCGGCCACGGGATGTGGAGGAAGAAGCCGATGCGGTTGGCCACGCCCTGCTGACGCAAAACCCAGCCGAGCGGGATCATGTGATAGTCATGGACCCACACCAGATCGTCGGGCTGGATATGCGGGCCGATGCGCTCGCCGAACACCCGGTTGACCCGTTCGTACCCGCCCTGGAAATCGCGCTCGAACTCGGTCAGGTCGAGCCGGTAGTGGAACAGCGGCCACAGCGTCCGGTTGGCATAGCCGTCGTAATATTCCTCCACATCCTGTTCGGACAAATCCATGACGGCGGACGTGACGCCGCCATAGGTCTGGAAGCGCAGGTCGCGGTTGTCGCTCGTCTCGCCCGACCAGCCGAACCAGATGCCCTCTTCCTCCGCCAGCGCGGCATTGAGCGCGACCGCCAGTCCGCCCTGCGCACCGCCGCCAGTGCCCGGCTGCGGCGCCTGCACCCGGTTGGAAATGACGATCAACCGGCTCATCGGACCATGTTCCATGACTTGCTCAACAGGACGGCCGAATTGATGAGGCCGACCAGCGAGTAGGTTTGAGGATAATTTCCCCATAATTCGCCGGTTTCGGGGTCGATGTCTTCCGACAGCAATCCCGCCGGGGTGCGCCGGTCGAGCATCTCTTCCAGCAGTTCGCGCGCATCGTCGTCGCGCCCGGTGGCGTGCAGCGCCTCGATCAGCCAGAAGGTGCAGACGTTGAACGCGGTTTCGGGCAGGCCGAAATCATCCTCGGTCGCATAGCGCAGCATGTGGCTGCCGCGCCGCAGCCCCTGTTCGACCGCCTCCAGCGTGCCGAGGAAGCGCGGATCGCCGGGTTCGAGGAAGCGCAGGTCGAGCAACTGGATGATGCTGGCGTCGAGGTCGTCGCCGCCGAACGTCGCCGACATGCGGTTCGTCTCGGGCCGCCATGCCTCGCGTTCGATCTTGGTGCGCATCGCGGTCGCCCGGTCGCGCCAGAACACCTCGCGCTCGTCCAACCCCAGCGTCCCCGCGACATTAGCCAGTCGGTCGCACGCGGCCCAGCACATCGCCGCGCTGTACGTATGGACATGGCTCTTGGTGCGCAACTCCCACAGCCCCGCGTCGGGCTTGTCGTACGCTTGCCACGCCCGTTCGCCGATCGGCTCCAGCGCCTCGAAATCGGCCTGTTTGCCGACGCGGAACAGCCGCTGGTCGAAGAAACCCTGTGCGTTCGACAGGATGATCTGGCCGTAGGCGTCGTGCTGAACCTGCTCATACGCCTGGTTGCCGACGCGCACCGGCCCCATGCCGCGATAGCCGTCGAGCCCTTCGGCCTCGCGCTCGACCAGTGTCGCCTCGCCGCCCACGCCGTACAGCGGCTGAATCTGCCCGTCGGCGGCATTGTCGACGATGTTGCGGAGGTATTCGAGATACCCCTCCAGCACGTCGAGCGCGCCCAGCCGGTTGAGCGCCTGCACCGTGTAATAGGCGTCGCGGATCCAGCAGTAGCGATAGTCCCAGTTGCGCTGTGACCCGGCATGTTCGGGGATCGAGGTGGTCAGCGCGGCGACGATCGCCCCGGTTTCCTCATGCTGGCACAGTTTCAGCGTGATGGCGCTGCGGATCACCGCCTGCTGCCATTCGACCGGGGTGGCGAGGCCGCGCACCCAATGCCGCCATTCGTCGATGGTGTTCTTGAGCATCCGCTCGACCGACGACGGCAACTCGTCCGAAAAACTCTCGTCCGGCCCGAGGAAGAAGTGCAGCGTGCGCTCGACGCGGAATAGCCGCTCGTCCTCGATCCAGCCGACCGGCGCGCTGGTCGACAGGCGGATCGCCTCATCGTCGAGCAGGTAGCGGATGTGGTTCGACCCGCGCGTGCGCGGCGCGGGCGCGCTGCCCCAGTCGATCGACGGGCGCAGCCGCACGCGGATGCGTGGGCTACCTTTCAGCGGACGGACGATCCGGCAGAACGCGACCGGCCGGTACATCCGGTCGTGCCGCTTGAAGCGCGGGCAGAAGTCGACGACCTCGATCGCATTGCCCGCCGCATCCTCATGCGTCGTCACCAGCACGGGCGTGTTGCGGATATAGCATTGCCGCGTCTCGACCACGCCGTCGAGGTCGATCTCCCAGAAGCCATAGGCGCCGTCCGACGCCCGCCGCCGGTCGTCGAGCAGCGACGAGAACGCCGGATCGCCGTCGACGCGCGGCAGGCAGCCCCACACGAACCGCCCGTTGCGGTCGACCAGTGCCGATACCTGGCAATTGCCGATCGGCCAGAGGTCCATCGTCGCGGTCATAGGGTGTTCTCCAGCCACTCAAGAAAGGCATCGACCGAGTCGACGCGGTAGCGCGCGGCGGTGTCGCGCATCGGCCCGATCAGGATGCCCGCGCCGCCGTGATGCGCCGCCACCACCATGCCGGGTTCGTCGGTCAGGTCGTCGCCGACGAACACCGGCGCATGGCCGGCGAACGGTGCGCCCTCGCACAAGGTCGCGATGGCGCTGCCCTTGTCATGCCCGTCGAGGCGCAGTTCGATCATCATCTTGCCCGGCTGCACCGTCAGCCCGTCGCGCGCGGCAAATGCCTCGACCAGCGCATGCGCTTCCTGTTCGCGCTCGGGTGCCGCGCGATAATGGATCGCGACGCCCAGCGTCTTGACCTCGATCACGATGCGCGGATCGTCACCCATCGCCCCGGCGAAGGCGCGTTCGGCGGCAGTCAGGCTCGTCGGGCGCTCGGGCACGGTCGTCTGCCCGCCCGCCGGGCGGATTTCGGCGCCATGGCTGCCCGCCACCGCGAAGTCGTGGATCGTCTCGCCCAGAAAGCCGTCGATCTGGGCGATCGACCGGCCGCTGACGATCGCGACCCGCCCTTCCAGCCGCGCCGCCGCGCGCCGCAACAACGCGCGGAGCGTATCGCCGACGACGATCGCCTCCGGCCGATCGACCAGTTCGACCAGCGTGCCGTCGAAATCGAGGAACAGGCCGGCATCGTCGAGCAGGCCGGGGGGCGGGGGAGGGAGGTCGAAATGCGCCATTGCCCCCTGAACGCGGTTCACGCTGAAATCGTTTCGCATATGCGAAGTATTTTGGCACTACGCATCGTTCGCGGGGGAATGGCGTTGAGCGGCACATGAAACGGATCGCGCGGATCATCGGCTGGGGACTGGTGTGGGTCACAGCGATCCTCTGCCTCGCGGCGGTGATCGTTCCGCGCTTCCTCGACCGGCTCTATTATCGCGGCGCGACCAGCGACCATTTCGACGGCGCACGCTTCTTCAACCCCGATGTCGACGATACCACCCATCCGTCGGGGCCGGGCGGACGCGGCGGCTTCCTGTGGCGACAGGCGACCGGCAGCGACGGGCGGCCGCCATGGCCGGCATCGGTTCCGGTCACGCCCGCCAGTCCCGCCGAACTGCTGCCACCCACGACGCTGCCGGCCCGCGATCCGGCGCGCACGCCGATGCGCGTCACGTGGATCGGCCATGCCAGCGCGCTGGTGCAGACGCCGCGCCTCAACATCCTGACCGATCCGGTGTGGAGCGAACGCGCCGGTCCGTTCGGTTTCGGCCCGAAACGGGTGGCGGCCCCGGGCATCGCGCTCGCCGACCTGCCGAAGATCGACCTGATCCTCCTCAGCCACAATCACTACGACCACCTCGACCTGTCGACGCTGACCGCGCTGTGGCGACGCGACCGGCCGACGATCGTCACCAGCCTCGGCAACGACGCGATCCTGCGCAGCGCCGGGATCGACGTGATCGCGCTCGACTGGCGACAGGCGGCGCGCCTCGGCGGGGCGACCGTGCATGTCGTGCGCAACCATCATTGGGGCAGCCGCTGGTTCGCCGACCGCAACCGCGCGCTGTGGTCGGCGTTCACCGTCGACCTGCCCGGCGGCAACCTGTTCTTCGCGGGCGACACCGGCCTCGGCGACGGCGGCTGGGTGGAGGAAGCGCGGGCGCTGGGGCCGTTCCGCCTCGCCCTCATCCCGATTGGCGCATTCCGGTTCCAGCCGGGCCAAATGGCGAGCGGCGCGCATATCGGGCCGGTCGATGCCCTGCGCGTCTTCAACCGGCTCGGCGCGTGGCGCGGCATGGCGATCCACTGGGGCACGTTCCGCCTGTCCTACGAAGGCTGGGCGACGCCGCCGCGCCTGCTCACCGCCGCGAAAGCCTGTGGCGGCGAAGGCGAGCCGGGCAGCCTCGGCGCCAGCTTCGGCGCGGTCCCGATCGGCCGGCCGGTCGACATCCCGCCGATCGCCTTCGTACCCGCCCCGCCACAGGTCGTCGCGCCGCCAGCGGTCGATTGGCGCGCGGTGCCCGCCTGCATGGACACCCCGGCGGTCCGCGCGCTGCGCTGAGCGCGGGTTTCTCCCCGCCGAACCAAACGTCATCCCGGCGAAGGCTGGGATCTCCCGGTGATAGCGCGTGGCAGGAGCCGCCGGGGCGGATCGACGTCTAACGAAACGCTGTCGCAACCTGCTCCCCTCCCTGACAAGAGTTTCGGGTCGGTCATGCCCCCGGCATGACCTGAACAGTGCGGGGCACTGTTCACCCGGAACTGGGTTGGGGGTGGGTTGGTTGGTTGTGGGGCGCTTCCGTTTCATCGCGGGCCGACCCACCCCCGCCCCCTCCCTTGTCAGGGAGGGGAGGTGCAACGCCCTCCGCCGGGGCGACGGGACCATGAGTACGTCGCAACCCCCAACGACGGTTGCGCGCCCCGGCAAAGCGCGGCAGAGCAATGCGCACCACGGGCACCGACGAGCGGAGGGGTGATGTGATGGCCGACCTGCCGATCCAGCGCCTCGGGCCGACGCTGCCGCCCGTCACTGGCACCGCGCCGCGCACCACCGATGCCGCGCCGACCCCGACACCCGCCGCGGCGCCCCCCATCGCCACCACTTCCCCGGCGGTGCAGACCATGCTCGGCGCGATCGCGCAGGCGGTCGCCGACCTCCCGCCCGGCACCGCGCTCGCCGTCTTCCTCGCCGCCGTCGAGCGGGTTACGGCCGAGGTCGAGGCGCGCGTCGCCCAGAATGCCGCGAAGCGCGGCGACCTGCAGCCCGATCCCGCTCGCCTCGCCACCGGCATGGCGCAGGTCAGCGAGCGCGACCTCGCCGCCGCCGCCGCGCTGATCGCCGGGCGGCTGGTGCCCGACCCGAGTGATCCGCTGGCCCCCGTCACCGCCGACGACACCCTTGCCCTCCCACCGGAACCGATGATGCGCGACCGCCTTTTCCTGCTCGATCCGACCTTCGCCGATCCGGCGCTCCCCGGCCGCAGCTTCTATTGCCGCGACTGCGTGACGATCGACGGCCTGCTCGCGTTGTTCCCGCAGGCCGCCGCCGGGCTGGACGTGATCCGCGTGCCATATCCCCGCCCGCGCGCCGCCGTGGTGCAGGCGGCGGGCATCGCCAACCAGAATCTGCCGCTGCTGGTGTTTGCGCAAGGCGCCGACCCGACGCTGGCCGACGGCCGCCACGGCGAAAGCTGGTTCGCCGCCGATCTCAAGACGATCCTGCGCGCTCTCCACCACCGCCACGGCTTCCCCGAAGCGCATCCCTGACCCGGCGCCGGGATAGCGCCCGCTTCGATAGCGCGCGATCGGCCTCTGGCGGTTGATCCATCCCGTTTGAGCCAGGCGTCATCCCAGCGAAGGCTGGGATCTCCCCGTGGTAGCGCGCAGCAGGAGCCGCTTGAGGCCCCAGCCTTCGCTGGGGCGACGCTTCTGGTCAGATGGATAAAAGTACCTAATCCTCCGCCGGCCCCGAGGGCGGCGGGGCCGACAGTTTGCGCAACGCCGCCGTCCGCTCGCGCTCGACCGCCGCCCGGTCGGACAACAGCCGCTTGCGCACCGCCAGATAATGCGTCGCCGCCTGTGCGTCCGCCTCGCTCCACTCGCGCTGCGGCAATTCGCGGCGCGCTTCTTCCAGCGCGGCGGCGCTTGGCACCGGGGTCGCGTTCGGCAGCCCGGAATGGCCCTGCGAGGCAATGTCGTACCAATGCGCCGCCGCGCGCGAGAAGCCGGGCAGCACGTCGGCCACCCGCTCGAACCGCTCGACCTCGGCCGCCTGCCGCAGCAGTTCCGCCTCGACCGGCAGCAGCGCGCGTTCGGCCATCACCTGCCGCAGCAGTCCGGCATCGCGATCGAACCGGTTCCACGCGGCATGATTGAACCCGTGCTGGCTGCGCTGAAGCCGCAGCGCGCGCAGCACCTCGCGCCGGTCGGGCCGCTGCCACAGATACCCCAGCCCCTGGATCGCGAACCACCCCCACGCCACCAGCGCGAAGGCGGCCAGCGCGAGCAGCAGGATGCGCCAGCCCGGCAACCCCGCCGCCGCCGCCGCCCATCCCTCGACCAGTGCGGTCAGCAACGCCGGGATCAACCCGACCCGTGGGTCCCGATACCATCCATCGCGCAAACCGCCTGCTCCTGTCCGTCGTTGAACCGCCCCGGTTATCCTGCCTGATTCCGGTAGCATAGCCGTACCCACCCGCTTTTAACGTCGCCAAGCATGAAGGGTGCTGGCATAGCGGGGCGGATGGACGATAGCGCTCAAATATCAATAACCTGTGATAGCGCCATCTGCGTTCCGCTGCGCGATGAACGGCGCAACATCGCCGGGCTGATCCGCGCGATCGCCCGGCAGGACCGGGCGATGCTGGCGCGGACGATGCTGTTGCTCTGTCTCGACGGCGATTGTCCCGCGACCCGCGCCGCCGCCGCGACCGCGCTCGCCGACGTGCCGTGGCTCGCCGCGCGGATCGTCGCCATTTCCCGCCTGTCGTCGCCCGACGCCGGCCGCGCGCGCGGCGCGGCGATGGACGCCGCGCTGCCGTTGCTCACCCCGGACGGCGTATTGCTGACCACCGATGCCGATACGCGGCCCGACGCCGACTGGCTCGCCACGTCGCTGGCCGCGCTACGCTCCTCCGATCTGGTATGCGGGCGCATCCGCCGCCGCGACGCCGCGCGCGACGCATGGCGGCGGCCGATCGAAACCTATCTCGACCAACTGACGGCGGCACGCGCCCGGATCGATCCGATCGCGCACGATCCCGACCCGCACTGGAACGAAGGCGGTGCCAGCATCGCGTTGACCACCGCCGCCTATCGCGCCGTCGGCGGCATGCCGATGCTGGCCAGCGGCGAGGATCGCGCGCTGGTCGATGCCGTTCGCCGCAGGGGCTTGCGGGTCCGCCACGACCCCGCCGTCCGCGTCGCCACCTCCAGCCGCGCAACCGGCCGCGCGACCGGCGGCCTTGCCGATGCGATCCGCGCCGGGCGGGCAGGGGCCGACGCCGGCCTCGTCGAACACCCCGCCGCCGTCCTCGCCCGCTTCGCCCGCGAAGGCGCGATCCGTCGCGCCTGGACCGCGCGCCGGCCGCTCCCCGCGTACGGGATCGACGAGGCGGCGCTGGCCTCCGCCGCCTGTGCCGAAGCGCTGTTCCATCATGCCGGCGGCGAGCGCGGCGGCCCCACGCCGATCGCGCTCGCGCTCGACTGGTTGCAAGCCCCGCGCCCGGCGGTGGCGGCATGACCCCGCTTGCCGCGATCCGCGCGATCGATCCCGCGCTGCCGCCGCGCGAGTGGATGGCCGCCGCCTTCGCCATCGCGCGCAGCGTCGGCCTCGACGACGCGACCTGCGCCAGCCCGGGCGAGGCCCGCGCACTGATGCGGCGGATGGCGGCGGCGGGCCGCGCCGATGTCGCCTTCGGCCGCATCCTCGACGGCCATGTCAACGCGGTGCAACTGGTGCGCCGCTACGCCCCGGCCTTCGCGATCGACGCGCTGCTGGCGAACGGCGCGATCCTCGGCGTGTGGAACTCCGACCTGCCCGGCGACGGCCTGCGCCATGAGGGTGGGGCCTTCGCCGGGGCCAAGAATTTCGCCTCGGGCGCGGGGTTCGTCACCCATCCGATCGTCACCACCGACGCCAACGATCCCGCCGGTACGCGGATGTGGCTGCTCGACATGGCCGCAGCCGACCCGGAGATCGACCGCGACTGGTGGCACCCGATCGGCATGGTCCGCTCCGAAACGCATATCGTCCATCTGGGCGGCGTGCCGCTTGCCACCGCACACGCCATCGGGGGCCCAGGCGACTATCAGCGCCAGCCCGATTTCAGCGCCGGCGCATTGCGCTTCGTCGCGGTGCAGGCGGGCGCGGTCCATGCGCTGTTCGATCACGTCCGCGATCACCTGAACGCCGGCAACCGCGCCGCGCATCCGCAGCAGGCGCACCGCCTCGCCCGGCTGTTTGTGCTGGCGGACGCCGGCTATGCGCTGATCGACGGCGTCGCCGCGCACTGGACCGGCGACGACGACGTCCTGCTCGCCCGCGTCGCGGCCGCGCGCGGCGCGCTCGAGGATATTGCGACCGAGGCGATGGCGCTCGCCCAGAGCGCGGTCGGGGTGCAGGGCATGTTGCGCACCCATCCGCTCGCCCGCACGCTGACCGACCTCACTGTCTATCTCCGCCAGCCCAATCCCGACGGCGCGCGCTCCCAAGCCGGCGCGGCGGCGGCGGCGGGCCGGATCGAGCCGGGCGCATGATCCTGCCGCTTGCCAGCGTCCGCCGCGCGCTGATCGTCGCACCGCATCCCGATGACGAGACTATCGGCTGCGCCGGGTTGATCCTGCGCCTTCGCCGACAGGGCGCGCGGGTCGACATCGTGATCGTCACCGATGGCGGCGCCTCGCACCGGGGCAGCGCGGCGTTCCCGCGCGCCCGGCTGGTCGCCACCCGCGCCGCCGAGGCCCGCCGCGCGGCAATGCTGCTCGGCATCCCCGCCGCCCGCCTCCACCTGCTGGCGCTGCCCGACGGCGGTCTCGACACGCTGGCGCGCCCGGCGCGTATCCGCCTTGTCCGGGCACTGGCGCGGTTCCGCGCCGATCTGGTGGCGACGCCGCTGCCCGACGATGCCCATCCCGACCACCGCGACACCGCTGCCGCCTGCCACCGCCGGAACGGCTGGACGCGGCGGATCGGCTATGGCGTCTGGCCGGGGCGGGGCAGGGGCCGCGCGACCCACCGCCTGCCGCTCGGACCCGATCGTCCGCGTAAAGCCACCGCGCTTGCCGCGCATGCGACGCAACTGGGGCGGATCACCGACGATCCCGCCGGCTTCACCATCGACGCCGCCACCCGCCGCCGCTTCCTGCGCCCGCAGGAATTCTACCGGCTGCTCCCATGAGCCGCGCGATCACCCTCGCCGGGTTCGAGGCGACGTTTCGCGGCAACCCCGATCCATGGGCGACCTTCACCGCGCGCGATGAAGCGCTGAAACGCCGCGCGATCCTCCACGCGCTGGGGCCGGGGCGACACGGCCGCCTGCTCGAACTCGCCTGTGGCAACGGATCGAACAGCGTGGCGCTTGCGCGCCACGCGCTCCGCCTCGACGCGACCGACGGCGCGCCCACCGCCGTCGCCCTGACCGCGCGGGCGCTCGGGGACCACCCCCGCGCCACCGCGATCCGGCTGGTGCTGCCCGGCCGGTTCCCGCATCGCCGCTACGACGCGATCGTCGTGGCCGAGGTCCTCTATTACCTCACCCCACGCGACCTGACCGCGCTCGCCCGCCAGATCGCGGCGACGCTGCGCCCCGGCGGCCGGCTGGTCCTCGCCCACCACCACATCCGTTTCCGCGACGTGGCGCAGCATCCGGCGACGGTCCACGCCCGCTTGCTCGCCGCGCTTGGCCGCAAGGCCTGTATCGACGTCGGCTATCGCACCGCGTGCTGGCGGGTCACCGGCTACGCCGTCGCTTGAAGAAAGTGTGATCGCGCAGAGGCGCGGAGGCGCAGAGATGTTCCGTGCGGGCCAGCCCACTCTCTGCATAAAAACCGTCATCCCAGCGAAGGCTGGGATTTCTCGTGGACAAGGCGGGACAGGAGCCGCTGGAAGGCACCAGCCTCCGCTGGGGCGACGGTTCGGGGCAGATGGGCCACCCCCGAACGCAACCCCTCCGCGCCTCCGCGCCTCCGCGCCTTCGCGCCTTCGCGCCTTCGCGCGAACCAATCCGACCTAACCTCACCCACCCAGCAACGCCCGCCAACCTCACCGATCGAACTTGTCGACCTTCCGCTTCCCGAACAGTAGCTTGCGCTCCAGATGCCCGCGCAACGCCCCGTAATATGCCTCCAAAAACGCCAGATCGGCCCGATCGTCGCCCCGCCCGAGCTTGCGCCGGATCGCGCTCGCCACCTGATACAGGTCGTCGCGGTCGCCCCGCCGCAATACTTCCTCCAGCCGCTGCAACTCGAACGCACCATAGGCGTCGAGATCGGCCGCGCTGAACGGCGCGATCCGCGCGCGCTCGCTGGCGTGCGCCGTCTCGATCAGCAGGTCCTCGCCCAGTTTGCGCACCTCGCGCTCGACCACCCAAGTGCCCGCGATCAGGTCGCCGGCGCGCATCCGGTCGCGGTTGAACAGCGGGAACAACAGGAAGATCGCCGCCCAGCCGAACCCCAGCACGGCGGTCCATTTGTCGGCCATCCCCTCGGCATTGGCAAAGGCGAGGAAGGTCAGCGGCAGGAACACCTCGATCTCGCGCAGCAGGTCGCGCGCCAGCACCGCCGCCCCGGTCAGCCGCGCGCCGTCGCGCGACACCACGCGCAGCTTCATCATCCGCTTGCCCGGCGTCGCCGCGCGCCGCCCCGCCTCGAAGCCCACGAAATAGAAATTGCGCAGGCAGAAATAGCCGAGCAGCCAGATGATCTGATAGGCCGAGGTCGCACCATGCGCCCCGCCGCCGATCGCCGCCCAGAAGATCAGCAGCGACGCGCCGATCAGCAGCACCAGCATGATGAGCGTGTCGATAACGAACGCTCCCGCGCGCGCGCCGCCCGATCCCAGCCGGATGGTCAGCGGCACCCCCTCGGGCGTTACCAGTTGCCGCACCAGCGTGCGCGGCGGGCGGGGCGCGCGCTTACGCTTGCCCACGCCGGCCGCCGAAGGTGAAATACAGCGTCCACAGCATCAGCATCGCCGCGCCGATCGCGAGGCGCGCGGTATCGTCGCGCACCAGTTGCCGGGCAAATCCTTCGAGCAGCCCGGCGATCAGCAGCATCAGGATGACGCCGATCATCACGATCGCCGCGCGCCGCCCGGCCTGTGCCGCCGCCGCCATCCGCGACGCTTCGCCCGGAAAGGCGACCGCGCGCCCGATATGGATGCCCGCCGCACTCGCCAGCGCGATCGCGGCGAGTTCGGTCGTGCCATGGATCATCAGCCACGCGAACAGACCCCAGCCGAGGCCATGCGGCACGAACGCGGCGAACAGCGCGCCGCCGGTCGCGCCATTCTGCACCAGCAGGATCATCGTCGGGATGCCGAACGCGAAGCCGAGCGCGAAGCCGAGGATCGCGACCTGCGAATTATGCGTGAACAAGGTGGTGGCGAACAGTTCCAGCCCGCCGCCCTTCGGCTCGCCATACAGCGATTCGCGCAATGTCGCGGCACTCGCGCCCATGTCGCGGCCCTGCGCCAGTTCGCCCGGGATCATCGCGCTGAACCACGCTGGGTCGCTGCGCACCAGATGATAGCCGGCAACGGCGCTGAGCAACAGCAACGCGGTGGCCAGCAACACTTCCCACCGGATCGCCCGCACCGCGCGCGGCCAGTCGCGCGCGAAGAAGTCGACCACCTGTCGCCCCCATGGCTCGCGCGCGCCGTAGAGGATGAAATAGGCTCGCGTCGACAATGCCTCCAGATACGCGACCAGCGATGCGTCGAGCGAGGTCGAGCGCGCCACCGACAGCGCCGAGAGCGTCGCGCGGTACAGCCGGGGCAGGTCGATCAGGTCGGCGTCGGACAATCGGCGCGGCGACTGTTTCTCGACCCGGTCGAGCAGTTCCTCCAGCCGGGCCCAGTCGCCCTCGCGCTCGGCGCGGAAATGGCGCGCGGCGAACATCACGCTCATTTGCCGCGCTCCCGGTGCGATACATATCGTTCGACCAGCGACAGCGCCATCGCGTCCGCCACCGTCTCGATCACCTCGACCCCCATTCGCCTGAGCCGCTCGATCACGATCGCCCGGTCACGCAACAGCATGTGCGCGACGTTCGCGCGCACCAGATCGTCGGCCTTGTCCGGCACCGCATCGCGCATCGCCTCCAGTTCGGTATCGCGTAGCAGCACGAACAACAGCCGGTGGCGTTTCAGCATCCGCGCGGCGGCGGCCAGCATCAGTTCGGCGCTGGTCGGGTCGGTGAATTCGGTGAACAGCACGATCAGCGCGCGCCGGTCGAGCTTGGTGTCGAGCGTGACGAGGCCGAGCGTGTAATTGCTCTCCTCGGTGCCATACTCGATGTCCGCCGCCGCGCGGTGCAGCGCGGCGAAGCCGCGCGCGCCGGTCACGCTGCCGCTGTCGACCTGCGGCCGCGCCCCGAACGAGAACAGCCGCACCCGGTCGCCCGATTTCAGCGCGACGAACGCCGCCAGCAACGCCGCCGACACCGCGCGGTCGACGCGCGGTAGGTCGCCCACCGGATCGCTCATCGACCGTCCGGCATCGATCGCGAACACGATCATATTATCGCGCTCGGTATGGAATTCGCGCGCCAGCAGCGATGCGTGGCGCGCCGACGCCTTCCAGTCGATCGCGCGGCGTTCCATGCCCGGCTGGAACTCGGTCAGCACCTGGAAATCCTGCCCGTCGCCATGGTCGCGGCGGATGCGCTGGCCGCTGGTCACGCTGTTCAGGAACTGGCGCATTCCCTGATCGCGCACCGGGCGAATGTCGGGCAGGATCACGCTCGACGCTTGCGCCTTGTCGCTGGTCTGCCGCCACGCGAGCCCCATCGGCCCGGCCCGCCTGCGCCACACCCGCGTCAGCATCGCCCGCCCGCGCCGCACCGCGCGATAGGTGCCCGGTGCGATCCGTTCGAGCGGCCCGTCGATCGCGGCGGCATGACCGTCGTCGTGCAGCCGCACCTCCTCGCCCACGTTCAGCGTCGCGGGCATCGCCACCCCGCCCTTGTCGGGCGCGCGCGCCAGCAGCGCATCGGCGACGATCAGCAGCAGCAGCGCGCCGATCCACACCGGCGCGACGATCCACGCCGCCGGCTTCAGGACGCCCAGCGCCAGCCCGACCGGCGCGGCGAGCGCGGTCAACTGGATGGCGCGGGGCGTCGGCAGGATCACCGCGGTGCATCCACCGACGCGATCAGGCTGGCGACGACATCGTCGACCAGCCGGCCGTCGATCTCGGCGCTGGGCGACAGGATCAGCCGGTGGCGCAGCAGGGCAGGGGCCAGCGCCTTCACATCGTCGGGCAGCACGTAATCGCGCCCGTCGAGCGCCGCCGCCGCGCGCGATGCCGCCGCCAGCGCCGCCGCGGCGCGCGGCGACGCGCCCGACGACAGGTCGCCATGGTCGCGCGTCGCCCGCACCAGCCGCACGATATAATCGATCACGTCGTCGACCAGCCGCACCCCGCCCACCGTGTCGATCGTGGCGGCAATGGCGTGGGCGTCGGCGACCTGCTCGACCCCCGAATCCTGCGGGGCGGGGGTGCCGGTGCGCGTGCCGTACTGCGCCACGATCGCGCGTTCGGCCTCGGCGGTCGGCCAGCCGATCGTGATCTTGAACAGGAACCGGTCGAGCTGCGCCTCGGGCAGCGGATACACGCCCTGCTGCTCGATCGGGTTCTGCGTCGCGACGACGGTGAAGCGGTCGGACAGATGCTCGGTCCGCCCGTCGATCGTGATCCGCCGCTCCTGCATCGCCTCCAGCAGCGCCGCCTGCGTCTTGGGCGGGGTGCGGTTGATCTCGTCGGCCAGCAGCAGTTCGCAGAACACGGGTCCGCGCGTCAGCGCGAATTGCGACGTCTGGAAATTGAACAGGTTCGATCCGATGATGTCGCCCGGCATCAGGTCGGGCGTGAACTGGATACGCCCGAAATCGAGCCCCAGCGTCCGCGCGAAACTCTGCGCCAGCAGCGTCTTGGCGGTGCCCGGCGGCCCCTCCAGCAATACATGTCCGGCGGAAAACAGCGCGATGGTCAACAGCCGCACCGCCGCTGCCTGGCCCACCACCGCCCGGGCGATCTGTTCCTCGATTGCGCGCCCCAGCGCGCGTACGTCGTCCAGCGTCATGCGCCTGCTTCCTTTTTCCATGCGTGGAGCGCGCGTGCCGCCGCCAGCGCTTCCGGTTCGGTTCGGGCGGCACGCAGCCGCCGGTCGATGTCGCCATAGCCGGGATGCACCCGTTCCAGTGTCGCGACATCGCTGGCCCCCAGCGCCAGCGAACGCGCGATCGTCTCGATCATTAGGTCGGCATAGCGCGGCCCGGCGTAGCGGGTGCGCCCCGCCAATCGCGTCAGCGACACGATATTGTCGACCAGCGCGCGCTTGCCCGGCGGCACCGCGCGCCCGTCACGCGCGGGTGGGCCGAAACGTCGCGCGGTCGCGATGCCGGCAAGGATCGCCGCGACGATCAACGCCAGCGTCACGCCCAGGAACGGCGGCAGGAACAGCAGTTTCACCAGATTGCGATTGCCCGCCGCATAATGCAGCGTCCGGTCGAACCGCGCCCGCCCGCCATGTTCGGGATCGATCGCGCGCAGCATCGCCAGCGCGGCGCGCGCGTTGCGCACGTCGGCCAGCGCGCGGTTGTTGACGGTATCGGCATCGGCCAGCACGAAGGTGTCGCTGCTGCCGATCTGCCCCAGCACCGCCGCGCCGTCGCGCGCGCCGATCAGCGGCGTGATGGTCTCGCCCTTCACCGCGTCGACCAGCCGGTCGGGCATCGCGAACGGGCGCAGTCCGGCATAGGCCGTATCGGCCATCGGCCCGGTGTCGCCCACTTCCTCGCCATGCCCCTCGACGCTGGCCGGGATGAGCGGGAGCGTGCGGAAACTGCCGACTGGCCCGGTCCGCTCGACCCGCCCGCCGCCCAGCGGGATTTTTGCGACGTCCCATTTAGGCAGGATCAGCAAGGTCGGATAGCGATCGGGCGTGCCCTCTGCTTCCTCGTTGGCCATGTCGGCCAATTCGATGCGGTGGTCGATGATCGCCTTGACCGCCTGCGGACCGGTCGTCCCGGTCGGCGTCAGGATCAGGATGCCGGGCGTGCCGATCGGATCGCCGTCGTCGGCCGCCGCCGGCTGTACCGCATCGACCAGCCGCTGGAACGCATGATAGCCCGCGCCATCCTTGCGATCGGCGGCGGGCGCGTCGCCCACCACCCGCGATACTTCGTCGCCGAACCCCGACAACAGGATCGCCGACAGCATCAGCAACGCGCCCCCGATCACGAGGATCAGCACCGTCCGCGTCGAGAAGGGCGACGGCTGGCTCATGCCCGCCGCCCCAGCGCAAAGCCGGCATAGTCCTCGCGCGCCCGCCGCCAGTCGGCCTCGCCCAGTTCGGCCCCGCCGAACAGGCTGCGCTCGACCGCCGCGACGATCCCGGCGAACACGCCGCGCGCATGGGCCGGCAGCGCGTCAGCCCGCGCGATGTCGCGGCTGGTGTCGGCCACGCGCACCACGTCGCCGCGCCACGCGACGATGTCGTCGATGCTGCGGAACAGCAGCAAATGGACCGCCTCGCCATAGCGTCCCGCCGCCGCCAGCACGTCGGCGTCCTCCAGCAACGCGCGCGCGCTGCCCTCGTCCGGGGTCCAGCCCGGTTCCTCGACCGTGTCCTTGCGCCCGAACCATGCGGCGAACCAGTCGCGCACCCCCGGCACCAACGCCACGACCAGCGCGATCACGATCAGCGCCAGCACGCCGTACAGCAGCACGCGCCACCCGCCGCCGACCCATTCGACGAACCGCCCGATGCCGCGCAGCACCGCCTCCAGCCAGGCGGGCGCCGGCTCGCGCGGCGGCACGACTTTCTCGGGCAGGTCGAACTGGATCGAGCGATCGGCGCGGATCGATTTCCACGCGGCGGCCACGCGCTCGCCGTCGATCGGCGGTGGTGCCGCGCTCGCTTGCGCCGTCTGCTCCACCACCCGACCCCGCGTCACGCCCGTCCCCCGGCACGCCCGTCGTGGCGTCGCGCCGGTTGGAGCAAATCGGCGATTTACATGCAACGCTTTTCGTTTCACCCTTTACGAAACGCCGGGGGGCTGGCGGGTACAGGGGGTTTTCGACGGCAATGATCGCATTCGGCTTCCTCGTCCTGCTGATGCCGTTGCTGGCAGGTACGGTGATCCTGTTCGCGGCATGGCGCGAGGGGCGGCGCTCGCCCTTTGCCTTCGGCATCGGTCGTGTGCTGTCGAACAGCTTCACCGCGATCGGCGGCGCGCCATTCGCCTTCCTCGCGGTCGCGGTGTTTCTCACCGCGATCCCCGGCGCGTTCGTCACCTCGCAGATCACGACGATGACGACCATGGCCGGCCAGTCGCCACAGGCGATCGAGGCGATGGCCGGGCAGTGGACCAGCACCTACGGCGGCATCGGCCTCGTCCGGCTGCTGCTGTGGCCGCTGGGGAAGGTGTGGCTGACGCTGCTCGCGCTCGACACGCTGGCCGGCCGCAACCCCGACGTTCGCGCCGCCGGCGGCCGGGCGCTGCGCCTGTGGCCGTTCGCCATCGCCTTGATGATCCTTATGTGGATCGGCATCTTCCTCGGCTTCCTGCTGCTGGTCGTGCCCGGCATCGTGCTGTTCCTAAACTGGTTCGTCACGCTGCCCGTCCTCGCCGTCGAACGCCGCGGCATCCTTGCCAGCTTCGGGAGATCGACCGATCTACTGCGCGGCATGCGCTGGCGGCTGGCGGCGCTGCTGTTGCTGGTACTGGTGCTGTGGTTCGGCGCGGCGATGGTCGGCGGGGTGTTGCAGGTCGCGGTGGCGGGAACGAACCCGTGGCTGGTGATCGCCGCCGGCGTCGTCGGCAACACGCTATGGGGCATGATCCTCCCCGCCGGCATCGCGGCGGTCTATCACGAGGCGCGCGTCGCCAAGGAAGGCTCGGCGGGTGAGGACCTTGCCGACGTCTTTGCATGAGAATTGAATCAAAGGGGACCTATGTGATCCGAACACTGACGATGCTGGCGCTGGCGGCGGGGCTCGCCGCCTGCGCCGATGCGACCGGGCACGACGCGCGCTCGGCCGGAGCCGACGCGCCGGGCAAGGGGCCGGGCGCGGGCAAGGGCTATGACCACGATCCGTATCCCTCGACCTATCGCCCCTATGGCGGGCAGCCGACGCTCGTCACCAACGTCACCATCCTCGATGGCGAAGGCGGGCGGATCAACGGCGGATCGGTCCTCTTCCGCGACGGCAAGATCGTCGAGGTCGGCCAGTCGATCGCCCCGGCCGCCGGCGTGACCGTGATCGACGGGCATGGCAAATGGGTGACGCCCGGCATCATCGACGTCCACAGCCATCTCGGCGACTATCCCAGCCCCGGCGTCGACGCGCACAGCGACGGCAACGAAATGACCGGCCCCGTCACCGCCGAGGTGTGGGCCGAACACAGCGTCTGGCCGCAGGACCCCGGCTTCGCCCGCGCGCTGACCAACGGCGGCGTGACGACGCTCCAGATCCTCCCCGGCTCGGCGAACCTGATGGGCGGCCGCTCGGTCACGCTCAAGAACGTCTATGGCCGCACGATGCAGGCGATGAAGTTTCCGGGCGCGCCCTATGGCCTGAAAATGGCGTGCGGCGAAAATCCGAAGCGCGTCTATGGGTCGAAGGGGCGGATGCCCTCGACCCGGATGGGCAATATCGCGGTCGACCGCGCGACATGGCTGCGCGCGAAGGACTATGACCGCAAATGGGACAAGTACGAAAAGGACGGCGGCGACGAAGCCCCGACCCGCGACATCGCGATGGACACGCTGCGCGGCGTCCTCGACGGTGAGATCCTCGTTCACAACCATTGCTACCGCGCCGATGAAATGGCGATCGTCATGGATATGGCGCAGGAGATGGGCTACAAGGTCACGGCCTTCCACCACGCCGTCGAAAGCTACAAGATCGCCGATCTGCTGAAGGCGCGCGGCGTCTGCTCGGCGGTGTGGGCCGACTGGTACGGCTTCAAGATGGAAAGCTACGACGCGGTCGGCGAGAACCTTGCGATCCTCGACCGGCAGGGCGCCTGCGCGATGATCCATTCCGACGACGCGAACGGTATCCAGCGGCTCAATCAGGAAGTGGCCAAGGTCATCGCCTCCGCCCGCCGGGCCGGCATCGCCGTGACGCCCGAACATGCGTGGACATGGCTCGGCATCAATCCGGCACGCGCGCTCGGCATCGACCGCGTGACGGGTTCGCTCAAGGCCGGCAAGATGGCCGATGTCGTGCTGTGGAACGGCGATCCGTTCAGCGTCTACACCCGCCCCGAAAAGGTCTGGGTCGACGGCGCGCTGCTCTACGACGCCACCAACCCGCGGCTGCGCCCGGTATCCGATTTCGAACTCGGCCAGCCCGGCGAAGGGGACGTGAAGTGAAGCGCCTGATCCTCGCCGCCGCCGCGCTCCTCGGCTCCACCGCCGCCCCGGCACTCGCGCAGGACGTAGTCGTCACCAACGCGAAGCTGGTGATCGGCGACGGCTCGCCGACGATCGAGAACGGCACGGTCGTCGTGCGCGGCGGCCGCGTCGTCGCCGCCGGGCGGATCGTTCCCCCCGCCGGCGCGCGCATCATCGATGCCGGCGGGCGGTTCGTGACCCCGGGCATCGTCGCCGGCTTCACCCGTCTCGGGCTGATCGAGGTCGACGGCGTGTCGGCGACCAACGACGCCTCGGCATCGGGCAGCGTGTTCAACGCCGGGCTCGACGTCACCGCCGGCCTCAACCCGCGCGCCACGCCGATCGCGATCAACCGCGCCGAAGGGCTGACCCGCGCGATCGTCGCGCCCGACAACGGCCAGTCGATCTTCGCCGGGCAGGGCGCGGTCATCGACCTCGGCAGCGACATGGACGCCGTCACCCGCCCGCGCGCCTTCCAGTTCATGGAATGGGGCGAGGCCGGCGCACGCGCGGCGGGCGGCAGCCGCCCGGCGGCGATGGCGATGTTCCGCAACGCGCTGTTCGAGGCGCAGGCCTATGGCCGCAACCCGGCCAGCTTCGCCGATCGCGGCAAGGAAGCGCTACTTACTCGCGCCGATGCACAGGCGTTGCAGGGCGTGCTGTCGGGGCAGGTGCCGCTGCTGATCCATGTCGAACGCGCCTCCGACATCCTGGGCGTGCTGGCGTTGAAGCGTGAATTTTCGACGCTGCGCCCGGTGCTGGTCGGCGCGACCGAAGCATGGACCGTCGCCCGCGACATCGCCGCTTCTGGCGTGCCGGTGATCGCCAGCCCGCTGGCCGACCTACCCGCCAGCTTCGAAGAACTGGCCGCGACCCAGTCGAACATCGGTCGGCTGAAGGCGGCGGGCGTGACGGTCGCGATCGGCACGATCGGCGACGATGAGGCGCGGCAGGCACGGCTGGTCAAGCAATATGCCGGCAATCTGGTCGCGCTGTCGAAGATTCCCGGCGCGTCGGGCCTCGACTGGGCATCCGCCTTCGCTACCATCAGCTCGCTACCCGCCAAGGCGATCGGCATGGGCGGCGAGATCGGCTCGCTGGAGGCCGGCCGGCGCGGCGACGTGGTGATCTGGGACGGCGATCCGCTCGAAATCGGCTCGATGCCGACCCAGGTGTTCATCGACGGCGTCGAACAGCCATTGGTCAACCGTCAGACGCGGTTGCGCGACCGCTATCTGGTGCCGACCGAACAGGGTCTGCCCAAGGCGTATCAGCGGTAAGCCCGGTCGACTTTCAACGGTGCTGCTCCCCTCCCTGAGAAGGGAGGGGTTGGGGGTGGGTAGGCCGGTTGTGGCACGCATCGGTTTCCTTATCGGCCGACCTAACCCCCGGCCCCTCCCTTTCAGGAAGGGGAGGTGTCGCGAGCCGCTGTCGGGCTGAAGCTCGATCGGTCCTCGTTTCGGATCAGACCGACGGGAACCGGACGCCGGGTCGGCGATTGTCGTGGTCGACGATCAACTGGGGAGATGATGATGCGTGGTTTCGTGATGACGATCGCCGGATCGCTGCTGCTGGCCGCCTGTGGCCCCAGCGCGCAGGAACAGGCCGCCGCCAACGCCGCGACGCAGGCCAGCCAGCAACAGGCGCAGGAAGCGGCCGCCAAGGTCGCTGCGCTCGCCCCCGGCCAGCGCGACGGCGTGTTCATCCGTGCGATCCGCGACGCCGGCCTGCCATGTCAGGGCGTCACCGGATCGCAACCTGGCGACAAGCCGGGAAGCTGGGTCGCGACCTGCCAGGAAGGATCGCGTCACATCATCACCTTCGGCGCGAACGGCATGGCCAATGTGACGAGCTTCACCCCGCAGCCCGCCCCGCAGCGGTAACATCCGCGTCGTTCCCGCCCGCGCGGGAACGACGCCATGCCCCTATCGCGGCTCGAACACCGACCATCCGGTGCGCTGCACCAGCCGTTCGAGCGCCAGCGTCCCCAGTTGTGAATTGCCGCGCTCGTTCAGCCCCGGCGACCACACCGCGATCGACGCCAGCCCCGGCGCGATCGCGAGAATGCCGCCGCCCACGCCACTCTTGCCCGGCAGGCCCACCCGAAACGCGAACTCGCCCGATCCGTCATAATGGCCGCAGGTCAGCATCAGCGCATTGATCCGCCGCGCGCGCTGCGCCGACACCACCTGCCGCCCGGTCGACGGATTGACCCCGCCCGCCATCAGATAGCGCCCGGCCAGCGCCAGTTGCCGGCAACTCATCGCCAGCGCGCATTGGTGGAAATACACCCCCAGCGTCACCGGCGGATCATGGTCGAGATTGCCGAAGCTGCGCATGTAGCTCGCCAGCGCCAGATTGCGAAAGCCCGTATCCTGTTCGGCGCGGGCGACGCCCTCGTCGATGAAGATGCCGTCCTCGCCCGCCACCGCCCGCACGAAGCGCAGCAACTCGCCCAGCGCCTCGCGCGGCTGATACCGGCCGAGCAATATGTCGGCGACGACGATCGCGCCGGCATTGATGAACGGATTGCGCGGGATGCCGTGTTCGCTCTCGAGTTGCACGATCGAGTTGAACGCGCTCCCCGACGGCTCGCGCCCGACCCGCTTCCACAACTGGTCCCCCACCGCACCCAGCGCCAGCGTGAGCGCGAACACCTTCGACACCGACTGGATCGAGAAGCTCTCCTCGGCATCGCCCGCCAGATGGCACGTCCCGTCGGCCGCGATCACCGCCATCCCGAAGCGCTTCGGATCGACGGCGGCCAGCGGCGGAATATAATCGGCCGGCGTGCCCCGGTCGGGCGCGTCGGCCATCTCGGCGGCAATATCGGCCACGATGGCGGAGAGATTCATCAGGACATGATAGCCGATCCGGCAGCGAGTCGGCACGCACAGCACCAGATTTGGCACATTCGGTCGTCTCGACAGTAAGAAAGCTCGAAAACGGAGTAAAAAACATGAATTACATCAAGTAAATGTTCGAACAGTCAAATATATATTCCATGATTTGTTAATTTATGACCATAATGGCGCAGCCCGTTGTCCGATAGGGGTGGGTAACGTGGCATGCCTGTATCGAACAACGCCGGGGGGCTTTATGTCGAAGGAATCGGACGTCCGAGAATGTTTGGTCTTGGCAATCGCGGAGGTGAACAAGCAGGACGTAACCTACGCTGAGTTGAACACGCTGACGCCTGCCGACCTAGGCGTGAAGAACGGTATGGCATGGCTGCAAACGCTCAATGCTACCGCCAAATTATTGCGATCGAGAAGATATACGGTGACGCCGCCGACGCGACAGGACGCGTCGACACTGCTCGACAATGAACTGTCTGAATCGCAGCAGTATATGGGCAGATTGGTCACTCGCCCGCTTGTGGCAAAGCTGCATTTCCCGTCGGTATTGGCCGGTGCCGGCATGGTCACGGTATTTGCTGCGACCTATGTCCTATATCGGGCGAAGCGGAGCGACGAGGAATGAGCCGCCGCCTTTCCGCAGGTTTCATTGTCTCGCTGTTTGCCGCTGCTTCGGCGCAGGCACAGGATTTCGGCAAGACCTTGTGCGCGCAGGCTGGCAACGCTGGACGCATTGACGTCAAGGCCGTCCGGGACAAGGCATTGGAAGGCGTGCCGCTGAGCCTGCTGGACGCCAATAACGACGATACCATTTCGCCCGAAGAAAAGATCGCGGCGCTTACCGAAAAGACTTTCTGCGACATTCGAAAGTGTTCCGTCGCCGAGGGAAAAGCCGTTTTGCAAGCACGGAACCGAATCTCCGATGTCTGGGGTGCGCATTTCGAACGACGCGACACGTTCACCGGGCTCGACTGTGGCCCACCCGCTGCTTCGCTCGCGACGCCGCTTGCGGCGAAGGAAACCGTCGGCGACCAACTGCGTACTCCGCCGCTGCTAATGGGCAAGGATATCGACAGCCTGTCGGTACAACGCGGCGCCGACCGTGACCGCAGTGCGTTGCAGAAGGTGGCACCGGCCGAGATCGGTGTGGAAGTCGACCGGGTGAAGAATACCCGCACTGTTGCGATAGATGCGGTACTCGGGTGGCGCGCGGTCGACACCGAGTCGATCACCCTCATCCCGTTCGTGCAATATGTCCGATCTAACGTGCGCGATCGCGAGGCCGGAACCGACGACCGCAGTGGAAAATTGGGGCTGGGCATCGTCGGCAATGGATTCATCGGCAACGAGCAGTTCGCGTTTGCGCCGCGATACGCCAGGGACCTGGTCGACCGTTCCGAACTGTTGAGCGTGCGGATGACCTGGCGTCCCGGGTTTTTGTACAAGTTGGACACGTTTCAACGGGCGCTGCCCTTTGCATGTAGCGAACGGGGCAAGGGCGGAAATTGCCGCCCCGGCACCGGGTTGGGGCTGTGGACCGATTTCCAGCTCGTCAGTGCATTCGGCACGGTGTTGCGCGAGGGCGCCGACCCGCTGTTGACGCGGGGACGAGAATTCGTGCGCGTCGGCCCGTCGGCCAGCGCGCATCTGTTCGGAAATGAGGGGTTGTTCCGCGATCTGTCGCTGAACGTCTTTTACAAGCACCTGTTTCGGTTGAGCGGGGACGGCACGGCGATCGAGGATGTTCGGGTCGACGTGAACTATTGGATCGCAGGATCGCCGAACGTTTCGCTCGTCTACGGTTATGAACGCAGCCGCGACGAGGAAACGCTGAAACGAACCGATCTGTGGCGGCTGGGGCTCGGCGTCCGGTTCTGACCGGCCGCCTCACACCAACCCCTTCAACCGGTACAACGCCTCCATCGCTTCCCTCGGCGACATCGCATCCACGTCCATCCCGCCCAGCGCCGCGCGCAAGCCATCGACCGGCGCTTCCTCCACCACCGCCATCGCCGCGAACAGCGGCAGGTCGTCGAGGCCAGCCGCGATCCCGCCGGTCTTCGCCTTGCCCGCTTCCAGCTTCGCCAGCACTGCCTTGGCGCGCTGCAACGTGGCGGGCGGCAGCCCCGCCAGCCGCGCCACCGCGATGCCGTAGCTGCGGTCCGCCGGCCCCTCGGCCAGTTCGTGAAGCAGCACCAGATCGCCCTTCCACTCGCGGGCGCGGACATGGTGGAGCGACAGCGCCTCGCACCGTTCGGCCAGCCGGGTCAGCTCGTGATAATGCGTCGCGAACAGGCAGCGACAGCGATTGTCCTCATGGATTGCCTCGACCACTGCCCACGCGATGGCGAGACCGTCGTAGGTCGAGGTCCCGCGCCCCACTTCGTCCAAGATCACGAACGACCGGGGCGTCGCCTGCGCCAGAATCGCCGCTGTCTCGACCATCTCGACCATGAAGGTGGAGCGTCCCCGCGCGAGGTTGTCCGACGCGCCGACCCGGCTGAACAGCCGGTCGACGAGGCCCAGCGTCGCGCTGGTCGCCGGCACGAAACCGCCCGCCTGCGCCAGCACCACGATCAGTGCGTTCTGCCGCAGGAAGGTCGACTTGCCGCCCATGTTCGGCCCCGTCACCAGCCACAGCCGCGACGCGGGCGACAGGCGGCAGTCGTTGGCGACGAACCGCCCGCCGGCCTTCGCCACCGCGCTCTCCACCACCGGATGCCGCCCGCCGGCGATCTCCAAACAGGGGTGGTCGACCAGCACCGGCCGCGCCCAGCCGCCCTCGGCCGCGCGTTCGGCCAGCGCGGTCGTCACGTCGATCCGCGCCAGCGCGTCGGCGGTCGCGGCGATGCCCTCGCGGTTCGCCAGCGCGGCCTCGGTAAACGCCTCCAGATGCGCCGCCTCCGCCGCCAGCGCGTGCGCGCCCGCCTGCGTCACTTTCAGCGCCGCTTCGTGCAGGTCGGGCGCGTTGAAGCGCACGACCCCGGCCAGCGTCTGGCGATGGGTGAAGCCACTGTCCGCCGGCATCAGCTTCTCTGCCGCGCGCGCCGGCACCTCGACATGATAGCCGAGCACGCCATTGTGGCGGATCTTCAGCGCAGTGATCCCGGTCGACGCCCGATACTGCGCCTCTAGCGCGGCGATCGCCCGGCGTCCGCCCGCCCCGGTATCGCGCAGCGCGTCGAGCGCGTCGTCGTATCCTTCCGCGACATAGCCGCCCGCCGCCGCATCGATCGGCGGGGTCGGGACCAGCCCGCGCTGCAACAGGTCGATCAATTCGCCATGCCCGCGCAACCGCGGCCCCAGCGCCGCGATCAGCGGCGGCAGCTCGCCGATCGCATCCAGCCGCTGGCCCAGCGTCCATGCCGCCGCCAGCCCGTCGCGCAACTGCCCCAGATCGCGCGGGGAGCCCCGCCCGGCGGCGATCCGTCCCAGCGCCCGCCCGATGTCGGGCAGCGCGCGCAAGGCGGTGCGCAGTTCGTCGCGCAGTCCCGGCGCATCATGCGCCCAGCCGACCGCCGCATGGCGCGCCTCGATCCCCGCCCGGTCCATCAGCGGCGCGGCGATGTCGGCGGCGAGCAACCGCGCACCTGCCCCCGTCACCGTCCGGTCGACCTCGGCCAGCAGGCTCCCGCCGCGCGTTCCCGCCGCCGTGCGGGTCAGCTCGAGGCTCTCGCGCGTCGCCGCGTCGATCGTCATGCACGCGCCGTCGGCGGCGCACACCGGCGGGCGCAGGAACGGCAACTGCCCGCGCGCGGCATGGTCGAGATAGGCGATGAGGCCTCCCGCCGCCGCCAGCGCCGCGCGGCTGAACTGGCCGAACCCGTCGAGGGTCGCGACGCCGTGCAGCGCCTTCAACCGCGCCTCGCCGCCTGCGCTGTCGAACGCGCCCTTGCCGCGCAGCAGCGTAGCGACCTCGGCAAAGGCCGAGGTATCGGCGGCGACGACCTCGACCGGCTGCAACCGGGCGAGTGATGCGGTGAGACCCGTCGCGTCGGTTTCGATCACCTCGAACCGGCCGGTCGACACGTCGGCGGCGGCGATCGCCACGCCGCCCGCCGCCTCGCCGATGGCGACGCACCAGTTGGCGGCCCGCGCGTCGAGCAGCGCTTCCTCGGTCAGCGTGCCCGCCGTCACCACGCGCACGATCGCGCGATTGACCAGCGCCTTCGATCCGCGTGCTTTCCGCGCCGCTTCGGGGCTTTCGGTCTGTTCGGCGATGGCGACGCGGTGCCCCGCCTTGATAAGCCGCGCCAGATACCCCTCGGCGCTGTGGACCGGCACGCCGCACATCGGGATCTTCGCGCCTTCATGCTCGCCCCGCGCGGTCAGCGCGATGTCGAGGGCTGCGGCGGCGACCTTCGCGTCGTCATGGAACAGCTCGAAGAAATCGCCCATGCGATAGAACAGCAGACAGTCCTCGACCTCCGCCTTCAACGCCAGATATTGCGCCATCATCGGGGTGGGGGCAGGGGCCTCGCCCGCCGCAGCCTGTCTCGCCATCGCACAGGCCCTACCGGTCGAGCGGGCGCCACGCAATCGCACGCCCCGATTCGTGCGATGCGGGTGGGGCGAAGGTCATACCGGCGGGTGGATCATCCTCCCCCGGCCCCACCCGCTTCGTCACCCCGGACCTGTTCCGGGGTCCACCGCCCCGCAAACGCCGTCCCCGGGGGCGCCCGACACCCTTCCTCCCACGGAAGGCTATCGCCCCCTGGCATGAATGTCACCGAAAACAACGTCTTGCACGGAGCGCTGTCCTACATGACGCACCCGGTCTACCCATGGGTTCCCTTCGACCCGGAGACGCCCCCGATGCCGCCTGCACGACGCCCGCTAGTGTAAACTTTGTAAACTTTGGCCTCACCCCGCCGACACGGGAATCCCCGGCAGCGCTTTCGACGTGCGGACCGTCGGCGACGTCTTGACGCTCGCGACATTGGGCGCGGTGATGAGCTGCGTCGTCAGCATCGACTGGAAGCTTTCCAGATCGGCGGCGACGATCTTCAGGATGAAGTCGATCTCGCCGTTCAGCATATGGCATTCGCGCACCTCGGGGATGGTCGCGACATGCGCCTCGAACGCCGCAAGGTCGCTCCCCGCCTGGCTTTTCAGGCTGACGAGCGCGAAGACGGTGATGGTGAACCCCAGCAACCGGGGGTCGAGCGCCGCGTGATAGCCGCGGATCGCGCCGGCCTCTTCCAGCGCGCGGACCCGGCGCAGGCACGGCGGCGCGGTCAGCCCGACGCGCTCGGCCAGCTCGACGTTGGTCATCCGCCCGTCTTCCTGCAACAGGGCGAGGATCTGCCGGTCGATACGATCGAATGCCATTGGTCGCGATTCCATGGATGGGAAAAGATAGAAAGCCCTGCCTACCGCATTATAAAATTACGTGAAAGCGCAATTGTCCCACATTGCGACGTGCCGATTTGGCATGTTCCGGTCGGGCGGAGAGGGCGCTAAGCAGTTGGTACGCCCATGATTCGGCGCAAGGCTGGTGACGAGTAGATGGTACACTTCGACGACAGCCTGGAAACGGTACTGGCCTCCGACCTGTCGGGGGAGGGGGCACGCGCCTCGGCATGGCGGCAACTGGTCGACCTGATCGGTCGCGGCCGGGCAAGCCCCAATCCCCGCGCGATCGCCATGCTCGAGCGTATCCGCGACAGCGTGCCGCGCACGATCCGCATGGCCAGTGCGCGCGATATCGAACATGCTGGCCCGCCGGCATCGCTGGTCGCGCTGCTGGCCACCGACACGATCGAGGTGGCGTTGCCGGTGCTGCGCAGCGCCGAGCTGTCGGTCGCCGACTGGACCACGCTGATCCCGACGCTCGGCCCCGCCGCGCGCGGCGTGCTGCGCAACCGTCGCGACCTGCCCGTTGCCGTCCGCCTCGCGATCGACAGTTTCGGACCCGTCGACCTCGTGCTGGGCGATGACCGCGCCGACGCCGAACCGGTGGTCGAACCGCAGCCTGTGGCCGCGCCGGAACCCACCGCCGACCCGCAGCCCGTGATCGAGCCGCAACCCGTGGCCAAAGCGGAACCGGTGGCACCACCGAAGCCTCCGGTCGAACCGCAACCGTTGATCGACGCGACGGACCCGATCGCCGGACCCGACCTCGCCGGCCCGTTCAGCATCGTCGACGTCATGGCCCGGATCGTGGCGTTCGAGCGCATTCAGGACGCCGTACCCGCCCCCCGCGCGCCGCTGCCCCGGCACGACCAGTTCCGCTTCGAAACCGACGCCACCGGCATGCTGCGCTTCGTCGACGGCGTCAGCCGCGCCGCCGTGGTCGGCCTGTCGCTCGCGCTGGAGGGCGGCCCGACCATCGCCGGTTTCGACGGCGTGGCCGCCGGGGCGCTGCGCCGCCGCACCCCCTTTCGCGACGCCCGCCTGAGGGTGCTGGGCGACAGCGACGCCGGCGGCGAATGGCGCGTCTCGGGCGTGCCGGTATTCGATCCCGCATCGGGCCGCTTCACCGGTTATCGCGGCACCGCCCGCCGCCCGCGCGGCGACGAACGCGCCGAACGTGCCGCCCCGCCTGCCACCGGCGTCGCCCAGTTGCGCCAGTTGGTCCACGAACTGCGTACCCCGGCAGGCGCGATCGCCGGCTTCGCCGAGATGATCGAGGCGCAGTTGCTGGGGCCGGTGTCGCCGGTCTACCGCGCCCGCGCGGCGGCGATCCTCGACCATTCGCGCGAACTGGTGGCGGTGATCGACGACCTCGATCTCGCCGCCCGCATCGACGGCGACGCGCTCGACCTGCGCGCCGATCGCGTCGCGCTGGGGCCGTTGTTCCAGACGATCGTCGCCGACCTGACGACATTGTGCGAGCTGCGCGGCGCGGTGCTGGAGATCGAGCCGACCGACGTCACCGTGTCGGGCGATCGCCGCGCGATCGAACGGCTGCTCGCCCGGCTGCTCGCCACGTTGGTATCGGCCAGCGCCGCCGGCGAAGCGCTCTACGTGCGGATGGGGATGGAGGGCGACGGCAATGTCGCGATCGTGTTCGATCGTCCGGCGGCATTCGCCGCATGGCCCGGCGATAGCGTGTTCGACGTCGACGACAGCGAGGAGGACGCCTCGCTGCTCGGCACCGGCTTCGCGCTGCGCCTCGCCCGCAACCTCGCCAACGAACTGGGTGGTGCGCTGCTGTTCGGCAGCGCCACACTGACGCTGCGCCTGCCTGCAGTTCAGGGCATGGAGGCCGGGCAGGTCGGTCGGCGGTGACGCCGCCGTTCCGGCCGCACGTCGACGGCCCGCCGGTCGACTGGCCGGACACCTTCGGCACTCGCTTCACCCTGTTCGTCGATACCGAAGAGGAATTCGACTGGAACGCTCCGCTGCGCCGCGACGGCTGGGGGGTGAGCGCGATGGCGGCGCTGCCCGCCGCCCACGCCCGCTTCGCGACACGCGGCGTGGCGGTCGGCTATCTCGTCGACTATCCGGTCGTCACCGAACCACTCGCGATCGATGCGATCCACGCCATCCTCGCCACCGGCCACGCGACGCTCGGCGCGCAGCTTCACCCATGGGTCAACCCGCCCTTCGCCGAAACGCTGACCCCGGCGGACAGCTTCGCCGGCAACCTGCCGCGTGAGGTGGAGGCCGCCAAGCTCGACCGCCTGACCCATGCGATCCGGACGATCAGCGGCACCCCGCCGCTGGTCTATCGCGCCGGCCGCTACGGCATCGGCCCGGCGACCCTCGCGCTGCTGGCCGAACGCGGCTACCGCATCGATAGCTCGATGCGCTCGCGCTATTGCTATGCTGCCGAGGGCGGTCCCGATTTTTCGGCGATCGGCAACACCGCCTTTCGTACCGGTCCCGGCGGTGCGCTGCTCGAACTGCCGCTGACGAGCGTTTTTACCGGTCACCTGCGCCGGCGCGGCCAGCGCCTGTATCACACCGCCGGCCATGTCCCGCGCGGTCGCGGCCTGCTCGCGCGGACCGGCCTGCTCCACCGCGTCGCGCTGACTCCCGAGGACATGCCGCTCGACCACGCCTGCGAAGCGATCCGCATCGCCACCGGCGAGGGCGTCCGCCTGCTGAACCTGTCCTATCATTCGCCCAGCGTGGTGCCGGGCCACACCCCTTATGTGCGCGACGCCACCGATCTCGCGGCGTTCTGGCGGTGGTGGGACGGCGTGCTCGACCTGCTCGACCGGCGCGGCATCCGTTCTGCCTCGACGGCGGACGTGCTGGCGGCGGCGGGGTAAGTTGGTCGGGGAGACAGGATTCGAACCTGCGACATCCTGCTCCCAAAGCAGGCGCGCTACCAGACTGCGCCACTCCCCGACGCCTAAGTGTCGTGCCCTAGTCGCAAAGACGGCGGGGCACAAGCGCTGGTGGGCCCGGCAGGACTCGAACCCGCAACCTAGCCGTTATGAGCGGCCAGCTCTAACCATTGAGCTACAGGCCCCCAGCGTGGCCGTCCGATAGCCTTGGCACGGGCGAACAGGCAAGCGTCTTTGCTACAGCCCGGCCACGATCCGCCGGGCAAGTCCCGGCCCTTCGTACACCAGCGCACTGTAGAGCTGGATGAGGCTCGCCCCCGCGTCGAGCCGCGCGCGCGCTTCGGCGGCCGACCCGATCCCCCCCGCCGAGATGACCGGGATGGCGCCGCCGGTAATGGCGATCGCCTCGGCCAGCTTGGCGCGGGCGAGCGGAGCGAGCGGCGCGCCGGAAAGGCCACCGGTTTCCCCCGCCTTGGCCGATCGCAGCGTCGGCGGACGCGAGATGGTGGTGTTCGACACGATCAGCACATCGATCCCGCCGTCGATCGCGGCCCGCGCGGCGACTTCCAGCCCGGCGCGGTCGAGATCGGGCGCGATCTTCAGGAACAGCGGCACGCGCTTGCCCCCCACATGCCGCGCGGCGTCGCTGGCGGCGATGAGGTTGCCCAGTTCGGGCTGCGATTGCAGGTCGCGCAGCCCCGGGGTGTTGGGGCTGGAGATGTTGATCGTCACATAATCGGCGAGCGGCGCGGCCTTCGCGACGGCGGTGGCATAGTCGGCGATCCGGTCGGTCGAATCCTTGTTCGCACCGACGTTGATGCCGATGACGCCGGGGCGGGGGGTGAGTGCCGCGACCCGTGCCAGCGCCGCGTCGATCCCGCCGTTGTTGAAGCCCAGCCGGTTCACGACGCCGCGATCTTCGGGCAGGCGGAAGATGCGCGGTTTGGGATTGCCCGGCTGCGGCTTTGGCGTGAGCGTGCCGACCTCGACGAAACCGAAGCCGAGCCCCAGGAACCCGCGGATCGCCCGCGCATCCTTGTCGACGCCCGCCGCGAGGCCGACCGGGTTGGGGAAGCGGATGCCCGCGACCGTCACCGCCTGCGCACTATTAGTGGTGGGGGCGAGCGGCGTACCGGCCTTCCCCCACGCCTCCAGCATGGCGATGGTCAGCGCATGCGCGCGTTCGGCGTCGAGGGTGAAGAGGAGGGGGTGATACCATGCCATGCGCGGTGCTCTATCGTCCGGCGGGGCCGGAAGGAAGATTCGGTTTCGTGGGATGGGGCGAAGAAGATTTGGTTCGCGCAGAGGCGCGGAGGCGCAGAGAGGGAAGAAGAAGGCTGGTTTGCACGCGAAGGCGCGAAGACACGAAGGGGTTACAATCATGGCATCGTCTCGCGTCAGCGAGACCTTCCTGCCGGGGATTGCTGGCAGGTTGAAGGCCGTTGGCACGGCAGAGCCCCTCCACGAGCGAAACCCCTCTGCGCCTCCGCGCCTCCGCGCGAACCAAATTCTTCTTCGCGTCTCCGCGCCTTCGCGTGAATCAAACCTTCTTCCTGAACGACAATCGATCACAGCGATCGACACAAACGCGGTTGACCTCACGCCCTCGCACGACCACATGCCAATCCGACCGGAATGATCCGATTAAGGAAGCGATGCGTCTCTCCAGCCTTGCCGACTATGCCGTCGTCCTGCTCGCCGCCACCGCGCGGCGGGGCGGAGATGCGCGTGCGACGGCGACCGTGCTGGCGGAGGAAACCGGACTGCCGCTGCCGACCGTGCAGAAGCTGGTCAGCCGCCTGTCCGCCGCCGGGCTGATCGAGACGGGGCGCGGCACCGGCGGCGGCTTCCGCCTCGCGCGTGCGCCGGCCACGATCGACCTGGCGCAGATCATCGAGGCGATCGAGGGGCCGATCGCGCTCACCACCTGCGTCGATGCCGCGCGTCACGATTGCGCGGTGGAGACGAACTGCATGATCCGCCCCCATGCCGGCACGGTCAACGCCGTGGTCCGGGGGGCGCTTGCGGGCGTGACGCTCGCCCAACTCGCGAACACCGGGGCGATGCCCCAAGAGGTAGTGTGATGGCCACGAAGAATGCCGAGGCGCTCGCCGCCGCGAACAAGAAGTACGAGTGGGGTTTCTCCTCGGACATCGAACAGGACTTCGCGCCCAAGGGGCTGAGCGAAGACACCGTCCGCTATATCAGCGCCAAGAAGAACGAGCCCGAATGGATGCTCGACTGGCGGCTGAAGGCGTATCGCCTGTGGCTGACGATGGAGGCGCCCGACTGGTCGAAGCTGAACATCGATCCGATCGACTATCAGGACGCCTATTATTACGCCGAGCCCAAGGCGAAGCCGAAGCTCGGTTCGCTCGACGAGGTCGATCCCGAGATTCTGCGTGTCTACGAGAAGCTCGGTATCCCGATCGAGGAGCAGAAGGTGCTCGCCGGGGTCGAGGGCGCGGTGCCGCAGCGCCGTGTCGCGGTCGACGCGGTGTTCGACAGCGTGTCGGTGGCGACGACCTTCCGCAAGGAACTCGAAGCGGCCGGCGTCATTTTCCGTTCGATCAGCGAAGCGATCCGCGAATATCCCGACCTCGTCCGCAAGTGGCTGGGCAAGGTCGTGCCGCAGCGCGACAATTTCTTTGCGACGCTGAACAGTGCGGTCTTTTCGGACGGGACGTTCGTCTACATCCCGGAGGGCGTGCGCTGCCCGATGGAGCTGTCGACCTATTTCCGCATCAATGCCGAGAATACCGGCCAGTTCGAACGCACGCTGATCGTCGCCGACAAGGGTAGCTATGTCAGCTACCTCGAAGGCTGCACCGCGCCGATGCGCGACGAGAACCAGTTGCATGCGGCGGTGGTCGAGCTGGTCGCGCTGGACGATGCCGAGATCAAGTACAGCACCGTCCAGAACTGGTATCCCGGCGATGAGAACGGCAAGGGCGGCATCTACAACTTCGTGACCAAGCGCGCCTTGTGTCAGGGGAAGAACAGCAAGGTGTCGTGGACGCAGGTCGAAACCGGATCGGCGATCACGTGGAAATATCCGTCGTGCGTGCTGGCCGGGGAAAACAGCGTCGGCGAATTCTACTCGGTCGCCGTCACCAACAACATGCAGCAGGCCGATACCGGCACCAAGATGATCCATCTCGGCAAGGGATCGCGCTCGACGATCGTGTCGAAGGGCATTTCGGCGGGGCGCAGCGACAATACCTATCGCGGGCTGGTGCGCGTCGCGCCGTCGGCGGAGGGCGTGCGCAACTTCACCCAGTGCGACAGCCTGTTGCTCGGCGACCAGTGCGGCGCGCATACCGTGCCCTATATCGAGGTGCGCAACCCCTCGGCGCAGATCGAGCATGAGGCGACGACCAGCAAGATTTCCGAGGACCAGATGTTCTACGCGCGGCAGCGCGGGCTCGACCAGGAGGCGGCAGTCGCGCTGATCGTCAATGGCTTCGCCCGCGAAGTGCTGCAGCAACTGCCGATGGAATTCGCGGTCGAGGCGCAGAAGCTGCTCGGCATCAGCCTCGAAGGGTCGGTGGGGTGATCGTGCTGGCGCTGGCGCTACAGGCGGTGGCACCGACCGCGCCCTATGCCGATTGCCTGTCGGCGCGGATCAATGCGGACCCCCGTATGGAGAAGCCGCCGGCCGAAGCCGCCGCGCGCGTCGCGATCTTCGACGACGCGGCCAAGGCGTGCGCGCCGGTACGGGCGAAGGTGGCGAAGGCGCATGCGGTCATGCTCGAGCGGATCGATGCGTCGATGAGAGCGGTGCTGGTCAACCCGCAGGCGGCGGAAGCGGAGTTCGGGACTGAGCCGGTTGCGGGCGAGACGCCGTGAACCGAGGTGGCAAGTCCTATGCCTAAATGGTTCGCGCTGGTAGCGATGGTGGTGTTGGCGGGGTTCACCTTTCTTGAAGGTAGGGCCGTGATGCGGTCGGTCAAAAGTGGTGTGCTGCACCGGTGGTTTGGACCGCACCCGGCGTTTGTGAAGCGGGTGCCGAAAGCAGGTTCGCCTACGCTGTAGTTCGGTGTCTTTATTCGTGCCGCAGGAGCGGTGATTTTTGGACTTTCCGCCGCTTTATGTGGCGCGTTTTTCTTGGGACTAGGCTAAATGCTGAAGATCGACAATCTCCACGCCGAAATCGACGGCAAGGAAATCCTCAAGGGTCTCTCGCTGAGCGTGAACGCGGGTGAGGTCCATGCGATCATGGGGCCGAACGGTGCCGGCAAGTCGACGCTCGGCTATGTGCTGGGCGGTCGTCCCGGCTACGACGTGACGCAAGGCAGCGTGACGTTCGGCGGCGAGGACCTGCTGGAGATGGAGGCCGATGCCCGTGCCGCCGCCGGTCTGTTCCTCGGCTTCCAGTATCCGGTCGAAATCCCCGGCGTGTCGAACGTCCAGTTCCTGCGCGAGAGCCTGAACAGCCAGCGCCGCGCCCGCGACGAAAAGCCGCTGTCGGGGGCGGAGTTCCTGAAACTCGCCCGTGCGCAGGCCGATGGTCTGGGCATGGACATGGATATGATGAAGCGCCCGGTGAACGTCGGTTTCTCGGGCGGCGAGAAGAAGCGCAACGAGATGGTGCAGATGGGCATCCTCGACCCCCGCCTCGCGATCCTCGACGAAACCGATAGCGGCCTCGACATCGATGCGCTGCGGATCGTCGGCGACGGCATCAACCGCATCATGCGCCGCCCGGACAAGGGCGTGATCCTCATCACCCATTACCAGCGGCTGCTCGACTATGTGCAGCCCGATTTCGTCCATGTGCTGGCCGACGGCCGCATCGTGCGGTCGGGGGATAAGGAACTGGCGCACGAACTGGAGCGCGAAGGCTATGGCGCGGTAGCGGCATGATGGCGACGCTCCCGACCAATGCGCAGGAGGCATGGCGCTGGGCCGACCTGACCGCGCTGACCACCGCCGCCGCCAGCGAGCGGGGGCAGGGGATCGCGGCCGATGGCTATTGGCTCGACGTGCCCGGCCCGCGCATCGTGTTCGTCGATGGCGTCTATGCGCCTGACCGGAGCACGCCCGGCCATGTCGTGCTGTCATCGCTGACGCTCGATACCGCGCATCCGCTGGGAGTGCAGGCGAGCGGCGCGGCGGGCTGGTCGATCGACCTGTCGGCGCGCGAGATCGTCGATCCGGTGCAGATCGTCCATATCGCGACCGGGGCCGAGAACCATCTTCCCGCCCGGCTGACGCTGGACGAGGATGCCGTCGCGCAGGTGATCGAAACCTATATCGGCATTGGATGGACCAACCGGCTGACGCAGATCGACCTCGAACGCGGTGCGCGACTGATGCGCAGCGTGCGGCTGCTCCAGAACGGCGGGTTCGTGTCGATCCGTGACGAAGCAGTGGTGGGCGATGCGGCGAGCCTCGTTAGTCATTTCCTCGGTGCCGGTGGCATGGGCAGCCGGATCGATGCGGTGCTGACGCTGGATGGCGATGCGGCCTTCGTCGATTACGGCGGCGCGTTGCTCACCCGCGACCAGCAGCGGCAGGAATGCGCGGTCGCGGTGCGCCATGCCGCGCTCAATGGATCAAGCCGCCAGACATGGCGCGCAGTCGCCGCCGATCGCAGCCAGGCAAGCCTCGCCGCCCGGGTCGAGGTGGCGCGCGGCGCGCAGAAGACCGATGGCGAACAGTCGCTGCGCGGGTTGCTGCTGCAACGCACCGCGACCGTGAACCTGAAACCCGAACTCGAAATCTTTGCCGATGACGTGAAGTGCGCGCACGGCGCGACGGTCGGCGAACTCGATGCCAAGGCGCTGTTCTATCTGCGCAGCCGCGGCGTCAGTGAGCCACGGGCCAAGGCGCTGCTGACCACCGCGTTCGTCGCCGATGCGATCGATCGGATCGGCAACGAGGTGGTGCGCGAGGCGTTCGCGGCGGATGCCGATGCGTGGCTGGAGGCGGCGCTTTGATCCGCTCTGTCCGTCATTCCCGCGAAGGCGGGAATCCATTGCCGCAATGGCCGGTGATGGAGTCGCTATGGCAGCGTCTATGGATTCCCGCCTTCGCGGGAATGACGGAAGGGTATTGATGGCCGGTACCACCCCCCTCGATCGGGTCAGCGACTTCCCCGCCATTCCCGCCGGCTGGGCGTATCTCGACACCGCCGCGACCGCGCAGAAGCCGCAAGACGTGATCGATGCGATCACGCGCGGCTATGACACCACCTATGCCACGGTGCATCGCGGGGTGTATCAGCGCTCGGCCGACATGACGCTCGCCTATGAAGCCGCGCGTCGCCGCGTCGCCGGCTTTATTGGTGCCACCGCGCCCGAGGAGTGCGTGTTCGTGCGCGGCGCGACCGAGGGGATCAACCTCGTCGCGCAAGGCTGGGCCGCGCGGCACCTGAAGGCCGGCGACCGCATCCTGCTGTCGATGCTCGAGCATCACAGCAACATCGTGCCGTGGCAGTTGGTCGCGGAACAGGTGGGCGCGGCGATCGACGTCGTGCCGCTGACCGACGATGGCCGGATCGATCTCGACGCAATGGCGACGATGATCCGGCCCGAACACAAGCTGGTCGCGCTGGCGCATGTCTCGAACGTGCTGGGATCGGTGCTCGACGGTCGGCGGGCAGCGGAGATCGCCCATTCGGTCGGCGCGAAGCTGCTGCTCGACGGATGTCAGGCGGTGCCGCGCATCGCCGTCGACGTCGCCGCGCTCGACTGCGATTTCTACGTGTTCTCCGGCCACAAGCTGTACGGCCCGACCGGGATCGGCGTGTTGTGGGGCCGAGCCGACCTGCTGGGCGCGATGCACCCGGTGCAGGGCGGGGGGGCGATGATCGACCGCGTGACCTTTGCCCGCACCACCTATGCCCCGCCGCCCGCACGGTTCGAGGCGGGGACGCCGCATATCGTCGGCGCGCTGGGGCTGCATGCCGCGATCGACTATGTCATGGGCATAGGGCTGGAGGCGATCCACGCGCATGAAACCGCACTGGTGCGCGCGACCCGTGACGCGCTGGGGCAGCGCAACGCCATCCGTCTGCTCGGTCCCGACGATTCTGCCGGAATCGTCAGTTTCGTGGTGGAGGGGGTGCATCCGCACGACGTCGGCACCATCTTGGACGAGGAACGGGTGGCGATCCGCGCCGGCCATCATTGCGCGCAGCCGCTGATGGAGCAGTTGCAGGTTCCCGCCACCGCCCGCGCCAGCTTTGGCGTGTATAACGGCATGGCCGATGTCGAGGCGCTGGTCCGCGGACTGGACAGGGTAAGCAGGATTTTCGGATGAACGACGAACGCAGCTTCAAGGTCGAGGAAGTCGATGCCGTCACCCCGCCGCCGCGCGCGCGGGTGGAGGACGCAGAGCCGCGTCGCCGCGACTATCTCGGCGATTTTCTGGCGCAGAAGCCCGAACCGGTCGGGGGCGGCGAGCCGGGCGGCGACGTGTACGAGGCGGTCATCACCTCGCTCAAGGAAATCTACGACCCCGAAATCCCGGTCAACATCTATGATCTCGGGCTGATCTACGGCGTCGACGTGGGCGACAACGGCCATGTCGCGGTGACGATGACGCTGACGACGCCGAATTGTCCGGTGGCGGAATCGATGCCGGCCGAGGTCGAGTTGCGCGTCGGCGCGGTGCCGGGCGTCGCAACGGCGGACGTGAACCTCGTCTGGGATCCGCCATGGGACCCGCAGAAGATGTCGGACGATGCGAAGCTCGAACTGGGAATGTTGTGATGGCCACCCGCGTCCGCCCCGCCGCGATCCTGCTGACCCCCAATGCCGAGCGCCGCGTCGCCGATCTGATGGCGAAAGCCCCGGAAGCAGCGATCGGCGTGAAGCTGTCGACGCCGCGTCGCGGCTGTTCGGGGCTCGCCTATTCGGTCGATTACGTCACCGCCGCCAGTCCGATGGACGAGCGGATCGAAACGTCCGGCGGCAGCTTCTTCGTCGATAGCGGATCGATCCTGTATCTGATCGGTTCGACGATGGACTGGATCGAGGACGATTTCACCGCCGGGTTCGTCTTCACCAATCCCAATGCCAAAGGTGCGTGCGGGTGCGGCGAAAGCTTCACGGTCTGATCGTTCACCCGCGGGGGATGGGCGTGAAGCGATTGTTGGGACTCTTGGCGCTGTGGCCGATGGCGGCGGCGGCGCAGACCGACGATCCAGCCGAGATCGTCGTGACCGGTCGCGGCTTGGCCGACGCGCCGGGTGATGCTGCCTATGACATTGTCACGCTCGATCGCGACCGGATTCTCGACTCCACCAGCGGCCGGCTGGAGGATGTGCTGCGCGACGTGGCCGGCTTGCAGCAGTTCCGCCGATCCGATTCGCGCACCGCCAATCCGACATCGCAAGGGATTACCCTGCGCGGCCTCGGTGGTAATGCGTCGAGCCGCGCGTTGCTGCTGCTCGACGGCGTGCCGCAGGCCGATCCGTTCGGTGGCTGGGTCGCGTTTCCCGCCTATGCGACCGACCGGCTGGGACGGGTGCGGATCACGCGCGGCGGCGGCAGCGGTGTCGTCGGACCAGGGGCGCTGGCCGGCACGATCGAACTCGACAGCGCGCGGCCGGACGATCTGTCGCCACTGACGGCGATGCTGGCCGGCGGCAGCCGTGCGTCGGTCGATACGCGGGCGGGCACGGCGCTGGTTCGCGGCAGTGGCTTCGCGACGTTCTCGGGCGCCTATGCGCGTGGCGACGGCTTCGTGCCGGTCGTCGCGGAGGATCGCGGCCCGGCCGATCGGCCGGCACCGTTCGAACAGGCCAGCGCCGCCGCCCGCGCGGTGATCGAGATCGCGCCCGCGACCGAGTTTCAGGCCAATATCTCCGGCTTCACCGACCGGCGCGACCGTGGCCTCGACTTCACTGACAACCGCAGCGAGGGGGCCGACGCCAGCGTGCGGCTGGTCGGTCGTGGTCGCATCCCATGGTCGGCGCTCGCCTATCTTCAGACCCGCGCCTTCGCCAGTCGCTTCGCCAGTGTCGGTGCCGGCCGGGCGACCACCGCGCTGACGCTCGACCAGTATAACGTCCCCGCCATCGGCCGGGGCGGGCGGGTCGAAGTGGCACCGACGTTCGGTCCGGTCACGGCGCGGATCGGCGGCGACCTGCGTATCGTCGAGGGCGAGACGCAGGAACTCTACACCTATGTCGCGGGCAGCCCGACGCGGCGGCGGGTCGCGGGCGGTCGCAACGCGACGGCTGGTGCCTTTGCCGATGTCAGCGTCGTGCTGGGGCAGGTGACGCTCAGCGCCGGCGGCAGGATCGATCGCTGGCGGATTGCCGATGGCCGTCTCACCGAACGGCCGCTCGCTGGCGGTACGCTGACCGATCAGCGCTTCGCCGATCGCAGCGGATGGCAGCCGACCGGTCGTGCGGGGGTCGCGTGGCTTGCCGACGACGCGGTGACGGTACGCGTGGCGGGCTATCGCGGGTGGCGGTTGCCGACGCTCAACGAACTCTATCGCCCGTTTCGCGTCGGTGCGGATGCGACGGCGGCCAATGCCATGCTCGCGCCGGAGACGATGTGGGGCGGGGAGGTCGGCATCGATCTGCGCCCGGCCGATCGGGTACGGATCGCCGCGACGGCATTCGCCAACGACCTGCGCGACGGCATCGCCAACGTCAGCGTCGCCAACGGTCCCGGCACCTTTCCCGGCGTCGGCTTCGTCTCGGCGGCGGGGGTGTACCGGCAACGGGCGAACCTCGACCATGTGCGGGTGCGTGGCGTCGAACTCGATGGCGAGGCACGCTTCGGCGCGTTCGAGGCAAGACTGTCCTATGCGTATAGCGACGCGGTCGTCCGCGACGCCGGTCTGCTCGACGGACTGCGCCCGGCGCAGACCCCGGCGCATAGCGCGACCGCTAGTTTCGGCTGGCGGCGGAGTGACTGGGCGCTGGTCGCGACCGGCCGCTATGTCGGCCCGCAGTTCGAGGATGACGCCAACTCGCGGCGGCTGAACGATGCGACGACGCTCGATCTGGTCGCGCGGGCGCCGCTGACCAGGCGGGTCCGGCTGGAAGCGCGTGCGGAGAATCTCACCGATACCCGGATCGAGGCGGCGATTGGCGGCGACGGCGTGGTCGAACGGGCCAGTCCGCGCACCTTCTGGCTGGCGCTGCGCTTCGAAGGATAGGCGGAACCTTGTTGGACGCTGACGGGTCCGGGTCCTTCGGCCGATTATCAGCGAGCGGGAACGGAAGCTGAAACCTGAGCGACGTCGGCGATAATTAGGCCGATGTCGCTCCGGTCAAGCCAGTCAGCCGATTTGCGAACGCATGCTGCCGCGCGGTTCGACGATCGTCGGCACCGGGCCGGTCGCGGGGCGCAGTCCTTCGCGCTCGCTTGCCGGTACGGCGGCGGTGGGATCGGGACGGAACGCTTCTGGCGCACGACCGGTCGACCCGGGGCGGGGCTGGTCCAGCGCGAGATCGGGGGCGGTATGTTCGGCATTGCCCGGACGCCGTCGGGCGAGCAGGACGCCAAAAAGGCCGACGGCGACACCGGTCGCGGCGAGCGCCAAGGTGCGGATTGTTGAAATGCCGGCCGTTGGCGGCGTTTTCACTTTATGGTTGGTATGCTTGGCCATCATCGTTCCTTTTGCGTCATCCCGATAACGGGCGGAACGAGCGAAGGGTTCAATTGGCCGTGGCAGGATCGGTCCGCTTGGCGGTTGCGGCTTCGCGGATCAGGCGCTGTTCGGTCGTGCGTTCGGCACGGTCGGCCATCGCGGTCCACGCCTGTTCGGCGCGCAGGCAGCGATCGCGCACATTGTCGAGCGTCGCGGCATCGGCATTCGCCCGCTCGACGGCGGCACGGGTGCGATAGGCTTCTGGGCTGTCTGCCAAGGGTTGGGTCTTTCGGCTGGATGCGGGCGCGCCGGAAGGCGCGCCCGGTACACGGATCAGTCAGCGGCAGTCAGGTTGACTGCGCTCATCTTGCCGCGACGGTCTTCTTCCAGTTCGTAGCCGACGCGCTGGTTCTGGTTCAGCGTAATCATGCCGGCGCGCTCAACGGCCGAGATGTGAACGAAGGCATCGTTGCCGCCATTGTCCGGCGCAATGAAGCCATAGCCCTTGTCGGTGTTGAAGAATTTGACGGTACCAAGAATGGCCATGAAGATTTTCCTTCCAAGCGTTCCGGGCGGCGGAACAGCCCGCGCCCGTTGCCAGAGGCAGCAGGGAAAGAAGGACCATGCCGCAAAGCAGGAAACCGTCGATTTGCGACTGTAGCGGCCTCTAGATGGTAACTGGACGAACGAATACAAGGGGCCGAAGCGGCAGAACCGCTCCGGCCCCTCGATCATGGTAGGTACTTAGGTCAGCGGCAGCGGACGTTGTTGCGGTCGATCGCCTTGCCACCTGCCGCACCGGCAACGCCGCCGATGATCGCGCCGAGCAGGCCCGACCCGCCGGGGGCGATCGCGGTGCCGAGCGCGCCGCCCGCCAGACCACCGATAATCAGGCCGGTGGTGCCATCGTTGCGGCGGCAATAATAGCGGCCGTCCTGCCCGACATAGACCCGCTCGTTCGACGACAGGCGGCGCTCGTTATAGCGGCGGTCGTCGCGATAATAGCGCGCAGCATCATAGCCGTTGTAGGCGGGATCGGGGCGGTCCCAATCGTACCGGCTGTAGCCACCGGCGTCAGCATAGCGGGGACCGCCCATGCCATAGTCCGAGCAACCGGAAACCAGCGTCGCGGCAGCGACGATGCCGAGGGTGAGCGCGCGCATGAGACGATCCTTCACTTGATGCAGATGAAGTCGAAATGTCGCGCGCCGCCAGAGGTTCCTTCGGTGTCGCTATCGGTCGCTCACTCCGCCGCCTGCGCCTTGGCCGGGGTCAGCAGCGGTTTCAGATAGCGTCCGGTAAAGCTGCCCTCGACCGCGGCAACCTTTTCCGGGGTGCCTTCGGCGACGACGCGACCGCCCTTCACCCCGCCTTCGGGGCCCATGTCCAATATCCAGTCGGCGGTCTTGATGACGTCCAGATTATGTTCGATCACCACCACGGTATTGCCCTGTTCCACCAGTTGGTGGAGCACTTCGAGCAGCTTGCGCACATCCTCGAAATGCAGCCCCGTCGTCGGTTCGTCGAGGATGTAGAGTGTGTTGCCGGTCGCGCGTCGCGCCAGTTCCTTGGCCAGCTTCACCCGCTGCGCCTCGCCGCCCGACAGTGTCGTCGCCTGTTGGCCGACCTTGACGTAGCCGAGGCCTACTTCTGCGAGCATCGCCATCTTGTCGCGGATCGGCGGCACCGCCTTGAAGAACTCGACTGCGTCCTCGACGGTCATGTCGAGCACGTCGGCGATGCTGTGCCCCTTGAACTTCACCTCCAGCGTCTCGCGATTGTAGCGCGCGCCGTGGCAGACATCGCATTCGACATAGACGTCGGGCAGGAAGTGCATCTCGATCTTGAGCACGCCGTCGCCCTGGCATGCCTCGCACCGGCCGCCCTTCACGTTGAAGCTGAACCGGCCGGGCTTATAGCCGCGCGCCTGCGCTTCGGGCAGCCCGGCGAACCAGTCGCGGATCTGGGTGAACGCACCGGTATAGGTCGCCGGGTTCGACCGCGGGGTGCGGCCGATCGGCGACTGGTCGATGTCGATCACCTTGTCGAGATATTGGAGCCCGGTGATCTTGTCATGCTTGCCCTGCACGATCCGCGCGCCGTTCAGCGTGCGCGCGGCGGCGGCATAGAGCGTGTCGATGGTGAAGCTCGACTTGCCCGATCCCGACACGCCGGTGATGCAGGTGAAGGTGCCGAGCGGCAGCGACGCGGTGACGCCGGTCAGGTTGTTGGCGGTGGCATTATGCACCGTCAGCTTCTTGCCATTGCCCTTGCGACGCTTCTCCGGCAGCGGCACCGATCGCGTACCGTTGAGGTAATCGGCGGTGATCGATCCCTTGGCCTTGAGCAATTGTTTCAGTGTGCCCTTGGCGACGACTTCGCCGCCATGGACGCCGGCACCTGGCCCCATGTCGATCACGTAATCGGCAGTGCGGATCGCATCCTCGTCATGCTCGACCACCAGCACGGTGTTGCCGAGGTCGCGCAGCCGCCGCAGCGTGGCGAGCAGCATGTCATTGTCGCGCTGGTGCAGGCCGATCGACGGCTCGTCGAGGACGTAGAGTACGCCCGACAACCCGCTGCCGATCTGGCTGGCGAGGCGGATGCGCTGGCTTTCGCCGCCCGACAGCGTGCCGCTGGTGCGGTCGAGGTTCAGGTAATCGAGCCCGACATTGTTGAGGAAGCCCAGCCGCTCGACGATTTCCTTAAGGATCGACTGGGCGATCGCTTTTTGCTGATCGTTGAAATGCTCGGGCAGCGCCTCGAAGAAGCGCAGCGCGTCGACCACCGACAGATGGGTGGCATAGGCGATGTCCTGCATCGCCACCTTCACCGCCAGCGCCTCGGGCTTCAACCGCGCGCCGTGGCAGGTCTCGCACGGCTGCGACGCCTGATATTTCGACAGTTCCTCGCGCATCCACGCGCTTTCGGTCGACAGCATCCGCCGGTTGAGGTTGCCCAGCACCCCCTCGAACGGCTTCTTGACGTCATAGGACTTCTTGCCGTCGATGAAGGTCAGCGTCACCGGCTTGCCGGCGGTGCCGTGCAGGATCACCCGCTGCGCCTCTTCGGGCAATTCCTTCCACGGCGTGTCGAGCGAGAAGGCGAACGCCTTCGCCAGCGATCCCAGCACCTGCATGTAATAGGGCGAGGGCGGGTTGGACTTCGCCCATGGCACCACCGCACCCTTCTTGATGCTCAGCTCGTGATTGGGGACGATCAGGTCCTCGTCGAACTCCAGCCGTTCGCCAAGGCCATCGCACGCCGGGCACGCGCCTTGCGGCGCGTTGAAGCTGAACAGGCGCGGTTCGATCTCGCTGATCGTGAACCCGCTGACCGGACAGGCGAATTTTTCCGAGAACACGATGCGGTTGTCGGGGATGCCGGCACCTTTCAGCTTGCCGGTCTGCGGTGCGGCCTCGGTCGCACGATCGCCTTGTTCGCTGGGGATCGGCGGATTGCCCGACTGCGCTTGCGCGACCGTGGTGTCGACCAGATCGACATAGGCCAGCCCATCCGCCAGCTTCAGCGCCGTCTCGAAACTTTCGGCGAGGCGCGTCGCCGCTTCCGGGTTCACCACCAGCCGGTCGACGACGATCTCGATGTCATGCTTGAACTTCTTGTCGAGCACCGGCGCATCCTCGATCAGATGCACTTCGCCGTTCACCCGCACGCGCTGGAACCCGGCCTTCTGCCACTCCGCCAGCTCTTTGCGATACTCGCCCTTGCGCCCGCGCACGACCGGGGCCAGCAGCAGCAGCCGCGTGCCCTCGGTCAGCGCCAGTACCCGGTCGACCATCTGGCTGACGGTCTGCGCGCTGATCGGCAGGCCGGTGGCGGGGGAATAGGGCACGCCGACCCGCGCCCAGAGCAGGCGCATATAGTCGTAGATTTCGGTGACGGTCGCGACGGTCGAGCGCGGGTTGCGGCTCGTCGTCTTCTGCTCGATCGAGATGGCGGGGGAGAGGCCCTCGATATGCTCGACATTGGGCTTCTGCATCAGTTCGAGGAACTGGCGCGCATAGGCCGACAGCGATTCGACATAGCGCCGCTGCCCCTCGGCATAGATGGTGTCGAACGCGAGGCTCGACTTGCCCGACCCGGACAGCCCGGTGATGACCGTCAGCGTGTCGCGCGGGATGTCGATGTCGACGCCCTTGAGGTTGTGCTCCCGCGCACCGCGGACGGAGATATGGGTCAGGCTCATGCGGTCCGTTCTATCTTCGTTCTTGTGGATTGGCCAGACCGGGACATGGGGTTCGCGCCGTCTGGTTTCGAGGGGGCAAGTTTGCCGCGCCAGTCGAGCGAGCGGCGGTTGAGGTCGGCCATGTCCCGGGTTCCGGCGATCGCCGCCTCGCCCAGCGCGACCGCCCGTTCGAGGATGGCGACGTCGGCATGGGCATAGGCGGGGCGCCCCGCAACGTGATCGTACCACCGCCCGCCACAGGCGTTGTCGAGCAGGATACGCTGGAAACAATGATCGGCGCGGACCGGCCAGCCGCGCGACCGAGCGAGTGCGGGCAGGGTCCGGCGGGTCAGTTCCATCCAGCGGGCTTCGAGCGCGGGTCGATCGTTCACGCCGGCAGATCGACGGTAATCCGCCGCCAGCGAGCCTCGACCATGCTGTAGACCCCGAATGCGATGAAGCCGAGTCCGGTCGCGGCGAGAAGCCATTGGCCGCCCGACTGGCGCTGCAACGTCGCAAGGGCATGGGCCATGCCACCCACCTTGCTGGCATTGGCCGCCCATGCTGCCGTGGCGAAAAACACGGCGATCAGCGCGAAGACCAGCGCCCGCGCGCCGTAGCCGATCCGCCCGATCGTGCAGACATGCGCCGGGATCGGTGCGCCCGCCGAAAGGTCACGAACGAAACCGCCGTCCCATGCCTTCTTCGCCTGTTGTGCCGCCGCCGCGATCAAGCCGCAGGCGACCAGCGCCACCAGTCCGCGGCCAAGCGGCTGGTCGAGCAGCCATGCGGTCCAGTCCTGCGTGCTTTCCTCGCCGCCCACCCGGCCACCGGCGTTGATAGTGTGCATCGCCAGTCGCGCGGCGGTCCATGCGAGGATGACATGGGCGATCCCGCTGATCGCATGGCCGGCACGCCGGAAGGCGCCTTTCAGCGACTTTGCCCGCGCCTCGGGGTCGGTCAGCGCCTCGGTCAGCCGCCACAGCGCATAGCCGGCCAGCCCCGCCGCCATCAGCCCCAGCAGCACTTCCCCGAACGGCTCGTCGGCAAGGCTGGCGATCGCGCCCTGATTGTCGCCGACCTTGCCGCCGCGCAACGCGGCATCGATCGCGAACCACCCGACGATCCAGTAGACGATGCCACGCGCCGCAAAGCCGAGACGGGCGAGAAGGGTAGCACCGGTACGGGTGGTCATCACGGGCAAGGCTTTCGGACAGGGCGTTCGGATCGTTTCGCTGCGCCAACCAATCGATATGGAGCGAAGTTCCGGTGCGTTACGCTTGCCCGACCGGCGCGGACGATGCTGCTTGCGAACGGCGGCGGCATGCGGAATGGTCATGGTCCGGCAGGGAGGAACAGAGCGGATGATGCGGTGGACGATGGCGGCGATGCTTCTGACGGGACAGGCCCCCGCCACCGCACCGCTTGCTCCGGTTTCCGGTTGGAACGTGGAATATGCCGACGACCTTTGCGTCGTCAGCCGGACCTATGGCGATGTAGCAACGCCAATCACCATCGGATTCAAGCCGACGCCGTTCGGCGATACCATCCAGTCGGTGGTGCTCGGTCCACGCTCGCGGCTCGGTCCACAGGGCGAGATCGACGTCACGCTATCGACCCCGTCCGGGACCGTCGACGAACCGGGGAAGGGGACGCGCGTCCACCTGCCCGACGGCAAGCGCGCTGCGATCACCTATTATATTTCCAGACAATCGCTGGAACGGCTGGTCGACAGCCCTGTCGTGACGATCCGTGCCGGACGCAGCGCGCCGCTGACGGTGGCATTGTCGTTGCGGCAACCGGTCCTGGCCGCATTGAGACGCTGCGAAGCCGATCTGTTGCAACATTGGGGATATGATGCCGCCAGGATTGCCGCGGTAGCAACCCGTGCCGGTCCGGCACCGGGCGACAATCCCAAACGCAACTGGATCACGCCCGACGATTATCCGACCGCCGCCTTCATCGCGCGCAAGCAGGGGCGGGTGCTGATCGGCTGGACGATCTCGCCGCAAGGGCGGGTAGCGGATTGCAGGATATTGCGATCCTCGGGGGTGGCGGATCTGGATACGGCCGCCTGCGACGCCGTGACCAAGCGCGGGCGCTACAGTCCGGCACTGGATGCCACGGGCAAGCCGGTCGAATCCTATTCGACGCGCTACGTGACCTGGCAGTTGCCGGGCTAAGGCCGCGCTCACCTGCCGAACGGCAGCAGCGCCTCGTACACCTCCAGCGGCGGCTTGTCCGCCAGCCGCATCCCCTGTCGCAACAGGAAGGCGTGCCGCACGATCTCGCCCTGCTGTTCGATGCCATAGGCGTCGAACGGCTTGGCCGGTACGATGGTGTAGCGATAGCTGCACAACGGATGCCGCATCAGCGGCAGCCAGTAGCGGCCACGATGCTGCGTCTGATGGATGTGCATCATCTCGTGCAGGAACAGCGCGGCAAGGTCGCGCCCGGCCGATGCGAAATCGTCGCGATAGAGCGTGCCCTGCGGATGGAAATGGATGCAGCCGGTCGGCGCCATCGCGACCTGTTTTGGTTGGAAGAACGCCCATTTGGCGTTCGCAACGCGCGCCTGGTCATAGGCGATCGTATCGCCGAACATCGTGCGGGCGAGATCGACTTCGGCCGGAGTGAGCGGGCGCTTCATTCGGGAGCCGGATCGCCCGCACCGATCACCCGGGCGGTAACGGTGACGTCCCCTTGCCGGTCGAACCGGAAGGTCAGCGGGATCGTGCCTCCCGCGCGCGGATCGCCGGTCAGATCGAACAACATCGCATGCGCGCCGCCGGGTTTGAGAGCGGCCGTCCGGTCGCGTGGCAGCGGCAGGCGTTGCAACGGCCGCATTCCGGCCATGCCGCCATGACCGTTCATGCTCTCGTGCAATTCGACGCGGCCCGCCGCCGGGGTGGTGATGCCGATCAACGCATCGTCGGACGATCCGGGGAAGAGGATGGCATAGGCCGCCGCCGGCCGTCCCGGCACGGCGGGCAGGCGCACCCAGGCGTCATCGACTGTCGTCGGCGGCTGACATCCCGCCAGCATCGCTGCCATCATCAGCCCCGGCCACCGTGTCTTCACGCCCACGCTCCCACTTCGATACGGTTCCCTATGCCCGGCATAATCTTGCGGCAAGGCGAACCCTGCCTATATCCGCCGACGTAACGACCCGTGAGCGCCTCCCCAGGCGGCGGGTTTCAGGCATTCTTTCAACCCGGGGGCCAATGAGGGACCATGGCTAAAGTTATCGGCATCGATCTGGGCACGACCAACAGCTGCGTCGCGGTGATGGAGGGCGGAAGCCCCAAGGTCATCGAAAATGCGGAAGGCGCGCGTACTACGCCGTCGATCGTCGCCTTCGCGAAGGACGGCGAGCGGCTGATCGGCCAGCCCGCCAAGCGTCAGGCGGTGACGAACGGCGACAACACGATCTTCGCGGTGAAGCGCCTGATCGGCCGCCGCTTCGACGATCCCGTCACCAAGAAGGACACCGAGCTGGTTCCCTACGCGATCGCCCGTGGTCCGAACGGCGATGCGTGGGTGAAGGCGGGTGGCGAGGAATATTCGCCGTCGCAGATCAGCGCGTTCATCCTGCAGAAGATGAAGGAAACGGCCGAATCGTATCTCGGCGAAACCGTGACGCAGGCGGTCATCACCGTGCCGGCGTACTTCAACGATGCCCAGCGTCAGGCGACCAAGGACGCCGGCAAGATCGCCGGCCTCGAAGTGCTGCGCATCATCAACGAGCCGACGGCGGCAGCGCTTGCCTACGGTCTCGACAAGGACAACAACAAGACCATCGCGGTCTATGACCTTGGCGGCGGTACGTTCGACATCTCGGTTCTCGAGATCGGCGACGGCGTGTTCGAGGTGAAGTCGACCAACGGCGACACCTTCCTCGGCGGTGAGGATTTCGATGCCAAGATCGTCCAGTTCCTCGCCGATGAGTTCAGGAAGGTCGAAGGCATCGATCTGACCAAGGACAAGCTGGCACTCCAGCGGCTGAAGGAAGCCGCCGAAAAGGCCAAGATCGAGCTGTCCTCGACGCAGACGACCGACGTCAACCTGCCGTTCATCACGGCGGATGCGACCGGTCCGAAGCACCTCGTCAAGTCGATCACCCGCGCTGATCTGGAACGGCTGGTCGAGGATCTGGTCAAGCGGACGCTGGAGCCGTGCAAGAAGGCGCTGGCCGATGCCGGCGTGCAGGCGAGCGCGATCGACGAGGTCGTGCTGGTCGGCGGCATGACGCGCATGCCGCGCGTCCGCGAAGTCGTGAAGCAGTTCTTCGGCAAGGAGCCGCATACCGGTGTGAACCCCGACGAGGTCGTGGCGATCGGTGCCGCGATTCAGGCCGGCGTGCTGCAGGGTGACGTGAAGGATGTGCTGCTGCTCGACGTGACCCCGCTGTCGCTGGGCATCGAGACGCTGGGCGGCATCATGACGCGGATGATCGATCGCAACACGACCATCCCGACCAAGAAGAGCCAGGTCTATTCGACCGCCGACGACAATCAGCAGGCGGTGACGATCCGCGTGTTCCAGGGCGAGCGCGAAATGGCCGCCGACAACAAGATGCTCGGCCAGTTCGATCTGGTCGGCATTCCGTCGGCCCCGCGCGGCGTGCCGCAGATCGAGGTCACGTTCGACATCGACGCCAACGGCATCGTCAACGTGTCGGCCAAGGACAAGGGCACCGGCAAGGAACAGCAGATCCGCATCCAGGCCTCGGGCGGCCTGTCGGACGGCGACATCGACCAGATGGTGCGCGATGCCGAGCAGTTCGCTGAAGAGGACAAGAAGCGGCGTGCGTCGGCCGAGGCCAAGAACAACGCCGAATCGCTGATCCACACGACCGAGCGCCAGTTGGCCGACAATGGCGACAAGGTCGACGCTTCGCTCAAGTCCGAGATCGAGGCGGCGATCGCCGAGACGAAGTCGGCGGTGGAGAGCGGCGACAGCGAGCGCATGACCGAGAAGAGCCAGGCCCTGGCGCAGGTCGCGATGAAGCTGGGTCAGGCGATCTACGAAAAGCAGCAGCAGGCCGAAAGCGCGCCCGCTGCCGATGCCACCGCGGACAAGGCCGACGACGTGGTCGACGCCGAGTTTTCGGAAGTGGACGACAGCCAGAAGGCGTAACCAACGCCCCTCCCTCTCCCCCTTGGGGAGAGGGCCGGGGAGAGGGGGCATCGGGCGGGTCGTTTCGGACAACCCCCTCTCCCAACCCTCTCCCCTGAAGGGGAGAGGGCTTTTTAATGACCACCGAAGTCGATTTCTACGAACTGCTCGAATGCGAGCGCACCGCGGATGCAGGCACGATCAAATCGTCCTATCGCAAGCTCGCGATCCGGTATCATCCCGACAAGAACGCCGGCTGCAAGGACAGCGAGGCCAAGTTCAAGGCGATCAACGAGGCCTATGACTGCCTGAAGGATCCGCAGAAGCGCGCGGCCTATGATCGCTACGGCCATGCCGCCTTCCGGCAGGGGGCGGGCGGCCCCGGCGGCGGCGGCGCGCAGGACTTCAACGGCTTTTCCGATATTTTCGAAAGCGTGTTCGGCGAATTCATGGGCGGCGGGCGGCAGGGCCGTGCCGGCCCCCGGCGCGGCGCCGACCTGCGCTACGACATGGAAGTGTCGCTCGAGGAAGCCTATCACGGCCATCAGACGCAGATCACCGTCGATGTCTCGACCGCGTGCAGCCCGTGCGGTGGCAGCGGCGCGACGCCGGGCACCAAGGCGCGGACGTGCCAGACCTGCGCCGGTCACGGCAAGGTGCGGGCGCAACAGGGGTTCTTCGTCGTCGAACGCGCCTGCCCGATGTGCCACGGCGCGGGGCAGGTAATCGCCGATCCATGCCCGGTCTGCAACGGCGAGGGCCGGGTCGAACAGACCAAGACGTTGCAGGTCAACGTGCCCCCCGGCGTCGACGAGGGCACGCGCATCCGGCTGACGGGTGAGGGTGAGGCGGGTGCGCGCGGTGCGCCGTCGGGCGACCTCTACATCTTTCTCCACGTCAAACGGCATGCGCTGTTCGAGCGTGAGGGCACGGCGCTCCATGCCCGCGCGCCGATCAGCTTCACGACGGCGGCGCTGGGCGGGACGATCGATATTCCGGGGCTGGACGGCGCGACCCACAGTATCCGCATTCCTCCTGGCATCCAGTCGGGCAAGGAACTGCGCCAGCGCGGTGCGGGCATGCCGGTGCTGCAGGGACGCGGCCATGGCGACATGGTGATCCATATCGAGGTCGAGACGCCGACCCGGTTGTCGGCGCGGCAGAAGGAACTGCTCGAAGCCTTCCGCGAAACCGAAACCGGTGAGGAATGCCCCGAGTCGAGCGGCTTCTTCGGCCGATTGAAGACCGCCCTCGGTGGCTGAGTGGCGTCGGGCGACGGTGGCGGATGCGTCCGCCGTCGCCTGCCTCGCCCGCGCCGAACTGGGCGAGTATGGCGAGGCGGCGGAACTATACGCCGAGCGGATCGCGCTGGCCCCGGAGGGATGCCATGTGCTGATCGCCGACGATACGGTCGTCGGCCATTGCATCAGCCATGCGTGGCGGCGGTTCGCGCCGCCGGCGATGCACTCGATGCTAGGCAGCGTTCCAACGAACGCCGACTGCTGGTATCTCCACGACGTCGTCGTCGCGGGCGAGGGGCGGGGACAGCGTGCCGTCGAGCGGTTGCTGCCACTGCTCATAGAGGCAGCACGCGCGAAGGGCATCGAAACGCTTGCACTGATCGCCGTCGGCGGGGCCGACGGATACTGGTCACGGCTCGGTTTTCGTCCCGTGGCCGGCGGCGCGGAGGGGTTCGGACCCGACGCCGTCTATATGGAACGTCCCGCCTAGCGACCGATCCGTTGCAGCGGAAGCGTCGCCCCAGCGAAGGCTGGGGCCTCAAGCGGCTCCTGTCTCGCGCTATCCGCGAGAGATCCCAGCCTTCGCTGGGATGACGCATGCTTCATGGTGGCTGGACTGGCCTTCAATCCGCTCGCCATCCCGGCTTGGGCCGGGACGACGGCCGTTACCTCTCAAACGCAGCGCGGATCGCGCTCTGCCGGGCCGCTGCCCCGGGTCGCCCACTCGCCGCCCGGCGTCTTGTATTTCTCGCCCGGCTTGGTCTGGGCGACCAGGTTGCAGCCCGAAACGAACGCGAACTGCTCGACGGTCGCACCGGCCTGCGCACCGCGGGTATAGGCCGCCTTGCGCTGGATATTGATGTTGGCGACCAGCGCGCGCAGATCGGCCGATCCGCCACCGACGACACCCAGATAGCCATCGGGCTGTTCGCCGACCTGCCCGGCCGCGCGCGCCGCCTGGTAGGCCGGATCGCGCTGCGCCCATGCGGTGCCCGCGATTCCGCCGATCGCCACCAGCGCCGCTGCGGCAAGGCCGAATTTAACAAATGCGTGCATGGTCAGAATATCCCTGGATTGTCCTGGATCAGCGTCTTCGCCTCACCATCGAGACGATACACCACTTCCTGCGTGATGTTGATGTTGAGATTGATGACGATCGGTTTGTCGGGCGCGGAAACGTTCACGCACCCACCGGCGGCCAGCGCCGCCGCTCCAATCGTCAGGAATCGCATCCTCGTCACCGTTTCGCTCATGGCACAGTCTCGCTTTCGGATGGCTGAATGGTGGTATCGAGCGGGGCGGGGGGCAAGCCCTGTTCCTGCCGCCGCTGTTCGGCTTGGAGTGCCGGCAGATTGCGCTCGATCAGCCGTTTGGGATCGTAATAATTCTGCACCGAATCGATCAGTTGGCGGAAGGGCGCCTTGATCCGCACGTTGAACACGAACGGCAGCCGCGCGAGGCGGCGGATCAGAAAATTGCTGTAGGTGCCCTGACCCTGGCTGACGCCCGAGAAGCGGATCGCCGTCACCATCTCACCCGCCAGTGGCCCGTCCATCTCGATCGTCAGCCCGCGATAGTTCATCGACTTCAAAGCCTGGAACGCCAGATTGCCCCAGAAGCCGACATCCTCCTTGGTCACGTCGCCGACGTAGGACAGGTTGCCCGACCCACGCGATTGCAGCTTGCCGCCCTCGATCCGTCCGCCGTTGGCATCGAAGATCATCGGCAGCACGCCGTCGAACGTGCCCGATGCGTTGATGTTGTCGAACTGGAACTGTTGCAGGAACAGTCCGGCGTTCACGCCGGTCACGCGGAAGGTGAGCCGGCGCTGCTGGTCCTCCGCGAAATCGAGAATCGTCGGCTCCAGCACCATCTCACCGCCGCCGATCGGCCAGCGCCCGCCCTCGATCTGGACACGCTGCCCTTCGATCAGGCGATAGCGGACGACGCCATCGGTGACGGCGATGCCCGGGTTGACCTCGGCAAGCGTGACGACCTGTCCCGGCGCACTGACAAGGCCGAGCAGGTCGGTGAAGCGGATTTCGCCCGACAGGCCGCTGACCGGACCGAAGGCGGCGGCAAGATCGGTGCCGGCGGTGCGGAAAGTGCCGGTGCTGGTGACGCCTTGCGGCGACCATGCGATGTCGCCGCGTCCCGACACGCTGCCCTTCACATCGGCGACGACGCCGAAGGTCAGCCGGGTCAGTTCGTTCGGCTGGAACGAATCGCCGAAGGTGATGCCGGGCACGTCGAGCACGGCTCTGCCGCGACCGCTGGCGAGATCATGGGTGATCGCCACGTCGGTGACTTTCACGCCCTTCGCCGGGTGTTTCAGCGTGCCGCCCGCGCGGATCGCATTGCCGTTCAGCGTCAGGGTGAAGTCGTCGCTGCGCAGCGGCTCGAACCGGGGGGCGGCATCGGCATCGCGCACGCCGACCGTGCCGTTCAGCGTCAAGATGCCTTGGCGCAATGCCCAGTCGCCCGCCGCCTCGCGGATCAGCAGCGGGACGTTGCCGATCTGGCCTTCCCCCCCGGTGAACCCGCCGGTGACGCTGCCATTCGCGATCCGTCCGGTCAGGCTGGCGATATCAAGGACGCTCATCCGGTCGGGGCCGCCGAGCCGGGTCCGCACGCCGCTCAGCGCGAAGCCGAGGTTGCCCATGCCGAACCGCGCGTCGGTCGCACTCAGCGTCAGCGGCGATCCGCCGAGCATCCCGTTGAGCGTCAGCGGACCGGCCGTCACGCCGCCGCCGATCCGGCCGTTCGCCAGCCGCAGCATCGCCCCGTCGATCGCGCAGAGCCGGGTACGAACCGGCGCAAGACGCAACGCCGATACCCGCAACCGATCGAACGCAACCGGGGTGCAACCGGGATTGACGCTGACCGACGTCGCCCCGTTCCAGCGCGCGTCGATCGGCAGGCGCAGATTATCGATTCGCCCGTCGGCAAGCGGCCCCGACAGCGTCGCTTCGGTTTCAATCCGGGTGCCGCCGTCGGGGGCAACGCGGAAGCGGACTGGCGTGAGCGCCAGTCGGGCGTCGCCGGCGGCGTAGGGCCGGACGATTGCCGTGCCGCTCACCGCCGCGCCCGGCGCGGACTGGCGCAGGCGGACCCGCGCATCGGGCAGGCCGCCGCCGGCCATCGCGACCATGCCGTTCAGCGTCACGCCCTTGCCCGATACCCACTGCACCGGCCCGTCGGTTAGCGAGAGACGCGCTCCGCTGGCGCTGCGTACGGCGGCACTGTCGATCCGGGCCACCAGAGGGCGCGCCGCCAGCCGCGCGGTCACATCGAACCGGGTCGCGGCCCGTGCGGCGGCAGCGGCGGCGGCGCGCGCGAGCGGATCGAGCGGCGAACCGGCGGCGACCCGCCCCGCCGAAGCGATGCTGGCGATCGTCGCGCGCGGCAGCGTCACGCCAGCGGCCGACACCCGTCCCTCGAACGCCGGCGCTCCTTCCAGCGCGTAGCGGCCATCGATGCCGAGCCCCGCACCGCTCGCCTGCGGCAAGGCGAACGCACCCGAGGTAAGGTCGATCGTCCCGCGCGTCGCGCCGGCCCGTCCGTCGAAAGCGATGGTGCCGGCGATGTCGGCGACGCGCGTCGTAGGGGCAGTCACGCGCGCGGCGCGGATGCCGGCCTTGCCCCGCCAGCGATCGAACGCTTCGCCGAGCGACAGGTCGAGATCGGCGACCGGCGCCACCACCGCGACCTCGCCACAGGCGGCCCGTTGCGCCCGGACCGGTCCGGTCACCGACGGTCGCCCGCCCACGATGCGCACTGACAGCGCGCTCGCCAGTCGTTCGATCTTGCAGCCGTTGAGCGCCAACGCTTCGGACACCGCCGCCAGTCGCCCGGTGAAGCCATCGCGCAACCGGCCCTTGCCCGCGACCTTCAGGCCGACGATGCCATAGGGCGTGGTCAGCCGGATGCGGCCATCGTTCACCGCGACGGCGAAGTCCGGCAGTGCGAACGGCTTGCCCGAGGGCGGCGGCAAAAGCTTGTCGATCTCCCCGAACGATACCGTGCCGTCGGGGCTCAACGTAGCGCGCAACCGCGCCTGACCGACGCGGGCACCGGTCACGCGCGCGCCGTTCAGCCCGATATTGGTGTCGACATCGACCCAGTCGGCGACCAGATCGGGGCGGCTTGGGTTCCCGATCACCACGTCGACCAGCCGTTGCCGCCCGAAGCCGATCTCCGCGACCCGGTAGCGCGCGCTGACGCCGCGCCGTTCGAGTTCGCGGCGGACGAGATTGTCGGCGATCGGCTTGCGCTGCGTCCACAGGAGCGCCGCGATCGACAGGACGATCAGGCACACGACCAGCAGCACGCGCACGAAGCGCCGCCGCATCCGGCCGCGTGGGCGGGCGTCGGTCGTCACCGCGTCGCTGTCGCCACCGCTCAGACCATCCACTCCGCTGCCACGCCCCGTCTCGTTGCCGCTCCACCGCGTCAGGTCAAGCGCGGCAAGCCCCGAGCGGTTCCGCCAGCGCAACGAAAAGTCGCTGTCGCTGACCTCTCGCACAGGGCCGGCCGATCCGCTACCGGTGGTCGGCGATGAGCACGCCAGACACCGACGGCACCGGCCACCGCGCGCGCCTGCGCGAGCGTTTGGTGACTCACGGTGGCGAGGGTCTGCTCGATCACGAACTGATCGAATATCTGTTGATGCTCGTCATCCCACGCCGCGATACCAAACCGCTCGCCAAGCTGCTGCTCCACGAATTCGGCGGGATCGGCGGATTGTTGGCGGCGGATCCGCTGGCGCTGGGCAAGGTCGCCGGCATGGGCGAGCATTCGGTCGCCGCGATCCGCATCGTCCAGTGCGTGGCGACGCGGATGTTGCAGGCACAGGTCATCGCCCGGCCCGTGCTGTCGAGCTGGCAGGCGCTGCTCGATTATCTCCACGCCGATATGGCGCACCACGCGATCGAACGGATTCGCGTGCTGCACCTGAACAGCCGCAACATGTTGATCCGCGACGAACTGGTGGCCGAAGGCACGATCGACGAAGCCCCGATCTATACCCGCGAAGTGATCCGCCGCGCGCTCGACCTCGGCTCGGCGGCGCTGATCCTCGTCCACAATCACCCGAGCGGCGATCACAGCCCCAGCCGCGCCGACATCGACCTGACCCGCACGATCGCGGCGGCGGGCAAGCCGCTGGGCATCACCGTCCACGATCATCTCATCATCAGCGCCAAGGGCCACACCAGCCTGCGCTCGCAAGGAATGATATGAAGACCGAAAAGCAGAAGATGATCGCCGGCGAGCTGTATGACGCCAGCGACGCCGAACTGGTCGGCGATGTCGCCGCTGCGGGGGCATGGATGGACCGCTACAACGCCTCGCTGTCGTGGAGCCCCGACGATCGCCTGCCGCTGCTGCGCGAACGGCTGGCGCGGGTGGGGGCGGGGGTCAACATCCGCCCGCCGTTCCATATCGACTATGGCTACAACATCACCGTCGGGGACGCGGTGTTCGTCAACTTCGGCTGCGTGATCCTCGACGTGTGCGCGGTCACGATCGGCGACCGGACGCAGATCGGGCCGGGCGTGCAGATCCTCGCGGCCGATCACCCGCGCGATCCGGCGGTGCGCGCGCAGATGGTCGAATTCGGTCGGCCGGTGACGATCGGCGCGAACGTATGGATTGGCGGCGGCGCGATCCTGTTGCCGGGCATCACGGTCGGCGACGACGCGCTGATCGGTGCCGGCGCGGTCGTGACCCGTGACGTGCCGGCGGGCGCTACCGTCGTCGGCAATCCGGCGCGGGTGCGATAAAAAACCGCCGGGATTTCTCCCGGCGGTCAAGTGCTGCATCAAAGGGGGCGTGCCGGAAATCAGGCGCTCTGGCTCAGGAAGCTCGTCAGTTCGGCCTTCGACACCGCCTTCGACTTGTCCTTGTCGGCCTGCGCGAACGCCTGTTTCACCCATGCCTTCACGTCGGGCTTGTCGGCCGAGGTGGCGGGATCGCTCGCCGAGCGGAGCGCGACCATCCATTCGCCGAACTGGGATTCGGTCAACTGGCCCTTCCCGTCCTTGTCGTATTTCGGGAATTCGGCCTCGACGATCTGCGCGATCTGCTCGCCCGACGCGGGCTGGCCGGCTTCGGCGGTCGTCTGCACGGTCTGCGTCGCGGGATCGGGCTGCGTTGCCGGAGCGGCCTGTTCCGGGGCGGCGGCAGTCGTCGCATCGCCCGGCGCCGTCGTCGGCGCGGCGGGTGCAGTCGTCTGGGCGGGGACGGCGGTTTGCGCAAATGCACTGCCCGAAATCAGTAGGGCACTGGCGAAAAGAACTGGCTTCATCATCGAATTACTCCTTTACGGATTGGTTCGGGTATTCAACGCCGCGTTCCATGTTGTCTGGAACGACTTGGCGGTGACGGAACCCATCTATGTCGTTTCGGTTTCGATGAAACCCCCGTCTGTCATATTTCTGTCGCACGACAGGCTCGATTCACCCGCGACATGTTGCTAGGGCGCGGCCAACCGTTCGACGCTCCAGAACTTCAGAAAGGGTCCGCCCATGATTCCGCGCTACTCCCGCCCCGAAATGTCCGCGCTGTGGCAACCGCAGGCCCGGTTCCGCATCTGGTTCGAGATCGAGGCGCATGCGACCGACGCGCTCGCCGATCTGGGCGTGGTGCCGCGCGAGGCGGCCGACAAGATCTGGGCGATGAACGACGCCGATTTCGATGTGGAGCGGATCGACGAGATCGAGGCGGAGACGAAGCACGACGTCATCGCCTTCCTGACCCATGTCTCCGAACGCACCGGGCCGGAAGCGCGCTTCCTGCATCAGGGGATGACCAGCTCCGACGTGCTCGACACCTGTCTTGCGGTGCAGCTCGCCCGCGCGTCGGACATATTGCTCGCCGATCTCGACCGGCTGCTCGAGGTGATCGAGCGCCGTGCCCGCGAACACAAGCTGACCCCGACGATCGGCCGCAGCCACGGCATCCATGCCGAACCCGTCACCTTCGGCCTCAAGCTGGCGCAGGCCTATGCCGAGTTCGATCGCTGCCGCACGCGGTTGAGCAACGCCCGCGCCGAAGTGGCGACCTGCGCGATTTCGGGCGCGGTCGGCACCTTCGCCAACATTGATCCGGCGGTCGAGGCGCATGTCGCCGACAAGATGGGTCTGACGATCGAGCCGGTATCGACGCAGGTCATCCCGCGCGACCGCCACGCGATGTACTTCGCGACGCTGGGCGTCATCGCCGGGTCGATCGAGCGGCTAGCGACCGAAATCCGCCACTTGCAGCGCACCGAGGTGCTGGAGGCCGAGGAATATTTCTCGCCCGGCCAGAAGGGCTCGTCGGCGATGCCGCACAAGCGCAACCCGGTGCTGACCGAAAACCTGACCGGCCTCGCCCGCATGGTGCGCGGCTATGTAACGCCGGCGCTGGAGAATGTCGCGCTGTGGCACGAGCGCGACATCTCGCACTCGTCGGTCGAGCGCTACATCGGGCCGGACGCGACGATCACGCTCGACTTCGCACTCGCGCGGCTGGCCGGGGTGATCGACAAGCTGGTCGTCTATCCGGCGCGGATGGAGAAGAACCTCAACAAGATGGGCGGCCTCGTCCATTCGCAGCGCGTGCTGCTGGCGCTGACCCAGGCCGGGGTCAGCCGCGAGGATTCGTACCGCTGGGTCCAGCGCAACGCGATGAAGGTGTGGGAATCGGACGGCGAACTGTCGCTGCTCGAACTGCTCAAGGCCGATGTGGACGTCGCCGCCGCGCTGCCGGCGGAGGAGATCGAGGCGCGTTTCGACCTTGGTTATCACTACAAGCACGTCGACACGATCTTCGCCCGGGTGTTCGGCGAGGCGTGATATGCGGAGGGGGAGCGGCAGGCGTTCTCCCCTCCATTCATCGTGCTGAAAGGTTCTCGCGCGAACGCTGTGGTTGACTCGAAACCGTCACCTTCCTAAAGCGCGGCTGCCTTGGCGGGCTCGCCATCCGGCGTATTTCCGGCCCGGCCGAAAGGTCTTGGGGAGGGATGATGGCGGAGAACGAGCCCGGACTGGACCCCTTGCCCGAAGATGCCCGGATCACGTCGCTCGACGAGCGGCTGAAACGGGCGAAGACGGACGAGGCGATCCGTACCGGACAGGCACGCGACGACGCCGGCGAGCGGAACTACCGCCTCGGCAATCGCGTGCTGGCCGAACTGATCGGGGGAATGGTCGGGGGGGCGGTGATCGGGGGAACGCTCGATTATCTGCTCGGCACCTCGCCTTGGCTCCTGCTCGTGCTGCTCTCGCTAGGGATCGTCAGCGCGTTCAGGAACATCATCAGGATTTCGAACCGGCGCCCGGACTGAACGTTTCGGGCGCCTTGGCATATCGGGGCGAAGCGACGTGGCGCAGGCAGGCAAGATCGATCCGATGCACCAGTTCGAGGTGCAGACGATCTTCAACATTCCGCTGGGCGACCATGTCCTGCCGTTCACCAATTCGGCGCTGTGGATGATCGTGGCCGCCGCCGCGCTGTTCGTGTTCATGATCGGCGGCATGAAGCAGCAGGCGATTCCGGGCCGCTGGCAGATGGCGGTCGAGGGCTTCACCGGCTTCATCGACAAGCTGCTGGCGGCGAACATCGGGCATGAGGGGCGCAAGTACCTGCCCTATGTCTTCTCGCTGTTCATGTTCATCCTGTTCGCGAACGTCGTCGGCCTGTTGCCCTTCGGGCTGATCGGGCTGCACCCGTTCACCGTCACCAGCCACTTCACCGTCACCGGCGTGCTGGCGATCGCCAGCTTCTCGATCGTGCTGGTCGTGGGTCTGTTCAAGCACGGCCTGCGCTTCTTCAGCCTGTTTGCGCCGAAGGGCACGCCGATCCCGGTGCTGATCCTCGTCGCGCCGATCGAGTTCGTGTCGTTCATGGTCCGCCCGTTCAGCCTCGCGCTGCGGTTGTTCGTCGCCATGACCGCCGGGCACATCCTGCTGAAAGTGCTGGCCGGGTTCATCATCAATTCCACCGCGACGGGCGTCGGCGTCGGGCTGCTGGTCAGCCTGCCGAGCTTTGCGCTGATGGTCGGCGTCTCGGCGCTCGAAATGCTGGTCGCCGGCGTGCAGGCCTATGTCTTCGCGCTGCTGACCTCGCTCTACATCAACGATGCCGTGCATCTGCACGACCATCACTGATCCCATCCAACCAACTGATTTACCTCAAGGAGTTTTCGACATGGAAGCAGACTCGATCAAGCTGCTCGGCGCCGGCCTCGCTGCCATCGGTGCGGGCCTCGCCGCACTCGGCGTGGGCAACGTGTTCGCCGCGTTCCTCCAGGGCGCGCTGCGCAACCCGTCGGCCGCCGCTGGCCAGCAGGGCAACATGTTCATCGGCTTCGCCGCCGCCGAGCTTCTCGGCCTGCTGGCGTTCGTCGTCGCCGTGCTGCTGATCTTCGTCGCATAAACCTACGTGACACCACCGGTGCGGGGATAGGCCCGCACCGGTCCGCCGGTGCCGTTCAAGGGGCCGGTTTCGGACCGGGCATCTGCCCGGCCGACCAATTGATACGGGACGTTTCATGCCGCAAATCGAGCAGCTTGCCGCGACGTGGGGGTCGCAGGTCTTCTGGCTGGTGCTGACCTTCGGCATCGTCTTCCTGGTCGTGGGCCTGGGCATGGTGCCCAAGGTGCAGGGCACGGTCGACCAGCGCGACAAGGGCATCGCCGCCGATCTCGCCGCCGCCGACGCGGCGCGGGCACAGGCCGATGCCACCGAGGCGGCATGGCGCACCCGCGAAAACGCCAGCCGCGAGGCAGCGCAAAAGCTGTTGGCTGATGCCCGCGCGCGTGGCGCTGCCGCGACTGCCGAACGGCTGGCCGTGGCCAATGCCGAGGTGCAGGCTCGCGTGACCCAGGCCGAGGCCGACATCGCCGCACAGAAGACCTCGGCGCTCGCCGAGATCGAGGGCGTGGCCGTCGGTGCCGCGCAGGCGATCGCCGAGCGCGTGGCCGGCGTGCAGGTCAGCGAACAGGACGCGCAGCGCGCGGTGAAGGCGGTGCTCCATGGCTAATCCACATATCGGTGGCGGGGCCGCCGAAGAAAACCTGTCGCAGGTGGTCCATAACGAGGGCCTGCCCAAGACCGGCAGCGACGCAGTCGAGAGCGCGCATGGCGGCGTGACGGGCGTGCCCCATCAGGAGCCGACCGCGCTGTTCCTCGACGCGACTGGATGGGTCAGCGCGGCGATGCTGCTGTTCCTGCTCGTGCTGGTGGTGAAGGGCGTTCCCGCCGTGATCGGCCGGCTGCTCGACGGACAGATCGCCGCGATCCGCACCCGGCTGGACGAGGCGCGCGTGCTGCGTGCCGAGGCCGAGGCGCTGCGCGACGAATATGCCGCGAAGATCGCCGGGATCGAGGCACAGGCCGCCGAGATGGTCGCGCATGCCGAGGCCGAGGCGCAGGGCCTGTTGGCGAAGGCCGAGGCCGACGCCGCCGACCTGACGCAGCGTCGCGCCAAGATGGCGACCGACAAGATCGCCGCCGCCGAGCGCGCCGCCATCGCCGAGGTCCGCGCGACCGCCGCCGATGCCGCCGCCAAGGCCGCGACGACGCTGATCGCCGAGCGGATGGCCGGTGGCGCCGACCGCGCGCTGGTCGACCGGACGATTGCCGGTCTGGGTGGTGCCCGGCTGAACTGATCCTGTTGCTGTTTGCGTGAAAGCGCCGCCCAGCCGACCGGCCGGGCGGCGCTTTTCCGTTTTTGCCACGGTCTCTTTCGGGTTTCCGGCCGTGCCCTTTCCTTGTCCGAGCCCGCAAATGGAGAACCGATATGGCATGGGCCATCTTGGGCGTTGCGGTCGTGTGCGAGATCATCTGGGCACTCAGCCTGAAATGGGCGGCGGGGCAGGCGACGCTGGCGGCGTCGGCAGTGCCGATCACCTTGTCGTTCGTGAACATGGGACTGCTCGCGCTGGCGATGCGCGGCATTCCGGCGGGGACCGCCTATGCAGTGTGGACGGGCCTCGGGGCGGTCGGAGTCATCATCGGCGGCGTGGTGTTGTTCGGCGAGCGGATTGCGCCGGCGCAGGCGGGGTTCATGGTGCTGATCGTGATCGGCGTGGTGGGCACGAAACTGTTCGCGCAGGGGTGAGGTAAACTTTCCAAACGAAGGTTACGCAGAGCAGCCCTTCGCAGGGTGCTGGTCGGACGATTTCAAGCAACGAACAGAGTATAGGGCGGGCGCGGTCTGTAGGGCAGCGCCCGCTTTTCTGCGTTCCGTCGCAGGGACCTCGACCGGCGCGGGGATGCGGCGTGGCGTTGGGCCGGCGAAGGTTACACCTGCGCGTCGTGGCAGGCGTTCCGGCCGATTGACCGGGGCGCGTTGGACAGGTCATGCTGCGGTTTCACCCAAGGGGGAGCGGGGCGGATGCGGTGGCGGGCGGTAGTGCTAGGCGCGGTGCTGACATTGGCGGCGTGCGGCGGCGGGCGGGAGATGCAGCAGCAGCGCTCCGATGCGATGATGGAGTATGACGTGCAGGAGCCGCCCGCCGGAGCGCCAGACGCGCCGCCGGCGTCGGGATCGCAGGTCGCGTACAGCTATACCGTCCGCTATGCGTTCGACCGGCCCGGCGTCGCTGCGGTGCAGGGGCAACAACTGGCGCTGTGCCGCAAGCTCGGCCCCACACGCTGCCTGGTCGTCAGCTCGACGCTCAATGATCCGGGGTCGGACGAGCATATCGTCACCGACGAGGCGGTGCTGCTGATCGATGCGCGTCAGGCGGAGGCGATGATGCGCCGCTTCGACGCGATCGCCCAAGCCGGCGGCGCACGCCGGGCGCTGCGATCGGTCGAGGCCGAGGATGTGACGCGGCAGATGATCGATGCCGAGGCGGCGGTCCGCGCCAAGCAGGCGCTGGCCGAACGGCTGCTGACGATCATCCGGTCGGGCAACGGCAAGGTCGGCGAACTGGTCGAGGCGGAGCAGGCCTACGCCAAGACCAACGAGGAACTGGAGGCGGCGAAGGCGACCCGCGCGACGCTGGCGCAGCGCGTCGCGATGTCGCGGCTGGCGATCAGCTATGCGTTCAACGACCTGCCCGGCGGATCGTCGCCGGTCGCGGCGAGCATCGCCACGGCGGGCGATACGCTGTCGAGCAGCGTCGCGGCGCTGGTGACGTTTCTGGTCGCCGCATTGCCATGGGTGGTGGTGGGCGTGCCGCTGTTGTGGGGCCTGCGCCGCATCGCGCGACGCCACGGGTGGCGGTTGCCATGGTGGCGGCGAAACGATGCGGTGGTGCCGGAGCGGGAGTAACGGTGTGATCGCGCACCGGGTCGCACCGTCTCCGATGGCGTTGCTCCGCGCGGGAGTGGACGGGGTTCGCTCCCGGGTCGTCGCACGCCGGGTGCGGGACGACGGGGTTGGCAACGACATCGCTGATGCCCGATCCGGCCGAGGACTGTGCCCGATGAGCGTTGCCGGGGGGGTCGTGGCCGGTATGACGATCGCCTGAGGGGAACATGATGTCGGGGATCAGACGTGAGGGGTTGGGGGCGTACGGTCTTGCGATGCTTTCGGGCGCGTTGCTCGCCATGAGCTATGCGATGAATCCCATATGGTGGGCGGCGTGGTTGGCACCGGCCCCGGTAATCGTCGCGACGTTGCGCGCGCCCGTCGCCGATCGACGCCGGCTTACCCTGCTGGCCGGCCTGATCGGTGGAACCAGCAGTTTCTCCTATCACCTGATGGTCGGCGGCTGGTTCTCCGCGATGCTGATCCTGGCCCTTGTCGCCGTGGCATGGTCGAGCACTATTCGTCTGGGCGTGACCTTTGCGGAGCGGCGGCAGCTTCTTCCCGCCGTGCTTGCCGTGCCGATCGGCTGGGCCGCGATCGATATGCTTCTGATCCATGTGTCGCCGCACGGCAGCGCCGGCAGCATCGCCTATAGCCAGATGAACGCGCTGCCGGTCCTTCAAGTCGCGAGCCTTGGCGGCATGCCGGCGATCACCTTCGTCGTTCTTCTCGCCGGCAGCTCGCTCGGGATACTGTGGGCAACGAGGGGGCGGATCGATCGGCGTGGCCTGCCGATGGTCCTTGTGGTTGCCGTGACGGTGATCGGGGCGACGCTGTCGTTCGGGTTCATGCGGCTGTCCGGGACGGCACCGGCACCCGGACTGTCGGTCGCGCTGATCGCGACGGACGGCATCCGATCCCAGCCTCGCGACTGGGATGTCTTTCGCGACACCTATGGTCGGGCGATAGCGCGCGTGATCGCCCCGGGCATGATCGTGCTGCTCCCCGAAGGCGTCGTCCGGCTTCCGGCCGTCGTTGCCGAGCGGGGCGCGCGCTCGCTTGCCGCCTATGCCGCACGGAAAAATGCGACGATTGTCGTCGGCGTCATCGTGGACGAGGCGAAGCGGATCACCAATCGCGCGCTGATCGCCCGGCCGGACGGCTCCTATCGCTGGTATGTGAAACAGCATCTGGTGCCCGGCGTCGAGGCAGGCATCACGCCCGGGCGCGCCGCCATCGTTCTGAACGGGACGGGCGTGGCGATCTGCAAGGACATGCATTTTCCGACGCTCGAACGCGACTATGCCGGTAAGGATGCCCGGGTGATGCTGGTGCCCGCGAACGACTTCGCGGTGGACGATTGGTTGACCGCTCGCATGACGGTCCTGCGCGGCGTCGAGGGCGGGGCCTCGATCGCCCGCGCGGCGCGGCATGGCATCAGCGTCGTGAGCGATCGTTACGGCCGCGTGATCGCCGAGCGTCGCAGCAATGCCGCGATGGGCATTTTGCGTGCCCGAATACCTGTCGATCCCGGTGATGCCACCATCTACGCCATGGTCGGAGACGTGTTTGGTTGGGGATGCGTGCTGGCCTGGATATTGCTGCTGGTCCTGCGTTCGGGCGGATTTTCGCGGGGCTTCGCGAGGGGCGGGTTCTAAAACGTCTCGACATCGCTTGCGCTTCCCGATCCCGACCGGGACGGTCGCGGCGTTTGGCGGAGGTTTCCGGCCATCCGCTCACCCGACGCGGACACGGGCGGTTCCGTAGGCCGCGCGGATGCGATAGCGTGGCGTGCTGTCGGCGGAGATGCCGGCAGGGGAGATGTGTATGATGAAGTTCGTGTTGCTTGCCGCTGCGTTGCTCGCCGTTCCGGCCATGGGGTCGGCACAGGCACCGGCCGCCGCGCCCGCCGCCGCCAGCCTGACCATCGACAGCACGATCGAGAGTATCGCTGCCAACCCGCAGGGCAAGGCGATCCTCGACGCGCAGTTCCCCGGCATGATGGCGCATGAATCCTATCCGATGTTCAAGGGGATGAGCCTGAAGCAGGTCCAGCCCTATTCGGGGGGCAGGATCACCGACGAGCAGGTCGCGAAGGTCGCCGCCGAGCTGGCGAAGCTGAAATAGGATGGTGCGCGTCGGCCTGATCGGGTTCGGCCTTGCCGGCGCGTCGTTCCATGCGCCGCTGATCGCGGGCGTGGAGGGCATGGAACTGGCGGCGATCGCGACATCGCGGCCGACCGATCGCTTTCCGGGTGCCGTGCGTCATGCCGACCACCAAGCGCTGATCGACGACGACAGCCTTGATCTGGTCGTCGTGGCGACGCCCAACGACAGTCATGCGCCGCTGGCGCAGGCAGCATTGGCGGCGGGGCGGCATGTCGTGGTCGACAAGCCGCTGGCGGTCGACGCGTGCGACGCGGTCGAGCTGGTGCAACTGGCGCGCGGGGCGGAGCGGCTGCTCAGCGTGTTCCACAACCGGCGGTGGGACAGCGATTTCCTGACGATCGAGGCACTGTTGCGCGATGGCGTGCTGGGCGAGGTGATGCTGGCCGAGTTCCACTGGGATCGGTTCCGTCCGGCGATCAAGCCGGGCTGGCGCGAGGGCGAGGGACCGGGCGGCGGGCTGCTCAACGATCTTGGCCCGCATATGATCGATCAGGCGATTCGCCTGTTCGGCATGCCCGATGCGGTGGCGGGCGATGTCGCCGTGCAGCGGGACGCGGCGGCGACCGACGATTATTTCGCGCTGACGCTGCGTTATGGCCGGCGGCGGGTGACGATCGGATCGGCGTCGCTGGTCGCCGCGCCGCGCCCGCGCTTCGCGCTGCACGGAACGAAGGGCAGCTTCGTCAAACATGGCATCGATCCGCAGGAAGCGGTGCTGCGCGCCGGCGGCAGCCCGGCCGATCCGGGCTATGGCATCGAGGATGAGCGCGACTGGGGCGTGCTGAGCGACGGCGCGGGCGCGACGCGGCGGGTGCGATCGGCGGTGGGCGACTGGCGCGGCTATTATGCGGCGATGCGCGACGCGGTGCTGGGGCACGGGCCGGTGCCGGTCGATCCGGTCGATGCGGTGCGCGGGCTGCGGATCATCGCGGCGGCACGCGGGGAATAGCGGGCGTATCGTTTCGCCATCCCGGCTTCCGTCGGAATGACGGGCATTTGCCGGCACTGGCGCGATCCGACGTGCCGACTCGGCCGACCGGCACGGTCCTTATCGGCTATTAACATCTGGCGCGTATCGTCCATGGTCGACGATGTTCGACATGCCCGACCTGTCCACGCTGCGTCAGTGCAGCTTCCTTGCCAGCGCGGCCTATGCGGTCGTGTTCCTGGTCGCGGCCGGAGGGCGGCGGGCGCCGTGGATGCGGTGGTGGGCGTTGTCGAGCGCCAGCTACTGCGTCGTGCTGCTCGGCTACGCATCGCTGGGCGAACCGATGCCGGTGTGGGCGGCGGCACCGCTCAACGGGCTGCTGTCGCTGTCGACGGCCTTCATCCTGGCGGGGGTGCGCTCGCTCGACCGGCGGGCACCGTTCGCGCGATGGATGTGGGCGGTGGTCGCGGCGACCGCGATCGTGCCGGCGGCGGCGATCGTGCTGCCGGGCGAGGGGGCGATGCTGGCCGGGCGGCTGCTGCTGGCGCTGGGGCTGGCGGTCGGCATGCTGGCGTTCGGATGGCCGCTGGCGTTCAGCCATGCGAGCGACGGGAGCCGGGCGATGCGGCAGACCGCGGGGATGGCGTTGCTGTGCTATATTCCCTGCTATGCGCTGGGCGCGGTCGGCGAGGTCGTGAGCGCGCGGGCGGTGCCGTATCTGGCGCTGGTGCCGATGCTGGCGGATCAGGTGCTGCTGAGCATCGCCAACCTGTCGCTGCTGGCGATTCCGGGCATGCGATCGGAACGGCAGTTGCAGGAGATCGCGCTGTGCGACCCGCTGACCGGGGTATGGAACCGCGCGGCGCTGGCGGCGAACGAGGCGGTGTTGCGGGTGCCGGGGCGGGTCGTGCTGCTGATCGACATCGATCATTTCAAGGCGATCAACGACCATCATGGGCACGGCGTGGGCGACGGCGTGCTGGTGGCGATCGCGCGGGCGTTGCAGCGCGAGGCGGCGCATGATTTCGTTTGCCGGCTGGGCGGTGACGAGTTTCTGGTGGTGGCGACGGCGGACGATGCCGAAGCGGTGGCGGAGCGGTTGCGCGAACGCGCCGGCCGGCCGGTCGCCGACCTACCGCCGTGGAGCGTCAGCGTGGGACTGGCGCGGATCGAGCCGGGCGATGTGACGCTGGCCGATGCGATGCAGCGCGCCGACCGGGCGATGTACCGGGCGAAGGATGCGGGGCGGGGGCGGATCGCGGCCTGACGCTTCGTTGGGTTCACGCGGAGGCGCGGAGACGCGAAGGCGCGGAGGAAGAAGCAGAAGTGATTTTCGCGCAGAGGCGCAGAGGCGCAGAGAGGATGCGCACGCAACGATGGCAGCGACCCGGCGAAGCCTCTCCCTCGCTGCGGCCTACGATGGAGAGCCGCCATTGCGGCAAGCGCACCCCCTCCGCGCCTCTGCGCGAGAATCCCTTCTTCCTAAACTTTCCCCGCGTCTCCGCGCCTTCGCGTGAACCCAAAGGCCACACACGCCCGCCCCGCTGGCGTTCGCGGCGTGCGCTCCCTAAATCGGCGGGGATGTCGGAAACGCCCAATGCCCCCAGTCGCTTCAACGAAGACAAGGCCAGCTTTACCGTGCGCGGGTCGGATACGCCCGACCTCGACGCCGGGGTCGCGGCGATCCGCAACGTGCTGGCGACGTTGCCGGTGCGTCCCGGCGTATACCGGATGCAGGATGCGCGCGGCGAGGTACTGTATATCGGCAAGGCACGCGCGCTCAGGAACCGCGTGGCGAATTATACGCAGGTGGCGCGGCTGACCAAGCGGTTGCAGCGGATGGTGGCGCAGACGCGGTCGATGACGATCGTGACGACCAACAACGAGGCCGAGGCGCTGTTGCTCGAAGCGCAACTCATCAAACGCTATCGCCCGCCGTACAACGTGCTGCTGCGCGACGACAAAAGCTTCCCGTTCATCCTGCTGCGCGCCGATCATGAATTTCCGCGCATCAGCAAGCATCGCGGCGCGCGGCGGGCGAAGGGCGATTATTACGGGCCGTTCGCCAGCGCCGGATCGGTGACGCAGACGCTGAACGCGCTGCAAAAGCTGTTTCTACTGCGGTCCTGCACCGACGGCTTCTTCAAGACGCGCGACCGGCCGTGCCTGCTGTACCAGATCAAGCGGTGTTCGGCGCCGTGTGTCGGGCGGATCGATCAGGCGGCCTATGCCGAGCTGATGTCCGACGCGAAAGATTTCCTCGCGGGCAAGTCGACGAAGGTGCAGGCGAAGCTGGGCGCGCAGATGCAGGCGGCGGCCGAGAACATGGATTTCGAACTGGCGGCGGTGCTGCGCGACCGGTTGAAGGCGCTGACCTTCATCCAGGGGAGCCAGGCGATCAACGCCGAGGGGGTCGGCGACGCCGATGTGTTCGCGATGGCGGCGCACGAGGGGGTGATCGGCATCCAGGCATTCTTCATTCGCGGTGGACAGAACTGGGGGCACCGCAGCTTCTTTCCGGCGCATACCAACGACGTGCCCGAGGACGAGGTATTCGGTGCGTTCCTGATGCAATTCTATGAAGAGGTGCCGCCGCCGCGCAACGTGTTCGTCGACCGCGAACTGGCGGAGGCCGAGGTGCTGGCCGAGGCGATGGCCGAGCGCGCGGGGTTCAAGGTCGCGCTGTCGGTGCCGCAGCGGGGCACGCGGCGCCGGCTGCTCGATCAGGCGAAGCGCAATGCGCAGGAAGCGTTGGAGCGGCGCAACGCCGAGTCGACGACGCAGGCGAAGCTGCTGCGCGAGGTTGCCGAGCTGTTCGAGCTGGAAGGACCGCCGAACCGGATCGAGGTGTATGACAACAGCCATATCCAGGGGACCAACGCGCTGGGCGCGATGGTGGTCGCCGGGCCGGAGGGGTTCCGCAAGGGCCAGTATCGCAAGTTCAACATCAAGGAGGCGCAGACCAACGACGACTTCGCGATGATGAAGGAGGTGCTGACCCGCCGTTTCGCTCGCGCGCAGGAGGAGAACCCCGACCGCGAGGTCGATCGCGACGGCGGCGGCTGGCCCGATCTGGTGCTGATCGATGGCGGGCGCGGGCAGTTGAACGCGGCGAAGGCGGTGCTGGAGGATCTCGGCATCGAGGACGTGTGCATGGTCGGCGTGGCGAAGGGGCCGCATCACGGGCGCGACGGGCGCGAGGTATTTCACCTGATGGACGGGCGCGAACTGATGCTGCCGGTCAATTCACCGGTGCTGTTCTATCTCCAGCGGCTGCGCGACGAAGTCCACCGCTTCGTGATCGGCGCGCATCGCGACAAACGGTCGAAGGCGATCGGCGCCAGCCCGCTCGACGACGTGCCCGGCATCGGCCCGGCGCGCAAGAAGGCGTTGCTGATGCACTTCGGCACCGCGCGGGCGGTGCGCAACGCGAGTCTGGCCGATCTGCAAAAGGCGCCGGGGGTCAGCACGGCGATGGCGCAGGGGGTGTATGATTTCTTCCATTCGCGATAGGATCGCGGACGGGTGCCAAGGAGACTGGCGATGGGTGCGGAAGGCAGGATCGATCCGGCGATGATCGCCGATGCGCAAGCGCTGGGCGTCGATGTGATCGCGGCGTGCGAGGCAGGGCTGGCCCACGCGATCCGGCAGGCGCGTGAGGCGGAATGGCTTAAGGAAAACCAAGCGGCGATCGCGGAGTGGAATGGCTGGGTCGACCATAACGAACTGCCGCTGGCGAAGTACCGGATGTTCTAATGGGGCGGTTCGATGTCTGACGCTCGCGTGACGGGCAGGATTTGCTGCTCGACTGTCAGTCGGACCTGCTGTCGCACCTCGCCACGCGGTTCGTCGTTCCATTATTGCCGGTCAATGCGTTGAGCCCTCCGGTCCGGCGGCTAAATCCTGAATTCCGCGTCGAGGATGCAACGGTCGTGATGTACACCCAACTCGCCGCCGCCGTGCCCGTCCGCGAACTGGGGGATCGGGTGGCATCGCTTGCCGACGAGCAGGACCGGATTGTCGCGGCGATCGATTTCCTGCTCAGCGGTTTTTGACCGGGACTGCTTCCATCGGCCCGATCGAGCGGCGGATGAAGCGGCGGATGCCGCGCCAGCGGCGCACCTCGCTGCGGTCGCCGCGGTCGGCAGCCTGAAGGCGCTGGCCATCGGCGACCTGCGGTGCTTCGCGGCCGTATCGCGCGACGAGGAAGATCGCATCGATATGGTCGTGGTCTTCGATCATCGTTACTTCCAACATGTTAATCGGTTGAAAGGAAAACGGATCGAAAATGCGGTGCGTTCCGTACGAACGATGGGGATATATGGTTGAAAACACCGCAAACTGGCCGGTACGACGCGAAATTCACGCAAAACCGCGCGGCCATATGGTTAATTCGCGGAAGGTACGCAGCGTACCGTTTGGTCCCGGTTGCGGCACCGGGCTTACGCGATGTTTACCCCAACCGGGGTAGCGCGGTGCCATGGCCACTCCCGTCTTCCTGACCATCGATACCGAATTGATGTGGCGGCACCATGCCGCCGATCTGCCGGAAGCGACCGTCGTCGCCCGCTCGCTGGAGCCGGCGGGGGTCGGCGTGCGCTGGCAGTTGCAGCGGCTGGCGGCGCATGGGCTGAAGGCGTGTTTCTTCGTCGATCCGATGCCGGTGCGGTTGTACGGCCGCGCTGCGATCGCGCCGGTGGTCGAGGCGATCGTTGCGGCAGGCCAGGAGGTGCAACTGCACCTGCACCCCAATTGGGTCGGCGCGGCGGTGGGGGACCGGGGGCGGGCGCATGGCCGGTTCGAGTTGATCGACCTGTCACTCGACGAGCAACAGGCAATGCTGGGCGAGGCGCGCGAGTTGCTGGTCGCGTGCGGCGCGCCGCCGCCGGTGGCGTTTCGCGCGGGCAGCTACAGCGCCAACGACGCGACGATCGACGCGCTGGCCGCGCTCGGCTTCGCCTATGACAGCAGCCACAACGGGTCCGAGCATCCATGGCCGAGCGCGATCGGCCTTGGCCCCGACCAGATCGCGCCGGTCGCGCATCGCGGGCTGACCGAGGTGCCGGTGACGACGATTATGACGCCGGGCGGCGGGCGGCGGCATTTCCAGATATGCGCGCTGTCGACGGGCGAGATGCGCGCTGCGCTGACCCATGCGGCGGCCGAACATCATGCGGCGGTGACGATCGTCAGCCATGGCTTCGAACTGGCGAACCGCAGCGGCACCCGCGCCAACCGCATCCATGTCGCCCGGTTCGAGGCGCTGTGCCGGATGCTCGCCGCGCGCGCCGACGTGTTGCCGACGGTGCATTTCCGCGACCGGCCGGCCTTGCGGCTGGGGCAGGACGACCGGCCGCTGCCTGCCAGCGTGCTGCGTACCCGCTGGCGGCAGGCGGAGCAGCTCTGGTCGAACATGGTCGAGGAACGCGCGGCGTGAGCGGCGCGGTGGCATGGCCGATCAAGTTCCAGATCGGCGCGCGGACGCTGTTCGCGGTACGCCGCCGATTGGTGCGCGTGCCCCTCGAACTGGACGACGTACTGGGCGGGCGGGTGCCGGTGCTGCCGCCGCTACCGGACGGGGCGGCGGGATGGTCGGTCACGTCGCTGCCCGAAGCGCTGGTCGAGGCGGTGCGGCCGGGCGGCGGCATCACCTATCTGCGGCAGCGCTATACCCGCTATCATACCGATCTGAGCGGCACCCATGCCGGGTGGCTGGCGGGTCTGTCGGGCAATGCGCGGTCGGGGTTGAAGCGCAAGACCAAGAAGCTGGCCGAGGCCAATGGCGGCACGCTCGACGTGCGGACCTATCGCTCGGGCGACGAGATGGCGGTGTTCCACGCGCTGGCGCGCGGCGTGGCGGCGCGGACCTATCAGGAGAAGCTGCTCGGGGCCGGGCTGCCTGACGATCCGGCGTTCGTCGCGGCGATGCGGGCGAAGGCGGCGGCGGGCGAGGCGTTCGGCTGGCTGTTGTGCGTGAACGACGTGGCCATCGCCTATCTCTATTGCCCGATGACCGGGGGCGACGTGCGCTACGACTATGTCGGGCATGATCCGGCGTGGAACGACTGGTCGCCGGGCAGCGTGCTGCATGCCGAAGCGTTCGCTACGCTGTTCGCCGATCCGGCGGCGCGCCGGTTCGACTTCACCGAGGGGGAGGGGCAGCACAAACGCCAGTTTTCCAGCGCGGGGACGGCGTGCGTCGACCTGTTGCTGTTGCGGCCGGGATGGACCAACCGGGCGCTGGTGGCGGCGCTGCGCGGCTTCGACCAAATGGTGGAAAGTGCGAAAACTGCACGCGACTGGCCAGTCGTCGGTCGGTTGGTCGATCGGGTGCGGCGCGGATAATAGTTCGGGTAAAATACCCTTGTTGTCATCGGCTTGACTGGGGAGCCGAACCGCGAAACCATTTGGCTTCATGGCCGAAATCACGACCGCGATACCGCCGGAATTACGGTATCTCTGGTAGGATGATGCAAAAATACCAGGAAATTGCGCGCGCCCTGTTGGTTTGAACAGCCCTACAGGGAGAAACACGATGAATACCCCACGGCTGATGACGGTGCTGCTGACGATCGGTGGCATGGGCCTTGCCACGGCAGGCTGTGTCGACCCTTCCGCCAAGATCGCCGGTTCGCTGGAGGGCTATGGCTTTCAGCCCGACCAGTCGCAGTGCGTCGGCAACCGGCTTGAGGCCAACCTGTCGATCGGCCAGTTGCAGCAGCTCGGCCGCGCCGCGCGGGCGGCGCGCGAAGGCGACACGACGCCGGGCCGGCTGACGTCGGGCGATTTCATCCGCGTCGCGGGCCAGATCCGCGACCCGAAGGTCGCGCTGGAGGTCGGCAAGGCCGCCGCCGCATGCGGCATCATCACGAACCCGCCGCCCGCGCTCTGAGGATCGGGCCGGAACGACGCGAACGCGCGATTTCGGCCGTCCTCCGACCGTTCTGCGGCCGATGACCGGGGGCCGGCTGGCCCCCGAACCAGTTTACAGACAGGGATGATACCCCAATCATGAATGACGTCACCTATGCGGGCGGCACCGTCGTGTCGAACACCCGCGAATTCGGGAGCCAGTTGTGGCTCTATGTCGAGCAATGGGGGCCGCGGCTGCTGGCCGCGCTCGTCATCCTCGGCATCGGCTGGCTGATCGCGCGCGGCGTGAAATGGGGCGTGGCGAAGCTCGTCAACCGCACGCCGCTCGCCCGCCACGCCAATGATCCGTCGCTGACCGAACGCCATCCCGACAGCGTCGGCGCGCAGGTGGGCGATGCGGTGTATTGGGTCGTGTTGCTGATCGCGCTGTTCCTCGCCACCCAACCGCTGGGGCTGACCGGCGCGACCGGGCCGCTCGGCGACATGCTGCGCGGGTTCGGCCAGGCCGTGCCGCACATCATCGGCGCGGGGCTGATCTTCTTCCTTGGCTATGTGCTGGCGAAGGTCGCGCGCAAGGCGGTCGAGGCGGTCGTCACCGCCAGCCATGTCGAGCGTTTCTCGGCACGGATCGGTGGCGACATCCCGACCGACCCGTCGATGCTGTCGCGCACGATCGGTGCGATCGTGTTCGCGCTCATCATCATTCCGGTCGCGATCGCCGCGCTGGATACGCTGAATATCGCCGCGATCTCGCAACCCGCCACCGCGATGCTGCGCATCATCCTCGACGCGATCCCGCATGTCATCGCCGCCGGACTGATCCTCGCCGTCGCCTATGCGATCGGCAAGTTCGCCTCGCGCCTCGCCGCGCAGTTCCTCGCGACCACCGGGTTCGACCGGGCGGTGGGGTCGACCGGGCTGTGGCAGCAGACGACGCAGCGCAGCGACGCGGTGGCCCCCGCGCTCACCCCGTCGAAGGCGGTCGGCAACGGCGTGTTCGCCGCGATCCTGATCTTCGGGCTGATGGAGGCGTTCCGCCAGCTCAATTTCGCCTATGGCTCGCGGATCATGGCCGAGGTGCTGTCGCTGTTCGGGCAGGTCGTGTTCGGCGCGATCATCATCTTCGCCGCCGTCGTCATCGCCCGGTTGATCGCCCGCGCGATCGAGAGCAACGGCCAGGAAGGCGCGCGCGTCGCCGCCCCCGTCGTCCGCGTCGCGATCATCGTGCTCGGCACCGCGATCGGCCTGCGCTTCATGGGGCTGGCCGACGACATCATCAACCTGGCGTTCGGGCTAATCCTCGGCGCGGTCGCGGTGGCGTTCGCCGTCGCCTTCGGCCTTGGCGGGCGTGAGCCGGCGCGGCGCGCGGTGTCGCGGATGCTCGGCGAAAAGGGTGACGACAAGACGCCCGTGACGGAACCGACCGACACTCCCGAACGTCCGGCAACCGATTTCACCAACACGAACGAAGGAGATTATCGATGAACACGGATACCCTGACCGGATCGGCCAACGACCTTGGCGGCAAGCTGAAGGAAGGCGTCGGCCAGGCGCTGGGCGACAAGTCGCTGCAGAGCGAAGGCAAGGCCGACCAGCTCGACGGCAAGCTCCAGAAGGGCTTTGGCGATGCCAAGGATGCGGTCGAGCAGACGGTGCGTCCGGCGATCGACTACGCCCGCCAGTTCATCCGCGAGCGGCCGTTCACCGCCGCGACGCTGGGCGGCGTGCTGGGCATCGCGATCATCAATTCGCTGCGCGGCAAGTAAGCGAAGCGCGAACAGGGTCTGCTCGACGAGGGCGGACCCGATCATGGCCGGGAGCACGCATCGTCGTGCTTCCGGCTGTGTTCGTTGGGGCGATGTGGTACGACGGGATCGCCGATGCACCTGATCGCCACCGCCATCCTGATCTCCGCCCGCGCGCATGGCGAACATGGCGCGGTCGTCCGGGCGTTGACCGCCGATGCCGGGGTGCAGCCGGGCTATGTGCGCGGCGGGCGATCGCGGGCGATCCGCCCGATCCTGCAACCCGGCAATATCGTGCGCGGCACATGGCACGCGCGGACCGAGGTGCAGCTACCCGCGCTGACGCTGGAACTGGTCGAGAGCCGCGCGCCGTTGTTCGCCGAGCCGGTGGCGGCGGCCGCGATCGACTGGCTCTGCGCGCTGATCGCCGCCGCCTTGCCCGAAGGACAGCCCTATCCCCGGGTCCATGCCGCCGTCGACGGACTGCTCGCCGCGATCGTCGCGGCACCGGCGGCGCGCGACTGGATCGGCGCGCTGGTACGGACCGAATTGCTGGTCCTGTCCGAACTGGGCTTCGGCTTGTCGCTGGACGAATGCGTTGTCAGTGGCACGTCGGACGACCTGACTCATGTCAGCCCCAAAAGCGGCGGCGCGGTGGCTTGGTGCCAAGCGATCGGCCTCGAACACCGGTTGCTGCGCTTGCCGCGGTTTCTGGCGGAGGGTGGCCCGGCCGATTGGGACGCGGCGTTCGACGGTCTCGCGTTATCTGGGCATTTCCTGAAACGCGACCTGATGACCGGGCGGGCGGCGGTGGCGCTGGATGCGCGGCAGCGGCTGGTCGAGCGGTTGAAAAGGGCGGTGGCATAGGGCAAGCGCTCGGTCGAACGAGGCTTCGCGCAACTTAGCTGCGCAAAAGGGATGGAAGACCGATGGCGTTGATCGCAATACTGCCCGGTGACGGGATCGGACCGGAAGTGGTGGCGGCGGCGCGGCAGGTGCTTGAACGACTGGATCGTTTAGGTTTCGCGTTTCAGTTCGAGGAAGCGCCGGTCGGCGGCGCGGCGTATCGCGCGCACGGCCATCCGCTGCCGCCCGAAACGCTGGCGCTGGCGGAACGCGCCGACGCGGTGTTGTTCGGCGCGGTCGGCGATCCCGAATTCGACAATGTCGAGCGCGCGCATCGCCCCGAGCAGGCGATCCTCGGCTTGCGCAAGGCACTGGGGCTGTTTGCCAATTTGCGCCCCGCCAAGCTGTTCGCAGGGCTGGAGGACGCATCGGCGCTTCGGCCCGAGGTAGCGGCGGCGATCGACATGGTGATCGTGCGCGAACTGACCGGCGACGTGTATTTCGGGGCGAAGGGCCGGACCACTACCGACGCCGGGCTGCGCGAGGGTCACGACCTGATGCGCTATGACGAGCGCGAGATAGAACGCATCGCCCGCGTCGCGTTCGAGACGGCGCGGACCCGCAACCATAAGCTGTGTTCGGTCGACAAGGCGAACGTGCTCGAAACCTCGCAACTGTGGCGCGACGTGGTGATCGAGGTGTCGGCCGACTATCCCGATGTGGCGCTGACGCACATGTACGTCGACAATGCCGCGATGCAGTTGGTGCGCAACCCCGGCCAGTTCGACGTGATCGTCACTGGCAACCTGTTCGGCGACATCCTGTCGGATCAGGCGAGCATGTGCGCCGGATCGATCGGGATGCTGCCGTCGGCCGCGATCAATCAGGACAAGAAGGGGCTGTACGAACCGATCCACGGCTCCGCGCCCGACATCGCGGGACAGGGCAAGGCCAATCCGCTGGCGACGATCCTGTCGGCGGCGATGATGCTGCGCCACTCGCTGGGCATGGCCGAGGCCGCCGACCGGATCGAGGCGGCGGTGACGGCGGCGCTGGTCGCGGGGCATCGTACCCCCGATCTGGGTGGTAACGATACGACCCAGGACATGACCGACGCGGTGCTCGCCGCGCTGCGATGACGGGCGCGGCGCTCGACCTCGCCGTCGTCGTGCCGGTGTTCAACGAGCGCGGCAACGTGGCCCTGCTGGTCGCCGCGCTCGACCGGGCGCTGGCCGGGCGGAACTGGGAGGTCGTGTTCGTCGACGACGACAGTCCCGACGGCACCGCCGACGCGGCGCGCGCCATCGCCCGGAGCGATCCCCGCGTGCGCGTGCTCCAGCGGATCGGGCGGCGCGGGCTGTCGAGCGCGTGCATCGAGGGGATGTGCGCCACCGCCGCGCCGCTGGTGGCGGTGATCGACGGCGATCTGCAGCATGACGAGGCGTTGTTGCCGCGCATGGCCGATCTGCTGGCGGGCGATCCGGCGCTCGACCTGGTGGTGGGGTCGCGCTTCGTCGATGGCGGCGGGACCGGTGAATGGGACGCCGACCGCGTCGCCAAGTCGGCGCTCGCCACCCGGCTGTCGCGCCGGGTGCTGAAGGCCGACCTGTCGGACCCGATGAGCGGGTTCTTCATGATCCGTGCCGATGCGGTGCGCGCCATCGTGCCGCGGCTCTCGGCGATCGGGTTCAAGATCCTGCTCGACATCATGACCGCCGCGCCCAAACCGCTGCGCTTCGCCGAGCTGCCCTATGTGTTCCGCACACGGGCGGTGGGGGAGAGCAAGCTCGACCATGTTGTGGCGCTCGAATATCTGATCGCGCTGTACGACCGGTTGGCCGGGCGGGTGGTGCCGGTGCGCTTCGTGCTGTTCTCGATGATCGGGGCGATGGGGGCGGTCGTCCATCTGGCCGCGCTGGCGCTGCTGTTCGAGGTGCGCGCGGGGTTCATTGCGGCGACCGTGGTGGCGACGTTCGTGGCGATGACGTTCAATTTCTTTTTGAACAACCTGCTGACCTATCGCGACCGGCGGCTGCGGGGGACGCGGGCGTTGTTCGACGGGTGGGTGTCGTTCTGCGCGGTGTGTTCGGTGGGGGCGGTGGCGAACGTCGGGGTCGCGGCGTTCCTGTACGACGTGCGGGTCGGGGCATGGGCGCTGCCGGCACTGGCGGGAATCGCGGTGGGGGCGGTGTGGAATTTCGCGCTGTCGTCGCGGTTTACGTGGGGGCGGTATGGGCGGAAATAGTCGGGTTCACGCGGAGGCGCGGAGACGCGGAGGAAAAGGAAGAAGAGGTTGTTCGCGCAGAGGCGCAGAGGCGCGGAGGCGCAGAGGGGGTCCGGGCGTGACGACTGTTACCAATCCGGCGAAGCCTCTCGCTTGCTGAACCCTGAGAGGGAGAGCCGCTGTCGCGGCAAGCGCAACATTCCTCCGCGCCTCCGTGCCTCCGCGCGAACCAAAACCTTCTTCGTGCCTTCGCGCCTTCGCGTGAATCAAATCAACGCCAGTCGGGAAACCACATCCAGCGATTGAACGACTGCGGTCCGGCCAGCGCGGCGGCGCTGAGGATGGGATAGAAATAGACGAACAGCGCGATCGCCAGATAGCCGAACCATTCGTCGGCATGGCGCCAGCGGCCCTTGCCGTACGCATGGAACGCGGCGGCGAGCGCGAGGCACAGCCAGATGCCCGACAGATGGTAATAATAATAAAAGCCGAGCGACTTGGGGATCACCGCCCACACCGCGATCGACCCGATCCACAGCAGCGCGACGCCGGTCAGCGCGCTCGATCGCCGCTTCACCCCCGTCCACAGGCACAGCGCGACCGCCGCCAGCCCGCCCCACATGATCGCCGGATTGCCGAGCAGCAGCACCCCGCGCTGCACCCCGCCATCGGGTTCATAGAAATACCAGATCGGGCGCAGCAGCAGCGGCCAGCTCCACCAGCTCGACTGATAGGGGTGGGGGGCGAGGATTTGCGTTTGCCGCTGGTACATCTCCCACTGAAACGGCAGCAGCCGACCGAGCGTCAGCGGCTCCTGCGCGTAGAAGAAGGCGGGGGCGAAGGTCGCGAAATAGGTGGTGATGCTCAATCCGAACAGGATCGCCAGCGCCGGAAGCAGCCCAAGCCCCGGCCACCGGTCGCGCTCGCCGGTCTTGCCCCACACCAGCAGCAGCCCCGCGCCCGCGACATAGGGCACCGCCGCCCATTTCACCCCGACCGCCAGCCCGAACAATACCGCCGCCAGCGTGAGGCGGGGCAGGGGGCGGCCGCGCATCGACCACAGCAACGCGGCGATGGCGAGGGTGACGAACGCCCCGAGATACACCTCCAGCATCGCGGTGCGCGCCTGCACGAACAGGGTCTGGTTGAGCAGCGCCAGCCCCGCGCCGAACGCGGCGACATGGGCGCGGCGGAACAGCAGGTGGAGACAGGCGAAGACGCCCAGCACGGTCGCGGTCCCCGCGATCGTCCCCATGATCCGCCAACCCCATGGATTGTCGCCGAACAGCGCGATACCGCCCGCGATCATCGCCTTGGCGACCAGCGGATGTTCGGTGTTCGCGGGGAAGGCGAGTGCGAGCAGCGTGCGCGCGGCGGGGACGTAATGCACCTCGTCGAACGACAATGTGCCCGGCCGTCCCAGCCCCCACAGGAACAGCGCCTGCGCGGCGATTCCGATCAGCAGGGCGGTGGTCCACGGGCGGTCGCGCAGGCGGGAAAACATGGGGCGGGGGTGTAGCGCAACCGTCAGGAGGGGCAAGCAACGCTGTTTGCCATACATCCATAACGACGCCACATTTGCGCGGTAGCGGACCGGGCATGGCGCTTATCGACAGCTTCCTCGCCCGCACGGTCCGCCGGGGCCAACTCACCGTGACCCATGCCGATGGCCGCACCGTCACCTTCGGCGCGCCCGATCCGGCCTTTCGCGACGTGGCGATCCGTTTCGCCAGCCCCGGCGTCGCCGGGCGGATTGTCCGCCATCCTGCACTGGGCGCGGCGGAGGCGTTCATGGACGGCGACCTGCTGATCGAACGCGGCGACATCCGCGATCTGGTGGAGCTGCTGACCGGCAACACGCCATGGGGGCGGGGCAGGAACCTGAAGCCGTCGCTGCCGATCCGCTGGTTCGACGCGGTGCGCCACCGGATCGACCGGGTGAACATGGCACGACGGTCGAAGCGCAACGTCGCGCATCACTACGATCTGTCGGACCGGCTCTATGCGCTCTTTCTCGACGACGACCTTCAGTACAGTTGCGCCTATTTCACCGATGCCGACCATCCGCTCGAACAGGCGCAGGCCGACAAGAAGGCGCATATCGCCGCCAAGCTCGCGATCAGGCCGGGAATGCGCGTGCTCGACATCGGCTGCGGCTGGGGCGGGATGGCGCTGTATCTCCACGCCAGGACCGGGGCGGAGGTGCTGGGCGTCACCCTGTCCGAAGCGCAGATCAAGGTCGCGCGCAGGCGGGCCGAGGACGCCGGCGTCGCCGACAAGGTAAAGTTCGAGCTGATCGACTATCGTCACGTCGCCGGCCGGTTCGACCGGATCGTCTCGGTCGGCATGTTCGAGCATGTCGGGCCGCCGCACTATGGCGCGTTCTTCCGCAAATGCCGCGAGTTGCTGAGCGACGACGGGGTGATGCTGCTCCACACCATCGGGCGGATGGGGGTGCCGGGCGTCACGGATACCTTCACCACCAAATATATCTTCCCCGGCGGCTACAACCCGGCGCTGTCGGAGATCGTGCGCGGCTATGAGGGCACCAAGCTGATCGCGACCGATGTCGAGGTGCTGCGGGTCCATTACGCGCTGACGATCGACCACTGGTATGCGCGGACGGTGGCAGCGAAGGACCGAATCGTCGCACTGTACGACGAGCGGTTCTACCGGATGTGGACCTTCTATCTGGCGGGTGCGGCGGCGGCGTTCCGCCATGGCGGCATGGTCAATTATCAGGTGCAACTGGCCCGCAACCGCTGGGCGTTGCCGCTGACGCGCGACTATATGGTCGAGGAAGAGCGGCGGTTGCGGGGCGCGTAACGCTTGCGCCGCGCGAGGTTCGGCGTGAACATGCGCCATGCTGCGCGGCGTGGTCGAGTATCTTCGTTTCCTGTTCGGGATCGGCCTGCCGGCGGATAGCGACGGTTTCGGGCATAGCCTGTGGGACGATGTGCGCTTCGCCCAGCATTTCCGCCGGTGCCGGACGATCGCGGTAACATGGCGTCCCCCGAGCGCCGACGAAGCCACCGCGATCGAGGCCGATCCGGTCATGGGCCGGTTCGGCGACGATACGATCGGGGTGGCGAACGTCGGCGACGAAGTGTGGGTGGTGCGCGACCGCATGTGGTTCGGCTGGCCCGACCCGCCCGAATTCGTATTCTTCGCGTTGCAGGGAACGACGATCCGGGCGGCAAAGGGTTTCGACCACTGGCCAACGGCATGGACGCCGCCCGAACCGCTCAGCCGATCGTGATGCCGACGATGCGCCAGTCTTCCTGCTCCTGATCGAGCGTCACCGTCTCGACCGTCGGTTCGGGCTTGCCGGTGAAGCGGGTGCGGAATTTGACGACCTGATAGCCATAGGGCGGGGCGGGGAGATATTCCTCGCCGATCAGCTCGCGCGACTGCACGGTCCCGAGCGGCGTGCGGACCTTGTCCGACACTTTTGCCCAGACCTCGGCGGTGTTGAGCTTGCGGAAGGCAACGCCGAACAGGCGGTAGCTGTCGTCCCAGCGGCCGGCATCGACCAGCAGCAGGAAGCGTTTGGCCGCCTCGGGCGCGGGGATGGTGGGTAGCGTCGCGGGCGGCGGGGGCGGCGTTTGCGGCGTGGCGGGCAGCAGGGTCAGGGCCAGCAGGCCGAGCATCAGGGTCATGCAAAACGCTCCGATCAGGATGCGGGAGCGGCGTTGCGCCGTCCCGACGCCGACGATCGGCGCGGTATCGGGATCGACCGGTTGCGCGGCGCGGTCATCCCCGCTTTGTCTGTCCGCAGAATTTTGGGGGGCGGCGGGCACCTCCTCCTCCGCCGCAAGCAACAGCCGCGCCGCCTCGCGGCTGCTCGACACCGCCAGCTTGCGCCGTGCCTCGCGCAGCCGTTCGTTGATGGTATGGACCGACAGGTCGAGCGTCACCGCGATCGATTTCACGTCATGCCCGCGCACGATCAGGCGAAGCGTCTGCTTCTCCTTGTCGGTCAGCGTGTCGATACCGGCGGTCGCGGGGAGTGCCATAGGGCTGCGGCGCTACGATGCGGGGTGTGGGTCCGCCACCCCCAAAAAATTGTAGGGGTGCTGGTGGAGGTCAATCCTCGCCGAAGCGGTCCTCGACCAACTGGCAGAGCTGCCCGACCACCGCATCCGCGCCGTCGCCCGCCGCGCTGATCGTGATGTGGTCGCCCTTTGCGGCGCCCAGCATCATCAGGCCCATGATCGACGTGCCGGTGACGCGCGATCCGTCCTTTTCCACGCTGACCTCGATCGGTTGCGCGGCGGCCATCGTCACGAACTTGGCCGAGGCGCGGGCGTGCAGGCCGCGGCGATTGGTGATCTGCACGGTGCGGCTGACGGTCATGCCGCTGCCTCGCCCAGCACTTCGCTGGCGACCGAGATATATTTGCGCCCCGCCTCGCGCGCCGCTGCCACCGCCTCGACGACCTTCATCGCTTTCCGCGCGCCGCCCAGCCGGATCAGCATCGGCAGGTTGATGCCGGCGATCACCTCGATCCGGCCAGCCTCCATCAGCGAGATGGCGAGGTTCGACGGCGTGCCGCCGAACAGGTCGGTCAGCACGATCACCCCGCGCCCGGTATCGACCGCGGCGATCGCGGCGGCGATGTCGGCGCGGCGTTCCTCCATATCGTCCTCGGGGCCGATGCAGACCGTGGCGATCCGCTCCTGCGGGCCGACCACATGTTCCATCGCCGTGACGAACTCGTCGGCGAGGCGCCCGTGCGTCACCAATACCAGGCCGATCATGTTCGTCGTCGTTCCTATATCCGTCATGGCGCCTGCACCGCGCCGTCGAGTGAGTCCTGCGGCGCGGTGCCAAGGTCGCGGTGGTGTATGGTGGGCGAAAATCCGTGTTCGCGCAACCATGCCCCCATCCGTTCGGCGACATGGACCGAACGGTGCCGCCCGCCGGTGCAGCCGAACGCGACCGTCACATAGGATTTGCCCTCGGCGTGATAGCGCGGCAGCAGCGTCAGGAGCATGGTTTCGATCGACGCCATTGCCGCGTCATAGGCGGGATCGGCCATGACATAGGCGGCGACATCGGGGTCGCGCCCGGTGCCGGGTTTCAGGTCCGGGTCCCAGTGCGGATTGCGCAGGAAGCGCATGTCGAGCACGATGTCGGCGTCGCGCGGCACGCCGCGCGAAAAGCCGAACGACAGGACCGACAGCACCGGTTCGCCGCCGCCATCGGGGGTGAAGGTATCGCGGACCCAGTGCGCAAGGTCGCTGGCCGACAGGTCAGTGGTGTCGACCAGCCGGTTGGCGAAGCCGTGCAGCGGGCCGAGCAGCGTGCGTTCGCGGGCGATACCGTCGCGGGCGGGCCGGTCCTGCGCCAGCGGGTGCCGCCGCCGCGTCTCGTTGTAGCGCCGCTCCAGTTCGGGCGTGTCGCAGTCGACGAACAGGATGCTCAGGCCCATCGCCGGGCGGTCGGTGATCGCCTGCACGATCTGTCGCGCGTCGAACCCGCGCGTCTGGGGGCCGAGGCCCAGCGCCAGCGGCCGCCCGGTATCGCGTGTGCCGATCGCCAGCAGCCCTTCGAGCAGGCGCAGCGGCAGATTGTCGACCACTTCCCAGCCTAGGTCCTCCAGCGTGCGCAGGACGGTCGACTTGCCCGCCCCCGACATGCCGGTGACGAGCAGGATGGGGGCCGTGGTCATGCGATGATCCTTGCGAGCAACAGTTCGACCTTCAGCGGGGCGGATGCCTCGCGCAGCGCGAGGCGGGCATGGGCAATCGGAACGTCCCGCAGGACGATGGTGTCCGTATCGGGCAGGCGCGGCGGCGCGTAGTCGGCGTCGACCAGCAGGCGGACCGGCACGCTTGCCAGATGCGGCAGGGGGACGATGCCGACGCCGCGCACCTCGATCCGCCCGGCGATGCGCGCGGGCGGAGTCGCGACCAGCGTGTCGCCGTCGCGGCGCAAATGGGTATAGTCGTCACTGACCAGCACCGCGCCGCGATCGATCAGGCGCAGCGCGAGGTCCGATTTGCCGCTGCCCGACCGGCCGGTAATCAGCACGCCGGCCCCGCGCACCGCGACGCAGGTCGCGTGGAGCGGATCGGCATCGCTCATGCGGCGGGCAACTGCACGATGAAGCGTGCGCCCTCATGGGCGTCGGTGCGGGAATCGACGGCGATCATACCGCCATGCCCTTCGACGATGGTCCGCGCGATGGCAAGGCCGAGGCCGGAATGCTGCCCGAACGCCTCGCCGCCGGGCCGCACCGAATGGAAGCGGCGAAAGATCGCCTCGCGCTCGGCTTCGGGGACGCCGGGGCCTTCGTCCGCCACCTGCACCTCGACCAGATCGCCGTCGTCGCCGCCGGTGATGCGCACGGTGCCGCCGGGCGGCGAGAAGGAAATGGCGTTCTCGATCAGATTGGCGAACACCCGCTCCAGCCGCGCGCCCTCGCCCAGCACTACCAGCGGCTCGTCGCGGTCGAAGGCGAGGCGGACGCCGCGTTCGATGCCGCGATCGACGCGGTAGGCGACTAGCGCGGCGATCAGCGCGGCCAGATCGACCGGCTCGAACTGGGCGCGCGCCAGTTGCGCGTCGAGCCGAGAGGCGTCGGAAATATCGGTGATGAGCCGGTCGAGCCGCCGCACATCGTCCTGCACGATCGCCAGCAACTGCGCCTGCAACGCAGGATCGCGCACCGAGCCGAGGCCATCGACCGCCGAGCGCAGCGAGGCGAGCGGATTCTTCAACTCGTGCGTCACGTCGGCGGCGAACGCCTCGGTCGCGTCGATCCGGCTGCGCAGCGCGCCGCTCATGTCGGACAGGGCGCGGGCGAGCATGCCGATCTCGTCGCGGCGGCTGGGCAGGCGGGGGACGACGACCTCGCGGTCGCGGCCCAGCCGCACGCGGATCGCGGCGCGCGCCAGCATCCGCATCGGCCTGACGATGGTGCGCGCGAGGAACAGCGACAGCAGCACCGACAGCAGCACGGCGATGCCCAGCACGATGCCGAGGCGCACCCGTTCGGTCCGTACGATGCGGGTGATGTCGCGCGCGTTGACCGTCGACATCAGCACCCGGTCCTCGGGCAGCGGCGCGGCGGCGGTGATGACGGGCGTGCGATCGGGCGCGCGCCATACGCTCGCCGCCGTGCCGCCGGTGGTGCGGACGGTGACGACATCGGGCCAGCGCAGGCCCCGCCCGGGCGCGCGTTCGCGGTAGAGCGGATCGCGTTCGTTGCCGACGACGGTATCGATCACCGCGTCGAGCGCGCGCGCCGCATCCTGTTGCCAGCCGTCCTTGTCGGGATCGCGCAACTGGAAATTGCGCACGCCCAGTTGCCGGCTGTCGGCGACCAGCCGCCCGCGCCGGTCGTAGATGCGCAGCCGCATCCCTGCCGCGCGGGCGAAGAACACCATTTCGTCGGTCCGCTCGGCGGGCGGGAGCAACGCCAGCGCCTCGGCGATCAGCCGCACCTCGCGCTCGGCCTGCGCCACGCGGCCGTCGACGATCCGCGCGCGGTAGCCGTCGAGATAGAAGAAGCCGCCCGCCAGCAGTGCCAGCGCGAAGATGTTGACGAACAGGATGCGCGGGGTGAGCGACACCCGCCCCGACCAGCGCAGCGACAGCGCCCCTTCGTCGGTCGGGCCGGTATCGACCGGGTCAGCGATGGGCATGGGCAATCTCTCCCCTCCCTGGCAGGGAGGGGTCGGGGGTGGGTCGGTGCGGGGCAGGCGCAGCGTTCCCGCGCGGGCCGACCCACCCCAACCCCTCCCTGTCAGGGAGGGGCTTCGGCTCCCCTCTAATCGTCGGCGAAACGGTAGCCGGCGCCATAGAGCGTCTCGATCGCGTCGAATTCCTTGTCGACCTGGCGGAACTTGCGCCGCAGCCGCTTGATGTGGCTGTCGATCGTGCGGTCGTCGACATAGATGTCGTCGTGATAGGCGGCGTCCATCAACTGGTTGCGCGTCTTGACGATGCCGGGGCGGCTGGCGAGCGTTTCGAGGATCAGGAATTCGGTGACGGTCAGCGTCACATTGTCGCCGTGCCACGTCACCCGGTGGCGCGCCGGGTCCATCTGCAACCGGCCGCGCTCCAGCACCGGTTGCGCCGCCTCGCCGCCGCCCTCGCCGGTGCCGAGCGCCGATTCGGCGCGGCGCAGGATGGCGCGGATGCGCGCGATCAGCAGCCGCTGGCTGAACGGCTTGGCGATATAATCGTCCGCGCCCATCGCGAGGCCCAGCGCCTCGTCGAGTTCGTCGTCCTTGCTGGTCAGAAAGATCACCGGCAGCCGGCTCTTCTCGCGCAGTCGGCGCAGCAGTTCGAGGCCGTCCATCCGCGGCATCTTGATGTCGAGCACCGCAAGGTCGGGCGGGTTCTCGGCAAAGGCCTTCAGCGCGACTTCGCCATCCGAATAGACGCGGGTGACGAACCCTTCGGCCTGCAGCGCGATCGACACCGAGGTCAGGATGTTGCGGTCATCGTCGACCAGCGCGATCGTCGCGGTCATTGCCAAAGCTCCATGCCCATCGACGACGGTTACGGGAAAGCGGGGGCACGGCGCAACGACTATCCACCGCCGCCGCCCCGCCCAATCATCCGACAAATACTGCCAGCGTTCGACAAGACTAGCCGGGCGGTCCGAAAGCAACATATCGCCCGAAAACCGCGTTTAACGTGTTTGACGGCAAGTGTTCGCACGCATAAAGCAAGCATCATGATTCGATGGATGGACCGGGCGCACGATCGTTCCTGGCATCGCATCGGGCAGGGGAGTGCAGGCAGCATGGCGAACGTCACGCCGGATTTCGGACTGGACGCGATGGGGATCGAGACCGGGGCCGATGTCCACTGGAACCTCGTCACGCCGCAACTGGTCGAACAGGCGGTCGCGCGCGGCGAGGGGCGGCTGGCCAAGGACGGCCCGCTGGTCGTCACCACCGGCCGCCACACCGGCCGCAGCCCGCAGGACAAGTTCATGGTCCGCGATGCGAAGACCGAGGACACGATCTGGTGGGGCAAGACCAACCGGCCGATGGAGCCGGCGCACTTCGCCGCGCTGAAGGCCGATTTCCTCGACGAAGTCGCCAAGGAACCGACGCTGTTCGTGCAGGACCTGCACGGCGGGTCGCAGCCCGAGCACCGCGTCAAGGTGCGCGTCATCAACACGCTGGCGTGGCACAATCTGTTCATCCGCACGATGCTGGTGCGCCCTGATGTCGCCGATCTGGCGGACTTCGCGCCCGACTATACCATCATCGACCTGCCAAACTTCCGCGCCGATCCCCAACGTCATGGTTGCCGCAGCGAGACGGTGATCGCGGTCAGCCTGACCGACAAGCTGATCCTGATCGGCGGCACGCAATATGCCGGCGAGATGAAGAAGTCGGTCTTCGGCCTGCTCAACTATCTGCTGCCCGAAACGGGCACGATGCCGATGCACTGTTCGGCCAACATCGGCCGTGACGGCGATACGGCGGTGTTCTTCGGCCTGTCGGGCACCGGCAAGACGACGCTCAGCGCCGACGCCAACCGCACGCTGATCGGCGACGACGAGCATGGCTGGTCGGACACGGCGGTCTTCAATTTCGAGGGTGGCTGCTATGCCAAGATGATCCGCCTGTCGGCCGAGGCCGAGCCGGAAATCTTCGCCACCACCAAGCGCTTCGGCACCGTGCTCGAAAACGTCGTGATGGATGCCGAGACGCGGACGCTCGACCTCGACGATCCGGCGATCGCCGAAAATTCGCGCGCGGCTTATCCGATCGACTACATTCCCAATGCCTCGGCCGACAATATGGGGCCGACGCCGCGCAACGTGGTGATGCTGACCGCCGACGCCTTCGGCATCCTGCCGCCGATCGCGAAGCTGACGCCCGATCAGGCAATGTATCACTTCCTGTCGGGCTATACCTCGAAGGTCGCGGGCACCGAGATCGGCGTCACCGAGCCGGAACCGGTGTTCTCGACCTGCTTCGGCGCGCCGTTCATGCCGCGTCACCCCTCGGTCTACGGCAATCTGCTCAAGGAGCGGATCGCGAAGGGCAATGTCGATTGCTGGCTGGTCAACACCGGCTGGACCGGCGGGCAATATGGCACCGGCAAGCGCATGCCGATCAAGGTGACGCGCGCGCTGCTCAATGCAGCACTCGACGGGTCGCTGAACGACGCCGAGTTCCGCACCGATCCCAACTTCGGCTTCGAGGTGCCGGTGGCGGTGCCGGGGATCGACGCCACGATCCTCGACCCGCGTTCGACCTGGGCCGATGCGCAGGCATATGACCGGACGGCGGCCAAGCTGGTCGACTTGTTCGTGGAGAATTTCGCGCAGTTCGCCGATGCGGTCGACGCCGGCGTGCGCGACGCCGCGCCGAAGGTCCGCGAGCCGGCGTAAAGGGGTAGGAGAGGGAGCGCCCCCGCCACGTAGCGGGGGCGCCTTTCCTGTGGACCGCGTTCCGCGCCGCGACCGCGACGAAGGAGCCGCCATGGTCCGCACGACATCCGGCTTTGTAGGACCGATCGGCCTTCAGCCAGACGGCAGCTTTAGGAGGCTCCCCTCCCTGACAAGGGAGGGGCCGGGGGTGGGTCGGCCCGCGAGGAAACGTAAGCGCTCCACAACCGGCCAACCCACCCCCGACCCCTCCCTTCCAGGGAGGGAAGCAGATTGGGACAACGTCGGTTTCGACGGTGAATGAATCCGGACCCGATCGCGACCGGCGACGTTCTGATCGACATGGTTCCGCCAACACCCTCCCGCCACCTCGCCGAACTCAGGCTGCGCGTCGGCAAGCGCGGCCGGCTGCAAGCGCGGATCGAGATCGGCAACGGCGGCCTGCTCGCGATCGGTGCGCTGGTGTCGTCGATCCTGCTGTCGAGCGCGGTGATCGTCGTTGCGGCGAAACGAGTGCCCGATCGGACGTAACGCCGCATCCCGAGTGGCACATCGTGCGTTGCCGCCGCTGTGTTCTACGACAGTAACGCCTGGCCCCCGCCGCCCGACGGCTATGAACCGCCCCGGCCGCGACTGACCCGGCGACAGGAACGGACGATCCTCGCCACTATCGGCCTGTTTCTGCTCGTGATGTTCATCGGGCCACTCGCCGGATCGTCGGTGATCGCCGGTATCGCGGCGATCCTGCGCGGGTAGGTTGTTTGATCCGCTCACGCGGATGCGGGCCGGCGCCGCCACGAAAATTTACCCGCGCACGAAACTCCAGCGGTCGCCCTCGGCACCGGTGAAGCGATAGCCGTCGCTGTCGAACCCCTGCATCGCCGCGACATCGGTCGCGCGGTGTTCGCACATCCAGCGCGCCATCATCCCCCGCGCCTTCTTGGCATGGAAGCTGACGAAGCGCGGACCATCGGGGCCGGGCTCGCGGAAATCGACGTCGATCACGCGGATCCCGGCGGGGAGCCGGCCCGCCACCGCATGCCAATATTCCTGGCTGGCGAGGTTCAGCACCGTGTCCGTGCCCGCATCGGCGACATCGCCGGCCAGCAATGTCGCGATCCGGTCGCCCCACCACGCATACAGGTCTTTCGCCCGGCCCGGTGCCCAGCGCGTCCCCATCTCCAGCCGGTACGGCCGCATCGCGTCCAATGGGCGGAGCAGCCCGTACAGGCCGGAGAGGATGCGGACGTGATCGTTCGCGAAGTCGATCGCCGGCGTGTCGAGCGACTTGGCCTCGAACCCGGTATAGACGTCGCCGGCGAACGCCATCAGCGCCGGTCGCGCCGCCGCCTGCGGAAAATCGCGGAACCGCGCGGCGTTCAGCTCGGCCAGCTTGGGCGAGATCTTCATCAGCGTCGCCAGCTTGCCCGGCCCCAGCCGTGCCGCGCCGCGCGCGAGCGTGTCGGCTTCCGCCGCCAGTCGCGGCGTCGACGGGGTGCGCGGGGGCAGGGGCGAGGCATAGTCGAGCGTCTTGGCGGGGGAGAGGACAGCGATCATCGCCGCCGCTTAGCCGCCCGGGATCGCGGCCGTCAAAGCCCGATGGTGGAGCCGAAACGTTCAACGCGCGTTCACCGGGCGTCGGGTAGTTGGCGGCGTGTGCGCGCTTGTGCGGATACGCGCCAGCACCTAGATGGACGCCGCCTGCCGGGCGCGCGTCCGGCCACCAGTTTCGGGAGAGTTCACGGCATGACGTTCGTTTCCAAGGCTGCCCTCGCCGCCCTGTTCGGCCTGGGTGCAACCCTGGCGATCACGCCTTCCGCCGATGCCCAGCGCAAGAAGAAGGAAGAGGCGCCCGCCGCGCCGCAGATCCAGATCAGCGAGGCGTTCCGCACCGCAGCGCTCGCCGCCGACGCTGCGATCAAGGCGAAGGATTTCGCGACCGCCGACCAGCAGCTCGCCGCCGCGCAGGCTGCCGCGACCGCCGGCAATGTCGATGAAGCCTATTTCCTCGCCCAGTTGAAGGTTTCGGCCGCACAGGCGAAGAACGATCGCCCGGCGCTCGCCACCGCGATCGACCAGTTGCTCGCCAGTCCCAAGCTGGACGCCGGTGCGAAGGGCGAACTCTACTATAATCGCGGCATCCTTGCGCTCGACGCCAAGCAGAACGCCGTGGCGATCCAGAATTTCGAGCGCGCCCGCGCGGCGGGCTACAACAACCCCGATCTCGACCTGCGTCTGGCGCAGCTCAACATCCAGGGCGGCAACGTCGATCAGGGCCTCGCCTCGATCGACAAGGTCATCGCCGCGCGCAAGGCATCGGGCCAGCCGGTGCCGCCCAACTGGTATGACTATGCCATTTCGACGCTGTACAAGGCCAATCGTTCGGCCGAGGCGAGCCAGTGGGCGCGCCGCCAGCTCACCGAATATCCGACGCAGGCGAACTGGCGCAAGGTGCTGATCCTGTTCCGCGACCGCGCCGACAACAAGGGCGCGACGCTGGGCAATCAGGCGCGTGTCGACGTGCTGCGGCTGATGCGCGAGACGAAGTCGCTCGCCGACCAGAACGACTATCGCGAATATGTCCAGACGACGCAGGACATCGGCCTGCCCTATGAGACGGTCGCGGTGATCGACGAAGGTCGCGCGACCGGCAAGATTCCGGCGTCGGCGACGATCTTCACCGGCCTCAAGACCACCGCGCAGGGCCAGATTCGCACCGATGGTCCGATGACGGGCCTCGAAACCCGTGCCAAGTCGGCGGCGAACGGCCGCGCGGCGGCGGCAGCGGGCAACGTCTATCTGGCGAACAACAACAACGCCAAGGCGGTCGAGCTGTATCAGCTCGCACTGTCGAAGGGCGGCGTCGATGCCGACGAGGTCAACACCCGCATCGGCATCGCCCATGCCCGTGCCGGCCAGTCGGCCGAAGCCAAGGCGGCGTTCGCCAAGGTGACGAACGGCCCGCGCGGCGAGATCGCGAATTTCTGGACGCTGTATGTCGACCAGCCGCGCATCGTCGCCTCGACCCCGGTCGTCGGCAACAATTGATCGCACTCGCCCCGGCGGAGACATGCGGCCCGGGCTCCCCTCGCGGGGTCCGGGCCGTTCCGTTTATGTGCCGCGGCGGACGCGACATTCAGCCAATGCCACATCTTTTCGTCGTTCCCGCGCAGGCGGGAACCCATAGACGCAGCAGACGTGATTCGATCACCGGCGTCGGCGTGTATGGATCCCCGCCTGCGCGGGGATGACGCGGGGGGTGTAGGGCAAATTCCCCTGCCGAAGCCGAATGGCGATCCCGCCGGGAGCAAATCCCGCATGACGGGACAATAGCCTTGCCCCGCCCGGCGTCCCTTGCGTAAAGCCGCTCCCAAACGGGAGAAGCGCCAGTGTCCGAAACCACCGACCAGTTTTCCGAGCGCGAGGCGCTGCTGTTCCATTCGGAGGGGCGTCCCGGCAAGATCGAGATCATCGCGTCCAAGCCGATGGCGACGCAGCGCGACCTCGCGCTCGCCTATTCGCCCGGCGTCGCCGTGCCGGTGAAGGCGATCTACGACGATCCCGCCTGCGCCTATGACTATACCGCCAAGGGCAATCTGGTCGCCGTCATCTCCAACGGCACCGCGATCCTCGGCCTCGGCAACCTCGGCGCGCTGGCGTCGAAGCCGGTGATGGAGGGCAAGGCGGTCCTGTTCAAACGCTTCGCCGACGTCGATTCGATCGACATCGAGTTGAAGACCGAGGACGTCGACCGCTTCATCGACGCGGTCGAGCTGATGGAGCCGAGCTTCGGCGGCATCAACCTCGAAGACATCAAGTCGCCCGAATGCTTCATCATCGAACAGACGCTGCGCGAGCGCATGAACATCCCGGTGTTCCATGACGACCAGCACGGCACCGCGATCATCTGCGCGGCGGGACTCATCAACGCCTGCCTGCTGACCAACCGCAAGCTGTCCGAGGTCAAGGTCGTGGTCAACGGCGCGGGCGCCGCCGCCATCGCCTGTACCGAATTGATGAAGGCGATGGGCGTCGCCCACGCCAACGTCATCATGTGCGACCGCACCGGCGTGATCTATCAGGGCCGCGACGACGTGAACCAGTGGCAGTCGGCGCACGCCGCCGCCACCGATCGCCGCACGCTCACCGAAGCGCTGCACGGCGCCGACGTGTTCCTCGGCCTCTCTGCGGCGGGTGCGTTGAAGCCCGAGATGGTCAAGGACATGGCCCCCTCGCCGATCATCTTCGCGATGGCCAACCCGGAACCCGAAATCCGCCCCGAACTGGCCAAGGCCGCGCGCCCCGACGCGATCGTCGCCACCGGCCGATCGGATTATCCCAATCAGGTCAACAACGTCATCGGCTTCCCGTTCATCTTCCGTGGTGCGCTCGACGTGCGTGCGACCGGCATCAACGACGAGATGAAGATCGCCGCCGCCAACGCCATCGCCGAACTGGCGCGCCAGCGGGTCCCTGAGGAAGTGGCGCTCGCCTATGGCACGCAGCACAGCTTCGGCCCCGAATATATCATCCCGGCGCCGTTCGACCCGCGGCTGATGGAACTGGTCCCCTCGGCGGTCGCGCGGGCGGCGATGGATTCGGGCGTGGCGACGCGGCCGATCCTCGACATGGAAGCGTATCGCCAGGAACTGCGCGCGCGCCTCAACCCGACCACCTCGGTTCTCACCATGGCCTATGAAGGGGCCAAGGCGCACCCCAAGCGCGTGCTGTTCGCCGAAGGCGAAGAGGAAGTCGTGCTGCGCGCGGCGATCGCGTTCAAGGAAGGCGGCTATGGCATTCCGGTGCTGGTCGGTCGCGACGACGTGCATGACCGCCTGCGCGCGCTGGGCGTCGCCAACCCCGAGGAATATGAGGTCCACAACAGCCGCACCAGCGAGATGGTGCCGCAGATGGTCGACTTCCTTTACCAGCGGTTGCAGCGGCGCGGGTTCCTGCGCCGCGATGCCGAGCGGATGATTAACCAGGACCGCAACAGCTTCGGCGCGGTGCTGCTGCAACTGGGCGTCGCCGACGCGATGATTACCGGCATCACCCGCACCTATGCCCAGACGTTCCGCGACGTGCGCCGGGTGATCGATCCGGTCGGGGGCAAGGTGCCGTTCGGCATCCACCTGCTGGTCGGGCAGAGCCATACCGTGTTCATGGCCGACACCACGATCAACGAACGCCCCTCGGGCGAGGAACTGGCCGACATCGCCGAGCGCACCGCCGCCGTCGCAAGGCGGATGGGCCATGAACCGCGCGTCGCGTTCCTCAGCTACTCGACGTTCGGCAATCCCTCGGGCCAGTGGATCGACAATGTCCGCGACGGCGTCGCCGCGCTCGACAAGCGTCACGTCGGCTTCGAATATGAAGGCGAAATGGCCCCCGACGTCGCGCTCAACCCGCGCCAGCTCGCGAACTTCCCGTTCGCGCGGCTGTCGGGTCCGGCCAATGTGCTCATCATGCCGGGGCTGCAATCGGCCAACATCTCGGCCAAGCTGCTGCGCGAACTGGGCGGCGACAATGTGATCGGCCCGATGCTGATCGGCATGGAAAAGCCGGTGCAGATCGCGCCGATGACCTCGACCGCCAACGAACTGGTGACGCTTGCCGTGCTGGCGGCAGGCGGCATGGTGGGGTGAGAACCGCAACCGGCGATGCGTGTCCGCGTTTGATCCCCTGACAACGGAGGGTTCATGGCACGCACGCTGGTGATCGGGGCAGGGGGCGGTATCGGCGGTGCGCTGGTGGCCGCCCTTGCCGCATCCGGGGAGGCGGTGATCGCCGCGTCGCGCACACTACCGGACGGGCTGCCCGATGGCGTGGATCATGTCGTGCTCGACATCGCCGATCCCGCATCGATCGAAGCCGCCGCCGCCACGATCGACGCCCCACTCACCTGCGTCATCGTCGCCACCGGTACGTTGCAAACGCCGCATGGCGGTCCCGAACGCGCGCTGCGCGACCTCGATCCCGCGCTGCTCGCCGACTATTTCGCGATCAACACCATCGGCCCGGCACTGGCGCTGAAAGCCTTCGTGCCGCTGCTGGCGAAGCAGGAGCCGGCGATCATCGCCTGCCTGTCGGCGCGGGTCGGCAGCATCTCCGACAACCGGCTGGGCGGCTGGTACGGCTATCGCGCGTCGAAGGCCGCGCTCAACCAGATCGTGCGCACCGCCGCGATCGAACTGGCGCGCAGCCGGCCACAGGCGGTCTGCGTCGCGCTCCACCCCGGCACCGTCGACACTGGTCTGAGCCGCCCGTTCCAGAAAGGGGTGCCCGAGGACAAGCTGTTCACTCCGGCGTACAGCGCGCAGCGGCTGCTGGCGGTGTTGGACGCGCTGACCCCTGCGCAGAGCGGCCGGGTGTTCGCGTGGGACGGCAGCGAAGTGGCCCCCTGACTAGGCTGGCCGATCTTCGTCATTTTCGGCCAAAACACCCACCCCTTTCGTTACCCCGGACTTGTTCCGGGGTCCACGGCTCGGCAATCGATGCGCCTTGAGGCTTTATCGACAGCGTTTGCGGCCAGGTGGACCCCGGAACAAGTCCGAGGTGACGACGCACGAAGGATAACGATCGGCGCTACGCCGTCCCGGTGCTGGCATGCACCAGCCCGCCATCGACGGTGATCGTCTCGCCCACCACATAGTCGCCGGCGCGCGACGCGAGGTAGATCGCCGCCCCCGCCATGTCCTCGTCGTGCCCGATCCGCCCCGCCGGGATGGCCTTCGCCAGCGATTCGCCATGGTCGCGCGCCGCCTTGTTCATGTCGCTGGCGAACGCGCCGGGCGCGATCCCCGACACATGGATCGAATCACGCGCCAACCGCGCCGCCAGCCGCCGCGTCAGGTGGATCAGCGCCGCTTTCGACGCCTGATAGCTGTACGTCTCCCACGGATTGATCCGCTGCCCGTCGATCGAGGCGATGTTGATGACCTTCGCCGGACGCTGGGGAGTGGCGGCGGCCTTGAGCAGCGGGTGAAGCGCTTGGGTCAGGAAGAACGGCGATTTGACGTTCAGGTCCATGACCTTGTCCCACCCCGCCTCGGGAAACTCGTCGAACGCGGCACCCCATGCCGCCCCGGCGTTGTTGACGAGAATATCGAGCGCGTCGACTTGGTCCCCCAATCGTTCGGCCAGCGCGCGGCAGCCTGCGACGTCGCCCACGTCCTGCGGCAGCGCGGTCGCCCCGATCGCCTTCGCCGTCGCCCGGCACGCATCGGCATCGCGTGACGCGATGAACACCCGCGCCCCCTGCGCGACGAACCCCGCCGCGATCATCCGTCCGATCCCGCGCGTGCCACCCGTCACCAATGCGGTCCGGCCGTCGAGCCGGAACAGCGTCGCCATGTCCATCGTGCCGCTCCTTTTCGGCGAGGCTACTTCACGCGAACCGGGCGCGCCACCGGTGGGTGACGCGCCCGTTGCGCTGGGGGGGTTGGGTTCACGCGAAGGCACGAAGAAGGGTTGTTCACGCGGAGGCGCGGAGACGCGGAGGGGTTGCGGTCGTTGCCACGTACCGCCACATCAGCGGCCGTCATCCCCTTGGCAACGGACGCAAACGTCTCCCGGTCGCGGAACGGATGCCACCAATGGACTCTCTCTCTGCGCCTCCGCGCCTCTGCGCGAAAACATCCTTCTTCTCCGCGTCTCCGCGCCTCCGCGTGAACCAAAACCGGTCAGATGCGACCCAACCGATGGTACAAGTGAGCGAACTTGGTCGACTTCGGATCGTCGGCGATCGACTGGATATGGCTCGCCAGTGCTTCCTTGAGCAAACGGAAGTCCTCGGTCGAGAAAACGGCGCGGCTGCGGGTCGGTTCGGGCATCTTGTCTCTCCTTCGATGTAATGTTCAGGCGGCTTTATCGAACTGGGCCGTTTCAGTGGATTCCTTCAGCGCGGTGGTCGACGAACTGCCGCCGGCCAGCGTGGTCGCCACGAGGTCGAAATACCCTGTGCCCACCTCGCGCTGGTGGCGGGTCGCGGTATAGCCATTGGCCTCGGCGGCGAACTCCGCCTGTTGCAGTTCGCTGTACGCCGCCATGCCGCGATCGCGGTAGCCGCGTGCCAGCTCGAACATGCCGAAGTTGAGCTGGTGGAACCCGGCCAGCGTCACGAACTGGAACTTGTACCCCATCGCCCCGATCTCGCGCTGGAAGCGGGCGATGTCGTCGCGGTCGAGGTTCTTTTCCCAGTTGAACGACGGCGAACAGTTATAGGCGAGCAGCTTGTCCGGATATTCCTTGCGCACCGCCTCGGCGAAACGTCGCGCATCGGCGAGGTTCGGCTTGCTCGTCTCCCACCACAACAGGTCGGCATGCGGCGCGAAGGCAATGCCGCGCGCGATGCAATGGTCGACGCCGGTGCCCTCCTGCAACCGGAAGAAGCCCTCGGGGGTCCGCTCGCCGGTCAGATACGGGTGGTCGCGCTCGTCGATGTCCGACGTGATGAGCCGCGCGCTCTCCGCATCGGTCCGCGCGCAGATAACGGTAGGCACGCCCGCCACATCCGCCGCGAGGCGCGCCGCGTCGAGGTTGCGGATATGCGCCTGCGTCGGAATGAGGACCTTGCCGCCCAGATGCCCGCACTTCTTCTCCGATGCCAGTTGGTCCTCGTAATGCACCCCGGCGACGCCGGCGGCGATATAGGCCTTCATGATCTCGAAACAGTTGAGCGGCCCGCCGAACCCGGCCTCGGCATCGGCGACGATCGGCGCGTACCAGTCGCGGCCGGCACCCCCCTCCATATGCTCGATCTGGTCGGCGCGCCCGAGCGTCGCGTTGATCCGCTTGGCCAGTTCCGGCCCGGCGTTCGACGGATAGAGCGACTGGTCGGGATACATTTGCCCGGCGGTGTTGGCATCGGCCGCGACCTGCCACCCCGACAGATAGATCGCCTTGAGGCCCGCGCGCACCATCTGCATCGCCTGATTGCCCGACAGCGCGCCCAGCGCATGGACATAGTCCTCACTGTGCAGCAACTCCCACAACCGGTTCGCCCCACGGCGCGCCAGCGTATGCTCCACCATCACCGACCCGCGCAGCCGCGCGACGTCGGCCGGGGTGTAGGGCCGCTCGATCCCGTCGAAACGGCCGGGCGGGGCGGCGATGAGATCGGTGAAGTCCATGGTCGTTTCCTTTACAGTCTGTCGTGCCGTTGACAGGACAATGGCCTAGGAAACACGGTTTGCGCAGCCGGACAGCGCCAGAAATCGCGTCTGCCTGTTGTCGTCGATCCCTGTCCTGTTGTAGCGTTGTAAAGAAATGACAACTCCCCTCCCTGGCAAGGGAGGGGTGGGGGGTGGGTAGGCCCGCGAGGGAACGTAACGCCCGCCATTACCCGACCCACCCCCAACCCCTCCCTTGCCAGGGAGGGGAGAAAGAGCGCGCATGGACACCAAACTCTTCGCCGGTCACGCCGTCCGCCGCCTGCGCCGGGGCCATGCGCTGACCCAAGCGGCGATGGCGGCCGCGCTCGGCATCTCGCCCAGCTACCTCAACCTCATCGAGCGCAACCAGCGGCCGATCACCGCCGCGCTGCTCGTCGCGCTGTCCGAACGCTACGGCTTCGATGCCCGCACGCTGGCGGCGAGCGAGCCGGGCGGCGGCATCGAGCCGATGCGGCGGCGACTCGCCGATCCGCTGTTCGCCGACCTCGCGCTCGATCGCGGCGACATCGCCGAATGGCTGGCGAGCGCGCCGGGCGGCGCGGAGGCGTTCGCCCGCGCCTTCGACCGGCTGGGCGGCGGCGGGGCAGGAGTCGCCGTTGCCGACCCGGCGGTCGAGGCGCGCGCCGCGATCGAGCGCTGGCGCAACCATTTCCCCGATCTCGACGCCCAAGCCGAGGCGCTGGCCGACGAATTGCGCCAGAGCGGCGGCGATCCGGGCGCGGCGATGGCCGACCGGCTGCGCGTGCGTCACCACCTCTCGGTCCGGCTGCTGCCGGTCGAGACGATGCCCGGCCATCTCCACCGCACCGATCTCCACGCGCGCCAGTTGCAATTGTCCGAACGGCTCGACCCCGCCTCGCGCAGTTTCGCGATGGCGCGCACGCTCGGCCATCTCGAGGCGCGGGGCGAGGTGGAGGCGCTGGTGCGCGGGGCGGGGCTTGCCGATCGCACCGCCGAACAATGGCTGCGGCGGCACCTCCACGGCTATTTCGCCGCCGCCGTGATGATGCCCTACGCCCGCTTCCTGCGCGCGTGCGAGGCGACCGGGTACGATATCGCGCTGCTCGGCCGGCGTTTCGGCGCGGGGTTCGAGCATGTCGCGCACCGGCTGACCACGCTCCACCGCGTCGGCGCGCGCGGGCTGTCGTTCTGCATGCTCCGCCTCGACCGCGCCGGACAGGTGTCGAAACGCTTCGCCGGGGCCAGCCAGTCGCCGCTGGTCGAAGGCGCGCCTTGTCCGCTGCTCGGCGCGTTCGACGCCTTCGCGCGCGGCGGCGAGACGATCGTGCAATGCGTCGACCCGGAGGAGGGCGGCCGCTGGCTGACGCTCGCGCGCACCGTCACCCCGCCGGGCGCACTGGCCGGCGAGGTGCGCGCGCGGTTCGTGGTGATGCTGGGCATCGCCGCCGAACAGGCCGGCGCACTGGCGGCGGCACGCGGGCTGGACCTTGCCGCCCCCGGCGTGGCCGTAGGTCCCGGCTGCCGCGCCTGCACCCGCGCCGCCTGCCCACAACGCTCGGCCCCGCCGCTGGCCCGCGCGATGCGCATCGACGAACACGAGGGCGGGCTGACCCCGTTCGCCTTCGAGGGGGATTGAGCAGGATGACATGCGAATCATCCATGCCTGACATCGCGCGATGGCCGACCGCGACCGATGGATTCTGCACCTCAAGGACCTGCGCGCCGCCCATGGCGTGAGTATCCTCGACGCCGAACGGCTGGCACTCGCCGACCCGGCATGGCGACGCTGGGTCGAGCGGCAGATCGTCACCGACGAGCGATGTCGCCGCATGGGATTGAAACACATCCGGTACAATCGAGAAGCGTCACTGATCGGACGGGACGGCGATCGGTTGTTCGTCCGGTAAGGGCTGGCAGTTGACCGGTGTCGGCGATGGCGCAGAACGAGCGATCATCCCGGCGGCGGCACCCCGATCGGATCGCTTTCGAAATAGCGGATGACCGCGCCCTTCGCTGTCGGCTCCCGCCGGAACACCCGCGCCTTTGTCGCGTAAGCGACCGACAACTGCCCGGGCCTCGTCCAGACCACGCTGGTCCAGATCGCGTTTCCGGCAAAGCTGGACGCGGCGCCGCTGTCGGCGACGAAAACGTCCCGGGCGGCCGATTGCAATTCACCGGCCCGACCAACCTGTACGACCGTGGCGTAATCGGTGGTGGCACCGCAATCGCGCAACACGGTGGCGGCATATCGATCGCTACCGGTATCGCGCGCGATCTGAAGGACCTGCGACGAACAAAGCGGATCGATGTCGCAACCGGTCAGGCCTAGGATCGTCCGGCAGCAAAGGCCGATACGGTACATCGCTTCAAGCCGGCCGATTGCCCGGTCGAGCGCAATCCCGCCCGCGACCACGATGCAGCCCCTAAGGTCACATCTCCTTAAACCCTGCCATGGTAAACGCCTCGCGATGCGTATCCTTCATGTTCTCGACCATGGGTTGCCGCTGCACAGCGGCTATACGTTCCGCACCCGCGCGATCCTGACCGCGCAGATGGGGCGGGGGTGGGAGGTCGCCGCCGTCACCGGCCCGCGTCAGGGCGTGACGCAGACCCCGCGCGAAACGATCGACGGTATCGATTTCCACCGCACCGCGCCGATCGCCCCGTTGCCCTCGCCGCTCGGCGAAGTGCGTGAGATCCGTGCCTTCGCCCGGTCGATCGAACGGGTGGTGGAATTGGTGAAGCCCGACATCCTCCACGCCCATTCGCCGGTACTCGGCGCGCTGGCGGCGATGGGCGTGGCGAAGCGCCATCGCCTGCCGCTGGTCTATGAAATCCGCGCCTTTTGGGAAGACGCCTCGGTCGGCAACGGCACCGGGACCGAAGGCTCGCTGCGCTACCGCGCCACCCGCGCGCTCGAAACCCATACGGTGCGGAAAGTCGACGGCGTCGCGGTGATCTGCGAGGGATTGCGGCGCGACCTGATCGCGCGCGGCATCGCATCGGACAAGATCATGGTGTCCCCCAACGGCGTCGACCTGACGCTGTTCGGCACGCCGCCGCCGCCCGACACCGCGCTCGCCGCCGAACTGGGCCTTGCGGACAAGGAGGTGCTCGGCTTCATCGGCAGCTTCTACGATTACGAGGGGCTCGACACGCTGATCGCGGCGATGCCCGCGCTAGTCGCCGCCCGCCCGAACGTCGCCCTCTTGCTGGTCGGCGGCGGGCCGATGGAGGCGGACCTGCGCGCCCGCGCCGCCGCCTCGCCGGTGGCCGATGCGATCCGCTTCGTCGGCCGCGTGCCGCACGATCAGGTCGAGTGCTATTACGGCCTCGTCGACCTGCTGGTCTATCCGCGCAAGGCAATGCGGCTGACCGACCTCGTCACGCCGCTCAAACCCTTGGAAGCGATGGCGCAGCGCCGCCTCGTCGCCGCGTCCGACGTCGGCGGCCACCGCGAGCTGATTCGCGACGGCGACACCGGCACGCTGTTCCCACCCGACGATCCCGCGGCGCTCGCGACCCGCGTCGCCGCCCGCCTCGCCGACCGCCGCGACTGGGACGCGATGCGCGATCGCGGCCGCGCCTTCGTCGAGCGCGAGCGCGACTGGGCGAGCAATGTCGCGCGCTACGAACCCCTGTACCAGCGGCTGATCGCCGCCAACCGATCGGACGGGTGATGGCCACGACCCACGCGCCACGCCAACCGGGCCTGCCGCTCGCCCCCGCCGTCGCGGGGGTGGCCGGGCTGGCCGTCGTCGCGCTCGTCGCGCTCGTGCCCGCATGGCGGATCGAGGCGGCGGTGATGGCCAGCGGCCTGCCGGCGCTGCTCCCTGCCGCCGCCCCGCCGCTCGGCTGGACCGCGCGCGCCGGGCTGATGCTCGGCTTCGGCGGGCTGGTGACAGTGCTGCTGTGGCTGGGACTGATGCTGCTCGCGCCCGCTGCGGTCCTGCCGCTTCCGCGTCGCAAGCCCAAAGTAAAACCGCGCCGTGCCGAGGTCCCGCCCTCGGTCCGTCGCGCCGATGCCCATCCCGACGCGCCGCCGCGCCCGCCGGTCCGCGCCGACCGCGATCTCGGCGCGCCGTTCCTCGACACGCCGCTGGTGCCCGCCACCCCGGATGGCGAACGCACGATCCCGCGCGATCTCGACATGCCGCTGGCGATGTTCGATCCCGACGCGCTGCCCGCCGCCCCGGCCGCGCCGACGCCTACCGTCAAGCCGCTGTTCCGCCCCGATGCGGTGACGCTGCCCGAGGATCGTCAAACCGACCCGATTCCCCTCCCGGACAAGCGAGGGGCCGGGGATGAGTCGGCCGCTGAGGAAACGCTACCGCCAGCCCCGGAGCAACCCACCCCCGACCCCTCGCTTGTCGGGGAGGGGAGCAACAGCCGCCCCGAAGCAGGCACATCGAAACCCGATCCACAGTCCCGGCCGAAACCGACCGGCGAACCCTCGCTGTCGGCCCTCCTCGCCCGTCTCGACGAGGGGCTGTCGCGGCGCGATCCGCTGCCCGAACCCCCGGTACAGGTCGAACCGCCAGCCCCGATCGCCCCGCAGGCTGCGCCCACGCCGATCACCACCTCCGAACCGCCACTACCACCCGAACCACCCGTCACGCCCGAACCGCAGGCACCGCGCGTCCCCGCAGGGCTCGCCGCCACGCTCGGCCAGCTCCGCCGCATGGCCACCGGCGACAAGGAATAAGGGGCGTCCCGACCCCTAAACTCCGATTTGTCCGAACCGAAGCGTCGCCCCAGCGAAGGCTGGGGCCTCATGCGGCTCCTGCCGTGCGCCATCACCGGGAGATCCCAGCCTGCGCTGGGATGACGATTGTTTCAGGTTTAGGGCCGATCGACATTCAACATTGTCGGCCGATCTTCGTCATTTTCGGCCGAAACACCCACCCCTTTCGTCACCCCGGACTTGTTCCGGGGTCCACGGCTCGGCAGTCGGTGCGCCTTGAGGCTGTATCGACAGCGCTTGGGGCCAGGTGGACCCCGGAACAAGTCCGGGGTGACGACGCGCGAAGGAATGTCGATCGGCCCCAGTCCCCTTGTCATCCCGGAACAAATCTTCGACGAGGCAAGCCAGCGCTTCCGATCCCCCTACCGCTCCTCCACCGTCAGTACGTCGAGGTCGGCGACCCCCGCCACCACCCGCGCCACCGCGACATCGGCGACCAGATGCCCGCGCAGCGGCAGTTCCGCCTCGCCCAGCGTCGCCAGCCACGCCGCGAACCCGGCATCCCCGCTCGTCACCGTCAGCCGATGCTTCGCCCCGTTGAACGTGGCGCTCGCCCAGCGCGTCCAGTCCGACGCGGTAATGACGATGGTCACGCCCACCGCCTCCGCCGCGATCCGCAGTCGCCGCTCCAGCAGCGTCGCCGCATCGGGTCCCCGGCTCATCATGCCCCCTCCCGCTGGGCGATATAGGATTCGATCCGCGCGACCATCGCCGGTCGGGGGATGCGCCCCCGCCGCAGGTCGCCGATCAGCCGTGGATCGCCCACCGCGCAGCGTCCGAATTTCGTCTCCGCCATGCCCGTTCTCTCCAGATGCTGGCCGATCCTCGCCAGAATGATGTTCACCTGCGCCTCCCACCGCTGCATTGATTCGTTCTTGTTTTGTTCTTATAAATCCAACTTGTCTAGGATTTTTCCTATGTGTAGGATGTGGTGATGGACCCGGCCGACCCCCGCACCGCGATCGCCCATGCCGCGCAGGCACGCGGCGTCAGCCTGATGGAGCTGTCACGGCTGATTGGTCGCAACCCGGCCTATATCCAGCAGTTCGTCGAACGCGGCACCCCGCGCCGGCTAGCCGAGGCGGACCGGGCGATCCTCGCGCGCTATCTCGGCATCGCCGAAACGCTGCTCGGCGCGCCCCCCGCGCGCGAGTGGGTGGCGGTGCCCCGCATCGATGCGACCGCATCGGCCGGGCCGGGCGGACTGCTGGGCGACGATGTCGCCGATGGCATCCACCGGCTCGACGCCGATCTGCTGCGCGCGTTGCGCGTGCGCGCGGCCGATGCCTCGATGATCGCGGTGCGCGGCGACTCGATGGAACCGACGCTGGCCGATGGCGACATGATCCTCGTTGACCAGGGCGACCGGCGCGGCCAGTCGGGCCGGATTCATGTCGTCCGTCACGACGGGTTGCTGCTGGTCAAGCGGCTCGCCCGCGCGCCCGGCGGGGTGGAACTGGTCAGCGACAATTCCACCTATCCGCCGGTGGTGCTGGCCACGCCGCCGGACATCGTCGGTCGTGTCGTCTGGCTGTCACGCAGGCTGTGATACACCGGCAGGCGATGCGATCCCCGCCCGCTCGGATGATCACTGCATAACACCAATCTATTTCTGTTTTACAGAAACATTTTGCTGTCCTACATAATATTCATCGGCGGCGCGGGAGTCGCTGCCGATCGAGCGAAAGGGATAGTGATGAACATGAAACTGCTGGTGGCGACCGGCGCGGCGATGGTCGCGTCGGCGATGCCGGGCCATGCCCAGGACCGGCTGAACACCGCCTTTACCGGCGGCTATGCCGGGGCCGAGATCGGCGTGCAGGAGCATCATTTCGATCTCGAGATCACCGTGCCGCTGTTCAACGTGACCGAGACGAACACCTATCGCTCGCGCGGGGTGGCGGGCGGTGCCTTCGCCGGGTTCGACCTTGCCGTCGCGCCGCGCGTGCGGCTCGGGGCCGAAGCGGCGATTGGCACCGGCGGGACGCAGGCGACCGCACGGCTGCCCGGCGGCGTCTATGCCGAGGATCCGCAATGGAACTACCGCGTCGGCGGGCGTGCCGGCTATGTCATCGGCGACCATGCGCTGGTCTATGCCACGCTCGGCTATGGCGCGCAGCGGGTGCGCGTCACCGACGATTTCGCCGTCGAGGGTGCCTCGGACTGGAACCACAGCGTCACCTATGGCGGCGGCATCGAAGTTCGCGCGTCGCGCCGCATCGGCGTCCGCCTCGACTATCGCGAACTGGCGGGGGTCAACCGCACGCTGATGCTCGGGGTGCCGGTGCGTTTCTAGGACCGATCGGCGGTTGGCAGTTCCGGCCAACTCTTCGTCATTTTCGGCCGAAACGGCCGCCCTTTCGTCACCCCGGACTGGTTCCGGGGTGACGATGCGGCATGGATCGAAGTCTGGAAATCTGTTCGGAAACGCTACCCGCGCCGGTCGCGCCGCCAGATGACGATCGCGACCACGACGCCGACCGCGAAGCCGGCCAGCACGCCGATCGTCGCCTCGCCGGCCAGCGCGCCGCCGATCGCCCCGGCCATGGTGCCGATCGCGATCGGCAGACCGCCGGCGCGCGGAGTGTGGGAAGGATCGCTCATCGCGCGCCCTCCTGCCACAATCGCCGCGCCCATGCTACCATCCGGCGCAGCAACGCTGGTTTAGCCCCTTGGCGGCGGCTACCCCCACGGGCTAGGACGGCTGCCATGTCGAGTGTCCGGCTTGTGTTGCTGTTGAGCGCCGGATGGCTCGTGGTCGTCGCCGCGCCCGCGCGTGCGCAGGACGTGCCGCTCGCCCCCGATGCGCCTTTGGCCGACCTGCCCGACATCGGCGTCGCCTGGCCCGAGATCGCGCCCGAACCGGCCGATCCGCTGGCCGCGATCCGATCGGTCAACGCGGCGGGGGAGACGCGCTACAATTACCGCATCACCGGCATCGACGCGATCGACACCGACCTGTTCCGCCAGCGCTTCAACGAACTTTCCACGCTGCGTGCCAGCGAAGGCGAACCGGCCAACGCCGCGCAGATCGATCGCCGCGCGCGTGAGGATGCTCGCACCCTTGACGAACTGCTGCGCAACGAAGGCTATTTCGATGCGCGCATCGCCACCAGCGTCCGGCCCGAAGGCGACCGGCTGATCGTCTACCTCGAAGTCGAACCGGGCGAACGCTACCGCTTCGCGCAGGTCCGCACGCCCGGCATCGCAGCCGCCGGCACCAAGGCCGAAACCTTGCGCGAAGCCTTCCCGATCGCCCCGCAATCCCCGGTGCAGGGCGACACGGTGGTCGCCGCGCAGGAAAAGCTCACCCAGACCATCGGCCGCGAAGGCTTCCCCTTCGCCAAGGTCGGCGAACCCGAGATCACCGTCGACCATGCCACGCGCACCGCGACGATCGAGGTGCCGGTACAGCCCGGCGGCGAGCGCCGCTTCGGCCGGATCATCGCCCGCCCCAACCGCGTGTTCGACGGCGATCATGCGCAGGATATCGCCCGCTTCAAACCCGGCGAGACCTATGATTCGACGATGGTCGACGACCTGCGCCGCGCGATCGTCCAGACCAGCCTCGTCTCGCAGGTCCGTCTGACCCCGGTCGAGGGGCAGGTGCCCGGCACCGTCGACCTCGATCTCGCGATGGAGCCCGCGCCGCCGCGCACCATCGCCGCCGAACTGGGTTATGGCACGGGCGAAGGCGCGCGGGTCGAGGGGAGCTGGACCCACCGCAACCTGTTCCCCCCCGAAGGCGCGCTGACGTTGCGCGGCGTGCTGGGCACGCGCGAACAGGTCGCCGCCGTCACCTTCCGCCGAAACAATTTCCATGGCCGCGACCGGGTGCTGACCGGCCAGATCGCCGCCACCCATCTGGTGCGCGATGCGTTCGAGGCGAACACCGTCTCGCTCTCGGGCAGCCTCGAGCGGCAGACCAACATCTTCTTTCAAAAGACGTGGACGTGGTCGCTGGGTGCCGAACTGCTGGCGACCGACGAGCGCGACGTGATCGTCGCCACCGGCGATCCACGCCGGCGGACCTATTTCATCGGCGCGGTGCCGACCAGCCTCAACTACGACGGGTCCGACGACCTGCTCAACCCCACGCGCGGCTTCCGCCTCGGCGGCCGGTTCAGCCCCGAACTGTCGTTGCAGGGCGACGTGTTCGGCTACACCCGCGTGCAGGTCGACGGCAGCCTGTACCGATCGGTGAACGACCGCGTCGTGCTGGCCGGCCGCGCGCGGATCGGCTCGATCCTCGGCGCGCCGCGTGATGCGGTTGCCCCGTCGCGGCGCTTCTATGCCGGCGGCGGCGCATCGGTGCGCGGCTATGGCTTCCAGAGCATCGGCCCGCGCGATCCCAACAACGATCCGATCGGCGGGCGCAGCCTCGCTGAATTCTCGATCGAGGCGCGGGTGCGCGCGTTCGGCAATTTCGGCATCGTGCCGTTCCTCGACGCCGGCAATATCTATACCTCGCCGCTGCCCGGCCTGTCGGACCTGCGCTACGGCGCGGGGATCGGGGTGCGCTATTACAGCAATTTCGGCCCGATCCGCGTCGACGTCGGCACGCCGATCAACCCGCAGCGCGGCGATCCGCGCATCGCCGTCTATGTCTCGCTCGGACAGGCGTTTTGAGCGACGTCCCGGCCGCCAAGCCACGCATCGGTTGGGGCCGCCGGCTGCTGCAACTCGTGCTGGCGATCGTCGTCCTCGCCGCCGCGCTGCTGATCGCGATCGATACCGGCCCCGGCCACCGGCTGATCGCCAACCGCATCGCGACGCTCAAAACCGCCAACGGTATGCGCTACCGCATCGGCCGGATCGAAGGCTCGATCTACCGCAACCCTCGGCTGGTCGACGTCCGCATCTACGACCCGCAGGGCCTCGTGCTGCGCGCGCCGCTGGCGCAGCTCGACTGGCGGCCATGGGAATATTGGTCGAACCGCCTGTCGATCACCCGCCTGCACATCCCGCGCGCGATCCTCGCCAAATTGCCGCAACCGACGCCGACCGGCAGGCAGGGGCCGATCCTGCCGTCGTTCGACATCCGCATCGGCCGCCTCTCGGTCGACCGGCTGGAGCTTGCCCGCGCCGTCACCGGAACCCCACGCATCGGCCGGCTGATCGGGCAGGCCGATATTCGCTCGGGGCGGGCGCTGGTCGACCTCGCACTCGACATCGCGCGCAGCGACAGCCTGCGGCTGCGCCTCGACGCCGAACCCGATCGCGACCGCTTCGACGTCGAGCTGCGCGCGCGCGGCGTCGCCGACGGCCTGCTCGCCATTGCCAGCGGCATCCGCCGGCCACTGAACCTCACCGTAACCGGCGACGGCCGCTGGAGCGCGTGGGACGGCCGCCTCGCCGCCACCGCCGCCGGCCAGTCGATCGCCGACCTCGACCTTGCCGCCCGTGCCGGCCGCTATGCGCTGAACGGCACGCTCGCGCCTTCGATGTTGCTGCAAGGCAAGCTGCAACGCCTTACCGCCCCGCAAGTCCGCGTCGCCGGCAACGCCACCTTCGCCAACCGCCGGATCGACGGTCAGCTCGCGCTGCGCAGCCCCGCGCTCGCGCTCGAAGCCGACGGCATCGTCGATCTGGGCACCAGTGCGTTCCGCGACCTGCGCCTGCGCGCCCGCCTGCTGCGCCCCGCCGCGTTGTTCCCCAACATGACCGGCCGCGCCATCGAACTGCGCGCGATCCTCGACGGCGCGTTCGCCACCGCCAAGTTCGACTATCGCCTCCGCGCCGACCGGCTGGCGTTCGACCAGACCGGGTTCGAGGGCGTGGTCGCCGCCGGGCAGGGGCGCCTGAGCCGCGCGCCCGTCACCATCCCGCTCCGTCTCGCGGCGAAGCGCGTGACCGGCATCGGCGAGGTCGCCGGCGGCATCCTGCGCAACCTGTCAGTCGTCGGCAATCTCCGCGTCGACGCGCGCACCCTCGTCGGCAACGATCTGATCGTGCGGTCGAACAAGCTGAACGGCCGGATCATGCTTACGCTCGATCTCGCCACCGGCCGCTACGACATCGGCATCAGCGGCGCGCTCACCCGCTATCTCATCCCCGGCCTCGGCCTCGTCGATGTCCAGACCCGCCTCAGCGCCGTGCCGATCCCCGGCGGCGGAACCCGCATTATCGGGCGGGGCATGGCGCAGGTCCGCCGGCTCGACAACGCCTTCTTTCGCTCGCTCACGCAAGGGCTGCCGCGGGTCGAAACCGGGCTAGAACGCGGCCGCGACGGCACGCTATATCTGCGCGGGCTACGACTGACCTCGCCCGGCCTCACCCTCACCGGCAACGGCTATCGCCGCCGCGACGGCAGTTTCCACATCGAAGCGGTCGGGCGACAGGCGACCTATGGCCCGGTGCGCCTCATCCTCGACGGCGACATCTCGCGCCCGACGCTCGACCTGCGCTTCGCCAGCCCCAACGCGACGCTCGGCCTATCGGACGTGGTCGCCCACCTCGACCCCACGCCGCAGGGCTTCGCCTACCGCGCTACCGGTGGTTCGCGTCTCGGCCCGTTCACTGCGCAAGGGGCGATCCTGTTGCCGAGCGGCGGCACCGCGCGCATCGCGGTCGACGCGCTGGAGGTCAGCGGCACCCGCGCCACCGGCGGTGTCGATATTGTCGAGGACGGCTTTCTCGGCCGCCTGACCGTCGCCGGCGGTGGCCTATCGGGGACGATCGACTTCCGTCCGCAGGGCCAGGACCAGCGCATCGACCTCGCGCTCGACGCCGCGCGTGCCCGGCTCGGTACGCTTGGCGAGGTCCGGCGCGGCCGCCTCGAAGCAGCGATCGTGCTCGGCGACGCCACCAGCCTCGACGCCACCGTAACCGCACAGGGGTTCCGTCGCGGCAAATTGTCGATCGCGCGGATGGCGGGCAACCTGCGCCTCGTGAACGGAGTCGGCGAAGCGCGCGCTTCGATCGCCGGCTCGCGCGGCCGCGCCTTCGCGATCCAGAGCGTCATCGGCATCACCGAGGACGAATATCGCATCTCGGCGGAAGGCACGCTCGACCGCCGCCCGCTCAAACTCGAAACTCCCGCCGTCCTGCGTCGCGACGGCGCGGGCTGGCGGCTTGGCGACACCCGCTTCACCTTCGCCGGCGGCAGCGCCACGATCGCCGGCGCGCTCACCGGCACCCGCAGCGAGGTCAACCTCGACGTCGCACGCATGCCGCTCGCCGTGCTCGACATCGGCTATCCCGGCCTCGGCCTCGGCGGCACCGCCTCGGGGAAGATCGCCTATGCGCAGGATGATGAAACCCCGTCGGGCCGCGTCGACCTGACCATTCGCGGCCTGACCCGATCAGGGCTGGTCCTTTCCTCGACGCCGATCGACGTCGGCATCGCCGCCGTGCTCGACGCCAACCGCGCGGGCCTGCGCGCCGTCATGGCCAGCGGCGGCAAGACTATCGGCCGCGCGCAGGCCCGGCTGGCGCCGCTGGGGCAGGGCGACCTCGCCACCCGCATCGCCAATGCGCCGCTGTTCGCGCAGCTTCGCTACGGTGGCCCCGCCGATACGCTGTGGCGGCTGACCGGCATCGAACTGTTCGACCTGTCCGGCCCGGTCGCGGTCGGTGCCGACGTCACCGGCCGCCTCGCCGATCCGCGCATTCGCGGCGTGGTCCGCTCCAGCGGTGCGCGGATCGAAAGTTCGATTACCGGCACCGTGCTGACCGGCGTCGAGGCGCAGGGCCGCTTCGACGGATCGCAGTTGGTCATCGATCGCTTCGCCGCCAGCGACGGACGGCAGGGGCGCGTCACCGGCACCGGCAATTTCGAATTCGCGGCGGTGCGCGGCTTCGGCATCGACCTGTCGCTCAATGCCGATCGCGCGCGGCTCATCAACACCGATTCGATCGGCGCGACCGTCACCGGCCCGATCCGGGTGAAGAGCGACGGCGCGGGCGGGGTGATTTCGGGCCAAGTGCGGATGGACGGCAGCCGCTATCGCCTCGGCCGCGCCACCGCCACCGCGCCGCTGCCACGTCTCAACATCCGCGAGATCAACCGCCCCGACGGCGACGATGAAACCACCGCCGCCGCGACGCCATGGCGGCTCGACCTGCGCGCGCGTGCGCCCGGCGGGCTGATCGTCACCGGCCTCGGCCTCACCAGCGAATGGTCCGCCGACCTCGCCATCACCGGCGAGCCGACCAACCCGGTTATCAACGGCCGGGCCGACCTGATCCGCGGCAATTATGAATTCGCCGGCCGCGAGTTTCAGATCGATCGCGGCGCGCTGCGCTTCAACGGCGAAATCCCCGCCGATCCGGCGATCGACATCGTCGCCAACGCCGATACGCAGGGGCTGAACGCCACCATCCGCGTCGCCGGCACCGCGACCCGGCCGGAGATCAGCTTCCAGAGCGTGCCCGCGCTGCCCGAGGACGAACTGCTCTCGCGCCTGTTGTTCGGCACTTCGATCACCAACCTGTCCGCCCCTGAGGCGTTGCAACTGGCGGCGGCGGTGGCCGCGCTCCAGAACGGGGAAGGGGGCCTCAACCCGATCAACGCCGTCCGCCGCGCCGCCGGCCTCGACCGTCTGCGCATCCTCCCCGCCGATCCGCAGACGGGCCAAGGCACCTCGGTCGCCGCCGGCAAATATCTGACGCGGCGTTTCTATGCCGAGATCGTGACCGACGGGCAGGGCTACAGCGCCACCCGCATCGAGTTTCAGGTCACGCGCTGGCTCTCGCTCCTCTCCTCGATCTCGACGATCGGCCGCCAGAGCGTGAACGTGCGCGTGTCGCGCGATTATTAAGGCTCCCCTAGCCCCACACCCTCGCTCCAGCGAAGGCTGGAGCCTCGACCGGCGCCTGCCCCGCAGTCGCAATGGATCATCGCTGTCCTACATTCCCGGCCAGCCGCTACACCCACCCCGGAGCGCAACGAGCGCCACGCTCTTTGACATGATCGAGGACATCTACCGGCCAGCCATATGAACCTCGCCCCTGCGGCATGGTCTGTGACGTCTGCACGACGTAAACGTACACCTCGGACGTTCAGATAGGTTGATCCGCCAAGTAACTGAAAACGAACGGATAGTCTCCGCGGCGTCAATTCTCGCCACGACGTCGTTAGTGTAAACTTTGTAAACTTTACGCCGCCGCCCGCACCGGCACCGACGCATTGTACAGGCTGGCCCCGCGCTCGTCGCGCAGGTCGAACGACAGCAGGTCGCCCGCCACCTGCACCATGCCGAACCCGGCGGCGGCGCGGCAGAAGCGCGTACCCTCGACCGCCACGACCGGCCGCGCCTCCATGCCCCCGCCGCACTGGATCATGTCGATCCCGTCGCGCCGGATATGTTGCAGGTCGTGGTCGTGCCCCGCGATATAGGCCTGCACGCCATGCCGTTTCAGGATCGGCAGCACCCGCGCGATGATCTCCGGCTGGTCGCCATGCCCGCTGCCGCCCGACCGGATCGGATGATGTCCGGTCACGATCTTCCACTTGGCGCGCGAGCCGCTAAGCGTCGCGTCGAGCCATGCCAGTTGCGCGGCGGTATCCTGCGACCGGGTATTGCTGCCGATCACCCCGTCGTTGCTCCGATACCGCTCGACGAACGGTGAGGTATCGATCGCCAGCAACTCGACATCGGCGCGTGCCAGCGCCGGATCGGCCACCCGGTAATAGCGCGCCGGCATCCGCCACCGCTTGCTGGTCGCGGCATAGTCGATCTGCGCCTGCGGATTGCCGCGATAGTCGTGGTTGCCGAGCAGCGCATACCACGGCACCTGCAACGCCGGGTGGGTATAGACCCCCTCGAACACCGACTGCCACAACGGGTCGTCGACCGATTCCACCCCGTCGCTGTAGAAATTGTCGCCGATCGCCAGCACGAAATCGCTCCGCGCCGCCGCCGCCGCCCGCCCCATCGCCGCCGCGACATGATGCTGTTCCGGCGTGTCGCGCCCCCAGTCGCCGAGTACCGCGAAGCTGCACCCCTTGGCCGTCGCGCGCGCCTCGACCGGCGCTGCCAGTCCCGCCGCCCCGATGGCGAACCCGCCGAGCAGGGTACGGCGGTCGATACGGATGGTCATCGGGCAGGGGTCCTTTGCGGGAGCGAGGCCAGTCCCAAAGCCACGCGAATATGACGGGACCATTACGATTCCCCCCTCCCCTTCAGGGGAGGGGCCGGGGGAGGGGAAGTCCCAAGCACAACCCCAAAGAAAAGAGGCGCCGGGAGCCAACCCCCGACGCCTCCTGTCTCACACGACGTGGCGAAGCCACGTCGTCGGTCCTCGCGTGCGCGAGGCCGGCCGACAGCGCGGATGCGCCCGCTGGGCGCACCGGCGCGGTCGTGGCCGCGCCTTACGCGCTGTAGTACATGTCATATTCCACCGGGCTCGGCGTCATTTCCCACCGCGCCACTTCACCGTACTTGATCTCGACATAGGCCTCGATCTGGTCCTTCGAGAACACGTCGCCCTTCAGCAGGAAGTCGTGGTCGGCGGTCAGCGCCTCGAGCGCCTCGCGCAGCGACGCGCAGACGGTCGGCACGGCGGCGAGTTCGGCCGGCGGCAGGTCGTACAGGTTCTTGTCCATCGCTTCGCCCGGATGGATCTTGTTCTGGATGCCGTCCAGACCCGCCATCATCAGCGCCGCATAGGCGAGATAGGGGTTGGCCATCGCGTCGGGGAAGCGGATTTCCACGCGCTTCGCCTTCGGACCGGTGCCGTACGGGATGCGGCACGACGCCGAACGGTTGCGCGCCGAATAGGCGAGCAGCACCGGTGCCTCATAGCCCGGAACCAGCCGCTTGTAGCTGTTGGTCGACGGGTTGGTGAAGGCGTTCAGCGCCTTGGCATGCTTGATGACGCCGCCGATGAAATACAGGCACATGTCCGACAGGCCGGCATAGCCGTCGCCGGCGAACAGCGGGGTCTTGCCGTTCCAGATCGAGAAGTGGGTGTGCATCCCCGATCCGTTATCTTCCTTGATCGGCTTGGGCATGAACGTCGCGGTCTTGCCATAGGCATGCGCGACCTGATGCACGACGTACTTGTAGATCTGCATGCGATCGGCTGTCGTGGTCAGCGTGCCGAAGGTCAGGCCCAGCTCGTGCTGCGCGGCGGCCACCTCATGGTGGTGCTTGTCGCACGGCAGGCCCATTTCGATCATGGTCGACACCATCTCGCCGCGGATGTCGACGGCGCTGTCGACCGGGGCGACCGGGAAATAGCCGCCCTTGGCGCGTGGGCGGTGGCCCATGTTGCCGCTCTCATACTCGCGGCCCGAATTGCCCGGCAGTTCGATGTCGTCGATCTTGTAATAGCTCGACGAATAGGTGTTCTCGAACCGCACGTCGTCGAACATGAAGAATTCGGCTTCCGGCCCGACATATACGGTGTCGCCGATGCCGGTGGTCTTGAGATACGCCTCGGCGCGCTTCGCGGTCGAGCGCGGATCGCGGGCATACAACTCACCCGTCACCGGATCGACGATGTCGCAGAACACGACCAGCATCGGCGTTGCCGAGAAGGGGTCGGTATATACCGCTTCCAGATCGGGCATGAGCGTCATGTCCGACTCGTTGATCGCCTTCCAGCCCTCGATCGAGCTGCCGTCGAACATCAGGCCGTCGGTGAACTCGTCCTCGCCCAGCAGCGAGGCGACCATGGTCAGGTGCTGCCACTTGCCCTTGGGATCGGTGAAGCGAAGGTCGACCCACTCGATCTCCTCCTGCTGGATGCGCTTCAGGATGTCGCTGGCGGTAGTAGCCATGGAAACTGCCCTTTCTGAATGAAACCCCCGTCCCGGCGCAATCAATCGCCCCGGAACGCCCCGTAAATCGAAATAATGCTGCGCTGCGTCAGATCGCGTCGTCGTTGCGCTCGCCGGTGCGGATACGCAAGGCCGTCTCGACCGGAATGACGAAAATCTTGCCGTCGCCGATCCGGCCGGTCTGCGCGGCGGCGGCGATCGCCTCGACCACACGCTCGGCCAGACCATCCTCGACCACGACTTCCAGCTTCACTTTGGGCAGGAAGTCGACGACATACTCCGCGCCGCGATACAGTTCGGTATGGCCCTTCTGCCGGCCGAAGCCCTTGGCCTCGGTCACGGTGATGCCGCTCACGCCGACTTCGTGCAGCGCCTCCTTCACCTCATCCAGCTTGAACGGCTTGATGATGGCTTCGATCTTTTTCATGCGCTTTGCCGATCCCCCGGACGTCGGCCCGTAGGGGCCGTTTGCATCCTGTTAATCAAATACCGTGCCAACAGGCGATTCGCCCTGTGGACGACCATCGGGCATCCGCGTGTCGCTGTCGATATTGCCCGCCGAAGGGGCAGTGTGCCCGGTTTTTGGGCAATCTGCTGTTACAGATACGGCGGCTTGGTGAACCCTATCGGGCTGAGCGTGAAGATCTCGCAACCATCGTCGGTGATGCCGATCGAATGTTCGAACTGCGCCGACAGCGACCGGTCGCGCGTCACCGCCGTCCACCCGTCGTCGAGCAGCTTCACATCCGGCCGGCCGATGTTGATCATCGGTTCGATGGTGAAGAACATGCCGGGCTTCAGTTCGGGACCGGTCCCTGGCCGCCCGGCGTGGATCACTTCGGGCGCATCGTGGAACAGCCGGCCGAGGCCATGGCCGCAAAAGTCGCGCACCACGCCATAGCGGTGCGATTCGGCATGGCGCTGGATCGCGTGCGCCACATCACCCATGCGGTTGCCGGGCTTGGCCTGCTCGATGCCGATCATCAGGCATTCATAGGTCACGTCGACCAGCTTGCGCGCTTTGATTGGCACATTGCCGACCAGATACGTCCGGCTGCTGTCGCCATGCCATCCGTCGAGCAGCGGCGTGACGTCGATATTGGCAATGTCGCCGTCCTTCAGCGTCCGGTCGGACGGGATGCCGTGACACACGACGTGGTTGATCGAGATGCAGGTCGAATGGGCATAGCCGCGATAGCCGAGCGTGGCGGGCACCGCGCCGCCCTCGCGCATCAGGCGAAAGATGATCGCGTCCAGCTCGGCGGTGGTGACGCCGGGCACGACATGCGGCGTGATCGCGTCGAGGATATGCGCGGCGAGGCGTCCGGCGCGGCGCATCCCTTCGAACCCGGCGGCATCGTGCAGCTTGATCGCGCCGGTCCGCGCCAGCGGCGTGTCGGCAGTGACGGTCTGATAATCGGTCATGTCCAACCTATAGTGCGACACGACGCGCTATGCGAGGGCGCGACCACGCGCTATCCAGCCGATATGACGCACCGTATCTGGACTGCCGCCCTGCTCGTGATCGGTGACGAAATCCTGTCGGGCCGGACGCAGGACAAGAATATCGCGCAACTGGCGAGCTGGCTGAACGTGCAGGGCATCCGCCTCGCCGAAGTGCGCGTCGTCGCCGACCGCGAGGAAGCGATCGTCGAGGCGGTCAACATCCTGCGCGCGCGCAACGACTATCTGTTCACCACTGGCGGGATCGGTCCGACGCACGACGACATCACCGTCGATTCGATCGCGGCGGCGCTCGGCCGGCCGGTCGTTGTGCATCCCCAGGCGCGCGCGATCCTCGACGCCTATTACGCGACTCGCGGCGGCCTGACCGACGCGCGCCTCCGCATGGCGCGAGTGCCGGAAGGGGCCGACCTGATCGAGAACCGCATGTCGGGCGCGCCCGGCATCCGTGTCGAGAATATCTTCATCATGGCCGGGGTGCCCCATATCGCTGCGGCGATGCTCGACAGCCTCACCGGCACGCTGGAGGGAGGGCTGCCCGTCGTCTCCGGCACGATCGGCTGCTGGGTGGGCGAGAGCGAGGTGGCCGACACGCTGCGCGACGTCGAAAAGGCGCATGAGGGCGTGGCGATCGGCAGCTATCCGTTCTTTCGTGAAGGCCGGACCGGCGCGAATTTCGTGGTGCGGGCGACCGATCGGGCGGTGGTCGACCAGTGCCTCGCCGATCTGACCGAACGGCTGCGCGCCACGGGGCGGGACCCGGTCGAGGGGGGGATATGATCGCACCAACGCCTGTGCGAGCGCGGCCGCTGCGTATCCACGGCACGATCGCGCGCGACCTGGGCATCCGCATCGTCTCGGGCGCGGTGGCCCCGGGCGAACTGCTCGACGGCGAGGTCGCGGCCAGCGGCAGCCTCAACGTTTCGCGCACCGCCTATCGTGAGGCGCTGCGGATGCTCGCCGCCAAGGGGCTGGTCGAATCGCGACCCAAGACCGGTACGCGCGTGTCGCCGCGCGACCAGTGGCAATTGCTCGACCCCGACGTGCTGTCGTGGGTGTTCGATACCGAACCCGACGCGCGGCTGATCGGGAGCTTGTTCGAGTTGCGCAAGATCGTCGAGCCCGCCGCCGCGCAGTTCGCGGCGCTTCGCCGTGACAAGAATCACCTGTCGGTCATGCGGCAGGCGCTGGCCGACATGGCCGACCATACGCTGGCGACCGATGCCGGGCGCGACGCCGATCAGCGCTTCCATGCGGCGATGCTCGACGCCTCGGCCAATCCGTTCCTCGTCACGCTGACCAGCGGGGTCGGCGCGGCGGTGGCGTGGACGACGGTGTTCAAGCAGCGCAACAGTCCGCTGCGCCGCGATCCGCTGCCCGATCACATCCGCGTCTTCGAGGCGGTCGAGGCGGGCGACGGTGCCGCCGCCCATGCCGCGATGACCGATCTGGTCGACATGGCGTTTCAGGACACGCGCGTCACCCTGCCGGCATGACGGCGCTTGCCGGAACGCCCGGCCGCCGATAAGTCTGATTAATAAACCTTCAGGAGAGAGACGTTGGCAAACGCCCCGACCCGCATCGCGTTGGCCGGCATCGGCAAGATCGCGCGCGACCAGCATATCCCGCACATCGCGGCCAGCCCCGATTTCGAGCTGGTCGCCGCCGTCACCCGGCATGATCCGCCCGAGGGCGTGCCGGGATTCACCACCATCGCCGAGATGATGGCGGCGGTGCCGGGCGTGCAGGCGATTTCGATCTGCACCCCGCCGCGCGGCCGGCTGACGCTGATCGAGGAAGCGCTGGCCCACGGCCTCGACGTGATGGTCGAGAAGCCGCCGGCGGCGACGCTGAGCGAGGCGCAGGCGTTCGCCCGCGCGGCCGACGCGGCGGGCAAGGTACTGTTCGCGACATGGCATTCGCGCGAGGCGGCGGCGGTCGAACCCGCCCGCCAGTGGCTGGACCAACGCAAGATCACGCGGGTCGCGGTCAACTGGAAGGAGGATGTCCGGGTATGGCATCCGGGACAGGCGTGGATCTGGGAACCGGGGATCGGCGTGTTCGATCCGGGAATCAACGCGCTGTCGGTCATCACCCGCATCCTGCCGCGCCCTCTGCTGCTCGACACCGCCGAACTGCGCTTCCCGTCGAACCGCGATGCGCCGATCGCCGCCGATCTCGACTTCACCGATACGGCGGGCGTGCCGGTGCGGGTAGAATTCGACTTCGACCAGACCGGGCCGCAGACATGGGACATCGACGTCGAAACCGATAACGGGTCGCTAAAACTGTCGATGGGTGCGTCGAAAATGGCGGTCGATGGCGTAGAGGTCGATGTCGGCGACGAGCCGGAATATGCCCGGCTGTATCGCCGCTTCGCGCAATGCCTGGCCGCGCGCGAGAGTGACGTCGATCTGTCGCCGTTCGTCCATGTCAACGATGCCTTCCTGCTCGGGCGGCGGGTGACGGTGGGCGAGTTCAGCGAATAGGGTGGGTTCGCGCGGAGGCGGCGTGGAGGGGCTGCGGCTTCTCTGCGTCGTGCGCAGATGCCTGCGACGCCATCGCCACGACGATCGCATCCCGTGCCCGCGCCGCTACCGCCTTGCGCCCCATGCCCGCCGGATCGAACGGTTCGAGGAAATGGATCGTCAGCGGTACGTGACCCGGCCGTGCCAGTACCCGCGCCGCGTTCGCCGTGCCCGGTTCGTCACCGACCCATGCGATGTCGCGGCCGGCACCATAATCGAGATAGACCGGCTGTACTCGCAGGCTCGGCGGGGGCGGATCAATCGCGCCGAGCAGCGCCGCCTTGAACGGCAGCAGCGTCGTGCCGTCGCCGGTCGTTCCTTCGGGAAACACCGTGACCGGATGATCCGCTGCCAATGCCTGGCGCAGCGTATCGATCTGCCGCGCGACGCCCAGCCGGTCGCCACGATCGACGAACAGCGTGTGGTTGAGCGTGCAGAGCCACCCGACCAGCGGTGCGTCGCGCAACTCCCCCTTGGCGACGAAGGCGCTGCCGCTTGCCCCGGCGATGGCGAGGATGTCGATCCAGCTCTGGTGATTGGCGAGGTACAGCACGTCGCGCGGCACCGGCGTCCCGATCACCCGCACCCGCGCGCCGACGATCCGGGCGATCCGCCCGAGAAAGCGCGGCGGCCATGGCGAGCGGCACCGGACCAGCCGCCAGCCGCTGTGCAGCACCAGATAGCCGAGCAGCGCCGCGAGCATCCCGCCCGCGCGCCGCAGCAATCGAAGGCGCGCGGAGAGGGGCAAGCGCCTCAGCCCTTGCGGTCGAGGCTGACGCCGTAGAGTTCCATGCGGTGATCGACCAGCCGGAAGCCCAGTCGCTCGGCGATCTGCTTTTGCAGCAGTTCCAGTTCGGGATCGACGAATTCGATCACCCGGCCGCTCTCGACGTCGATTAGATGATCGTGATGCGCCTCGGGCGCGGGTTCGTAGCGCGCTCGGCCATCACCGAAGTCGTGCCGGTCGAGGATGCCGGCCTCTTCGAACAGCCGCACGGTGCGATACACCGTGGCGATCGAGATGCCCGGATCGATCGCCGACGAGCGTTCATAGACTTTTTCGACGTCGGGATGGTCTTCGGCTTCGGACAGGACGCGAGCGATCACCCGACGCTGTTCGGTGATGCGCAGCCCCTTTTGATGACAAAGCGCTTCGAGATCGATCTTGCGGGCCATGCGTTCCTGTGACTTCCCTGACGAATGCCCCCTTCTAACGCGCCGGTCGCGTCAGCGGAAGCCCCGCATCAGCGCGTGCGGCGCTGCGTTCCCAAGCCGATCTTCTTGGCGAGGTCGCGGCGCTGCTCGGCATAGTTGGGTGCGACCATCGGATAATCGGCGGGCAGGTTCCACTTGGCGCGATACTGGTCGGGGGTCAGGTCGTAATGCGTCATCAGATGCCGTTTGAGCATCTTGAGCTTCCGCCCATCCTCCAGACAGACGATATAGTCGGGCCTGATCGAGTTGCGCACCGGCACCGCCGGATCGGCACGGACCGGCGTTTCCTCGGGCGTGGTGCCAAGGCCGTGCAGCGCGTGATGGACGCTGCGGATCAATTGCGGGATGTCCGCGACCTCGACATTGTTGTTGCTGACATGGGCCGCGACGATGTCGGCGGTCAGGGCGATGAGCGTGTCGTCCCGCTCCGCTTGGAGTTCCATGGTCTTCCTTACCGTTACGCTGCGGCAAAACTGGCGCCGTGCGCACGCTATCGACGCGGATGCCGGGCCGCGCAATAATATTCGCTACTTTTTTGGAAGTTTCACGACGCAATCGGGCAGACATAGGTATGCGCGTCGAACCGCTCGCCTTGCGTCCCGGCATAATAACCGCGCCGCTCGCCCCGTTTCACGAAACCGGCCCGCAGATACAGGCGGGTGGCGGGATTGTTCGCGCGCATTTCGAGGCAGATCTGCGCCGCGCCACGGCGCGCCGCGCCGGCGACCGCTTCGCCCAGGAGCGTCGCGCCGATCCCGTGACCGCGCCGCTCGGGCAGCACCGCGATCAGCAGCAATTCGGCATCGCCCGCGATCGCCCGGCTGAGCGCGAAGCCGACCACGTCGTCGTCGAGACAGGCGAGCGTCAGCCAGACACCGGGCAGCGACATCATGCCAAGGCACTGGGCCGGGGTCCATGCCTCGCCATAGCGCGGGTCGAAGGCGCTGCGCATGACCCGGTCGACCGCTCCGATCATCGCCGGCGTGCCCACGATCAGCGTGACCGGGTCGCGCGTGTCGCTCACGCGGCCACGCTCGGCACCGCGTCGGGTGCGCGACCATAGAGCGGGGCGGGGGGCAGGGTGCGCAGCGCGTCGGGCAACAGGCCGACGTCGCCCGCATCGGGCAAGCGATCGTCATGGCCAAGCGTCGGGTCCGCCAGCCGCAGCCGGGCGACGCCTTGCCCGACGGCGCGCCGTCCGGCGAGCCATGCGACCGCGTCGGCGGGCTTGCGCGAGGCGATCGGCTCCAATGGCGTCAGGTCGGCGTCGAACGCTTGCTGGAACACCTCGCCATGCCCTCCGTCGAGCACCGCCACGATCACGTCGCCCGGTCGCCCGGCCAGCGCGGCGGCAGCCACGATCGCGAGCGACGAATAGCCCTGCACCGGGACGCCCCAGCCGATACCCAGCCCACGCGCCGCCGCGAGGCCAACGCGCACCCCGGTAAAGCTGCCCGGCCCGCAATCGACGAGGATGCGGTCGGCGCGACCACCGCCGGGCAGCGCGCCGATCATCGGCACCAGCCGTTCGGCATGACCGCGCCCGACCACCGCATGGTCGCGCGCGATCACCCGGTCGCTCTCCAGCAGGGCGACCGAGCAGGCGGCGGTCGCGGTTTCGATCACCAGGATGCGCACCGGCGAAGCGTCAGGCGATCCGGTTGAACTTAGCGAAGTCCGGCCGTGGCGAGCGCGGATGCAGCGTGTCCGTATCGCCATAGCCCAGCGTGGCGATGAAGTTGGCCGTCACCGACGGTGTCTCAGCGAAGAACGCCTTGTCGACCGCGCCGGCATCGAACCCCGACATCGGCCCGGTATCCAGCCCCAGCGCCCGCGCGGCGAGGATCAAATAGGCCCCCTGCAGCGACGAATTGCGAAAGGCGGAGGCGGCGCGCAGTTCAGCATTGCCGTCGAACCACGACTTCGCATCGGTGTGCGGGAACAGTTCGGGCAGATATTGATGGAACTCGCGGTCCATGCCGATGATCGCCGTGACCGGCGCGGCGCGGACCTTGTCCGGGTTGGCGCCGGTACAGCATGCTGCCAGCCGGTCTTTCGCGTCCTGCGACACGCACCACACGATCCGCGCCGGCAACTGGTTGGCGCTGGTCGGGCCCCATTTCATCAGGTCCCAGATGTCGTGGAGCACGGTTTCGTCGACCGACCGGTCGGTATAGTGGTTGAAGGTGCGGGCACCGCGGAACAGCGTATCAAGCGCCTGATCGTCGAGCTTGGCCATCAGACTGCACGAACCTCCGTTACTTCGGGAACATAATATTTGAGCAACTGCTCGATCCCGTTCTTCAGCGTCGCGCTGGACGAGGGGCAGCCGGCACAGGCGCCCTGCAATTGCAGATACACCTTGCCCTGATCGAACCCGCGATAGACGATGTCGCCGCCGTCGTTGGCAACGGCGGGGCGGACCCGCGTCTCGATCAGTTCCTTGATCTGCTCGACGATGTCGGCGTCGGCCGGATCGTCACCGAAGGTCGCGTCGTCGGCCGGTACGGAAAAGCCCGCCGCCGGGGCGGCATGGAACAACGGCATCCGCCCGCCGAAATGGTCGAGCATCAACGCCAGCACATCGGGCTTGAGATCGGACCATTCGCTACCCGGCGCCTTTGTCACCGACACGAAATCGCGTCCGAAGAACACGCCGACCACATCGCCGAGCGCAAATAGCTGCGTCGCGAGCGGCGACGCCTCGGCCTCCTCCGGCGAGGCGAAGTCGCGGGTGCCGCTGTCCATCACCGCCTGTCCCGGCAGGAACTTCAGGGTGGCAGGATTGGGCGTCGGTTCTGTTTCGATCAACATGGCCGCCATTTGGCGCGCGCGTCCGACCGGATCAAGGGCCGCCCGCCGGAAACGCAACGTTCGCGAAAGCGGCCAAGCCGTTGCAACGGCGTAACGGACTGTCTAGGCCCGGTGACGATGCTTGTAAGGAACGAACGCGCGATGATCGACAGGCACCTGGCAAAATTGCGCGCCCGCGACACGATCTCGGCGGAGGAAGAGGCGGTGATCCGCCAGTCGTTCGGCGAGGTGCGGGTCGTTCCGGCGGGCACCACCTGTATCCGCGCGGGCGAACGGTTGACGTTCAGCACGCTGCTGCTCGACGGCTTCATGTGCCGTTACAAGGACTTGCCGGGAGGCGAACGGCAGATCACCGAAGTGCATACCGCGGGCGATTTCCTCGACCTGCACAGTTTTTCGCTCAAGCAGCTCGACCATAATATCATGGCGCTGACCGCCAGCCGCGTGGTGCTGATGCCGCACACCGCATTGACGGCGATCACCGAACATCACCCGCATCTGGCGCGGGTCTACTGGTTCCTGACCGCGCTGGACGCCGCGATCCACCGCGAATGGGTGTTGTCACTCGGGCGGCGCACCGCGATCGAGCGGATCGCGCATCTGGTGTGCGAACTGCGCGTGCGGCTGGGGCTGGTCGATCAGGCCGACGACAGCGGGTTCGACCTGCCGCTCACGCAGACCGACTTGTCGGACTGCACCGGGCTGACGCCGGTCCATGTCAACCGGACGCTGCGCGACCTGCGCGAACGGGGATTGATGGAGTTCCGCAGCAAGCGGGTGACGATCCACGACATGGCCGGGCTGATCGCGCTGGCCGAGTTCGACGACAATTACCTCTATCTCCGCCGCGAGGCGCGATAAAGCTTAGCGGGGGCTGAACCGGAGCGGCGATCCGGCTTTATCTTTCAGGGTGTTCGTCGATACTGGTGGCGGCGTTGCATCGGCGCTACACCCCGGTCCATGGCATCCATCGTTCGTTTGGCCATGGGCGCGTGTTCCGCCCTGGCCCTGATCGCCGCGCCGCTTGTCGCGCAGACCGCTCCCCCGGCATCGTCGCCCGTTCCTGCCCGGCAGCTTCCACCGCTCGAACCGGTGGCGCAGGGGCCGGACACGCCCTGGCTGTTCAAGGGCAGCGACATTCCGCCCGACCGGTCGTGGACCTATGGCGTGCTGTCCAACGGCCTGAAATATGCCGTGCGCAAAAATGGCGTGCCGCCGGGGCAGATCGCGATCCGCGTCGCGATCGGCACGGGGTCGCTGATGGAAACCGACAATGAACGCGGCTTCGCTCATCTGATCGAGCATCTGTCGTTCCGGGGATCGGTGCATGTGCCCGATGGCGAATCGAAGCGGGTGTGGCAGCGCCTCGGCGTCACCTTCGGGTCGGACAGCAATGCGTCGACCAGCTTTACCCAGACGGTCTACAAGCTCGACCTGCCCGCCGCGACGCCCGCCGGGCTCGATGAGAGCATGAAGATCCTGTCGGGCATGATGACCGAGCCGACGCTGAGCCAGACGGCGCTCGACGCCGAACGGCCGGTGGTGCTGTCCGAACAGCGCGAACAGCCCGGCCCACAGGTGCGGATGGGCGATGCCACCCGCGCGCTGTTCTTCGCCGGGCAGCCGCTCGCCGACCGCTCGCCGATCGGCAACGTCGAGACGTTGCAGGCCGCGACCGCCGCCAGCGTGAAGGCGTTCCACGACCGCTGGTATCGACCCGACCGCGCGATCATCGTGATCGCGGGCGATGCCGATCCGGCGATCCTCGAAGCGGCGGTGAAGAAGCATTTCGCCGGCTGGACCGGCACCGGCCCGGCTCCGGCCGACCCGAAGTTCGGCGCACCGGTCGCCGGCAAGCCCGTCGCCGCCGTCACCGCCGAGCCGGCGGTGCCGCCGCTGGTCCAGATGGCGGTGCTGCGGCCGTGGACCGTGGGCGACGATACCATCCTGTTCAATCAGGATCGGATGATCGACCAGATCGGCCTGCGCATCCTGAACCGCCGGCTGGAGAGCCGGGCGCGGGCGGGGGCGAGCTATATTTCGGCCGGCGCCAACCTCGACGATGTGTCGCGGTCGGCGAACATCACGCAGGTGTCGATCCTGCCGGTCGGCGACGACTGGGCGGCGGCGCTGCGCGACGTGCGCCAGACGATCGCCGACGCGATGCGCACCGCCCCGACCCAGGCGGAGATCGACCGCGAAGTGGGCGAAATCCGCGCCGGCATGGAAAACGAGGTCCGCACCGCGCCGGTGACGGCGGGCGCGCTGCTCGCCGACAATCTGATCGCGGCGACCGACATCCGCGAGACGGTGGCCGGCCCGGAAACCTCGCTGCGCATCTTCGAAGGCGCAGTGACCAAGCGGTTCTTCACGCCCGCGCGCGTGCTGGCGGCGACGAAGAAGGTGTTCGCCGGCACTGCCACCCGCGCGCTGGTCAACACCCGCACCCCGGACCCGACCGCGCAGGCCAAGCTGACGACCGCGCTGTCGGCGAAGCTGACCGCCAGCGCCGCCAGCCGCACGCGACAGGCGGCGATCGGCTTCGACCGGCTGCCGACACTCGGCAAGCCCGGCACGATCACCCAGCGCAGCATGGCACTGGCCGATCCGCCGGTCGAACGGGTCGACTTCACCAACGGATCGTCGCTGCTGCTGTTTCCCAATGAATCGGAGACGGGCAAGGTCTATGTCCGCGTCCGCTTCGGCCGGGGGCTGAACGCGCTGCCCGCCGATCGCTCGACGCCCGCCTTCGCCGCCGATCTCGCGCTGGTGAGTTCGGGCATCCAGACGCCCAAGGGCGTGCTGGGGCAGGAGGAGCTCGACCGGATGACTGGCGGGCGGCAGATCGGGCTGTCGTTCGGAATCGACGAGGACGCCTTTACCCTGTCGGGCGTCACCACCGCCGCCGACCTGACCGACCAGCTCCGGCTGATCGCGGCCAAGCTGCAATCGCCCGCATGGGACCCCAGGCCGGTAGCGCGGGCGCGGGCGGTGATGCTGGCGGGCTATGACGGGCTGGGTTCTTCGCCCGACGGGGTGATGGCGCGTGACCTCGACGGGTTGCTCCACGCCGGCGACCCGCGCTGGGGCTCGCCCGACCGCAAGGCGATCGAGGCGCTGAACGCCGCGTCGTTCAAGGCGCTGTGGGCGCCGCTGCTCGCCTCCGGCCCGATCGAGGTGCAGGTGTTCGGCGACGTGACCCAGGCGGCGGCCGTCGATGCGGTCGCGGCGACGATCGGGGCGATGGCCCCGCGCAGCGCCGCCACCACCCCACCGCCGCCGGTCCGTTTCCCGGCGCACGTTGCGCAGCCGGTGACGCGCACGCACAGCGGCCAGCCCAATCAGGCGGCGGCAGCGATCGCGTGGCCGACCGGCGGCGGCAGTGCCGGCCTGACCGAAAGCCGCAAGCTGGAGGTGCTGGCGGCGGTGTTCCGCGACCGGCTGCTCGACCGGCTGCGCAGCCAGGCCGGGGTCAGCTATTCGCCCAACGTCGACAATGGCTGGCCGGTCGGCTTGGCCGGCGGCGGACGGATCATGGCGATCGGCATGGTCCCGCCCGATCGCACCGACTATTTCTTCACGCTGGTGCGCGAGATCGCGGCCGATCTGGTCAAGACCCCGGTGCCGGCCGACGAACTGGACCGCGCCAAGCTGCCGGTCGTGCAGTTGATCGCCCGCATGTCGAGCGGCAACATGTTCTGGATGAACCAGACGGCGGGCGGCACGCGCGATCCCGTGCGGCTGACGGCGATCCCCGGTCTGGCGGGCGATATACGGGGGACAACCCCGGCGGAGTTGCAGGCGCTGGCCGCGAAATATCTGGTGCCCGGCAAGGACTGGTCGATGGTCGTCGTGCCGGAGAAGAAGTGAGGGGATCCGTTCGAAAGCACCCGGAGACGCGCGCTATCCTGAAAGGAACGTCATCCCGGACTTGTTCCGGGGTCCACGGCTCGGCGATCGGTATGCCCTGAGTCTCGATTGACCGCGTTGGCGGCCAGGTGGACCCCGGAACAAGTCCGGAGTGACGATGCGCGGCGGAATGTCGATGCACTCTGGCACCGCTTGAAGCCACGGCCTTCGCCGGGGCGACGTTTCCATCCAGATCGATCGAACGCCGGCGCTGCACACAGCGGTTCAGGCGGTCGCCGCCACCCGCTTCGGCGTGGCGGTGGCGACTGCTACGGCCCATACCGCGAAGCCACCCAAGGCCAGTCCGGCACCGACCAGACCGGTCGAGGTCCAGCCATAGCCCGCCGCGATCGCCAGGCCGCCGGCCCAGGGGCCGATGGCGTTGGCGGTGTTGAACGCCGAGTGGTTGAGCGAGGCGGCGAGGCTCTGCCCGTCGTGGGCGATGTCCATCAACCGCGTCTGGAGCACGGTGCCGAGCGCGCCGCCGATGCCGATCAGGAACACGATGGCCAGCATCGACCATAGCTGCCCCGCCGCCAGCGGATAGAGCGCGAGCGTCGCCGCGCTCCACAGCAACAGGCCGCCGGCGGTCGGCATCAGCGCGCGATCGGCGAAGCGGGGCACGACGATGTTGCCGATCGTCATGCCGATGCCGAACACCGCCAGCACGACCGGGACCATCGCCGGTCCGCTGCCCGTCACCTCGATCAGCGTCGAGGCGAGATAGGTATAGACCGCGAACATGCCGCCGAAGCCGATCGCGCCGATGCCGAGCGTGAGCCACAGTTGCGACGAGCGCAGCACGCGCAACTGGCCAAGCGGACTGGCGGTCGGATCGCCCGAATCGCGCGGGGCGGCCCATGCGATCATCGCCATCGTCGCGGCGGCGAGCACCGCCACCACGCCGAACCCCCAGCGCCAGCCGAGCCATTGCCCCAGCGCATTGGCGAACGGCACGCCGACGATCGTCGCGGTCGTCAGGCCGAGCATCACCCGCCCGATCGCCTGCGTCCGCTTTTCGGGCGGCACCAGCGATGCCGCGACCAGCGCGGCGATCCCGAAATAGGCACCATGCGGCAACCCGCTGAAGAAGCGCGCCACCAGCATCGCATCATAGGTGGGGGCGAGCGCGCTGGCCGCATTGGCGATGCCGAAGCAGGCCATCAGCGCGATTAGCAGCGTCCGCCGCGCCATGCGCGCACCCAGCACCGCGAGCAACGGCGCGCCGACGACGACACCCAGCGCATAGGCGCTGATGACATGGCCGGCGGTGGGCTCGTCGATGCCGAGACCGGGCGCGAAGAAGGGCACGAGGCTCATCGTCGCGAATTCGGTCGTCCCGATCGCGAACCCGCCGAGCGCGAGCGCGAGGTGGACGAGGGCGGGGGATCGTTGGGCAGACATGCGACAGGCTCCATTTGCTGCATCGCAGCATTTCCATCGGGCCATATGGGAGACGTCGCGTCGCGATCAACCTTTCGTAGCAGGGCCGTCCGATCGCCACCGGTCGTCATCGAACCGACCCACGAATGCCCCGCGCGCGTCATCCGATCCGCCTAGCGGCCCGGAGCGGGAACAACATTACTATCGGGGAAAGCATGTCCATTTCATTCTGGTTCGCCAGCGTCGCGCCACTGGCGCTGATCGCGCAGCAGGCCGCCGCCCGCGACGTGCCGGTGGCCGCGCCCGACGTGGCGACGACCGAACCGGTCGCGGCGGACGGCGAGGGGGACGAGATCGTCGTGCTGGGCTTTGGCCAGACGCGGCAGGTGCAGACGATCACCGCCGCCGATCTGGAACGGCTGACCCCCGGCACGTCGCCGCTCAAGGCCGCCGCCAAGCTGCCGGGCGTCAATTTCCAGTCGGCCGATGCGTTCGGCGCCTATGAATGGTCGACGCGGATCAGCCTGCGCGGGTTCAACCAGAACCAGTTGGGCTTCACGTTCGACGGCGTACCGCTGGGCGACATGAGCTATGGCAACGTCAACGGCCTGCATGTCAGCCGCGCGGTGATCTCCGAAAATCTCGCGTCGACCACGGTGGCGCAGGGGGCGGGTGCGCTCGGCACCGCGTCGACCAGCAATCTGGGCGGCACGCTGGCGTTCGTCAGCCGTGCGCCGTCGGACGAGGCCGATCTGGTGGCGTCGGGCACCTATGGCAGCAACGACACCATCCGTGCCTTTGCGCGGATCGACAGCGGCGATCTGGGCGGCGGGCTGAAGGGCTATCTGTCCTACGGCTATCTGACGACCGACAAGTGGAAGGGCTTCGGCACGCAGCGCCAGCATCAGGCGAGCGCCAAGCTGGTGAAGGAGATCGACACGCGCGGCAGCATCACCGCTTTCGTCAACTTCTCCGACCGGCGCGAGAATGATTACCAGGACCTGAGCTACGACATCATCGCCCGGCGCGGGCTGCGTGCCGACAATATCAGCAACGACTATCCGCTCGCGGTGCAGATCGGCAAGGTCTACCAGAATCAGGTGGCGCGCAGCGGCTATGCCGCCGCCAACAACGGATCGACCGTCGGCTTCGTCGCGCCGTGGACCGGCGCGGGGTTCATCTTTCCGGCCGGGTTCGGCACGGTCGACGATGCCTATTACGACGCCGCCGGGCTTCGGCGCGACTGGCTCGGCGGGTTCACCGTCGATGCGAAGCTGACCAGCGCGCTGACGCTCACCTCGACCAGCTATTATCACCATAACAAGGGGCAGGGGTCGTGGATCACGCCCTATTCGCCGACCCCCGCCGGGGCGCTCGGCCCCGATGGCGTGGCCCTCACCGCATCGGCGAGTTCGACCGCCGGGCTGGCGTCGCCGCTCGGCTTTCGTACCACCGAATACGGCATCGACCGGGCGGGCAATCTGACCCGTGTCGTGCTGACGACCGGGCCGAACCGGTTCGAGGCCGGCGGCTGGGTGGAGAGCAACAGCTTCCAGCAGGCGCGGCGCTTCTACGGCATGAACGACGGCGCGACCGCGATCCGCAACGCTCGTGATTTCCAGCGCAATGCGTATCGCACGCAATGGGACGGGAAGTACGATACCGCGACCCTGCAATATCATGTCGCCGACACGCTCGATCTGGGCGACCTGACCTTGAGCGGCGGATGGAAGGGGATGCGCGTGCAGAACCGCGCCAACCTGCGCGTCGGCACGCTGGTCGCCGGTCGAATCGAGGCGCGCGACTGGTTCCTGCCGCAAGCCGCCGCGCTCTATCGCCTCGGCGGTGGGGCGGAAGTGTTCGCGAGCTATACCGAGAATATGCGCGCGTTCGTCTCCTCGGCGACGACGGGTCCGTTCGCGACGACGCAGAACGGGTTCGACGCGATCCGCTCGACGCTGAAGCCGGAACGGTCGACGACGGTCGAGGGCGGCGTGCGGTTGCGATCGGGCGGATTGCAGCTTTCGGCGGTCGGCTATCATGTTGATTTCGCCGACCGGCTGCTGGGCTTCGCCAATGGCGCGGGGATCATCGGCAACCCGCCGACGCTGAACAACGCCGGCAGCGTGCGCAGCTATGGCGCCGAACTGGCGGCGAGCTACCGCGTGATGCCGCCGCTGACGCTGTTCGCCAGTTATTCGTACAACAAGGCGACGTATCAGGACGACGTGCGCAACGCCGCCGGGGTCGTGTTGCAGCCGATCGCGGGCAAGGCCGTGGTCGACACGCCCGAACATATGGCCAAGGGTGAGATCGCCTATGACGACGACCGTTTCTTCGCGCGCGTCGGCGGCGACTATATGTCGAAGCGGTTCTTCACCTATCTGAACGACCGGTCGGTCGGTGCGCGGGTGCTGGTGGATGCCAGCATCGGCTATCGCCTGACCGGTGCCGGTGGCGTGCTGGAGGGGCTCGCGATCGAGGGGAGCGTGACCAACCTGACCGACAAGGCCTATGTCGCGACGGTCGGCAGCAACGGCTATACCGCGAGCGGCGACAACCAGACGCTGCTGGCGGGCGCGCCGCGCCAGTGGTTCGTGACGCTGCGTCGCGGGTTCTGATGCGGGGCGGGGGCGGCGTGGTGCCGCCCCCGGCCTAGCCGACGGGTGGCGCGACCGGCAGGTGTCGCGCCATTCGTGCTTTCAGCAATGCGACCAACTCCGGCTGCATGAAGTCGTAATCATCGGGGATTTCGAGGCAGACGATCCGCTTGCCGTTCAAACTGCGGCGGAAATGGCGCTGCACCTTGTTGCGGTGCGCGCGTTCCATCACGAAGATCGTGTCGGCCCAGTCGACCAGTTCGTCGGTCAGCGGGTTTTCCGCATCGTGGTTGGTTCCGGCGGACGAAACCTCGATTCCCTCGACATCGGCGAAGATCTGTTCGGCGGTGGGGCTGCGCAGTTTGTTCTGGCTGCACACGAACAGGAAGTTCCTCATCCGCGATACAGCGCGTCGAGCCGTTCACCATAGACGTCCTTCAGCACATGGCGGCGGATCTTCAGGCTGGGCGTCAGTTGCTGGTTCTCGATCGCGAAGGGTTCGTCGGCGATGATGAAGCGGCGGATGCGTTCCGTCACCGACAGGTCCTTGTTGACCCGCTCGACCGCCGCGCCCAGCGCCGCACGATAGTCGCTGTCCTCGCGCAGCCGGGCGAAGTCGCAGCGTGCGCCGCCCTTCGCGCAGAAGCGCTGGGTCCATTCGGCGTCGGGCACGATCACCGCGACCATATAGGGCCGCCGGTCGCCGACGATCATCGCCTGTGCGATCTCGTCCTGTAACGTCAGCATCCCCTCGACCTTTTGCGGGGCGACATTGTCGCCCTTGTCGTTGACGATGATGTCCTTCTTGCGATCGGTGATGCGGATGCGGCCCTTCGCGTCGATCTCGCCGATGTCGCCGGTGTGTAGCCAGCCGTCTTTCAGCACCCGCGCGGTTTCGGCGTCGTTGCGCCAGTAGCCGTGCATCACCAGTTCGCCGCGCACGAGGATTTCGCCGTCTTCGGCGATGCGCACTTCGGTTTCGGCGAGCGGCGGGCCGACGGTATCCATCCTGAGGCCGGCTCGCGGACGGTTGCACGAGATGACCGGCGCCGCCTCGGTCTGGCCATAGCCTTGCAGGAAAGTCAGGCCGAGCGACTGGAAGAACAGGCCGACTTCGGGGGTGAGCGGCGCGCCGCCCGATACCATCGCCTTCAGCCGCCCGCCGAACCGCTTGGCGATCTTGGGTTTCAGTAGCGTATCGACCAGTAGCTTGGCGGGATAGTCGGTCAGCGCCGGGCCGTTCTCGCGCCCGCCGATCGCGACCGCCCGGTCGAGCAGCCAGCCCGACAGCTTGCCCTGTTTCTGTACGCCCTTGGCGATGCGGGTGCGCAGCACTTCGAACAGGCGGGGGACGACGACCATGATCGTCGGGCGGACCTCCTCGATATTGCTCGCCAGCTTGTCGAGGCCTTCGCTGTAATAGATCTGCCCGCCCAGCCCGATCGGGAAATGTTGCCCGCCGGTATGTTCATAGGCGTGGCTGAGCGGCAGGAACGACAGGAAGACCTCGTCGCCCCAGCCGAAATCTTCCGAGATGACGGTGCAGCAGCCGTTGACGTTGTGCAGGATCGCGCCGTGGTGCTGCATCACGCCGCGCGGGCTCCCGCCGGTGCCCGAGGTGTAGATGATGCACGCCAGGTCGCCGCGCGCGAAATCGGCGCGGGCGGCGATTGTCACCGGATCGGCGGGATGGTCGGCGATCAGCGTGTGCCAGTCGTGGAATTCGAGGCTGCCGTGCTGCGCGTTGCGCATCGGCTCGATCATGATGATCTTTTCCGACGATTGCGAGGCGTTGAGCGCTGCCGGAAGCACGGTGCGCGCCAGCTTCTCGGTCGACACGATGATCGCGCAGGCGCCCGAATTCTCGATGATATGCGCATGGTCGCGCACGGTGTTGGTGACATAGGTCGGCACGGTCACGCAGCCCGCCGCCATGATCGCCAGATCGCTGATGCACCATTCAGGGCGGTTTTCGCTGACCAGCATCACCCGGTCGCCCCGGTTCAGCCCGATCGCCCGCAACGCATTGGCGAGCGCCGCAACCTGCCGCGCGGCATCGGCCCAACTGATGCTGTGCCACTTGCCCTGCTGCTTCGACCACAGGAACGGGGCGTCGCCGCGCTCGGCGGCGCGTGCGAAGAACATCGCGACCAGATTGGGGAAATGTTCCAGTTGCCGGGCCATCATATGTCCTTCTCCTGACCGCTGGTTTAGGCAGCGCTCGGGCACACGGCAATGTTCCTGTGGCGGTGGCGGGCCGGCTTGGCTAAGCCCTTGCTCCATGAGGATCATCGCCACCGCGCTCACCGCCGCCCTCGCGTTCTCGCTTGGCGGTTGTTTCGGAATCGGACGGCCGCGCACCGCCGCCGCCGATGCCCCCGTCGCCCGGCCCGCCGCCGCCGCTCCCGCCGCCACCGCTCCCGCCGCCACGCAGCAGAAGTTCGTCGTCGCCGCCAACCGGCAGGCGGCGGAAGCGGGGATGGCGGTGTTGCGCAAGGGCGGCAGCGCTATCGACGCGGCGATCGCGGTGCAGGCGATGCTGTCGCTGGTCGAGCCGCAAAGCTCAGGGATCGGCGGCGGCGCGTTCCTGACCTATTTCAACGCCAAGACCGGCAAGGTCGAAATCTTCGACGGGCGCGAAACCGCCCCGGCGGGCGCCGCGCCGACGATGTTCCTCGGGAGCGATGGCCAGCCGATGCCGTTCGCGCAAGCCGTGGTCAGCGGCCGCGCGACCGGGGTTCCGGGCGTGGTGCGAATGCTGGCGACCGCGCATGGCGATCACGGTACGCTGCGCTGGCGCGACCTGTTCGACGATGCCGAGCGCGCGGCGGGCAAGGGCTTCCTCGTCTCGCCGCGCCTTGGCCGGTTCCTTGCCGGCAAGTCGCCGCAGCTCGCGACCGACGACGTGAAGCGCTATTTCGGGACCAAGGGCGGCGGCTTCGTCACTGCCGGCACGCGGATCAAGAACCCGCGCTATGCCGACTTCCTCGAACGGCTCGCCAAACGGGGGCCGGACGCGCTCTATACCGGCAAGACGGCGGAGGCGATCGTCGCGGCGACGACGGGCGGCAGCCTGCCGGGCAGGATGACGCTGGCCGATCTGGCCGGGTATCGCGCGGTCAAGCGCGCGCCGCTGTGCGGCAACTGGCGGGTCTATATCGTCTGCACCCCGCCGCCGCCGTCGTCGGGGGTCGGCCTGCTCGAACTGCTCGCGATCCTCGGGCGGACCGACATCGACACGCGGGGGCCGAACGATCCGCAGGCATGGTATCTCTTCGCTGAGGCGAGCCGGCTGATGTATGCCGATCGCGACCGGTATGTCGGCGATCCGGCATTCGTCACCGTGCCGATCGCTGGGCTGCTCAGCCCCAGCTATATCGCCGATCGCGCGAAGCTGATCGGCCCGGTCGCCGGACCCGCCCCGGCGGCGGGCGTGCCGGCGGGCACGGTGACGGCGGGGTTGGACTCGACGCTGGAGCCGACCGGCACCTCGCATTTCATCGTCGGCGATGCGGCGGGCAATGTCGTATCGATGACCACCACGGTCGAAAGCTTCTTCGGCAACGGGCGGATGGTCGACGGCTTCTTCCTCAACAACCAGATGACCGATTTCGCCTTTGCCCCGCGCGATGCGCAGGGGCGGGCGGCGGCCAATGCGGTGGCACCGGGCAAGCGGCCGCGATCATCGATGACCCCGCTGGTGATGATCGACCGCGGCGGCAGATTCGCCGGCGCGCTGGGATCGGCCGGGGGCAATGCGATCCTCGCCTATGTCGGCAAGTCGCTGGTCGGCGCGGTCGAATGGAAGCTGCCGATGCAGCAGGCGCTGGCGTTGCCGAACCTCGTCGCCAAGGGGGACGGGTTTCAGGGCGAGGTGACGAAGTTCCCGCCCGCCGTGCTGTCGGCGCTGGCGGCGCGCGGCGTGCGGGTGCAGCCGGGGCAGGGCGAGGATTCGGGGCTGCACGGCGTCATCGTGCGCGATGGGCGGATCGACGGCGGCTATGATCCGCGACGTGAGGGTGTGGTGTTGGTGGAGTAGGTTTTCCCACCGTCGTCATTCCCGCGCAGGCGGGAATCCATAGCCGCTGACGGTTACGATTGATCGCGAACGTTGGCGCATATGGATCCCCGCCTGCGCGGGGATGGCGGTGGTAGCGCGGGAGGGGAATTTGAACCTCCGACCCCAGGATTATGATTCCCGTGCTCTGCGTCTACGACAAGATTTACCGCCCCGTCCCCAGCAACAGCGCGGTCAGCACCGGATCGCCGGTCCGGCGCGGGTCGGCGCGGATGGCGGCTTCTTCCCGGCCGATCGCGCGGAAGATCGCGGCGCCCGCCTGGTCCGCCGCGCTGCGGGCGATGGCGGTATAGTCGATCCCGGTCTGCGCGGTGACGATCGCCGAGAGGATTTCGGTCGCGTCGGATCGCAGGCCGTTCGAAAATTCGGGAAACATCGCCTCGATCACCGCGCCGCGCGTTTCGCGCGCCAGCAGGTCGGTGGCGGCGGTCGGCCCGCCGCGCAGCACCGCCAGCGCATCGCCCAGCGTCAGCCCGCGAATGGCGTCCAGAACCACCGGCGTCGCCCGGTCGGCGGCATCGACCGCCACTTCGTTCAGCGCCAGCGCGATCCGCGAGCGCACCGCATTGGTCCGCAGCACGGCGGCCAGCACATTGTTCTGCCCGCCGGTGTCGGGCAGCGTCAGCCGGGTCAGTTGATCGTCGTAGAATCCGCCGGGCCGGATCAACCGCGAAAAGGCGCGCTCGCTCGACAGGGTCAGGAGGCGGCGCACGCCTTCATCGATGCCATAGCTGCCCAGCGGCGTGGCGCAGCCGCCGAGCATCGCGACCGGCAGCAGCAGCGCGGCACCACCCAGGATATGCCGACGCGAAACAGGGGACTGGAGCATGCGGTCTCCTTCAGGGACAATCCAATGCGCTGCCAACGCAGCCACGCGCGTTCCGGTGCCGTCCCTGCCGTGAACCGATGTTGAACCGTGAACGCTTTTGCGGCCGTTTCGCGATGCCAGCCATTGCCGATTCCGCGCGCCCGCCCTAGCTACCGGGCCATGGCAGACCCCTATGCAACCCTGGGCGTGGCGCGTGACGCCAGCGAAGCGGATATTAAAAAGGCCTATCGCAAGCTGGCGAAGGAGCTGCATCCCGATCGCAACAAGGACAACAAGGCGGCGTCCGACCGTTTTTCCAAGGTGACGCAGGCCTATGACCTGCTGACCGACAAGGACAAGCGCGCGCGGTTCGACCGGGGCGAGATCGACGGCGAGGGCAATCCGGCGTCGCCGTTCGGCTATGGCGGTGGACCCGGCGGCGGGTTCCAGCCGGGGCCGGGCGGACGCGGCGGCTTCGACATGGGCGGTGCGGGCCAGGGCGGCGATTTTTCGGACATTTTCGAGGGGCTGTTCGGCGGGCGCGGCAATGCCGGTGGTCCGGGCGGCGGTTTCGCCAGCGGGTTCGGCCGCCGACCGCAGCCCAAGGGCGCGAACGTCGCCTATCGCCTGAAAGTCCCGTTCGAGGATGCCGCGACGCGCAGCCCGCAGCGCATCACGCTGGCCGACGGCAAGACGCTCGACCTGAAACTGCCCGCAGGGGTCGAGAGCGGTACGCAGATGCGGCTGTCGGGCAAGGGCGAGCAAGGCCCCGGCGGGGCGGGCGACGCGATTGTGACGATCGAGGTCGAGCCGCATCGCTTCTATGTCCGCGACGGCGACGACGTTCGCGTCGACCTGCCGATCACGCTGTCCGAAGCGGTGCTGGGCGCGAAAATCCGCGTGCCGACCGTGGAAGGCGCGGTGATGCTGAGCGTGCCGCGGGGATCGACCTCGGGCAAGACGCTGCGGCTGAAAGGGCGGGGGTTCCACCGCAAGGATGCGACGCGCGGCGATCAGTTGGTGACGTTGCTGGTCGATCTGCCGGTCGATGACGATGCGCTGGTCGAATTCGTCCAGCGGTGGGATGGACCGGCGACGGACCCCCGGGGCCGCTTCGGCGTTTGACGCCGACCTGAACCCGGCTGGAGCAGCCATGACCCAGCCGTCGCCCGAAAGCCCCGAAGCACGCCACCGGCGCGGCCGCCCGGCCCTGTCGCGATTGCGCCCGTCGGCGCGGGCGATGGAAGTGGCGAAGCGGGTGGTCGTCGGCACGTTCAACGACGGCTTCACCCATGCCGGCAACCTCGCCTATCTGTCGCTGCTGACGTTGTTCCCGTTCTTCATCGTCGCGGCGGCGATCGCGCGGGCGTTCGGCCGCAGCGACGACAGCGTCCATGCCGTCAGCGCCTTCCTCGAAACCGTGCCGGCCGAAGTGGCGAGCGTCCTCCAGCAGCCGATCCTCGACGTGTTGCAGGCACGGTCGGGATCGCTGCTGTGGCTCGGTGCGCTGGTGGGGCTGTGGACGACCACCGGGTTCATCGAAACGGTGCGATCGATCCTGCGGCAAGCGTATGGCGTGCCGTTCTCGCGGCCATTCTGGGAATATCGGCTGGGATCGATCGGGCTGATCGTCGGGTCGGTCGTGCTGTTGATGGTAGCGTTCAGCCTGCAGGTCGTGCTGGTCGGCGTCGAGCAACTGATCTATCGCGCGTTGCCGTTCCTTGCGCCCTATGCCGCGTATCTGTCGATCGCGAAGCTGTTTCCGGCACTCGCCCTGCTGCTGGCGCTCTACATCCTGTTCTATACGCTGGCCCCCAAGCGATACCGTCAGTCGGGTTGTCCCAAATGGCCGGGCGCGGTGGCGACGGCCGGGGTGTGGATCGGAACGACGCAGCTCCTGCCGCTCGCGCTCGACATGCTGGGGGGGTATGACCGCACCTATGGCAGCCTTGCGGGCGTGATGATCGCGCTGTTCTTCTTCTATATCGTCGGGCTGGGCGTGGTGATCGGCGGCGAATTGAACGCGGCGCTGGCGGAGACGCCCGAAGCCGCGCTAGAGGGGCCGACGGACGAAGAAAAAGGGAAAGTCGCGTGAACGGACTGATGCAGGGCAAGCGCGGGGTCATCATGGGACTCGCCAATGATCGGTCGCTGGCCTGGGGCATCGCCAAGCAACTGGCCGCGCAGGGGGCCGAACTGGCCTTCACCTATCAGGGCGAGGCGCTGGAGCGCCGCGTGCGGCCGCTGGCGGGCGAGCTGGGATCGGACTTTCTGATCGAATGCGATGTCGCGACGATGGAGTCGCTCGACACCGCGTTCGAGCGGATCGCGGCGCGCTGGCCGACGATCGACTTCGTCGTCCACGCGATCGGCTTTTCGGACAAGAACGAGCTGCGCGGCCATTATTACGACACCAGCCTCGACAATTTCCTGATGACGATGAACATCAGCGTCTATTCCTTCACCGCCGTCGCCAAGCGCGCGCGGGCGCTGATGCCCAACGGCGGATCGCTGGTGACGCTGACCTATTACGGGTCGGAAAAGGTCGTGCCGCATTACAATGTGATGGGTGTTGCCAAGGCGGCGCTCGACATGTCGGTCAAATATCTGGCGATGGACATGGGGCCGGAGAATATCCGGGTGAATGCGATCTCGGCGGGTCCGATCAAGACGCTGGCCGCCAGCGGCATCGGCGATTTCCGCTACATCCTGAAATGGAACGAGCTGAACTCGCCGTTGCGCCGCAACGTCACGATCGACGATGTCGGCGGGGCGGGGCTGTATCTGCTGAGCGACCTGTCGAGCGGCGTGACCGGCGAGATCCACCATGTCGATGCCGGCTACAACGTCATCGGCATGAAGGCCGAGGACGCACCCGACATCGCGTTGTCCTGAGGTCATCGTGGCGGTGATCCGTGCCGCGACCGGCGGCGATGCTCCGGCGGTCGATGCGTTGCTGCGCACCTGTTTCCCACGGGATGAGGAAGCGCGGCTGGTGCAGCACCTCGCCATCGACGGCGATCTGGTGCTGGTGCTGGTCGCGGAGGATGCCGGCGCGATCACCGGCATGGTCGCCGCCAGCCGGATGCACGTCACCGCCGATACGCGCGAGGTGGCGGCGGTCGCCATCGCGCCGCTGGCGGTGGCGCGCGAGGGGCGTGGGCAAGGGGTGGGCGAGGCGCTGACCGCCGCCGCCATCGCCCATCTGCGTAGCGGTGGCGCGGAACTGGCGTTCGTGCTGGGCGATCCGGCGTTTTACGACCGCTTCGGCTTCGACGCCGCCGTCGCGGCGGGTTTTGATAGCCCTTATGCCGGCGAGCATTTCATGGCGCTGCGCCTGAACGACGGGCCGTGCATCCACACCCCCGGCACGGCGACCCACGCCAGTGCGTTCGCGGCGCTCGGAGACGATTGATGAGCCACAACAGCTTCGGGCATCTGTTCCGGTTCACCACTTGGGGCGAGAGCCATGGGCCGGCGCTGGGCGCGGTCGTCGACGGGTGTCCGCCGGGGTTGCTGCTGAGCGAGGAAGACATTCAGCCGTTCCTCGACGCACGGCGGCCGGGCACCAGCCGGTTCACGACGCAGCGGCGCGAGCCGGATGCGGTGCGCATCCTGTCGGGCGTGTTCGAGGGTCGGACGACCGGCACGCCGATCAGCCTGATGATCGAGAATGTCGACCAGCGGTCGAAGGATTATTCGGAGGTCGCCAAGGCCTATCGTCCCGGTCATGCCGATTACGCCTATGACTCGAAATATGGTTTTCGCGACTATCGCGGCGGTGGCCGGTCGTCGGCGCGGGAGACGGCGGCGCGGGTCGCGGCGGGTGCGGTCGCGCGACTGGTCATCCCCGAAGTGACGATCACCGCATGGGTCGAATCGATCGGCGGCGATGCGATCGATCCGGCGAAGTTCGACCGGCAGGAAATTGGCCGCAATCCGTTCTTCTGTCCCGATGCCGCCGCCGCCGCGCGCTGGGAGGCGCTGGTCGACGGCGCGCGCAAGGCGGGATCGTCGCTCGGCGCGGTGATCGCCTGCGAAGCGGTCGGCGTGCCGGCGGGGTGGGGGGCGCCGCTCTATGCCAAGCTCGATGCCGAACTGGCGAGCGCCGCCATGTCGATCAATGCGGTAAAGGGCGTCGAGATCGGCGACGGCTTCGCGGCGGCGGCGCTGTCGGGGGAGGCGAATGCCGATCCGATGCGCCCCGGCGCGAACGGGCCGGAGTTTCTGGCGAACCATGCCGGGGGGATCGCGGGCGGCATCTCGACGGGACAGCCGGTCCGGCTGCGCGTGGCGTTCAAGCCGACCAGCTCGATCCTGACGCCGGTCGAGACGATTTCGCCGCAGGGCGAAGCGGCGGTGATCGCGACCAAGGGCCGCCACGATCCGTGTGTCGGCATCCGCGGCGTGCCGGTGGTGGAGGCGATGGTCGCGCTGGTGCTGGCCGACCAGAAACTGCGGCATCGCGGGCAGACCGGCTGAACCGGCCGGACCGGCCATCGTCGATCGGCAACGGCTGGTCCGGGAAATGTTGGTATCCTGCGATGGGTTGAGCAGGACTGGTGGAGCCAATCGGACGCCCGGGGACTTGAACCTCCTGCTTGATGCAAGGAGACTTCCGATGCGTAAGACCATCTTTACCGGCCTGCTGATCCTCGCGGGATCGACCGCCGCCATCGCGCAGGTGCCGCAGACCCCGACGTCGCCGACCTCACCGACGACGACACCCGGCACGATCGATCCGACCCGTCCGACGCAGCCCGCGCCGCTGACGACCGGTCCGACCAACCCGGTGCCGGAACCCACGACGCAGCCCGACGATCCGGCACGTCCGACCGATCCGTCGACAACCACGACCGACGATACGACCCCGCCGAATACCACCGGCGATACACCGGTCGGCACGCCGCCGGGCGCGACGCCCCGCTGACGCGGTACGGATTGCGTATGAAAAAGGCCCGCCCGGAGGTTCCGGGCGGGCCTTTTTCGCGTCGGTCGACGTGCGATCAGTCGGCGAAGGGATCGCGGACGAGGATCGTATCGTCGCGCTCGGGGCTGGTCGATACCAGCGTCACCGGGCACTGGATCAGTTCCTCGATCCGGCGGATGTACTTGATCGCCTGCGCCGGGAGTTCGGCCCAGCTCCGTGCGCCCGCGGTCGATTCGGACCAGCCGGCAATGGTTTCGTAGATCGGCTCGACCGCCATCTGGTCGGCGGCATGGGCGGGGAAATAATCGAGCGTGCGATCGCCGAGGCGATAGCCGGTGCAGATGCGGATTTCCTCGAACCCGTCGAGCACGTCGAGCTTGGTCAGCGCGATGCCGGTCACGCCCGATACCGCCACCGCCTGACGCACCAGCACGCTGTCGAACCAGCCGCAGCGGCGCTTGCGCCCCGTGACCGTGCCGAATTCATGGCCACGCTCGCCCAGCCGCTGGCCGGTGGCGTCTTCCAGTTCGGTCGGGAAGGGGCCGGAACCGACGCGGGTGGTGTACGCCTTGGCGATGCCGAGCACGAAGCCGACCGCGCCCGGTCCCATGCCCGAACCGCCCGCCGCCGTGCCGGCGATGGTGTTGGACGAGGTGACGAAGGGATAGGTGCCGTGATCGATGTCGAGCAGCACGCCCTGCGCGCCTTCGAACAGGATGCGCTTGCCCTTCGCACGGGCGTCGGCGAGCACGCGCCACACCGGCTGGGCATAGGGCAGCACGAAGCCGGCGATCTCGCGCAGTTCGGCGATCAGTTGCGCCCGGTCGATCGCGCTCTCGCCGAAGCCGGCGCGCAGCGCGTCGTGATGCGCGGTGAGGCGATCAAGCTGCGGTTCGAGCTGGTCGAGATGGGCGAGGTCGCAGACGCGGATCGCGCGGCGGCCGACCTTGTCCTCGTACGCCGGGCCGATGCCGCGACGGGTGGTGCCGATCTTGCCGGCGCCGCTCGCATCCTCGCGCAACCCGTCGAGGTCGCGGTGGAAGGGGAGGATCAGCGTGCAGGTTTCGGCGATCATCAGCGTGTCGGGCGTGACCGAGACGCCCTGATCGCGCAGCCGCTCGATCTCGGCCTTGAGTGCCCAGGGGTCGAGCACCACGCCGTTGCCGACGATCGACGGCGTGCCGCGCACGATGCCCGAGGGCAGCAGCGACAGTTTATAGGTGGTGCCGCCGACGACCAGCGTATGGCCGGCATTGTGCCCGCCCTGAAACCGGACGACCATGTCGGCGCGTTCCGCCAGCCAGTCGACGATCTTGCCCTTGCCCTCGTCACCCCATTGGGCGCCGATCACCGCTACGTTGGCCACTCCGTCCAATTCCTCGATACTGTCCGCGTATGTGGACGGCGCTTAGGCGCGTCGCGGGGCCGCGTCCACCGTGCGCGGTGCCGAAGGCGGCGGAATGTGACGATAGAGTTGCGATTCCTCCTGCCGGATGCGCTGGCCGAGCGCGGCGAGCACGGCACGGGTAGCGTGGACGAAGCCGTCGGGATCGGCGGCGAGGGCGGTGCCGTCCCAGTCGCGCATATAGGCTTTGAACGCATCGGCGAGGCCGCCCATCTGCGCCTGCATCCGCCGCGACAGATTGGCGACCTCCGGCGACGGATCGCGTTCGAGCAGCGGGTAGAGCAGCTGGTCCTCGGTCGCGAGATGGGCGAGCAGCAGGCGGCTGAGCTGCCAGCGGGCCCGGGCGACGGCACCCGGATCGAGCGGACGGGTGGCGCACAGGCCCAGCAAGCCGGCGGCGACCGCTTCGATCGCCTTGTGTTCCTCACTCAGTCGATCCCGGTGCAACATCGCTCGATTCCCCCGGTGCGGTGCGGATGACAATACATATGGATCGTATGAAAACGCTAACAAAGCATGAGGGATACGCGCCCTCGACATCCGTGAAACCCGCGCGCACAACCGGGCGCACAGGATAATCGCAGGAGAGCGTGCCCATGAAACTTGCCAGCCTCAAGCATGGCCGCGACGGCCGGCTGGTCGTCGTTTCGACCGACCTGGCGTGGTATGCCGATGCGAGCGCGATCGCGCCGACGTTGCAGGCGGCGCTGGACGATTGGGACCGGGTGGCAGGCGACCTGCGCAACCTTGCCACCGATCTCGACCATGACGTGATTCCCAAGGACCGGTTTCACGAGCGCGACGCGGCATCGCCGCTGCCGCGCGCGTATCAATGGGCCGATGGCTCCGCCTATGTGAACCATGTCGCGCTGGTGCGGCAGGCGCGCGGCGCGGAGATGCCCGACAGCTTCTGGCACGATCCGTTGATGTATCAGGGCGGGTCGGACGGGTTCCTTGGCCCGCGCGATCCGATCCCGGCCGGCGACGATAGCTCGGGCCTCGATTTCGAGGGCGAGGTGGTGGTCGTGACCGGCGATGTCGCGATGGGCGCGTCGCGCGAGGAGGCGCTGGCGGCGGTGCGGCTGGTCGGGCTGACCAACGACGTCAGCCTGCGCGGGCTGATTCCCGGCGAACTGGCCAAGGGGTTCGGCTTCTTCCAGTCGAAGCCGGCCTCGGCCTTCTCGCCCGTCTTCGCGACGCCCGATTCGCTGGGCGACTGGTGGCGGGACGGCAAGCTGCACCGCCGGCTGTGCGTCGATCTGAACGGCGTGGCGTTCGGCCGGGCGGAGGCGGGCGAGGACATGACCTTCGACTTCGGCACGCTGATCGCCCATGCCGCGAAGACCCGCGCGCTGGGGGCGGGGACGATCATTGGCTCTGGCACCGTGTCCAACCGCGATGCCGACGGCGGGCCGGGCAAGCCGGTGGGCGACGGCGGGGTCGGCTATTCGTGCCTCGCGGAACTGCGCACCGTCGAGACGATCCGGGGCGGCAAGGCGGCGACGCCGTTCCTGAAACGCGGCGATACCGTCCGCATCTGGGCCGAGGACGACCGGCATCATCCGATCTTCGGGGTGATCGAACAGGTCGTCGGCGGGTAACGTTCAAGGGAACGGGGGTGGCCCCTCGACGATTTGTAGCGGAGTCGTAACCGTCGGGGGCCATGCCATGATTCACGCCAAACCGCTGCGCTGGGCGCTGCCGCTGTTGCTCGCCGGGTGTGCGACGATGCCGGGCGCGCCGCCGGTGGCGCAGGTATCGCGGGCGGGCGCGGTGGCGACACCGGCCGAGCGCTTCGGGCCGTTGTTCGAGGCGGTGCAGATGCGGCGCATCTTTCCCGACGGCAAGACCTTCGTCGATGCGGTGCCGAGGCGGAGCGACGCGGCGATCCTTGCCGAGTATCGCCGTGGAAGCTTTGCCGATGACGCGGCGCTCCGCGCGTTCGTCCTCGCCAATTTCGACGTGCCGGGGCTGGAGACGCCGCCCGCGTCCGCCACCGGGCCGCGCCTGCCGATCGCGCGGCATATCGCCGAGCTGTGGCCGCATCTGACCCGCGATCCCGTCACGCCGCCGCCGGGGTCGAGCGCGCTGGCGGTCAGCGACCGGTTCGTGGTGCCGGGCGGGCGGTTTCGCGAGTTGTACTATTGGGACAGCTATTTCACGATGCTGGGGCTGGCGGCGGACGGGCGGCAGGACCTGATCGAATCGATGGTCGCGGGCTTCACCGATCTGGTCGAGCGGTACGGCCATGTGCCCAATGGTACGCGCAGCTATTATCTCAGCCGGTCGCAGCCGCCGTTCCTCTATCTGATGATGGGGCTGTCGAAGGTGCACGACCCGGCGGTGTTGAAGCGGCGGCTGGCGGCGCTGAAGCGCGAGCACGCCTTTTTCACCGCGCCCGAACGATCGGTGACGTTGCCCGACGGCGCGGTGCTCCAGCATTACTGGGATGGGCGCGACACCCCGCGCGACGAATCTTGGCGCGAGGATGTCGAGACGGCGCGGGCGAGCGGGCGGCCGGCGGCCGAGGTGTATCGCCACCTGCGCGCCGGGGCGGAGAGCGGCTGGGACTATTCGTCGCGCTGGCTGGCCGATGGGCGGACGCTGGCGACGATCGATACCGCCAACCTGCTGCCCGCCGATCTCAACAGCCTGTTGTGGGGGCTGGAGCGATCGATCGCCGATCTGGCGACGCGGACCGGCGATGCGGCGACCGCGCGCGACTTTGCGGCGCGGGCCGCGCGGCGCGGCCAGGCGATCGAGCGCTGGCTGTGGAGCGAGGGCGAGGGGCGCTATGGCGATTATGACGTCGCCCGCCGGCGGTTGCGCGGCGGGGCGAGCGCCGCCACCGCCTTTCCGCTGTTCGTCGGGCTGACGACCGGGCCACGCGCCGCGCGGGTGGCCCGGACGATCGAGGCGCGGCTGGTCGCGCCCGGCGGCCTGCGCAGTACCGAGGTGGAGACCGGGCAGCAGTGGGACCGGCCGAACGGCTGGGCGCCGCTGCAATGGGTGGCGGTCCACGGCCTCGACCGGGTGGGCGAGCGGGCGCTGGCCGACCGGATCGCCGGCCGCTTCCTGACCACGGTCGAGCGCGAATATGCCGCCTCGGGCAAGCTGGTCGAGAAATATGACGTCGAGGCGGTGCGGCCGGGCGGGGGTGGCGAGTATCCGTTGCAGGACGGGTTCGGCTGGACCAACGGGGTGACGCGGGCGTTGCTCGACCGGGCGTCGGCGGGGCGGAATTAGGCCGGACTTGCTATCCTCCCTGGAAGGGAGGGGTTGGGGGTGGGTTGGTCGGTTGTGGGGCGGTTGCGGTTCCTCTTTAGCCTACCCACCCCCGACCCCTCCCTTGTCAGGGAGGGGGGATTAGTACGTTTCGTACCGAAAGTCGGTCCAAAGTTTACAAAGTTTACACTAGCGACGTGTTTGTTGCGAATGCGTAGCATTCCGATGTGGCACGATCATCCGCTCGCCGCACGGAATTTGGCGAACATGTCGGCGAGCGTCAGGCGGGTGTCGATCGCGGTATAGACTCGCATCGGCCGGCCGCCGGGCATGGGCGCATAGCCGCCGCGATCGGTGATGCGCGGGGTCGGGCGCAGGCGATAGGCGCTCGATGAGGTGTCGGCGTCGAACGCCGATTGCAGCGCGGTGAGCGTGACCAGCGGACTGTCGCCCAGCGCATAGGTCTCGCCGAGCCGGTAGCGGGCCAGCGCGATCGTCGCTTCGAGCCGGTCGAGCAGATAGTCGCCGAGCGCGCCGGTGCCGCGCAGCCCCTCGACCAGTTCGGCATGGCTGACGAGCAGCGTGCGATAGACGTCGCGCGCGACCTGCCAGATTTCGACGCCCGAATCGTTGAACACGGTTTGCGCGGCGGCGAGATCGATGGTGAGGTTGTATTCGGGGGTGGCGGTGCGGAGCGGATCGCCGTGTTCGGGTCCGCCGATCCAGACCAACTTCATGCGCGAGGCGATGCGCGGGTTGATCCGCAATGCCTCGGCGAGATCGGTAAGCCCCGCGCCTGCGGCGTAGAACAGCGGCAGGTCGGTATCGGTGCGCAGCGCCTCGGCGATGATCCGGCGGGCGGCGAGGGTCGCTTCGGGCGGTGCGCCGGGCGGCGGCGCGGCGTTGCGGCCGGCGATCAGAACGGGGCGCTGCGCGAGGCGCATCCGGTCGATCACTTCGCTGGCGACGCGCACCGCATGGTCGGCCTGCGTCGTGCTTTTGTCGAGGAAGTCGTCGAGGTGGATGTGCGATCCGATCACCAGCGGCACGGTGACGGCGGGCGAGAGCAGATGATGCGCAAGCTGGAACAGCCCGTCGGGATCGCCCGAAAAATCATTGTCGAGGATGACGCGCGAGCGGGGGCGGGCGCTCAAGGTCTGCGCGGCGGCGGGGCGGGGGAGGATCGCGGCGCAACCGGCCGCGCCGATGCCAGTCAGGATCGATCGTCTGTCCATCGCGGGTTCCTCCTGTCGCGTCGCGTCCGGGCGGCATCCTGCCGCAGCGTGGCGGTGTAGGACAGGGGGTGGGTCCGATCGACCTTCAGTTCCAGACCCCAAAAAACCGTCACCCCGGAACAGGCCCGGGGTGACGAAGGGGCAACATGACGGATCATGTGCCGCTACGCCGCCCAGGCGGCGACATCCTCCTGCGCGCCGATGAGGGCGAGGCCGTGGGCGACCGAGGTGAGTTCGCCGCCGCTGGCCAGCCGCCCCTCGCCGAAGCGGGTGGCGAAGGCGCGGCGGATGGCGGGGGTGAGCGAGGTGCCGCCGGTCAGGAACACGCGGTCGATCGCGTCGGCCGATACGCCGGCGGTGTCGAGCGCGCGCTCGACAACGCCCATGATGCGCTCGATGTCGGGGGCGATCCAGTCCTCGAACTGGGCGCGGGTGACGGGGGCCTCGATTGCGATGCCGCCGCCTTCGAACGCGAAGGTCGCCTCGTCGCCCTGCGACAACGCGCGTTTGACCTGGCCGACCGCGTCGTAGAGCGGATAGCCCTGTTCGCCCTCGATCACCGCGACCATGCGTTCGATCGCCGCCGGATCGGTCGCGGCGCGACGCAGCGTTTCGAGTTCGGCGAGCGTCTTGCGGTTGCGCATCAGCGCGAGGCGCGACCAGTCGCCGAAGTCGGTGAAATGGCCGGGCGGGATTTCCAGCACCTTGTCGAACGAACGATAGGTGCCGCCCTTGCCGAGCAGTGGCAGGACGAGGCGGTCGAGGATGCGGCGGTCGAACTGGTCGCCGGCGATGCCGATGCCCGCCGAGCCGAGCGGGGTAGCGCGGCGCTCCGACCCCGGTGCCTCCAGCCGGACGATCGAGAAGTCGCTGGTGCCGCCGCCGAAATCGGCGACGAGGATCGTCGCGGCGGCATCCAATGTCGCGGCGTGGCTGAACGCCGCGCCGAGCGGCTCGTGGACATAGACGATCTGCACGCCCAGCGCGGCGAACATCGCGTCGTAGCGGGTGCGTGCCAGCGCCTCGTCGGGGCGGTGGCCGGCATAGGTGACGGGGCGGCCGACGACGATCCGCTTCGCCCCGGTCAGCGCGCCGCCGGCGTGGCTGGCGAGATGATCGAGGAAGGTCCGGCCGAGGTCCTCGAAGCGGTAGCGGCGCTGGAAGATCGGCGCGCTGTCGAACGAGGCGCTGGCGGCGACCGATTTGAACGATTGCAGGAAGCGGCAACCCTCCGGGAACTGGAGATATTCGTCGATCGCCCATGGGCCGGCGGCGTGGGCGATGCCGCCGGGCACCTCGTCCTGCCAGAAGCACAGTGCCGAGCGGAACACGCTGTCGGGACCGTGCGGGGTGGCGAGCGGGACCAGCGTGGCGCGGCCGTCGTCGCCCGCCCGCGCGAGGACGGTGTTGGTCGTGCCGAAATCGAGGCCGAGGACGGGGGGCATGGGGCACGTACTCCGGTAGCGGCGGGGTGCCGTACACCGGTGGTGGCGATGGCAACAAGCCGTTCGTCACTGCCTTGGGACCGATCGACGTTCAGCCGGACGGCGGGTCATGGCCTCTCCCCTCCCTGACAGGGAGGGGAGCAGGTTGTGAAGGGATTGCGGTTGTCGACACCTGCCTGCGCGGGGATGACGTAAAGGAACCACACCCCCTTCGACACCGCCGTCCCCACGCGCTAGGGGTAGCGACAATGTCCGACTCCTTTCTCGACCTTGACCTGCCGGCGGTGCCGGAGGCGGCGCAGCCGTACCGGGTGCTGGCGCGCAAATACCGGCCGCAGACGTTTTCGCAGCTCATCGGCCAGGATGCGATGGTCACGACGCTGGGCAACGCCATCGCGCGCGGGCGCCTCGCCCATGCGTTCCTGCTCACCGGGGTGCGCGGGGTCGGCAAGACGTCGACCGCGCGGCTGATCGCCAAGGCATTGAACTGCATCGGCCCCGACGGGCAGGGCGGGCCGACGATCGATCCGTGCGGGGTGTGCGAGCCGTGCCGCGCGATTGCCGAGGGACGGCATATCGACGTGATCGAGATCGACGCCGCGTCGAACAACGGCGTCGACAGCGTGCGCGAGATGACCGAGGCGGTGCGCTATGCCGCGGTGTCGGCGCGCTTCAAAATCTACATCATCGACGAAGTCCATATGATGTCGACGCCGGCGTTCAACGCGCTGTTGAAGACGCTCGAAGAGCCGCCGGCGCACGTCAAGTTCCTGCTGGCGACGACCGAAGTCCACAAGGTGCCGGTGACGGTGCTGTCGCGCTGTCAGCGGTTCGACCTGCGACGCATCCCGGCGGAATTGCTGGCCGGGCATTTCGCGCATGTCGTCGAGGCCGAGGGGGTCGAGGCCGAGGCGGAAGCGCTGCAACTGATCGCGCGCGCGGCCGAGGGGTCGGCGCGCGATGGCCTCTCGATTCTCGACCAGGCGATCGCGCACGGCGGGCTGGAGGGTGACGGCGTGCGCGCCGATGCGGTGCGGCAGATGCTGGGGCTGTCGGATCGCGGGGCGATCCGCGCGCTGTTCGACCTGTTGTTGCAGAGCGACGCGGCGGGGGCGCTGCGGGCGCTGCGCCAGCAATATGATCTGGGCGTCGATCCGGCGTCGGTGCTGCGCACGCTGCTCGAGACGGTTCACGGCGTCACCATCGTCAAGGTCGGCGGGGATCGCGGGGCGGGCCAGTCGGCCGAGGAGCGCGCGGCGTTCGATGGGTGGAGCGCGCTGTCGTTCCCGATGCTGCACCGGTTGTGGCAGTTGCTGCTGAAGGGGCATGAGGAAGTGTCGCGCGCGGCGCTGCCGATCGAGACGTGCGAGATGGCGCTGCTGCGGATCGTCCATGCCTCGTCGCTGCCCGATCCGGGGGCGCTGGCGAAGCAACTGGCCGCCGGGCAGGTGCCTAGCGTTCCGGCGCCGGTCGCCGCGCCGCCCGAGCCGGTCGCGCCGCCCAGCCCGGAGACGATGGAGGCGGTGGCGCAGTTGCTCTCGAAGCACGGCCGCCATTCGCTCGAGGCGCAGTTCCGCAATTGCGCGCGGATGCTGCGGCTGGAGCCGAACCTGCTGGAGCTGAGCGGGAGCCGGCCGTTGCCGGCGGACTTCGCGCGCGATCTGGAACAGGCGCTAAAAGGGATCACCGGGGTCCATTGGCGCGTGCTGATCGGCGAGGGGGCGGGCGAGGCGACGTTGCGCGAACAGCACGAAGCACGCGCGATGGACGAACGCGCCGCGATCCTCGCCTCGCCGCTGGTGGTGGCGGCGTTCCGGGCGTTTCCCGATGCCGAACTGATCGAATGGAAGAAGGTGGAACGATGAAGAATCTCGACGATATCATGGCGATGGCGCAGAACGTGCAGAACGAACTGACCAAGGCGCAGGCGAACCTCGACACGATCGAGGTCGATGGCCAGTCGGGCGGCGGGCTGGTGAAGGTCCGCGCGTCGGCCAAGGGGCGCATCCTCGGCGTCGACATCGACGATTCGCTGTTGCAGGTATCCGAAAAGCAGATGCTGGAGGACCTGATCGTTGCCGCGTTCAACGACGCGCGGGCGAAGGCGGATGCGGCGAGTTCGACCGAGATGTCGAAGCTGACCAGCGGCCTGCCGCTGCCGCCGGGGTTCAAGCTGCCGTTCTGATGGTTGATCGGTAGGATTGCTCCCCTCCCTGACAAGGGAGGGGTCGGGGGTGGGTTGCTAGGGCAGGTCAGCGTCCGCCTTGGGCCGACCCACCCCCAGCCCCTCCCTGTCAGGGAGGGGAGTTGACTGAGGGCGGCCCGTTTCCGGCGAGGGAGTGGGCCGTTCGTCGTTGCGGACGGTTGATACGCTGCTGGAACAAGCTTCCGGGCGGGCGGTTGTTGCTGCAATCTTTCCGCAACGGAGTTCTTGTCATGGCCGAGGATCGCATCGAGACGACGACGAACGGCGCGCCGCATACCACGATCATCGAACGGCGCGGGTCGGGCGGCGGGTTGCTGATCGGGCTGGCGGTGCTGATCGCGGTGATCGTCGCGGCCTATTTCCTGCTTAATCAGGCGAACAACGACAATGCGCGGACCGGTGCGGTGACATCGGCGGCCAAGAGCGTTGGCGATGCTGCGGACAAGGCCGGCGACGCGGTGGAGCGGGCGACGAAGTAAGCGGTCAGGGTCGATCGACCTTCAGCATTGCCGGCCAGTCTTCATCATTTTCGGCCGCAACAGCCACCCCTTTCGTCACCCCGGACTTGTTCCGGGGTCCACGGCTCGGCAACCGGTGCGCCTTGAGGCTGTATCGACAGCGTTTGCGGCGAGGTGGACCCCGGAAGAAGTCCGGGGTGACGACGCGCGAAGGAATGCCGATCCGCTCAGTTCAGGCAGCCGTCGAAGCCCTGACGGCGGACGACGCCGATGCGGGTTTCGATCGTGCGGGCGTAGCGGCGGGTGAAGCCGGTCGGCGCGATGCCGGCGCGCTTCTTGGGCAGCGGCAGGACGGCGGCGATCTGCGCCGCTTCGCGCGGGGACATGCGCGCGGCGGAATGTTTGAAATAGCGCTGGGTGCCGGCTTCCACGCCGTACGTGCCGATGCCGGTTTCGGCGACGTTGAGATAGACTTCCATGATCCGGCGCTTGCCCCACATCGCCTCGATCAGCACGGTGAACCATGCCTCCAGCCCTTTGCGGAAATAACCGCCGTTCTGCCAGAGGAAGACGTTCTTCGCGGTCTGCTGGCTGATCGTCGAGCCGCCGCGGATGCGCCCGCCGGTCAGGTTGCGGCGCGCGGCGTTGGCGATCGCGGCATAGTCGAAGCCGTTGTGCGCGCAGAAGCGGCTGTCCTCACCAGCGATGACCGCGCGGGCCATGTCGGGATCGATGCTGGACAACGGCCGCCAGCTTTTGGTGACGCCGTGGCCGGTGGGGACATCGCCGAGCATCGTCAGCGTGATCGGCGGCGGGACGAAGCGCAGGATCAGCACCAGCACGACCGATAGCACGACGAAGCCCAGCACGAGCTTGATCGCCCAGCCGAGGAGGCGGCGGTGCCACGTCGTGGCGGCGGGGCGGGAGCGGGGGGCGGTGCGGGCGGCCATGCCATGCTCGCTACGCTTTGGGGGTGGGGGAGGGCAAGGTGGCAACTGCGCGCGGCAGGAGTCGGGAGGGGGTGGGGCGGCGGTCGCGTGGTGTCTTGATGCTTCCCGCGCTTTCGGGGTTCGCTTGCCGGGTGCGTTGGCGGCTTCGACCGCTGCCTGTGCTGACGGTGTGAGGAGCACAGGTCGGCAATTGCGGTCGCGGCTGGAGCCGGGAGGGCATGGGTTATGGATTCCGGCCTTCGCCGGAATGACGGAGGGGGGTGGGGCGACCGTCGGTGGTCGCCCCGATGGGTTACACCGCCGCCAGCATCCGGCGGTCGCCGGCGAGGCGCATCATCGCCTTTTGCAGTTTTTCGAACGCGCGGACCTCGATCTGGCGGACGCGCTCGCGGCTGACGCCGTAGACCTGCGACAACTCCTCAAGCGTCTTGGGATCGTCGGTCAGGCGGCGTTCGGTCAGGATGTGCTTCTCGCGGTCGTTGAGGTCGTCCATCGCCTCGACCAGCATGCCGTGGCGGACGTCGGCCTCCTGCGCCTCGGCGACGACCGAATCCTGCAACGGGCTGTCGTCGGCCAGCCAGTCCTGCCACTGGCTCTCGCCATCCTCGCGCATCGGCACGTTGAGCGACGTGTCGCCGCCCATCGCCATGCGGCGGTTCATCGAGGTGACTTCCTCCTCGGTGACGCCCAAGTCGGTCGCGATCTTGTGGAGATGTTCGGGGCTGAGGTCGCCGTCCTCGAACGCATCGAGCTTCGACTTCATCCGGCGCAGGTTGAAGAACAGTTTCTTCTGCGCGGCGGTGGTGCCCATCTTCACGAGGCTCCACGACCGCAGGATGAATTCCTGGATCGAGGCGCGGATCCACCACATCGCATAGGTGGCGAGGCGGAAGCCGCGATCGGGTTCGAACTTCTTCACGCCCTGCATCAGCCCGATATTGCCTTCGGAGATCAGCTCGCTGACCGGCAGGCCATAGCCGCGATAGCCCATCGCGATCTTGGCGACCAAGCGCAGGTGCGAGGTGACGAGCTGCGCGGCCGCCTCGGGATCGCCATGTTCCTGGAACCGCTTGGCGAGCATATATTCCTGCTCGGGTGCCAGGATCGGAAATTTGCGGATTTCCGACAGATAGCGGTTGAGGCTCGCCTCGCCGCCGAGCGCCGGGATCGTCGCCGGGACGTTGCTGCCAGTTGCCATCGTCTAAACTCCCTTTGTCCCTGTCAGGACGTGCCGCAGTGCGGCGTGTCCGACCTTATACGTGAAGATGCCCCAACAGTTCCTGCATGTCTGCCGGAAGGTCGCTATCGAACGCCAAAGCGTTTTTTAGCACGGGGTGGATGAACCCGAGATGTGCGGCGTGCAACGCCTGCCGCCGGAAGCCAAGGCGCCCCAGCAGCGACTGGAGCGCGGGCCGCCGCCCGGCATAGACCGGATCGCCGAGCAGCGGGTGGCCGATCGACGCCATATGCACCCGCACCTGATGCGTCCGCCCCGTTTCCAGCCGGCATTCGATCAGCGTCGCGTCGCGCAAGGGGCGAAGCGGGCGATAGTGCGTCACCGCATGTTTGGCATGGGGGGCACGAACGATCGCCATCTTCTTGCGATCGTTGGGCGAGCGCGCGAGCGGGGCGTCGACCTTGCCGGTCGAGGTCGTCACCCGCCCCGCGACGACCGCCAGATAGCGGCGATCGATGCTGTGATCCTTGAACTGGCTGGCAAGTCCCTCGTGCGCGGCATCGCTCTTGGCGACGACCAGCAGCCCCGAGGTATCCTTGTCGATGCGGTGGACGATGCCCGGGCGCGCGACGCCGCCGATCCCCGACAATTGCCCCGCGCAATGGTGGAGCAGCGCGTTGACCAGCGTGCCGTCGAGATTGCCGGCGGCGGGATGCACCACCAGCCCGGCAGGTTTGTCGACGACGATCAGGTGATCGTCCTCATAGGCGATCGACAGCGGAATATCCTGCGCCACCGTATCGAGCGGCACGGCGGCGGGAACGGCGATGGTGAAGCTCTGCCCGGCGGCGACCTTGCGCGACGAATCGGTGATCGGGCCGGCATCGCCCGCGACATGGCCCGCCGCCATCAGCGCCTTGATCCGTTCGCGCGACAGGTCGGCGACGACATCGGCCAGCGCCTTGTCGATCCGTTGTCCGTGCAGCCCATCGGGAATGCGTGCGGTGATCGTGGAAACCCCCCGGTCCATCCGTTACGAGATGGGAATGACGCCGATCTTTTCAAGCGAACTGCTCCTCGCCCTGCTGCGCGAGGGGGCGGCGAGTCCGGTCGAGCGCTGCGGTATCCTGCGCGGCCAGGGCGCGCGGATCGTGCGTGCGGACGCGACGGCGAACGTCGCGCCCGACCCGGCGCGGCATTTCGAGATCGATCCCGCCGCGCTGCTGGCGGCGCACCGCGATGCGCGGGGTGGCGGCGCGGCCATCGCCGGCTGGTATCACACCCATCCGGGCGGGCGGCCCGACCCGTCGCCGACCGACGCGGCGCAGGCGGCGGCGGACGGCATGCTGTGGCTGATCGTCGGCCACTGCACCGCCCGGCTGTGGCGCGCGGTGGCGGGCGGGGCGGTGCATGGCCGGTTCGATCCCGTGGCTTTCACGGTCGAACTGCCCAATCGCGTTGAAAAAAAATGTCTGGCGGTCCACATGGAGGATGGCGAACGGACAGTGTCGTTCCGCCCGTCAAGGATTGCACCGCTTTGAGCCTCAGCCCCGCCGATTTCGCCAGCCTGCTGTGTTCGCGGTTGTGCCATGACCTGCTGAGTCCGGTCGGGGCGCTCAACAACGGGCTGGAACTGCTGGCCGACGAGCATGACCCGGACATGCGCGCCCGCTGCCTCGAACTGCTGGCGGACAGCGCGCGGGCATCGGCCAACAAGCTGAAATTCTTTCGCCTCGCGTTCGGTGCGGCGGGCGGCTTTGGCGATTCGATCGACACGCGCGAGGCGAAGGCGGCGATCGAGGGGCTGTTCGTCGACAACCACCGGGTCAAGCTCGGCTGGATGGTCGACGCGCCGTCGCTGCCCAAGCCGGCAGTGAAGGTGCTGCTGAACCTTGCGCTGATCGCGGGCGATGCGCTGGTGCGCGGCGGGCAACTGGACGTGGGCGCCGAGACGGGCGGTGGCGGTGTCGAGATCGTGGTGCGCGCCGACGGGCAGCGCATCGTGCTCGACCCCGAACTGCGCGGCGCGCTGCTGGGCGATGCGGCGATGATGACTCCGCGCGCGGCGGCAGCGTGTCTGGTGCGCGAACTGGTCGAGCAGGGGAATGGCGAGTTGCAGGTGTCGCCGGTCGATTCGCCGGTGCTGTTGTTCGGGGCGTCGTTTCCGCCGCGCTAGACGGGATCGACCTTTAGTTTTGGCGGGGGGGATTTGCCCCCCCCGCGTCATCCCCGCGCAGGCGGGGATCCATACACGCCAACGCCAGTGATGGAATCGCGCCCGTTGCGTCTATGGGTTCCCGCCTGCGCGGGAACGACGAAAAGGCGTAACATCGGCTGAATATCCCGTCCGGCCCAAGGGCCGATCGACATTTGGCATTTCCGGCCGAAACGGCCGCCCCTTTCGTCACCCCGGACTCGTTCCGGGGTCCACGGCTCGGCGATCGGTACGCCTTGAGCCTCGATCGACCGCCTTTGCGGCTAGGTGGACCCCGGAACAGGTCCGGGGTGACGACGCGCGAAGGAATGTCGCGTCCGGCCCACGGCTGCGCTGACCATCGGACCGATTGCGAAACGACGATCGTTTTGCGATGCCTCCTGCGGGGGTGATCTATGAGCGAATCCGGGACAGGCGAAGCCGCGCGGCCATGGTTGCGCGAAATCGGCAGTATCGTGCTCGGCGTCCTGATCGCGCTGGCGATCGGCGAGGTTGCCGACGGGTTGCGCCACCGCGTCAATGCGCGGGCGACGCTGGCGGTGATACGGACCGACCTGGGCCGGAACGGCGTCAGCCTCGAGGAACGGATGATGAAGGGGCGGTGCTACCTGCGCCGCCTCGACGAGCTTCGCGCCGAGCTGGCGGCGGCGCGACGGACGGGCAGGTTGCGGCCGATCGGCGCGATCGGCCGGCCGAACATCCGGCCGTTCTATCAACCGGGCTGGAATACGCTGCTCGGCAGCGGCGAGCTGAACTATCTGCCACGTCGGCAGATCGACGGTATCACGTCGTATTTCAGCATGGTCGAAACCTATGACGAGATGCAACGGGAGGAGCAGTCGGCGTGGGCGAGGCTGCGGGTGCTGGAGAATCGGACGGGGCCGGTCGAAGGCGATCTGATGGCGGAGCTGGAAACGACGATCGAGGAAACCCGTAATCGCTCCGAGATACTGAACGTTACCGCACGGCAGATGTGGATCTTCCAGCACTATCTGGGCGTGGCGACCGATCGGAGCTTTTTCGACAACGGCACCACGGCGGCGATGGCGCGCGCCAGTGTCGTCTGTCAGCCGTTGCAGGTCGCCGCCTCCTAACCCCCTCTTAACGACCCGTCGTCCATGCTGCCCCTTACGAACGGGCGGAGCCGCATGGACGATCTGTTGCAGGAATTCATCGCGGAAACCCGCGAGACGCTGGAGCCGCTGGCCGGCGAGATCGTCGCGTGGGAGGCCGCGCCCGACGATCGCGCTCGGCTGGATGCAATCTTCCGCTTCGTCCATACGGTGAAGGGAAGCTGCGGTTTCCTCGATCTGCCGCGCCTGTCGCGCCTGAGCCATGCCGCCGAGGATGCGCTGTCCGAGGTGCGCGACGGGCGGCGGCGGCCCGACCGGGCGCTGGTCGATGCGGTGCTGGCGATCGTCGACCGGATCGGCGCGCTGGTCGAGGCGATCGATTCGGGTACGTCGCTGGGCGACGGGGACGAGGACCGGCTGATCGCCGCGCTGGCCGAGGGCGGGCCGGCGGTGGTCGAGGTGCCGGTGGCGATGCCGGCGCCCGCCGCCGGGCGGGTGGCGCAGCGCAGCGTGCGGCTGAACGTCGATCTGCTCGAACGCATGATGAGCGGCATGTCCGACATGGTGCTGGTGCGCAACGAACTGGTGCGGCGGCTGCGCGAGATCGACCTCGATCCGCAACTGGAGGCGGCGGTGGAACGGCTGTCGGCGTCGGTCGCCGACATGCGCGATGCCGTCACCCGGACGCGGATGCAGAAGATCGAGACGCTGTTCTCGGCATTGCCGCGCATGGTGCGCGATACCGCCGCGACGCTGGGCAAGGCGGTGACGCTGACGATCGACGGCAGCGACGTCGAACTCGACCGCGAGATGATCGAAGTGATGCGCGATCCGCTGCTGCATGTCGTGCGCAACGCGATCGACCATGGCATCGAGGCGCCGGCGGAGCGCCGCGCGGCGGGCAAGCGCGAGGCCGGCCGGCTGCATATCGTCGCGCGCCAGTCGGGCAACCAGATCATCGTCGAGATCGCCGACGACGGGCGCGGGATCGATACCGAGGCGCTGGTCCGCAAGGCGGTGCGCGGCGGGCGGAGCGAGGCGGAACTGCGCGCACTGTCCGAGCGCGAACGCTGCGAACTGGTGTTCGCGCCCGGATTGTCGTCGCGCGACGTCGTGACCGAGATTTCGGGACGCGGCGTCGGCATGGACGTGGTCAAGGCGTCGGTCGACCAGATCGGCGGGCGCATCACCCTCGACAACATGCCCGGACGGGGCTTGCGCATCGTGATGCAGGTGCCGCTGACCCTGTCGATCGTGTCGACGATCATCGTGACGGCGGGCGGCCATCATTTCGCGATTCCCCGGCAGGCGATCAGCGAGATCGTGAGCCAGCGTGGGCGCAATATCCGGGTCGACACCGTCGGCGGCACGCGGGTGGCGGCGGTGCGCGACCGGCGGATGGCGGTGGTCGACCTGTGCGAGCTGATCGGCGCGGACAGCACCATCGCGCCGGGTGCGCAGATGCTGGTGGTGGTCGGCATCGGCGGCGGCGACTTCGCGCTGGCGGTCGATCAGGTGTGCGATACCGAGGAACTGGTGGTGCGGCCGGCCTGTCCCTCGGTGATGGCGTGCGGCCTGTATGCCGGGCAGACGCTGCCCGATACCGGCCAGCCGATGCTGCTGCTCGACTGCGCCGGCGCGGCGCAACTGGCCGGGCTGCGCTTCGACGATACGCTGCGGCAGGCGGCGGTCGAGGAAGCGGTCGTGGAGCCGGGGATCGCCGCGCTGCTGTTCGAGGATCTCGACGGACAGCGGCGCGTGTTGCCGCTGGCGGCGATCGACCGGATCGAGAAGGTGCCGCGCGACGCGCTGCGCCAGAGCGCGGGACGGTTGCGGATGACGATCGACGGGCGGATCGTGCCGGTCGAGGCGATGGGGCCATGCGACGGGACCGGGCCGGTCGAGGTGCTGCGGCTGACCGACGGCGCGATCGAGGTGGCCTATGCGATCCGCGAGGCGATCGACATCGTGACGCTGCCGGCGGAGATGGTGCCGGCGCGACAGGCGGGGCCGATCGCGGGCGTGGTGATGCTGGACGGCGACCAGACCGAGCAGGTCGACGTGCTGTGGCTGTTCGAGCAGCATGCCGAAGGCAGCATGGCGGCGCGGGCGGCGCGGCCGACCTGCCTGCTGAGCGATGGCGGCGGATGGATGGCGACGTTCTTGCGCCCGATGCTGGAACAGGCGGGATACCGCACGATCGACCGCGCGGAGAGCGATGCCCCGCCGGCGATCGTGCTGGCGCAGGCGGGCGATGCGCATGTCGCGTCGGGTGGCGCACCGGTGGTGCGGCTGCGCGAGGCACTGGCCGACAGCGGCGATGGCAGCATCTATCGCTACGACCGCGAAGGCGTGTTGCGCGCGGTGCGCATGGCGGTGGGGGAATGACGATGGTCGAACTGCTGCTGATGGCGACGATCGATGGACAGGCGGTGGCGATCCGGTCCGATCAGGTGGAATCGGTGGTCGACATCGGCACGGTCACGCCGGTGCCGCTGGCAAGGCGGGCGGTGCGCGGGCTGGCGGCGCTGCGCAGCCGGGTGGTGACGGTGATCGATACCGGCGTCGCGCTGGACGAGGCGATCACCCCGCCGCCGCGTCGTCGCGCGGTGGTGACGCGGGTCGACGGGCATCATTACGCGCTGCTGGTCGATGCGCTGGACGACGTGCTGGAGTTCGAGGTGCAGCCGCTCACCCCCGGGCTGGTGCTGTGCCCGCGCTGGGCGGCGGTGGCGGACGGCATGATCGAGCGTGGCGACACGCCGGTATTGATCGTCGACCTGCCCGCCATCGTCGCGCGGGTGACGGGTGAAGGGCGGATCGCTGCGTAGCATTTCGTATCCGGCGCTTAACGCGACGCTTACGAAGTTCGGCCATGGTGACGGCGTGATAGTGGTAGAGGGTATCCGATGAAGAGCTGCCTGGTCGTCGATGACTCGAAGGTGATCCGCAAGGTCGCGCGCCATATCCTCGAGACGCTCGACTTCGAGGTGCGCGAGGCGGCGGACGGGCGCGAGGCGCTGGCCTGCTGCACCGAGCGTTCGCCCGACGTGATCCTGCTCGACTGGAACATGCCGGTGATGAGCGGCATGGATTTCCTGCGCGCGCTGCGCCAGAGCGAGGGCGGCGACCGGCCAAAGGTGGTGTTCTGCACGACCGAGAACGGCATGGCCTATATCCGTGCCGCGATCGAGGCGGGGGCCGACGAATATGTCATGAAGCCGTTCGACCGCGAAACGCTGGAGAGCAAGCTCCAGATCGTCGGCGTTTCGTAAGGCGCCGGTCGGAATGGCCCGGTGATGGCGCTGGCCCGACCTTCGAGTGATACCGTGACGCACCATGACGTGCGGGTGATGGTGATCGACGATTCAGTGGTCACGCGGGTGATCGTCGCCCGGATCATCGATGCGATGGCGGGGCATGCGGTGGTCGCGGCGGTCGGCGGGATCGGCGCGGCGCTGGCGGTGCTGGCGCGTGAGCGGATCGACGTGATCCTGCTCGACCTGAACCTGCCCGGGATCGACGGGCTGTCGGGGTTGCCGACGCTGGCGGCACTGGCCCCGCAGGCGGCGATCCTGGTGCTGTCGGCGACGTGCGACGACGGATCGGCGGCGGCATTGCACGCCCGGTCGCTGGGCGCGGTGGCGACGATCGCCAAGCCCGCCTCCTCGGCGATGGTCGGGCGGTTCGCCGAACGGTTGCAGACGGCGGTGGTCGATGCCGTGCAGTCGCCGGGCCCTGCCGCCCGGGATGCGTGGGACGTCATCGCGATCGGCGCGTCGACCGGCGGCATCCACGCGCTCGCCCCGTTGCTGGCGGCGATCCCGGCCGAGTGCGACGTGCCGATGTTGCTGACGCAGCATCTGCCGGCATCGTTCACCGGCTATTTCGCCGGGCAACTGGCGCGGCTGGCGCGGCGACCGGTGGATGTCGGGGCCGACAGCCTGCGCATCCGGCGCGGACGGATGGTGCTGGCACCGGGCGATGCGCATCTGCGGGTGGTGGCGACGACCGACGGCGCGGCGATCCGGCTCGACCGGACCCCGGCGGCGAGCGGTTGCCTGCCCTCGGTCGATCCGATGTTCGAATCGGTCGCGCGGGTCTATGGCGCGCGCGCGCTGGTGGTGGTGCTGTCGGGCATGGGGCGCGACGGGTGCCGGGGCGCGGCGCAGGTGAAGGCGCACGGCGGCGCGGTGGCGGCGCAGGAGCGGCAGTCCTCGGTCGTCTGGGGAATGCCGGGCGCGGTGGTCGAGGCGGGGCTGGCCACGACGATCGGGACGCCCGAACAACTGGGCGCGTTCATCGCCAGGGGGCGGCGGCCGGCATGACGATGGCGCTGCCCCTCGCCCCGCGCGGATCGGCGGTCGCGACGATCGTCGCGCTGCTGGAGGCGCGCACCGGGCAGCAGCTCGACGCCGGGCGGACATGGCGGATCGACAGCGCGCTGCAACCGATGCTGCGCGAACGCGGCCTCGCCACGCTCGACGAACTGGTCGCGCGGATGTCGGCGGACACCGAACGCGGTCTGGGCGACGCGGTGGTCGATGCGCTGCTCAACCAGGAAACGTCGTTCTTCCGCGATGCCGGCGTGCTCGAACTGGTCGCCGGGGCGGCGGGCGACATGATGCGCGAGACGCCGGATCGCAAGGTGCGGCTGTGGTCGGCGGCCTGTTCGACCGGGCAGGAGCCGCTGTCGCTGGCGATGCTGTTCCACGAGCATCATCTGGCGAGCGGGCAGGCGATCCCCGAAATCCGCGCGACCGATATTTCGGCACGCGCGCTGCGGCGCGCGCGCGACGCGCGCTATACCCAGTTCGAGGTGCAGCGCGGCCTGCCGATCCGGCGGCTGATGACATGGTTCGACCAGCGCGGCGAGCTGTGGGAAGCGAAGGCGGAGTTGCGCTATCGCATATTGTACTCGCAACAAAATCTGATCGCCGAGCCGCCGATGGCCGGGCGGTTCGACATCATCCTGTGTCGCAACCTGTTGATGTACCTGTCGCCGCCGATGCGACGGCGGGTGCTCGACCGGATCGCCTGTTCGCTGCGGCCCGGCGGCGTGCTGGTGCTGGGCGCGGGCGAGACGGTGATCGGGCATTGCGACGCGCTGGTCCCGTCCGAGCGGTATCGCGGACTCTATCGACCGGCGCTGCGGTAGCGGCCAATCCTGTTGCGTTTCGCGCGGTCCCGCCGCAAGCCAGATGCGAAGCGTGATGGAGGGTGCGGGCAAGTGGACTGGATCGAGACGCCGTCGCCCAATTTCAACGAACGGCGGCTGCCGGTGACGATGCTGGTGCTGCATTATACCGGCATGATCGATGCGGCGTCGGCGATCGCGCGGCTGACCGATCCGAACGCCGAAGTGTCGGCGCATTATGTGATCGAGGAGGATGGCTGCATCCACCGGCTGGTGGCCGAGGACAAGCGCGCGTGGCATGCGGGCAAGTCGCACTGGCGCGGCATCACCGACGTGAACAGCGCGTCGATCGGCATCGAACTGGTCAATCCCGGGCATGAATGGGGCTATCGCGCCTTTCCCGATGCGCAGATAGGCGCGCTGATCCCGCTGCTCCACGCGATCAAGGAACGGCACGGCATCACCCGTGGCAATGTCGTCGGCCATTCGGACATCGCGCCGGCGCGCAAAGATGATCCGGGCGAGTTGTTCCCGTGGGGGAAGCTGGCGCGATTGCGCCTTGCGCTGCCACGTCCGGCCAAGGGGCTGATGGACCCCGGCTGGAGCGACGCGGGATTCCTGCTGGCGCTCGAACGCTTCGGCTATGACGTGACCGACGAGGTGGCGGCAGTGACGGCGTTCCAGCGGCGCTTTCGCCCCGAGGTGATCGACGGGGTGGTCGACGGCGAATGCCGCATGCTCCTGCTCGCGCTGTTGTTGCCCAAGCCGCAAGGCGACGATTGAATCGCGCCGGCCGATTGGCTAGGGGCGGCTGCGTCAGAGGGTCGGGCGGCCGCGCTGCGCTTCGTGCGTATCGAGGAAAGTCCGGGCTCCACGGAAACAACGGTGCCGGGTAACGCCCGGCGGGCGGATCGCTTCGGCGATACGTTCAGGGACAGTGCCACAGAGAGCAGACGGCCTTTGGCTTCGGCCGGGTTACGGTGAAAGGGTGCGGTAAGAGCGCACCGCGCGGACGGTAACGGACGCGGCATGGCAAACCCCACCGGGAGCAAGACCGAATAGGGGCGGCATGGAGCGCGGCAACGCGCTTCGGGGCATGTTCCGGCCCGCTGCCCGGGTTGGTTGCTGGAGGCGCCACGCAAGTGTCGCCCGAGAGGAATGGTCGCCTATCCCGCTTCGGCGGGTGGACAGAACCCGGCTTACAGACCCTCTGACACTGGTTTTGATCCGCCTGACGGCGGATGCGGTGCCGGCCCGCTCCCCCTCCCGGCCACCCATCAAGGATACGCTGTGGGTGGCCGGGAGGCACATCACCCGCAATGGGTTGCGCCGGGCGGCGCAGGGCCTATTTCGGCAGGCCATGGCACGGCACACACGATCGAACGACTGGGGTTTTCCCCGCTGGCGCGGCTATACCGCCGGGCGCGAGGCGCAGCCGGTGCGGCTGTGCGACCGGCACGGCTGCGAGGCGCCGGGCGACCGGCCCGCGCCCAAATCGCCCAACAGCCCCGACCGCTGGTATTTCTGCGAAACGCACGCCGCCGAATATAATAAGGGCTGGAACTACTTCGAGGGGCTGAACGAGGAAGAGGCCAAGGCCCGCGAGGCGGACGAGCGGCGGACCGCCAACGGCTATGCCGCGTCGGCGTCGAACGCCTGGGCCGGATCGGGCGACGGCAGCCGATCGCGCGACGAGATGCGCGCGCTCGACGTGCTGGAGTGCGATCCCGACGCCGATTTCGACACGATCCGCCTGGCATGGCGCAAGCTGGCCAAGGTGTATCACCCCGATGTGCGGCCGGGCGATGCCGAGGCGGCGAAGCAGTTCCACGCGATTCAGGCGGCGTATGACGTGCTGCGCGTCGCCGAGGAACGGCGGAGCTGGAAGCCGGCATGAAGCGTGACGTCCGCTCGCGCTGGCAGAAGGCGGTGCTGGTGTGCGCGAAATGCTCGAAGAAGCTCGACGCCGGTTTCGGCGATGACGGCAAGCCGCTGGCCAAGGCGCTGCGCCGGCACCTGAAGCTGAAGAACGGGCCGAAGGCGGCGGCGGGCGTGGTCGAGGTCAAGTGCCTCGACGTGTGTCCCAAGGGCGCGGTGGTCGTGGTCGACAGCGCGGCCCCGGGCGAATGGCTGCTGGTGCGGCCGGGCGACGACCTGGACACGGTAGCGGCGCGGCTGGGGATGGGGCGGTAGGCGTTCAGTCGTCGAAGGGAAGCGGCAGGTCGGTGCCGCCGCCGACCCCGAACAGCGCCTGCACCGCTTCGTTGACGTCGATCTGGTCGCGACGTTCGCGTAAAGGACATTCGCCTTCGCGAGTCGCGGTGATCTGCCAGCGCGCGCCGGCCTGTCGTGCAGGGTTCCACCCCGGACCGCCGCCACGATCTACCCCGGTCTGCTCCATCTCCACCATATAGACCAATCGGATACGGCGTTCGTCATATTGCCCGGTCAGCGTGAGGCTGCTCGTCGAACTGCTGCTGGTCGCCAAGGCGCTGGGTGGCGGGCGGCTGTTGCTGCAACTGCGCCGGCCGTCGATCCGGCCGTTGCCGAACGCGAGCCTCATCCGGTTGCAATGGTCGCCCATCGGCATCGGGCTGGTCTCGCTCGCCGCGCGGCGCAGCATCGCCTCGATCGCGCCCGAGGGGAGGCATTGGGTGAAGTTCATCGGCTGCGCACCGACTCCCCCACCGCCGAGCAACAGTGTGGCGCTGCGCCGGAAGCGCCACAGGCCGCCGCGCATCGTCGGGGTACTGCCGGTGACGACGATGTCGGGCTGTTCGCCGGTCACGACGATGTCGGGACCGTCGGGCGCGCGAGGCGTCGGCGGTGGTGTGGCGGGCTGGCGTGCGCCGGGATCGGCGAGCATCGCCGCCTCCGCCGCATCGTCGAGCGAGTCGATACGGCCGGCGATGCAGGCCTTTGCCTCGTCGACTTCCCGGTGCCCCGATTTCACGCAGGCGCGCAGGATCGCGCACATGATGCGGTCGATCCGGTCGTCGCCGCTCGAAATATCGATGTCGCAGGTGCGGACCCAGCGTCCGTTCGTCGCATACCGGATGCGGACCTTGCGCAGCTTGCGGGCGATGACGACGATGTCGGGGCCGTCGATCGCCGGTTCCTGCTGCGCCGGCTGCGGGGCATGGGCGGCGGGCGGGACAATGCCCATGCCGGCGGCGGCGAGCAGTCCGGTCCAGCGCAGTCCCACCAGCATCCACGCCTCCCGTCATGCCCGGTCGATCGCCGGAGTTCGCGGGGGCCAGCCTATGTCGGAAAAGCGCCGTCCGCCAGTGGGTTCAGGCGAGGCGACCGGCGGTTTCGCGGATGAGCGCGATCATGTTGGGAATGCCCTGCGTCCGGTTCGAGCTGAGCTGATTACGCAGGTCGAACGGGGCGAGGGCCGCGTCGACATCGGTGGCGAGGATCGCGGCGGGATCGCGGTCCTGCACCGTCGTCAGGACCAGCGCGATGATCCCCTTGGTGATCGCGGCGTTGCTGTCGGCGAGGAAGTGGAGCGTGCCGTCGTCCCGCGTCTGCGGATAGACCCAGACCGAGGCCGAACAGCCCCGCACCAGCGTCGCGTCGGTCTTGAGCGCGTCGGGCATCGGTTCCAACTGGCGGCCCAGATCGATCAGGAGCCGGTAGCGGTCGTCGCCGTCGAGAAAGTCATAGTCGTCGCGGATGTCGTCGATGCTCTGCATGGACGCCGCTATACCCGCTGCGCCCTACAGTTCCACCCCGGCGGCGATCGCTTCCAGCTTGCGGATGCGTTCCTTCAGGTCGGCGATCTCGATCCGGGTGCCGGCGTTGGGCACCGGGGCGCTGAACGGCTTGTCGCCCAGGCGCTGCTGCTGGAGCGAGAGCCAGCCGCGCCAGCCCGAGAGCATCGTGACCGAAACGATGGCGACCGCGCCGAGCGAGGTGAGGGCGAGCGCCAGGAGGAAGGTGGGGTTCATGGGGATCACGCTCCCTTGGGATCAGTTGAGGGGTTTGTCGCGCAGTCGGTCGATCTCGTCGGAGAGATCGACGCCGCGGTCGGTGATGATGCGTTCGAGGACGCGGACCCGCTGTTCGAGGCGTTCGGTCTGCGCGGCATATTGCGCGGCCTTTTCGGCAAGCGCGTTGGCTTCCACGGTCAGGCGGCGTTCGCGGTGTTCCAGCCATGGCTTGAACACCAGATTGGCGAGGATGGCGATGATCGGGATCGATACGCCGAGCAGCGGAATGAGAAGCGGACTCATCGACGTTCCTTTCAGTTCGCGCGGCCGCGCAGTTGTTCGATCTCACGGTCCAGCGAATGCGCGCCGTCGGTCACGATCCGCTCGACATTGGCGAGCCGGTCCTTGATCGAGCCGAGTTCGGCCTTCAATTGCGCGTTTTCCTGGCTGAGCAGGCGGACCCGTTCGACCGTCTGCGCGTCGGCTCCCTTGGGATAGACCGCCTGGCCCCATGCCCCGTCAAGGGGGTAGCCGTTCTTGACGCGCAGCCAGGTGGTGAAGATCCAGCCGCCGATCGCGGCGAGGCCGATGACGGTGGCGATGACGATCAGCGTGGAGGGGGGCATGGTCGAAACTCCTGTTCGGTTCAGTGCAGCGCGTCGATTTCGCGGGCGGTGCGGACGGCGGGGTCGGTGGCGATGCGTTCGAGGACGGCGATGCGTTCTTCGAGGCGCAGGACCTTGCCCTGCAACTGCTCGTTCTGCTGCGCCATCAGCAGCGCCTGCCGTTCGACGGCGATCCGGTCGCGGTTGCGGTGACGCTTGCCCTTGCCTTCATACTCGTCGTCCAGCGGATAGCCGTGCTTCGCGCGGATCGCCGTCTTCACGATGCCCGCCGCCATGACGATCGCGATGATCGCCAGCACGAACCCCGGTCCACCCCAACCCATCGTCTTACTCCCTCATTCGCGCCCCGGCGGGGACCGGATCAGCGCAGGCTGTCGATCTCGTCCGCCAGACGGGTGTTGCGGCTGGTATAATACATTTCAATATCGGCGAGGCGACGGTCGATGTCGCGGAAGGTCGAGCGCATTTCCGATGCGGTGCGCGTCGGGTTCGACCGTACGCCCTGCCAGAATTTCTCGTCCTCATGGCTGTCGTAGAGGCCGTAGGGCTTCTTCTGCGCCATCCAGGCGATCATGAAATAGGCGATGACCGTCCAGGGGAAGCCGCCGGCCAGCGTCAGCAGCACCGTGCCGATGCGGATCCACATGACCTCGACGCCGGTATAGTCGGCGATGCCGGCGCACACGCCCGACATCTTGCCATTCGCCTTGTCGACATAGAATTTCGTGCGTGCGCCGGACATCAGTCCCTCCGTGAATAATCGTGGTTGCGGAAATCATTTTCCGGGAAGTCCCGGCGTGGTGCCGAGGGGCGGAAGTCCGGGTTGTCGGCGGCGATGATCCGCTCGATCGTCTGGAGCCGCTCCTCGAGCCGCCGGGCGGTGAGGTGCATGTCGTCGAGCAGCCGTTCGTCCTCGTTCGTCAGCGTCGGCGACTGTTTCCACTTGGTGATATAGTGGAGGATCAGCCACGGCAGCCCGATGAACAGGACGCTGATGACGACCGCCACGGTCAGGAATTCGCCCATCGCGCTCAGCCCTCCCGGTTGAGGCGGGCCTTCAGCGCGGCCAGCTCGGCATCGATCTTGTCGGACGAGCGCAGCTCGGCGATCTCTTCCTCAAGGCTCTTGGGCGCCTGGCCCATGCCGGCGGCATCGGCGCGACCTTCGGCCAGATCGGCGCGGCGTTCCAGCACGTCGAAGCGGCTGAAGGCGTCGGCCGTCTTGCTGCCGGCATACATCTCGCGCAGCTTGGTGCGGTTGTTGGCGGTTTCCATCCGGGTCTGGATGGCGCTCTGCCGGGTCCGTGCCTCGCGCAGCTTGCTCTGCAGCTTGGCGATGTCGACTTCCGAGGCGCGCAGCGCATCGTCGAGCACGACGATCTCGCTGTTGAGCTGTTCGGCCATGTCGACCGCCTTCTGCCGTTCGACGAGCGCGGCCTTGGCCAGATCCTCGCGATCCTTGCTCAGCGCCAGCTCGGCCTTTTCGGTCCAGCTTTCCTGAAGCTTGTCGAGCTTGCCGATATGGCGGCGCATTTCCTTCTGGTCGGCGATGGTGCGCGCGGCGGACGCGCGGACCTCGACCAGCGTCTCCTCCATTTCGAGGATAATCATGCGGATCATCTTCGCGGGGTCTTCGGCCTTGTCGAGCAGGTCGGTGACGTTGGCGGCGATGATGTCACGGGTGCGGGAAAAGATACCCATCGGTTACTCCTGAAGGAATTGGGTGGCCGGAGCGGAACGGGGCAGAACCGCCCCGGCCTGCCGCGTCACGCCATGGGCGCTGCGGCAAGGGTGAAGGCGAACGGACCGGAAGCGGTCGTCAGCCCAAGGGCGAACAGGCTGACCACGATCGCACCGGCCATGCTGGCGAGCGACTGGGAAAGCGAGATGTTCGAGAGGTTGCGCATTGGGGGGTCTCCCTGAAACCTTTGTGTCGTGGCGCCCTGTGTCGGGCTTGTAAATTGCCTTGCAGGAGCCGTGCCAGTTTCAAAAATGGCAGTTTTGCGTCGGTTCTGGTCGCGGTGGATACGAGTGCGAAATGACGACTTGCGAATTGTTGGGAAATTACGCCACACATCCGCCCCATGGAACGTGCATCCCAGGTCGTCGGCCAGTCCGGCCCGTTTCTCGACGCGCTGGAGCGCGCCAGCCGTGCCGCCGCGCTCGATCGCCCGGTGCTGGTGATCGGCGAGCGCGGCACCGGCAAGGAACTGGTCGCCGAGCGGCTCCACCGCCTGTCAGGGCGGTGGGACCAGCCGCTGGTGGTGATGAACTGCGCCGCGCTGCCCGAAACGCTGATCGAGGCCGAACTGTTCGGGCATGAGGCGGGCGCGTTCACTGGTGCGACCAAGGCGCGCACCGGCCGGTTCGAGGAGGCCGATGGCGGTACGCTGTTCCTCGACGAACTGGGGACGCTGTCGATGGGGGCGCAGGAGCGGTTGTTGCGCGCGGTGGAATATGGCGAGGTGACGCGGATCGGATCGTCGCGGCCGATCCGGGTCGACGTGCGGATCGTGGCGGCGACCAACGAGCATTTGCCCGACCGGGTCGACAGCGGCACGTTCCGCGCCGATCTGCTCGACCGGTTGAGTTTCGAAGTGGTGACGCTGCCGCCGCTTCGCGCGCGGCCGGGCGACATCATGGTGTTGGCCGATTTCTTCGGGCGGCGGATGGCCGCCGAGATCGGGCGCGACGAATGGCCGGGGTTCGGCCCCAATGCGGTCGACCAGTTGATGGAGCATCGCTGGCCGGGAAATGTTCGCGAACTGCGCAATGCGGTCGAACGCTCGGTCTATCGCTGGGAACGGCCGGGGCCGATCGACCTGTGCGAGATCGATCCGTTCGCCTCGCCCTATCGCCCGCGCGGGGGGCCGGCGGCGACGCCTGCCGCCGTGGCGCCGGGCGCGGTGGCGGCGGAACCGGCCGAGCGCGACAATCCGGGCGACGACTTCAAGACGCGGGTCAACCGGTTCGAACGGCAGTTGCTGACCCGCGCGATGGCCGAGGCCCGCTATAACCAGCGGACGTGTGCCGATGCGCTGGGGCTGACCTATGACCAGTTGCGCCATGCGCTGAAACGCCATGGATTATTGGGGCAGGGGGGATAAGGGGCGGTTGCGTCTCGGCTCGCCGCTCCTAGATGTTGCCCGGACGTAACGACCGGAGCCAAGCCGTTCGAGCGGCGTTCGGTTGCTCGACGTTTTGTGCCCACAGGAGGACCCGATGGCATTCACCCTTCCCCCGCTGCCCTATGCCTATGACGCGCTGGAGCCGACGATCGACAAGGAGACGATGACGCTCCACCACGACAAGCATCATCAGGCCTATACCGACAAGCTGAACGAAGCGGTGTCGGAGGATGCGAGCCTCGAGGGCAAGTCGATCGAGGAACTGCTGGCGAATGTCGGCAGCGGGTCGGCCAAGCTGCGCAACAACGGCGGCGGCTATTGGAACCACATCTTCTTCTGGGAAACCATGAAGGGTGGCGGCTCGCAGCCGTCGGGCGCGCTCAAGGACGCGATCGACGACCAGTTCGGCGGGGTCGACGCGCTGAAGGAACAGTTCAACGCGGCGGGCGTGAACCAGTTCGGGTCGGGCTGGGCATGGCTGATCGTGGGAGCGGACGGCAAGCTCGCCATCACCTCGACGCCGAACCAGGACAATCCGCTGATGGACGTCGCGGCGGTGAAGGGCACGCCGATCCTCGCCAACGACGTGTGGGAGCATGCCTATTACGTCACCTATCGCAATGCGCGTCCGGCGTATCTCAAGGCGTGGTGGGACGTGGTCGACTGGGACAAGGTCGGCGAGCGGTATGACGCCGCGGTGAAGTGATTGTAAGCCCTCTCCCCTTGAGGGGAGAGGGTTGGGAGAGGGGGCTGTCCGCTGGGGCGGCCCCTTTTCTCCATGCGCTATGCCCGCCACCATCGTCATTCCGGCGAAGGCCGGAATCCATGGACGCGGGCGGATTCCACAAAGCCGCTACCACCCGACACAATGGATCCCGGCCTTCGCCGGGATGACGAGTGGCGGGCCGATGTTTCGCTCCAACGTCAGTCGGCCGGTGGCAGCGGCGCGTCCTTTTCCAGTTGCAACCCGTGGCGCAGCAACATCGGAATGTTCGCCCCGGCGAACAGCAGCGTCAGCGGGACCGCGCCCCACAGCTTGAACCCGACCCAGAAATCCCACGACGAGTGCCGCCACACGACCTCGTTCAGCACCGCCATGAATGCGAAGAAGCCGGCCCAGTTGATCGTCAGCTTGCGCCATCCGGTGGCGCTGAGCCCCGGATAGGCCGTCTCCAGCATCTGTTGCAGCAGCGGGCGGCCCGTCACCACCCCGAAGGTCAGGATCGAGGCGAACATCGCATAGACGATCGTCGGCTTCATCTTGAGGAAGGTATCGTCGCGGAAATAGAGCGTCAGCGCGCCGAACACGATGACGAGGCCCGCCGACAGCCACAGCATCGGCGAGACATGGCCGGTCTTCCATTTCGACACGATGATCGAGATCAGACTGGCGATCATGAACGCGATGCTGGCGATGATGACCTGCGCCAGCGAATCGACCATGTCGGGCAGCGACAGCTTCGACGCCAGTAGATTGGCGACGAAGAACACGCCGAGCGGCCCATAGTCGAGCGCCATGCGGAACAACGGCGAGGCGGGTTTCGGAGCGGTCGTCATTTGCGCACCCGTTCGACGCCGGCGATGATGCGGGATACTTCGTTGGCGTCGAAACCGCGCAGGTCGTCGGCCGTCTCGCCCACGCCGATCGCGTGGATCGGCAGGCCGAATTTCTCCGCCGCCGCGACCAGTACGCCGCCGCGCGCGGTCCCGTCCAGCTTGGTCATGACGAGGCCGGTGACGCCGGCCGTCTCCTTGAACACCTCGATCTGGTTGAGCGCATTCTGACCCGTAGTGGCGTCGAGCACGAGCACCACGTCATGCGGCGCGGCGGGATTGAGCCGGCCCAGCACGCGGCGGACCTTGGCGAGTTCGTCCATCAGCTCGCGCTTGTTCTGGAGGCGGCCGGCGGTGTCGACGATCAGCACGTCGATGCCGGTGGCGGTCGCCTGTTTCACCGCTTCATAGACGATGCCGGCGGCGTCGCCGCCTTCCGCCCCGCTGACGATCGGCACGCCGATGCGGTCGGCCCAGGTGCGAAGCTGGCCGATCGCGGCGGCGCGGAAGGTGTCGCCCGCCGCCAGCATCACGCCGTAATCCTGATCGACCAAGGTCTTGGCGAGCTTGGCGATGGTGGTCGTCTTGCCCGAGCCATTGACGCCGATGACGAGGATTACCTGCGGCCGGGGAAACGCCTCGATCTCGAGCGGGCGGGCGACCGGGGCCAGCACCTTCTCGATCTCCTCGGCGACCACCAGGCGGATGCCCAGTTCCTCCATGTTGCGTTCATATTGCCCGTCGGCCAGCCGGGCGCGGACCCGCGCGGCGGTGGCGGGGCCGAGGTCGGACGCGATCAGCGCTTCCTCGATCTCGTCCAGCGTCGCATCGTCGAGGCGTGCGGCAGAGAGGCCGACGAGGTTGCCGGTCAGGCGGTCGGAGGTTTTTTTCAGACCGCCGAGCAGGCGTTCGTGCCACGAAAGGCTCATAGGGGCATACCGATCAAGCGATCGCCTTCGACATGGGTGAGCCGCGCGGACACGATCGTGCCGGGCGGCGAGGGGGGAAGGAGGACGTCGGCGAAGCCGGGCGTGTGCCCGCGCGTGCCGGGCCGTTCGACGAGGATGGCGGCAGTGGTGCCGACCTGCCCCTGCAACCAGCGCTGACGCCGTGTGGCGGCGGCGGCGCGCAGGCGATCGGCGCGACCCTTGGCGACCGGTGGCGGCACCTGCGGCATCCGCGCGGCGGGGGTGCGGGCGCGGGGGCTGTAGGGAAAGATATGCGCGTGGACGATGTCGCAGTCGTCGATCAGCGCGAGGCTGTTCGCGGCCATCACCTCGTCCTCGGTCGGGAAGCCGGCGATGAGGTCGGCACCGATTGCGATCTCGCCGCGCGCGGTTTTGAGTCGGTCGACCAGCGCGACCGCATCGGCGCGGCTGTGGCGACGGCGCATGCGCTTGAGGACCATGTCGTCGCCCGCCTGGAACGACAGATGGACGTGCGGCATCACGCGCGGCTCGGTCGTCAGCAACTCGAACAGCAGCGGATCGATAACCGCCGGGTCGAGCGACGAGAGCCGTAGGCGGGCAAGCGCGGTGCGCGCGAGGATCGCCGCGACCAGACTGCCGAGGCGCGGCATGCCGGTCAGATCGTCGCCGTAGCTCGACAGGTCGACGCCGGTCAGCACGACCTCGCCATGGCCCGCATCGACCAGCGCCGCGACCTGCGCGACGATGCCGTCGATCGTGGCCGAGCGCGACGGGCCGCGCCCGGCGGGAATGGCGCAGAAGGTACAGGCGTGGTCGCACCCATTCTGCACCTCGACGAAGGCGCGGGTCTGGCCCGAGAACCCGGCCGACAGGTGCGGCGCGGTGTCGAGCACGCGGTCGATGGTGCGCACGACCACCGGATCGGTAGAGGCCCATGCAGCGGGTTTCAGCTTGTCCGAATTGCCGATCACCCGGTCGACTTCGGCCATGGCGGCGAAGGCGGCGGGATCGATCTGCGCGGCGCAGCCGGTGACGATCAGTTCGGCATCCGGCCGTTCGCGGCGCGCGCGGCGGATCGCGCGGCGGGTGCTGGCGACCGCATCGTTGGTGACGGCGCAACTGTTGACCACTACCGCGTCACGGGTCCCCAGCATCGCGCGGATCGCATCGCTTTCGGCGATGTTCAGCCGGCAGCCGAGCGTTATCATGGTGGGACCAACGGAGGATGGCATGGGCGGTGATCTAGGGACAGGCGCGGGGGAAGTCCACGCGGCAGCGAAGCAAGTGCTGGACTTCTGGTTCGACGAGGTGGGCGAGGGCCGGCATTTCGCCAAGGATGAGGCGATCGACCGGACGATCGCCGAGCGGTTCGGCGCGCTGCGCGACGCGGTACTGGCAAGCGAGGCGGCGGCGTGGCGCGACGACGAACATCATCTGCTCGCCGCCGTGATCCTGCTCGACCAGTTCTCGCGCAACATCCATCGTGGCAGTCGCCAAGCGTTCGCCGCCGATCCGCTGGCGCTCGAACTGGCGCTGATCGGGATCGCGCGGGGCGACGACCGCGAGTTTCAGCCGCTCGAACGCTCGTTCCTCTACATGCCGCTGATGCACAGCGAGGACCGGGGCGTAGCGCGCTTTTCGGTGCGCTGCTTCGAATCGCTCGGCAATGCCAGCAACCTGAAGTTCGCGCGCGACCATGCCGCCGTGATCGATGCCTATGGCCGCTATCCGTCGCGCAATGCCGCGCTCGGCCGGGTGTCGACCGACGCCGAGCAGGCGTATCTCAGCCGACCAGACGCCGGCTGGTGATCGTCGGCACGTCGGGATCGCTGCCGCCGCGCAGCAGTCCGCGTGCCCCCAGCATCCGCCTTGTATCGGCGATCGAGGTCGGGCGGCCGTACGCCCAGCCCTGACCCTTAACGCAGCCGAGCGCCGCCAGCCGTTCGGCAATGGCGGCGCTCTCGATCCCCTCGGCGGTGACGGGGAGGTTCAGGCTGTCGCCCAGACCGATGATCGCCTTCACGATCGCCGCCGAATCGGCGCTGTCGAGCAGCGACAGGACGAAGCTCTTGTCGATCTTGATCCGGTCGAACGGCAGCGCGCGCAGATGGGCGAGGCTGGAATAGCCAGTGCCGAAATCGTCGAGCGCGACGCGGACGCCCTGATTCTTCAGGCTGCCGATGATCGACTGGGCGAGCGCCAGATTGTCGAACAGCGCGCTTTCGGTGATCTCCACCTCCAGCCGGTTGGGCGCGAAACCGGCCTCGATCGTCGCCTTGATGATCTTTTGCGCCAGCCATGCGTCGCGCAACTGGACCGGCGAGATGTTGATCGACAGCGACAGCCCCGGGTCCCAGTCGCGCGCGGCGGCGAATGCCTGTCGCATGATCGACAGCGATAGGTCGCCGATCAGCCCGGTTTCCTCCGCCACGGGAATGAAGCGGTCGGGGGTGATCTCGCCATGCGTCGGATGGGTCCAGCGCGCCAGCACCTCGAAGCCGGTCAGCCGGCCGCTCGCCAGATCGACCTGCGCTTCGAAACAGGGCGTGACCTGCCCGGCAGGGATAGCGATGCGCAGTCCGCTCTCCACATCGTTGCGGTCGTTCAGCGCGCGTTCCATCGCCCGGTCGAACCACGCATAGCGATTGCGGCCGCCTTTCTTTGCCCCATACATCGCGATGTCGGCCGAGCGCATCAGTGCGTCGATCGTCGCGCCGTCGCTGTCCGACCGGGCGATGCCGATCGACGCGGTGATGTGGCAGCGTAGGCCATCGGCCTCGACCGGCTGCGCGAGCGATTCGACCAGCCGACGCGCGATCGCGTCTACGGTTTCGGGATGGCGCGCGTCGAACACAAAGGCGCAGGCGAATTCGTCTCCGCCGAACCGCGCGGTGAGCGCGGCGGGCGGCATGGCGGCGGCGATGCCGATCGCGACGCTGCGCAGCACCGCATCGCCCGCGACATGGCCATGCATGTCGTTGACGGTCTTGAAATGGTCGAGATCGACGATCAGCAGCGCGACCGCCATCTTGCGCCGCGCCGCGAACGACAGCAGCGCCGCACCCGATTCGCCCAGGCTGCGGCGATTGAGGAAGCCGGTCAGCGGATCGCGCGCGGCGAGCAGTTGCGCGCGTTCCTCGGCGGCGGCGCGCAGGCGAACCTCCTCGCTCAAGGCGCGGTGGCGGAACCAGCCGAACAGGATCAGCGCCATGTTGAGCAGGAGGGCCACGACCAGCGACCGCTCGATCGGCGGTCCACCGGCGAAACGATAGGCCACGGCGCTCGACACCACCGCCGCGCCGACGCCCAGAAACAGGAGGGTTGCCGCCGCGCTGAAGACGAGCGCCCACCATTGCCGCCGCTCAGGGGGCGACGGATCGGGTGCGACGTCGATGACGCGGGGGCGGTCCGGTTCCATGCGGCGACAAGGATGCCGTCCGAGGAGTATAGAAGTTGTTAAGAAGCTGTTTGGGACCTCGTGGAAGCACGAGTTCCGAGCCGGCACCGCAGGACGCGCATCAACGCATTCCGCCGGCGGGTTGCATGGCGCGACCCTTTGGGGTAGGGGAGCGGATCGTTTCTTCCGGGAAGCGTTCAGCATTGCCGCCCATGGGCGACGCCGGCCGACGAGGTTTCGTCCGCCGGCGTGTTTTGCTTGAGCCTTTTCTGGGGGTGTCAGGATGGAGTGGTCCGCGTGTTCGAGAGTCTGAGTGACCGGCTGGGAGGGGTGTTCGATCGCCTGCGCGGTCGCGGCGCGCTGACCGAGGCCGATGTGCGGACCGCGATGCGCGAAGTCCGCGTGGCGCTGCTCGAAGCCGATGTCGCGCTGCCGGTCGCCCGCCAGTTCGTCGACAAGGCGACCGAGGCCGCCGTCGGCCACAACGTGCTGCGATCGATCACGCCGGGGCAGCAGGTCGTCAAGATCGTCCACGACGCGCTGGTCGACATGCTGGGGCCGGACACCGCCGAGCTGGACGTCGACGTCACGCCGCCCGCCGTCATCATGCTGGTCGGCCTGCAAGGGTCGGGCAAGACGACGACCACCGCCAAGCTCGCCAAGCTGTTGAGCAAGCGCGAGGGCAAGAAGGTGCTGATGGCGTCGCTTGACGTCAATCGCCCGGCGGCGCAGGAACAGTTGGCGGTGCTGGGCACGCAGGTCGAGGTCGCGACGCTGCCGATCTTGGCAGGCCAGCAGCCGGTCGACATCGCCCGGCGTGCGCTGCAATCGGCGAAACTGCAGGGCTATGACGTCGTCATGCTCGACACCGCGGGCCGGCTGCACGTCGACCAGGCGCTGATGGACGAGATGAAGGCGGTGTCCGACATCGCCCGTCCCAACGAAACGCTGCTGGTCGTCGACGCGCTGACCGGTCAGGACGCGGTCAACGTCGCGCAGAACTTCTCGGATCAGGTGCCGCTGACCGGCGTGATCCTGACGCGGATGGACGGCGATGCGCGCGGCGGCGCCGCGCTGTCGATGCGCGCCGTTACCGGCAAGCCGATCAAGTTCGCCGGCACCGGCGAGAAGCTCGACGCGATCGAGCCGTTCCATCCCAAGCGCGTCGCCGGCCGTATCCTCGGCATGGGTGACGTCGTCTCGCTGGTCGAGAAGGCGGCGGAATCGATCGAGGCCGAGGATGCCGAGCGCATGGCCGGGCGGCTCGCCAAGGGCCAGTTCGACATGAACGACCTGCGCGGGCAACTGGCGCAGATGCGGCGGATGGGTGGTCTGGGCGCGCTGGCGGGCATGATCCCCGGCATGAAGAAGGCGCAGGCGGCGATGGCGTCGGGCGCGATGGACGAAAAGATCCTGCTGCGCATGGACGCGATGATTACGTCGATGACGGTCAAGGAACGCGCCAAGCCCGAACTCATCAACGCCAAGCGCAAAATCCGCATCGCCAAGGGTTCCGGCACCACGGTGCAGGACATCAACAAGCTGCTCAAGATGCATCAGGAAATGCAGTCCGCGATGAAGAAGCTCAAGAAGATGGGCGGCATCAAGGGCATGATGGCGATGCTGGGCAAGGGCGGTCCGGGCGGCGGCATGGCTGGCCTTGGCAATGCGCTGGGCGGACAAGGCTTGGGCGATCTGCTCGGCAAGGCGGGGGGCGAGATGCCCGGCCTGCCGGGGCTGGGCAGCGGCATGGGCGGGAAGGGCGGCATGCCGCAGCTTCCCCCCGGCTTCGGCAATCTCATCAAGAAGAAGTAACCGCCGGCAACGATCCGGCTTACACGAACCAACGAAGGAAGAAGACTCACATGGCACTCAGCATCCGTCTGTCGCGTGGCGGCTCGAAGAAGCGTCCCTATTATCGCATCGTCGTTGCCGATGCGCGTAGCCCGCGCGACGGCCGCTTCATCGAGAAGATCGGCACCTACAACCCGCTGCTCGGCAAGGAAGACGAGAAGCGCGTCGTGCTCGACGCCGAGCGTGCGACCCATTGGCTGGGCGTCGGCGCACAGCCGACCGACCGCGTCGCCCGCTTTCTCGACAAGGCCGGCGTGAAGGAACGCGCTGCCCGCGACAACCCCAACAAGGGCAAGCCGGGCGAGAAGGCCGTCGAGCGCGCCGAGGAGCGCGCCGAAAAGGCGAAGGCCGCCGAAGAAGCCGCCAACGCTCCCGCCGAAGCATAAGGGCATCGTCCCGCGTCCGCCGCATGTCGGCGGACGCGGGCAGCCTTTGGTCGCGCCTGCGCGTTATCGCCTGTCCCACGACAGGAGCATGGCCGCATGACCGACCCGGAAACCAGCCCAGCGCATGACGACGACGCCACCAACCAGGGCCGTTCGGCGGAAGACCCCGCCGAAGGCCGCGACGACGCCCCCGAAGGCGACGCAGACTCCCCCGGATAAGCCGGGCGGCGGCGAGCGGCGGGTGGTGCTCGCCGCCATCGCCGGTGCCCATGGGCTGAACGGCGAGGTGCGGCTGAAGCTCTTCACCGACGATCTGTCCAGCTATTCGCGACTGAACGGCGGTGCGTTGACGCTCCAGTCGGTGCGTCCGGCGACCAACGGCGTCATCGGCCGCTTTCGCGAGATCGCCGATCGGACGAAGGCCGAGGCGATGCGTGGCACCGAGCTGTGGATCGGCCGCGACGAACTGCCCCCGCTTGGCGAGGGCGAATATTATCACGCCGATCTGCTCGGCCTGCCGGCGGTGTCGACCACCGGTGAGGCGCTGGGACAGATTGTCGCGATCGACGATTTCGGCGCGGGCGACGTGATCGAGATCGAACGGCCGACGGGCAAGCGCTTCATGGTGCCGATGCAGCCGCATGCGGTGCCCGAATGGAACGACGACCGGCTGGTGGTCGAGGCGATCTTCGCCGCTGAATAGCGCGTCAGTCGCCGGCGAGGCTGGCGGCGAAGGCGGCGCGGATGTCCGCCGGGGCATCCGACAGCCGCCGGGCGAGCCGCTGGCGCAAGCCCGTGTCGGCACAGGCCGACCCGCGTTCCATGCTCCAATAGCCGAATTCGCGCGCCGCGACGCTCCGGTCGGAGAGGATGCGGATGTCGTGATGCCGCCGATCGGCGGCGATCCGGGCATAGGCGTTGGCAACGCTGTCCGCCGGACCTTCGAGCACTTGCAGGAAATGGCCGTCGTTGAACCACAACAGTCCGGTGATCCCGTCGACCGCATTGTTGTGCCGCGATTGCTGCAGAATGTCGTCGAGATCGATAGGGTCGCCGCACAGGCTGGTGTAGAAAATCTGGCGCAGGGGAACGTTGGTCACCCGAAAGGAATAGGATCGCGTCCGGGCAGGATCAAGAGCGCGGACCGTCCGCTCAGAACCCCGGCGCTGTCAACGGCCAGCCGAGCCCGAGCATCAGCCGCACGCCGATCCAGCCGGCGACGACAAGCACGACGCCGGCGCTGTCCGGTAAGCATATCCTGATCGAAGCGGCATGGATGCCGGCCAACACCGCCTCCATGGAGCAATGTCAGCGATCGAGCTGATGCATGCGCCAAGGGAATATCTGGTGGTAGCGTACGGGCGAAAGCAAGTCGTGGGGACCGGGCGCTATCGCCCGCGCGGTTTGGGCGGATCGGGGGGCGGCGGGCCGATGTCGGCGTCGGGGTCGATCGCTTTCGTCAGCAGGCGGCCGACGAACGTCACCGGATCGGCTCCGCGCTTGTAGCCGTATGCTTCCATCTCGCGGCGGGCGCAGCGCCCTTGCCCGGCGAAGATGCCGCAGCCTTGCCGGAACGGATCGGTCGTGGCGGTGCGGGCGGGTTCGCCCGCCACCGCCCCCTCGGCGAAGGGTTCGCGCGGGGTAGCGAGGGGCAGGCGGTGGCGGCGGTCGTCGCGGGCGCAGACGACCAATGTGTCGGGATCGGTCGAGCGGCATTCGTCGGCGGCGGCGCGTTCGGCGGCGGCGGCGAGGATGCGGTCGATCGACTGGGCGGCGGCCGGGGCGGGGAGTAGCGCAAGCGTCGTCAGCAGCCAGCGCATCGTGCGGTCTCCGGTCGTCGTCGGTGCCGCGACGATAGGCCGACGTCCCGATGGCGGCAACCGCTCAGCGGCGCAGCGGGTGGCGTTCGGACAGCAGGTTGCGGATCGTGGTGGCGGCGACGCCGGCCTCGCCCATCGCGTGGCTGATCTGGTCGAGGCCCTTCACCACATCGCCCGCCGCGAACAGGCCGGGGATCGAGGTGCGCTGGTGATCGTCGACCTCGAGGCAACCGTCCGCCGTCGCGGCGGCTCCCGCCGCCACCGCCAGTTCGGACCGGATGTGTGAGCCGAGCGCCGGGTAGACGCTGTCGAAGCTCCGGTCGCCCGCCGCGGTGCGGACGACGAACCGGTCGCCGTCGATGCGATAGTCGCCGCACGGCCCGTCGACCCGCTCGATCCCGGCGGCGTCGAGCGCGGCGAGACAGGTGTCGTCGAGGTCGTGGTCGCTGTCGGGCGCGATCAGCGTGACGTCGGCGGTAAAGCCGCGCAGGAACAGCGCCTCGCGCATGCCATGGTCGCTGGTGCCGATCACGCCGACGCGGGCGTCGGTGACTTCATAGCCGTCGCAGATCGGGCAGTAGCGCAGCAGTCCGCGGCGCAGCGCCTCGTCATGGACGGCGTTGGTCAGGCCGCGCGGGCGGTGGTTCACCACCCCGGTCGCCAGCAGCACGGTGCGGCCGCGCGTGGCGCCGGTGGCGGTGTGGACGACGAAGTCCTCGCCGTCGCGCTCGATCGCGGTGACGCTCGCCGCCTCGCAGGTTGCACCGTACATCGCGGCCTGGTCGTGCATCCGTTTCAGCAGCTCGGTGCCGGCGATGCCGCCGGGGAAGCCGGCGTGATTGTGGGTGCGCGGGATCAGCGCCGCGCGGCTGGAGCCGCAGTCGAACATGCGGATCGAGAGGTGGAAGCGCGCGAGATAGATCGCGGCGGTGAGGCCAGCGGGGCCGGCGCCGATGATGATGCAGTCCGCCGGTGCTTCGGGCATGTCGTTCCATTCGTATTGGTACGGGCGCAAATGGTGCGCGCGGCCTTTCGTTCCCGGTCGCATGCTGGCAGGGGAGCGGCCATGAGTTTCGCCGCGACCGTCCTGACCCTCTATCCCGAGATGTTTCCCGGACCGCTCGGCGTGTCGCTCGCCGGGCGGGCGTTGCGCGAAGGGCGTTGGTCGCTCGACACGGTGCAGATCCGCGACTTCGCGACGGACCGGCACAAGTCGGTCGACGATACCCCGGCGGGGGGCGGCGCGGGGATGGTGCTGCGCGCCGATGTGCTGGCCAGCGCGCTCGACAGCGTCGCGCCCGGGCGGCCGGTGCTGGCGATGACGCCGCGTGCGCCGCGACTGACGCAGGCGCGGGTGCGGACGCTGGCGGAAGGGCCGGGCGCGGTCATTCTGTGCGGGCGGTTCGAGGGGTTCGACGAGCGGCTGTTCGAGGGGCGCGCGATCGAGCCGGTGTCGATCGGCGACTATATCCTGTCGGGCGGCGAGATGGGCGCGCTGGTGCTGCTCGACGCTTGCGTTCGGCTGCTTCCCGGCGTAATGGGCGCGGCTTCCAGCGGTGTCGAGGAAAGCTTCGAAAGCGGCCTCCTCGAATATCCGCAGTACACCCGTCCCAATGAATGGGAGGGGCGCACGATCCCGCAAGTGTTGCGATCGGGGGATCATGCGAGGATCGCCGCGTGGCGCAGGTCACGTTCGGAATCCGACACACGGCTATGGCGGCCGGACCTGTGGGAGCGTCATGTCGACGCTCGGGTCCAGTCGCCCTCTGGCGCGCACGACAAAGACGAAGGTCACAAGCAATGAACCTCCTCCAGACGCTCGAAGCGGAACAGATCGCCAAGTTCCTCGAATCGAAGTCGATCCCCGATTTCCGCGCCGGCGACACCCTCAAGGTCGGCGTGAAGGTCGTCGAAGGCGAGCGTACCCGCGTGCAGAACTACGAAGGCGTGTGCATCGCCCGGTCGAACGCCGGCATGGGTTCGTCGTTCACCGTCCGCAAGATGAGCTTCGGCGAAGGCGTCGAGCGCGTTTTCCCGCTGTATTCGCCCAACATCGATTCGATCGAGGTCGTGCGTCGCGGTGTCGTGCGTCGCGCCAAGCTGTATTATCTGCGTGGCCGCACCGGCAAGTCGGCGCGTATCGCCGAGCGTCGCGATCCGCGCCCGGCCAAGGCGACCGCCGCCGAGTAATCGGCGGGGCACCTGCCCGGTGAATGCGGGGGCGTGGCGACCATGGTCGCCGCGCCCCTTTTTCATGGTCGCCGGCTGATCGAGCAGGGCGATCGATCGCGCCGGGAACCGCCAAAGTTTACAAAGTTTACACTAACCACGTATGTCGCACGTCAGCAGGGCGGCGCTGCCTGTCCGACCAGCGCGACGGGATCGGCGACGCTGGCCAGTTCGGGAGCCTCGACGCGGAGGTGTGCGGTGCCGCTGCGCCATTGTGCCCGCCACCAGTCGTTGCCGGCCGCGACGTCGATGCGTGGCAGCAGCGTCCGTGCGTGATGCAGCAGTTCGTCGGGCGGGATCAGCGCCCGGTCGTCGGCCAGCGCATGCGACAGGTCCTTGGCGATCACGACGTTCGTCGCCTTCGGCATGTCGGTCGCGCGTTGCGCCAGATCGGCGAGCAGGTTGCGCCGTGCCGCATCCCATTCGCCCGGCGTGAAGCCGGTGGTGGCGAGCGCGCAGGTCGTCCGGCGCAGCGCCTGCGCTGCCGCTTGCCATTGCCCCTCGGCGAAATAGTCCCAGACCATGATCTGGCGATGCCCCTGTTCGCCGTTTTCGATGAACACCCCGCGCTTGCCCGGCGGATTGCCGGGTTCGAGCGCGGCCAGCCGGTCGCCGACCGCACGGGTGAGCAGCAGGTCCATCAGTTGCGCGCGGCGTTGCTGGTCGCGCGAGGCGGGCGGGGCGGGCGTCGGCATCACCACGGCGAGCAGGGCCGCGCGGCGACCGTCGGCGCGGGTGGCGACGCTGACCGGGCCGATCCGCTCGGGCCGGAACTGCGGATAGCGGGCGGGCCGCGACGGCGGCGCGGTCTGTGCCCAGTGTCCGAAATGCCGTTCGATCAGCGATCGTATCGCGGCTGGTTCGACATCGCCGACGATGACGAGCATCATGTTTTGGGGCTGGTAGAGCCGGTGATACAGCTCCCGGATCGTGGCGACGCTGGCGGTCGGTACGTCGTCGGAGTTTTGCGCTTCGAGCAGATCGTTGGGCGAACCTGGCGCGACCGCTGCGATATAATCGGCATAGATGGCGTTGCCCTGCCGTTTGTCGGCCATTTCGGCGATGACCGAGGCACGTTCGCCATCGACCGCGTCGGCGCGAAAGGTCAGGTCGCTCGCGGCTTCGCGCAGCAGCGCGACGGTGGCTTCCAGATCGGCCGGCGAGCGCGTTTTGGTGGAGAGGAAATAATTGCTCTCGCGCCAGCTCGTCGTCGCGACCTCCGGGGCGGGAAAGGTGTGTTGCAGCCCGATGCGGATGAAGTGATCGCGATCGTCGGGCGATCCGCGCGTCGGGCTGTGGAACACGACATGCTCGATCAGATGGGCAAGGCCGCGCTCGCCGGGGCGGCGTTCGGCGATGAAGCCGCCCTCGTTGCGCATCAATATGCCGACGCCCGGTTCGCCGCCGCGCCGGGGCAGGATTGCGAAGCGGACGCCGTTGCGCAACCGGCCGGTGACGGGCATGCCCCATCCGCCCGGCGGCACCGTCGCGCGGGCGGACGGCTGGCGCGCGCGCGGGGCGGCGTCGGCGGTGACGCAGCACGCGACGAGCGGGAGGACACCGAGCGCCATCGACAACCAGTTTCGCATTCGTCGCAGTCTCCAGACGGATCGCCTATCCAGCCCCGTGGTGCTGGAGATTTGGGGCAGGATCGTGACGGAGGGCGACCCTATCGATCGTCGGCGCTGTAGGACAGCGGTCCACACCGGGGCGTGGCGTCAATGCTAGGGCCGATCGACATTCAGCTATTCCGGTGTAGTTCGTCGTCGAAAACACCACCCTCCCTTGTCACCCCGGACTTGTTCCGGGGTCCACCTAGCCGCGAACGCTGTCGCAAGTGCTTCGAGCGGCATCGATCGCTGCACTGTGGACCCCGGAACAAGTCCGGGGTGACGGAAATGTTCTTCGCTGGCGTCACGGCCGACTGAATGTCGATCGGCCATAGTAGAGCGACATCGCCACGACGAACAGTCCGATGCCGAGGATCGAGAACGCACCGCCGAACACGAGCGCGCCGGAGATACCGGCTTTGGTCCGTCCGTGACGGAGATCGTCGATCGATCGGCGCAGGCAATACAGCTGGGTCCAGACCAGCAGCGCAAGGCAGGATCAACGGTCGGCTTCGGCAGGGGAGATCTGCCCTACACACCCTCACGTCATCCCCGCGCAGGCGGGGATCCATATACGTCGACGGCGGTGATGGAACCGAACCCGCAGCGTCTATGGGTTCCCGCCTGCGCGGGAACGACGAAAAGGGGCGGCATTGGCTGAATGTCGATTCGGTCTGGCGCGACAATCAGCCATTCGGTCATGCGGGAGTCACGGCCGCCGCCCCGTACCAACCGAAACACCGCTCGGCCGCCGCGACCGCGCGTGCGGTCCAATCGGCGCCGGTGGCGGCAGCGTCGATCGCGGCGCGGATCGTGCGCCAGTCGCCGGCACCGTGCCCGGCGGCGAGATAGGCTCGCGGGAGGTCGGGAGCGACGCTGCGGGCGAGCATTACCCCGCCCAGCCGCGATCCCTCGACGACGTAGAACATGCCCCATGCCGCCGCCGGATCGTGCGGAAGGCTGACGGCCATCGGCGCGGGCATGGCGAGGCCGAGCGCGGCGAGATCGGCGGCGAGCACGGGGGTGCGCGGGTGGAAGCCGGGCAGGGCGGGGCAGGCCGCCAGTGCCACCTCGACCGGCGGCAGGATGCGGGCGTGGGCGGTGAGGAACGCGGCATAGCCGGCGCGGTCGGTCAGGTCGAAGCGGGCATAGGCGGCGTCGACCGCGTCATGCGCCGCCGCCGTCGCCGCGCGCAGCGCCTGGGAAGCGGTCATGCGTCCTCGGGCACGCCCACGGGTGCGGAGACGATGAAGCGCAGCCCCGGCGCATTATCGATCTCCTCGATCGTGCCGTCGAGCCGCTGGACCATCGCGTTCAGCATGCGGGTGCCGAAGCCCTGCCGCGTGCCGAGCCGGCCCTGCCCCCGGTCGGCGACGGTCAGGCGGAAGCGGTTGCGGAACTGCTCCAGCGTCACCGCGATCGGGCCGGGCTTGCCGTCATAGGCGTATTTCTGGGCATTGATGACCAGTTCGACGAGGATCAGCCCGACCTGTACCGCCGCATCGGCGTTGATGAGCATCGGCGCCACGTCCATCGTCAGGCGCCCGCGCCATTCGTCGCCCATCGACCCCTGCATCTCGCCCAGCAGATCCTCGATATAGCGGCCGAGGTCGACGGCGGTGACGGTGTCGTCCGAATAGAGCCGGCGATGGACCAGCGCGACCGCCGACAATCGCCGCTGCGCTTCGGTCAGGTGGCGGGTCAGCGTCTCGTCATTCTCGGCATTGGCCTGCATCGCGAGGAAGGCGACGACGAGTTGCAGGCTGTTCTGGACGCGGTGGTTGACCTCCTTGATGAGTGTGTCCTGTTGCGCCAGCAGCACGTCCTTGTCGGCGACCGCGCGGTTCAGTTCGCGGTTGAGATCGGTGATGCGGCGGCGCTGGCGCAGGTCGAAGAACATCCGCGACAGGCGGTGCGCGCCCTCGATCTCGGCATTCGACCATGGCCGGGCCCAGCCGCGGATTTCCTCGCTCCACGCCTCGAACGAAGCGCGCGGGGTGAGGTGCTCGCCCGGTGCCACGGCGACCGCCTTGTGCGGGTTGCCGGCCCATTTGACGGTCTGCAATTCCTCGGCGCGGAACCACAGCAGGACGACCGGTTCGTCGACCGAGAGGACGATGGCGAGCAGGCCGCTCGCCAGATCGCGATAGGCGCGGGCGGCGGGCAGGCGTTGTTCGAGGCTGGCGGTGTGGAGCGGGCTGACCCCCTGTCGCCGGACCCATGCCGATATATCGGCGATGTCCTCGCGCGCGGGCACATGGCCGGTGGTGTGGAGCGAGGTTCCCCGATGGAGCGCGAAACCGTCCGCGCCGAGCATCCGTTGCAGCTCGTGGCCGACCAGCGCGGCGAGCTGATCGGGATCGCCGTCCTGCGCCAGCCGCAGGCCAAGCGCATCCTCGGCGGCGCGCAGGCGCAGGCGTTCGCGATAGTCGGCGGCCTCTTCCTTGGCCCGTATCTGTTGCGCGAGGGTGGCGGCGACCAGCTCGCAGGTCTTGCGCTGGAGCCACGACAGCGCGCGCGGGCTACGGTGGTGGCAGGCGACGAGGCCCCACAGCACCCCGTCCTTGACGATCGACACCGAGGCGGAGGCGGCGACGCCCATGTTGTGGAGATACTGGATATGGATCGGCGAGACGGCGCGGATGCCGACATCGCTCAGGTCGACCTGCGCCAGCGCCGAATCGGACGCGACGATCGGCGCGGGGGCATAGCCGACGTCGGGGATCACCCGCACCCGGTTGCGGATATAGAGCGCGCGCGCCTGTCGCGGAATGTCGGAGGCGGGGAAATGGTGGTTGAGGAAGCTGCCCATGCCATCGGCATGGCGTTCGGCGACGACCTTGCCCGAATCATCGTCGAGGAAGCGATAGATCATCACCCGGTCGAACCCGGTCAGATCGGCGAAGATCGCCGCGGCGCGCGCCGCCAGATCCTCCAGATCGATCGCGCGCGAAAACTCCTCCGCGCCGCGCGCGATCCACGCCAGCGCGTCGTCGGTGCCCGGCGCGCCGGGGGTGCGCGGTTCGAGTTCGATCAGCCAGTGGCGCCCCTCGCGGTGGGCGACCGCCGACCGGTCGCCGCCGATCAGCGGCGTCAGCGTGTGGGTGGTGCCGTCGCCCGCGAGGATCGCGACCCCGGCCTCGCCGAACACGGCGGCGAGCGACGTGTTCCACCAGACGGTGCCGACCAGCGGGGCATAATCGCCCGCCGCGCCGACGACCATCAGGCTGTCGGCATCGGCGATCAGCAGCACGCCGTGCGGCTGGATCGCGCCGGGGACATGGATCGCCTCCCGGTCGCAGGCCGTCAGGTCCTGCCCCAGCGCGGAGGGCGATCGCGCGTCGACCGGATCGAAGGGGGTATGCACTTCAGGAATCGTCGCCAAACCCGCGCCTTTCCACAACATGTCGTGCCCGCCCGATATGCCGGCGAGGGTCGTACCATTTTCGTGATATACCGCTTCTTATCATCCGACGCCGGTCGGTCCATCCAGTACCTGACGGACGCGGGCGGCAAGGTCGACGCGCTTGTACGGTTTGTTGATGAGATCGAATTCGGTGCCGCGCGCATCGACCCGTTCGATCGACGCCTCGGCATAGCCGGTGGTGAGCAGGATCTTCAGGCGCGGGCGCTGCCGCCGCGCCTCGCGCGCCAGCATCACCCCGTTCATGCCGCCGGGCATGATGAGGTCGGTGAACAGCAGGTCGATCGGCCGGCCGCTTTCGAGGATGGCGACCGCGTCGGGACCGTTCGAGGCGCGCAGGATGCGATAGCCGAAGTCGCCGAGGATCGCCTCCGCCAGATCGCCGACGTCGCTCTGGTCCTCGACCACCAGCACGGTTTCGCTGCCCTGCGATTCGGCTTCGGCGCGCGGCATGCGCTGGCCGAGCGGATCGGCTGCGCTGTCGACGGCGGGAAAGAGCAGGCGGATGGTCGTGCCCTTGCCCTCCTCCGATTCGATGCGCAGCGCGCCGTTCGACTGTTTCATGAAGCCATAGACCATCGACAGGCCGAGGCCGGTGCCCTTGCCCTGATCCTTGGTCGTGAAGAATGGTTCGGTCACGCGGTCGCGGATGGCGGCGGGAATGCCGGTGCCGGTGTCGCTGATCGCCAGTTCGATATAGTCGCCGCTGGCCACGTCGCCGAAACCGGCGTCGGACGGGTCGATCCGCGCCTTTTCGACGATGATGCGCACGGTGCCGCCGCCAGGCATCGCGTCGCGGGCGTTGAGCAGGATGTTGAGGATCGCCGTTTCCGCCTGCACCGGATCGATCCGCGCGTTGCAGTGCGAGCCGCAGCGCGTCAGTTCGATTGCCAGATGCGCGGTGCCGATGGTGCGTGCGAACAGCGGCATCATCGAATCGACCAGATCGTCGACGTTGACGACACGGCCCTGCAACTTCTGCCTGCGCGAAAAGGCGAGAAGCTGCTGCGTCAGCCCGGCACCACGTTCGGCCGCCTGCATCACCGCCTTCAGCGAGCGGCGCGCGCGGGCGGGATCGATCGGCCGGTCGTCGGCGCGGTCGATCTGGTTGAGCAGCATGTCGGTGAACCCCTGGATCACCGTCAGCAGATTGTTGAAATCATGCGCGATGCCGCCGGTGAGCTGCCCGACCGCCTCCATCTTCTGCGCCTGGCGCAAGCCGTCCTCGGCATCGCGCCGGCGGCTGACGTCGAGCTGCGAGGCGAAATAATAGCGGACCTTGTCGTTCTTGTCGAAGACCGGCGAGATGAACAGCGCGTTCCAGAAGGCGCTGCCGTTCTTCTTGTAGTTCAGCACCTCGACCGAGGTTTCGCGCTGCTGTTCGATCGCGCGGCGAATCTCGTCGATGGTGTCGCGATCGGTTTCCGGCCCCTGCAACAACCGGCAGTTCCTGCCGATCAGTTCGTCCCAGCCATAGCCGGTCATCGAGAGGAACGCCGGGTTGGCGAAGATGATCGGATTGTCGGGCAGGTTGGGATCGGTGACGGTCATCGGCATGCGCGTCGTCTTGACCGCCGCGAAGAAGATTTCGTTGTTCGGATCGCGCATGTCGTCGTTGGCTTGCGCCAGATGCGGCGGCGGACCGCCCGTCGCGCCCGTTTCGGTATTCGCAGGGCTCGCCATGGGGGTACTCTACCGGTTCGAAACTTCCCGTCAAAGCCGCTGGCGTACCGTTTTGTTCCGCGTGCGATACGGACCTTTGCCCGCGATCGGAACGTTTTGCCGACATGAATCCCGTACGCCACGCCATCGCCACCCAAGTCCGCGCCCTTACCGGCGCGGGCGATGGCGCGATTGACCTGATCCGCGCGCCGGGCGACGACGGGCTGTTCGGGCCGGGGTCGGTAAGCTGGCGGGTGCATGGCGATTTCTCGTCGATGATGATCGGCGGCACCGCCGCGCTGTTGATGCAGATGCTGCATCCAGGTGCCTTGGCCGGGGTGTGGGATCACAGCGATTTCCGCCGCGACATGCTCGGCCGGCTGAAGCGCACCGCGCAGTTCATCGCCGCCACCACCTATGGCGGGACCGCCGAGGCCGAGCGGCTGATCGGGCGGGTGCGCACGATCCACGATCACGTCCATGGGGTGCTGCCCGACGGCACGGCGTACAGCGCGAACGACCCGCATCTGCTGACATGGGTGCATGTCGCCGAGGTCGACTGTTTCCTGCGCGGCTATCTGCGCTACCGCGATCCGATGCTGTCGCGCGCCGATCAGGACCGGTATTTCGCCGAGAATGTCGTGGTGGCGCGGGCGCTGGGGGCCGTGGACGTGCCCGACAGCCGGGCGGCGGTCGACGCCTATCTGCTCGGCATGCGCCGCGAATTGCGCTTCGACCACCGGACGCAGGCGGTGCGCGATGCGCTGGTGAAGCAGCCGCTGAAAAGTCCGTTCCTACGCGGGTTCGGCGCGATCAATGCGGCGGCGGCGATCGACCTGCTGCCGCCATGGGCGCGGGCGATGCTGGAACTGGATGCCGGCAGCGCCGGGGCGCGGGTCGCGGCGCGCACGGGCGCGCAGGGGATGGCGCGGGTGTTGCGCTGGGCGTTGAACGGGTCGGCGTCGGAGAAGACGGCGCGGGCGCAGGGGTAGGCGGATGTCTGCTACAGCGTAGTTGCCGAGATTGGGAAGTTCTGCCACAAACTTTCCAATCTGGAGCGCAGCATGGCGAATTTAAGCTTTCAGATTGATGAGGGTGGGCTACGCCCAGCGCTACTCGGCATGACACGTTCACAAGTCGACAAAGTTCTTGGCGATCATCCGAAAGTAGATCGTGCAAGCCTTAACGGTGAAGAGGCATTCCGCTACCATGGCAACCACGTCCGGGTCGTGTTTCGGCACGATCGCGCCGTCGAGGTCGCCCTTGTCCCACCGGTGGACGTTACCTTTCGAGGACGCTCAATTTTCTCGAATAGCGAGATTTGGCGTGACTTGGCCGAGCTCGACGGAGATGCAAAAGAAACACTCGGATTTATTGTCCTTTGCAACTTAGGTTTGACACTTACTGGGTTTCATGACGGCGACAGCGCTCAACTGGCGGTAACGGCGTTCGAATACGGTCGTTGGGATGCGCTGAAGGATCAAATGCGTCGCCTTCGCCAATGAGCGGTCGTTCTGCGATCCATCGAAACTAGCTTTGAAAGTTATGCCTACAACGGCGGCAACCCGGCTCTCAACTCCTCCACCCACGCCCGCGCCACGCCGTCCGACGGCGCGCGCCAGTCGCCGCGCGGGGACAGCGCGCCGCCGGCCGATACCTTGGGACCGTTGGGCAGCGCCGAGCGCTTGAACTGGCTGGTCTGGAAGAAGCGCCACAGGAATTTCTCCAACCATGCCGCGATCACCGGCAGGGCGTAGGCACCCTTCGCATCCTCGGGGAAGTCGATCGGCCAGTGGCCCTTGGTCGCATCGGCCCAGGCGTGGTGACACAGGAAGGCGACCTTCGACGGGGCCATGCCGTACCGCACGATATGGTGGAGGAAGAAGTCGTTGAGCGCATAGGGGCCGACGCGGTCCTCGGTGCTCTGCATCCGGCCCTGATCGTCGGCGGGGACCAGTTCGGGCGAGATTTCGGTGTTGAGGATCGCGTCGAGTACGGTGTCGGTGGCCGCATCGAACTGGTCGGTGCGGATCGCCCAGCGGATCAGATACTGGATCAGCGTCTTGGGCACGCCGGCGTTGACGCCGTAATGGCTCATCTGGTCGCCGACGCCATAGGTACACCAGCCCAGCGCCAGTTCGGACAGGTCGCCGGTGCCGAGTACGATCCCCTGCCGCTGGTTGGCGAGGCGGAAGAGATAGTCGGTGCGCAGCCCCGCCTGCACATTCTCGAACGTGACGTCGTAGACCGCTTCGCCGCGCGCGAAGGGGTGGTCCATGTCGGCGAGCATCTGGCGCGCGGCGGGGCGGATGTCGATCTCCGCGCCGGTGATGCCGAGCGCGTGCATCAGTGCCCACGCATTGGCCTTGGTCGCCTCGCCGGTCGCGAAGCCGGGCATGGTGAAGCCGAGGATGTCGCTGCGTGGGCGCTCCAGCCGGTCGAACGCCTTGGCGGCGACGATCAGCGCATGGGTGGAGTCCAGCCCGCCCGACACGCCGATCACCAGTCGTTTGGTGCCCGAGGCGACGAGGCGCTGGCGCAGCGCCTCGACCTGGATGTTGAACGCCTCGTAACAGTCGTCGTCGAGCCGGTCGGGGGTGTTGGGCACGAACGGGTAGCGCCGCACCGCGCGCATCAGGCCGATGTCGGTGAAGCCCGGCCGGTGATCGAAGGCGATGCGGCGGAAGCGGGTTTCGGGATGGCCGTTGGCGGCGGCGCAATCGTTGAAGGTGCCGTTGCGCATCCGCTCCAGCCGCAGCCGGGCGAGATCGACATCGGCATAGATCGCGCCGTTCGCCCGGTCGAACCGCTGCGACTGGGCGAGCAGTTCGCCCAGTTCGTGGATCATGCCCTGGCCGTCCCACGACAGGTCGGTCGTGCTCTCGCCCATGCCCGCCGCCGAATAGACATAGGCCGACAGCGTGCGCGCCGATTGCGAGGCGCACAGCAGTTCGCGTTCGCGTGCCTTGCCGATGACGATGTTCGACGCGCTGAGGTTGCACAGCACCAGCGCCCCCGCCAGCGCCCCGGCGGTGGAGGGGGGGAGGGGCGCCCAGTAATCCTCGCAGATTTCGGCGTGGAACACGAAGTCGGGCAGGTCGCTGGCCGCGAAGAGCAGGTCGGTGCCGAACGGCGCGTCCTGTCCGGCGACGCCGATCGACAGGCCGGTCAGGCCGACGCCGGGGGCGAACCAGCGCTTCTCGTAATATTCGCGGTAGTTGGGGAGGTACGTCTTGGGCACGACGCCCAAGATGCGCCCGCGCGATACCGCCACCGCGCAATTGTAGAGCCGGCCGCCGCGCCGCAGCGCCGCGCCGAGCAGCAGGACGGGGTTCAGGTCCGCGCTGGCGGCGACGACCTCGGCCAGTGCCGCTTCGGTCGCGTCGCACAGCGCGTCCTGAAGATGCAGGTCGTCGATCGCATAGGAGGTGAGGTTGAGTTCGGGAAAGACCAGCAGGTCGGCCCCGGCATCATGCCCCTCGCGCGCTAGGTCGATCGCGGCGCGGGCGTTGGCGGCGGGATCGCCGACGCTGGCGGGCGGCGTGCAGGCCCCGACGCGGAGCAGGCCATGGGTGTGGATCGAGGCGAAGAGGTGCGCGGTCATGGGCGCGATTGTACCGGCGCGGGTGGGGGGATGCCAGCGCGAAGGGGTGGTGGTTTGGGGGCTTCGATACCCCTCAGCGTCACCCCGGACTTGTTCCGGGGTCTACCTCGCCGCAAACGATGACGATGGAGGCGCGACGGGCATCGCCTGTTGCCCGGTGGACCCCGGAACAAGTCCGGGGTGACGACGGTATGAGGGGTGGCTGGGCGTTACACCTTGGCGGCGTAGAGCATCCGCCCTTCGCCGATCAGGTCGAACACACGCGCCAGATCACCCTCGGCGACCGCGAAACAGCCCTGGCTGCGGCCGAGCTTGCCGTGCTGGGCGATCATTTCCGGGTTGGCATACCATGCGCCGTGGATGACGATCGCGCGCATCAGCGCGTTGTCGTTGGTCGGATCGAGGCCGACCAGCCGCTGCGAGCGGCCATGCTTGCCGATATAGTAATTGTCGGTGGTGAACGCGCCTTCGGAGGTCGCGTTGGAATCGGGGATGTTGCTGAAGCGTTCGAGCTGGCCGCGATGCGCCGGGTCCGATCCGCTGCCATGCGTCACGCGCATCGCCGATACGACGCCGCTGTGCATGTCGATGAACTGGAACCGGGGGTGCGCCGAATCGAGCGCGAAGTCGGCGATGACGATGCGATCGGTGCGGCGCAGCCTGTGCGAGTGGCGGTCGAGCGCGGCGACGGCGCGTTCGAACAGCTTGGGATTGACCGTGGCCGGCGCGGCCATCGTCCGCACCGGTTGGGCGGGCATCCGCGCCAGCGACGGATAGGGCGCATGCGGCACCGGAGCCGAGGCGACCGGACCGACCGATGGACGGACGCAGCCCTGTGTCAGCAGCAGACCGGCGAGCCCGCCCGCCGCCTTCAATACCGCTCGCCGCGACCGAACCTCTGCGTCCTGCATCCACATCCTCGTGATTCCGCTGTTCCGTATAATTAAACGACTACTGGAACCGGTTCAATTGTCGGCGGTTTGTGCGTTCCGCCGTCTGCCGCAGCGTTGCAACGGCCGGTCGCCTGCGTATCGTTAACGGCGCGTTTGCCAAACCCGATGCGCTGTTCGATAGTGTGGCGATGCGACTGTCTCTGGCCCTGATCCTGTCGGTGCTGCCGTGCCCTGCGATGGCGCAGGACGCGGACACGCTGGCGATCGAGCGGGCGGTGCTGACGATGCGGCCGGGCGACCATCGCTGGGCCGACGATCCGGCGCAGGGCGGTGAGATCAGCATGGTGGTGAGCGTGCCGATGCAGATGGCGTTCGTCTATCGCGGCGATCGGCTGGTGGGAGCGTCGACCGTGTCGACCGGCAAGCCGGGCAAGCGCACCCCGATCGGCGAATATGTCATCCTGCAAAAGCGGCCGTTCCACCGCTCCAACCTCTACAACAACGCGCCGATGCCGTTCATGCAGCGGCTGACATGGGGCGGGGTGGCGCTGCATGCCGGCAGCCTGCCGGGCTATCCTGCGTCGCATGGCTGCATCCGCATCCCGACGCCGTTCGCGCGCGCGCTGTTTCAGGTGACGCGGCTGGGCGGGCAGGTGGCGGTGGTGAACGAGGTCATCGCCTTTCCGGCGCGGCGCCCGGCGGATGCGGCGCCGGTGCTCGACGGCACGATCGCGGGCATGCTGGCGGCGCGTGACGACCGGGTGAGCGGGGGCGGGCGTGCGCGCTAGAGTGGCGATCGGGCTGGCGGCGTTGCTCGCCGGATGCGGTGGCGCGCCGTCGCCCGCGCCCGAACCGGTCGCGACCGTCGTTATGTCGGTGGCGACGCCGACGCCGACGCCGACGCCGGTCCCGACCGCGACCTCGGCAATCCCCGATGCGGTGACGGCGACGACCAACGAACCTTTTTATGCCGCCGCGATCGATGGCGATGCAATCCGCCTGTCGGGGGTCGACCTGCCCGAGCGGCGGCTGGCGATCGTCGCGCGCGACGCGGTGCCGGACGGGCGGCGGTGGCGGGCCGAGGGCGTCAGCGTCACCGTGACCGACCGGGCGTGCGCGGACGACATGTCGGGCGAGCCGCGCCCGTTCCGCAGCGTGTTGACGGTGGGCGGACGGACCGCGCGCGGCTGTGCCTTTCCGACGCCGCGCGCGCAGGCGACGATCCCGGCGGCGTTCCTCGGGCGGTGGGATCGCGACGCGGCGGCCTGTGCCGCGCCCGCCACCTCGATCGAAGGCGTGACGATCTCCCCGCGCGAGCTGCGCTTCCACGAAAGCCTTGGCGACGTGACGGCGGTGACGCCGGTCGCCGGGGGCGTGTCGATCGCGGTGGCCTATAGCGGCGAGGGCGAACGCTGGACGACGCGGCAGACGCTGCGAGTCGCGGGCGACGTGCTGACGATCGCGGGCGAGGGCGCGCCTATCCGCCGGGTGCGCTGTCCACGTTGAGGACGCCGGCGATCGCCGCGTGCAACTGATCGCTGCTGAACGGTTTGGTCAGGACGGGCAGATCGACCTGCCGTTCACCGATCTCGGCGAAGCCGGTGATGAGCAGCACCGGCAGTCCCGGACAACAGGCATGGACCCGCTGTGCCAGCTCGACGCCCGACAGCAGCGGCATGGCGTAATCGGTGATGAGCAGGTCGCAGCAATAGCCCGGCCGGAGCGCGGCGAGCGCGCGGTCGGCGGTGGCGCAGGCGGTGACGTGATGGCCCATCGCCTCGAGCTGCGCGGTGACGACGTGGCGCACCTCGGCATCGTCCTCGACCAGCAGGACGCGGCGCGGCGCAACCGGCCCGGCGGCGGCCGCCGGTGCGGCCAGCGCTTCGGCAGCGACCGGCGGGAGCCAGAGGTGGACGGTGGTGCCTTCCCCCAAACGGCTGTCGATCGTCACCTCGCCGCCCGCCGCCCGGGCCATCGCCCGCACCATCGGCAGGCCGAGCCCGGTGCCGACCCCCTGCGCCTTGGTGGTGAAGAACGGTTCGAACACCCGTTCGCGCAAGGCATCGTCGATGCCGGTGCCGGTGTCGCCCACCGAGATGCGGACGAACGGACCCGACAGGCCGGGGGCCATGCCGGTGGCGTCGGCAATGTTGGCGGTGGCGATCGACACGATCCCCTGACCCCCCATCGCGTCGCGCGCGTTGATCGCGAGATTCAGGAGCGCGAGTTCGAACTGCCCCGGATCGGTCCGTACCGCCCACGCCGGATCGGCGAAATCATAAGTGAGGCGGATGCGCCCGGCGGCGGTGCGGACGATCAGTTCCTCGACCGCGCGGATCGCCGTGTCGGGGTGGAAGGTTTCGGCGGCAAGGTCGCGCTGGCGGCTGAAGCTGAGCAGGCGGCGGGTGATCGCGCTGCCCCGCCCCGCCGCTTCGCGCGCGGCGGACAGAAAACGCTGCAGCCGGACGGGATCGTCGATCCGCCGCTGCGCCAGTTCGAGATTGCCGAGGATGGCGGCGAGCAGATTGTTGAAATCATGCGCGATCCCGCCTGCCAGCGTCCCCAGTGCCTCCAGCTTTTCCGACTGGTGCCGACGCCGCTGGGCGAGGCGGCGTTCGGTGTCGTCGCGCTCGATCCGCAGCAGGAACCGCCGGTCGGGCGGGCCGAAGGGAATGCGCTGAACCAGTGTCCAGCGTTCGCCGCCGCCGGCCTCGCCGTCCTGCCGTTCCTCCTCGGCCATCGCCTCGCCGGCCAGTGCGGCCCGATCGGCGAAGTCGGCGGGAGCGCCGTCGCCGCGCACGACGGCGCCGTCGTGGTCGAGGATGACGACATGGTCGCCCGAGCTGCGCATCAGCCCGTCGAACGCCGCCCGCTCGAACGCCAGCGCCCGGCGCAACGCGAAGCGGGTCGCGGCGGCATCGATCATCGCGCGCAGCGCGTCGCCGTCCCACGGCTTGTTGGCATAGCCGCTGATCGCGCCGTCGTTGAGCGCGGCGACGACCGCCGACAGATCGGCATAGCCGGTCAGCAGGATCGCCTCCGCATCGGTCGTCGGCCGCGCCTGTCCCAGAAACTGGCTGCCGGTCAATTCGGGCATCCGCTGGTCGGAGACGATCACCGAGATGTCGGGGTTCGCCGCGACCAGCCCCAGCGCCTCGACCGGCGAGGTGGTGGCGAGCACCCGGTAGCGATCCTCGAGCAGATCGGTCAGCGCGACGAGGATCTCGCGCTCGTCATCGACCAGCAGCAGTAGGGGCGGGGTGCCGGGTTTTTCCATTACGGCCGTTCCGGTATCGTGATTACGAATGCCGCGCCACCCTGCGCGGCGGTTTCGATGGCGATGGTCCCGCCGTGCGAGCGGACCACGCCGTACGCGATGGCGAGGCCGAGGCCGGTGCCGGCCCCGACGTCCTTGGTGGTGAAGAACGGTTCGAACACCCGTTCGCGCCGGTCGGGCGGGATGCCGGGGCCGTTGTCGGCGATGCGGATGGTGAAGCGGCCGCCGTCCGACGCGGTCGACACGGTGATGTGACCGCCGGCGGGATCGACCGCGTCGGCGGCATTGGCGACGATGTTCATCACCACCTGATTGACCAGCGCCCCCGAACATTCGAGCAGCCGCAGCGGGCCATAGTCGCGCGTCACGCCGACGGTGCCGAGCCGCGGGGCGAGCAGCGTCAGCACCGAATCGATCGCTTCGGGCACGTCGATCCGCGATACCTCGCCATCGTCGAGCCGCGAGAAGCGGCGCAGCTTTACCACCAGTTCCTGGATACGGGTAAGGCCCGAGCGGATCGAGTCGAGCCGGTCTGACGCCTTGGTCAGATGCGTCTCGCGCGTCGCATCGTCGGTCGCGCCGCGCGCCGCGCCGACCGCGCGTTCGACGGTCGATTGATGCGCGAGGATGAAGGCGAGCGGGTTGTTGATCTCGTGCGCGATGCCGGCGACCAGTTCGCCGAGCGACGCCATCTTGGCCGATTGCACCAGTTGCGCCTGCGTCTCGCGCAGCAGCGCGTTGGCCCCGGCCAGTTCGGCATTGGCATGGGCGAGGCGTTCGGCCGATTCGGCCTCGGCCCGCGCCTGCGCCAGCGCCACCGCCTGTGTCCGGTCGCGCTCCAGCGCCGCCGCTTCCTCGTCGCGGGCGAGCTTGCGGCGGACGATCGCGCGGATGCGGACGAGCAGCATGTCGCCGTCGCGCCCCTGCGGCACCACGTCGTCCGCCCCGGCGGCGAGCCCGGCGAGGACGGTCGCGGGATCGGCATCGTCGGTCAGCGCGACCAGCGCGATGCCGCTGGCGCGCGCGGTACGGCGCGCGTCGAGCAGGCGCGTCGTCTGGAACCGGGTCGCGCCATCGTGTTCGACGATCAGGATGCCGTCGGCCCCGTCCGTGTCGATCGCGGCGAGCGCCGCGACGCGCGTGCCGATGTCACCGACGTCATAGCCATCGGCGGTCAGCCGCACGAACAACGTGTCGCGGTCCGCGCTCACCCCGCCCAGCAGGAACAGGCGGGCGCGGCGCAGCGCGGGGGCGGGGCCGTCCTCGACCGGGCGGGACCGTGCCTGCCGCAGCAGCGCGCGGACCCGCGAGACGATCAGTTCGCCGCCGCCGCGCTTGGGGACATAGGCGTTGGCACCGCTGTCCAGCCCCTGCCGTTCGATGTCGGACGCATCGTCGCCGGTCAGCATCAGGACAGGCAGGGTACGGGTCGCGGTCGTCTGGCGGACGATACGGACCAGTTCGTCGCCGTTCATGCCGGGCAGGCGATAGTCGACGACGAGCAGGTCGGGGCGGCGGACGTTGAGCATGCCGAGCGCCGTTTCGGCGTCGCGCGTGCGCTCGACGGTCATGCCGGCGCGTTCGAACATGCGGCGCAGTTGCAGCGCCTGCGTATCCGAATCCTCGACCAGCAGGATCGACGCGGCGTCGCTCATGCCCGTCGTTCCACGATCCGGCGGACATGCGGGCCGATCATGCCGAGCGGCAGCGAGAGGGCACCGGCGCGCTGCGCGGCGGCGGGCATGCCATAGACGACGGCGGTGGTCGCGTCCTCCGCCACCGCCGATCCGCCGGCCGCGAGCAGGGTCTGGACCCCGGCCCCGCCATCATCGCCCATGCCGGTCAGCACGATGGCGAGCGCCGCGCCGTCGAGCGCGGTCGCCCCGCTTTCGATCAGGCGGGTGGCCGAGGGGCGCTGCCCGCCGACCGGTGGGTCGGTCGAGACGGTCATCGTGCCGGCGCAGCCGATCGTCAGGTGACTGTCGCCCGGTGCCACATGGATGGTGCCAGGGCGCGGCAGGTCGCCGTGACGGGCCAGTTCCACCTGCTGCGGCACGACGCTGCCCAGCCAGTTGGCAAAGCCCTGCATGAAGCCCGCCCCCATGTGCTGGACGAGCAGGATCGGCAGCGGAAAGTCGGCGGGAAGCGCCGCGAACAGCCGGGCGAGCGCGGGCGGCCCGCCGGTCGAGGCGGCGACCAGCAGGACGCGGGGCGCGCGGGTGCGCGGCGGCATGACCGGTGGCGACAGCGCCGGTTCGCGCATCCGCCGGCGAACCACCGCCACCTCGCTCATGATCGCCAGTTGGGTGCGGATTTCGGCGGCGACCTGCACATAGGCGGCGTCCGCCAGCCCGACCGGCTTTTCGACGACCGACAGCGCACCGGCGCGCAACGCGTCCATGCTGTTGCCCAGTTCGCCGCGATCGATCGAGGCGGAAATCACGACGATCGGTGTGGGATGATCGGCCATGATCCGCCGCGTCGCTTCCAGCCCGTCGATGCCGGGCAGGCGGATGTCCATCGAGATGACGTCGGGCCGGACGCTCGGGATCGCGGCGATCGCTTCCTCCGCGCTGGCCACCGCCGCCGCGACGGTGAGGCGCGGATCGCCCGCGACGATATGGGTCAACAGACGGCGGACGACCGCCGAATCCTCGACGATCATCACGCGGGCGGGGGTGGTGCGACGTGGCATGAGGGACGTCAGAGCAGTTGCTGGACCACGCCGATCAGCGTTCCCTGATCGAAATCCTGCTTGGTGACATAGGCATCGGCCCCGAGGCCGAGGCCGCGTTCGATGTCGTCGGGGCTGTTGCGCGAGGTCATCATGACGACGGGTAGCGTTTTCAGTGCCGGATCGTTCCGTATTGCAGCAAGCAATCCGAACCCGTCCATGCGCGGCATTTCGACATCGGCGACGACGAGGTCGATCGCATCGATGCCCGAGCGCAGCCGCTCCAGCCCGGCAAGGCCGTCGACCTCGACCAGCACGCGGTAGCCCTGCGCTTCGAGGATGCTGCGTTCCAGCGTGCGGGTGGTGATCGAATCGTCGACCACCAGGATGGTGCGCGTGCGCGCCGCATCGGTGGCGGTCGCGGCGGGCAGCAGCGGCATGCCGGGGCGGTCGCGCACCAGTTGCGCCGGATCGAGCACGAGGACGACTGCGCCGCCGACCAGCACCGTGCCCAGCACCAGCGGCACGTCGGCGGCGATCGCCTGCGGATCGCCGACCAGCAGCGCGCGGACTTCGCGCAAGGTATCGACCACCAGCACGCGGCGCTGCCCGTCGGCAATGAGCACCAGGGCATTCAGCATCGTACTCCCGGCGCCGTGCGCTTCGCCCAGCACGTCGCCCAGCCGCGTGACCGGCACGGGATCGCCATCCACGACCAGCATCGTCGCATCGCCGCTGGCGTGCAGGTCGGCGGGCGCGATCCGCCGGACATGGCGGACCGCGTCGGCGGGCAGCGCGCAGAGCATCGTGCCCACCTCGACCAGCAACAGCGTGCGGCGGGTGAGGGTGAGCGGCACGGTGAGGCGGATCGCGGTGCCGCCGCCCGCCGCCGGGGCGATCGTCGCCGATCCGTGCAGCCGCCGCGCCGTCTCCGCGACGACCGACAGGCCGATGCCGCGCCCGGCGACCTCGTCCAGCCGATCGGCGGTCGAAAACCCCTGTTCGAACAGCAGCGCGTGGAGTGCCGCCGGGGCGGGACGCGGCGCATCGGGCGCGATCAGGCCGGCGGCGCGCGCGCGGGCGAGGATCGCGCCGTCGTCCAGCCCGCGCCCGTCGTCGCGCACGGTCAGCGTCAGCCGGCCGCGATCGATCCGCGCTTCGATCGCGATCAGCCCCTCGTCGGTCTTGCCCGCTGCCACGCGGACGCCGGGCGGTTCGATGCCATGGCGCACCGCGTTGCGCAGCAGGTGGAGCAGCGGATCGCGCAAGGCGGCCAGCACCCGCCGGTCAGCCTCGCCCTCCACGTCGGGCAGCAGCAGCCGCGCGGTCTTGCCCTCGGCGGTGGCGAGGTCGCGCACGGCGCGTTCATATCCGTCGAACAGCGTGGCGACGGGTTGCAGCAGCAGCCGTTCGCCGTCGCGTTCCAGTTCGGCCGAGGAGCGTTCGAGCTGGTCGGCCAACCGGCGGTGCAGGCGGCGGATGCGCTCGGCCTCGGTCGTCGCCTGCGCGACGCGGCGGACCGCCTCGGCATTGCCGCCCTGCGCCACCAGCGCCTGCAATCCCGCCAGATCGTCGCACAGCGCCTGCAACCGGTCAGTGACGGCACCCTGATCGGCGATCTGCGTGGCAAGGACGCTCAGCGACCGGCCGAGCCGTTCGACGCGGTGGCCGGGCAGCGCGACGCGGCGATCATCCTCCGCCACGGGCAGCGCGGGATCGGGGGCGGGGGCCGCGCCGTCCTCGATCGCGTCGGCATATGCCCGCAGCGCAGCGATCGTCGCGGCATCGAGTGCCGCCTCGCCGCGCTCGACGCCGAGCAGCAGCGCCTCCATCTCGTGCGCCGCCGCCTCGGTATCGGGCAGGTCGACGGCGCGCGCCGCCCCCTTCAGGCTGTGCGCCCGGCGGCTGAATTCGCGCAGGTCGACCGCGCGGCCGGCATCGGCATCGGCAAGGCTCCCGCGGATGCCCGCCATATGCTCGGCCAGTTCCGACGCGAACGCCGCCAGCAATTCAGCCTCAAGCTCGTCCACGACGGTTACAGCCGATAGCGTTCGGTCAGCGACACCAACGTGCGCGACAGGTCGCTGAGGTCGCCGGCCGCCTGATCGAGCTGGCGGGTCGAGGCGGCGGTCTGCTGCGATGCCTGGCGGATGTTCTGCAGCGCGATCGTGACCTGTTCGATGCCGATCTGCTGCTGGTTGGTCGACGCGACGATCTGCTGGAAGGTCTGGACATTCTCCTGCACCCGCGCGGCCAGTTCCTCGATCGCGGCATGGCCCTGATCGGTGCGTTCCTTGCCAGAGGCGATGCGCTTGACCGCTTCCTCGGTCAGCATCACCGACGAATTGATGCCGCGCTGAATGTCGCCCAAGATCGAGCGGACGTTGCGCGTCGCGCCCTTCGCCTGATCGGCCAGCATCTTCATTTCTGCCGCGACGATCGCGAAGCTGCGACCCTGTTCGCCCGCCGCCGCCGCCTCGATCGAGGCGTTGAGCGCGAGCAGATGCGAGCGTTCGGACACGTCGTTGACGGTCGCGATGATGTCGCCGATTGCCTGCGTCTTTTCGGACAGGGCGACGATGTTGGTCGCTACCGCCTCCGCCTGATCGCGGATCGCGTCCATCGCACGCGCGGTGTCGGCGACGGCGGTGAGACCCGAATCGCTTACCTGCGCGGTCGCCTGTGCCGCCGCGATCACTTCCTGCGCGCGGCGGCTGATCTGCGCGCCGCTGTGGGTGATCTCGTCGACGGTCGCCGCTGTTTCCTGCACCGCCGCCAACTGTTCCTCGACCGAAGCGGCCTGTTCCTGCGTCGAGGCGCGGATTTCGGTGGCGGCGGCGTTCAGGTTCTCGGTCGCGGCGCGGTTCTGGGTGGCGATGGTGCGTAGCCCCGAAACCATGTCGTTCAGGGTAACGCCCAGCCGCCCCAGTTCGTCCTTGCCCGTGGCGGCGGTGGTGGTCGACAGGTCGCCGCCGCCGATCCGGCCGACGAAGCCCATGAACTCGCTCAACGGGCCTACCACCGACCGGCGGATCGTCACCGCGACCACCACGCTGATGACGACCGCGAGCAGCAGGCCGATCAGGATCGAGCGCCGGCTGGTATCATATACGTCGCGCGTCGCCTCGCTGCCGCGCTGGATCGCGATGTTCAGCGTCTCGCGCGCCTGCGCCAGCCGGGCGACGGTCGCGGCATGATCGCGCACGATGCCGGTTTCGGCGGCCAGCACCGCCGCGCGATCCCCGCCGCGCACCGCCGCCAGTTGCGCCTCGACATCGCCGCGCGTGCGCGACAGCGCCGCTTCGGCGTCGCCCAGTTGCGCGACCATCCGCGTCCATTGTTCGGCGCGCGCGTTGGTGATCGCATCGGCGCGGTAGCTTTCGGCGGCGCGCTGCTGTTCGGCGATGTCGCGGGTCGCATCGTCGATCGCGGCGCGCCATGCGACCGTGCCGTCGCGCACGCCCGCCGTATCGTTGGTCAGGAACGCGCGGACGATCGTGCCGCGCGCCTCGACCTTGCGCGACAGCGCCTGATCGATCCGGCCGAGCGCCTGGATCGAGGCAAGGTCACGCCCGACGATCTGGTCGACGGTCGTGCGCACGTCGCCGATCTGCGCCAGCGCATAGACGCCGAGGGCGAGCAGGATGGCGGTGATCGCGGCGAACCCCGCGGCGATGCGGGTGGAAACGGACAAGGCTTATCCTTCCTGAAGACGCTTCGGGAGCAGGTGATCGATCAGTTGCGCAGGGTCGATCCGGGTCAGGCGATCACCGCCGCCGGTATCGACCAGCCGGGTGAGCGTCGGGGGTGCCGGATCCACGCCCGCGGTGACGACGCCGAGCAGCCGGTCGACCGCCAGCGCGATACGCGGCTTATCGTGGCGCAGCACGATCATCGCCCCCGCCGCCGTCGCCTCGCGCCCCAGTGCGGCGGCGGGCGCGAACAGGTTCACCACCGCCCCGCGCCACGCGACCAACCCCAACAAAGCGCCCGGCGTCTGCGGTACGCGCGACACCGGCGGCAGCGCGGCGACGGCGCGCACGTCGCCGATCGGCAGGGCATGGGCGATGCCGCCCAGATCGAAGGCGAGCAGCGTTTCGGTCGGATGGGCGGCGGTGTCGCCTGCCTGCGCCACCCGTCGCTGCCGATCGCGCAGCACGGCGGCGATCGCGGCGTCGTCCAGCCCGTCGGCGATGATGGTGAGCACCGTCACAGTGTGGTAATCGCGTGGCGGGCGGCGGCGGCCATCGCGCCGGCGGTCATCCCCTCGCCCTCGGCCAGTTCGGCATCGGGCGGAAGGGCGGCGGCGACGCGCAGCGCGTTGGTCAGGCTGCGGCGGCCATCGTCGGTGCGCCCCTGCGCCAGCAGGTGCCGGCCGAGCAGATAATGCGCCATCGCGAACGACCGGTCGAGGTAGAGCGCGTCGCGAAAGCCGCGCTCGGCCCGCTCGCGCTCGCCCGCCGCCATCGCGCCGAGCGCGGTGAGGTAGCAGGCGACCGCATCGGGCGCGCGCGCGACGACTGGTGGCGGGACGGGCGGCAGTGGCACGGCGCGGGGCGGCAGCGCGATGCGTGGTTCGCGGCGGACCGGCGGGGCGACCGGGCGGGACGGTTCGGGCGCCGGCGCGGACGGGCGCGGCACCGAGCCATGCGGGCGATAGGCGAGGATGCCGCCGACCTGCACCGGATCGGCCACGGCATCGAACGTCGGATTGGGTTCGGCATGGCCGAGCAGCAACAGCCCGTCGCCCGCCAGCCGGTCGGCCAGCGCGCCGACGATCCGCGTCGCATCGTCATGCGCGAAATAGATCAGCACGTTGCGGCACAGGATCAGGTCGTAGCCATCGAAATGCAGCGGCGCGGCATCGGCGATCATCGCCATCAGATTGTGCCGTTCGAACCGGGCGATCCCGCGATAGCGGTCCTTCAACCGGTAGCGGTCGCCGCTGCGGTCGAACAGTCGGGCGCGTTCGGCCTCGCCCAGCGTGCGCAGCGACCATGCACCATAGTCGGCCTGCCGCGCGACCTCCAGTGCCGCCTCGTCGATGTCGGTGCCGGTCAGCGCGACCCGCCAGTCGGCGATGGCGTCGCCCAGCAGGTCGGTGAGCAGCACCGCGATCGAATGCGCTTCCGCGCCGGTCGAGCAGCCGACGCTCCAGATGCGCAGCCGCTTGTCCATCCGGTGCGCCTCGATCAGCGCGGGCAGGATATGCGTCCGCAGCGCGTCGAACTGTTCGGCGAAGCGGAAGAAGAACGTCTCGTTGATCGTGACCGCGCTTTCGAGGTGCGGCCATTCGTCGCCATCGGCCCGCAGCAGCCGGTCGCGATAGGCGGCGAGCGTGGCGTCGCCGCGATCGGCCATGCGCTGCGCGATGCGTTCGAAAAGCTGCCCGTCCTTGTCGATATAATAATGGTGGCCGGTGCGTTCGATCACCATCGCCTTCACCTGCGCGAAGACGGGGTCGTTGCGCGGCAGCGTCATGCCGCCACCCATTGGTTGCGCCGCGCGGTGGCGGCGGCGGCAAGCCGGTCGATCGTATTGCGTTCGGCCGACAGCAGCAGCCGGTCGGGATCGATCACATGCGCGACCGTGTCGCCGACCGCCAGTTCGCCGATGATCGCTTCGTTCAGGCTGAGCGTGGGGTCGATGTCGCCGACCTCGCCCGACACGACATCTTCCGCGCGGTCGACCAGCAGGCAGGGAGCGTCCGCGCCCTTCAGATGGACGAGGTGTGCGAACAGCCCGACCGGCCCGACCGGCGCGGCGGGATCGAGCAGCGCCAGCGGGTGGAGCACCGCCACCATTTGCCCGCGCAGATCGATGAAGCCCAGCAGCGGGCGCGGCAGCCCTGGCGTCGTCTCGACCGGCAGCAGCGGCAGAACGCCACGCACCGCCGCCATCGGCAGCGCGAGCCGCTGTGCGCCGGTGCGCAGGATCAGGAAGGGGCCGGTCATCCTGCGCGCTATATCGATCGGGGGACGGCCTGTCAGTCGTGTTGCGCAAGCCGCGCGAGATCGTCGGCGGTGTTGACGTTGGCGATGGCGGGCGCGGCGACGGCGGTCGCGCCGATCCGGTCGCCGAACGCGCGGACCGATCGCGATCCGGTTCCGGCGAGGAGGGTATCGAGCGCGGGCAACGCAGTGGCGGGCCACCAGCCGATGACCGGCAGGTCGGCGAAGTAGGCGGCGCTCCCCTCCCTTCCAGGGAGGGGAGCGGCGTTGAGCAACTGACGCAGATCACCCGGCAGGAACGGGGCGTCGCACGGCACCGTCAGGACGTGCGTGAACCCTCTCACCACCGCATGATGCAACGCCCCCGCGATGCCGCCGAGCGGCCCCAGACCCGGCGCGGGGCGATCGGGTACCGACGCCAGCGTGCCATGATCGCGCCCGACGACGACGACCGCATCGACCTGTGGGGCAAGCGCGTCCGCCACCCGGTCGATCAGCGCGCGTCCGTCGAGCAGCGCCAGCGCCTTGTCGCTGCCGAAGCGGCTGGCCTGCCCGCCGGCGATGATCGCGCCCAGCACCCGCATCACGACGCCAGCATCGCGTCGCCGCGAACGGCAGTGCGCAAGGGAAGCCCGGCGGTGGCGGCGCGATCGATCGCGAGGCTGGTCGCGGCCGACAGGGTGGCGAGCAGCGGGCAGCCGGCCAGCACCGCCTTTTCGACCAGCTCGAACGAGCAGCGCGACGAGAGTAGCGCAAAGCCGCCGTCCCAGTCATGGCCCTCGCGCCGCATCGCGCCGATCAGCTTGTCGAAGGCATTGTGCCGGCCGACATCCTCGCGGACGAGACGGATCGTGCCGTCGGCGGCGCACAGCGCGGCGGCATGCGCGGCCCCCGTCGCGCGCGACAGCGGCTGATGGTCGCGCAAGCCGGCGGCGGCGGCAAGGATCGCCGCCGGCGTCGCATCGCTATGCGCGGTGAGCGGCGGCAGCGGCCGCAGCGCCTGTTCGAGATTTTCGATCCCGCACAATCCGCACGACGATTCGGACACGCGATGGCGCACCCGTTCGGCGACGCGGTCGTGGCGGTCGGGGATCAGCGTCAGGCGCAGCAACGTACCGCGATCGATCGCATGCGCGTCCACGTCGACCAGTTCGCCGCCATGGTCGATCAACCGCTCGGCCAGCGCGAACCCGGTCGCGAGGTCGGCCAGATCGGCGGGCGTCGCCATCAGCACAGCATAGCCCAGCCCGTCGATCTCGATCGCGACCGGCGCCTCGACCGCGACCGGCTGGTCGGTGGGCGAGGGGGTGCCGGCAGCCGCCACCCGCGCGAAGCTGCGGATGGCGCTGGGGGCATCGCTCATCCGGCGTGGATGCGGACCGGCACGGCCTTGGCCGCCGGGGTCTTCGATTCGCGGTCGTGCCAGCCGATCGGGATCAGCGGGTTGAGTTCGGGATAATAGCCGGCGATGCAGCCGTCGGGCAGGTCGAACGGCACGACCTTCAATCCGCCGACGCGGCGGTCGATGCCGTCGTCGCCATCGCCGACGATCGTCACCATCTGACCCTTATGCAGCCCGGCCTTGGCGATCTCCTTCGGGTTCATCATCACCACGTCGCGCGTGCCCGAAATGCCGCGGAAACGATCGTCATAGCCATAGATCGTCGTGTTGAACTGATCGTTCGACCGCAGCGTGATGAGCCGCAGCCGGCCCGGCGCATCGGGAATATCGGTGCCCGACAGCGTCTTGGGCACGGTGAACTCCGCCTTGCCGCTCTGCGTCTTCCACACCCGCTCGCGCGCCGAATTGCCGCGATAGAAGCCGCCGGGGGTGAACATCCGTTCCTCGAAATCGTGGAACTCTTCCGGATAGGTCAGCTCGATCTGCTTGCGGACCTTCGCATAGTCGGCGGTCCACCCGTCCCAGTCGACCTTGGGGTTCGGCGCCAGCGTCGCCTTGGCGATGCCGGCGAGGATCGCGATCTCCGATTTCAGATGCTCGCTGGCCGGCGGATGAGTCGCGATCGATCCGTGGATGTGGCTGAACGTATCCTCGATCGACACGATCTGCTCGCCGCCGGCCTGCACGTCGACCTCGGTACGGACAAGGCAGGGGAGAAGATAGGCGACCTTGCCGTTGATGAGGTGGCTGCGGTTGAGCTTGGTCGCGATCTGCACGGTGAGGCGTATCGCCGGCCACGCCGCCTCGATCCGTTCGAGATCGGGGATCGCGCGCAGGAAATTGCCGCCGAGCGAGACGAAGGCGTCGATCTCGCCCTTCAATATCCCTTCGCAGGCGGTGACGGTGTTGTGGCCATGCTCCATCGGCGGATCGAAGCCGTAGAGTTCGCGCAACCGGTCGTTGGGCACCAGTTCGGGCTTTTCCGAAATGCCGACGGTGCGCTGGCCCTGCACGTTGCTGTGCCCGCGCACCGGCGACATGCCGGTCCCGTCGCGGCCTATATTGCCCTTCATCAGCAGCAGGTTGACGTAGGTCGCGACATTGTCGAACCCGTTGACCTGCTGCGTCAGGCCCATGCCGTAGATGCCGATCGTCCGGTCGGCCTCGACATAGACCTGTCCCGCCGCCTCGATCGCGGCGCGGGTCAGGCCGCTCTCCGCCTCGATCGCCGCCCAGTCGGTCGCGCGGACCATCTTCGCGAACTCGTCGAAGCCGTTGGTATGCTGTTCGATGAAATCGACGTCGAGCACATGGACCCTGTGTTCGGCCCAGCTCCGGTCCTCGGCAGCAAGGACGTGTTTGGCGAGGCCGATCATGACCGCCACGTCGCCGCCGGGGCGGACCTGATGATATTGGCACGAGATCTTGGTTTCGGCGCGCGTCGCCATCTCGAACGGGTTCTGCGGATCGGTGAAGGCAATCAGCCCCGGTTCCCTGACCGGATTGAACGTCACCACCTTGCACCCGCGCTTCACCGCGTCGCGTAAAGGATGGAGGAAACGCGGGCTGTTCGATCCGGTGTTCTGCCCGAAGAAGAAGATCGCGTCGCACGATTCGAAATCATCGAGGATCGAGGTGCCGACCGGCGCGCCGATCGTCTTCTTGAGCGCGACCGAGGTCGTCTCATGGCACATGTTCGAACTGTCGGGCAGGTTGTTGTGGCCATAGAGCCGCGCGAACAACGCCCACAGATACGAGGTCTCCAAGCTGGCCCGGCCCGAGGCGTAGAAGATCGCCTTCTTCGGATCGATCGCCTTCAATTCGGCGCCGATCGCGGCGAACGCCTCGTCCCAGGTACATTCGACATAATGGTCGGTCGCATGGTCGTAGCGCAGCGGATGGGTCAGGCGACCTTCGTGTTCGAGGTCGAAGTCCTTCCAGCGCTTCAGTTCGGTGACGCTGTGCTTCGCGAAGAATTCGGGGGTGCAGCGGTTGGGGGTCAGGTCCCACAATGTCGCCTTCGCGCCATTCTCGCAGAATTCGAACGGGTGCGGCTCGGCGGGCTTGCCCCATGCGCAGGAGGTACACATGAACCCCTTCGACTTGTTCTGGCGGGCAAGCTGGGCCAGCGCGGCGGGGCGGTTCTTCTCCTTGCCGAGAATCTTCGACATGCCCTTGACCGAACCCCAGCCGCCGGCCGGACCGTCATATCCAACCGTATCTTCGCGATCCGCCACGCTTGTTCCTTCCGGCTACGCCTAAGCGTAGGCTACGCCGGGGGATGCTGGAAAGTTCCGCTGTAGCGTGGGAGGGTACGCTCCGCTTGTCGTCCTGTCGTCACCCCGGACTTGTTCCGGGGTCCACCGATCGGCCAACGATGCCATCTGACGATCGCGGGACGGCGCGTGCGGGCAGGTGGACCCCGGAACAAGTCCGGGGTGACAAGGGAAGTCGTCAGTCGAGTAGTTCCATCGCCATCGCCGTCGCCTCGCCGCCGCCGATGCACAGCGAGGCGAGGCCGCGCCGCTGGCCGGTCGTCTCCAGCGCCGAGAGCAGGGTGGCCAGCACCCGCACACCGCTCGCCCCGATCGGATGGCCGAGCGCACACGCCCCGCCGTGGATGTTGAGCGTATCATGCGACAGCCCGAGGTCGCGCATCGCGATCATCGCGACGCAGGCGAAGGCCTCGTTCACCTCGAACAAATCGATGTCGCCCACCGACCAGCCGGCGCGCGCCATCGCCTTGCGCATCGCGAACACCGGGGCGGTGGCGAACTTCGCGGGGGCATGGGCATGGCCGGCATGCGCCACGACCCGCGCGACCGGGGTCAGCCCCAGCCGGTCGGCGACCGACTGTCGCGTCAGCACCAGCGCCGCCGCCCCGTCCGAAATCGACGAGGCGTTGGCGGCGGTGATCGTGCCGTCCTTCGCAAAGGCGGGTTTCAGCGTCGGGATCTTCGCCACGTCGCCGCGCGCGGGCTGTTCGTCCTCGCGTACGCTCGTCGTGCCCTTGCGGCCGGCCACTTCGACCGCGACGATCTCGCGGTCGAATGCGCCCGATTTCTGCGCGCGCTGGGCACGGTGGAGCGATTCGATCGCATAGTCGTCCTGCGCGGCACGGGTGAACTGATACTCGGCCGCCGTCTCCTCGGCGAAGCTGCCCATCAGCTTGCCCGGATCATAGGCATCCTCCAGCCCGTCGAGATACATATGGTCGAGCAGCCGGTCGTGGCCGATCCGCGCGCCCGAACGGTGACGGGTCGAGAGGTATGGCGCGTTGGTCATGCTTTCCATGCCGCCCGCCACGATCAGCTCGGCCGATCCCGCCGCCAGCGCATCGGCGGCCATGATCGCCGCCTGCATCCCCGATCCGCACATCTTGTTGACCGTCGTCGCCTCGACATGGGTCGGCAGCCCCGCGCCGAGCGCCGCCTGTCGCGCCGGGGCCTGTCCCAAGCCGGCGGGGAGGACGCAGCCCATGTAGATACGCTCGATCGCCTCGCCCGACAGGCCGGCCCGCTCGACCGCCGCGCCGACCGCCGTCGCGCCGAGCTGCGTCGCGCTCGCCCCGGCAAGGCTGCCCTGGAAACTGCCCATCGGCGTGCGGGCATAGGACAGGATGACGATGGGATCGGACATCGGGGCTCTCCAAACACGATTATGTTTCGTTTGATACCGTATCTAGGGCGTGGGTTCGGGGGATGCCAGCGGCGTTGCGTCGGCGGGTCGGGCAGGGGATAGGCGGCATCATGGTGAGTCCTCTCTTCTGGCCGATCCTGCTGGGACTGCTGGGCGGCGTATTCGGCAGCTTTATCGGCGCGCTGGCGATCCGCTGGCCGGCGGGACGAAGCGTCGCCGCCGGCCGATCGGCATGTGACGGGTGCGGGCGGACGTTGCGGCCGGTCGAACTTGTGCCGATCGTCAGCTTTCTCGCCGTGCGCGGTCGATGCCGGACCTGTGACGCGGCCATCGCGCCTGGCCAGTTCGTCACCGAAGTGCTGGGCGCGGCGATCGGCATCGTCGCCGGGCTGGTCGCGCCGGGGATCGACGGGGTGGCCGGCGCGACGTGCGGCTGGCTGTTGCTGGCATCGGGCGCGATCGATCTTGCCGCCTTCTGGCTGCCCGACCGGCTGACGATCGCGCTGGCGCTGGTGGCGTCGTTGGGGGGACTTGGCGGAATCGCGCCCGATTTCAGCGACCGGGCGATCGGCGGGCTGGCCGGGTTCGGCAGCCTGTGGCTGGTGGCGACGCTCTATCGCGCGACGCGCGGGCGGACCGGGCTGGGCGGGGGCGATCCCAAGCTGTTCGGCGCGATCGGATTGTGGCTTGGCTGGCGTGCGTTGCCGGTGGTGTTGCTGGTCTCGACCGTCGCCGGGCTGTGCGTCGTGGTGGCGATGCGGATCACCGGGCGCGAGGTAAAGGCGACCGACCGGTTGCCGCTCGGCACGCTGCTCGCGATCGCCGCCTTCCTCGTCTGGAGTGTTGGCGGTTAGGGCCGGATCGACATTCAACGAAATGCCGTCCCAATTTTCTCCCCTCCCTGACAGGGAGGGGAGACGCATGAGCCGCCGTCCGGCTGAATGTCGATCGGTCCTAGGCCGGTTCGATGCGATACTCGATCGGCTTGAAACTGCCGCCATTCGACGCCGGAGCCGAACAGGCGGTGAGGCCGATCACCAGATTCATGGCTGCGCGCAAGGTGATCGAATCGCCCGCCTTGCTGACCGGCGGCAGGACCGACAGCTTGCCCGTCGCGCCATCGACCGGCACGTTCATGAAGCAGTTGAACGCCACCGGTATCCGGTCGGGCACCACGCCATACGGTTCGAGCGCCGCCGCCAGATTGCCGAAACAGCCACGATGCGGCGGCAGGTCGGGATAGAAATGGTGGAAGGTGTCATAGGAGCACGGCGTCAGCAGGAAATCATGCGTGCCGACCGTATCGGCGATAATCTCCAGCATCACCCGGCTGCGATTGGAATAGAGCGCGTGGCCGGTCGTCAGCCGGATCGTCTCGGCATAATCGAGCGTCCGCCCCGACGAGATCACCTCGTCCAGATCATCGGCGTTGAACGCCAGCAGGTCGGCGACCTGTTCCCCCTTCTGATCGATCACCACCAGCGTCTCGCCTTTCGCCAGCCGGAAGGCGGTGCCCGACCGTTCGGGGATGGTCGTCGTCACTTGGCCTCCCCCGAATAGTGGAACGGGCAGGCCCAGCGGTCATCGACCACGCGCCCGCTATATTGCCGCGCCTCGCTGGCGGCACCATGCCGTTCGAGCATCGGGTTGCGGCTGCCCGCCAGCGCCTCGTCGCGCACGAGAATCTTCTCGCGCATCGTCTCGTACTTGCCCTCGGCGCGCAGCCGTTCGAACTGGTCGTGCAGGTTGAAGACCAATGTCGGCCGCTCGAACCGGCGCGCCGGGCGGCTGGCATTGGGGTGCAGCCCGACGATGAAGAACGCCTCGCCGCCGAAGCTCAGCGAGAAATGCGGATTGTCGGGATCGGTGCTGACCCGCGTGTCATATTCCTGCCTGCGCCACACGTCCTTGTCCGACAGCGACTGGACCCGCTGCCACAGCGCACGCTCGAACGCATTTTCGCTCAGGTCGTCCGGCCCCTCGAAGATCACCGCGAAGCTGCGGTACATCGCCCGGTCGCGGCGATAGGCCTCGGCAAGCCGCATCAGCGCATCGTGGATGCGGACATCGTCCCACGCGCTGTCGATCCGCGAGCAGACGAGCACGTCGAGCGTGCCCTTCGCCATCGCCGATTTCGCCCCGACGCAGGGAAAGACGCGGTCGTCGACATGGGCGAACAACATCGCCTGCAGGCGATCCTGCGCTTCGTGCTTCCAGTTGAACATCGCGGAGGTCCCGGCCCGGTTGTTGGACGAACACTACGTTTCGCTGCCGTTCCCGGTTCCAAGTCGTTGACGACCCGTCACTAAATGGTAACAGTCGGGGTCGTGAACAAACGGCTGCTCCTCGACGATTTCCTGCCCTATCGCCTGTCGATCGCGTCGAACCGCGTATCCGACGCGGTGGCCTCCACCTATCGCGCGCTGTTCGGGCTGCGCATCCCCGAATGGCGGCTGGTGACGGTGATCGCCGAACATCACGGCATCACCCAGCAGGCGCTGTGCGTGGCGACCCGGATGGACAAGGTGACGGTCAGCCGCGCGGCGATCGCGCTGGTCGATCGCGGCCTCGTCGACCGCCATGCCAATGCCGGCGACCAGCGTTCGCACCTGCTCGCGCTGACCGAGGCGGGGCGGACGCTCTACGAAGAGGTGGCCCCCCGGGCGCTGACGATCGAACGCGACCTGTTCGCCGGCTTCACGCCGCAGGAGATCGAGGTGCTGCGCGACATGCTGGCGCGGATTCAGGACGCCGCCGACGTGCTGGAGGAACGCACCGCCGCCGCTCAATAGGCGCCACGCCTGGGCTTCAACTGGCGCTTGCTCGGCAGTGTGTCGGCCAGCCGCGCGCCGCGATGGCCCATCGGCCGGGGATGACCGACGGTCGAATCGATCGCGGTCTGGCGTTCGGCCTCGGCATTGATCTCCGCGCCGATCAGGATCGCGAGGCTGGAGACGAACAGCCACATCAGCAGCACGACGACCGCGCCGAGCGCGCCATAGGTCGCGTTGTAATTGGCGAAATTGGCGGCATAGACCCCGAAGCCGACCGTCGCCAGCAACCACAGGATTGTGGCGGCGACCGATCCGACCGACAGCCAGCGCCATTGTGCCCGCGTCCGGTCCGGCCCGTAGCGATAGGCAAAGGCGATGCCCGCGCTGGTGATCGCGCCCGCTACGCCCCAGGTGACGATCTGGATCATCACCGCGCCCGCCGTACCGAGGAACGCGACCGCGCTCTGCAACCATGTCAGCACGCCCGCCGACACGATGCCGACGATGACCGCGAAAATCGCCGCCAGCGTAATCATTGCCGACAATAGCGTGGTGGTGACGATGCTGCGTTCGTCCTCCTCTTCGTAGATCACGTTCAGCGCCTGGATGATCGCGCTCGCCGCGCGCATCGCGCCATAGACGGCGAGCAGCAGCGCGATGACGAGGCCGAGGCCCGCCTGCCGCGACGCGGTGGTGACGACCGCGATCAACTGGTCGGAGATCAGTCGCGCGGCATCGGCCGGCACCAGTTCGAAGATCGTCTGCATGTGCCGCGCGACCGTGGCGGTATCGGCGACGAGGCCATAGGTCATCACGATCGCGCCGAGCATCGGCACGATCGACAGGAACGCATAAAAGGCGACCCCCGCCGCCATCAGCGTCAGATTGTGATAGCCGACCATGGTGTAGACGCGCGTTAGAATCGCCTTCCACGCCGCCCATGGATGCGCCCATGGATGGGTCGATCCACTCCCCGGAATCGTGGCCGGATCGATTTGCGTCCTGCTTTCCGTCACATCAGTCCCCTTCGCCGACATGCAACGCCCGCACCGCAAAACGGATGCAAGTGGGTAGAAATGAACCAAATCCGCCGAACGCGCGTTTGGGGTCGCAAGGGGGGTTGTGCGCTGCAACCCAAGGTTGAACGACACGGGGATAGCAGTTGGCGGAAATTCGCGCGCGCACGGTCGCTATCCTGCTGGCAGGAACGATGATTCCTTGCGGAGTCATGGCGCAGACGGCCCCGTCGGTATCGACCGACCGTCCGCAAACCACCATGCCACCTGCCAACACCGACGACGGCCCGATCGTTCCCGATGCCGAATTCGATGCGGCGTTGCCCAGCCTGTCGGGCGACATCAACGCCCCGCTGGAACCGATCGCCGGGTTCGAGGCATCCGCCGCGCCAAAGCCCGCGACGACGACCACCGCCACGGCACAGGCCGCGCCCGCGCCGGTCCGCCCGACGGTGCCGGCGACGGAAAACGCCGTCGTGCCCGAAACCCTGCCCGATGCGATACTGCCCGAGGCGGCCGAACTGGCGCAGCCGCTGCCGCCGCTCGGCACCTTCGACGTGACCCCGGTCGAGGTCGCGGGCGTCGATGACAAGCGTGCGGTCGAAATCCGCTACGACACCGTCGTCAAGGGCCTCGACGCGATCGGGGGGACGGCGCAGTTCCGCGCGCTCTCCTCGCTGGAGGAAGGCGACGGCAAGGCCGCGAACGCGACGATGGTGCAGGCGCGCGCCAAGGAAGACGAATCGCTCGCGCTGCGCATCCTGCGCGCCAAGGGATATTACGACGGCACCGTCAGCTCAATGATCGAACAGCCGCAGGGCGGACGCATCCGCGCGGTCGTGACCGCGCTGCCGGGCAAGCTCTACACCCTGTCGTCGATCCGCATCGATACCCAGCCGACGGTGCCGCCGAACCTCGTCGACCGCGAACTGCCGCTGAAGGTCGGCGATCCGATCGACGCCGAACGAATCCAGGCGGCCGAGGCGAACGTCAGCCTGAAGCTGCCGCAACAGGGCTATCCGTTCGTGCAGGTCGGGCAGCGCGACATCCTGCTCGACGATGCGACGGTGACGGGTGGCTACACCCTACCGGTCGATACCGGGCCGCGCTCGTCGTTCGGCACCTATTCCACCACCGGCAAGCTGGCGTTCGATGCCGAGCATGTCGGCGTGCTGGCGCGTTTCCGGCAGGGCGAGCTGTACGACAATCGCAAGGTCGACGATCTGCGCGCCGCGCTGGTCGCGACGGGGCTGTTCTCCAGCGTCTCGGTCGAACCGCAGCGCACCGGACAGGTCGCCGCCGACGGGACCGAGGCGGTCAACCTGCTCGTCCGGCAGGACGCCGGCCCGGCGCGCACGCTGGCGGGCGAGGCGGGATATGGCACCGGACAGGGGCTCCGGGTTGAGGGATCATGGACCCACCGCAACCTGTTCCCGCCCGAAGGCGCACTGATCGTGCGCGGCGTGGCGGGCACGCAGGAACAGGGCGCGGGCGTCACCTTCCGCCGGTCGAACGCCGGCCGGCGCGACCGCACCTTCCAGATTCTCGCCAACGCCAGCCGCAGCAATTACGATGCGTTCGAGGCGTTCACCGGCACGCTCGGCATCCGCTGGTCGTATGATTCGACGCCGATCTGGCAGAAGCGCTTCACCTATGCCTATGGCGCCGAACTGATCGGCACCAACGAGGACACCTACGACTTCACCGTCGGCGAGCGTCGCCGCCGCACCTATGGCATCGCCGCGCTGCCGCTGTTCGCCGGGTTCGACACGTCGGACAATCTGCTGAACCCCACCAAAGGCTTCCGCGTGAAGCTGAACGTCAGCCCCGAAGGATCGGTGTCCGACGGCGTGCGCCCGTACGGCCGCTTCATGGTCGAGGGCACCGGCTATTATCCGATCGGGCAGAGCATCGTCATCGCCGGGCGCGCCCGTGCCGGATCGATCCAGGGGATCGACCGCGACGACCTTGCGCCCTCGCGGCGCTATTACGCCGGTGGCGGCGGATCGGTGCGCGGCTTCGGCTTCCAGGAACTGGGTCCGCGCACCCCCGAGGTGGACGAGGACGGCAACAACCTCGCCCGGCCGATCGGCGGGCGCAGCCTCAACGAATTCGCGATCGAGGCGCGCTACCGCTTCGGCAACTTCGGCATCGTGCCGTTCCTCGACGCGGGGCAGGTGTACGAAGGGGCGTTGCCCGATGCGTCCGACCTGCGCTTCGGCGCGGGGATCGGCGGCCGCTTCTATACCAATTTCGGGCCGATGCGGGTCGATGTGGCGACGCCGATCGCCCGGCGTCCCGGTGAGTCCAAAATCGCACTCTATATCTCGATCGGGCAGGCATTCTGATGGCCGAGGATTACTCCGCGACCGAGACCGTCGTCGTGCGCAAGCAGCCGCTGTGGGTCCGCATCCTGAAATGGATCGGCATCGCCATCGCCGTGCTGTTCGTGGCGGTCGTCGCGTTGGTCTTCGCGCTCAATACCGGACCGGGGCGGGGCTTCGTCGTCCGCCAGCTCGACGGGTACACCACCGCATCGGGGCTGAAGGTCAATATCGGCCGGATCGACGGGTCGCTCTACGGCGCGCTGACCCTTCGTGACCTGCGGCTGTCCGATACGCGCGGCGTCTTCGCCTATTCGCCGCAGGTCGCGCTCGACTGGCGGCCGTTCGCCTTCACCAACGGCCATGTCGATGTGCGCAGCCTCACCAGTCCGCTGGTGCGCTATGCGCGCAACCCGGTGTTGAAGGATACCCCGCCGGGCGATCCCAACGCGCCGCTGCTGCCCGATTACGACATCGACGTGAACCGTCTGCGCGTCGACCGGATCGAGGTCGGCCCGGCCGTCACCGGCCAGCGCCATATCGCCCGGATCGACGGTGCGGTGCATATCGCCGATCGCCGCGCGCAGGTGTCCGCCAACGCGCTGACCATCGCCGCGCCGGGCTTGGGCGGCGGCGACAGCGTCACGCTGAAACTCGACGCGGTGCCCGACGACGACAAATTCGATGTCGATGCGCGCGTGACCGGCCCGGCGAACGGCATGATCGCCGGCATGGCGGGTCTCAAGCAACCGATCGCTGCGACGATCGACGGCCGGGGTAGCTGGACCAACTGGCAGGGGCGTCTCGCCGGCACGCTCGGCGGGCGTCCGCTCGCCGATCTGACGATCACCGGCCGCAACGGCAGCTTCACCGTGCGCGGATCGACCCAGCCGGGGCTGATCCTGCAAGGACCGGTCGAACGGCTGACGTCGCCGCGCCTCGACGTCGCGATCGACGCGACGCTCGCGGACCGCAAGGCCGATACCCGTATCCAGCTTCGCTCCAGCGCGCTGGCGGTCAACGCCGCCGGCATCCTCGATCTCGGGGGCAGCCGCTTCGGCAATTTCCGCACCGAGGCGATGCTGCTGACGCCGGGCGCGATCGCCCCCAATCTCAACGGTCGTTCGGTCCGGGCGGCGGTGGTGCTCGACGGCGGCTTCGGCACGCCGACCGTGGACTACAAGATTCAGGCGGCGGCGTTGGGCTTCGGCGAGATGGCCGTCGAACAACTGTATGCCGAAGGGCGCGCGACCGTCGACGCCGACCGCATCCTGATCCCGATCAAGGCGCGCGCCAAACGGATCACCGGGCTGAACGCCGCCGTCGGCGGGCTCGTCACCAACGTTTCGATCAACGGCGATCTGGCGATCAACGGCGATCAGGTGCTGTCCGACAATCTGCGCATCCGTTCCGACCGGATCGATGCGACCGCGATCGTTGCCGCCAACCTGTCGACCGGGCGCTATACCGGCGCGATCAAGGGGCGGATCAACGACTACGAAGTCGCCAGCATCGGCATCCTCAACCTGTCGACCGACGCGAACCTCTATGCCGCGCCGAATGGCGGTTTCGGCATTAAGGGGCGGGTGGTCGCGCAGACCACGCGGCTGTTCAACGAAGGCGTGCGCAATTTCCTCGGCGGCAATGTGTCGACCACGCGGGTCGATGTCGGCGTCGATCCGAACGGGCTCATTACCTTTTCCAACCTGCGGATGAACGCGCCGCAGTTCCGCATCCTGAACGGGTCGGGCCGCTATGACCCGGCGGGGCCGCTGCTGGTCAACGCGCAGGCGGTATCGACGCAATACGGTCCGCTGACCGCGCAGGTGACGGGCAGCGTCGCCGCACCGCAGATCCTGTTGCGCGCGGCCCGGCCCGGCGTCGGCATCGGCCTCGTCAACCTCGAAGCAAGGGTACGCGGGATCGGCGACCGTTATGCGATCCAGGCGAGCGGCGGCACCGATTATGGTCCGTTCCGCGCCGACGTGCTGGTTTCGACCGCACCGCGCCTCGTCGCCGATATTCGCTCGGCGACCTTCGCCGGCATGAACATCGACGGCCGGGTCGAGGCAACGAATGCCGGACCGTTCGCCGGCCGGGTCAATTTCGCCGGATCGGGCGTGGCGGGTGTCGCGCGGCTCTCGGCACAGGGCCGCTACCAGCGCGCCGATGTGAACGCGCGCGCCTATAACGCGGTCATCCCCGGCGACATGGGGCTGCGCATCAGCCGTGCGATCGTCACCGCCAGCGCGGTGCTCTACGACCAGCCCGAGATCGTCGCCGACGTGCAGGTCGCCAATTTGTCGATGGGCGACTTCGTCCTCGAACGCAGCCGCGCCAAGGTGAATTATCGCGGCGGCAACGGACTGGCGCAGGTCTTCGCCGAAGGATCGTCGGGCGTGCCGTTCCGCGTCGCCGCCAATGCCCGGTTGCAGCCGAACGAATATCTCGTCGCGTTGCAGGGCGTCGCCAACAACATCCCGTTCCGCACGATCAACCCGGCGCGGATCACGCCTGCGACCGGCGGCTATCGCCTCTACCCGACGCGGATCGACTTCGCGCAAGGCTCGATCCGTGCGGCGGGCGTCTATGGCAATGGCATGTCGATCCAGACGCGGCTCGACCGGCTCGACCTCGGCATCGTCAACGCTTTCGTTCCCGGCACCGGGATCGGCGGCACCGCCACCGGCAGCCTCGATTTTGCGCAGGCCGCCGATCAGAGCTTCCCGCGCGCCGATGCCCGGCTGACCATCCGCAATTTCCAGCGGACCAGCCTTGCCTCGGTCTCCGAACCGGTCGACATCGTGTTCGCCGGCGACCTCAGGCCCGAAGGCGGCAGTGGCCGGGCGCTGATCCAGCGCGGCACGACCACGGTCGGGCGGATGGTCGCCAACCTGCGGCCGTTGCCGCCGGGCAGCGGGTCGTGGGTCACGCGGATGCTGGCGGCGCCGCTGTCGGGCGGTATCCGCTACAACGGCCCGGCGGGCGTGCTGTTCTCGTTCGCGGGGCTGGCCGACCAGCAACTGACCGGCGCGATCGGCATCGCCGCCGATTTCGGCGGGCGGGTGCAGGCGCCGCAACTGACCGGCGTGGTCCGCGCCAATACGCTGACCTATGAGAATGAGACGCTGGGCACGCGGCTGACCAACCTCGGCATTAACGGGCGCTTCACCAACGACCGGTTCGAACTGGTGCAGTTGCGCGCCACGGCGGGCGAAGGCACGGTCGCGGCGCAGGGAAGCGTCGGACTGGCGGCGAACAGCGGCTTCCCGGTCGATATTCGCGCGCAGTTGCGCAATGCCCAACTGGCGCGGAGCGACGCGCTGGGAGCATCGGCCACTGGCGACGTCCGAATCCAGAACGGGGCGGACGGCGGGCTGATCTCGGGCGATCTCGTCATCCCCGAGGCGCGCTATCAGATCATCCGCCAGGGCGCGGCCGAAGTCCCCGAGCTGACCGGGGTGCGCCGCAAGAGCGACGCGACCCGCGCGGCGCAACCGCCGAGACAGGCCGCCGCTTCGGCCGGGCTGTTCCGCCTCGCGCTGCGTGTCCGCGCCGACAACCGGCTGTTCGTGTCGGGCATGGGCCTCGAATCCGAATGGGAGGCCGATCTGCGTATCGCCGGCACCTCGGCCGCGCCGACGATCAACGGACAGTTGCGCCTCGTGCGCGGCACCTATTCGTTCGCCGGCAAGCGGTTCGAGGTCGAACGCGGCAACATCCGCTTCGAAGGGTCGGACTTCACCAACCCGGTGATCGACATCTCCGCCACCACCACCGCCGAAGGCGTGACCGCCGTCATCAACGTGACCGGCACGGCGCAGGCCCCGCAGATCGCGTTTACCTCGACCCCGGCGCTCGCGCAGGACGAGGTGCTTTCGCGGCTGCTCTTCGGCAGTTCGGTGACGAACCTGTCGGCGACCGAGGCGATCCAGCTCGCCGCCGCGCTCAATTCGCTGCGCGGATCGGGCGGGGGCGGGTTGAACCCGCTCGGCAAGCTGCGCTCGGCGACCGGGTTCGATCGCCTGCGCGTGCTGGGCGGTGACGAGGCGACCGGGCGGGGCACCAGCCTTGCGGCGGGCAAATACCTGACCGACGACATCTACATCGAGATCATCACCGACGCGCGTGGCTTTACCGCCACGCAGATCCAGATCGCACTGACCAAGACGCTGTCGGTGCTGTCGCAGACCGGATCGTTCGGCGGATCGAACGCCTCGGTACGCTACAGCCGCGATTACTGAGCGTTCGTTTGGAAACTAGCGGAAGCGCGGGTTTCTTGTGCGGTGCCGGCCCGCTCCCCCTCGGGTCCTAGCAAAGTGTTACTTTGCTGGGCTACCCTCTCCCGACCACCCAGCAGGATACTCAAGTGGGTGGTCGGGAGGGGGGAGCGGGCCGGCACCGTAAAACGCGCAACCGCGCTTTTCAAACAGCCTCTTCGCTTGAGCCGATCCCCCGGTTGAGGGCATAGCGGCGGCGCAAGGAGAGGCGGCCGCTATGCCCGACAAGTTCGATGTGATCGTGGTGGGGGCAGGGCTGTCGGGCATCGGCGCGGCGCATCACCTGCAACGGCTGTGCCCCGATCGCAGCTTCGCGGTGCTGGAGGGGCGGGGCGCACTTGGCGGCACATGGGACCTGTTCCGCTATCCCGGCGTGCGATCGGATTCGGACATGTTCACGCTCGGCTACGGCTTTCGGCCATGGGCGGGGGAGAAGGCGATCGCCGATGGCGCGACCATCCGCGACTATATCGCCGACACCGCGCGCGAGAGCGGGATCGATTCGCACATCCGCTATCACCACCGCATGGTCCATGCCGCCTGGTCGAGCGCCGACGCCCGCTGGACGCTGACGATCGAGCGGCCCGACACGGGCGAGACGACGACGCTGTCGTGCGGCTTCCTGTATCTCTGCACCGGCTATTACGATTATGCGCAGGGCTATCGCCCGACCTTCGCCGGGGAGGGGGATTTCGCCGGGACGATCGTCCATCCGCAATTCTGGCCCGCCGATCTCGATTACAGCGGCAAGCAGGTCGTCGTGATCGGCAGCGGCGCGACGGCGGTAACGTTGGTCCCGGCGATGACCGACCGCGCGGCGAAGGTGACGATGCTGCAACGCTCGCCGAGCTATGTGCTGACTACGCCCGCGCGCGATCCGTTGCTGGGCGTCCTGCGCCGGGTGCTGCCGTGGCGTGCCGCATATGGCATCGCCCGCTGGCTGCGGATCGGGATCAGCCAGTATTTCTACGTCCGCTCGCGCCGCAAGCCCGAGGCGGTCCGCCGCTGGCTGCTGAAACAGGTCCGCGCCGCGCTGCCGCCGGGCTATGACGTCAAGAAGCATTTCTCACCCAGCTATGATCCATGGGACCAGCGGCTGTGCATTGTCCCCGACGGCGACCTGTTCCGGGTGATCCGCGAGGGGCACGCCGAGGTCGCGACCGGCCATGTCGACCGTTTCACTGCTAGCGGCATCCGCCTGACCGACGGCACCCACCTCCCCGCCGATGTGGTCGTCACCGCCACCGGCCTCGAACTGCAACTCTTCGGCGCGGCGACGCTGTCGATCGACGGGCAACCGGTCGATCCGAGCAAGGCGATGAACTACAAGGGAATGATGTTCAGCGACCTGCCGAACCTCGCCTATGCGTTCGGCTATACCAACGCCTCGTGGACGCTGCGCGCCGACCTGACCGCCGCCTATGTCTGCCGCCTGCTCAACACGATGAAGGCACGGGGTGCCGTGCAGGCGACGCCGCGTATCGCCGATACCGATCTGACCGAGGAGCCGCTGCTCGACTTCACCTCCAGCTATGTGAAGCGCGGCATCGACCGGTTGCCGCGGCAGGGATCGAAGGCGCCGTGGCGCGTCCGGCAAAGCTATCTGCGCGACCGGATCACGATGCGTTTCGGCGACGTGACCGAGCAGATGGAGTTTCGGTAAGGGGGCGAAAGGCTCTCCCCTCCCTGACAAGGGAGGGGGTGGGGGTGGGTAGGTTTGGGGCGGATGCTGTCGTTCCCTCGCAGGCCGACCCACCCCCGGCCCTTCCCTTGTCAGGGAGGGGAGTCTTTCAGTCCCGAAGCAACACCTCCGCCGCCGCGACCCCGGTCGCATACGCCCCATGCGCGGTCGAAAAGTCGGTCGGCGACACCGCCTCCCCCGCGATCAGGATATGGTCGTGCCGCCGCTCTCCCAGCACCGCGCGCGCATTCGCATGGCCGGGCCGCGCATGGCTGTACGATCCGCCGAAATGGCTCGCCCGGCCCCATGCCGATCCGGCGATCAGCGCCATCCGGTCGACCAGCCTTGCGCCGAGCAACGCTGCCAGTTCCGCCTTCGCGAAGGCTGCCGCGCCGTCCAGCCCCTCGCGCTCCAGCGCCCGCGCGCCGCTGCCGCCGACGAAACATTCGACGACCGGTCGCCCGAACGGGCAGAGATAATAGCTGCCCGTCGCCGCGCGGTGCGGATTGCCGAGCAGATGGCTCTCCGCCGCCAGCCCGTGATCGTCGGGCAGCGCGAAGAACAGCTTGTCGGCCAGCCCCAGCGGCAGGTGGCTCGCGGCATGGAGGCTCGGGTCGAAACACCCCGGCAGCGCGATCCCGCCACGCGACAGCACCGCGGTCGATACGGTGATGATCGCCGCGCGCGCCTTCACGCTGCCGCGCGGCGTGACGATCGCGACGCCGTCCGCGCGTTCCTCGATGCCCCGGACCGGTGTGCCAAGGTACAGCGGCACCGGCGGCAGGCTGGCGGCGACCAGCGTGCCATAGCCATCGGGCAGCCGCCAGTCGTCGTCGGTCGCCGCATCGTCATAGGCAAGGTAATCGGCCACCGAGAGCGAGGCGAGATCGGCCCCGTTCAGATAGCCCGACATCGCATCGAGGAAGCCGTTCCATGGCCCGGCGGGGTCCAGCGCGTCGGCGGCGCGGTCGCTCGCCGGTGGATCATTCCGCAACCGTGCCTCGAACGCGGCGCGCGCGGCATTCGCCGCCTGCCGCTCGGCGGCGGAGAAACCGAGGTCGCGGTACTGCTGGCCCCAGCTCGGACGGCTGCGATCGATCGCGAACCCGACGTCCCCGGCGATGGCGACCCACGGATTGCGCCCGGCCGAATGGAGATAGCCGCAGCCGAGATCGAGCGTCATGCCGTCGATCGTGACGCTATGCGCCCGCCCGCCGACCCGGTCGCCCGCTTCGAACACCGCGACCGATCGCCCGGCGGCATGGAGCGCGCGCGCCGCGCCGATCCCGGCGGCACCGGCTCCGATGATGGCGACGTCGATCATAAGCGCGGGTCCTGTCGTGACGGACCGCTACAGTGCGCCATCCGTGGCCGGGTTCCGCTCAGATGATCCGTAGTTCGCGTGCATTCGCCAGCGCGCCGACCATCGCGCCGTACAGCGGCTTGGGCGCGAAGCGGTCGTCATAGGGGCAGCCACGGTTGATGACCGCATCGGTGCGCGGCTCGAACGTGCGCAGCCAGCTATAGCGGTCGCTCATCCCCCATGCGAGCACGTCGCGCAGTTGCGGGTAGGACAGCATGATGTCGAGATAGGCGCGCGCGAAATCGGCGACCCCCTTGTCGCGCGGGGCGATCGCGGCGGGCAGGCCCTTGTCGCGCACGTCGAATTCGGTGACGATCAGGCGATACCCCATCGCCACCACCGCATCGAGGAAGCGGCGCCATTCGGGCTCCAGCCGCCGCGCCAGCGCGCCGGCATCGGGGCTCGGCGCGAACAGCCCGATATGCGACTGCACCCCCAGCGTATCGACCGGCACGCCGCGCCGGCGAAATCCTTCGAGCAGTTTGAGCACGCCGGCGCGGTGCTTCCCGTTGCCGTCCTCCCAGCTCATATAGTCGTTGTAGACCAGTTCGGCATGCGGCGCGGCGGCGCGGGCGGTGCGGAACGCATGGTCGAGCACCGCCTCGGTCCCGCCCATCGCGGTCGACAGCGACGTGACGCGAAGGGCTCCGGTATCGGGATCGACCGCTTCGTTCACCACGTCATAGCTGGTGATCTTGCGGCCATAGCGGCGGGTGACAGTGTCGATATGGCTGGACAGCACCCGCGCTCCCTCGCTCGCCGGACGCGCGCCGTAATCGTAGTTGTTGAGCCACGCCGGGAACCAGCGCGAATAGGCCCAGAGCAGCGTATGCCCGCGCAAGGCGAAGCCGTTGGCCACCGCCCAGTCGACCATCGGGTCGAACCGGCTGAAATCGAACAGGTCGGGGGCAGGGCGGATCGCCTGCCACTTCATCTCGTTCTCGGGCACCAGCACGCTGCAGTCGCGGCGCAGCAGCGCGGCATAGGCCGGGTTGGCGAACGAGGCGCGATCCGCGCCCGCCGTGCCGAAGGCGAACGCCGATCCGAAGCGCCGCCCGCGCGACTGGGCGGCGGCGTTCAGCGTGTCGGCGGGCGCGGCCAGCGCCGGGGTGGCCCCGGCGGCGAGCAACGCGGCGCCGCCCGCCAGCGCCTGTCGGCGATCGATCATGGTCATGCGGTGACTTGCCTTGCATCGACGGGGGTGTAGCGGGGAACGATCAGGTGGATCACGCCGACCGCGACCAGATAGGCACAGGCGGCGACCAGGAAGATCGGTTGATAGCTGCCGACCGTTTCGAGGATCATGCCCGCGAACTTCGCCATCAACATGCCGCCGACCGCGCCGGCAAGTCCGCCGATCCCGATCACCGATCCCGCCATCCAGCGCGGGAACAGGTCGCCGGGCAAGGCATAGAGGTTGGCCGAAAACCCCTGATGTCCGGCGCAGGCGAGGCCGATCAGCCCTACCGCGATCCACATGCTGGGCGCATGGGTCGCAAAGGCGATCGGCACCGCGCACAGCGCCGCGCAGACCATCGCCGTCTTGCGGCCCCGCCCGATCGACATGCCCCGCCCGATCAACCGGGTGCTGAGCCACCCGCCCGCCACCGATCCGACATCGGCGAGCAGATAGACCGCGATCAGCGGCGGCCCGAACTGCTTCATCGACAGGTTGAACGATTTGGCGAAATAATCGGGCAGCCAGAACAGGAAGGTCCACCACACCGGATCGATCAGGAACCGCCCGGCGATATAGGCCCAGGTCTGGCGGATGCGGAACATCCGGCTCCACGGCACCGCCCGCTGCGGCTCGACCGGATCGGCCTCGATCCACGCCAGTTCCTCCGCCGATAGCGACGCCTTGTCGCGCGGCCGGCGATAGAAGCCGAACCATGCCGCCAGCCACACCAGCGACAGTGCGCCGGTGATCCAGAACGCGGCGCGCCACCCAAGATCGAGCGTCACGACGATGAACGGCACCAGCAGCGGCGTCAGCAGCGCGCCGACGTTCGACCCGGCGTTAAAGATGCCGATGGCCAGCGCCCGCTCGCGCTTGGGAAACCATTCGTTGGTCGCGGCGATCGCGGCGGGGAAGGTGCCCGCCTCGCCCGCCGCCAGCGGCATCCGCGCGAGTATCATGCCGCTGGTCGAGGTAAAGGCGGTGTGCAGCACATGGCCGACCGTCCACACGATCATCGCCAGCGCATAGCCGGCCTTCGCTCCCACCTTGTCGACGATCCGCCCGGCGACGACATAGGCGAGGCCATAGGCAAGCTGGAAATAGAAGGCGAGATCGGCATAGCCCGTTTCCGACCAGCCATAGGTCTGCGCCAGATCGGGTTTGAGCACTGCCAGCACCAGCCGGTCGACATAGGACAGCACGACCGCGAAGAAGAGCAGCGCACACACGATCCAGCGCACCCGGCCGGCCGGCTTGGCCAGCGGCGGCAGCGAGGAGGCCGGCGATTCGGGCGGATTCGGGGACATGCGCTCTCCTGTACGCCACGTTCTCTGACGTGGTAGCGCTACCATGACCGTCATGCTATGCCACTGTCAACGCCGTCGGTCAGACGGGACGAGAAAGAGGATGCGGCATGGTGAAATGGATCGGGCTGGTCGCGCTGGCGGGTATGCTGTGGAGCGCGCCAGCGTGCGCCGAGGATGGCTATGACCTGTGGCTGCGCTATCGCGCGTCGCCCGCCACGACCGCGCAGGCTGCCGTAGCGACCGGCGTGGTGCGCGACGAACGCGACCCGACGATCGATCTCGCCGCCGCCGAACTGGCGCGCGGATTGTCGGGGCTGATCGGGCGCAGCGTCGGCGAATCGGCGATCGGCGACGGCAGCGTGGTGATCGGCACGCCGCGTTCGCCGCGCATCGCTGCGCTGCGCCTGCCGCTCGAAGGGCTGGGGCGAGAGGGCTATGTGCTGCGCTCGGCAACCATCGACGGCCGGCGGGTGACGGTGGTCGCCGCCAACGCGCCGGTCGGCGTGCTGTACGGCAGCTTCCGGTTGCTGCGCACGCTCCAGACCGGGGCGTCGATCGCCGCGCTGAACGTGCGCGACCGGCCGAAACTCGATTTGCGCCTCCTCAACCACTGGGACAATCCCGATCGCTATGTCGAGCGCGGCTATGCCGGGCGGTCGCTGTGGGACTGGCAGAAACTGCCCGGCTTCGCCGATCCGCGCTATACCGAATACGCCCGCGCCAACGCCTCGATCGGGATCAACGGCACGGTCCTCAACAACGTCAACGCCAGTGCCGACATGCTGACCCCGGCGTTCCTGCCGAAGATCGAGACGCTCGCCGGCATCTTCCGGCCATGGGGGATCAAGGTCTATCTGTCGGCGCGCTTCTCTGCCCCGATCGAGGTCGGCGGCCTCAAGACCGCCGATCCGCTCGACCCGCAGGTCGCGGCATGGTGGAAGGCGAAGGCCGATGAGATCTACGCGCGCATTCCCGATTTCGGCGGCTTTCTGGTCAAGGCCAATTCGGAAGGCCAGCCGGGCCCCGGCGACTATCACCGCAGCCATGCCGAGGGGGCGAACATGCTCGCCGCCGCGCTCAAGCCGCACGGCGGCGTCGTGATGTGGCGTGCGTTCGTCTATGCCAGCGAAAAGCCCGAGGACCGCGTCCGTCAGGCCTATAGCGAGTTCGCGCCATTGGACGGCAAGTTCGCCGACAACGTCATCGTCCAGGTCAAGAACGGCGCGATCGATTTCCAGCCGCGCGAACCCTTCCACCAGCTTTTCGGCGCGATGCCGCGCACGCCGCTGATGATGGAAGTGCAGATCACCAAGGAATATTTGGGCTTCGCCACCCATCTCGCCTATCTCGGCACGATGTGGGAGGAGGTGCTCAAGAGCGACACCTACCGCCCCCGTGCCGGCACCACCGTCGCCGACACGCTCGAACGCCCGGTGCGGCCCGGCGCGCCGACCGGCATCGCCGGGGTGGCCAACATCGGCACCGACCGCAACTGGTCGGGATCGCAGTTCGATCAGGCCAACTGGTACGCCTTCGGCCGGTTGGCGTGGGACCCGCAGGGGTCGGCCGGCGAGATCGCACGCGACTGGGCGGCGACGACGTGGAGCCCCGATCCGGCGGTCGTCGCCCCCGTCACCGCGATGATGCTGCGCTCGCGCGAGGCGGTGGTCGATTACATGATGCCGCTCGGCCTCAACCATCTCTTCGCGACCGGCCATCATTATGGCCCGGGGCCATGGGTGAACGATCTGGCGCGCGAGGACTGGAACCCGACCTATTTCCACAAGGCCGACCGCAGCGGCATCGGCTTCGACCGGACCCGCACCGGCAGCGACGCGGTGTCGCAATATGCCCCGGCGCTGACGCGGACCTGGGGCGATCCGAAGCGGGTTCCCGAAAAGCTGCTGCTGTGGTTCCATCACGTCTCGTGGGACCGGCGGATGGAATCGGGCCGGACGCTGTGGGAGGAACTGGTGGCGCACTACGATCACGGCGTGGCCGAGGTCGCGGCGATGCAGGAACAATGGGCCGCGCTGGAGGGCAAGGTCGATCCGCAGCGCTTTGCCGAAGTCACGCAGTTCCTCGCCATCCAGCGCGGCGAGGCACAATGGTGGCGCGACGCCTCCATCGCCTATTTCGCCGAGGTGTCGGGCCGGCCGCTTCCTGCCGGCACCGTGCCCCCGCCGCAGCCGCTCGCCTATTACAAGGCGATCCGCACCCCCTATGCGCCGGGCAACGGCAAATGATCTTCGCGCTCGATCCCGCCGCCGCGCCGCGTACCGCGCGGATCGGGACCGAGCGTGAGCCGCTGCTGCTGATCGACGGCGCGCTGCTCGATCCGCAGCGGCTGGTCGAGATCGCCGCCGCCGGCAGCTTCGCTCCGGCCTATGGCCCGGCAGGCGGCTATCCCGGCATCCGAGCGCCGATGCCGAGCGCCTATGCCGATACCGTGGTCCGCGCGCTCGACCCGCTGTTGCGCGATGCCTTTGCATTGAGCGACGTCCGGCTCGGGCGTGCCGAATGTTCGTTCTCGATCGTGACCCGCCCCGCCGCCGACCTCGTCCCCACGCAGCGCGCGCCGCATGTCGACACGGTCGATCCGCTCCAGTTCGCCATCCTCCATTATCTGTGCGATCCGGCGCATGGCGGCACCGCCTTCTATCGTCACCGCGCGACCGGGTATGAAACGCTGACCGCCGATCGCCTGCCGCAGTATGAAGCGGTGCGGGCAGGGGAGGCGGACCCACCCGGCTATATCGACGGCACCACCCCCGCATTCGAACAGACCGCGATCGTCGCGGGCCGCTGGAACCGGCTGGTCGTCTATCGCAGCCGGGTGCTGCATTCGGGGCAGGTCCATGGGGCACTCGATCCCGACCCGCGCCGGGGGCGGCTGACCGCGAACATCTTCCTGACCTACCGCGCGAATGGGTAGCGCACGATCGCCCCGGCGCCGTCGCGGAACCCAATGATGGAGAGGTGGCGGAGCATCATGGTGCCCGGAACCGCTGGTGACCCCTACGAGAATCGAACTCGTGCTTACGCCGTGAGAGGGCGTCGTCCTAACCGCTAGACGAAGGGGCCGTGTAGCGGAGCGCGGCCTCTATGCCCGATCGCCGTTGCCGTCAAGCGGCTTGTCGGCGGGAGCAAACGCCTTTTGTCATCGGTCGCCCGGGAAAAGTTGCGGAATGATATTCATCTCCGCGAAACCTTTCGCGCGTTCCGGCTTTGAAACGCCAAACTCTCCATGATCGGATCATCGCATGAGCAAGGCCGTTCCCGTCATCCTTTCGCTGATTCCGCTGGCCGCCGTCATCGGTGCCTGCGTGGCCTGCCCGTAAAGCCCCACCGCTTGCCACACACCATAACGAAAAAGGCCGCCGGGATCGCTCCCGACGGCCTTTTCCATTAATCCCGAAGGACAGGGCTGGATCAGCCCTGCTGGCCCTCGTCCGCGTCGTCGCGGGCGATGTCGCCCGGCTCGGCGTTGGGGTCATAATCCTCGGTGAAGCCGGCGTCGTCACGCTCGAACATCGATGCCATGACATCGACGCCCTGCGCCTGCATCTCGGCCTCTTCGGGCGAGCGCGCGACGTTGACCTTGACGATCGTCGTCACTTCGGGGTGCAGCGCGACCTTCACGTCGTACAGGCCGATGGCCTTGATCGGACGGTCGAGCACGACCTGCGACTTGTCGACCTTGTGGCCGTCGGCGACGAGCGCGTCGACCAGATCGCGAACTGCGACCGAACCGTAGAGCTGGCCGGTGTTCGACGACTGACGGATCAGCGTGACCGACACGCCTTCCAGCGTCTTGGCTTCGGCTTCCGCGTCGGTACGACGGGCGGCGTTGTCGGCGACGATCCGGTCACGGTTCGCCTCGAACACCTTCTTATTGGCTTCGTTGGCGCGCAGCGCCTTCTTGCGCGGCAGCAGGAAATTCCGGGCGAACCCGTCCTTCACCTTCACCACGTCGCCGATGGCGCCGAGCTTCTCGACGCGCTCCAGCAGAATGACGTCCATGGGGGCGCTCCTTACTTAACGATGTAGGGCAGCAGGCCCAGATGACGGGCGCGCTTGATGGCCTGGGCCAGTTCGCGCTGCTTCTTCGCGCTCACCGACGTGATGCGTGAGGGGACGATCTTGCCACGCTCGGACACGAAGCCCTGCAGCAGCCGGACATCCTTATAGTCGATCCGGGGAGCGTCCTTCGCGGAGAAGGGGCAGCTCTTGCGGCGGCGGAAAAACGGACGTGCCATGGGTGTTCTTCCTTACGCTTCGGCGTCGGCGGGGGCCGACTGCTCGCGGTCGCGGCGCGGGCCGCGGTCATCACGGTCGCGGCCACCGCGACGTTCGCCACGCTCCGAACGCTCGCTCTTGCGCATCATCACGGTCGGACCTTCCTCGTGGCCGTCAACCTTGACGGTCATGAAGCGGATCACGTCCTCGTTGATCTGCGTCTGACGCTCCAGCTCGGCCACGACGTCGCCCGGCGCGTCGATTTCGAGCATGACGTAATGCGCCTTGCGGTTTTTCGCGATGCGATAGGCGAGGCTGCGCAGGCCCCAGGTCTCGGTCTTCACGACCTTGCCGTTCATGTCCTGAACAATTTTCGTGGCGGTTTCCGCCAGCGCGTCCACCTGCGCCTGTGCCAGATCCTGGCGCGCAAGGAACACGTGCTCGTAGAGAGCCATATTCTGATCCGTCTGTTGGCCGATCGCTGACGCCGCGCCAATCGCGGTCGCCCCTCCGGCTGTCGTCGTCAAATGCAATCCGGGGCGGCAGGTACGACCTGCCACCCCGGATGCTCATGGCCCATACCCGAATCGGGCAGGAAAGCAAGGTCAGTTCAGGATCGCGCCGCCGATCACCGCGCCGATGACCCCACTGGCCAGCGCGACCAGCACCGCGTCGTTGCCCGAGCGCACCCACTGATAGCCGCGCGGCGGGGCATAGACGCCGCGCTGGCGATAGCTGCGGTAATCGATCACCCGGTAGTTGGCGGCGCGGTTGCGGTCGAACCGCTGGCCGCGCTGCCACTTGGCATAGCGTGCCGGCTGCTGACGGACCACCGTCTTGCGGACGTTCTGGCCGTGGCGGTTCTTTTCGACCACGACCGTGCGGCCGGGGCGTTCCTTGATGACGGTGCGGCCCTGCGCCGACGCTGCCATCGGGGTGGCGAACAACGACGCGGTCATCGCGGCAAGGATCAGCTTCTTCATCGTACAGGCTCCTGATTGCGTTTCGATGAAGCCAAGATGGGCGCCCCGTGTCGCAGGCGTTTGTCGCAAATGCCGCAAAACGGTCGCATCCTGTCGCGAGCCCGCCCCTTGCGTTCAGCTTGGCCGAGCGATTAGGCGCGCGGGCTTGGAATTTGCAGGAGAGACGGCGATGCGGGCATTCATCTTCCCAGGGCAAGGCAGCCAGTCGGTCGGCATGGGCGCAGCCTTGGCCGCTGCCAGCCCCTATGCGCGCGAAGTGTTTCAGGAGGTCGACGACGCGCTCGGCCAGCATCTCTTTCGCCTGATGGCCGACGGCCCCGACGCCGACTTGCTGCTGACCGAAAATGCCCAGCCCGCGATCATGGCTAATGCCATCGCGACGCTGCGCGTGCTGGAGCGCGAGGGCGGCATCCGCTTGGCCGAAAAGGCCGATTTCGTGGCGGGCCACTCGCTCGGCGAATATACCGCGCTGTGCGCGGCCGGTGCGCTCGACCTGTCGACCACCGCGCGGCTACTGAAGCTGCGCGGACAGGCGATGCAGGCGGCGGTGCCGGTGGGCGAGGGGGCGATGGCCGCGCTGCTCGGCGCCGATCTCGCCAAGGCGCAGGCGCTGGCGGAAGCGGCCGCGCAGGGCGACGTCTGCACCGTCGCCAACGACAATGATCCGTCGCAAGTGGTGATCTCGGGCGCGAAGGCCGCGATCGACCGCGCGGTGCCGCTGGCCAAGGAAATGGGCATCAAGCGCGCGGTGATTCTGCCGGTGTCGGCCCCGTTCCACTGCCCGCTGATGCAGCCCGCCGCTGATGCAATGGCCGAGGCGCTGGCGAAGGTGACGCTGTCTGCCCCGCTGGTCCCGCTCTACGCCAACGTCACCGCCGCCCCGGTGGCCGATGCCGATACGATCCGTCGCCTGCTGGTCGAACAGGTGACGGGCATGGTCCGCTGGCGCGAATCGGTGCTGGCAATGCAGGACGCGGGCGTCACCGACTTCGTCGAACTGGGCGGCAAGGTGCTCGGCACGATGGTAAAACGCATCGCCCCCGACGCCACTGTCACCAGCGTCACAACGATGGCCGACATCGAGGCTTTGGTCGGGCGGTTGTAAGGTCGGTTCACGCGGAGGCGCGGAGACGCGGAGGCGCGGAGACGCGGAGACGCGGAGGCGCGGAGACGCGGAGACGCGGAGGAAGTATGGACCTGGAAGCGGTTTCCGGTGATGTGGTCGACGTTGCCCTGCGACTGCACCGGGAACTGGGGCCGGGGCTTCTCGAAAGCGTCTATGAAATGCTGCTTGCAGGACGGCTCGAAGCAATGGGCTACGCCGTCGTCCGGCAACAGCCGATCGACGTCATCTTCGACGGCCTCCGCTTTGAAAAAGCATTCAAGATTGATCTGTTGGTGGCCGGACGGCTGCTGATCGAGATAAAATCGGTCGAAAAGCTCCTTCCGGTCCATGGGAAGCAATTGCTGACCTATTTGCGCCTGACCAAACAGCCCGTAGGGCTACTCATCAATTTCGGCGGCGAAACGCTCAAGGAGGGGCTGCGCCGGATCGTCAACGACTACCGCCCCTCCGCCCCTCCGCGCCTCCGCGTGAATCAATCTTCCGGAGAATAACGATGTTCGACCTAACGGGAATGACCGCTCTCGTCACCGGCGCCAGCGGCGGCCTCGGTTCCGCCATCGCCAAGGGCCTTGCCGCGCAGGGTGCGCGCCTCGCGCTGTCCGGCTCCAACCAGGCCAAGCTCGAAGCCTTCGCCGCTACCCTTCCCGGCGATCACGTCACGCTCGTCTGCGACCTGTCCGACGGCGCGCAGGTCGACGCGCTGGTGCCGCAGGCGGTGGCGGCGCTCGGCAAGCTCGACATCCTCGTCAACAACGCCGGCGTCACCCGCGACAACCTCGCGATGCGGATGAAGGACGATGAATGGGATCAGGTGATCCGCGTCAATCTCGAAGCCGCGTTCCGCCTCTGCCGCGCCGCCGCCCGGCCGATGATGAAGGCGCGCTTCGGCCGCATCGTCTCGATCACCTCGGTCGTCGGGCAGACCGGCAATCCGGGGCAGGCCAATTACGCCGCGTCAAAGGCCGGCCTCGTCGGCATGTCCAAGGCGCTGGGCCAGGAACTCGCCAGCCGCGGCATCACCGTCAACTGCGTCGCCCCCGGCTTCATGGCCTCGGCGATGACCGAGGTGCTGCCCGAGGCGCAGAAAACCGCCCTGCTGGGCAAGATTCCCACCGGGGCGCTCGGCACGGGCGATGACGTGGCGGCGGCGGTCGCCTATCTTGCCAGCCGCGAGGCCGGGTACGTTACCGGGCAGACGATCCATGTGAACGGCGGGATGGCGATGGTATGAGCGTATTTCTGATGGTCGCGGCGATGGCGGCGGCGGGCGACGGCAATGTCGTCAAATGCGCGGTCGCCAAGATGCCGAAGCTCGAACTGGCGAAGCTCCAGCAGGGCATGATCGTCGGCGTGCTGGAGGGCAAGAAACCCGCCCCGCCGATCGAGGCGCTGGTGAAGAAGGCGCGCGCCCATGCCGCCACCTGCCAGCCGGGCACCGGCAAGGCCGATACCCGCGCGGGCGAACTGGTCGTCACCAGCATCGCGGTCGAGGCACTGGCCTCCGGGCTCGGCGCCAACGGCGTCGATCCGGTGGCGATCAACCGCCGCCTCAGCCAGACCCCGCCCGCCGTCCTCAACGCCTTCCTCGCGCGCAAGCAGACGGCGGAGGTGGATGCGTTCATGAACGGCATGCTGGAACTGGCCGGTGCCAAGAAGGCGCAGGTGCGCGTGCAGCGGCTGATGGGCGGCTATGCGTTCAACGCCGCGACGCTGGCCCGGCTGTTCGCATCGCGCGCGGCCTGAGGGTTCGGTTGAAAACTGGCGGAGGGGGGCGCCGGTGCCGCGAAATGCGCTTCGGCGCATTTCCGAACGGACCCCGATGAAGCCGCGCCGGGTCTTGCGCGCGGCATTCGTGCGTTCTAGGGGCGTTCAGGAATACACCCCGCAGGTGAAGAGGGAATGAATATGAGCGAGACCGCCGAGCGCGTGAAGAAAATCGTCGTCGAGCATCTGGGCGTCGAAGCCGAGAAGGTCACCGAGGACGCGAGCTTCATCGACGATCTGGGCGCGGACAGCCTCGACATCGTCGAGCTGGTCATGGCGTTCGAGGAAGAATTCGGGGTCGAGATTCCCGACGATGCCGCCGAGAAGATCACGACCGTCAAGGACGCGATCACCTATATCGACGAGCACAAGGGCTGATCCGGCCGGGGCGGCCTGGAGCCGCCCCGCCGACATGCCAGAGAGTTTCACGGCCCCCCGTCCCGGCGTAAAGCCATGGGCGGGGGGTCGTTCGTATCGACGCTGAACGAAAGAGGAATGCCCATGCGCCGCGTAGTCGTGACCGGCCTCGGCCTCGTGACCCCGCTGGGTGCCGAGGTCGAGGTCGCCTGGAAGAACCTGATCGCCGGTAAATCGGGCGCGGGGCCGATCACCCATTTCGATGCGTCGAACCAGAAGTGCCGCATCGCGTGCGAAGTGAAGCCCGCCGGCCATGAATATGGCTTCGACGCAGGGCTGCGCGTCGATCACAAGATCCAGCGGCAGGTCGATCCGTTCATCGTCTTCGGCATCGACGCCGCCGGACAGGCGCTGGAAGACGCCGGCCTGACCGACATGACCGAGGAAGAGCGCTACCGCGCCGGCTGCTCGATCGGTGCCGGCATCGGCGGCCTGCCCGGCATCGCCAGCGAATCGCTGGTGTGCGAGAACAAGGGCCCGTCGCGCGTCAGCCCGCACTTCGTCCACGGCCGGCTCATCAACCTGATCTCGGGTCAGGTTTCGATCAAATACGGGTTGATGGGGCCGAACCACGCCGTCGTCACCGCCTGTTCGACCGGCGCGCACTCGATCGGCGACGCCGCGCGGATGATCGCGATGGACGATGCCGACGTGATGCTCGCCGGCGGTTCGGAGGGCGCGATCTGCCCCTTGGGCATCGCCGGCTTTGCGCAGGCGCGTGCGCTGTCGACCGCGTTCAACGATAGCCCCGAAAAGGCATCGCGCCCCTATGACCGCGACCGCGACGGCTTCGTGATGGGCGAGGGTGCCGGTGTCGTCGTGCTTGAGGAATATGAGCGCGCCAAGGCGCGTGGTGCCAAGATCTATGCCGAAGTCATCGGCTATGGCCTGTCGGGCGACGCCTATCACGTAACGGCACCGCATCCGCAGGGGTCGGGCGCGTTCCGGTCGATGGAAATGGCGATGCGCAAGTCGGGCCTGTCGCTGACCGACATCGACTATATCAACGCGCACGGCACCTCGACTCCGCTGGGCGACGAGCTGGAGCTGGGCGCGGTGCGGCGGTTGTTCGGCGATGCGATCGGCGACATCGCCATGTCGTCGACCAAGTCGGCGATTGGCCATCTGCTGGGCGGCGCGGGCGCGGTCGAGAGCATCTTCTGCATCCTTGCGATGCGCGACGGCATCGTGCCGCCGACGCTCAATCTCGACAATCCGTCGGAAAATTGCGCGGGCGTCAACCTCGTCCCCCACACCGCGCAGGAGCGCAAGGTGAAGGCGGTGCTGAACAACTCGTTCGGCTTCGGCGGCACCAACGCTTCGCTGGTGATGAAGGCGCTCTGAGCCCCATGCGCCGGATCGGTTGCCTCGGCCTGATCGTCGGACTGCTCGGGATCGCCGCGCTGTTTGTCGTGATGCAGGGCTGGGGCGGGGCCGGTCCGGCGACGCGGACGCTGACCGTCGTCATCCCCGAAGGCGCGAGCCTGACGGCGGCGGCGGGCGAACTGGAAAAGGCCGGGGCGATCCGCTCTGCCGATCGCTTCCGCCTCTACGCCCGTTTCCTCGGCAGCGGCGATCCGATCCGCGCCGGCGAGTATCAGGTGCCCGCCGGCCTCAGCCAGTCGGACATCCTGAAACTGCTGCAAGGCGGCCGCACGCTACGCCGCTTCGTCACCGTCCCCGAAGGCTGGCCGTCGGTGCTGGTGCAGGAAGCGGTCGCCAAGGCACCCCAGTTGGAGGGGCCGACCCCGCTTCCGCCCGAAGGCAGCATCCTGCCCGACAGCTATGATTATCAGCGCGGTGACACCCGCGCCGCCTATGTCGCGCGGATGCAGGCGGCGATGGACCGCTACCTCACCGCCGCATGGGCCAGCCGCAAGCCGACCACGGTCGCCAAGACCCCGCGCGAGGCGATCATCCTCGCCTCGATCGTCGAGAAGGAGACGGGCAAGCCGTCCGAACGGCGGATGGTCGCGGCGGTCTATTCCAACCGGCTCCGCATCGGCATGCCGCTTCAGGCCGACCCGACCGTCATCTACCCGATCACGAAGGGCAAGCCGCTCGGCCGACGCATCCTGCGCTCCGAACTGCTGGCGAAGAATGGCTACAACACCTATGCCTCGCGTGGGCTGCCGGTCGGGCCGATCGCCAACCCCGGCCGTGCCTCGATCGACGCGGTGCTCGATCCCGAGGACAGCAAGGCGCTGTATTTCGTGGCCGACGGCAGCGGCGGCCATGTGTTCGCGAACACGCTTGCCGAACACAATGCCAACGTCCAGAAATGGTATGCCATTCGGCGGGCGCGGGGAGAGATGTGATGCGGAGGATGGTGCTGGTTGCCGCGCTGGGCGTGGTCGCGCAGCCCGCCGTCGCCTGCACCGTCTCCAGTCCCTATCGCCCGCTAACTGCGCGTCCGGCGGGTACCCAGACCGCGCTGCTGGTCGATGTCGTGTCGCTCGACCTGCGCCGCTATCCCGCGATCGCCACGGTCCGCATCGTGCGCGGCGGCAAGCCCGTCATCCGCACCATCCCCTATTGGCGCGCGATCTGCGGCGGCCGCCGCGATCCGGCGAAGGGCGACCGGCTGGTCGTCTATCTACACGGGTCCGACGCGCTCGGCTGGGCGACGCCGGCCGAGGCGAAGAGGCTCGAGCGCAGTTTCGGCTGAACCCTGCTCTCCTCCCTGACAAGGGAGGGGCCGGGGGTGGGTAGGCCCGCGAGGGAACGGCTCACCTGCCACCGGCCGACCCACCCCCAACCCAGTTTCGGGTGAACAGTGCCCCGCACTGTTCAGGTCATGCCGGGGGCATGACCGACCCGAAACTCTTGTCAGGGAGGGGACGGACTTGTTCCGGGGTCCACCGTGCCGCGAACGCACGGATCGCGGTGTGTGCGGAACCGTGGACCCCGGAACAAGTCCGGGGTGACGGTAGCGGTCGCTACAGGGCGGCCGCTACACTAACTCTCACCCCCGCAACCCACTCGCCGCATGCGCGCGCGTTTCGGTTTCGGCATGGGTCGCGCCGACGATCCAGCTTCCGCCGACGCACAGCACCGGATCGAACGCCAGCCATTCGGGCGCGCTCGCCTCGGTGATCCCGCCGGTCGGGCAGAATTTCGCCTGATAGAAGGGCGCGGCCAGCGCCTTGAGCGCCTTCAGCCCGCCCGACGCCTCGGCCGGAAAGAATTTGAAATGGGTGAGCCCAAGGTCCAGCCCGCGCATGATGTCGCCGGCATTGGCGATGCCCGGCAGGAACGGCACGCCGCTGTCGAGGATCGGCCGGGCGATTGTCTCGGTCAGGCCGGGCGACACGATGAACTCGCTGCCCGCATCCATCGCCTGCGCGAACTGCTGCGCGCTCACCACGGTCCCGGCACCGACGATCGCGCCCTCGACCTTCTTCATCTCGGCGATCGCTTCCAGCGCGGCGGGGGTGCGCAGCGTGACTTCCAGCACGCGCAGGCCGCCCTTCACCAGCGCCTCGGCCATCGGTCGCGCCTGTGCGGCGTCGTGGACGACCAGTACCGGGATGACCGGGCTGGTCTGCATAATCTCGGCAATCGAAACGGTCATCGTGCGTGCTCCTGCGCGAAGGCTGCGGCGGCCCCGAACAGGCCGGGCTGGGGATGGGTGATGAGCTTGACCGGTATCCCGGCCATCAACGTCTGGAACCGCCCCTTGGCGGTGAAGCGCGTGCCGAAGCCCGATTCGAGCAGATGGTCCTTGAGGCGCAGGCCGAGGCCGCCGGCGATCACCACCGCCTTGGCCCCCTGTGCCAGCGCCAGATCGCCCGCGACCGCGCCCAGCGTCAGGCAGAAGCGGTCGAGCGCGGCGACGGCGATGCTGTCGGTCCCCTCCAGCGCGGCGGTCCAGATCGTCTTGTCGTCGCTATGCGGCACCGACACGCCCTCGATCTCGGCCAGCGTCTCATACCATGCCACGATCGACGGCCCGGCGCAGGCGCGTTCGGCCGACCCCCGGCCATGCGCGCGGCGCAACCGCTTGAGCAACGCATCCTCGATCCCGTCGAGTGGCGCGAAATCCTGATGCCCGCCCTCGGTTTCCAGCACATGATAGCGTTCGTCGGTGCGCAGCAACTGCGCCACGCCGAGGCCCGTGCCCGGACCGCAGATCGTCACCACGCCGCGCGTCGGCAATGGCCCTTCCGGGCCGCACAGATGGATGAAATCATCGTCCGACACCTGGGCCACGGCATGGCCGACCGCGCCGAAATCGTTGATGATCGACCACACGTCGACGCCCAGCCGCTCGTTCATCAGCGGCGGGCGGATGATCCACGGATTGTTGGTCAGCTTGATGAGCGTGTCGTTGACCGGCGAGGCGACGGCAAGGCTGGCGGCACGCGGCAGCGGCCGGCCGAGATCACGCTCGAACGCACGCCACGCCAGTTGCAGGCTGCCATGCTCGGCCACCTTCTGCGTGACCGGTTCGCCCAGATGCACCACGCGCCCGCCCGCGACCTCGGCGATGGCGAAGCGCGCGTGCGTTCCGCCGATGTCCACCGCTACGACTTCCATAGCCTCTCCTCTTGTCGTTCTTTGGGGACGGCGGGCTGTTTTACAGCCCCGCCGCCGCCAGCATCGCCGATCCACCGGCTTCCGCCTCGCTGGCACCCTGGCGCATCATCGCGAAAATCTCGCGACCGGTGCCATCGGCGGGCGGCGGCACGGGCACATGCTCGCGCGCGGCCCATTCGTCGGCGGGCACCAGCGCCTCGAGCGTATTGGCATTGGCATCCAGCCGGATGACATCGCCATCGCGCAGCTTACCGATCGGCCCGCCGCCTAGCGCCTCGGGCGACAGGTGGATCGCGGCGGGCACCTTGCCCGACGCGCCCGACATGCGGCCATCGGTGACGAGCGCCACCCGATACCCACGGTTCTGAAGCACGCCCAGCGCCGGGGTCAGCTTGTGCAACTCGGGCATGCCATTGGCCTTGGGCCCCTGATGGCGCACCACCACCACGACGTCGCGGTCGAGTTCGCCCGCCTTGAACGCTGCCTGCACCGATGCCTGGTCGCTGAACACGCGCGCCGGTGCCTCGATCACCCAGCGGTCGCGGTCGACCGCCGATACCTTGATGCAGGCCCGGCCGATATTGCCCGACAGGATGCGGAAGCCGCCTTCCTCGCTGAACGGATCGTCGATCGTGCGGACGATGGTGTCGTCGCCGCTCGTCGGCGCATGGTCGCGCCAGACGAGCTGGTCGTCCTCGATCACCGACTGACGGCCATAGGCGGCCATGCCGTCTTTCGCGATGGTCAGCGTGTCGGCGTGCATCAATCCGCCGCGCAGCAGTTCGCGGATCACGAACGAGGGGCCACCGGCATCCTCGAAGCCGTTCACATCGGCCGATCCGTTGGGATAGACCCGCGTCAGCAGCGGCACGACCTCGCTCAACCGGTTGAAATCCTCCCAGTCGATCACGATCCCCGCCGATCGCGCGATCGCGGGCAGGTGGATCAGGTGGTTGGTCGACCCGCCGGTCGCCAGCAGCACGATGGCGGCGTTGACGATCGCCTTTTCATCGACGACGCGCCCGATCGGGCGATAATCGTCGCCGTCCCAGCCGATCTCGGCGAGGCGATGCACGGCGGCGCGGGTCAGCTCCTGCCGCCGCTTCGTCCCCGGATTGGCGAACGAAGCGTCGGGGACATGCAGCCCCAGCGCTTCCATCATCATCTGGTTGCTGTTCGCGGTGCCGTAAAAGGTACAGGTGCCCTTGCCGTGATACGCCGCGATCTCGGCGTCGAGCAGTTCCTCGCGCCCCACCTTGCCCTCGGCATAGGCTTCGCGCACCGCCGCCTTCTGCTTGTTGGCGATGCCGGTGCGCATCGGCCCGCCGGGGATCAGCACCATCGGCAGGTGGCCGAAGCGCAGCGCGCCCATCAGCAATCCGGGCACGATCTTGTCGCAGATGCCGAGCAGCGCGGCGCCCTCGAACGTGCCATGGCTGAGCGCGATCGCGGTCGACAGCGCGATGGTGTCGCGGCTGAACAGCGACAGCTCCATGCCGGCATAGCCCTGCGTCACGCCGTCGCACATCGCCGGCACGCCGCCCGCGACCTGCGCCGTCACGCCCGCCTCGCGCGCCCACACCTTCATCTGTTCGGGATAGCGGTAATAGGGCGCGTGCGCCGACAGCATGTCGTTATAGGCGGTGACGATGCCGATGTTCATCCGGTTCGCCGGCCGCATCGCGTCGCGATCCTCGTCGGTCCCGGCATAGGCGTGCGCGAGGTTCGCGCAGCCGAGCATCGGCCGGTCGACGCCCGACTCGCGCTCGCGGTCGATCAGCGCGAGGTACGCGGCGCGTCTGTCGCGCGACGCTTCGATGATGCGGTCGGTGACGGCGGCGATCGTGGCGTTCAGGGCCATCATGCGCTCCAGTGAATATCGACGGGAAGTTCGACTTCGGCCAGCACCCGGCCGATGGGATAGGGCGACGACGCCCCCTGATCGATCGCGCGTTCGAGGACCGACTTCTTCTCGTCCCCGGTGATCGCGATCATCAGCGCGCGGGCCGACGCAATTGCCGCATGAGAGAGCGTCACCCGCGCGACCGGTGCCTCGGGCGGCAGCGGATCGGGCATCACGCCCAGCGCGCGGCGCTCCTTGGGGCCGGTCAGCGCTTCGGTGAGGTCGGGGCCGGGGAAGATCGACGCGGTATGTCCGTCGCCGCCCATGCCGAGCAGGCACAGGTCCAGCGGCCAGTGGAGGTCCTGCAACCGCGCGTCGGCGGCGCGCCCGGCGGCCTTGTAGTCCGCCGCTTTCTCGGCGGTCAGCGGGATCACGCGGGCACCCTTGGGCAGAAAGATCTTGGCAAGGCCGGTGACGTTCGACAGCGCGTCGCCCATCGGCACGATGCGATCGTCGGTCGGCACGATCGTCACGCGCTTCCAGTCGATCTTGGCCTTGACCAGCTTGTCATAGATCGGGGCAGGGGTGCGCCCGCCCGCCAGCGCGATCACCGCCGCGCCGCGTGCGTCGATCGCCGATTCGATGATGAACTGGATGTCGCCGGCAAGGGCTGCGGCGAACTCGGCGGGTTCGTCATATTCCCACCATTCGATCTCGGTCATGTCTCTCAATTCCGTAGTATAATGTTCAGCGGGTCAAGCGAGCGACCAACGCTACTCGTTCCACGTTACCCCGTCGCGCTCGGTCAGCGCGACGCTGGCGTTCGGCCCCCAGCTTCCCGAGGGATAGGGCTTGGGCGCGGTGCCATTGGCCTTCCACCCGTCGCGGATCGCGTCGATCCACTGCCACTGCGCCTCTACCTCGTCGCGGCGGACGAACAGCGTCGGATCGCCTTCGATCAGGTCGAGCAGCAAGCGCTCATAGGCGATCCGCCGCCGCGTGCCCGCGAACGCGGTGGTCAGCGACAGGTCGAGCGGGACTTCGCGCAACCGCACCCCGTCGCGGTCGAGGCCGGGTTCCTTGGCCATCACCAGCAACCGGACATATTCCTCGGGCTGCAACCGGATCACCAGCGTGTTGGGCTGCAACCGCCCGCCGCGATCGGCGAAGATCGAATGCGGCACCGGCTTGAACTGGATCGAGATTTCGGAATGGCGGTCGGTCATCCGCTTGCCGGTGCGCAGGTAGAAGGGCACCCCCTGCCAGCGCCAGTTGTCGACATGCGCCTTTACCGCGACGAACGTCTCGGTATCCGAATCCTTGCCCAGCTCCTCGTCATAGCCGCGCACGATCTCGCCCTTCACCGCGCCGGCGTCATACTGGCCGGTGACGGTGTGGGTGCCGACCTCGGCCGGCCCGATCGGGCGGAGCGAGCGCAGGACCTTGACCTTTTCGTCGCGGATCGCGGTGCCGTCGAACTTGGCGGGTGGCTCCATCGCGATGAGGGCCACCAGTTGCAGCACATGGTTCTGCACCATGTCGCGCAGCGCGCCGACCTCGTCGTAATAGCCCGCGCGGCCTTCCAGCCCGACCGTTTCCGAAATGGTGATCTGGACATGGTCGATGCCGCGCGCGTTCCACACCGGCTCGAACATCGCGTTGCCAAAGCGCAGCGCGAGGATGTTCTGGACGGTTTCCTTGCCCAGATAATGGTCGATCCGGTAGGTCCGCTCCTCGGGAAAGCCGGCGGCGACCAGATCGTTGATCTCGCGGCTCGACGCGAGATCCTTGCCGAGCGGTTTCTCGAGACTGATCCGCACGTTCGGCCCGGCGAGGCCCGCGCCCTGCAACCCGGTGATCGTCGGCCCGAACAGCCATGGCGCGGTCGACAGGAAGATCGCGAGGCCACCCGAGATGTCGCCCAGCTTTTCGGCCAAGACGCCGAAGCCGTCGACGTTCGACGCATCGAGCGGCTGATAGTGCAACCGCGCGAGGAAGGCGTCGATCGCGCTCTCGTCCTTGCGGTCGTCGCTCAGGAATTCGTCGAGCGCGTGGCGCGCGAAGGCGCGGAAACCCTCGTCGTCATGCTCGTGGCGCGCGGTGCCGGTGATCGTCAGCCCCTGCGGCAACAGCCCGTCGGCATGCAGCCCATAGAGCGAGGGGAGCAACATCCGCTGCGACAAATCCCCCGTCGCGCCGAACAACAGCAGCTTCGCTACCGGTTGCCTCGTCATGCCTGCTCCTTGGTCCAATCGTCGCTCGTGCGCGCTCCTAGCAGCCAATTTCGCAAACGCGAAGGCGGCATAGGTATGCGACTTGTGAAAACGATTGTCTGGCAGGGGCCGGTCTTGTGCCGAACCCTCGTCATTCCCGCGAAGGCGGGAATCCATACACGCCAACGGTCCGGAAAGGGTCGAGGCGGCAGCGTGTATGGATTCCCGCCTTCGCGGGAATGACGAGGGTGAATACGGCCGCCTCAGCCCCGAACATAAGGACGGACCCCACCCCGAAACCCCGTCATTCCGGCGCAGGCCGGAATCCACGGATACAAGCCGGTGCGCCTCTTGCGATGCGTGCCGTATCCATGGATTCCGGCCTGCGCCGGAATGACGATCCTACTCACGCTACCGCTCGGCAGATCAGCGGACGTCCAGAACGTCCCCTTACAACACCAACCCGGCAGTCTGGTCGAACCCGGCCATCAGGTTAAAATTCTGCACCGCCGCGCCCGCCGCACCCTTGCCCAGATTGTCGAGCGTCGCGATCAGCCGGGCCTGTCCCGTCTCCATATTGCCGAACACCCGGAGCGACAGCCGGTCGGTGCCGGCATCCGCCTCGATCTCCACCACCGCCTCATCGCCCGGCAATACGCGGACGACCGGCGATTCGCGGTACGCATCCTGCAACGCCTGTTCCATCGCGGTCAGGCTCGGCCGCCGCTGGAACGCGAACAGCGGCAACGGCACCTCGACCACCATGCCGCGATAGGTATCGACCACGGCGGGGGTGAACAGCGGCGGATGGGCGAGCCGCGCGTGGCGCTGCATCTCGCCGACGTGCTTGTGCGCGAGACCGAGGCCATAGCCGCGATACGCCGTGTCGGCACCGCCACCCTCGAACTCGGCGATCATCGCCTTGCCGCCGCCAGAATAGCCCGACACCGCGTTGACGCTGACCGGCCAGTCGTGCGGGATCAGCCCGGCGCGCACCAGCGGCCGCACCAGCGCGAGGAAGCCGGTGGGATAACAACCCGGGTTCGACACGCGCATCGCCGTGGCGATCGCGCCGGGCTGCGACGGTTCCAGCTCGGCCATGCCATAGGTCCAGCCATCGGCGGTGCGGTGCGCGGTCGATGCGTCGATCACCCGCGTGGTGTCGTTGTCGATCAGCGCCACCGCCTGCCGCGCGGCATCGTCGGGCAGGCACAGGATCACGAAATCGGCGGCGTTCAGCGCGTCGCGCCGCGCCGCCGGGTCCTTCCGCTGCGTGTCGTCGAGCGTGATGAACTCGACGCCCGCGCGCCCGGCCAGCCGGTCGGCGATCTCGAGGCCGGTGGTGCCGGCGGCACCATCGATGAACAAACGGGTCATGCGGGGCGTCTCCGAGCAAGTACGGGGCCGAACCGGTCGAGCGCGGCGATCGGCTCGACCGTCACGCTGCCATCGGCATGGATCGCGGTATCGCCGTCGACCAGCATCGCGACATGATCGGCAAAGAACAACAGGTCGCCGCGTCGCAGCGGATCGCCGCCGGCCAAGGCCACGCCGAACTCGGCCGCCTGCAAATCGACGAAGCGGGCAGGGGCCTCGCCATTGATGCCATGGGCAAGGAACACCAGCCCCGCCGCATCGACCCCGGCACCCGACCGGCCACCCGCCACCACGGCCACGTCGCGCAGCGCCAGCGCCGCCGCCACGGCATCGCCCGACAGGTCGGACAGCGCGCGCAGGTGATCGGCCGGCGCATAGCCGCCATCGACCTCGGCCCAGTCGCCCGTTACCGTCGCGGCGACGCGCGCGCCCATCGGCAACGGCATCGGCAGGGGGGTAGCGGTCGAGCGGTCGGCGTAGACCACGCTCTCGCGCACCACCACGATATGGCTGACGGCATATTCGCCGATCAGCGCGTCGCGCGCGACCAGCCCGACGCTGCCATCGATCGGCGAGCGACCCCAAGCGTGGGTCGAGGTGAATTCGAGGACGTCGAACGGCTCGCCCGGCAGCAGTTGCGAGAGGACAGGGCCGCCCGCGCTCGTCGTCACGTCGGTCATGCGCCCCACGCTGCGCCGTACCGCCACCGCATAATGCGGCGCGAACACTCGGTCGGCGAGACGAATGTCGGCGAGGTCGCGCCGGACCGCCTCGGTCCGCCCGTCGAGCCGGACCGATCGCCCGCGCAGCGCGAAACGGCTACGCGGTGGCGTGTCGCCGATTGAAGTCGCCGACTCCGTCGCCGTCCATGAACTGCCCGAACTCTGCAAGAAAATTGGCCCCTTCGCTCGTCTGCGCGACGAAGATGTTGCGCTTGTCGGCGTCGTCGCGTTGACGGCGCAGATAGCCGAGCGTGCCCAGTCTGTTCAAGGCGCGTGTCACGACGGGCTTCGACACGTTCAAGGCGCGCGCCAGTCCGCGCACGGTATGCGGTCCGGGCTGGAGGTAGACGATCATCATCAACGCCATCTGACGGTTCGTCAGATCGGGTTCGCCCGACCGGACGTAATCGACGAGCCCGTCCATCCATTTCTTGAGCAACGCAGCTTGGAACATCACTGGAACCTAACGTTCAAAACGACCGTACGGCGGGGTCGGAAACAGGAACGTCGCAGTCGCGCGCTTAGTTTCCCGTTCGATACGATTATGTTACGGATGTACGTTCAGGTGCGCTGCGGAAACGGTCGAACCGATGCCGCCGGTCGGCCGGGTTCGCAAAGGCAGGTTGGATCACGCCGAGACGCGGAGGCGTCCCGCCTGCCGCAAGCGTGGCGTGCAGGCCTTGGCCGGCGTCATCACGTCAGGCACCCCGGACCCAGATCGTGCAGCGGATGATTTAGTCCCCCAACGCCCACCCGCCACCACCGGAGTCGCAAGGTCGCGCTCAACCCATGGGCGCAACTCCACCTTCCTTGCTTCAGCGCCCGCCCGAAACGATAAGAAGCCTGTCCGGCATCTCCATGATCCGCCCGACCGGCCGCGTCCCAAAAGCGCCCTGCCGTTTGGCATCGTCGATCCCGCAACCGCGGCACCGGTGCCTTGAGCGTAGACTTCCGCGCCCGAAACCGAGGCTTCGGTTGCACCCAAGCGACCCAGGGCAAACAAAACACTTCCCGGGAATCACCCCGAACGGTCATCGAGTCGTATAAACTTCGCACCCCGGGGAAGCCGCCCCGGCGCACCGCCGGCGTGTGATCCATCCGCATAGAACCGTCGCCCCGGCGAAAGCCGAAGCCTCAGGCGACTCCCGTCGCGCGCTGTTCTCGGAAGATCCCGGCCGTGGCCGGCACTATGTGAAAGGACCAGCCCCCGGAACCGGCCGTCACGTACCAAAGTTTACACCGCCGACAAAACCGGCGTGCCCCGAACGGCAAACGGCCGGACTGTCGCCAGCCCGGCCGCCTGCGTGACGATCGCTCGTCAGCCCCCTTGTCAGCCACCGCTTCTACGCCCCTTCCCCCCTTCCAGGGCGGAGCCGGTTGGCCTCCCCGAACCGTGGCCTGTTGTGCCTGCGTTTCGTGAGGTCTTCGATACGTGTCCGAACTGTTGCTGTCACCAGCCCAGCGACCCTGTGCTTACGCTTTCCTTCACCATGTGTTCATTGTGCAACAGCCGCCCTTGCGGGGGGGGCGGGGCGTACCTACAGCGACAGGCGAACCGTATTTGTCAGGACCAGAACCACCCCCATGCTGCTGTCGCGCTACGAGCGGATGATCGCCCGCCGCTATCTGCTGCCCGGTCGGGGGGAGGCGTTCATCGCGCTCGTCGCCTCGATCAGCCTCGTCGCGGTGATGCTCGGCGTCGCCGCGCTGGTCATCGTCATGAGCGTCATGAACGGCTTCCGCGCCGAACTGTTCGACAAGATCGTCGGGCTGAACGGCCATGCCATCATCCAGGGCTACAACAACCAGTTGCCCGACTGGAAACGCATCGCCGCCGAGGCGCGCCGGACGCCCGGCGTCACCAGCGCGACCCCGCTGATCGAACAGCCGCTGTTCGCGACCTACAACGGGCGGTCCGAATTCATCCTGACCCGCGGCATGCGCGTCGAGGACATCCGTTCGACCCCGACGATCCGCGACAATGTGAAGCTGGGCTCGCTCGGTCCGGTGACGGCGGGCAGCGGCAACGTCGTCATCGGCTCGCGGCTGGCGCAGGCGCTGGGCGTGACGGTCGGCAGCGAGATGACGATCATCAGCCCGCAGGGGCCGACCACGCCGTTCGGCACGATGATCCGTCAGGTGCCCTACCGCGTGGCGGCGATCGTCGAGGTCGGTGTGTATGATTACGACAAGGCGTTCGTCATCATGCCGATCGAGGATGCGCAGCAACTGCTCCTCACCGGCGACTCGGTCGGCATGATCGAGATCGAGACGAACGACCCCGACGACATCGACCGGATCATGGCTCCGTTGCGCGAAAAATTCGTCGCGCAGGCGCAGGTGTCCGACTGGCGGCAGCTCAATTCGGAACTGTTCCAGGCGTTGTCGGTCGACCGCATCGTGACTTTTACCGTATTGTCGATCATCATCCTGATCGCGGTCTTTAACATCCTGTCGTCGCTCATCATGCTGGTGCGTGCCAAGACGCGCGACATCGCGATCCTGCGCACCATGGGCGCGACGCGCGGCGCGCTGCTGCGCATCTTCATGACGGTGGGCACCGCCATCGGCGCGCTGGGCGTCGGGGCGGGGCTGGTGCTGGGCTTCGTGTTCCTCGCCTTCCGCCAGCAGGTGGTCGCCGGGATCGGCAAGGTGACGGGGATCGAGATATGGGACCCGACGATGCGGTATCTGACCGAACTGCCGTCGAAGGTCGATCCGGTCGAGATCGTCGGCATCGCGCTTACCGCGCTGCTCTTTTCGTTCCTCGCCACGCTGTATCCGGCGTTCAAGGCGGCCAATACCGATCCCGTCCAGGTGCTGCGCTATGACTGAAGCCGTCCTCGAAACCCGCGACCTCCGCCGCAGCTTCACGCAAGGGGAGGCGACGATCGACGTCCTGCGCGGCGTGAACCTGCGCGTCGCGCCGGGCGAGATCGTGGCACTCCTCGGCCCCTCCGGCTCGGGCAAGTCGACGCTGCTGCAAGCGGTCGGGCTATTGGAAGGTGGCTTCAAGGGCGAGATTCTGGTCTGCGGCCAGCAGGTCGCTCGCGCCAGCGCCAACGGCCGGACCGAGGTCCGCCGCGACCGGATGGGCTTCATCTATCAGTTCCATCATCTGCTGCCCGATTTCAACGCGCTGGAAAACGTCGTCCTGCCGCAGATGGTGCGCGGCAGCCACCGCAAGGACGCCGACGCCCGCGCCACCGAACTGCTGACCGCGCTTGGCCTCGGCAACCGCCTGACCCACCGCCCCAGCCAGTTGTCGGGCGGCGAGCAGCAGCGCGTCGCGGTCGCCCGTGCGCTCGCCAACCGTCCCGCACTGGTGCTGGCCGACGAGCCGACCGGCAATCTGGACGAGGCGACCGCCGATGTCGTGTTTGCCGAATTCCTTCGGCTGGTGCGCGGGCAGGGGTCGGCGGCGCTGGTCGCGACGCATAACGAACGCCTCGCCGCGCGGATGGACCGGGTGGTGCGGCTCCACGACGGGGTACTGGCATGACCGACCTCCACGCGTTGCCGGTCACGGCCGCCGACGGCACCACGACCACGCTGGAGGCCTGTCGCGGGCAGGTGCTGCTGGTGGTCAACGTTGCCTCGAAATGTGGCTTCACTCCGCAATATGCCGGGCTGGAGGCGCTGCACCGCCGTTATGGCCCGCAGGGCTTTGCGGTGCTCGGCTTTCCCTGCAACCAGTTCGGCGGGCAGGAACCGGGCGACGCGGCGGAAATCGCCAATTTTTGTTCGCTGACCTACGACGTGAGTTTCCCGCTCTTCGCCAAGGTCGACGTCAACGGCGCGGATGCCGCCCCGCTGTTTCGCCACCTCAAGGCGGCGGCGCCCGGCGTGCTGGGCAGCGAGGGGATCAAATGGAACTTTACCAAGTTCCTGATCGACCGCACCGGGCAGGTCGTGAAGCGCTATGCTCCTACCACCAAACCGGAAGAACTGACCGCCGACATCGAGCGGCTGTTCGGCTGAACCGCCGCCGCCCGGTTGATCGCGGGCGACGTGTCGCCTATGTGCGCCGCTTCACGGCCGTGCGCGGTCGCACCAACTTCGGAAATGTTCCCCGCCCATGTTCACCTTCCTGCTTGTCGTCCATGCGATCATCGCCGCGTTGCTCGTGACGGTGATCCTCATGCAGAAGTCGGAAGGCGGCGGGCTGACCACGGGCGGCAGCCCCTCGGGGCTGATGTCGGCGCGCGGCGCGGCCGATTTCCTGACGCGGGCGACGGCGGTGCTGGCGGGACTGTTCATCACGATGAGCATCGCGCTGGCGGTGATCGCGGCGAATCGCGGCACGGGCACGATCGATACCTCGCTCGCGCGGCCGACGACTCCGCCGCCGGCCGCGACCGGTCCGGTCAATCCGGCCGCCGATCCGGTTGGCAATCTGACCGGGGCCGACAACGGCGCCGTTCCGCTCGTCCGCTAAAACCCTTATCCATCAACCGGTCCGTCGTATTTCGCGGGCGTGGGGGCAACCCCGCGCTTGGCGGCGATGGCGTTCGACGCTAGGCGATTTCTCCCATGGCGCGGTATATCTTCATCACCGGCGGCGTGGTCTCGTCGCTCGGCAAGGGCCTCATGGCGGCCTCTCTCGCAGCACTCTTGCAGGCGCGGGGCTACAAGGTCCGCATCCGCAAGTTCGACCCCTATCTCAACGTCGATCCGGGCACGATGTCGCCCTATCAGCACGGTGAGGTCTATGTGACCGACGACGGGGCCGAAACCGACCTCGACCTCGGCCATTACGAACGCTTCACCGGCGTCGCGGCGCACCAGTCGGACAACGTCACCTCGGGGCGCATCTATCAGACGATCATCCAGCGCGAACGGCGCGGCGATTATCTGGGCGCGACGGTGCAGGTGGTCCCCCACGTCACCGACGCGATCAAGGCGTTCGCGCAGGCCGATACCGTCGACGACGACGGGCAGGACCTCGACTTCGTGCTGTGCGAGATCGGCGGGACAGTCGGCGACATCGAATCGCTGCCGTTCATCGAGGCGATCCGCCAGTTGAAGAACGAACTGGGTCGCGGCCGCTCGATCAGCATCCACGTCACGCTGGTGCCGTACATCGCGGCGGCGGGCGAGCTGAAGACCAAGCCGACGCAGCATTCGGTGCGCGAACTGGCGGCGCTGGGCGTGCAGCCCGACGTGCTGGTGTGCCGTTGCGAAAAGCCGCTGCCGGCCAGCGAACGCGCCAAGATCGCGCTGTTCTGCAACGTGCCCGCCGCCGCCGTCATCCCCGCGCTCGACGCATCGAGCATTTATGCGGTGCCCGAACAATATCATGCCGAGGGCCTCGACGCCGAAGTGCTGCGCGCGTTCGGCATCGAACCCGGCGACGCACCCGACCTGTCGCGCTGGTCCGACATCATGGACCGGTTGCAGAACCCCGAGGGGCAGGTGACGATCGGCGTGGTCGGCAAATATGTCGGGCTGCAGGACGCCTACAAGTCGCTCAACGAGGCGCTGGTCCATGGCGGCATCGCCAACCGGGTGAAGGTCAACATCCGCTGGATCGACGCCGAACTGTTCGAGGGCGACCACGATACCGTCGCCGCCGAACTGGAGCCGTGCCACGCGATCCTCGTCCCCGGCGCGTTCGGCGAACGCGGTGCCGAGGGCAAGATCGCCAGCGTCCGCTTCGCCCGCGAACGCCGCGTGCCCTATTTCGGCATCTGCTTCGGCATGCAGATGGCGTGTATCGAGGGGGTCCGCGATCTGGGCGGCGTTCCGCATGCGTCGTCGACCGAATTCGGCCCGACCGAGCAACCGGTCGTCGGCATGATTACCGAATGGATGACCCCCGAGGGTATCCAGAAGCGCGAATCGGACGGCGATCTGGGCGGTACGATGCGGCTGGGTGCCTATGAAGCGTCGCTCGCCGGCAATTCGGTCGTCGCCTCGATCTATGGCGGCACGACGATCAGCGAACGCCACCGCCATCGCTACGAGGTGAACACGGGATACCGTGAGATGCTCGAACAGGGCGGGCTGGTATTCTCCGGCATGTCGCCCGATGGCATGCTGCCCGAGATCGTCGAGCGCCCCGACCATCCGTGGTTCGTCGGCGTGCAGTTCCACCCGGAGCTGAAGTCAAAGCCGTTCGACCCGCACCCGCTGTTCGCCAGCTTCATCGCGGCGGCGGTGAAGCAGTCGCGGCTGGTCTGACCCGTTCGCCTGTCGGTCCGACGTAGGCGTGGGAAAAGAAGGTTGGTTCACGCGGAGGCGCGGAGGAGACGCGGCTCCCCACTAGTTGCGCGCCGCAGGCGACATCGACCTTGGCGCTGCCGGATACGAGAGCGACGCTGCCGCGTCCGATACACCTCCGCGCCTCCGCGCCTCCGCGTGAACCAGCCTTCTGCTGCTACATGCACCACAAAGCAGAACGGGCACCCGGACCATCGTCCGGGCGCCCGCCCACGGCGCGCAAGGGGAAACGCGCCGTAGCGCTTACGCGGCCTGCGCGGTGTCGTTGGCGATCACCGGCGCGGCAGGCGTTTCGTTGCCGATCGCCACGCGGCGCGGCTTCATCGCATCGGGAACTTCGCGACGCAGGTCGATCGTCAGCAGCCCGTCGGCCAGATCGGCCGCCTCCACCACGATGAAATCGGCCAGCTCGAAGCGCCGCTCGAAGCTGCGGTTGGCGATGCCCAGATGCAGCACGGCGCTCTTCTGCGCGTCGGTCTGCTCCGCCTTGCGACCCGACACGACCAGCAGATTCTGCTGCGCGGTGATCTCGACCTCGTCGCGCTTGAAGCCCGCGATCGCCAGCGTGATGCGATAGCGATCCTCGGCGACGCGCTCGAGATTGAACGGCGGATAATTCTCGCCCGCATTGGTGCGGGTGTTGCTTTCCAGCATGTCGAACAGCCGGTCGAAGCCGACGGTCGAACGGCGGTAGGGGGTGAAGTCGAAGCTACGCATGTCAAATCCTCCAATCGAAGCGATGTGAACGTCCTCGGCATCCGTCATCACGCGATACCGGTTCGTGAGCGACCCGAATGGCATCGCTCGATAACCGATATGGTTCGGCCACGATCGGCTTCAAGGCACTCGCGTGAACAATTCAACCTTCATGGGGCGCAACTGCTTCTTTCTACCAAATCCCTATAGGTAAAATAGGGTATTGGCATAAGCAGAACCGATCAGGGGGTCTCCATGCGCCGTTTCCGTTCGTTCGCTGTGCTGAGCGCAGCGACCATGTTCACGCCCGCCGCCTTTGCCCAGGCAGGCCCGCCGGGGCAGTTGGCGATGCTCGTGCCGCCCGCCGCACCCGTGACGGCGGCCGCGCCGGCGGACGACCCGGTCGAACCGGTGGTCGACCAGCGCAATTCCGGCGACATCGTCGTCACCGCGCGCCGGCGCGAGGAGAATGTGCAGGACGTGCCGGTCGCGCTGTCGGTCATCGGCGGCGCGCAACTGGAAGCGCAGGGGACCTACAACCTCAACCGGCTGACGCAGTTGCAGCCGACGCTCCAGTTCTTTTCCACCAATCCGCGCAACACCTTCATCAACATCCGCGGCATCGGCGCGCCGTTCGGGCTGACCAACGATGGGTTCGAGCAGGGCGTCGGCATCTATATCGATCAGGTCTATTACAACCGTATCGCCGCCGCGACGCTCGACTTCGTCGATGTCGAACGGATCGAGGTGCTGCGCGGGCCGCAGGGCACGCTCTACGGCAAGAACACCACCGCCGGCGCGATCAACGTCACCACCCGCGCGCCGAGCTTCGCGTTCGAGGGACGCGCCGAAGTGTCGGTCGGCGATTATAATTTCAAGCAGGCCAAGGTTTCGGTGTCCGGTCCATTGGCCGACAATCTCGCCGCGCGGATCAGCGTGTCGAGCACCGACCGGCGCGGCACGATCTATAATGTCGCCACCGGCCAGTGGATCAATTCGCAGGACAATCTCGGCGTGCGCGGCGCATTGCTGTGGAAGCCGACCGACAGTCTGAACGTGACGCTGGCCGGCGATTTCAACGTCCAGGACCCGATCTGCTGCGGCCAGATCTACGCTCGCGTCGGCACGACGCAGCGCGCCGCCAACCGGCAATATGCCGCGCTGACCGCGCTGTTCCCCGGCTACCGCGTGCCCAGCACCGATCCGTTCGACCGTGTGACCGATCTCGACGCGCAACTGCGCGCGCGCAACGAGATGGGCGGCGCATCGCTGCGGGCCGAATGGGATGTCGGTTCGGGCACCGTCACCTCGGTCACGGCGTGGCGCTATTGGGACTGGCAACCGGCCAACGACCGCGATTTCACCGGGCTGCCGGTCTATCTGCGGGTCAACAACCCGACCAAGCAGGACCAGTACACCCAGGAACTGCGCTATGCGCATGAGGGGACCGGTTACGACTTCGTCGTCGGCGCGTTCGGCTTCTATCAGAAGATCCACACCACCGGCGTGCAGGAAACCGGCACGGCGGCGAGCGCGTGGCTGCTCAACCCCACCAGCGCCTTGTCGCGCAACCCGGCGGTGCTGAACCGGGTAATCGCCGAGAACGACATCCGCCTCGACAATCTGAGCGTCGCGGCGTTCGGCAAGCTCAACTGGCACGCGACCGATGCGCTGACGATCTCGCCGGGCGTCCGCGTCAATTACGATCGCAAGAGCGGCCTCTATAATTCGGTCGTCACCGGCACCGCGTCGGACGGCACGCGACAGGTGGTCAGCAGCACCCCGGGCAGCCCCTATTACAACGATCCGTGGACGGCAGCGCAGCGCGGGGTGCAGGCGTCGCAGTTCTTCGAGCCGAAGTTCAGCGCGTGGAACCTCTCCTACGACCTGAACCTCGCCTATGAGGTCACGCCCGACGTGCTGACCTATGCGACCTATGCGCGGTCGTTCAAGACCGGCGGCATCAACCTGAACGGCGTGCCCAGCCGTGCCGACGGCACGCCTGCGCTCGACGTGGCGCAGATTGATCCCGAAAAGGTCGACCATCTCGAGCTGGGGCTGAAGACCCAGTTCTGGGATCGGCGGATCACCTTCAACGTCGCCGGCTTCTGGACGATCATCAAGGATTTCCAGGCGAGCGTCATCAGCAACGTCAGCGGCATCAACGTGCTGCGCGGCTATCTCGCCAATGCCGACCGGGTGCGCTCGCGCGGCGTCGAGGCGGATTTCTCGATCCGGCCGTCCGATCGCCTGAGCGCCTATGCGAGCGGTGCGTTCACCGATGCGAAGTTCGTCCGCTTCGTCGATGCACCATGCCCGCCCGAACTGGCGGGCGGCGGCACCGGCCTGCCGGTCGGGGCAGCAGCGACGCCGGGGGCGAACAGCCCGGCCAACTGCAACGTCTCGGGCCAGTGGCTGCCGGGCATCTCGAAATGGGCGTTTTCGTGGGGGACCGAATATGCGCTTCCCGCCAAGCTGCTCGATCGCGATGGCAAATTCTATGTCGGCTATGACGCCAATTATCGCTCTAAATTCTCGTCCAACGCCTCGCGGTCGGCCTATACAGACATCGACGGTTATTCGATCCACAATTTCCGGGCGGGCTATCGCACCGGGGAGTTCGATATTTTCGGCTGGGTGCGCAATGCGTTCGACCAGAATTACTTCGAATCGCTCGCCGTCACGCCGGGCAATACCGGGCTGATCTCGGCGCAACTGGGCGATCCCCGGACATGGGGCGGTACGGTCAAACTGTCTTTCTGACGGGGAAAACGGGCCGGTGTCCTGCACCGGCCCGTTCGCGGTTCAGGCTTCCTTGCGGTCCGACAGCGCGCTGACGATCGCCACGATCCCGCCGAACAGGAAGCTTGCGCCAAGGATATAGCCGGGCAGGGTCAGCGCCGACCATGGCACCGTCGTATAGAGTGCGATCGCCAGCAAGACGTTCAGCGCGCCGAGGACCAGCATCGGCCAGCGCAGTCGCCGGAAGCGGAAGGCGACGATCAATTCCATGACGCCGCGCACGCCGAGCCACAGGATGACCATCAGCGTCAGCGACAATGCTCCGCCGACCGGCATGAGGATCATATACCCGCCGGCGAGCACCGAGAGCGCCCCGAACAGGATCGAATAGGCGCGGTGCCCCTGGCGGTTGCGAAACCCCGCCACCAGCGAGGCGATGCCGCCCGCCAGAAAGAAGAAGCCCACGACCAGCGTCGCCGCCAGCGTGGCGGGGAAGGGCGCGGCAAAGGCGAGGATGCCGACCAGCACCGATACGATGCCATAGGCAAGGGTCCAGCCCCATCCGGCCGGAGCGATACGGGTGTCGCGGGCGAAATCGGTCATGCTTGTCCTCCTGTTCCGGCCCGAACGGGCGCGGCGGACGGGGGTTCCGTCGCACCCGCACTGGTCGAATCAGGATGCCGGGAGTAGGCATGCGGCATGTCGCATTCCGGGTTCGTGCCGCTCCGCATCTTTTCGTCCTACACCATGCTGGAAGGCGCGATCGATCCGAAGGCGATCGCCAAGACCGCGCGCAAGCTGAATTTTCCCGCCGCCGGGCTGACCGACCGCAACGGCCTGTATGCCGCGATGGCCTTTTCGGACGGGTGCAAGGATTCGGGTGTGCAGCCGGTGGTCGGCACGCTGCTGGCGGTCGCGCGACCCGATCACCCGGGCGATGTCCAGATCGACTGGCTGGCGCTCTATGCGCAGAACCCGACCGGTTATGACAATCTGTGCGCGCTGGTGTCGATTGCACACCTCGACCGGCCGGTCGAAATCCCGGCGCATGTTCCGCTCGAGGCGCTGGTCGGGCGCAGCGAGGGGCTGATCGCGCTGACCGGGGCGGGCGACGGCGCGCTCACCCGGCTGTTGGGCGAGGGGCAGACCAAGGCGGCGCATGCCTATGCCGACCGGTTGCAGGCGCTGTTCGGCGACCGGCTCTATGTCGAGCTGGCCCGTCGTGGCGAGGTGGTGGAGGAACGTGCCGAGGCGGCGCTGATCGACCTCGCCTATGCCCGCGATCTGCCGCTGGTCGCGACCAATCCGTGCTGCTTCGCCGAACCCGATTTTCATGACGCGCACGACGCGATGCTCTGCATCGCCTCGTCGAGCTATGTCGTCAGTGAGGACCGGCAGCGCTCGTCGCCCGAAGCATGGCTGAAGCCCGCGCCGGTGATGCGGACGCTGTTCGCCGACCTGCCCGAAGCGCTCGCCAACACATTGGTCGTGGCGCAGCGCTGCGCGGTCGCCGCCCCCAAGCGCAAGCCGATCCTCCCCAGCCTTGCGGGCGACCGCGAGGGCGAGGCGCAGAAGCTGCGCGTCGATTCGCGCGCCGGGCTGGTCGACCGGCTGCGCAAGATCGTGGCACTCGACGCCGGGCTGGTGCAGGCCGAGGTCGCGGTCGCGGAACCGGCACCATGGGAGGATGCGCCGACCCCGGCCGAGGTCAACGGCACCGTGCCCGAGATTTCCGAAGCCGAGTTGGTCGAGCGCTTCCCCGATTACTTCGCCCGGCTCGACTTCGAACTCGACGTCATCTGCCAGATGGGGTTTCCCGGCTATTTCCTGATCGTCGCCGACTTCATCAAATGGGCTAAGGACCATGACATTCCGGTCGGGCCGGGCCGTGGTTCGGGTGCGGGTTCGGCGGTCGCCTGGGCGCTGACCATCACCGATCTCGATCCGATCAAGCTGGGCCTGCTATTCGAGCGCTTTCTGAACCCCGAGCGCGTGTCGATGCCCGACTTCGACATCGATTTCTGCGAAACGCGGCGCGGCGAGGTCATCCGGTACGTCCAGCAGAAATATGGCCGCGACCAGGTGGCGCAGATCATTACCTTCGGGAAGCTGAAGGCGCGCGCGGTGCTGAAGGACACCGGCCGCGTGCTGCAAATGAGCTATGGCCAGGTCGATCGCCTCGCCAAGCTGGTGCCCAACCATCCGACCGATCCATGGACGCTGACCCGCGCGCTGAACGGCGTGTCGGAACTGCACCAGCAATATACCCGCGAGGACGACGTCCGCCGGCTGCTCGATCTGGCGATGAAGCTGGAGGGGTTGCCGCGCCACTCCTCGACCCACGCCGCCGGCGTGGTGATCGGCGACCGGCCGCTGAGCGAACTGGTGCCGCTCTACCGCGATCCGCGCTCCGACATGCCCGTTACCCAGTTCGACATGAAATATGTCGAGGGTGCCGGGCTGGTGAAGTTCGACTTCCTCGGCCTGAAAACGCTGTCGGTGCTGAAATTCGCGGTCGAGCTGCTGGCGCGGCGTGGGGTGGTGGTCGATCTCGACAGCCTCGGCTGGGACGACGAGGCGACCTACGACCTGCTCAAGCGTGGCGATACCGTCGGCGTGTTCCAGTTGGAATCGGAGGGCATGCGCCGCACGCTGACGGCGGTGCGGCCGACCAACTTCGGCGACATCATCGCGCTCGTCTCGCTCTATCGCCCCGGACCGATGGACAACATCCCGATGTTCGGCGCGCGCAAGGCCGGGCGCGAGCCGATCGTCTATCCGCACGACGCGCTCGAACCGATATTGAACGAGACCTACGGCATCTTCGTCTATCAGGAACAGGTGATGCAGGCGGCGCAGATCCTCGCCGGCTACAGCCTTGGCGGCGCGGACATGCTGCGCCGCGCGATGGGCAAGAAGGTGCAGGCGGAGATGGACGCGCAGCGCTCGATCTTCGTCGAGGGCTGCGCCAAGGTGAACGGCATCAAGGAGGCGAAGGCCAACGAACTGTTCGACCTGATCGACAAGTTCGCCGGATACGGATTCAACAAGAGCCACGCCGCCGCCTATGCGCTGCTCGCCTATCAAACCGCGTGGTTGAAGGCGCATCATCCGCACGAATTCTTCGCCGCGTCGATGGCGTTCGACTATGCGCAGACCGACAAGCTGGCGATCTTCGTCGACGATATGAAGCGGCTGCGCATCGACTGCCTCCCGCCGTGCGTGAATGCCAGCGACGCGACCTTCGGCGTCGAGGCGGTCGGTGACGGGCTGGCGGTACGCTATGCGCTGTCGGCGCTGAAAGGCGTGGGCGAGCGCGCGATGGAGCTGATGGTGGTCGAACGTGCCGCCAACGGACCGTACAAGTCGCTCGACGATTTCGCCGCGCGGGTCGATCCCAAGCTGCTCAACAAGCGCCAGATCGAAACGCTGGCGGCGGCCGGGGCATTCGACTGCATGCACGCCGACCGGGCTGGCGTCCACGCGCTGGCCGATACGCTGATGGCGACGGCCCAGCGGACCGAGGCCAATCGGACGAGCGGGCAGGGCGGCCTGTTCGGTGAGGCGACCGGTGCCGCCGAAGCGGCGATCCGGCTGCCGGATGTCCACTGGTCGCTGACCGAGGCGATCGCGGCGGAAAAGGATGCGTTCGGCTTCTATTTCTCGGCGCATCCGCTCGACCGTTATGCCCATCTGGCGAGCGCGCACGGCGCGCGGCAGATCGCCGATCTGGCGTCGACGGCGGTGCCCGAAGGCGGGCGGGTCGGCGCGACCGTGGCCGCGCTGGTCGAGGATGCCCGCTGGCGGACCTCGGCGCGGGGCAAGCGGTACATGATGGCGACGCTGTCCGATGCGTCGGGGCAGGTGCCTGTCACCTGTTTCGAAGATGATCCTTCTGCCGCGCTGGAAGCGGCGGGCAAGATCGGCGGTTGTGGACTGTTCACCCTCGAACTCGATCGCCGCGCGGGCGACGAAAGCGCGCGGGCGACGGTCAAGGCGATCAAGCCGTTCGACATGATCGCGAAGGACGTGCGGCTGCGGCTCGACCTGACGATCGACGATGCCGTGGCGTTTCCGGCCCTTGCGGCGCTGGTCGATGGCGAACGCGGCGGACGGAGTGAAATCTGGGTACAGGCGCCGGCGGACGGTGGAATCGAAGCCTGGGTATGCCTCGGCCGGACCTATCGCATCGATGGCGAGCTTGCCGAACGCGCGCGCAGGTTGCAGGGTGTGACCCATGCGGCGTTCGACACGGTGAAGGCACCGCTCGCCGCCGTGGGTTGAGCGCGCTGTCCCCCGCGCTCATCGGTTAAGGAGAGCGTGATGCTGGGCGGGATGCAGGACTTCGAGCTTCGGGTGCCGCGACTGCTCGACCATGCCGAACGCGAGCATGGCGCCCGCGAGATCGTCACCCGCTGGGCCGATGGCAGCGAGAGCCGGACCGACTGGGCCGGGATCGCCCGCGACGCGCGGCGGCTGGCGCAGGCGCTGGCGGCGATGGGGATCCGCCCCGGCGACCGGGTGGCGACGCTGGCGATGAACCATGCCCATCATCTGGTCGCATGGTACGGCGTGATCGGGATGGGCGGGCTGATCCATACCATCAATCCGCGGCTGTTCGACGACCAACTGGCCTATATCGCGACTCATGCCGGTGACCGGGTGCTGCTCCATGACCGTGCCTTCGCTCCCATTGTCGAGCGGATGCGGTCGCGCTGGCCGACGATCGAGCGCTATGTCGTGATGGACGGCGACGGCCCCGACAGCCTGCGCGCGCTGATCGAGGCGCAGGACGGCGATTATGCGTGGGTAGAAGGAAGCGAGCGCGAGCCGTGCATGGTCTGCTACACCAGCGGCACGACCGGCGATCCCAAGGGCGTGGTCTATTCGCATCGCTCCAACGTGCTGCATGCCATCGCCGAGCTGCAACCGGCCGAGTTCGACCTGTCGAGCCGCTCGGTCTGTCTGCCGGTGGTGCCGATGTTCCATGCGGTCGGATGGGGCCTGCCGTTCGCCGCCCCTGCTGTGGGGGCGAAGCTGGTATTGTCGGCGGTGAACGATGCGGGGGTGCTGTGCGAGTTGATGAACCGCGAGCGCGTGACCCATTCGGCAGGGGTGCCGACGGTGTGGTTCGCGATGTTCGAGCATATCGACCGCACCGGCACCCGGCCCGAACATCTGAAGATCGTCACCATTGGTGGATCGGCCGCGCCACGTGCGATGATCGAGCGGATCATGGGCATGGGCGTGCGGGTCAACCATGCGTGGGGCATGACCGAGACGTCGCCGATCGGCACGATGGGTGCGCCCAGTCTCGACTGGGATGACCTCAGCTTCGAGGCACGGGTCGATCAGGTCTGTCGACAGGGCAAGGTGCCGTTCGGCGTCGAGCTGCGCACCGTCGACGACGCCGACCGGCTGCTGCCGCGTGATGGGGTAACGTCGGGCCGGTTGCAGGTGCGCGGACCATGGGTCATCAAACGCTACTTCCTTGACGAAAGCGGCGATGCGCTGACCGCCGATGGCTGGTTCGATACCGGCGATGTCGCGGTGATGCACCCCGACGGCACGATGCAGATCACCGATCGCGACAAGGACGTCATCAAGTCCGGTGGCGAATGGATCAGTTCGGTCGAGCTGGAGAATGCGGCGGTCGGTTGTGCCGGCGTCGCCGAGGCGGCGGCGATCGGCGTGCCGCATCCACGCTGGGACGAACGGCCAATCCTGCTGATCGTGCGGCAGGCGGGGAGCGCGGTGGACGAGGCGACCATCCACGCCCATCTGGCCGGGCGGGTGGCGAAATGGTGGCTGCCCGATGCGATCCTGTTCGTCGAGCAGCTACCGCACAGCGCGACCGGCAAGCTGCGCAAGAACGAGCTTCGTGCGCAATATCGTGACTATCCGATTTAAAGCACGCGGTCGTCGAACAGGCCGGTCATGACGGTGGAGGCATAGAGCCGCACCGCGCGGTCGCGTTCCATCGTCGCGGCCCAGTTGCGCATGTCGAACGCCGCGTTCTGGAGCGCCATCAGCGCCTGTGCCGCGATCAGCGGGTCGACCGCGCGGACCGATCCTTCGGCGATACCGTCGCTGATCGTGCCGGCGAAGCGGCGGGCGATGCGGTTCGACCGGTCGACCATCGCCTGCCGCACGCCGAGCGGCAGGCCCGAGAGCGCGGTGGTGCGCAGCAACGGGCCCTGTTCGGCGAACTGCGCGTCGACCAGCAGCGCGATCGCGCTCGACAGGCGTTGCCAGTGGCTCCCCCCGGCGCGATCGGCGGCGCGTTGCGCTTCGCCGATCGTGTCGAAGCTGCGGCGATAGCAGGCGGTGACGAGATCGTCCTTGGCATCGAGATGATGGTAGAACGAGCCCTTGGTCACGTTCAGCTCGGATGCGATCCGCTGGACCGAGGCCCCGCGATAGCCCAGTTCGTTGATGAGCCGGGTGGCCGCGCGCAGAAAGGCGTCGCGGCCGGGTTCCTCGCTGGCAGGGGCGAGGGCGAGCGGGGCCGGGTTCCAGTGCTGGCTGAGCGCGGCGAGGCCGTGGGTGAACACGTCCATCAACCGCGCTTCGACCCGGTCGTACTGGTCGGGTTCGTAGCGATCGAGCCATACCGTCAGCCAGAAGCTGTTTTCGAGCAGGACATGGGCGCGCGCGCTGTTCAGGTCCTTGTGCGCGCGGTCGCTGTCGGGTCCCCATAGCGTGCGGGTCTTGCGGAACACGTCGCGCCAGCCGGCGAGCAGCCGCGCCTTGAACGGGTCGTCCATCGCGCGCAGATCGGCGAGGACGGCGGTCGGGCGTTCCTCGCCCGCCTCGATCCGGCGCTGGCGTTCGAAATGGATGGCGAGGAAGCGGGCGACGCGCGCCTGTGGGGTAGGCTCGGTCAGCGATTCGTCGAGCGTCGCCTGCAACCAGCCGAGCGTATGGTCGAACGCGGCGGCGGCAAGGTCTTCCTTGCGCTTGAAATAATAGGTGACGCTCGTGGTGTTCAGCCCCACCCGGCGTGCCACGTCGGCGAAGGTCATGCCCTTGGCGCTGGCTTCGTTGATCGCTTCTGCTGCTGCGGCGAGGATGGCGTCGCGCTTGGCGCGGTAGCGTTTGGTGGCCACGGGGCTGGTCGTCATAGTCGCGATCCTAGCAGATCGGGTGTGCGTCCCAACCCCCTTTTTCCGGCAATGGACGTTCATTACCGAAATCAGGGTATGGCCGGAACGGCATGCGTTGGCCGCGATGTCGGCGCGACCGATACCGTACCGGCAGCGGCCCGCCCGGAACGAACGGAATGCCCGGCGCTTGATCAGGGGATATTCCGTTGCCGAGGTGCCCGATGGCCGACATGTTGACCCCGCCGATCCGCTTCACCCCCGCGCTGGAACAGCGTGAGCCGGACGAGGCGGAGACGATCGCCGATCTGAACCGGTCGTTCGACACCATCCTCGACACGACGGCGACGGATTATGGCAAGGCGGTGCGGGCGGTACATGCCAAGGCGCATGGCATCGTGAAGGCCGAACTGACGGTCCACGACGGACTGCCGGACGAATATGCGCAAGGGCTGTTCGCCACGCCGGGCCGCCATGCGGTGTGGATGCGCTTTTCGACCAATCCGGGTGATATTCTCGACGATGCGATCGGGTTGCCGCGGGGCCTCGCATGGAAGGTGCTGGACGTCGATGGCGAGCGGCTGGCGGGGGCCGAGGGGCGGACGCAGGACTTCGTGATGGTCAACGCGCCGGCCTTCGCCGCGCCCAACCCGAAGAAGTTCGCCGGCAATCTGAAGCTGCTCGCCAGGACGACGGACAAGGCGGAATGGGCGAAGAAGGCGCTGTCGTTCGTGCTGCGGGGGGCCGAAGCGGCGCTGGAGGCGGTCGGGACCGAGAGTAGCTTGCTGAAAACAATGGGTGGGGCCAAGAACGTCCATCCGCTGGGCGAAACCTATTTTTCCGCCACGCCGTTTCGCCATGGCGACTATGTCGCGAAATATCAGGTGGTTCCGGTATCGGGCGATCTGACCGCGCTGACCGATACGGTCGTGGATACCAGCGGGCGGCCCAATGCCATCCGTGAGGATATGCAGGCATCGATGCGCGGCGCGCATGGTGTATGGGAAGTCCGCGTCCAGTTGCTGCGCGATACCGAGAAACAGCCGATCGAGGATGCCGCGACGCCATGGGACGAAGCCGACAGCCCGTTCGTCACCGTGGCAACGATCCGCGCCGAACCGCAGGATAGCTGGGCCGATGACAAGGTCGCGCAGGTCGATGAGAATCTGCGGTTCAGCGTGTGGACCGGCCTTGCCGCGCATCAGCCGCTGGGCGGGGTCAACCGGGTGCGCAAGCCGGTGTATCAGCATTCGGCGGACTATCGGAAGCGGGTCAATGGATGCCCGATGTATGAGCCAGACGCGCCGGGCAAGGCGTAGCGAAGCTACGCCGAGCCGCACTAGGCGCGTCCGGCCGGCGGCGCGAGAAGCGCCGACCGACGACACAGGCTTTGCCCGTGGCGGGCTCCGGAACTACCGGGGGACAAGAGCCGCGTCGTCAGCGTGTATGGATTGCGGCCTTCGCCGGAATGACGGAGTAGGGGGCCCGCCAATTCCCCCCAAAGTTTACAAAGTTTACACTAACGACATGGTTCGCCGGTATCTCAATACCGGCGAAGCAGTCCCGCCAGCCTGCCCTGTACCCGCACCTGATCCGGGCGATAGCGTTGTGGATCGTAGCTGCGGTTCGCCGGGTCGAGGCGGATCATCGCACCTTCGCGGCGGAAATATTTGAGCGTCGCCTCGCTCTCCTCGATCAACGCCACGACGATCTCGCCGTCGCGCGCGGTTTCGGTGCGGCGGACCAGCGCGTAATCGCCGTCGAGGATGCCGGCTTCGACCATCGAGTCACCGGCGACTTCAAGCGCGTAATGATCGCCAGCCCCCAGCAGCGCAGCGGGAACGGGGAGCGTCGCCTGCCCCTCGATCGCCTCGATCGGCAGGCCGGCGGCGATGCGGCCGTGCAGCGGCAGTTCGACCACGTCGTTGGCGGGAGTGGGAATGGCGCGCGGTGCCGCCGCCTTGACCACCGGCTTCTTTTCGTCCGGCCGGTCGGGCATCCGCAACACTTCCAGCGCGCGGGCGCGGTTGGGCAGGCGGCGGATGAATTCGCGTTCTTCCAGCGCGCTGATGAGGCGGTGGACGCCCGACTTCGATTTGAGGTCGAGCGCGTCCTTCATTTCCTCGAACGAAGGCGACACGCCGGTCGCGCGCAACCGGTCGTCGATGAAGCAGATCAACTCGTGCTGCTTACGGGTCAGCATACCATCCTCCGTCGGAACAGACGTGGAACCAATAGGAAACGTTATCCTTGCCGTCAAGCGAGTTGCAGGATTTCCGCCGAGTCGCCCGCCATTGCCGCCGGGGCATGGGGCGCGCGGATGATGAGGCAGTCCGAGCGCGCCAGCGTGCGCAGCATCGAACTGTCCTGGATCGCGGCGGTCGACACCGTGCCGCCGATCAGCGTCGCGCGCAGATAATCCTGGCGTGGGCCATTGGCGGGCAGTGGATGGGCCAATGTCGCGGCGATCGGGCGGGGCAGCGGGTCGGCCGCGCCGGCGATCCGCGCGACCAGCGGGCGGACGAACAGTATCGCGGTGATGCAGGCCGACACGGGATTGCCGGGCAGCCCCAGCACGGCGGCATCGCCCCGCCGCCCGGCGAGCATCGGCTTGCCCGGCCGGAGCGCGATCCGCCAGAAGTCGAGACTGCCCCCGGCGGCGATCAGCGCGGGCTTGACCAGATCGTGGTCGCCGACCGACGCGCCGCCGGTCGTGACCAGCAGGTCGCAATCGACCGCGCGGAACGCCGCTTCCAGCGCATCCATCCGGTCGGGCAGAATGCCGAGATCGATCCGGTCGACCGGCAGGTCGGCGAGCAGCCCGGCAAGCATCAGCCCGTTGGTTTCGGGGAGTTGATCGGGGCCGATCGCGCTGCCCGCCGGAACCAGTTCGTCACCGGTCGCGGCGATCGCGACGCGGACGCGGCGGCCGACCGGCAGCGTGCCGTGCCCGCCGATCGCGGCCAGCGCGGCGCGGGTGGGGGTGATGCGTTCCCCCGCGGCGATCAGCACCTCGCCCTCGCGAAAGTCGAGGCCGGCGCGGCGGACGTTGCCGCCGCGCACCGGGCCTTCGCCTGCCAGCGTCAGCCGGTCGCCTTCGCGAGCGGCCTCTTCCTGCACCAGCACGCAATCGGTGCCGGCGGGCATCGCCGCGCCGGTGAAGATGCGGGTGGCCTGTCCGGGGGTGACGGTGCCGGGGAAGGATGCGCCGGCAGCGGATTCGCCGATGACGTCCCATGGGCCGGGCAGGTCGTCGAAGCGGATAGCATAGCCGTCCATCGCCGACAGCGGCCGCGCGGGCTGGGTGCGCAGTGCCACGATGTCGGCGGCGGCGTAGCGGCCGATGGTGTCGGCGATCGGCAGCGTTTCGGGTCGGACGGCGCGACCGAGGGCGAGGACGCGGGTCTGGGCGTCGGCGACGGGGAGGAGGGTCATGGCGCAGCCTTTGCGGACTATAGGTTATTCACCGCCAGCGTACCCCGGCGAAGGCCGGGGTCCAGGTGGGAGACGGTCGCGATATGTCACCCGCGTTACCCGACTGGGCCCCGGCCTTCGCCGGGGTACGGTAGAGGGTGGTGAACTGCATTCACCGGCGTTCGCTCACCCGCGCACCCAGTCGCCCGACTTGCCGCCGCGCTTTTCGAGGAGGCAGACGCCTTCGATCACCATCGTCTTGTCGATCGCCTTGGCCATGTCGTAGACGGTGAGCAGCGCGACCGAGGCAGCGGTCAGTGCCTCCATTTCCACCCCGGTCTGGCCGGCGGTGGCGGCGGTGGCGGTGGCGCGGATCGCGCCTTCCTCGAACGCGAAGTCGACCGACAGCTTCGTCAGCGGCAGCGGATGGCACAGCGGGATCAGGTCGCTGGTGCGCTTGGCCGCCATGATCCCGGCGACGCGCGCGACGGCGAGGACGTCGCCCTTCTTGACGAGGCCATCGCGAATCGCGGTGATGGCTTCGTCCGACAGAGTGATGCGGCCGGTGGCGATCGCCTGCCGCTGCGTTACCGCCTTGCCACCGACGTCGACCATGTGCGCGCTGCCGTCGGCGTCGAGGTGGGTCAGGCTCATCCGATCATCGCCCGCGTCGCGCCCTCGACATCGGCGTGGCGCATCAGCGCCTCGCCGATCAGGAAGCAGCGGACGCCATGGGCGGCCATCGCGTCGAGATCGGTGCGCGAGGTCAGGCCGCTTTCGGCGACGAAGGTGCAGCCTGCCGGCGCATGGCCGACTAGTTCGTAGGTACGGTCGAAGCTGACCGAAAAGTCCTTGAGGTTGCGGTTGTTGACCCCGATCAGCCGCGAGTGCAGCGCCAGCGCGCGGTCGAGTTCGGCGCGGTCGTGGACCTCGACCAGCACGTCCATGTTCCGCTCGATCGCCGCCGCCTCGATCTCCTGCATTTGGCTGTCGGAGAGGGCGGCGACGATGATGAGGATCGCGTCGGCGCCGATCGCGCGGGCCTCGGTGACCTGCCACGGATCGACGTTGAAGTCCTTGCGCAGCACCGGGAGAGTACAGGCGGCGCGGGCGGCGATCAGATAGTCGTCGGCCCCCTGAAAATACTCCACATCGGTCAGCACCGAGAGGCAGGCGGCACCCCCGGCGGCATAGGCGCGGGCGTGGGCGGGCGGATCGAAGTCGGCGCGGATCAGCCCCTTCGACGGGCTGGCCTTCTTGATCTCGGCGATCAGCGCATGGCCGGGCGCGGCGTCGAGCGCGGCGCGGAAGCCGCGTGGCGCGCTTTGTTCGCTGGCCCGTGCGTCGAGGTCGGCGATCGAGGCTTTGGCCGAACGCTCGGCGACTTCGGCGCGCTTGGTCGCGAGGATGGTGTCGAGCATCGTCATGAATAGGCGATCCATTGGTCGAGCAGCCGGTCGGCTGCGCCATTGTCGAGCGTTTCGGCGGCGCGCTCTGCCCCGTCGGTGAGGTCGGCGGCGGTGCCGGCGATCAGCAGCGCGGCGGCGGCGTTGAGCAGCACCGCGCCGCGGTAGGCCCCGCGCTCGCCCTGCAACAACCGGCGCAGCGCCAGCGCATTGTGCGCGGCGTCGCCGCCGCGAATCGCGCTGATCGGGTGGCGCGGCAGGCCGGCGTCCTCGGGCACGATACGGTCGGACAGCGTCATGCCGACGGGGACGACGATCGTCGGGCCGGCGCCCGAAATCTCGTCCAGCCCTTCCTCGCCCGACACGATCAGCGCGGTTTCGGCACCGAGCAACTCCATCGCCTGCGCATAGACCGGCGCATAGTCGGGGCGGGCGATGCCGATCAACTGGCGCGTCACGCGGGCGGGATTGGCGAGCGGCCCCATCAGGTTGAAGATGGTGCGGCTGCCGATCTGCTGGCGGATCGGGGTGATGCGCTTCATCGCCGGATGGTGATTGGCGGCGAAGAGGAAGGCGATACCGAGGTCGGCGAGCGTCGCTTCCGCCTGTCCCCCGGCGCGCGCCATGTCGAGGCCGAGTGCCTCGAGCGTGTCGGCCGCGCCCGCCTTGCTGGAGGCGGCGCGGTTGCCGTGCTTGGCGACGGGCACGCCCGATGCCGCCACGACGAGGCTGACGGCGGTCGAGACGTTGAGCGTGTGGTGGCCGTCGCCGCCGGTGCCGCAGACGTCGATCGCTCCCTCCGGCGCGTGGATCGGGATCATCCGGGCGCGCAGCGCGCGGGCGGCCTCGGCGATCTCGATGCTGGTTTCGCCGCGCTGCGTCAGCGCGATCAGGAAGCCGGCGATGGCATCGTCCGCCACGGTGCCGTCGAGGATCGCGGCGAAGGCTTCGGCCGCGCTTTCGTGGGACAGCGGCGTCGACGGATCGGGGAGCAGCGTGCGCGTGGTCATGCGCGTACCCCGGCGTCCTTCAGGAAATTGGCGAGCATGGCGTGGCCGTGTTCGGTGGCGATGCTTTCGGGGTGGAACTGGACGCCGTGGATCGGGAGGTCACGGTGGCGGAAGCCCATGACGCTGGCGTCCGATGCGGTCGCGTTGACGTGGAGGCAGTCGGGCACGTTGGTGACGATCAGCGAATGATAGCGCGTCGCGGTGAATGGCGAGGGGAGGCCGGCGAACATGCCGGTGCCGTCATGCTCGACCGGGCAGGTCTTGCCGTGCATCAACCCGCCGCGCACCACCTTGCCGCCGAAATGCTGGCCGATCGCCTGATGGCCGAGACACACGCCGAGCAGCGGGCGCTTCGCTTCGGCACAGGCGGCGACGAGGTCGAGCGAGATGCCGGCTTCGTTGGGGGTGCAGGGGCCGGGCGAGATCAGCAGGGCGTCGGCCCCGGTCGCCAGTGCCTCCGCCGCGGTCATGGCGTCGTTGCGTTCGACGCGGACCGGGGCGCCCAGTTCCATCAGATAATGGACGAGGTTCCAGGTGAAGCTGTCGTAATTGTCGATGACGAGGATCATGCCCCCGCCATAGCGTGCGATGTCCGCCGTGCAACATCCCGAAATCCTCGTGCGTTCAGCCAATGCTAATCGAGGGCACCGGTATGAGTGGGGTCATGAGGAGATCGGCGATGATGCGGACGGGTTTGGCGGGGCTGGCGTTGCTGTTCGTGGTTCCGGCGCTGGCGCAGGACGCGCCGGCCGATCCGCCGCGCAAGGTGCGCAACGCCACCGTCTATGGCGAGGAGCCATGCCCCAAGGCGGCCGACCCCGAGGAGATCGTGGTGTGCGCGCGGCTGGGCGAGAGCGAGCGCTATCGCATCCCCAAGCGCTTCCGCGACCAGCCGTCGCAGGCGAGCGGCGATTCGGCATGGTCGGCGCGGGTCGATACCGCGATGGAGGCGGCGCGGATCGGGCGGCCCAACAGTTGTTCGCCGGTCGGCGATGGCGGGCAGACCGGCTGTACCCAGGCGATGCTGCGGCAATGGTTCGCCGAACGGCGGCAGACCCGGGCGGCGGAAAGCGATATTCCTTGATCTGATCCGCTCACGCGGATGCGGCGGTGCCGGCCGCATCGCGAACAACTTCACGCCGCGCTGCTGAAACGATCGCCGGGGCGGGGCGCGTAGCGGCGGCCGGTGCCCTTGCCATCGTCCTTGGCGGCATAGAGCGCAGCGTCGGCGCGGGTGCGCAGCTCGGCACTGGTCGCGGCATCCTCGGGGAAACAGGCATAGCCGATGCTGGCCCCCACCATCGCCGACCCCGTGTCGCCGACGTCGTAGGAGCCGCCGGCGATGCGGTCGATCAATCCACTGGCGAAGGCGTCGACGGCGGCCGGGGGCATGTGGCGGACGACGATCATGAATTCGTCCCCGCCCAGTCGCGCGACGATGTCGTCGGGGCCGGTCGCGGCGAGCAGGCGCGCGGCGACGCCCGCCAGCAACCGGTCGCCCGCGGCATGGCCCAGCCGGTCGTTCACGCCCTTGAACCCGTCGAGGTCGAGGCACAGCACCGCCATCGCCCGGTCGTCGGCATGGGGCAGCATGGTCAGCGCCTCGTCCAGCCCATAGCGGTTGAGCAGGCCGGTCAGCGCGTCGTGGCGCGCGAGATGGCGGTTCGCTTCCTCCGCCTCCAGCGTGGCGATCAGCGTGCGGTTGAAATTGCCGAGCACGAAGCGGATGCCCAGCACGAACGGGATCATCATCGGCAGGATCGCGAGGAGCAGCGGAATGCCCGAGAGCGCCGCGCCAAGCTTGAACGGCACGTCGCATAACAGGACCAGCAGCATCGCAAGGCGCGGCGCGGCGTAATTGCGCGCGCAGATCGGCGCGATGACGCCCATAATCATCGTCGTCGACACGATTATCAGCACCGGTTCGGCCCGCAGCATGATCGTGGCCGCGACCGCCCCCTGCAACGCGCACCACAGGATCGACAGCACGACCGAGGCGTCGATCGCCGGTATCTCGCCACGGGCACGTTCCGCCTCGATCCGGCGGACGGTGCGAACGCGCACGGTCAGCAACGCCAGTTCGATCGCGGCGAAGGCGAGGAACACGGCGGCGTGCGTCGAGAACCATGCGACGCCAAGTACGAGCAGGCCGTTCGCCGCGCCGAGGAACAGCGCGACCGGCGACGACAGCAGCTCGGCCAGCAGCATCGGCCGGGCGTTCGCGCGGACCGGTGCGCCGGGCTGGACCAGCCAGGACAGCAGCGGATTGCGCGACGACAATCTGGCCCGTGGTCGGTTCATCAGGGCTTTTCCCTCCAACCCGGCAGCATGACCGAAGGGTCCTGCGATTCGGTTAAGACGCCGGCGTCGATCCCTTGCGCGACTCGCGGCGGCAGCGGTCGGAGCAATAGACGACATTGTCCCAGTCGCGCTCCCATTTCTTGCGCCACGCGAACGGCCGCTGGCACACCGGGCACACCTTGGTCGGCAAATTCGCCTTGGCGACGCCCTGCGGCATCAGCGCGGCTGCGCGTTCAAGAAGGCGGCGACGTCGCCGAGGTCGACGCTGCGGTCGAGATAGGTCGCTCCGATGCCGCGCACGAGCAGGAACGGCAGCGTGCCGCCCTCGCGCTTCTTGTCGTGGAGCATATGGCCGACCAGCGTCTCGCCCGAGGCGGATATGCCGGTGGCGGCAAGCCCGTCGGGCAGGCCGGCGGCGCGCAGATGCGCGGCGACCCGCGCGGCGTCTTCCGGCGGGCACAGGCCCTTGGCGGCGGAATAGGCGAAGGCCAGCGCCATGCCGGCCGCCACGCCCTCGCCGTGGAGCAGCGATCCGTCGTATCCGGCCTCCGCCTCCAGCGCATGGCCGAACGTATGGCCGAGGTTGAGCAGCGCGCGCCGCCCGCTCGTCTCGCGCTCGTCCTCGCCGACGATGCGTGCCTTGGCGGCGACCGAGCGGGCGATGGCGTGGGTGCGGGCGGCGGGTTCACCCGCCAGCAGCGCGGCGACGTTGGCTTCGCACCAGTCGAAGAAATCGGGATCGTCGATCAGCCCGTATTTGACGACCTCGGCATAGCCGGCGCGGACCTCGCGGGGAGGCAGCGTGTCGAGCGTCTGCGGGTCGATCAGCACCAGCGCAGGCTGGTGGAACGCGCCAACCAGATTCTTGCCGGCGCGGGTGTTGATCCCGGTCTTGCCGCCGACAGACGAATCGACCTGTGCCAAGAGCGTCGTCGGCACCTGCACGAAGCCGCAGCCGCGTTTCAGGATCGCGGCGGCGAAGCCGACGAGATCGCCGATCACCCCGCCGCCCAGCGCGACGATATGGTCGCCGCGCTCGATACCCAGCGCGAGGAGCGAATCGAGCAGCCGTTCGAGCGTCGCCCAGCTTTTCGAGCCTTCGCCCGCCGCGATCGTGACCGCCTCGCTCGCCACGCCCGCCGCCGATAGCGAGTTGGTGAGCGTCGCGAGGTGGCCGGCGACATTGGCGTCGGCGACGATCACCATCCGCCGTCCGCGTGCGATGGGGGCCAGCCGTTCGCCGCTGCGCGCCAGCACCCCGTCCTCGATCACGATGTCATAGCCGCGCTCGGCAAGGGCGACGGGGATGATGGTCATTGGCCGATGGCTTTCAGGATGGCGGTGACGGTGGCGTCGTGCGGCGCATGCTGGCTGACGACATGGACGGGGGCGAGCGCATAGACCGGATTGCGCACGCGGGCGAGGTCGGTCAGCACCCGTTTGGGGTCCTTGCCGCGCAGCAGCGGGCGGGTGTCGCGGCGGCGGACGCGGTCGGCGAGTACGTCGGGCGACGCATCGAGCCAGATCGCCAGCGCCTGGTCGAGAATCAGGTCGCGCGTCTCCGCCTGCATGAACGCGCCGCCGCCGGTCGCGATCACCTTCGGGCGGCCGTCGATCAGCCGGGCGATGACCCGGCGTTCGCCGTCGCGGAAATGATCCTCGCCGAAGCGCTGGAAGATTTCGGCGATGGTCATGCCGGCGGCATGTTCGATCTCGTTGTCGGCATCGACGAAATCCAGCTTCATCCGCTGCGCCAGACGGCGGCCGACGGTGGATTTGCCGACGCCCATCAGCCCGATCAGCACGATCGGCTTGCCGCTCCAGCGGGGCGGCACGGGGGGGCGGGGGTCTTGGGTTTGCAGCATTGCGCCGGGGGCTATACAGCCGCCCCGCCGATCGGGCAAAAGGCGCGTCGTCGCAACCCACCCCCTTTGTTTCGGGACGATCTGATCCATGTCGCGTTCGCTTCTAGTGCTTCTCGTCGTCCTTGTCGCCCTGATCGGCGGCATGTTCCTGTTGGCGGGGCGGTCGACCGAGCAGCAGCCGGTGCAGGTCGAAAAGGCGGTTGCGCTTGAAAATCTCGCCAACTGATCGCTGGCGCATCGCCGCCGGCCTGACGATCGCCCTGGTCGCGGGCGTGCCGGCGATCGGGCAGGACGTGCCCGAATCGCTGTTGCCGCCGGGCTTCGGTGACAGCCCTGCGCCGACTCCCGCCCCCACGCCGACCCCGCGGCCCAGCGCGTCGGCAGCGCCGGGCGGGCAGAGCTTCGCGCCGCCCGCGCCGATCGTCCAGCCGTTGCCCGGCACGATCGGCCTGCCGGTGCCCGGCGCGACTCCTGCCGCGACGCCGATGCCGACCCCGGTCGATGCGCAGGCGCTGCGCGAATATGAACTGCCCGACTATGCCCGCCGCTCGACCGCCGAGATCGGCATCGCCGGCGAAGCGGGTGCGGCGTTCGGGGCGAATGCGTTCGGCGATGCCGGCGGGCCGTGGCTGCAGGCGCTGATGCGGCGGCTCGACGCGCCGGTCGCCTCGCGCTGGCTGTCGATCGCGCTGCGCCGCGCGCTGGTCGCGAACGTCGCGACCCCGGGCGGCGTGAACGGCGCGGATTTCGCCGCCGAGCGCGCATGGCTGCTGCTGCGCATGGGCGAGGCACCCGCCGCCCGCGCGATGGTGCAGGCGGTCGACATCGAGAATTATACGCCCAAGCTGTACCAGATCGCGTTGCAGGCGATGCTGGCGACAGGCGATCCGGGCGGGCTGTGCCCGCTGGTCGACGGTGGGCTTGCCAGTTCGAACGAGCGCGGCTGGCGGCTGGCGAACGCGATGTGCCTCGGCCTGTCGGGCGAACCGCGCCAGGCGGGGCGGATCGTCGATCAGGCGAAGCGACAGGCGCCGGGCGGCGGCGCGATCGACGTGGCGCTGGCCGAAAAGATCGTCGGCGCCGGCGCGCAGGGCCGCCGCGCGGTGACGATCGAATGGGACGGCGTCGATCGCCTCAGCGCATGGCGCTATGGCCTCGCCGCCGCCAGCGCGACCGAGGTGCCGGGATCGCTCTATGCCACGGTCGGCCCGCAGGTCCGCTACTGGCATGCGACCGCGCCGCAATATGCGGCGGGCGCGCGGCTTGCCGATGCCGATCTGGCGGCGGCGCAGGGCGTGTTGTCGAGCGGGGCGCTGGTCGATCTCTATGCGCAGCTCGGCACCGATGAGGATGCGACGAGCACCCAGACCGCGCTGTCGAGCGACCTGCGCACCGCCTTTACCGGCAGCGATGCCGACCGGCTGGCGATGCTCAAGCAGTTCTGGGCGGTCGAGGGCAGCGGCCCGCTGGGGTTCGCGCGGCGGGTGCTGACCGCGCGCGCGGCGGCGATGATCGCCCCGGTCGCGGCGCATGTCGCCGATGCCGATGCGCTGATCGCGTCGATGCTGACCGCCGGGCTCGACCTGCCGGCGATGCGCTGGGCGGGGGTGGTCGCGCCCGCCAGCGATGGCTGGGCGATGCTGGCGCTGGCCGATCCGGTCGGGCGGATGGTGCAGCCGGGCGCGGTGTCGGACTATGCCGGGAGCAACGAGCGCAAGGGGCAATTGCTGTTCGCCGGGCTGGCGGGCCTCGGTCGGTTGCCGCAGGGTGAGGTGCGGGGGCTGGCCAGCGACCTTGGCGTCGCGATCGGCGCGCGCAATCCGTGGACCGATGCGATCGATCGCGCCGGGGTGAACGGGGAAGCCGGAACCGTGCTGCTGCTCGCGGCGGTCGGCATGCAGACCCGCGACTGGCGCGGGGTGGGGCCGGAGACGCTGTTCCACATCGTCGCCGCGCTGCGCGCCGCCGGCCGCGAGGGCGAAGCGCGGATGATCGCGGCCGAAGCGATCGCGCGGGGGTGAGCGGAGCGATCCGGTACTCCCGTCGTCACCCCGGACCTGTTCCGGGGTCCACCCATCGGCAGGTGTTGCCGCTTGTGGATCGAGCGTTACCGCTCACGGCACGGTGGACCCCGGAACAAGTCCGGGGTGACGACGGTGTTCGGGGCGGCGGCTTGTGACCACCGACCGCATCCTGATCGACCGGTTCCTCGAAATGATGACGGCCGAGGCCGGCGCGGCGCGCAACACGATCGCCGCCTATCGCACCGACCTGACGCTCGCCTCCGACACGTTGAACGGCCGGCTGGGCGAGGCCGATGCGGCGGCGATCGGGCGGGTGGCGGACGAATGGCATACCCTCGCCAAGTCGACGGTCGCGCGCAAGAGCGCGGCGCTGCGCCGGTTCTTTGCCTTCCTGCTCGACGATGGCCTGCGCGCCGACGATCCGGGCGAGGCATTGCCCCGGCCCGGCGCGCATCGTGCGTTGCCGCGCACCTTGTCGACCGGCGATATAGACGCGATGTTCGCCGCGATCGCCGACCGGATCGCGCGCGTGCCGCCCGACCGCAACGACCTGCGCCTGTCCGCGCTGTTCGAGCTGCTCTATGGATCGGGGCTGCGCGCGACCGAGCTGGTGTCGTTGCCGCGCGGCGGGATCGCCAGCGATCGGCCCTATCTGATCCTGAAGGGCAAGGGCGGGCGCGAGCGGATGGTGCCGCTGTCCGACCGCGCGCGCGCCGCCGTGGTGCGCTGGCGCGCGAATGTTCCCGCCGACAGCGCGTGGCTGTTCCCCTCGGGCAAGGGGCATCTGACGCGGGTGCGGCTGTACCAGATCGTCCGCGCGCTGGCCGGCGAGGCGGGCATCGCGCCCGACCGGATCAGCCCGCACGTCCTGCGCCATGCCTTTGCCACCCATCTGCTGGAGGGGGGCGCGGACCTGCGCGCGTTACAGGCGATGCTGGGCCATGCCGACATCGCCACGACCGAGATCTACACCCATGTCGACACGTCGCGGCTGGTGCGGCTGGTCAACGAACGCCACCCGCTGATTGACGAAGGGCGGGTGCGGCCATAGGGCGCGGGACCATGGCCACCTTTCTCGACTTCGAAAAACCCATCGCCGAACTGCAGGCGCGGATCGACGAACTGCGCGATACCGCCGCCGATGGCGCGGTCGATATTGCCGCCGAGATCGGCCGGTTGCAGACCAAGTCCGACCGGCTGCTGCGCGAGACCTATGCCCGGCTGACCCCGTGGCAGAAGACGCAGGTCGCGCGCCACCCCGAACGGCCGCACTTCAAACATTATGTCGCCGCGCTGGTCGAGGATTTCATGGAGCTGGGCGGCGACCGCGCCTTTGCCGACGACAGCGCGATCCTGGGCGGGATCGGCCGGTTGCGCGGGCGCCGGGTGATGGTGATCGGCCATGAGAAGGGCGACGATACCGCGTCGCGGCTGCGCCACAATTTCGGCATGGGCAAGCCCGAGGGCTATCGCAAGGCGATCCGGCTGATGCAGATCGCCGACCGCTTCGGCCTGCCGGTGGTGACATTGGTCGACACGTCGGGCGCGTTCCCCGGCATCCAGGCCGAGGAGCGCGGCCAGGCCGAGGCGATCGCGCGCTCCACGGAAGCGGCGCTGAACCTCGGCGTGCCGATGGTGTCGGCGATTCTGGGCGAGGGGGGCTCGGGTGGCGCGATCGCGCTGGCGGCGGGCAACCGGGTGCTGATGATGGAGCACGCGGTCTATTCGGTGATCTCGCCCGAGGGGTGCGCGTCGATCCTGTGGCGCACCGCCGACAAGGCGCCCGAGGCGGCCGAGGCGATGCGGGTGACGGCGCAGGACCTCAAGGCACTGGGCGTGATCGACACGATCGTCACCGAACCGCTGGGCGCGGCGCACCGCGATCCGGCGGCGGCCATCGCCGCGCTGGGCGATGCGATCGAGGGGGTGCTGACCACGCTGGTGGGGCAGGACGCGGCGAGCCTGCGGGCGGCGCGGCGGCAGAAGTTCCTGGCGATGGGGCGGCTGTAACGTCGTCCGCCATCCCAAAACGGGGGCGTCGATACACGAACGGGCGGCGGAACCATCGTTCCGCCGCCCGTCGCGTATAATCGATCCTTGGAACGATTATCAGGTAGCCGGCGTGTTCTTCATGTTCGACGTCACGTTGTTGAAGGTCGACGTGAGCTGACCGCCCAGACCCTTCATCGCGGTGATGGCGGCAACGGCGATCAGCGCGGCGATCAGGCCGTACTCGATTGCGGTCGCGCCCTTGCTGTTCTTCACGAAATTACGAATCTGCTGCATTCCGGTCTCCATGGTTCTGCGTGGTTCGACTTACCCGGCCGTTCGGATGATCCACCCGTTCAGCACCACCCTTGTACCGATCCGCTGGTTGAGAAAGTTTTAAGACCGGGAACCCGACGCGATGCGCAATGTTATGGGCGCGGCCCGTTTTGGATCACTTTTTCGCTGACGTGCGCCCACATGTCGGTCGTGGTGCCGGCCAGCAGCTTCAGGCTGACGATCAGCACGACCACCACCAGCCCGAGAATCATGCCATATTCGATCGCGGTGCCGCCACGCCGGTCGCGCCATAGTTTGCGTGCGAAACGCAGGACCGATCGCATACAGCCACCCCTCCCCGGACTAGGTTCGCCCCGATTGATAACGATACGAGGTTAATGAAATGTCGATGCTGTTCGTCACCGCCGCCGCCATGGTCGATCGCGACGGGCGCGTGCTGGTCCAGCAACGGCCGCCGGGCACGCACATGGCCGGGCTGTGGGAATTTCCCGGCGGCAAGGTGGAGCCGGGCGAAACGCCCGAAGCGGCGCTGGTGCGCGAATTGTACGAGGAACTGGGGATCGTGGTCGACCATAGCTGCCTCGCCCCCGCCGCCTTCGCCAGCGAACCGTTGGGCGAGCGGCATCTGCTGCTGCTGCTCTATGCGCTGCGCAAATGGACGGGCATTCCGCAAGCGCTTCAGGCGACGGCACTCAAATGGGTCCGCCCGGTCGAACTCCACGCACTGGCGATGCCACCCGCCGACCGCCCGCTGATCGCGCTGCTCGAAGCGTTGATCTGAAACTCGCACTTTCGCGCGTTTTCAAATCAGCTTCTTACCCCTCCTTGCGTCCCAGCGCATCGGCGAGCGAGGCGGTGGCGCTGCCCCGGCGGGCGGGTTGCGGCTGGCTGGGGGCGGGGGCCCAGCCGGTCAGGTAGATCACTTCGAACGTCTCGGTCGTGCGGCCATCGGCGTCGGCCTGCGCCGCGAAGCTTTCGGCGGCGGCGGCGAGCGTGTCGCGCGCCAGCGGCGCCTGCCCGAGCAGGCTGGTCGCGCCCATGCCGCGCAGGTCGCCGATCAGCCGGCCGATCCCGGCATAGCGCACGCGCAGCACTTCCGAATCGGCGACCGGCAGCGCGAATCCGGCGCGCACCAGCAGATCGCCGGCCGATCGCAGGTCGATCTGCGGATGTACCCGCGCCGCCGGCCGTTCGCTCTCGGCAGTCAGCAGCGCGCGGCGCAGCGTGGCGAGCGTCGACCCGCCGGTGAAGGCGGCGAGGAACAGCCCATCGGGGCGCAGCGCGCGGCGAATCAAAGTCAGCGCGCCGGGCAGGTCGTTGACGCTGTCGAGCGTCCCCACCGATACCACCAGATCGAACGCGCCATCGGCGAACGGTAGCCGGTCCTCCTCCCCCTGCACGCCACCGGCGGCGCGGGCGAAGGCGAAGCCGGGATCGAAGCGCACGACCCGCGCCCCCGCCGGGGGGACGAATGCGGCATCGGCACAACCGAGGTCGAGCACGTCGGCAAAGCTGCGGGTGACGGCGTCGAGCCGTTCGGCGACTCCCTCCAGCATGAAGCGATGCAGGAAATCGGCCCCGGCGAAGCCGGTGGCGGCACGGTCGCGGTGCGCGCGGCGGCGGCGGCGGGCGAAAAGATCGGGAACACTCACGCCGCCGCTTGTGCCGGGCGCGACCGCCGCCGACAAGGGCGGGCATGCGCCCCGCCGCCCTTCTTGCCGGACTCGCCGCACTGGCGCTGCCGCCGCGCTGTCCGGGGTGTGGCGTGGTGGTGGAGGCGGATCACCGCTTCTGCGCCGGTTGCTGGGCAGGCTTGCGGTTCCTCGGCGATCCGGCCTGCGCGCGCTGCGGCATTCCGTTCGCGGTGGCGGGGGAGGCGGTGTGCGATCCCTGCCGCCGCCGCCCGCCGGCGCATGGCGGGGTGCGCGCCGCCGTCGCCTATGGTCCGGTCGCGCGCGATGTGGCGTTGAAGCTCAAATATGGCGGGCGGCTGGCGCTGGCCGACACGATGGCGCGGCTGATGCGGCGACAGGTGCCGGGCGACGTAACCCTGATCGTGCCGGTGCCGCTCCACCGGCGGCGGCTGTGGGTGCGCGGGTATAATCAGGCGGTGCTGATCGCCGATGCGCTGGCACGGACGACCGGCCTGCCGGTCGAGCGCCATGCGCTCACCCGTATCCGCGCCACGCCGCCGCTGCGCGCGATGGGCCGGTCGGCGCGGGCGAAGGCGGTCGCGGGGGCGTTCGCCTGTGGCGATCCGGCGCTATTCCGGGGGCAGGCGGTGCTGCTGGTCGACGATGTCCACACCAGCGGATCGACCACCGACGGCTGCGCGCGGGTGCTGCTGGCGGCCGGGGCGGCGTCGGTCCGGGTGCTGTGCTGGGCGCGGGTCGTGGGGACGGACGATTGACAAGGGGGCGCTCACGCCACACCTCCACCCCATGGCTACCATTCTCATCTACACCAAGGCGTTCTGCCCATACTGCGTCCGTGCCAAGCGGCTGCTCGACGAAAAGGGCGCGGCCTATGACGAGATCGACATCTCGATGGGCGGGGCCAAGCGGCAGGAGATGCTGGCGCGCAGCAACGGGCGGACCACCGTGCCGCAGATCTTCATCGGCGATACCCATGTCGGCGGGTCGGACGATCTGGCGGCGCTGGAGCGTGCCGGCAAGCTGGACCCGCTGCTGGCATCGTGAAGCTCGCGCTGCTCCAGATGACGGCGGGGATCGATCCCGCCGCCAATGCCCAAGTGCTGGTCGATGCCGTCGAACGGGCGGCGGCGGGCGGGGCGGCGATGCTGTTCACTCCCGAGATGTCGGGGCTGGTCGACCGCGACCGCGACCGGGCGGCGGCCAATCTGTTTGCGCAAGACGACGATCCGGTGCTGGCGGCGGTGCGCGAGGCGGCGGCGCGCGCCGGACTCTGGGTCCATCTCGGCTCGCTCGCGGTGCGGCGGGACGACGGGCGGCTCGCCAATCGCGGCTATGTGATCGACGCTGCCGGCACCGTCCGCGCGACCTATGACAAGCTGCACCTGTTCGATGTGACGCTGCCGACCGGCGAGGCATGGCGCGAATCGGCCAGTTACGCGCCGGGCGATGCCGCGCGGGTCGTCGCGACCCCGGTCGGGATGTTCGGCCTGTCGATCTGTTACGACCTGCGCTTTTCCGACCTGTTCCGCGCGATGGGCGATGCCGGGGCGCAGGTCCTGGCGGTGCCCGCCGCCTTCACCGTGCCGACCGGCCACGCCCACTGGCACGTTCTGCTGCGCGCCCGCGCGATCGAGGCTGGCGCGTTCGTCATCGCGGCGGCGCAGACCGGCCACCATGCCGATGGTCGCACCACCTATGGCCATTCGCTGGTCGTGGGACCGTGGGGCGAGGTGATGCTCGATATGGGGAGCGACGCCGGCATCGGCTTCGTCACGATCGATCCGGCGCAGGTGGCGGTGGCGCGCGCGCGCATTCCGGTCGCGCGCCACCGCCGGCCGATCCCGCCGGTCGAGGTGGTGGCGTGATCGTTTTCGACCTGCGCTGCGGGCAGGGCCATGTGTTCGAGGCGTGGTTCGCCTCCAGCACCGCCTATGACGAGCAGCGTGTCGCGAAGCTGATCCACTGCCCGATGTGCGACGACGCCGATGTCGCCAAGGCGGTGATGGCCCCGAACATCGCCGCTAAGGGCGGGGGCGAGCGGCCCTCGCCACAGGCGGTGAAGGCGGCGCTGACGATGCTTGCCGAGGCGCAGCGCAAGGCGCTGTCGGGCAGCGAATGGGTCGGGCGCGGTTTTGCCGACCGCGCGCGGGCGATGCACAGCGGCGCGGCGGACGTGGCCCCGATCCACGGACAGGCGACCCGTGCCGAGGCGAAGGCGCTGGTCGAGGAAGGCGTGCCGATCGCACCGCTGCCGCTGCCGGTCGTGCCGCCCGAACAGGCGAACTGATCCGCAAGCGTTGCGTCGGCGGATCGGGAGCGATAAAGCGTCGAACGATCGGCCGCGTAGCTCAGCTGGACAGAGCGCCGCTTTCCTAAAGCGGGCGTCGGGGGTTCGAGTCCCTCCGTGGCCACCAGATTTCCAAGGTCAGATCCAGCTACCCTGAAGCAAGCGTCATCCCAGCGAAGGCTGGGGTCCATATACGCCGACGCCGGTGATCGAATTGCACCCGCTGCGTCTATAGGTTCCCGCCTGCGCGGGAACGACGAAAAGCCGTGGCGTTAGCCGCATATCGATCCGATCCAGGACCGATCGATATTCAGCCAGACGGCGGCTCCTGCATCTCCCCTCCCTGACAAGGGAGGGGCCGGGGGTGGGTCGGCCCGCGAGGAAACGCAAGCGCTCCACAACCGGCCTACCCACCCTCAACCCAGTTTCGGGTGAACAGTGCCCCACACTGTTCAGGTCATGCCGGGAGCATGACCGACCCGAAACTCTTGTCAGGGAGGGGAGCAGATTGGGAAGGCATTTCGTTGAATATCGATCCGGCCTAACTGCCACAGTCCCAGCGGCCGCCCTGATATACGGTCTCGCCATTGTCGGCGGTGCGCATGGTCAGGCTCGCCGGCCGGCTTTGCGTCGAATCGCTCGTCTGGACCGGATCGCCCAGCTGCGGCGTGAGGATGAACGACACGCCGTCGCCCGCCGCGATGCCGCCGAGTGCGATCGCCTCGCGCCCCGGCGTGGCGGCGGCGATGCGGCGCAGGCGGTTGCCGTATTTGACCAGCCCGTCGCCCTCGTCGCGCAGGTGGAGCAGGATCGCGCCCGATCCGGTGTCGCGATAATCGCATCCGCTGCCGAGCAACTGCCTGTCCTGAAAATCGGCGCGCACCATCGGCTGGAGGTCGGGCGCGGGGTGGGGGTCGGGCTCCTCGGGAACGCCGGGCAGCACGCTCGGCAGCGGGCGGGGCGAGGGCGTGACGCCGCCGCCCGACCCCGCCGGCACCGCCGCTGCCATGGCGTTGTTCGCCTCGCGCGGCGGATCGGCCGAACAGGCGACGAGCAGCAAGGCGGCAAGCAGGGGCGTGCGGATCATCATGGGTGCGAAACGTTTCGCCTTGCGGCGGCGTTCCGCGCCTATCCCCGCCCGATCAACGCCAGCACTTCCTTGCGGCTGCGCTCGTCGTCGCGGAACACGCCCATCATCCGGCTGGTCGTCATGGTGACGCCGGGCGTGCGCACCCCGCGCGCGGTCATGCAGCCGTGCGTCGCCTCGATCACCACCGCGACCCCGCGCGGCTTCAATCCGTTCCAGATACAGTCGGCGACCTGCGCGGTCAGCCGCTCCTGCACCTGCAACCGCCGGGCATAGCCGTGCAGCACCCGCGCCAGCTTGGAAATGCCGACGACATGGTCGCGCGGCAGATAGGCGATATGCGCCTTGCCGGTGATCGGCGCCATGTGGTGTTCGCAGTGCGACTGGAACGGAATGTCGCGCAGCAGCACGATCTCGTCATAGCCGCCGACTTCCTCGAACACGCGCGCCAGATGCCGCGCCGGGTCCTCGCCATAGCCCTGGGTATATTCCTTCCATGCCCGCGCCACGCGCTGCGGCGTGTCGAGCAGCCCCTCGCGCGTCGGGTCCTCGCCGGTCCAGCGGATGAGCGTGCGGATCGCTTCGGCCACATCCTCGGGCACGGGAAGTTTCGGCGCGGGCGCGACCGGATCGCCGTCGCGCATGTCGTCTGTCGCGTCACCCATCTTCGATTCCATTCCCGATCTTCTGCCACGCAGGGTTCAGCGCGTCGGCGCTCTGTATACGGGCAAGTGTGGCTTCCATACCCGTTCAAGGAGAGAAAGTGCATGCACCACCGCCTTCCCCGTTGACGGGCGGTGGTTGCTACGTCACCAAATACAAATAATTCGACCGGTATCAATCGGCGGTTAGCAGGAGGGGATGCCATGACCAAGTTCGACCTGTTGGGGGCGACCGCGCTCTCGGTGTTCATCGCCGCCGCCCCGGTCCACGCGCAGACGACCGAAACCCCGGTCGCGCCCGCCACGGTTGCTGCCCCGGCAGCGCAGCCGGACGCGGAGGAAGGGTGGGGCAACGACATCATCGTCACCGCCAACCGCCGTGCCGAACCAATCCAGGACGTGCCGATCGCGGTGACGGCGGTGAACGCGCAGTTGCTCGACGACGCCGGGGTGCGCGACATTCGCGGCCTCGAACAGCTCGCCCCCTCGCTCCAGACCACGACCGGCCAGTCGTCGGCGGTGTCGACCTCGCTGTCGATCCGTGGCGTCGGCACGGCGGGCGACAATCCGGGGTTCGAACCGGCGGTCGGCGTGTTCATCGACGGCGTGTTCCGCTCGCGCGCGGGCATCGCCATCGCCGAACTGCCCGAAGTCGAACGGATCGAGGTGCTGCGCGGGCCGCAGGGCACGCTGTTCGGCCGCAACACCTCGGCGGGGGCGCTGTCGGTGTTCACCGCGCAGCCCAAGTTCGATCTGGGCGGCTATGTCGAGGGCGAATACGGCAATTTCAACGCCTATGAGATCAAGGGTGCGCTGACCGGTCCGGTTGCCGAAAGCCTCGCGCTGCGCGTCGACGGCGGCTATCGCAAGCGCGACGGGTACATCGATGATGTCAATTCCGACCGCTCGTTCAACGACATCAACCGCTGGTACGTGCGCGGACAGGCGCTCTACGACACCTCGACCTTCAGCTTCCGGCTGATCGGCGATTATTACAAGACCGACGAACAATGCTGCGGCGTCGTCAGCGGCACGCGCGGCAGCACGGCGGCGGCGATTCAGGCGATCGCGGCGGGGCAGGGGCGCACCGGCATCTACACCGGCTCGCCGTCCGAGCGGCGGATGGCGGCATCGCCCGGCCGCGATTATGGCGAGGCGGTGCGCGACTGGGGCGTGTCGGGTGAGATCAACGCCGATGTCGGCGATTTCAAGCTGACCTCGATCAGCGCGTATCGCGACTTCCGCGTGCTGCGCAATCAGGACATCGACTATTCGGGGATCGATCGCGCGTACCGCGAAGGCTATCGCTCGGCGCTGCGCGACATCACGCAGGAAGTGCGCTTCCAGGGGCAGTTGTTCGACGGCAAGGTCGATTTCCTGGTCGGTGCCTTTTACCTCAACGAAAAGCTGCAACTGCGCGACACGGTGCGGCTGGGCAACGACGCCAACCGCTATGTCGACACGCTTCTGGCCGGCGCGCTCGCCGCACCGCCGTCGGCGGGCGGGATCGGGCGGCAGGCGCAATTCTACGGCAGCTTCAACGTGCCGACCTTCACCCAGCTCGTCACCGCGCTGCGCGGCGGGCCGGCGCTGCCCGCCGGCACCGTGCCGCTGTTCGGCCAGTTGCTCTATGCGCAGAGCGCCGCGCTGCAACAGGCGGCCCCGCCGGGATCGGCGCTGTTCAACTATCTCAACACCCCGCTGACCCCGAACCAGCCGGGGCAGGGCAACAACAACGACGAGTTCCAGGTCGATACCAACGCCTTCGCGCTGTTCACCCACAATATCATCAACGTCAGCGACAAATTGTCGGTGACGCTCGGCCTGCGCTACAATTACGAGCGCAAGGAACTGGCGGCGTCGATCAACAGCAACCCGGCGGCGTGCAACTTCTTCCTCGGCACCGATGCCAACGCCGTTACCTATCGCAACCTGATTCGGCAGGCGAGCCCGGCGCTGTTCCAGAACCTGTTCCTGCTGAGCTGCAACCCGGCGATCAGCAGCGAATTCAACGGCAACTACACCCATGACCGCAGCGAAAGCCGCCTGACCGGCACCGCCAAGCTCGCCTATAAATTCACCTCCGACGTGCTGGGCTATGCCAGCTATGATCGCGGCTTCAAATCGGGCGGCTATAATCTCGACCAGGCGAGCTTCAACACGCGGGTGCTGGGCGGCGACGGCGCGCAGGCGACCGATCTGGAGTTCGGCGCGGAGACGGTCGACAGCTACGAACTGGGGCTGAAAACCAGCCTGTCGCGGCAATTCTCGTTCAACGCCGCGCTGTTCTACCAGAAGTTCAAGGGGCTCCAGTCGCTGATCTTCGCGGGCAACAGCTTCGTCGTGCAGAACGTGCCCAAATCCACCGCCAAGGGTATCGAGCTGGAATCGGTGATCCAGCCGATCCGCGCGCTGAACTTCCGGCTGGGCTACACGCTGCTCGACGCCGCCTATGACGCGAGCAACGACTTTACCGGCACCCCGCTCCAGAACCAGAACGGTCGCCAGTTCCTGAACCAGCCGCGCAACGTCTTCACCGTCGCCGCGACATGGACCCCGCGCCTGACCAGCACGCTCAACGCGCTGTTCCATGTCGACATGCGCTACAACAGCGACGTGTCGATCGTGCGCGACGGGACGGGGACGACGACGGTCGGCAACGATGCCTATCCGCTGCTCAACGGCAAGATCGGTGTCGCGACCGACGACCGCCGGATCTCGGCGGAATTCTTCGTCGAGAATATCACCAACCAATATTATAATATTTCCGGTTTCGCGATTCCCGAGCAGACCGGAACGTATGGCGTCTATCCGGCAATGCCGCGTTTCTATGGCGTGCGCGCCCGCTTCGGGTTTTAAAACCCGTCGGACGTAGCGTCATTCAGGGTTCGTTTCGACCGGTCGTGGCAATTCCCCCGCGACAACCGCATCGGAACATTGCATAACCGCCAACCTGCCGCGCCCTGACCGGCGCGGCCCTGTAGGGGGATTAGGAGATTATCATGGCCAAGGAACCCAAGACGACCGGTACGACCGGCGCTGCCAAGGGCGGAATTGCAAAGCCGGTGACGCCTTCGGCGGACCTCGCGAAGATCACCGGATCGGACCCGTTGCCCCGCAGCGAAGTCGTGAGCAAGATGTGGGAATACATCAAGAAGCACGATCTGCAGGATCCCAAGGACAAGCGCCAGATCCTCGCCGACGAGACGCTGGAAAAGCTGTTCGGCAAGAAGTCGTGCAGCATGTTCGAAATGAACAAGCTGCTCAGCGCGCATATGAAGTAAGCTGGTCGAGGGCATCCGCTCTCTTTCGGTTTTATCGACGCCGCTTCGGGGACAGGCCCCGGGGCGGCGTCGTTCGTTTCGGTGCATCGCGCCGGACCGATTGCCCGCGCCCCGGTCGTGCCGATCGCCACCGCTTCGGAAAGGATGTCCATGAACGAGAATTGCACCGCCGATCGCCCGAGCTTCGTCACCCATCTCGAATGTTCGCTGACCGGCGAGCGCTACCCCGCCGACCAGCTCCACGGCCTGTCGCGCGCCGGGCGGCCGCTGCTCGTACGCTATGATCTGGACGCGGTCGGCCGTGCATTGTCGCGCGACACGCTGGCCGCGCGGCCGACCGATCTGTGGCGCTGGCGCGAACTGCTGCCGGTGCGGGATTCCGGCAATATCGTCACTCTCGGCGAGATCGAGACACCGCTGATCGAACTCGCCGCCGAACCCGGCCGGCCGATCGTCAAGGACGAGGGGCGGCTGCCGACCGGCTCGTTCAAGGCGCGCGGGCTGGTGATGGCGGTGGCGATGGCGAAGGCACTGGGCGTGAAGCGCATCGCCATGCCGACCAACGGCAACGCCGGCGCGGCGCTCGCCGCCTATGCCGCGCGCGCCGGCATCGCCACGACCATCTTCTGCCCGGCCGACACCCCCGAGATCAACGTGCGCGAGATCGCGATGCAGGGCGGTGATGTGTGGCGGGTCGATGGCCTGATCGACGATTGCGGCGCGATCGTCGGGAAGGGCGCGGCCGAGGGGCTGTGGTTCGACTTCTCGACGCTGAAAGAGCCGTACCGGATCGAGGGCAAGAAGACGATGGGCCTCGAACTCGCTGCGCAGCTCGGCTGGACGTTGCCCGATGCGATCTTCTATCCGACCGGCGGCGGCACCGGGCTGATCGGCATGTGGAAGGCGTTCGACGAGCTGGAGGCGCTGGGCTGGATCGGATCGCAGCGGCCGCGCATGTATGCGGTGCAGGCGTCGGGCTGCGCGCCGATCGTCAAGGCGTATGACGACGGCGTCGAACATGCCGATCGCTGGGAGGACGCCCACACCGTCGCCGCCGGCATCCGCGTGCCGCGCGCGGTTGGCGACTTCCTGATCCTGCGCGCGGTCCGCGCAAGCGGCGGCCGCGCGCTGGCGGTCGACGACGACGCGATCCTGCAAGCGGTCGACGACACCGCGCGGCACGACGGGCTGCTGCTGTGCCCCGAAGGCGGCGCGACGCTGGCGGCGTATCGCGGCGCGCTGGCCGACGGGCTGGTCGGGGTGGAGGAGCGGGCGGTGCTGTTCAACTGCGCCACCGGCCTCAAATATCCGATGCCGCCCGCCGAGCAGTTCCTGTCGAAAGACGCGCCGATCGATTTCGATCGCTGGCGGTAGGGGGCGTTCAGCAGCGCTGCCCTCTCCCCTGAATAGGGGAGAGGGATACCGCAGCTTGCCAGCTCGCTGGCTAGCGCAGGTTGGGTGAGGGGCGAAGCGAGCCGAAGGCTCGCATGCCGCTCCCTCTCCCAGCTCCGACTAGGCCTTTGCTTGTGCAAAGACCAAGTCTGCGCATCCCTATCCCCTTGTCAGGGGGAGAGGGAGCAGTAGCGTTACCGCCCCGCCGCGTTCGCCGCGCTCAGCGCCGCGCGGACCGTCGCGGTGGCCACATCGCCGTCGATGCCGACGCCGAACACCCGCCGCCCGTCGGGCAGGGTGCATTCGAGATAGGCCGCCGCCTGCGCATCCGCGCCGTGGCCGATCGCATGTTCGCTGTAATCGACCACGTCCATGTCGACGCCGCCATCCTCGCGCAGCGCCGCGAGCAGCCCCGAGAGCAACCCGTTGCCCTTGCCCGAGATCGCGCGCTCCTCACCGTCCAGCCGGACGCGCCCGACGAAGGTGCGCGGCGGCCCGCCGCCCGGCGCATGCGTTTCGGCATAGTCGATCAGCGCATAGCGCTCCGATCCGTGCGGCAGATAGGCTCCGGCGAACGCGGTCCAGATGTCGGCGGCGTTCAGCTCGCGGCCGAGGTCGTCGGCCATCTGCTGGACGTGGCGGCTGAAATCGGCCTGCAACCGCTTGGGCAGTTTCAGCCCCTTGTCCTGTTCGAGCACCCACGCGACGCCGCCCTTGCCCGACTGCGAATTGACGCGAATCACCGCTTCGTAGCTGCGGCCCAGGTCGGCGGGATCGATCGGCAGATAGGGGACTTCCCACAGGCCGTCGTTGCGCAGCGCCTGCGTCGCCATGCCCTTCTTGATCGCGTCCTGATGGCTGCCCGAAAAGGCGGTGAACACCAGATCGCCGGCATAGGGCGTGCGCGGATGGACCGGCAGGCTGGTGCAGTAATTGACCGTGTTGACCACCTCGTCGATGTCCGACAGGTCCAGCTTCGGGTCGACGCCCTGCGTGTAGAGGTTCAGCGCGACGGTCACGAGATCGCAATTGCCGGTGCGCTCGCCATTGCCGAGCAGGCAGCCCTCGACCCGGTCGGCCCCGGCCATCAGCCCCAGTTCGGCCGCCGCCACCCCGGTCCCACGATCGTTGTGCGTGTGCAGCGAGATGACGACGCTGTCGCGGTTCGGCACGTTGCGGCAGAACCATTCGATCTGGTCGGCATAGATATTGGGCGTCGCCGCCTCGACGGTCGCCGGCAAGTTCAGGATCAGCGGCCGGTCCGCCGTCGGCTGCAACACCTCCATCACCGCCGCGCAGACCTCAACCGAGAAATCGAGTTCGGCGGTCGAGAAGGTTTCCGGGCTGTATTCGAAGCGCCAGTCGGTGTTCGGGCGCTTGCCGGCCTCGTCGCGCAGCACCTTCGCGCCGGCGACGGCGATCGCCTTCACCTCGGGCCGTTCCATGCCGAACACGATCCGCCGCCACGCCGGGCTGACCGCGTTGTAGAGGTGGACGATCGCCTGTTTCGCCCCGTCGAGGCTCTCGAAGCTGCGCTCGATCAGGTCGCGGCGCGACTGGGTCAGCACCTGCACCCACACGTCGTCGGGGATGCGATCCTGCCGGACGAGGCCGGAAATGAAATCGAACTCGGTCGCCCCGGCCGACGGGAAACCGACCTCGATCTCCTTCAGCCCGACCTTCAGCAACAGGTCGAAGAACCGGTTCTTCTTCTCCGCGCCCATCGGATCGATCAGCGCCTGATTGCCGTCGCGCAGGTCGGTCGAAAGCCAGCGCGGCGCGCGGGTGATGGTGCGCGACGGCCATTGCCGGTCGGGCAGGGCGATGGCGGGGAAGGGGCGGTATTTGGTCGAAGGATCGCGCAACATGGTGTCTTCAGCCTGTCAGGGGCGCATCGCTCATGGGTGCGCCGGTATCTGCCTTAGGGTTCGATACTCCCTCAGGGAAGGCGCACGCCGGTGCGTTCCTCCCCTAAGGGCGGCTAAGTCGAAGAAGGCGGAGCGTCTGCCCGATCATGGCGGTGATGTGGCGGCTCGGCGCGCGATTGTCCAGCGCGATCGGCGCGCGGGCGCGGAAACCGGCCAAAGGTGCCGCACCCAGCGTGCGCGGCACCTTCGACGGGTTGGTCAGGCTGGCGGCCTGAGGGGGCCAGGGGAGCGGCAACGCTTCCCCCGGCAATGCTTATGCGCCGACGAACGCGGCGTTGATCGTCAGGTCGACCTTGTCCGACACGGCGGGCACGGCATAGCCCAGACCAAACTGGCTGCGCATGATGCTGCCGGTCGCGGTGAAGCCGACATTGGCCTTCTTGTTCATCGGGTTCTGGCCCGCGCCCATGAAGCGGACGGTGAGCTGCACCGGCTTGGTCTGGTCCTTGATCGTCAGATTGCCGGTCATCATCCAATGGTCGCCCATCGGCTGGATGCGGGTCGAGACGAATTTGGCGGTCGGATAGGTCGCCACGTCGAAGAAATCCTTCGACTTCAGATGGCCGGCGAACTGCGGGCTGGTAACGCTCAGCGTGTCGGCAACGTTGAAGTCGATCGTGACCTTGCTGGCCGCCGGGTTCTTCGGATCGATCGTCGCGCTGCCGCCGGTCGCGCCGAACAGCCCGTCGAGCATCGTGAAGCCCATGTGGTTGACCTTCCACGCGACCTGCGTGTGCGCGGTGTCGACGGTGTAGGTGCCGGCGGTAACGCGCGACTTGTCGGGTGCGCCGGGCATCTGCGCGACGGTGGGAGCGGCGACCGCGAACAACGTCGCGGCAAGGATCAGGGGGGTGCGCATGGGAAAAGCTCTCCGGTTCGAAGGCGAAAGGATATGCCGCCCTTGTCGGGGGCAGGGACCTTCGGGTCAAATACCGGATGCGAAACGATCGGTTTCGTGGTTGGTGCCGTGGTGGAAAGGGTCGGTACGGTGGCAGGCGCAGTAGATGCGCGCCCGTTCACGCCCTTCTTGCGAAGGCCTGTCCACATGCACGCCGTCATTCCGGCGGAGGCCGGAATCCATTGTGTCGGGTGCTGTCGATCGATCCGCGACCGTGCCGCGTCCATGGGTCCCGGCCTCCGCCGGGACGACGGACGTGGATAGCCGCAAACCATCCGTCGTTCCCGCGCAAGGGGGGAACCCATATCCGCAGCGTTCGTGCTGGAGCCGAAACGGCAGCGTCCATGGATTCCCGCCTTCGCGGGAAGGACGGGCGCGCATGCGGCCCGCCCGCCCGTCGGTCGCGGCAAAGCCGCGCCCCGAAGGGCGGGCTTTGTCGCGCCAGCCGGTCGAAGAATTTGACGGTGCAGCGTTGCCGCTGCGCCGATCAATTCTTCGACTGATCCACCAGCTTGTTTGCCCCGATCCATGGCATCATCGCGCGCAGTTCGGCACCGGTCTTTTCGATCGGATGCGCCGCCGCCTGCTTGCGCGCCGCCTTCAGCTCGGGCTGGCCGGCGCGGTTGTCGAGCACGAAGTTCTTCACGAAGCGGCCCGACTGGATGTCGGCCAGCACGCGCTTCATTTCCTTCTTCGTCTCGTCGGTGATGATGCGCGGACCGGTCACGATGTCGCCGTACTCGGCGGTGTTCGAGATCGAATAGCGCATGTTGGCGATGCCGCCCTCATACAGCAGGTCGACGATCAGCTTGGTTTCGTGGAGGCACTCGAAATACGCCATTTCGGGGGCATAGCCCGCCTCGACCAGCGTCTCGAACCCGGCCTGGATCAGATGGGTGACGCCGCCGCACAGCACGGCCTGCTCGCCGAACAGGTCGGTTTCGCATTCCTCGCGGAAGTTCGTCTCGATGATGCCCGACCGGCCGCCGCCGACGCCCGACGCATAGGCGAGCGCGATGTCGTGTGCGTTGCCGCTGGCATCCTGATGGATCGCGACTAGGCAGGGCACGCCGCCGCCCTTCACATATTCGCTGCGCACGGTGTGGCCCGGGCCCTTGGGCGCGATCATGATGACGTCCACGTCGCTACGCGGCTCGATTAGCCCGAAGTGGACGTTCAGCCCGTGCGCAAAGGCCAGCGCCGCGCCGGGCTTCAGGTTCGCGTGAATGTCGTCGGCATAGATCGCCGCCTGATGCTCGTCGGGCGCCAGGATCATCAGGATGTCGGCCCAGCCAGCGGCTTCGGCATTCGGCATCACCGTGAAGCCGGCACCTTCGGCCTTGGCGGCGCTGGCCGAACCGGGGCGCAGCGCGATGGCGACGTTCTTCACGCCCGAATCGCGCAGGTTCTGCGCATGGGCATGGCCCTGCGAGCCATAGCCGAGGATCGCGATCTTCTTGTCCGAGATCAGGTTCAGATCGGCGTCGCGATCGTAATAGACACGCATGATGATTTCCCTTTGCAGATGATGGCGTCGTCCGGTTCGGCGACGCGAATAGATTTCAGGCGGCCTCTCGTCCGCGGGCGATGGCGGCGATGCCGGTGCGGGCGACCTCGACCAGCCCGACCTGCGCCATCAATTCGGTGAACTTGTCGATCTTTTCGATCGATCCCGTCACCTCGAACACGAAGCTCGATACCGTCGCGTCGACCACGCGCGCGCGGTAGACTTCGGCGAGGCGCAGCGCCTCGATCCGGTGCTCGCCGGTGCCGACGACCTTGACCAGCGCCAGCTCGCGCTCGACATGCGCGCCCTGCACCGTCAGGTCGATGACCTTGTGGACCGGCACCAGCCGGTCGAGCTGGGCGATGATCTGTTCCATCACCGGCGGCGACGCGCTGGTGACGATGGTGATCCGGCTGACCGCCTTGTCGGCGGTGATCTCCGACACGGTCAGGCTCTCGATATTATAGCCACGCCCCGAGAACAGCCCGGCGATGCGCGCGAGGATGCCGGGTTCGTTGTCGACGAGCACGGCCAGCGTGTGCCGTTCGGTCTGTTCGGTCTTAATGTGCATGGGTTCTACCGTGGAAGATCGATTGTGACGGCGTGCGTCGGGATCGGCATGAGAAGAAGAATGGCGAGAGCGGAAAGTGTCACGATCAGACTGACGACGCCCCACACCGTCTGCCCTGCGGCAAAGTCGCGGTACGTGCGAACGGCACAGTAGATCGTGACGACGATCAGGAGCCATGCCTGGCTCTGCACCATCGCCATCACACCAGCGCCTTGGCCTCGTCGTCCATCTCGCCCGACACTTCGTTGGCCTGCAGGATCATGTCGGTATGCGCCGCACCCGACGGGATCATCGGGAAGCAGTTGGCGAGTTTCGCGACCATGCAGTCGACCATCACCGGCCCGTCATGGTCGAGCATCGCCTGAATCCCCGCGTCCAACTGGTCCGGCCGCTCGATGCGGATGCCCTTCCAGCCATAGGCTTCAGCCAGCTTCACGAAATCGGGCAGCGAGTCCGAATAGCTGTTCGAATAGCGCGAGCTATAGGTCAGTTCCTGCCACTGGCGGACCATGCCCATATATTCGTTGTTCAGGATGAAGACCTTCACCGGCAACCGGTACTGCGTCGCCGTCGCCAGTTCCTGAATGTTCATCTGGATCGACGCTTCGCCCGCGATGTCGATGCACAGCGCCCCCGGATTGCCGAGCTGCGCGCCGATCGCGGCGGGCAGGCCATAGCCCATCGTGCCGAGACCGCCGCTGGTCAGCCACTTGTTCGGCGCCTCGAACCCGAAATGCTGCGCGGCCCACATCTGGTGCTGGCCCACCTCGGTCGACACGATCGGCGCGCGATGCTTGGTCGCCTCGTACAGCGCGCGGACGGCGCGCTGCGGCATGATTTCCTTGGCATTTTCGGGGAAGTCGAGGCAGCGCTTGGCGCGCCAGCCGTCGATCTTGCTCCACCACGCCGACAGGTCAGGCTTGGGATGCTGGCGTGCCTTCCACACCCGCACCATATCCTCCATCGCATGGCCCGCATCGGCGATGATGCCCAGATCGGCGCGGACGATCTTGTTCACGCTGGAGCGGTCGATGTCGATATGGACCTTGCGGCTGCGCGGGGAAAAGGCATCGAGCCGCCCCGTCACCCGGTCGTCGAAGCGCGCACCGATGGCGACGACCAGATCGGCCTCGTTCATCACCATATTGGCTTCATAGGTGCCGTGCATGCCGAGCATGCCGAGCCACTGCGGGCTGGACGCGGGCAGCGCGCCCAGACCCATCAGCGTCGACGTGACCGGCGCGCCGGTGATCCGCGCCAGTTCGCGCAGCAGTTGCGACGCCGCCGGCCCCGAATTGATGATGCCGCCGCCGGTGTAGAACACCGGACGCTCGGCCGCCGCCAGCATGTCGACGACCTGCTCGATCTGCGCACGATCGGCCTTCACCTTGGGGCGATAGGTCTTGTGCTGGATCGGGCCGGGCTTGGTATAGCGCGCGGTCGCGACCTGCACGTCCTTCGGAATGTCGACCACGACCGGGCCGGGGCGGCCGGCGGTGGCGATATGGAACGCCTCGTGGATGATATGGCCGAGCTTGCCCGGGTCCTTCACCAGATAATTATGCTTGCAGCAATGGCGCGTGATGCCGACGGTGTCGGCTTCCTGAAACGCATCGGTGCCGATCAGCGCGGTCGGCACCTGTCCGGTGATGACCACCATCGGGATCGAATCGAGCAGCGCGTCGGTGATGCCGGTGATCGCGTTGGTCGCACCGGGGCCGGAGGTGACGAGCACCACGCCGGGCTTGCCGGTCGAGCGGGCATAGCCTTCCGCCGCATGCGTCGCCGCCTGTTCGTGACGCACGAGGATATGCTTGATCCGGCTATGTTCGAACAGCGCGTCATAGATCGGCAGCACCGCGCCGCCGGGATAGCCGAAGACGACCTCTACGCCGAGGTCGACCAGCGCTTCGACCAATATGTCGGCTCCGCTTTTCTCGGGCATGGGACGGCTCCTTCACTCACACGATTTCGCAGGCGCGATAACAGATTTGGAGTGGCGTCGCTAGTCGCATGAAACGTGCGTGTCAACCATCAATTGCGTAATATAATGTCGAACTTTGCAGATAATGCGCATGTTTCGGTTTCACCGATGCGAAGCCAATCGCCCGGCGGCTGATTGCGGAACCAGGTGTATTGCCGCTTGGCATATTGCCGCGTCGCTGCCCGCGCCCGCTCCAGCGCCGCGTCGCGGGTCAGCTCGCCGCTCAGCCAGCCCGCCACCTCGGCCACGCCGATCGCCCGGCGGACCGGCGCATCCGCGCCGATGTCGTCGCGGGCGAGCAGCGCCGCCACTTCGTCGCGCGCGCCATGGTCGAACATCTGCGCCAGTCGCCGGTCGCACCGGTCGGTCAGCCAGTCCCGGTCGGGCAGCAGCAGAAGGGCGCGCAGGTCGATCTCCGCGCCGATGCCGCCCGTGCGGTCGCGCTGCCAGTCGGCAAGGCTCCGTCCGGTCGAGCGCACCACCTCCAGCGCGCGCGCCACCCGCGTCGTATCGCTGGCCAGCAGCCGCGCGGCGGCGGCCGGATCGGCCTGGGCCAGCGCGGCATGCGCCTCGGCGACCGGCAGCGCGCGCACCGCCGCGCGCACTGCCGGGTCAATGTCGGGCACCGGCGCGATCCCGTCGAGCAGCGTGCGCAGATACAACCCGGTCCCGCCGACCAGCACCGGCAGCTTCCCCGCCGCCAGCACCTCGCCCACCACCGCCGCCGCGTCGCGCGCCCATGCCGCGGCGGAATAGGCGTTGGCCCCGTCGACATGGCCGAACAGCCGATGCGGCGCGCTCGCCGCTTCCTCAGGGGAGGGGCGGGCCGACAGCACGCGCAGGTCGCGGTACACCTGCGCGCTGTCGGCGTTGACGACCACGCCGTCGTGCGCCTGCGCCACCGCGATCGCCAGCGCGGACTTGCCGCTGGCGGTCGGGCCTGCGATGAGCGCCACCCTCGGACGGTCAGGAGATTTCGCCATGTTCATCGCCACGCTGATAGCAGCCGAATCGATCGCCGAGCGCGATATTTCCGATGCGGTGGCCCGCATGGACGACCTCTGTGGAGTCTCCGAGTGGCGCTGGGTCGAAGTAGGCCGCGTTGCCGACATTTATTTCAAGGAGGACCCGGCCTGGGCCGATGGCGTTCTGTCGCCGTGGTTCGACCGGACCGACGTCGCGATCCAGCCTGCCGCCAATCGCGAAAAGAAACTCCTCATCGCCGACATGGATTCGACGATGATTACCGTCGAGTGCATCGACGAACTGGCCGATTACGCCGGGATCAAGCCGCAGATCGCCGACGTCACCGAACGGGCGATGCGCGGCGAACTCGACTTCGCCTCGGCACTCGACGCCCGCGTCGCGCTGCTGGAGGGGCTGGAGGAAGCCGCGATCCAGCGCTGCCTCGACGAACGGGTCACGCTGATGCCCGGCGCGAAGACGCTCATCCAGACGATGCGCGCACGCGGGGCCACGACGATCCTCGTCTCGGGCGGCTTCACCCGCTTTGCCGAGCCGGTCGGGCACGAACTGGGCTTTCACCGCATGATCGCCAACCGCCTGCTGATCGAGGACGGCCGCCTGACCGGCAAGGTGCGCAAACCGATCGTCGATGCGACCACCAAGGAAGTGACGCTGCTCGCCGCGATCGACGAACTGGGCATCGATCCGGCCGCCACGCTGGCCGTCGGCGACGGCGCCAACGACCTGCCGATGATCCGCCGCGCGGGATTGGGCGTGGCCTATCACGCCAAGCCGATCGTTGCTGCCGAAGCGGCGGTGCGCATCGACCACAACGACCTCACCGCGCTGCTCCACATTCAGGGCATCCCGCGCGGCGAGTGGGTCGAGGGCTAAGGCAGCCGAACTCCCCTCCCTGACAAGAGTTTCGGGTCGGTCATGCCCCCGGCATGACCTGAACAGTGCGGGGCACTGTTCACCCGAAACTGGGCTGGGGGTGGGTAGGCTCGTGGCAGGCGCTGTCGTACCCTCGCAGGCCGACCCACCCCCGACCCCTCCCTTGTCAGGGAGGGGAGAGGCCAAACCCGCCCGTTCCGACCCCGATCGCCTGACGCCAGCGCCGTGAAGATCAGCGCTTCACCGCCACGCACGTCGTCGGCCGGATCGCGCCACACGCCCGCGTCGCTTCCGCGCTCGAAGCAAACGGGCCGATCTGCAATTTGGTAATCCCGCCTGCCGCCTCGAAATAGGGTTGGCGACCGGCGAACTTGCCCGACACCTGCGACCACAGCCCGCGCGCGTTGCCGGCATCGCGGAACGCGCCGAGCTGCACCCGCCAGCCACCGTCGCGCACCGCTGCGGCCGGGGCAGGGGCGGCAGGCTTCGGGCGAGGCGCGGGAGTCGCTTCCGCCACCCGCGTCGGGACAGGGCGGGGCGTGACCACGCGCGGCGGGACCGGACGCGCCGTCGCCGTGCGCACCGGCTGCGTCGGCAACCGGCCGGCGCCCGCTTCCAGATCGCGCGCCATCGCCAGCGCCGCCTGCCGGTCGGGCAGGGGGACATAGCGGTCCATCTCGGCCAGCGTCGATGCCGCCTGCGGCAGCCCGGCCGACGACGCGCGCGTCATCAGCGCATAGGCCCGCCGCCAGTCCTTAGGCACCGAATCGCCGTTGAACAGCATCGTCCCCAGCACGAACTGGCTGCGCGGCTCGCCGCGCGTCGCCGATTTCTCCAGCCATTGCACCGCATCGGCGCGCTTGCCGTTCTGGAACAGGATCAGGCCGTAATTGTCCTGCGCCTGCGGATGGCCCTGCTGCGCCGCCTTGGCATACCATTGTTCGGCCTGCGCCAGATCGAGCGGTACGCCACGGCCCAGCTTGTATGCCTGCGCCAGATTGAACTGCGCATCGGCATCGCCGCCGATCGCCGGCTGGCGCCATTCGCGCACCGCCGTGGCCCAGTCGCCGCGCGACCAGGCGTCGACCCCGGCCTTCACATCGGCGATCGCCGGTGCCGCCAGCACCGCCGCACCCATCGCCAGCCAACCGTGTACGCGCATCGAAATTCCCCTTGCGATCGGGGCGACCGTACCAGCGGTTCACCATGTTCCGCAAAGCCTTTCCGGTGGATGGCGCGCCCGCGTTAACGCCTTTTTATCCCGCCGCTGCGACAACGGCGCTGAACGGACACAGGGATACGACAGCGGCATGCGCGTTCTGGCGGTGGCATCGCAAAAAGGCGGATCGGGCAAGACGACCTTGTCCGGCCACCTTGCCGTGCAGGCCGAACGGGCCGGCTGCGGGCCGGTCGTGATGATCGACATCGATCCGCAGGGGTCGCTGGCCGACTGGTGGAACGAACGCACCACCGATCTGCCCGCCTTCGCCCAGACATTGGTCGCGCGCCTCGCCGCCGATCTGGAAACGTTGCGCGCGCACGGCTTCAAGCTGGCGGTGATCGACACGCCGCCGGCGATCACCATGGCGATCCAGAGCGTGATCGCCGTCGCCGAACTGATCGTCGTGCCGACCCGCCCCAGCCCGCACGATCTGCGCGCGGTGGGGGCTACCGTCGATCTGTGCGGTCGCGCCGGCAAGCCGCTGGTATTCGTCGTCAATGCCGCGACGCCGGGCACCCGCGTCACCACCGAAGCGACGATGGCCTTGTCGCAGCACGGCACGGTCGCCCCGGTCATCGTCCATCACCGCGTCGATTTCGCCTCGTCGATGATCGACGGCCGCACCGTCATGGAACTCGACCCCGATTCGAAATCGAGCGCCGAGATCGCGCAACTGTGGACCTATCTCCACGACCGGCTGGAAAAGAATTTCCGCCGCACGGTGTTCGCCGTGCCGGCCGCGCCCGCCGGTGCGCTCGGCTTCGGCCGGCGGGGCATGGGGCAGGGCTGATGGCACCGATCGATCGCCCCGCGCCGCTCGTTCCCGGCCTGCTCGCCCGCAGGGGCGAGGCGCGCCCGGCGATGCGCCCCGGCGGCATCGCCGGCATGCTGGTCGAGGACGACGACCTCGGCTGGAACGATTTCGGCCAAAGTCCCGACCCGCGCGCCGAACTGCCCGCCGTGCTGCAACAGCGCGCGCAACTCCAGCAATTGACGCTCGGCAGCGATGCCGTGCCGGTCGCCCCGCCCGAAGGGGAAGTGGCGGCGCTCACCCTGACGCTCGACCCTGACCGGCTGTGGCGCCTCCGCCTCGCCGCCGCCGCGCGCGGCCTGTCGGTCGAGGCGTGGCTGGTCGATGCGATCGACCGGCTCCTGCCGCCGCCCTCCGACCCCTCGTCCACTCCCGTTTCCGATGCTCCGAAGGTGCAGCCATGACCAACCGCCTGTTCGTCTCGATCGGCCTTGCCACCGCCATGCTCGGCGGCTCGCTCGGCATCGTCGCCATGGGCACCGGTGCGGTCGCCGCCGGCGGGGATGCCGCCGCGCCGCGCCTCGCCGCCAAGGCTGCCGCGATGCTGGGCAAGGACAAGGGCGCGCAGGCGGTCGGCTTTGCCGAACAGGCGGTGGCGCTCGCCCCGCGCGACGCGAGCTACCGCGCGCTGCTCGGCCGCGCCTATCTCCAGGCCGGGCGCTTCGCCTCGGCGACGCAGGCGTTCAGCGATGTGCTGGCGCTCGACCCCGCCGACGGCCGCGCCGCGCTGAACCTCGCGCTGGCGCAGACCGCGACCGGCGACTGGGTCGGCGCACGCGGCACGCTCACCGCCCACGCCGAACGCATCGCGCCCGCCGACCGGGGCCTCGCCCTCGCGCTCGCCGGCGATCCGGCCGGCGGCATCGCGCTGCTGGCCCAGGCCGCGCGCGATCCCGCCGCGACCGCCACCGTCCGCCAGAATCTCGCGCTCGCGCTCGCGCTCGACGGCCGCTGGATCGAGGCGCGCTCGGTCGCCTCGGTCGACATGGCCCCGGCGCTGGTCGATCAGCGGCTGGTCGAATGGGCCGCCTTCGCCCGTCCGGGCAACGCCGCGCAGCAGGTCGCCGCGCTGCTGAAAGTCACCACCGCCGAGGATCGCGGCCAGCCGGTGCAACTGGCGCTGGTCGCACCCGCCGATCCGGTGGCAGTCGCTGCCGCCGATCCCGCGCCCACCGCCGTCGCAAGCGTCGATCCGGCACCGGTCGAGGGTCTGCAAACCGTCTCCCCCGCGCCGGTTCAGGTCGCGACGGTCGAGGTCCCCCGCCCGGCGATCAGCTTCGCTCCGCGCCGCGAGATCGTGCAGGCGCTCCCCACCGCCTACGCCAAGCTCGCCGCCGCCGCCGCCCCGGCCCGTATCCAGACGGCTTCCGTCCCGGCGAAAGGCAATTATTACGTCCAGCTCGGCGCCTATGAGAACGCCGCCGTCGCGCGCGACGCATGGGCGTGGATCAGCCGCCACGTCCCCCGCCTCGCCGGCCACGCGCCGCAGGGGATGCGCGCGACGATCCGGGGCAATGCCTATTACCGGCTGTCGGTCGGCGGCCTCGCCCGCGCCGATGCCACCGGCCTGTGCGGCACGCTGCGCGCATCTGGCAGTCGCTGCTTCGTCCGCGCCCATGCCGGCGAGCAACTCGCCGTCTGGGCGCGCGGCGGCAACCAGGTCGCCGCGCGCTAAATCCTTTTCCCGAGCCTCTCCCAGGAGGAGGCGGCGCGTTCCCTCACAGGAACGCGCCGCCCTTTATCACCCGCAGTACCCGGCCCTGCACCGGCAGCCCGTCGAACGGGGTATTGCCCGCCTTGCCGGCGAAGCCATCGGCGCGGACCTGCCACGGCGCATCGGCATCGATGACGATCAGATCGGCCGGTCCCCCTTGCGCCAGCGTGCCCGACTCCAGCCCGAGCAGCTTCGCCGGGTTCTGGGCAAGCAAGGCGAACAGCCGCTCGATCGTCACCACCCCGTCGCGCACCAGCCCCAGTCCCAGCGCCAGCAGCGTCTCCGCGCCCGCCATGCCCGGCTCGCTGTCGGCGAACGGCAGGCGCTTGGCCTCCGGCCCGCGCGGATCGTGCCCCGAACACAGCACGTCGATCGTCCCGTCGGACAGCGCGGCGCGCGCCGCCTGCCGGTCGCTCTCGTCACGCAGTGGCGGCGAGAGATGCGCGAAGGTGCGGAAATCGCTCATCGAAATATCGGAGAGATAGAGGTGCGCCGGGGTGATCCCGCACGTCACCGCTACCCCCCGGCGCTTGGCGGCGCGGACAGCCTCGAACCCGGCCGCCGTCGTCACCTGCCGGAAATGCAGCCGCGCGCCGGTTTCCTCGGCCAGCGCCACGTCGCGCGCGATCGCCAGCGCTTCGGCGAGGGCAGGGGCGGCGGGCAGCCCCAGCCGCGTCGCCGTCTCGCCCGCCGTCGCCACCGCGTCCCCGGCAAGGCCACCGTCCTCGGCATGGGCGATCACCGTCAGGCCGCAGTCGCGGGCATAGGCCAGCACCTTGCGCATCACTCCGCTGTCGGCGATCCAGCGCCGGCCGGTCGCCACCGCGCTCGCCCCCGCCTCGGCATTGATCGCCATTTCGGCGAGGTCGCGCCCTTGCAACCCTTGCGTCGCCGCCGCGATCGGATGGATCCACAGATCGGGTTTGCCCATATGCGCCGACCTTGCGACCACGCCCGGTTCATCGAGGACCGGCGTCTGGTCGGGCATCAACCCGACGCGCACGATCCCGCCCGCGCGGCACGCCGCCGGGTCGCTGGCGAATACGCCCAGATCGACGATCGCCGGCGCGATCAGCCTGCCGCCCAGATCGATCGTCTCGCCAGCAGCGACGGTGTCCGGGCCGCCGATCACCTCGCCCGCGACATGCAGCGGCGCGTCGCTCACCCCGCCTGTCGGACAGACGCGGGTGCCGTTCACGAAGCTGACGTTCATGCCCAACCCTCCACGCCACGGCTGCGCCGGGTCAACACGTCGAGGCACGCCATCCGCACCGCGACCCCCATCTCGACCTGTTCGGTGATCGCCGACACCTGTGGGTCGTCGGCGACGTCGCTGGTGATCTCGATCCCCCGGTTCATCGGCCCGGGGTGCATCACCAGCGCGCCCGGCTCGGCACGTTTCAGCCGCTCGCGGGTCAGGCCATAGCGCAGATGATATTCGCGGGTGGACGGGATGAAGCCGCCGTTCATCCGCTCGTTCTGCAACCGCAGCATCATCACCACGTCCGCCCCCTCCAGCGCCGCGTCGAAATCGGTGAACGGCGTCACGCCCATCCGCTCGATCGCGGCGGGCAGCAGCGTGGCGGGGGCGACGACGCGCACCTCGGCCGCCAGCGTGGTGAGCGCGAGAATGTTCGACCGCGCGACCCGGCTGTGCAGGATGTCGCCGCAGATCACGACCCGCTTGTGCGCGATCCCGCCCAGCCGCCGCCGGATGGTCAGCGCGTCGAGCAGTGCCTGCGTCGGATGCTCGTGCCATCCGTCGCCCGCGTTCAGCACCGGACAGTCGACCTTGTCGGCGATCAACTGCACCGCGCCCGACGACGAATGGCGGATCACGATGACGTCGGCGCGCATCGCGTTCAATGTCACCGCCGTATCGATCAGCGTCTCGCCCTTCTTCACGCTCGACTGGCCGGCGTGCATGTTGACCACGTCGGCCCCCAGCCGCTTGCCGGCGATCTCGAACGACAGCAACGTGCGTGTGCTGTTCTCGAAGAAGGCGTTGATCTGGGTGATGCCGCCCAGCCGCCGGTCGCCGGGGGCGCGGCTGCGGTTCGCGTCGATCCATTGTTCCGCCTCGTCGAGCAGGAACAGGATCTCGTGCGGTTGCAGCCCCTCGATCCCGGTCAGGTGGCGATGCGGAAAGACGGCGCCGCCATCGATCATGGCGGCGGGGCGGTGGTCGGATGCGCGCATGACGGCGGCGGTTAGGCCGCTTGGGTTCCCCGCGCAAGCCGAACCCAGCCGCGCCCCTCATGCCCGAAGGAAAAAGCGTGCCCGTGGAGGATCTCGGCAAGGATCTCCGCCGATTCGACCAGCCGGGGGCCGGGGCGGTTGAAGAAATGATGCCCGTCGGCGACGAACACCCGATCCTCGCGCACCGCCTTCAGGTCCCGCCAGCCCGGCCGCTGCGTCAGCGGCGACAGGTCGCCCAATGTCTGCGGAATCTGGAACCCGCACGGCATCATCACGATGACGTCGGGATTGGCCGCGACCAGCGCGTCCCATTCCGCCCATGGCGAATGCTGCCCGGCCTGCGCGAACAGGCTGACGCCGCCCGCCGCCTCGATCAGTTCGGGCACCCAGTTGCCCGCGACCATCAACGGGTCGATCCACTCGACCGCCACCACCGTGGGCCGGGTCGGCTGCGCGGCGGCGGTCGCGGCGATTGCCGCCAGCCGCGCCTTCAGTCCGGCGACGACTGGCCCGGCGCGCTCGGGGACGCCCAGCGCCTGCGCCACCCGCCCGAAATCACCCCACACGTCGCCAAGATCGTCGGGGGCGAGCGACACCAGCACCGGATCGCTCCCCTGCCAGTCGGTCAGCGCGCCGATGAGGTCGTCGGGCGTCACCGCGCAGACCGCGCATTGCGACTGGGTGAGCACCACCTGCGGTTGCAGCGAGCGCAACGCCGCCGCATCGACCTCGTAGCACGACAGCCCGGCGGTCACGATCGCCTGCACCCGGTCGTCGATCAGCCGCGAGGGCAGCCCCTTCTCGATCTTGGTCGCGGTCAGCCGGGGCAGGGCGGTCATCTCGGGCGGGAAGTCGCACTCATGGCTCCGCCCGACCAGATCGGGACCAAACCCCAGCGCGACCGCGATCTCGGTGGCGCTGGGCAGGAGCGAGACGATACGGGCCATGGGGTTTCCTGATACGCTGCGAAGAAATCGAAACGACGATTAGGCGGCGGCAGGGCGAACCGCAAACTCTCCCCTCCCTGACAAGGGAGGGGCCGGGGGTGGGTAGGTTCGGGGCGGGTGCTGCCATTCCCTCGCAACCCGACCTACCCCCAACCCCTCCCTTGTCAGGGAGGGGAGCCACATCACCCCAGCCACCACCACCCGATCGCCCCGAACAGCACCAGCGCCGCCCAGCCGCCCTTGGCGGTCAACAGATAGAACATCCCGACCAGCCCGACCCCGGCGAGGATGCCGCGCAACGCCTCGTCGTCGGCGATCCACGGCAGGATCAGCACCCCGCCGATCAGATTGCCCGCAGCATTGGCCGCGATCCACAGATAGGACAGCCCGGCGCCGATCGATCCGAGCAATGGCAGCTTGATCGTCGCGTAGCCGCGCATCTTCCCCGGAAACAGGTCGGCGGCCAGATGCAGCCCGATGCCGAAGCCGAGGCCAGCGGCCACCCCCCATGTCCGCGCATCGAGCAGCGCGACCAGCATCGGGATCACCCCGTGCAGCAAGGCGCTGCGATGGTTGAGGTTGAGCGGCGTGTCGAGATCGGGCAGCCGCGTGCCCGACGCCGCCGCCGTCACCACGGTCGCCACCACCACCCATGGCGCATGGCCACCGGTGAACGCCAATATCACGCTTAGCAAAAGAAACAGGGAAGGCGCCACCGCCGCCCCCTAACCGCCATGTACTCGTTATGTCCACCGCCCAGAGGAAATTTCCTCTACGCCAGCGGCACGCTGACCAGTGCGTCGATCGCGCCTTGCAGGATGTACGCCGCCGCCAGCTTGTCGACCCGCTCGGCACGCTTGGCGCGGCTCAGGTCCTCGGCGATCATCTGCCGCTCGACCGCGACCGTCGACCAGCGTTCGTCCCACAGGAAGATCGGCAGCGCCAGATCATCCAGATTGCGCGCGAACGCCCGCACCGATTGCGTGCGGGGGCTGTCGCTCCCGTCCATGTTGAGCGGCAGGCCGATCACGATCCCGCGCACCGATTGCTGGCGGATCAGCGTCTGCAACTGCGCCTTGTCCGCGCTGAACTTCGTCCGGTTGACCAGCACCGCCGGGCTGGCGAAGCTCCACCCGGCATCGCACAGCGCGGTCCCGATCGTCTTGGTGCCCACGTCCAGCCCGATCAGCCGCCCACCCTCGGGCAGTGCCTCGCGATATATCGTCCGGTCCTCGGTAATCATCGCGCCCGCTCCCACGTCGCCAGCCGCCGCAGCGCATCGGCGCGCACGTTCGCCCAGAACAGGCTGTAGTCATACACATGCCAGTTGTTGCCCGGCAGCACATAGGGGCCAAGGTCGGGCAGCTCGCTCCCGATCGACAATATGCCGCGCCCCTCGCACCGGGCCGGCACCAGCCCCGGCGTCAGCACCGCGCTCGTCAGCGCCGCGTCGGGCACCAGCGTGCCGAGATTGGCGCTGGCCGGCGCGGCGGCATCGGGCGTGCCGGTCAGCGGGTTGGTACACACCATCGGCGTCGCCGCGCGCGATCGGCCGTCGAACCCGGTCGTCGCGTCATAGGTGTCGAAGATCAGCGACGGATCGGCCGGATCGGCGAAGCTCTGCCACGACAACAGACACCCCGCCTGCTCCGCGCCGCGACATTCGGGCAGCCCCAGCGCCGCCAGATCGGTGACACGCGACACCGGCCACCCGACGACATAAGCCGCGACGATGCGCCGGGCGAGGCGCGTCCCCGCCACCTTCTCGCGCAGCAGCCGCGTCAGGTGCAGCGCCCCCTGGCTATGCCCGGCGAGGATGATCGGCCGTTTCGGATCGGCCTCGGCCACGAACCGGTCGAATGCCGCCGCCACGTCGCGATAGGCGAGGTCGAGCGCCTGCGTCGCCGCGCCCTCGCTGGTCAGGAACGCGCCGAACGTCGCCTGACGATAGCGCGGCGCCCACACCCGCCCGGCGGCGCTGAACGCGCTGGCCTGTCCGCGCAGGAACACCTGCGCGCGGCCATTGGTCTCGCCATCGTCGAGCGCGGCGTTCCACCGGTCGGTCCCGACGAACGAGGTCGGATGGATGAAGAAGATCTCGGCATTGCCAGGCGTGGTCGGCGCTACCCCCGGCGGTAGCCAGTCGACCGGTGTGTTGGTCAACCCCGGCCGCGCGAACCACATCTCGCGTTTGGCATAGGCATCGCCCGCCACCGCCGGCGCGCCCTGAAACGCGACGCCGGGCACCATCGCCCGCCGCAACAGTGCCACCCCGAACAGGCGATAGGCAAACGCCGCCACGATCGCCAGCACGATCAGCGTCGCCACGACATATAGGAACTTGCGCGCCAACCGGCTCTCCTCAGGGATTTGCGCCTAGGTGCGCGAAAGGACGAAAGAGCGCAACGCCCCCCCGCCGTCATTCCGGCGAAGGCCGGAATCCACGGACACGCAACGCCCGCGCCTCCATCGATACGGTCCGTATCCATGGATTCCGGCCTTCGCCGGAATGACGAGCGGCGTGCAACCCTTGTCCCCACCGCCCACATTCTCTAGGCGGGTAGGCGCAAGCGCCCGTCGGGCGCCCCCGGGAACCCCAATGCTGCTCGCGATCGACGCCGGCAATACGAACGTGGTCTGCGCGCTGGTCGACGGCGACACCATCGTCGCGCGCTGGCGCATCGCCACCGATCCGAGGCGCACCGCCGATGAATATGCCGTCTGGCTCAGCCAGTTGCTGGCGCTCGACGGGCGCGACCGGTCGTGCATCGACGGCGTCATCATCGGCACCGTCGTGCCCCGCGCGCTCCACAATCTCGAAGTGCTGGCGTCCAAATATTTCGGCGTGACCGCGCTGGTCGCCGGACGCGGCACCGCCGATTACGGCATCGCGCTCGACGTCGACGAACCCCATGCGGTGGGTGCCGACCGCGCGCTCAACGCCATCGCCGCGCATGCGGCGCACCCCGGCGACCTGATCGTCGTCGATTTCGGCACGGCGGCCACCTTCGACGTCGTCGACTATACCGGCGCGTACAAGGGCGGGATCATCGCGCCGGGCATCAACCTGTCGCTCGACGCGCTCGTCACCGCCGCCGCGAAGCTGCCGCGCATCGCCATCGAGGCCCCGGCGACCACCTCGGTCATCGGACGCAATACGGTGGACCAGATGCACATCGGCATCTATTGGGGCTATATCGCGATGATCGAGGGGCTGGTCGCGCGCATGAAGGCCGAGATCGGCCGACCCGTGCGCGTGATCGCTACCGGCGGCCTCGCCATCCTGTTCGAGAAACACACGCAGGTGTTCGATCGCGTAGAACAGGACCTGACCATCACGGGACTGGCGATGCTGTGGCGCCGAACCCATATGTCCCGAGCAAACAGCGACTGAAACCAAGACCCTCGCGAATAGGCGCGAGTTTAGAAAGAGACTTAGTGACCCCAAAGAAAGAACTGCTCTTCGTCGCGCTCGGCGGATCGGGCGAGATCGGCATGAACGTCAACCTGTACGGCACCGCCGGCAAATGGCTGATGGTCGATTGCGGCGTGACCTTCGCCGACCCGGCCTACCCCGGCATCGACGTGATGCTCCCCGACCTCCAGTTCATCGAGGAACGCGGCGACCAGCTCACCGGCATCGTCATCACCCACGGGCATGAGGACCATATCGGCGCGCTGCCGTATCTCGCCGCCGATCTCGGCGTGCCGATCTACGCCACGCCGTTCACCGCCGGCCTCATCCGCGGCAAGCTGGACGAGGAAGGCATTTCCGACCGCGTGAAACTGAAGATCGTGCAACTGGGCGGCGACGTGAAGGTCGGCCCGTTCGGCGTGCGCTTCGTGCCGATGGCGCATTCGATTCCCGAGGCGACCGCGCTGGTCATCGACACCCCGCACGGCAAAATCTTCCATTCGGGCGACTGGAAGCTCGACCGCGAACCGATGGTCGCCACCCCGGCGACCCCCGAGGAACTCACCGCGATCGGTGACGAGGGCATCCTCGCGCTGGTGTGCGATTCGACCAACGTGTTCAACAACGAAGCCTCGGGCTCCGAAGCCGATGTGCGGCAGGGCCTGTTCGAGCAGGTATCCTCGGCCAAGGGCCGCCGGGTGATGGTGACGAGCTTCGCCTCGAACGCCGCGCGGCTCCACACGCTGGGGCAGGTCGCGCGCGATACCAACCGCAAGATCTGCGTCGCGGGCCGCTCGCTCGACCGCATCCTGAAGGTCGCCAAGGCCACCGGCTACCTCAAGGACTTCCCGCAGCCGGTCGATTACGACACCGCGATGCGCCTGCCGCGCGATCAGGTGCTCATCATCGCCACCGGCGGGCAGGGCGAACAGCGCGCGGCACTCGCCCGCGTCGCCAACCGCGAACACCAGTTGTCGCTCGAAGCGGGCGACCGGGTGATCTTCTCGTCCAAGCAGATTCCCGGCAACGAAGTCGCGATCGGCCGCATCCAGAATCAGCTCGCCGCCGCCGGCATCGAGATGATTACCGATCGTCAGGCGCACGTCCACGTCTCGGGCCATCCCGGCCGCCCCGAACTGGCCAAGCTCTATAAATGGATCCGGCCCAAGGTGCTTGTGCCGGTCCATGGCGAGATGCGCCACCTGATGGAACATGCCCGCTACGGTCTGTCGCAGGGCGTCGGCCAGACGCTGGTCCAGACCAACGGCGACATCGTGCGGCTTGCGCCGGGCAATGCGACCAAGATCGGCAAGGCCGTGGTCGGTCGTCTGGCGCTCGACGGCGACGTGATCCTGCCGGCCGAGGGCAGCACGATCAACGAACGGCGCAAGCTCGCCGCGTTCGGCCATATGTCGGTCGCGGTCGCGGTCGATCGCCGGGGCCAATTGGTCGGTGATCCGCAGATCCGCGTGCAGGGCGTGCCGGTCGAGGAAGACCGCGAACCCTTCCTCGAGGAAGCGGTCGACGCCGCCGCCGAGGCGGTGAACGCCAAGAGCCGTGAACGCGGCAAGCTTCCGGAAGCGATCCGGCTGGCGGTCCGCCGCGTGGCGACGCGCTGGACCGGCAAGAAGCCGGTGGTCGACGTCCTCATCATCAACGCCTGACGACGGGGAGGGGCGGGCGCATGGCATGGCAGTCGGCGCTCGCCATCTGGATGCTGTTCTGGGTACTGGCGATGTTCCTCGTCCTGCCCTTCGGCATCCGCACCACCCACGAAGCCGGCGAACCCCCCGTCGCGGGCCAGGCCGACAGCGCCCCCGCCGGCTTCCGACTCCGCCCGATCCTCTGGCGCACGACCATCGTGTCGCTGGTGCTGTTCGGCGCGTTCTACCTGAACTACGTCTACGGCTGGGTCACGTCCGACATGCTGGACTATTATAACGGGTGAGGGGGGCGGCGGTGCATTCGACCGTCAGCAAATATTGGCGTATAGCCGTCGCGCTTGCGCCCAGCATCGTGCTCGGCGCGGTAATGCGGCCGTGGTTACAGGCATTCGGATACAGCCGGCTGGAATCGCTCGTTATCCGGTGCGCTGCTGGCGTGGCCGTAGCGATAGTCCTCTTGTGGTTGATGGACCGCCTACTGCCCGGGTCGAGGAATAATTTGGAATAATATCCGCTCGACCGAACTGGATCACCTTCACCGAACCACATACGCCTTCTGTACGATGCCCACCGGCTCCCGATACGTCCGGAACCCCATCGCCTCGTATTAGCGCAGACCGGACGCATTATCCGCCGCGATACAGGCGTCGATTGTCTCCAGCCCCGCCTGTTCCGCCGCCTCGCGGCTGGAACGGAACAGCGCGCTGCCGACGCCCTGCCGGTGCGCACGCGGGCTGATGTGCGTACCGATGATGCCCCATCCTTCGGGCACGTCGTACCGGTTGCCGCCTTCTGCGCGGAGCAGCGACTGGAAGCCGACGACCTCGCCGGCAGCGTCGATCGCCACCGTGCAACGGATGCTGGCGGGGTTTGCCAGATACTGCCGGATCACGAATGCCTCGTCGCTGGGGCGTTCGCCGCCGGTATGCTCGATGACCTCGCGCAGCACCCGGCACAGGGCGGCGGCATCGCTGGTTGATGCCAGGCGCGTATCCATGGTCTTCCTCCCGATCGACCATCGCGGTCCGATGGTTCGACTGTCCTACACGCCCCGCAGGTGACAGAATATTATGATCCCGCTCTTTCCGATCGTACACCCCGCCCGAACTGCAGGCTGCGCCGGCCGGTGTAAGAAACCTGCGACAAGTCATTGATTCTGGGTAAACGCAGTACCGCCGAAACGACGCTATTGTGTAAACTTTGTAAACTTTGCCGCCTATCCGGCCACCCACCGCGCCGCTAGCATCGCCAGCAACAGATCGGCGTACTCCCAACCATCTGCCTGCGCCGCGATCGCCGACAGGCAATCCTGATCGTCGCGCCCCGGCCGTCCCGGACCGGTCATGTTAGGCTTCATGTTGAGGTCGAACAGATGGAAGTTTCCACCGGCATCTGCCCGGCAATCGATGCGGATCGCGCTGCGCGACCCGACCATCGCCGCCGCCGCCTCGCACGCCGCGACCATTGCCACCACCGCCGGCTCGTCCATCCGCGCTGCGGCAATTGCCACGCTGTTCGCGCTCACCGGCACGTCGCCATTATACGGCGCGACGCCACCGCGCTGATCGAACCGCAGCACCGGGCGCAGCGCATGCTGCCCTCCGGCCACCCGCCCGTCGGGTCGGGGCGCGTCCGGCGGCAGGACGGTGATCGTCATCTCCTCACCCGGCAGATAGGCCTCTACCATCAGCATGTCGCCGAACGTCGCCGCCGCGATCAACACCCCGGCCGCTGCCACCAGTCCGGGCAGATCCACAACCAGCGTCACTCCCTGGCTGCCACGCCCGCGTACCGGCTTCACGATCAACGGAAACGCCATGCCCCGCGCGGCGATCGCCCCGGCGACGCCGTCCAGCGCGACCACCCCAGGCCGGGCGCTACCGCTCAACAGGAACGATCCCGCCACTGGCAACCCGGCGTCGCCTAGCATGCGATTGGTGGCGAACTTGTCGTCGAACCGCTGCATCGCCGCCGGTTCCTGCCCAACGATGCCGACCGGCGCCCGCACCTGCTCCAGCGGATGCCCCGCGAACAGCACGGTATTGGCCCAGATCGTGTCCGCCCCTGCCGCAATCGCCGCCGCGATACCCGCAGCGGTATCGGGAAACACCCAGTCGAGCGCCACCGCCGGATCGGGTGCCGCGACCGGCGTCGCGACCGTTACGCCCCGCCCCCGCAGCGCGACGGCGATGTCGGCCCCGCCATCCGAATAGCCGCCGGGCTTGGCATCCTTGCGCAATCCGTCGATCACCGGTGGCGGCAGCGCTTGGTACAGGATCGCGACGCAACGCTGGGTCACAAGGGGCACCTCCGCTTCGGAATGGTGCCCGCCTACCCCTCGGGCGTTATCTGTCAATCAGTTACGCAACCGCTCGATCGCCTGCGCCAGCACGACGTACAGCTTGCCCATGTCCGACGACAGCAACGTCACCCCCATCGACGATCCGTCGCGCAAACTCAGCACCTGCCGCAGCATCGCCTCGAAATCATGGATGTAGCGGTTCACCTGATCGCTGAACCCCTCGTCGCCGTCGTACAGCAGCGCGATGTCACGCGCCTCCGCCCCCTCGACCAGCCGCACCGCGCGCCTTGTGAACACGCCCCGGTCGCCCTTCAGATACGCGGCCCATGCCGTGTCCGACACATCGGTGGACAGCGACTTGGCGATGTCGATCGACGCCGAATTCATCGCCTCGATCAACGTCGTTACCCGGCGGGAGAATTGCTCGCTGTCGGCCACTTCACGCTCGGCGCGCGCGGCGGCCATCCGGGTTTCCAGCTCCTCGCCGGTTTCAGTGATCTTGACCATCTGTCGCGACAATCGCTCGCCCGCCTCGATCGCAGAGGCGACCGCCTGATTGGCGATCGACGACAGTTCCGCCACCTGATTGGTGACGGCGCGGTCGACCGCATTGGCCAGCGCGCGCGTCCCCTGCGCCTCCAGATCGCGGGCGACGTCGGGCAGCACCTTGGCCAGCGTCTGCCGCGCCTTGGCGCTGGCGCTCTCGGCGGTATCGCGGATGCGCAGCATCGCTTCGGACAGGCGCGGCGCGGCATCCTCGGCGAAGCGCACGGTGGTCGCGATCGTCTCGTCCGCGATCTCGCGGACCTCGGAAATCCGGTCCTTGCCCAGATCTAGCGTGTCGAGCAGCTTCTGCTGCACGTTCGTCAGTGTCTCGCGCTGCATGTCGACCACGCCGGCGATCGCCTCGATCGCCTCATGCGTGCTCTCGGCCGCCGTGACCAGCGCCAGCAGCTCGGGCTTGGCGCGTGCCACGATGTCGCGGCTGGCCGTGACCCGCGTGTCGAGCCGGTCGAGCGCGCCGGGCAGCGTCTCGTCCATCTCGCGCGCGGCGGCATCCAGCGCGGTCAGCACCTCCTCGGCGGTCCTGACCACGCGGCGCGCGGTTTCGTCGTTGCCGTCCAGTGCCTCGGTCAGTGCATCGGCGACCTGGCTCAGCACCTCGATCGATCCCGCGACCGCCTGCACCCGCTCGACGCCGCTGACGCGCAGCGCATCGAACTTTTCATCGAACCCGGTCAGCCCGTCGTCGAGCATCGCCAGCAGCGCCTCGCCATCGCGGCGTCGTTCGGCCAGCCGCGCCTCGATCGTGCCGGCGATCGACTGGATCCGCTCGATCCCGTCGTGGCGCATCGTCTCGAACCGGCTGTCGAACGCATCCAGTCCTTCGCCCAGCGTCGCGAGCATCGCCTCGCTGTCGCGTCGCCGTTCGGCCAGTCGTTCGTCGATCGCGTTGGACAATGCCTGTACCCGTGCGATGCCCTGCGCCTCGATCGCCGCGAACTGCGCGTCGAAGCTTTCCAGTCCTTGTCCCAGCGTCGCGAACATCGCCTCGCCATCGCGCTGGCGCTCGGCCAGCCGTTCGGCAATCGCGTCGGAAGCCGCCTGCGCGCGGGAGATGCCATGCGACTGGACCGCCGCGAACTGCGCGTCGAAGCTTTCGAGTCCTTGACCCAGCGTTTCAAACATCGCCTCACCGTCACGCTGCCGTTCGGCCAGCCGCTCGCCGATCGCGTCGGACGCCGCCTGCGCGCGGGCGATCCCGTGCGACTGGACCGCCGCGAACTGCGCGTCGAAGCTTTCGAGTCCCTGACCCAGCGTCTCGAACATCGCCTCGCCGTCACGCCGTCGCTCGGCCAGCCGCTCGCCGATCGCGTCGGAAGCCGCCTGCGCGCGGGCGATGCCATGCGACTGGACCGCCGCGAACTGCGCGTCGAAGCTTTCAAGCCCCTGACCCAGCGTCTCGAACATCGCCTCGCCGTCCCGCCGTCGTTCGGCCAGCCGCTCGCCGATCGCGTCGGACACCGCCTGCGCCCGGGCGATGCCCTGCGTTTCGACGGCGGCGAACCGCTCGTCGAACGCGCCGAGGCCGGTCTGCAACGTCGCCAGCAGCGCCTCGCTGTCGCGCCGCCGCTCGTCGATCTGCCCGGCCAGCGTGCGGATCGCCCCGTCGATCTGGCCCATGCGCTCGGCGAGCTGGTCGGCCCCCTCGCGCCCGGCGCGCTCGATCGCCGCGCCATTGGCCTCGATCATCGCGATCGTCGCATCGCCCTGCGCGGTGATCGCCTTGCGCGATTCGTCGATCGCATTGGCCGCCCGGTCGAGCACCTCGTCGATCGCGCCCGACATGGTGCCGATGACCGATTCGAGCCGCGTGCCGGCACTCTCGCTGGTGGCTTCCATCCGTGCGATATGCGCTGCCAGCCGCTGCGCCGCGCCGCCCGCGACCTCGTCTGCATCGCGGCCGCGTTGCGCCACCGCCGCCAGCGCGGCGTCGAGCGCGGCGATCCGTTCGCTGGCGGCAAGACCGGTCGCCTCCAGCCGCTGCGAGATCGATTCGGTTTCGGCATGCGCGCGCGGCAACGTGTCGAGCAGCGTGCCCAGCCGATGTTCGGCATGCGTCGCCGCGAGGGTCAGCGCCTCGGTCGTCATGTCGATCGCCGCGACCTGCTCGGCGATGCCGGCACGGACGCCGCGCAGCCGGTCGGTCGCGCCTTCGCCCAGCATCATCAACTGCCCGGTATGCTCGGCCAGTTCGCTGCGCGATTCGGCGATGCTGCGCCGGACGGTCGCCACGACCTGTTCCAGCGCCAGCGCCTCGCTCCGCATCGCCTGCGCGGTGGCGGTGAAGCGGCGCGCTTCCGATCGGCTACCCTGGCGTAGCAACAGCCAGACGATCCCGATCAGCAACGGCGGCACGCACAGCGCGGCGACGAACGACGACAGTTCGACCGGCTGTAACCGCCCGAGCGTCGCCCCGGCCCACACCAGCATGCCGCCGACCCATGCGATGACCGCAACCATCGCCAGCGTCGGCGCGATCCATTCGCGCGGCATGGGTTCAGGCTCCAGCGGCGCTTCGGCCAGCCAGTGCGGTGCTTCGTCCTGCTCGACGAACCTGTCGTCGTCGGCGTCGTGGTGCGAGTGTTCCCGCAGCCCGCTAATCGTGCCCCCGTTCATATGCAGGCGCTTATCATGATCGATCGGGGCAGGACAGATGCCGTAACGTTCGCTTAACCTTCGGCGCTTACGCTTTTCGCATGGTCTATGATCCCGGGGCGATCGACGCGACACTGGCGGCAGCGGTGGGGGACGAACCCTCGCTGATCGCCGAATTGCGCGGTGCGTTTCTGGACAGCACCCACCGCGCGCTCGCCGCGCTTGAGGCGGCCGGTGCCGACGAATGGGCCAATGCCGCCTTTCGTTTGAAGGGCTTGGCCGCCAGTTTCGGGGCGGTGCAGTTGATGACTCTCGCCGGGGAAGCCGCCGGCCATCCGCCGGGGGACGCCGCGATGCTGCGTCGCCTCAACCGCGCCGTCGCCCAGCTCTGAGCGTCGCTACCGCGTGTACAGCCGCCAGTGCGACCCCGATACCGCCGTCGGGTCGCCCCGCGCGATCTCGCGATAACGTCGGCCACACAGGATGACCGCATCGGGAAAGGCGGCATCGCCATCGCGCTCGACGAATCGATATGGCGCGGCGGGGCAGGGGGCGTTGACGATCTCCAAGGGATAGCGTCGCTGCCGCGCCGCGACGGACAGGATCGCCGAGGATCGCGGATACTCGATCGACACCGTCGTGCCCGTGAGGCTTCGCGCCGCCATCGCATCGAGCGCGCGTCCGGGATCGCCGCGCAGATTGCCCGCCAGTTGCCGGTCGCGCACCGCCGCGCCGACGACGAAGCTCACCCCGATCACGACCGTGACCGCCCGCAACTCCCGCCCGGCGGCCCAGCCCCGCGGCAAGGCGATCGCCGCCCACAGCAGCAACGGCGGCAACGCCACGACATAATAGCGCGCCGCGCCGCTGTTCGGCAGTCCGAGCAGCGCGACCGCCAACGGCAGCAACCCGGCGGCGATCACCGCCAGCAGGCCGATCCGGTCCGCCACGATCCGCCCGAACCCGCCGAGCAGCAGGACCATGGCGGACAGCCCCAGCGTCCAGCCGAAAAGCTGGTCCAGCCCGCTTGCCCAGCGCGCCCAGTCATGCGCCTCGCGACTGCCGAACCGGAACCCCGCCGGGTCCGCGCGCACCGCCGCCCATGCCAGCGCCGCGAACAGCCCCACGGCGACCACCGCTGGCGCGAACAGGCGAACCAGCTCGCCGGTCGTCGTCCGCAGGCCGGCGGACCGCAGCCGAACGATCGCCACCCACAACGCCAGCGATGCGAGCGCGAACACCATCGTCGCCTGCGCCATGCACCCGAGCAGCGCAGCGAGGGCGAGCGCCGTCGCCGGCAACGGTGCGCTGGGCTTCGCCAGCCAGCGATCGACGACATGGATCGCGCATCCCCATGCGAACAGCATCGGCGCATAGCCCCGCGCTTCCGAACCATAGGCGACGAGGAAGGGGGCGACTGCGAAACCGATCGCCGCGAGGATCGCACTCGCGCCGCTACGCCGCCCGGCGATCACCGCTGCCAACGGTATCAGCGCGGTTCCCGCCGCGATCGACAGCGCGCGCTGCATTAACGGCGCTGCCCCGGGACCGACCCATTGCAGCCACAAGCTGTTCAGATGATGGTTGTTGTCGTGGTTGATCGACAGGAACACGCCCGCCGGGGTCGCGACCTCGTGCGCGAACACCGCCGACCATGCCTCGTCGAGCCACAATGCCCCGCGCGCCGCGACGCAGCGCAGGATCAGCCCGCCCAGCGTGATCGCTACGACGGCAAGGACCGTCGGGTCGTGCCATCGTCTGGCCATTTCGTCTGCCCCCGCACGCCCGCCTGTTCCCACTGGCTCCTAGCCGGTGGGCGGAACAGGGGGAAGCGGCGCGTCAGCGGGCATAGGCGTCGATCAGCGACCCGACATAATCGGGATGGGCGCTGCTCAACCCGGCGGCGGGGCTGGGGCCATAGATGAAGCCATGGGTCGGATATTCCGAACTGCCCAGACCCTGCGTATCGCGATACCACACCTTCACCCGCGTCCAGTCGCCATTGCGTGATACGTCGAACACGGTGACGTCCTGCTCCACGCCGCCGCGCACGCCGTTGATCCGCGACCAGTTGGCATGGGTGACCATCGCGACGCGCGGATCGACCACCCGGCTGATGACGAGGACATGGCCCAGCGGCAGGCGCGACGTCTTGGCGAAGGCGAGCACCGCGCCGACCTTCGGCTGCTGACCGCGCGGATAGCGGCCCGCCGCCTGATCCCACCATGTCCACGCATCGCCGTAAATCTGCACCCCCGACGCGGCACGGGCGAAGGGCACGCATTGCCCGACGTAGTTGAGCAGCGACCTGGCTTCCAGCGGGATGCTGGCGGCACCGGCGAAGGCAAGGAGCAGGGCGCCCCGGATAAGCGAACCAACCATGGCCGTAATGCTGCGCCAGGGAAGATGGCTATCGGGTGTGCGATTTTGGTTAAGAACCGCTTGCCGAACGATGCCGCGCCGAACCGCCCGGGATGAGCGATGAAACGTGGGTCAGCCGCGCAGCGCGCGGCGCGCATCGGCGCGCGCGTCGAGCAGCGCCCACAGACCCCGGTGCTGGGCGAGCAGTTGCTGCATGCCAAAGGTCATCGCGCGGACCATCGGCGCTTCGCCGTCGATCGCCTCGATCATCCGTACGGTCTCGAAGCAGGTCGGCAGGTCGAGCGGGGCGGGGGCGATGTCGAGCCGCGCCGCCGCCATGTCGAGCGATCGACGGATCGCCGGCCAGTCGAGCACCAGCGCGATTGCCGCGCCCAGCGCGCAGCCGGGCCGGACCGATGCCCCGAGCAGGTCGATCGCATGACGCTGCGCGGTCATCGCCGCTTCGGCGGCGGCCTGCCCCGGCGTGCCCGGCGGCGGCCCGGCGGCGGCGGCGAGCCGGATTAGATAGGCACGTTCACCGGCAAAGGCGGCGGCGGCGGTTCGCAGCCATGGGCGGATATGCGGATCGTCGATGCCGTTCATCGCCTGATCGACGAGCCCCGGATGCCGGGCATGGAGCGCGCCCAGTTGATGCAGCGCATCGGCCAGATCGTGGAGCGGGCGATTGTTCAGCGCGAGCCGGGCAAGGTAGGCATGGGCGGCGCTACCGTCGTGTTCGACGATGCGGGCAAGGCCAATCCCCGGACCGGGCGCCACCCTATCGCTTGCCGCCCCCGTCACTGCCGCGTCCCCCGTGCTGCCACGGGTATTCCCCGCAGCCACGGTAATGACGGCGAAGCATGACGCAAACGTCCAGAGACACGGTTAGCGAGTCGTTAACCGTCGCCCCGGCAAGTCCTTGCCGGGGCGAAACGGCCTTATTGGTCGAGGAACGACCGCATCTTGCGGCTGCGGCTCGGGTGCTTGAGCTTGCGCAGCGCCTTCGCCTCGATCTGGCGGATGCGTTCGCGGGTCACGCTGAACTGCTGGCCGACTTCCTCCAGCGTGTGATCGGTGTTCATGCCGATGCCGAAGCGCATGCGCAGCACCCGCTCCTCACGCGGGGTGAGCGAGGCCAGCACCCGCGTCACGGTTTCCTTCAGGTTGGCCTGAATCGCCGCATCGACAGGGATGATCGCGTTCTTGTCCTCGATGAAGTCACCCAGATGCGAATCCTCCTCGTCGCCGATCGGCGTTTCGAGGCTGATCGGCTCCTTGGCGATCTTCATCACCTTGCGCACCTTCTCCAGCGGCATCGAGAGGCGTTCGGCCATCTCCTCCGGGGTCGGTTCGCGGCCCTGTTCGTGCAGGAACTGGCGGCTGGTGCGCACCAGCTTGTTGATCGTCTCGATCATATGCACCGGGATACGGATGGTGCGCGCCTGATCAGCGATCGAGCGGGTGATCGCCTGCCGGATCCACCACGTCGCATAGGTGCTGAACTTGTAGCCGCGACGGTATTCGAACTTGTCGACCGCCTTCATCAGCCCGATGTTGCCTTCCTGGATCAGATCAAGGAACTGCAACCCGCGATTGGTGTATTTCTTGGCGATCGAGATGACGAGGCGTAGATTGGCCTCGACCATTTCCTTCTTGGCGATCCGCGCCTCGCGCTCGCCCTTCTGCACCATGTTGACGATGCGGCGGAACTCGCCCAGCGCCATGCCGGTCTGCTGCGCGATCTCGGCGATCTCGGTGCGGATGCGATCGGCGGCGGCGGATTCATTCTCGACGAACGCCTTCCACTTCTTGTCGAGCTTCGCGACCGAAGCCAGCCACTGCTCGTCCAGCTCATGATCGACATAGCTGTCGAGGAACGCCTTGCGCGGCACCTTGTGACGCTCGGCGAGGCGCAGCATCTGCCCGCCCAGCGCGGTCAGGCGACGGTTATAGGCATAGAGCTGGTCGACGAGATATTCGATCTTCGCCTGATGGAACTGCACGCTCTCGACCTCGGCGGTCAGTTCCTCGCGCAGCTTCTGATACTTCCGCTCCTCGGCGGTGGTGAGGCCATCGCCGGTCGCCATCGCGTCGAGACGCTGCGACTGCATCTTCGAGAATTTCTTGAAGATCGCGGTGATGTTGGCGAACTTCTCCAGCGCCTGGGGCTTGAGCTGTTCTTCCATCTGCGCGAGGCTGAGGGTGTTGTCCTCGTCATCGTCGTCGCTCGGACGCGGGGTGCGGCGCTCGCCGTCCTCGTCCTCGTCGGCCGATGCCTCCTCGGGCTCTTCCTCTTCCTTGAAGGTGGGCCCCGCGTTCTTCGACGAAATCTCGCCGTTGTCGTCGGCATCCTCGTCGTCCGACAGCGATTCTGGCGCCGGGTCCTTCGAGAGCATCGCGTCGAGATCGAGAATCTCGCGGAGCTGCATCGTGCCTTCGTTGAGCGCGGTCGACCAGCCGATGATCGCGTTGAAGGTGATCGGCGATTCGCACAGGCCGAAGATCATCGTGTCGCGACCGGCCTCGATCCGCTTGGCGATGGCAATCTCGCCCTCGCGGCTGAGCAGTTCGACCGCGCCCATCTCGCGCAGGTACATCCGCACCGGATCATCGGTGCGGTCGACGGTTTCCTTCTTCTTGACCGGCTCGTACGCGGCGGCGGCATCGTCCTGATCGGTCGTTGCCTCTTCGTCGCTCTCTTCGTCCTGCTTGGCGCGTTCGTCGGTTTCGCCGTCCTCGCCCGCGTCCTCGTTCTCGACGACGTTGACGCCCATGTCGTTCAGCGCCGACATGATGTCCTCGATCTGCTCCGAGGTCATCTGATCCTGCGGCAGCATTTCGTTGAGCTGGTCGACGGTGATGTAGCCGCGCTTCTTGGCGCGGGCGACCAGCTTCTTGATCGACCCTTCGTTCAGGTCGATCAGCGGCGCGTCGCCCGTTTCGATCGTGTCGTCGCCGCCACCATTCGCCTTGGCCATCAATAACCCTCAAAGAAAATCAAGCGGCACCGGAAACCCGCACCGTATTTTACCCGTCGTCTTCGTCCGCCGCCGCGCGATTTGCAAGTCGCGAGCACACCTTCGGCGGCGTTCGTCGGATCGTCGGGCTTCGCTAAGCCGGCGATATGGGAGCAGCGCCGCCCCGGATCAAGCTGCCTCGTCCAGCTCGTCCATCCAGTCGCGAATCCGCGCCTGCACCGCCGCATGGTCGGACCGCGCCTGCTGATAATCGGCGAAGGTCCGCTCGGTCGTGTCATGACGGCAGCGTTCGCGCGCGGCATTTTCTGCGCGGTGCGAGGCATGTTCCTCGACCAATATGTGGATCACGCGCAGCAGATCGGTCTGCGCCACCGCCGGATCGATTCCGCGCTGCCAGAAGCTGAACGCGAGATCGGTTTCCTTGTTGCGGCGCGCGATGTCGACCAGTTGGCGGTCGACGGCGACGGTATCGGCGAGCAGGCTCTCGCACAGATCGTCGCGATAGATCGCGAGGTCGATCAGGTGATCGCGCCAGCGCCGGAGCGTCCCGTTGACGATCGGCAGTTGCGCGATCAGCTCGCAATGCCGGGTCAGCACCGCGACATGCTGCATCAACCCCATCAGGACCGCGCGCTGGAACGCGAAGACCAGATCGACCCGCTGCACCTCGGCCGCAGCCGCCATATCGTTGGCGACGATCCGCAGCCGCCGGTCCTTGGCCCCGAACAGCGCGAAGAACTGGTCCTTGAACGTGCGGAAATATTCGCGGCGGATGCCTTCGTGACCGATCGTCCCGGCAAGTCGTGCCAGTTCATGCTCGAACGCGGCGCGCTCGTCGGGGCCGGCGTTGGCGGGCAGGCTGGCGAGTTCCATTCGCCACAGAAAGTCCGAGAGCGATTCGCGGGTGGCGATCAGGTCCTCGAACGCCTGCGCGCCCTCCGCCCGCACCAGATCGTCGGGGTCCATGCCGTTCGGGATGGTGACGATCGCGATGCTCTTGCCCGGCGTCAGCAGCGGCAGCGCGCGTTCGGCGGCGCGGCGCGCGGCCTTGATCCCCGCCGCATCGCCGTCGAAGCACAGGATCGGGCAGTCGGCCATCCGCCACAGCCGTTCGAGCTGATGCTCGGTCAGCGCGGTGCCGAGCGGGGCGACGACCTCGTCGAACCCGGCCTGCGCCAGCGCGATGACGTCCATATAGCCCTCGACCGCGATGACACGCCTAGCCTTGCGCGCGGCGGCCTGCGCCCGGTCGATATTGTAGAGCGTGCGGCCCTTGTCGAAGAGCGGCGTCTCGGGCGAGTTCAGATATTTGGGTTCGCCGTCGCCGAGGATGCGCCCGCCGAACGCGACCGTGCGACCCCGCGCATCGCGAATCGGGATCATCAGCCGACCCCGGAACCGGTCGTACGGTTCCTTCCCCTCGACCGAGATCAGCATGCCCGATTCGACGAGCATCGGATCGCCATAGGACGTCAGCGCAGTTTTCAACTTGCCGCGCGAATCCGGCGCATAGCCGATGCCGAACGTCCGTGCCGTCTCGGGCTTGATACCGCGGTTGGCGAGCGCATCGCGGGCGATGCCGCCTTCGTCGGTCAGGCGATCGACGAACCATGTCTGCGCATCGGCCATCAACTCGTGCAGGCCCTTGGCGCGCTCGGCCGCCCTTGCCGATTGCGCGTCCTGCGCGGGCATCTCCATGCCGGCGGCGGCGACCAGTTCCTTCACCGCGTCGATGAAGGGCAGGCCGCGCTGGTCGGTCATCCAGCGGATCGCATCGCCATGCGCCCCGCAGCCGAAACAATGATAGAAGCCCTTGTCGTCGTTGACCCAGAAGCTCGGCGTCTTCTCGGTATGGAACGGGCAGCACGCCTTGAACTCGTTGCCCGAGCGCTGGAGCTTGACCGACTTCGCCACCAGCGCCGACAGCGTGGTGCGTGCCCGAAGTTCGTCGAGAAATTGGGGCGAAAGAGTCATGCCGCCATATGCGCCAACCGGAACGTATTGGGCAATACGTTCCGTATCGGTTCCTTACGCCAGCGCCGCCTTCACCGCCGCGCTGGCCTTGCTCATGTCGAGCTGCGAACCGTGGCGCGCCTTCAACTCGGCCATCACCCGGCCCATGTCCTTCATGCCGGTAGCGCCGAGGTCGCCCTTGATGGCCTCGATCGCGGCGGCGGCGGCTTCGGCGTCCATCTGCGCGGGCAGGAAGCGTTCGATCACCGCCACTTCGCGCCCCTCGGCGGCGGCGAGTTCGGGGCGGTTGCCCTGTTCGTACATCTCGATCGATTCCCGGCGCTGCTTCACCATCTTTTGCAGCACCTCGACCACCAGCGTGTCGTCGTCAGCGGGGGCGCCGCCGGTGCGCGCCTCAATGTCGCGGTTCTTGATCGCCGACTGGATCAGGCGGATCGTGCCGGTCGTCTCCTTGTCGCCGCCCTTCATGGCGGTGACGAGCGCGTCCTTGATGGTATCGCGAATCATGGGGTGTCCGATATGGTTCGTTGCGGTCAAGCGGACGCCCTTAGCCGCAATCGATCCGCGATCACAGGATTGACGGCGGGCCGCCATGCCACTAGCCGCCACGGCTTAGCGACATCATCAGACAAACCCAGGAGTGCCCGCCTATCATGGCCGACGCCAAGCCATTCGCCATGCCCGAAGGAGCGACCGGAGTATTGGTCCTCGCGACCGGCGATGTCCTGTGGGGACGTGGGTTCGGGGCCGAAGGCGCGGCGGTCGGCGAGGTGTGCTTCCACACCGCGATGACCGGCTATCAGGAGATCATGACCGATCCGTCGTTCGCCGGACAGGTCATCACCTTCACCTTTCCGCACATCGGCAACACCGGCACCAACGTCGACGATGTCGAGGCGAACGATCCCCACGCGCTGGGCATGATCGTGCGCGAGGACGTGACCGCGCCGTCGAACTTCCGTTCGACCGAGCATCTGGCGGCGTGGATGGCACGGCACAACCGCATCGGCCTGTCGGGCATCGACACGCGGGCGCTGACCCGTCGTATCCGTCAGGCCGGCGCGCCGAACGGCGTCATCGCCCATTCGGCGACCGGCGAGTTCGACATTGCCGCGCTGCTGGAACAGGCGCGCGCGTGGCCGGGCCTCGAAGGCATGGACCTTGCCAAGACCGTGTCGTGCGAGACGCATTACGGCTGGCAGGGCGGTGCATGGCATCTCGGCAAGGGCTATGACGATAGCACCACGCCGGCGAACGCCGAACCGGTGGCCGATACCCGCCGCCCGCACGTCGTGGCGATCGATTACGGCAGCAAGCGCAACATCTTCCGCAACCTCGTTCATGCCGGTGCCGAAGTCACCGTACTGCCCGCCACCGCGACCTATGATGAGGTGATGGCGGCCAACCCCGACGGCATCTTCCTGTCGAACGGTCCGGGCGATCCCGCCGCGACCGGCACCTATGCCGTGCCGGTGATCCGCCAGTTGCTCGACACCGGCAAGCCGCTGTTCGGCATCTGCCTCGGCCACCAGTTGCTCGGGCTGGCATTGGGCGCGACGACGACCAAGATGCACCAGGGCCATCGCGGCGCGAACCATCCGGTCAAGCGCCTGTCCGACGGCGCGGTCGAGATCACCAGCATGAACCACGGCTTCGCGGTCGAGCGGGACTCGTTGCCGGAGCATGTGCGCGAGACGCATGTGTCGCTGTTCGACGGGTCAAACGCCGGGCTGGAACTGGCCGATGGCCGCGCGTTCTCGGTCCAGTACCACCCCGAGGCATCGCCGGGGCCGCAGGACAGCTTCTATCTGTTCGAGCGGTTCGTGGGGATGATGAAAGCGTGAAGCGGATCGGCTTCATCTTTTTGACAGGTCTTGCGGCGGGTAGCTGTTTCCAGGCTACTCCCCCCAAGACCAGAGCAGAAGCGATCGAGGCGATAGCAGCACGCTGCAACCTTCCGAACGGGACATTGACCCTGACCGGTCCCGAAGAGCTACGTTTTCAGCCGCCCGCAGACGCAAAATACGAGTCTATCGATTGCGCTCTGATGGAACTCAAGAAGCTGAAATTTCCAATGAAGATGGGTTTCGTCGGTAACGAAGCCTTTGCGCCGGAAGCAAAATAACATGCCCAAACGCACCGACATTTCGTCCATCCTCGTCATCGGCGCGGGGCCGATCGTTATCGGCCAGGCTTGCGAGTTCGATTATTCGGGCGTGCAGGCGATCAAGGCGTTGAAGGAGGAGGGCTATCGCATCGTCCTCGTCAACTCCAACCCCGCGACGATCATGACCGATCCCGATCTGGCCGACGCGACCTATGTCGAGCCGATTACGCCGGCGGTGGTCGCCAAGATCATCGAGAAGGAGCGCCCCGATGCGGTGCTGCCGACGATGGGCGGGCAGACGGCGCTCAACACCGCGCTGGCGCTAGCGAACGATGGCACGCTCGAAAAATTCGGCGTGACGATGATCGGTGCCGATGCCGAGGCGATCGACAAGGCCGAGGATCGCCAGAAGTTCAAGGTGGCGATGGAGAAGATCGGGCTGGAATCGGCCCGCAGCCACATCGCCCATACCGAGGCGGAAGCGCTTGCCGGCCTCGATCATGTCGGGCTGCCCGCGATCATCCGCCCGTCGTTCACGCTGGGCGGCACCGGCGGCGGCGTGGCGTACAACCGCGACGAGTTCCTCAAGATCGTCCGCGAGGGCCTCGATGCCTCGCCGACCACCGAGGTGCTGATCGAGGAATCGCTGCTCGGCTGGAAGGAATATGAGATGGAAGTCGTGCGCGACCGCGCCGACAACGCCATCATCGTCTGCTCGATCGAGAATATCGATCCGATGGGCGTCCACACCGGCGATTCGATCACCGTCGCGCCCGCGCTGACGCTGACCGACAAGGAATATCAGATCATGCGCAACGCATCGATCGCGGTACTCCGCGAAATCGGTGTGGAAACCGGGGGTTCGAACGTCCAGTTCGCGGTCAATCCGAAGGACGGCCGCCTGATCGTTATCGAGATGAACCCGCGCGTGTCGCGCTCTTCGGCGCTGGCGTCCAAGGCGACCGGCTTCCCGATCGCCAAGGTCGCCGCCAAGCTCGCGGTCGGCTATACGCTCGACGAGATCACCAACGACATCACCGGCGCGACGCCGGCGTCGTTCGAGCCGACGATCGACTATGTCGTCACCAAGATTCCGCGCTTCGCCTTTGAAAAGTTCAAGGGGTCGCAGGCGGTGCTGTCGACCGCGATGAAGTCGGTCGGCGAAGTGATGGCGATCGGCCGCAACATCCATGAATCGCTGCAAAAGGCGCTACGTGGGCTGGAAACCGGGCTGTCGGGCTTCAACGGCGTCGAACGGTTGATCGGTGCGCCCAAGGCGGAGATCGAGGCGGCGCTGGCGATTGCCTCGCCCGACCGGCTGCTGGTCGCGGCGCAGGCACTGCGCGAAGGATTCACGGTCGCCGAAATCCACGCCATCGCCAAGTACGATCCGTGGTTCCTCGAACGCATCGCCGAGATCGTCGCCGCCGAAACCGAAGTCTGCACCAATGGCTTGCCGCAGGATGCGGCGGGCATGCGCCGGCTGAAGTCGATGGGGTTCAGCGACAAGCGCCTCGCGTGGCTGGCGCTGCAATCGGCGAACCTGCGCGGCATGGAGCGCGGCATCGCCCGTGGGTCGGGCCTGATCCACGAGGTCGTCAAGATGATGACCGGCGGCGTGACCGAGGAAGAGGTGCGCCAGCATCGCCACAAGCTGGGCGTCCGGCCGGTGTTCAAGCGGATCGACACCTGCGCCGCCGAGTTCGAGGCGAAGACGCCGTACATGTATTCGACTTATGAGGCGCCGACCTTCGGCGAGCCCGAGGACGAGAGCCAGCCGTCGGATCGCCGCAAGATCGTGATCCTGGGCGGCGGACCGAACCGGATCGGGCAGGGGATCGAGTTCGATTACTGCTGCTGCCATGCCTGTTTCGCGCTCAGCGATGCTGGGTATGAGACGATCATGGTCAACTGCAACCCGGAGACGGTGTCGACCGATTACGACACGTCGGACCGGCTGTATTTCGAGCCGCTGACCGCCGAGGACGTGCTGGAGATCCTGCATGTCGAGGCGTCGAAGGGCGAGCTGGTCGGGGTGATCGTGCAGTTCGGCGGGCAGACGCCGCTGAACCTCGCCCGCGCGCTGGAGGCCGCCGGCATCCCGATTCTGGGCACCACCCCCGATTCGATCGATCTGGCCGAGGACCGCGAGCGGTTCGCCGATCTGGTCACGCGGCTGGGGCTCCTCCAGCCGGCCAACGGCCTCGCACGCAGCCGGGACGAGGCGGCGACGATCGCCGAGCGGATCGGCTATCCGGTGCTGATGCGCCCCAGCTATGTGCTGGGAGGCCGGGCGATGGAGATCGTCGATTCGCTCCAGCAACTCGACGATTACATCCAGACCGCGGTGCAGGTGTCGGGCGACTCACCCGTCCTGATCGACCAGTATCTGCGCGACGCGATCGAGGTCGATGTCGATGCGGTGGCGGACGGCGACGACGTGGTCGTGGCCGGCGTGCTCCAGCATATCGAGGAAGCGGGCGTCCATTCGGGCGACAGCGCGTGTTCGATGCCGCCCTATTCGCTGTCGGCCGAGATCATCGCCGAGATCGAGCGGCAGACGGTGGCACTGGCCAAGGCGTTGAACGTCAAGGGCCTGATGAACATCCAGTTCGCGGTGAAGGACGGCAACGTCTATCTGATCGAGGTCAATCCGCGCGCCAGCCGCACGGTGCCGTTCGTCGCCAAGGCGATCGGCACCCCGGTCGCCAAGATCGCCGCGCGGGTGATGGCGGGCGAGAAGCTGGCCGCATTGCCGGTGATCGACCGCCACATCGATCATGTCGCGGTCAAGGAAGCGGTGTTCCCATGGGGCCGCTTCCCCGGGGTCGATCCGGTGCTGAGCCCGGAGATGAAGTCGACCGGCGAAGTGATGGGCATCGACCTGGATTTCGCCACCGCCTTCGCCAAGGCGCAGATGGGTGCGAGCATCGTGCTGCCCCGCACCGGCACGGTATTCGTATCGGTCAAGGATGGCGACAAGCCGGTCATCCTGCCCGGCGTGGAGCTGCTGGTACGGATGGGGTTCGCGATCGTCGCGACCAGCGGCACCGCCGATTATCTGGAAGCGCAGGGCGTCCCGGTCGAGCGGGTCAACAAGGTGGCGCAGGGTCGGCCGCATATCGTCGACCGCATCTTCGACGGCGACATCGCGATGATCTTCAACACCACCGAGGGGTGGCAGTCGTTGAAGGATTCCGAATCGATCCGTGCATCGGCCCAGTCGCAGAAGGTGCCGTATTTCACCACGGCCCCGGCAAGCGTCGCGGTGGCACGCGCGATCGAGGCATTGGCGAGCCGGTCCCTTGAAGTGCGCCCGCTCCAGTCCTATTATTCGCAATCGCACAACTGATCCCCGGCAAGCGACGAGAGATTGCGTGCGGGCGGGCCGGCAACGGCCCGTTCGTGCGAACGGGGTACATGACGGAAAAGGGACGCGCGCGCGATGGCGACGGTCGATAAGATGCCGATGTTGCAGGAGGGCTATGACCGCCTGACGGTTCACCTGAAGCAGTTGAAGGTGGAGCGACCGCAGATCATCGACGCGATCGAGGAAGCGCGCGCCCACGGCGATCTGTCGGAAAACGCCGAATATCATGCCGCCAAGGAGCGGCAGGGCCAGATCGAGGCGTCGATTGCCGACATCGAGGACAAGCTCACCCGGGCGCAGGTGATCGACCCGCGCGACCTGTCGGGCGACAAGGTGGTGTTCGGTGCGACCGTGACGATGACCGACGAGGACGACAAGCCGGTCCGCTACCAGATCGTCGGCCAGACCGAGGCGGACGCCAAGTCGGGCCGCATCTCGTACAACTCGCCGCTCGGCCGCGCGCTGATCGGGCGCAAGGTCGATGACGAGGTGGAGGTAACGGTGCCGTCGGGCGATCGCTATTATCTGATCTCGAAAATCGAGTTCATCTAACCCCCGTGTTCGAGCGGCGCCCGACCCGCACGGTCTGGACGATCGTCGCGATCGTCGCGCTGGCGGGTGCGCTGTTGATCGTGACCGGCCGGATCGACTGGGCGGCGGTGATCGGCGGGTTCATTCCGGCCCGGATCGGGATTGATCCGGCGCTGGTCGCCGGGCTGCCGCTGGTGCCGGTGTGGATTACGCCGCTGAGCGCGACGCTGATCCACGATGGCTGGCCGCATCTCGGCTTCAATCTGTTTTCGGTGTTGGTCGTGGCGACGCCGACGCAGCGTGCCGTTGGTACGCGCGGGTTGGTGGTGTTGTGGCTGGTCGGTGCCTATGCCGCCGCTGCGGCGCAATGGGCGGTCGACCCGGCATCGACGGTGCCGGCGATCGGGGCGAGCGGGGCGATCTCGGCACTCATCGGCGCCTATGCGCTGCTGTTCGGGCAGGGCAAGGCAAAGGCGATCGGGCCGGTGCCCGCGCACGTCGTCCACGCGGTGTGGCTGGGGGCCGGCTGGACGATGCTGAACCTGCTGATCGGCTGGGCCAGTGCGCAGGGCGGCGCGCCGATCGGCTGGGCGGCGCATATCGGCGGGTTCGTCGCCGGCATGCTCTTACTCCGCCCGCTGCTGAAATGGCGCTGGCGGGCGAAGGGCGTGGTCGGCGTCTGATCCCCGGCGCCGTCGCCGGGGATCGTATCGCTCAGGCCGAGGGCAGTTCAGGTTCGAGCAGGCGGTGGAGATGGACCACCACATATTTCATCTCGGCATCGTCGACCGTGCGCTGCGCGGCGGCGCGCCATGCCTTTTCGGCACTGGCATAGTCGCCGAACACGCCGACGACGTCGATCGCCTTGAGATCGGCGAAGTCGAGCGTGCGCGGATCGCTGACGCGACCGCCGAAGACGAGGTGGAGTTTGCTCATGGTCATCTCGCAACTGCAAAAAGGAAACGCCCCATCCGCATAGCGGACAGGGCGTAGCCTTCAACCCATAAGTTGGGACGGGATCAGCCCTTGACGGCGGCCTTGCCGCTGTCGGTTGCGGCCTGCACCACGGTGCCGAACGCCGAACGGAGCTGTTCCTTCGCGCCGTCCTTGCTGGGCAGTGCGGCGGCGAGCTGTTCCTTGCCGACGTCCCGCGCGGTGGCGGCAGCGGCGGTCGCGGCGGCGGACAGGCGCTTGCCGAGCGGGCCGAGCACCTTGGCTTCCTGCGCCGACTTCGGGATCAGCGCACCGGCGAGCGCGCCGAGCGCGAGGCCGCCGGCCAGCACGGCCAGCGGGTTGGCGTCGATACCGTCCGACGCGCGCTGCGCGGCATCATGCGCGGCATCGCTCGTGACATGCGCGGCGTGCGACGCCTTATCCTTGACCGTGTCGGCAGTCGTGGCGGCCTTTTCCTTCAGCGTGTCGATGGTCGATTGGGTCGAATGATCGGTCATGGTGCGGTTCCTTGTACGGGAGCAGGCAGGACGGGGGGACGGGGCTTTGGCTTGCGGAACAGCCGCCGCAGCCGCTTGCGGGCGAGGAAGGCGACGAGTGTCGTGGCGATACCGGCGGCGACCGCCGGGCGTTCGCGGACGATCGCCACGCCTTCCTCCGCACGGTCGCGCAGATCGTCGGCAACGCCGCCGGCGATCGTCGCCGGGGCCAGCCGGTGTTTCGCTTCGGCAAAACTGGCTTTCAGCCTTGCACGCTTGACGAGAACATCGGCCCGGGCGGCGGCGAGCGAAGACGTGGTCATAGCTCGTCTCCCAGTGGCGCAGTGACGCGGCGAACCCGGCCCATCGCCATCCGCGCCATCAACGCCGCGACCAGCAGCGCGACGACGACCACGATCAGCGTCGCCCAGCCCGGCCCGACGAGCGTCGCCAGCGTCAGGATCAGCCCGACCAGCAACGCGGTGAGCGCGGCCAGCGCGACCAGCGCCGCGCCGACCCCCAGGCCGGCGGCGATGCCGGCCTGCGCGCCGCGCGTCGTCGCCACGCTTTTCCACAGCGTGAACTCCGCCTGGGCATAGGCCTTGCCGTCGCTGACGACCCGGCTGATGACGGTGCCGAGACCCTCGTCCCCCATGTCGGGATCAGACCTTGCTGATCGGGTCGATGGGGGTGGCCGGCGTGTCGACGCCCGCCTTCACGATGCGGGCAAGCACGAAGCCGAGCGCGGCGGCGGTGCCGATCGCGATGGCCGGGCTCTTGCGCACGAAGTCGCGCGCGTCCTCCAGCAGTTCGTCGACTTCCTTGCCGCGCAGATTGTCGGAAAAGCCCGAGATCGCCTGCGCCGCCGAACGGGCATATTGGCCGTACTGCTCGCCCAGCTTCTCGTCGACGGTGCCGGCAGCATCGTCCATCATCTTCGAGAATTCGTCGAGTGCGCTGGTCGCGCGCAGCTTGCCCTCATCGGCGAGGCCGCGTGCCTTTTCGGTGGCCTTGGCCGACAATTTGCCGGCTTCGTCCTTCAACGTCGCCTTGGTGCCGCTGGCAGTCGCGCCGATGTCCGATGACAGCGGTTCGACCGAGGCCGGCGTGAAGGTCGTCGGCGTGACGGCAGGCTCCGCCAGATCGGCGTTGAATTCGACAGCGGTGTCGTTGGTCGTCGGCGTGTCCGTGGTGCCCGGAGTCCGATTAAAGTCGGTCATAACGAATCCTTTCATCGTTTCGCCACCAAAACCATGCGGATAGCCCTAGGGTTCCACGCAGCCTCGCAGGATTTGCCGAGCGGCGGTGCAGCCGATAGAGAGCGCCGCGACAGAGCCCGAACCCGACCATAAAAGGAGTCGTTACGTGACCGCAATCATTCAGGTCCATGGCCGCCAGATCCTCGACAGCCGCGGCAACCCGACCGTCGAGGTCGATGTGCTGCTGGAGGATGGCAGCTTCGGCCGCGCGGCGGTCCCTTCGGGCGCGTCGACCGGGGCGCACGAAGCGGTCGAGAAGCGCGACGGCGACAAGTCGGTCTATCTGGGCAAGGGCGTGCTGGCGGCGATCGAGGCGGTCAACGGCGACATCGCCGAAGCGGTGCTGGGCATGGATGCCGAGGACCAGAGCGACATCGACACCGCCATGATCCAGCTCGACGGCACCGAGAACAAGGGCCGGCTGGGCGCGAACGCGATCCTCGGCGTCAGCCTTGCGGTCGCCAAGGCGGCGGCGGATGCCCGCGGGCTGCCGCTGTATCGCTATGTCGGCGGCGTCTCGGCGCATCTGCTGCCCGTGCCGATGATGAACATCATCAACGGCGGCGAGCATGCCGACAACCCGATCGATTTCCAGGAATTCATGGTGATGCCGGTCGGTGCCGACAGCATCGCCGAGGCGGTGCGCTGCGGCTCGGAGATCTTCCACACGCTCAAGAAGGGGCTGTCGGAAAAGGGCCTGTCGACCTCGGTCGGTGATGAGGGCGGCTTCGCGCCGGCGCTCAACAGCACGATCGATGCGCTCGACTTCATCATGGCGAGCATCGAGCGTGCCGGCTACAAGCCCGGCGAGGACGTGATGCTGGCGCTCGACTGCGCGGCGACCGAGTTCTTCAAGAACGGCCGCTACGAAATGGTCGGCGAGGGCAAGTCGCTTTCCCCGCACGAAATGGCCGATTATCTGGCGGACCTCGCCGCGCGCTACCCGATCCTGTCCATCGAGGACGGCATGGGCGAGGATGATTTCGAAGGCTGGAAGGCGCTGACCGACAAGATCGGCGACAAGGTCCAGTTGGTCGGCGACGACCTGTTCGTGACCAACCCGAAGCGCCTCGCGATGGGACTGGAACAGGGCCTCGCCAACTCGCTGCTGGTGAAGGTCAACCAGATCGGTACGCTCAGTGAAACGCTGGAGGCGGTGAACCTCGCCCACCGCAACCGCTACACCGCCGTCATGTCGCACCGTTCGGGCGAGACCGAGGATTCGACGATCGCCGACCTCGCCGTCGCGACCAACTGCGGCCAGATCAAGACCGGCTCGCTCGCCCGCTCGGACCGGCTCGCCAAGTACAACCAGCTCATCCGTATCGAGGAAGAACTGGCCGGCGCGGCGCGCTATGCCGGGCGTTCGATCCTGCGCTGAGCGACGTTCGATTTGCGGCAGGAAGGGGGCACCGGTTTCGACCGGTGCCTTTTTTTTTCATGGGCGACGGCCCGACATCGCTTCGTATCCGATTCGGGATTGCGGCGGTGGGATCGGGCAGTAGGCATGATGCCATGCGCATGCTTCCCTTCGCCGTCGCCGCAACATTGGCTGGTCTGCTGGCCGCCGTCCCGCCAGCGGCACGCGCGGCGGAGCGATGCAGCTTGCCCGACGGCTGGGCCGACGTGGTGCGGCGCGATCCGCGCTATGTCGTGTTCGGAGAGATACACGGAACCCGGCAGTCGCCGGCGTTCATCGGCAATCTCGCCTGTGCCCTTGCAGCGCGCGGTGAGCGGGTTCTGGTCGCGGTGGAACTGGGATCACCCTATGACGCCGCGTTCCAGGCCGCGTGGCGGCTGCCGCCGACACGGTTTCCCGCAGCCTTGCTGAAGGATGGCTGGGCCGGTCGGAACGACGGGATCGGCAGTGTCGCGATGCGCGACATGCTGGTCCGGCTCCACGCGCTCAAAAGCGCTGGCAGGCCGATCGCCCTGGTCGCGTTCAACGGTGCGCGCAATGCGGCGCAACAGGCGAAGTTCGCCGACCAGCCGGGGCAGGGGCCCCACGAGGCGGCGCAGGCCGAGAACATCCGCAACGCCGCCGTCGCCGGACGCTACGACCGCGTGCTGGTGCTGGCCGGGAACCTGCATGCGCGCAAGCAACCGATCGAGCGCGGGGCGGTGATCTTTCGGCCGATGGCGATGCAGCTCGCACCTGCAAGCGAGGTCGTCTCGCTGAACATGGCGAGTGCCGGCGGATCGACATGGACTTGCGAATTGCGAGCCGGTGTCAAGTTCGAACCCGGCAAGCCGATACCGAAAGACGCGATCGAATGTGCTGGCCACCCGGTCCGGAGCGATGCGGTGATCGAACGCACGCCTTTCGTGACGCTCCAATCATTGCCGGGGACGCAGCGCGATCCGGCCTATGACGGCAGCTTCTGGCTGGGCGCGGTCAGCGCGTCGCCGCCCGCACTTCCCGAACGCTGACCACGTCGGTCGAGGTCGCTCGGTCCCCGGAACAGCGCGAGCCGCGTTCGGGGCACTGCACCGGTCAGAACAACCGTCCGCCGTCGGGTACGCGGCGGTCCGGCGCAAACAGGACGACCGCGCCGTTCTCATCCGGGAAACCCAGCGTCAGCACTTCGGAGACGAACTTGCCGATCTGACGCGGCGGGAAGTTGACGACCGCCGCGACCTGCCGCCCGACCAACCCCTCGCAATCATAATGTTCGGTGATCTGCGCGCTCGACCGCTTCACCCCGATCACCGGACCGAAATCGATCGACAGCTTGATCGCGGGCTTGCGCGCTTGCGGATAGGGTTCGGCGGCGACGATCGTGCCGACGCGGATGTCGATTTTCAGGTACGTATCGAAATCGGTCGGATCGGTCAGCGTCGCGGGATCGTGCAGCAGGTGCATGGCGTGTCTTTCAGGCAGCCGGTGCCGCTTGCGCGCGCCGGTGGGATGGCCGAAATACGCCTGATGCCGCGTTCCTCGCCCCTTCGCCAGATGCTTGCCCGCGCGGGATGGCCCGCGCTCGTCATCCTCGTTATCGGCTTCTTTGCCTATCATGCCATCCTCGGGCCGAACGGCGTCCTTGCCTACCGTGACTATCAGCGCAAACTGGCGCAGCGATCGCTGCAATATGCCTGTCTCGACAAGGTGCGCGCGGAGATGCGCAACCGGGTGGAACTGCTCGATCCGCGCCATGCCGATCCCGACATGGTCGACGAACTGGTACGGCGGAAGCTGAACGTCGCCCACCCCGACGAATTCATCGTGCCCATCGGCAAGGAACAGGCGGCGCGCACCCGTTGCGGAATCCGTATCGATGAATGAATCCGGTACGGATTGCCGGCGGTTCGGTTGCGCATGGTCGCAAATCGGGCCATAGGCGCGGCTCCAACCCATCCTTTCAGGAACGAGGCATCCGAACCGTGGCAAAAGCACCGGCGCAAGGCCGCACCAGCGAACCCGTCAGTCCCAATCGCGAACGGCCGGGGGAGCCAAAGCGGTACGAAGCGTCGAAGGAAGAACTGCTCGCCTTCTACAAGGAAATGCTGCTGATCCGGCGTTTCGAGGAGAAGGCCGGCCAGTTGTACGGCCTTGGCCTGATCGGTGGCTTCTGCCACCTCTACATCGGGCAGGAAGCCGTCGCCGTCGGCCTGCAGTCGGCGCTCGAAGTCGGCAAGGATTCGGTCATCACCGGCTACCGCGATCATGGTCACATGCTCGCCTATGGCATCGATCCCAAGGTCATCATGGCCGAGCTGACCGGGCGCGAAGCCGGCATCAGCCGCGGCAAGGGCGGGTCGATGCACATGTTCTCGACCGAGCATAAATTCTACGGCGGCCACGGCATCGTCGGCGCGCAGGTGTCGCTCGGCGCGGGGCTCGCGTTCGGGCACAAGTACGCCGACGATGGTGGCGTCTGCATGGCCTATTTCGGCGATGGCGCGGCGAACCAGGGCCAGGTGTACGAATCGTTCAACATGGCCGAGCTGTGGAAGCTTCCGATCATCTTCGTGATCGAGAACAACCAGTATGCCATGGGCACCAGCGTCAATCGCGCGTCGGCCGAGGACCAGCTCTACAAGCGTGGCGAAAGCTTCCGCATTCCGGGCATCCAGGTCGATGGCATGGACGTGCTGGCGTGCCGCGGCGCGGCCGAAACCGCACTGGAATGGGTGCGCGCGGGCAAGGGTCCGGTCATCCTCGAGATGAAGACCTATCGCTATCGCGGCCATTCGATGTCCGATCCGGCCAAATATCGCAGCCGCGACGAAGTGCAGGCAATGCGCGACAATTCGGACCCGATCGAGGGGCTGAAGCGCGAGCTGGCCGCCGCCGGCGTCGAGGAAGCCGAACTGAAGACGATCGAGGCCGACATCCGCAAGCGGGTGGCGGAAGCCGCCGACTTCGCCGAAAGCGCGCCGGAACCGAACCCGGAAGAACTGTACACCGACGTCCTGGTGGAGAGCTACTGAGATGCCGATCGAACTGAAGATGCCAGCATTGTCGCCGACGATGGAAGAGGGCACGCTGGCCAAGTGGCTGGTCAAGGAAGGCGATACCGTCAAGTCCGGCGACATCATGGCCGAGATCGAAACCGACAAGGCGACGATGGAATTCGAAGCCGTCGACGAAGGCACGATCGCGCAGATCCTGATCGCCGAGGGCACCGATAACGTGAAGGTCGGCGCGGTCATCGCGATCCTCGCCGCCGAGGGCGAGGACGTCGACGCGGCGAAGTCGTCAGGCGGTGGCGAGGCGCGCTCGGGCGAGGCGGTCGCCGCCGAACCCAAGGCCGAAACGAAGAACGACGACAAGGCCCCGCCCGCGCCCGAAGGCACGACGGAGCAGCACGCCGAAACTGGCGCGCGCCAGTTGTTCGACGCCGCCGATCAGGAAGGCGAAACCGCGCCCGAGATTCCGGAAGGGACCGAGATGGTCAAGACCACGGTCCGCGACGCGCTGCGCGACGCGATGGCCGAGGAAATGCGGGCCGACGACCGCGTGTTCGTGATGGGCGAGGAAGTCGCCGAATATCAGGGCGCGTACAAGGTCACGCAGGGGCTGCTCGCCGAATTCGGCCCGCGCCGCGTCATCGATACGCCGATCACCGAATACGGCTTTGCCGGCATCGGCACCGGCGCGGCGATGGGTGGTCTGCGTCCGGTCATCGAGTTCATGACCTTTAACTTCGCCATGCAGGCGATCGATCACATCATCAATTCGGCGGCCAAGACCAACTACATGTCGGGCGGCCAGATGCGTTGCCCGATCGTGTTCCGTGGTCCCAACGGCGCGGCCAGCCGCGTTGGTGCGCAGCACAGCCAGAATTATGCGCCATGGTACGCATCGGTCCCCGGGCTGATCGTGATCGCGCCGTATGACGCCGCCGATGCCAAGGGGCTGCTCAAGGCCGCGATCCGCTCCACCGATCCGGTCGTGTTCCTCGAGAACGAGCTGATGTACGGCCGGTCGTTCGACGTGCCCAAGCTCGACGATTTCGTGCTGCCGATCGGCAAGGCGCGGATCATGAAGCCCGGCAAGGACGTGACGATCGTCAGCTATTCGATCGGCGTCGGCCTTGCGCTCGAAGCCGCCGAGAAGCTGGCGGGCGAGGGCATCGACGCGGAGGTCATCGATCTGCGCACGCTGCGTCCGCTCGATACCAAGACGGTGCTGAAGTCGCTCAAGAAGACCAATCGCATCGTCGTGGTCGAGGAAGGCTGGCCGACCTGTTCGATCGCGGCGGAAATCGCCGCCGTCGTGATGGAAGAGGGTTTCGACGACCTCGACGCGCCGGTGCTGCGCGTGGCCAACGAAGACGTGCCGCTGCCCTATGCCGCCAACCTCGAGAAGCTGGCGCTCATCACCAGCGACAAGGTAGTCGCGGCGGTGAAGAAGGTGACGTACCGCTAAGGCGGTCGATCCCGCCGATCCGAAAGGCCCCCCGGTCACGACGACCGGGGGGCTTTTTTCATGTCGCGGAATAGAGGTCGCAGAAATATTGCCGCGCGGGCGGCGATGGATTGTAGATTTGCGAGAAGTCGCGCCGGTCGCGCACGACATAGGAGGCGGTGTAGCGAATCCGCGCCGCCTTGGCCCCGCCCGGCAGCCATGCGGCGACGACGACGGGTTTATAGTCATAGACGATTTCGATGACCATCACGCCCGATCCGACCGGCGAGTTCACCTTCGACCCCGTCTCACCCATGCCGGTCGGCTGGTTCACCCCCCCGTTCCACCAGTTGGTGCCGGTGCCGTCGTCACGATCCATCGTACCGAGGGTGCGGTCGTAGGTCGAATCATAGCCGGCACCGCCCTTCATCCCCAGGCAGCGTTGCCAGTGGAGATATTGCACCCCGGCCACCGCCTGTTCCAGACTGGAGATGGTGATCCGCCCGCGCTGGGTGAGTTCCAGCCGCTTGCCCTGTTCGGCGGCGGCGATCAGCACGTCGTTGATGTCGATCTCGCGCAACTGCTTGGTATTGTCGTTGTTGAGCGAGCCGACGCGCGAGGCGTTGTCGGCGAGGTTCAGCGCGATCTGGCTGACGCGCAGGTTGGCGATCGCCAGATTCGCCGTTTCGGTGGCATAGAGGCCGATGCCAAGAACCAGCGGCAGGCCGAAGGCGAATTCGAGCAGCGCGACACCACGCGAATCGCGTCGCAGCCGCATACCCCGTTCGTGCCAGCGCGAAAGCGAAACGGCGAGCGTCATGGCAGGCAGACCTTAGGGATCGTGAACGTCGTCTGGTTCTTGTACGGCTGGTTCTTGAGCAGCGTGGTCGCGCTGACTTCCATCGTCTGCGAGAAGCCGAGCAGCCTCGCTACCGGGAACGGCCGGGTATAGACGACGCGCATCGTATAGCGGGCGATGTCGTCCGCGCCGCCCTGACCGGTGCGCGACGGATCGGTGTCGCGCACGCCATTGCCGTTGACGTCGTCGAAACATTCCTTGGAATCGAGCGTACCGTTGCCGTTCTTGTCATAGATCGGCTCGGGCTTGATGAGCGCGTAGGACGCGAAATAATCGCGCTTCGGATAGAATTTGGCGTCCTTGGCGATCAGTTGGATCGCCGTCTGCACCCTCTGGTCGATCGCGCTGTTGCCCGAGGCATTGTCCTCCAGCGCCGAATCGCGTCCGGCCTTCTGCATCTCTCCGTCGAGAATCCCCTGGACATAGGTCTGGAACATCAGATCGCCCAGACCCATGATGAGCGCCACCAGCACGGGAATAATCAGTGCAAATTCGATGATCGTGGCACCACGCCGGTCGGCGAAGAGGAAGCGCGCGCGCCGGATCATTTCGAGATCCGCAGCATCGCGACCGCCTTGGCGATCTTGCGAAAGGTATCCGACAGGCCGCTGCCGGACTCGGTCGCCAGCGCCTGGTCGGGCGTGCTGGCGCACTGGGTCAGCTCGTCGGTGGAATCGGTGCCGAGCGCCACGGTCCACACATCGATGTTCGCCGCCGCCGCCTGCTGGCACAGCGCGAGGAAGCGGGCGTTGTGATACGCCTTGAGATCACCGGTATCCCCGTTGGCGATGCGCCGATCCCAAGCCTCCATGCCGTACAGGCCATAGAGGGTGTCGTTGGGCGACATCGCGCCATCGGTCAGGAACACGATAACGCGCTTGGGTGCGCCGCGCCCGCTCTGCACGGCGTTGTCGCTGGCGAACACGCCGGTGCGCGACAGCAGTCGCATCGCCCACAGCATGCCGGTGTCGTGATAGGTGCCGCCGAGCGGCGCGAAATCGGCGGCGTTGACGTAGGAGCGAACCTGGTCGCGGTTCAGTTCGGAAAGACGCTGAACGGGCTTCCCGCACGAGACGTTACCCGAGTTCTGCATACCGACCGATCCCATCCACGGCCCCAGATTGGTGTCGTCGCCGTTGGTCGTGATCTGGTCAGACGTGGGATAATAGGCGACCTGCCAGCCATAGTAATAATACCAATAGGCATATCTCCGTTGGTATTCGACTTCTGGCCACATCGGTTGCCAGCGCAAGGCACCACTGGGGATCAGGTTGGGGTCGAGGTTGGGCGGCGGATTGGTCGTGCTGTAGCTCTTCGATCCACTGTTGCTGCTGTCGGGTTCCTCGATACAGCCGAGCCAGGCCGAGGTGGACAGCGGGAAGCGGTTCGGCGTCGTGACCGCAGCGTTGCTGACATAGCCGCTGACATCGACGGGATAGCGGTTGTAGGTCCACACCGGGGCCAGATTGCGATTGAAGTTCTGGCATCTTTTGGTCGAGCTGTTCCATTCCTGCCCGGTACGGGTGGCGGTGCCGTCCGATTTGAAGGTTCGCTCGGTGGCCGGATCCCGAACGGAGTTGAAGTTCGTACCACAGGCGGACTGCGCGCGGTTGACGGTGGTCGTGACCGTGCGTGACGCTTCATATTCGCCGGTGATCGTGCGTGACTGGTAGTCGGCAGTATCGCCCGCTCCATTGCCGCCGACGATATAGCTGGTTCCCATCGCGCGGACCGACGCGCCGACGTTGACCGTCGAGGTATAGGGAACGAACGCATAGCGGACGCGCGTCGTCGGCTGTTTCGCGGCGGCCATGGTATCGAAGAAATCGACCACGGCGGTGCGCAGCGCGGCGATGCGCGATCCAGACCGTTCCGCCACCGAATAGCCCGTCGTGCCGACATAGCCGGGCGTGACATTGGCGGTGCTGGTTGCGGGACGGCTATAGGTGATCTTGGTCGCGGTGCCGGCATAGTTGCTGCACGAATCGTCGTCGTCGCCGGGCAGGCAGGCCATTGACCCGGTCGTGTCGAGCACGAACATCACATCGGTATCGGCGATGTCTAGCCGCGCCTCGCAGGTGGTCGTCAGCGTCACGTCGGCGGCGCCGAACATCTTCATCACCGTCATCGGCACGCGCGCGGTCGCGGTGCCGGCGACACGGTTCTGCGCGGTCCTGACAGGTACGAAGGTATAGTCGGATGCGCGCATCCACCCCTGGGCGATATTGTTGTTGAAGAAGTTGCGCGCCTGAAGCGTGGCGTTGGCGTCGAGCGTGTTGTTGCTCGAATCGACCATGAACTTGCGGCCGGCGAGGACGCCCGCGTCGCAGGCCTGTTGCAGCCGGGTCTTGACGACATAGATCCGCGCGGTGTCGACCGCCGATCCGCCCAGCGCGGTAAGCGGGATCATCGAGATCGCCATCATCGCCAGGGTGTTGCCGCGCCGGTCGCGCGACAGCCGGGTGAGCAGCGCGGCGCGGGGAGGCTCCTTCGTTCGCGCCGTCGTATCGTTCATTCGCCCCGCCCACCGTCGATGCCGCGACCGGTTCGCGGCACCTATCCCCCTTGCGCTCTGCACCAATGGGGTTGACGCGGCGTTAAGGGCGGCGATGGACGAAGGTATGAGCAACGACCCCGAACGCGCGCTGGCGCTGACCTATGCCCCCGCCGGCCGCCGGCCTGCGCTGGCGGCGCTGCTGGCGCTCGACGATGCGCTGGGCGATGTGGTGCGCACCACGACCCAGCCGGCGATCGGGCAGATCCGGCTGGCGTGGTGGCGCGATTCGCTCAAACGGCTCGACAGCGCGCCCCCGCCGGCGATGCCGGTGCTGGAGGCGCTGGCGGCGCATGTCCTGCCGCTGGGAGTGAGCGGTGCGCGGCTGGCGGCGGTGGTCGACGGCTGGGACGTACTGATCGAGCGTGAGGTGCTGGACGACGTGGCGCTCCGCGAATTTGCCGAAGCGCGGGGCGGGGTGTTGTTCGCGATTGCCGCCGGGGTGCTGGGCGGCGACGCCGGACGCCCGGCGTCGCCGGGCGAGGGATGGGCGCTGGTCGATCTGGCGCGCTATGCCGATGATGCCGGGGTCGTGGCGCGGGCGATGGCGCTGGCGGACGTATCGCTTGGGCAATCGCTGGCCGGCGTGCCGCGGGCGCTGGGGCTGCTGGCGCTGTCGGCGCGGCTCGACCGGGCGGGGGTGCCGCATGGCGGGCCGAAGCGCGCGGCGCGGCTGGCGTGGTTCGGCCTCACCGGGCGGTGACTCTTGCGCCGCCGCTCGCCCCGCGTAGGATCGTGGCGAAGGGGAGCGGCAGATGGGGCGATTCTTGGCGGGGGTCGGGGCGGCGCTGGCGCTGATGCTGGCGGGGCTGTTCCTGTTCCGCAGCGATGCGGCGAGCGAGGCATTGCCACCGCCGCCCAGGATGGTCGCGCTGGCCGATGCGCCGACGGTCCCGGAGGTGCAGGCCGATGCGCCTGCCGCCTTGCCCCGGACCCGCGAGCAGAAGCGCTTCGGCCGGTATGACAAGGACCGCGACGGGCGGATCACCCGCGACGAATATCTGGCGTCACGGCGCAAGGCCTATGCGAAGCTCGACACCAACGGCGACGGGCGGCTGAGCTTCGACGAATGGGCGGCGAAGACGACGACCAAGTTCGCGACCGCCGACAAGGGGCGCGACGGCGCGCTCGACGCCACCGAGTTCGCGACGACGGCGGTGAAGCGCAAGGCACCGAAGCGGACCAATTGTCCGCCAGCGACCCAGCCGGCGGACGAAGGTTGACGTTCACGTAAACGTAAGGCAGCATCACGCGATGGTTGCCGTTGCCGTGTCGCCGGAGTCCGCCTCCGACCAGTTTTCGATCACCGACATGTGCGCCGAATTCGGCGTGACGCCGCGCGCGCTGCGCTTCTACGAGGATGAAGGGCTGATCGCGCCCGAGCGGCGTGGCCTAGCCCGCATCTATTCGCAGCGCGACCGTGCGCGCCTTGCGTGGATTTTGCGCGGCAAGCGGGTCGGGTTCAGCCTCGCCGACATCCGCGAGATGATCGACCTGTACGACATCGGTGACGGGCGGCGGGTGCAGCGGCAGGTGACGGTGCAGAAGTGCCGTGACCGGATCGCGCTGCTCGAAAACCAGCGGCGCGACATCGATGCCGCGATCGCCGAACTGACCGATTTCGTGACGATGCTCGACGCGCTGCCCCAACAAACCGCGCCGCAGACGCGCGGGACGGAGAAGGATTGATCCCATGCCCAGCTATACCCCGCCGGTTCGCGATACCCGCTTCATCCTCGATCATGTGCTGCGCGTCGGCGATCATGGCAATCTGCCGGGATTCGCCAATGCGACTCCCGACGTGATCGAACAGGTGCTGGAGGAAGGCGGACGCTTCGTCGCGGAGGTGCTGTTCCCGCTCAACCAGTCGGGCGATCGGGAAGGCTGTACCCGCCACGCCGATGGCAGCGTGACGACGCCCAAGGGGTTCAGGGAAGCCTATCGCCAGTTCGTCGAGAGCGGCTGGGGCACGCTGGCCGCGCCCGAACAGTTCGGCGGGCAGGGGATGCCGCATGTCGTCGCCACCGCGTTCGAGGAATATCTGATCTCGGCCAACATGGCGTTCGCGATGTATCCCGGGCTGACGCAGGGCGCGACCGCCGCGCTGCTGGCCAAGGGCAGCCCCGAACAACAGGCGATGTACGTGCCCAAGATGGTGTCGGGCGAATGGGGCGGCACCATGAACCTGACCGAGCCGCAGTGCGGCACCGACCTCGGCCTCATCAAGACGCGCGCGGTGCCGAACGACGACGGATCGTGGGCGATCACCGGCACCAAGATCTTCATCTCGTCGGGCGAGCACGACCTGACCGACAACATCATCCATCTGGTGCTCGCCAAGACGCCGGATGCGCCGGACAATGTGAAGGGCATCTCGCTGTTCGTGGTGCCCAAGTTCATCGTGAACGACGACGGGACGCCCGGCGCGCGCAACGCGGTGTCGTGCGGGTCGATCGAGCACAAGATGGGCATCCACGCCAATTCGACCTGCGTGATGAATTACGACGGGGCGACCGGCTGGCTGGTTGGCGAGGAGATGAAGGGGCTGGCCGCGATGTTCATCATGATGAACGCCGCGCGGCTAGGCGTGGGGTTGCAGGGGCTGGGCGTCGCCGAGACGGCGTATCAGAACGCGGTGGCCTATGCCGGCGACCGGCGGCAGGGGCGCGGGCTGACCGGGCCGCAGGAGCCGGGCGAGAAGGCCGACACGCTGTTCGTCCATCCCGACGTGCGCCGCATGCTGATGGAGGGCAAGGCGCTGACCGAGGGGCTGCGCGCGCTGTGCCTGTGGGGCGCGCTCCAGGTCGATATTGCGCATATGGGCGCCGACGAGGCGAGCCGCGAACTGGCCGACGATCTGGTCGGGCTGCTGACCCCGGTCATCAAGGGCTATGGCACCGACAAGGGCTATGACGTCGCGACCAACGCGCAGCAGGTCTATGGCGGGCACGGCTACATCGCCGAATGGGGCATGGAGCAATATGTCCGCGATGCCCGGATCGCGATGATCTACGAAGGCACCAACGGCGTGCAGGCGATGGACTTGGTCGGGCGCAAGCTGGCCAAGAACGGCGGGCGCGCGGTACAGCATTTCTTCCGCATCGTTACGGAAGAGATCGCGACCGCGAAGGAGAGCGACGCGACACGCGACTTCGCGGAACGGCTGGGCAAGGCGCTGAACGATCTTCAGGCGGCGACGATGTGGTTCGTCGCCAATGGCATGCAGAACCCGAACAACGTCGGCGCGGGGGCGCATTCGTACATGCACGTCATGGGGATCGTCGCGACGGGACTGATGTGGCTGCGGATGCTGACCGCCGCCGAGGCGCTGGCCGCATCGGGCGAGGGCGAGGCGGCGTTCATCGCGGCCAAGCGGGTGACGGCGCGCTTCTATGCCGAGCGCATCCTGCCCGACACCGGCGCGCTGCGCCGCAAGATCGAGGGGGGCAGCGAGGCCGTCATGGCGCTCGACCCGGCGCTGTTCGCGCGGGGGTAGTCCCCCCGCTCAAAACCGTCATCCCGGCCTTCGCCGGGATGACGAAATCGATTACTTTTCGCGCTTCTTGCGATGCGTTTCGAGGTCGAGGACCGCCGAGTCCGCGCCTTCGGGCAGCAGGCCCAGACGCCGCGCGACTTCCTGATACGCCTCGACTTCGCCGCCGAGGTCGCGGCGGAAGCGGTCCTTGTCGAGCTTTTCGTTGGTGACCATGTCCCACAGGCGGCAGCCGTCGGGACTGATTTCGTCCGCGAGGATGATGCGGCTGAAATCATTGTCCCAGATGCGGCCGAATTCGAGCTTGAAGTCGACCAGCCGGATGCCGATTCCCGCGAACAGGCCGGACAGGAAATCGTTCACCCGGATCGCCATGTCGGCCATCTCGTGCAGCTCGTCCTGCGCCGCCCAGCCGAAGCACAGGATATGTTCGTCCGACACCATCGGATCGCCGAGCGCATCGTCCTTGTAATAATATTCGATGATCGTGCGGGGCAACTGCTGCCCCTCCTCGATGCCGAGGCGCTTGCTGATCGATCCGGCGGCGACGTTGCGCACCACGACCTCGATCGGCACGATCTCGACCTGACGGATGAGCTGTTCGCGCATGTTCAGGCGGCGGATGAAGTGCGTCGGCACGCCGATGTTGCCGAGCAGTGTGAACACATGCTCGGAAATCCGGTTGTTGAGCACGCCCTTGCCGTTGATCGTGCCCTTCTTCTGGGCGTTGAAGGCGGTGGCGTCATCCTTAAAATACTGGATGAGCGTGCCTGGCTCGGGACCCTCGTAGAGAATCTTTGCCTTGCCTTCGTAAATCTGGCGACGGCGGGCCATGCGTTTTCCTTCGACGTGATGGTGCGGGGCGGCGGACCCCTGCGATAGAAGCCCGCCGCATAGCCGAAGGGGTGCGCCGGTGCAATCAGGCGCCGTGCGCCATGCGCCGCTCCCACAGCCGCCGGCCGCGCACCCACAGCCACAGGCCGAGCAGCGCCACCGCCAGCGGCGGCAGGCCCACGCCCAGCGCCGCCAGCACCGTGCCGAGCGTCCAGCGCGCCGAGGTGACGGCAAGGTCGGCGGCATGGGTCAGCGGCGAGGCGGGATCGAAGCTGCGGATCGCCTGTCCGGCGCGATAGTCGAACACCACCGGCGTTGCCGCGAGTGACGCGCGCTGTTCGGCGATCGCGGCCTGCGCGGTGCGCGCGGCGTCGATGGCGGTGGCGCGCTGGCGTTCGAGTTCGGCGCGCGCTTCCCGGCCGGTGCCGATACTGCGCGCGTCGATCGTGCGGGTATCGGCGGTCGCGGCGTCGCGGGTGCGGGTCAGTTGCCCGATCTTTGCACCCGCATCCTCGCCGGTGATCTGTGCATCAAGGACCATGCCCTCGGCCGCCTCGACCGCGCGGATGCCGTCGCGGCCGAAGGCGCGCGCCAATTCCGGCGCCAGCAGGAAGCCGAGCCGCGCATCGACGTCGTTGTCGGCATCGCGGCTGTAGCGCATCGCGGTGATCCGGCAGCGGTTGACGCCCAGCCGCTCGCAGGCGGCGGCATGCGCTTCCTGGACCGCCGCGATCCGCTCGGCCGGCAGGCGAAAGCCATAATGATATTGAAAGGCCACACCGGGCGCGGCGGTGACATCGACGCCGGGGGCGCTGTCGGCGGTGGTCGCATCGTCAGCGGTCGTGGTCCCGTCGTCACGGGCGGGATTGCTGCATCCGGCGACGAAAATGAGGGCGAGGATCGAAACGGTAGCGCGCATGAACCACTCCTGTCTTGATTATGGCAAGAATGTGTCATGATTGGGGCAGCCGCGTCAAGTCTTGGCCGTAATCAGTCCGGTAGCGCCAACGCCCGCAGCGTCGCCGCCCTGACCGCGTCCCATGCGGCAGTGCCCGGCGCGATCAGTTCGACATGACCGGCATCCGCGACCCAGTGCAGCCCGACCCGGTCGCCGGCAGCCCGCGCGGCGGTGACATGGTCGTCGGCCATATAGCCGGGCACGATCCGGTCGACGCGGCCGTTCACCAGCGTGTGGGGCACGCCGATCGGCAGCAGCGGCGGGATCGAGGTGTCGGCGAAGCGGTCCGGCCGGTCGCCGACCAGCCGGGCAATGACCTCCGTACCGCAGCCATTGGCGGGATCGCGCTCGACCGCCGCCAGATCGGGCAGGCCGCCGACCGAGACGACATGGGCGATCGGCAGCGGATCGGCGTGGGCGAGCAGGCTGTCGCGCGGCAGGCGCGGCCGTGCCGCCAGCCACAGCGCGAGGTGCCCGCCGGCGGAATGGCCGATCGCCACGATTCGCGACGTGTCGAGCACATGGATCGCGGCATGGTCGCGAAGATGGTCGGCCGCCGCCGCGACGTCGTGGAACGTACCGGGATAACCGCCGCCAGAGCGGTCGACGCCGCGATAATCGATGTTCCACACCGCGATTCCCGCATCCCGCAGGTCCGCCGCGGCCCAGTCCATCAGCCGCCGGTCGGCGATCGAACTCTGCCAGCAGCCGCCATGGACCATCACGACGACCGGCCATCGCCCGTCCGGGCTGCCCGCCGGAAGCCAGAGGTCGACGCACTGAAGCGAATCGGGACCATAGGCGAAATGATGATCGGGCTCGGATCGCGGCCGCTGCGTCAGGTCGGGCCATGTCATCGGCGACGCGGGCGGTGGCGGCGAAAGGGTATCGGCCAAGGCTATGCTCCGGGTCAGTATCGGTATTGATAGTATTGTTGCACTATTGGAAACGTTCTCAATCAGTCGAAACGTATTTTCGTATAATAATTTTGCGAATTGAACATATTCTAGGTTAAGGGCGACGCCGTGGCGGGGGACGCCCGGAATGATTGCAGGACGTTAGGGGCCAGAGACGTGGGACGAATTCGTACGATCGAACGCGACGGTATTCTCGACGCGGCGGAGGCGGTGACGCTGGCAAAGGGACCTTCCGGGCTGACGATCGCGGCGGTGGCCGAACAGATGGGCATTACCAACGGCGGCGTGCAGTACAGCTTCCGCAGCAAGGAAGCGCTGATTACGGCGATGTTCGAGCGGTGGCAGGACGAATATGCCCAGCGGATGGCGTCGTCGTGCGACGATCCAACAAGCGACCATGCGCTGACCCGCGCCCACATCGCCTATGCGGCCAATTATGACGATCGCTCGCGGCGCGGCGCGCCGAGCCTGCTCGTCTCGCTGCTCAATTCGCCGCAGCACATGGTCGCGACGCGCAAATGGTATCGTGAGCGGCTCGACGCGCTCGACATTTCGACCGCCGAGGGGCGCCAGTTGCGGCTGGCGTTCCTGGCGATGGAAGGCGCGTTCCTGATGCGGCTGTTCGGGCTGATCGAGATCGGGTCCGACGAGTGGCGGGGCATCGTCAACGACGTCGTGGCGCTGAGCGATGGCGAGATGCCGCACGAACAGGTGAACGCGCGGTCCTGCGCCGCCTGATCCCGGTTTGTTCCATTTCGCCCCTCGCATGGGGGGCGCTCCCCTGCTAAGGCGGGGGCAATGGCTACCGACCTGACCGACCCTGCGACGCCGATCGGCGTGTTCGATGCGCCGTTCGACAGCGCGCTGTCCGAACGCTACCTTGTCTATGCGCTCTCGACGATCACCGCGCGATCGCTGCCCGATGTGCGCGACGGGTTGAAGCCGGTCCATCGCCGGCTGCTGTGGGCGATGCGGCTGCTCAAGCTCGATCCGGCGTCGGGGTACAAGAAATGCGCGCGCGTCGTCGGCGACGTGATCGGCAAATATCACCCGCATGGCGACCAGTCGGTCTATGACGCGATGGTGCGGTTGGCGCAGGACTTCGCGCTGCGCTATCCGCTGGTCGACGGGCAGGGCAATTTCGGCAACATCGACGGCGATAACGCCGCCGCATATCGCTATACCGAGGCACGGCTGACCCAGGTCGCGATCGACCTGATGGCCGGGCTCGACGAGGATGCGACCGACTTTCGCGCGACTTATAACGGCGAGGAGCAGGAGCCCGAGCTGTTCCCCGGCATGTTCCCCAACCTGCTCGCCAATGGCGCCAGCGGCATCGCGGTCGGCATGGCGACGAGCGTGCCGCCGCACAACGCCGCCGAACTGCTCAACGCCGCAATCATCCTGGTCGATCAGCCGGAGGCGGACGATGCGGCGGTGCTGGCGCAGGTGCAGGGACCGGACTTCCCGACCGGTGGACAGGTGGTCGACAGCCCGGCGTCGATCCGCGACGCCTATGCGACCGGGCGCGGCGGCTTTCGCGTGCGCGCGCGCTACACGATCGAGCGCGAGAAGGGCGGCGGGTGGCAGATCGTCGTCAGCCAGATTCCCTATGGCGTGCAGAAGGGCAAGCTGATCGAACAGATCGCCGCGCTCATCAACGACAAGAAGCTGCCGATCCTAAGCGACGTGCGCGACGAATCGGACGCCGAAATCCGCATCGTCCTCGAACCGCGCAGCCGGACGGTGGACGCGGGCGTGCTGATGGACGGGCTGTTCCGCCTCACCGACCTCGAATCGCGGGTGCCGCTCAATCTCAACGTGCTCGACAAGGACCGCACCCCGCGGGTCATGTCGCTGCGCGAGGCATTGAAGGCGTGGCTCGACCATCAGTTTGTCGTGCTGCGCCGGCGCAGCGAACACCGGCTGGCGAAGATCGCCGACCGGATCGAACTGCTCGACGGCTATCTCGCCGCCTATCTCAACCTCGACCGGGTGATCGCGATCATTCGCGGCGAGGACGAGCCCAAACCGGTGCTGATCGCCGAGTTTTCGCTTACCGACCGGCAGGCCGAGGCGATCCTCAACATGCGGTTGCGCAGCTTGCGCAAGCTGGAGGAGATGGAAATCCGGGGCGAGCGCGCCAAGCTGGAGAAGGAACAGGCCGAGCTGACGCTGCTGCTGTCGAGCGAGGGGCGGCAGCGGACGCGGATGAAGCGCGATCTGGGCAAGCTGCGCGACCGCTATGGCCTCGATACGCCGCTGGGCGCGCGACGGACGATGATCGAGGAAGCCGCGCCGGCACGCGAGATTCCGGCCGAGGCGATGATCGAGCGCGAGCCGCTGACCGTCATCCTGTCGAAACGCGGCTGGGTGCGGGCGCTCAAGGGCCATGTCGAGCTGGCGTCGGCCGATACCGCCAAGTTCAAGGAAGGCGACGGCCCGGCCTTCGCGTTCCACGCGCATACGACCGACAAATTGCTGCTCGCCACCGATGGCGGGCGATTCTTCACGATCGGCGCCGACCGGCTGCCCGGCGGACGCGGCTTCGGCGAGCCGGTGCGGGCGATGATCGACCTCGACGGCGATGCGCAGATCGTCGCGCTGTTGAAGGCCGCCGCGTCCGATCGGCTGCTGCTGGCGGCGAGCGACGGGCGTGGTTTCGCGGTGCGGGTGGCCGATGTGCTGGCCGAAACCCGCAAGGGCAAGCAGGTGATGACGCCCAAGGCCGGCGCGCGGATGAAGCTGATCCGGCCGATCGACCCGGCGCACGACTATGTCGCGGCGATCGGCGACAATCGCAAGCTGGTGCTGTTCCCGATCACCGAACTGGCCGAAATGGCGCGGGGGCAGGGGGTGCAGTTGCAACGGTTCCGCGAGGGTGGACTGTCGGATGCGCGCACGCTGCGCTTCGCCGACGGGCTGCACTGGGCGATGGGCGGCGAGACCGGGCGGACCCGGACCGAGGCCGACCTGTCGCCGTGGCGCGCGGCGCGCGGCGCGGCGGGGCGGATGCCGCCGGTCGGCTTTCCGCGCGACAATCGCTTTTAAAAAACCATCCGCTGGTTTTCAGAAGGTCTTAACTACCGCTGCCCTACACCATCGGAGATGGGGTTCCGCCGGTCGATCTTTCCCGCACTGAAGGCGGCTGTTCCGCTTCCCGCGAACGAGGCGTCGGGCGAGGCGTTGGCGTCGCCGCCCGCGCCGACGGCGGGGCAGGCGTCCGAAGCGATCCTCGACCTGTTCCCGGTGCCGACCGCGGTCCTGACGATCGAACATGGTGCTCTGACGTTCGAGGCGGTGAACCAGCCGTTCCGCGCGGCGGGCTTCGGCAGCGATGCGGTGACGTCGCCGTTGATCGCGGTGATCGGCGAGCGGGTCGAGGCCTTTCTCCTGTCCGACGATACGCGCCACTCGTTCACGCTGCGGCTGGGTGACGCGATCGATTGCCGCTGTTTCGACGTGGTGATGGCGCGGCGGGCGATGGCGCGCAGTTTTCCGCGCTGCCTCATCACGCTGGTCGACCAGACGCCCGAACAGCGCACCGAGATCAGCCTGCGCCGCGAGATGAACACCGATTCGCTGACCGGGCTGCTCAACCGCGCCGGGTTCGGCGACCGGATCGACGAGCAGATCACCGACAGCAACCGGTCGAACTATGCGGTGCTGGCGATCAACCTCGACCGGTTCAGCCGGGTCAATGCCTGCATGGGATCGCTGTCGGGCGACGAATTGCTGATCTCGGTCGCGCGCCGGTTGAAAGGGGCGCTGCGCGGGCGCGACATCCTGGCGCGGACCGGCGGCGACGAATTCGCGGTGCTGCTGACGCTCAGCGACGGACCCGACGATGCGCAGCAGGTCGCGCGGCGCATCCATCAGGCGCTGGTCCAGCCGTTCCGCCTGTCCGACTTCAACATCCGCATCGATTGTTCGATCGGCATCGCACTCGGCGAGGATGCGATCGACGAAACCGAGGATCTGATCCGCCACGCCCAGTTCGCGGTGAAGCGGGCGAAGAAGACCGGGCAGACCGAAATCTATCGCCCGCACCTGTTCGACATCGTCCGCAACCAGTTTTCGATCGAAACCGAGCTGCGCCATGCGGTCGAACAGAATCTGCTCCACCTGAATTTCCAGCCGATCTGCGACCTGTCGACCGGGCGGATCAGCAGCTTCGAGGCGCTGGCGCGATGGACCACGCCCGATGGCCGGTCGATCTCACCGGTCGATTTCATTCCGGTCGCCGAGGAAGCGGGGCTGATCGTCTCGCTCGGCCGCTGGGCGATGGAGGAGGCGGCGCGGACGCTGGCTGACTGGGACCGGCAGGCGGGGGGAAATTGCGGAGTTCACATGGCGGTGAACCTGTCGGCGGTGCAGTTGCAGCGCGACCAGATCGAAACGGTGGTCGCGGGCGTGCTGTCGCGCCATCGGCTGGGCGGCGACCGGTTCGTCATCGAACTCACCGAAAGCGCGTTCATCGTCGATCCCGACCGGACGTTGCGCACGATGCTGGCGCTGAAGGATCTGGGGGCCAGCATCGCCATGGACGATTTCGGCACGGGATATTCGAATCTCGCCTATCTCCAGAAACTGCCGATCGACAAGTTGAAGATCGATCGCAGCTTCATCACCGGTATGCTGGCCGATCGCGACAAGGTGGCGATCGTCCGCGCGATCCTCAGTCTGTCGCAGGCGCTGGGCATGCGGACCACCGCCGAGGGGATCGAGACGCGCGAGCTGGAGCAGACGCTGGTCGCGCTCGGCTGCGCGTTCGGGCAGGGCTATTATTATTCGCGGCCGGTCGACGCGGATGCCGCCTATGGATTGCTGACTGCGCGCAACCACTGATCGGCGACCGCATCGGCGATGGCCGCCGTGCGCGCAGCATCGGGGAAACCTTCGGCGATCCAGCGATCCTCGACCATTCTGAGCGCGCGCGCGACATCGGGACCGCGCGCCAGCCCGCGTTCGACCAGCGCACCGCCGGTCAGCGGGAACGCCGGCCGCTCCCAGCGCGACAGCCGCATCGCCGCCGCCACATCGCGGCCGAGCAGCAGCCGGTCGACCGCGCCTTCCACGCCGATACGATAGCCCAGCTCCTCGGGGGCCATCGCCTCGTCCCGCCCCAGCGCGAGGGCGACTCGCTTGCGCTGGGCTTTGGACAGTTTGAGCCGTGCGGTGACACCTTCGGCCTGCGCCGACGTGAGCAGCGCGGCGAGGCGGCGGATCGCATCGGGCGCGACACCGGCGGCAAGTTCGGCCCCGGTCAGTCCGGCGAGGCGATCGGCGGCAGCGCTGTCGATCTCGGGCAGGACGGGGCGGAAGATGCCGCGATCGACCATCAACCGCACGACCCCGACCGCATCCCGCGCGACGAGCAGCTTGCGCACCTCGTCGGCGATGCGTTCGCGCGACAAGGCCATCAGGTCGTTGGCACGGGCGGTGCAGGCGGCCAGCCCGTCGGCATCGGGCGTATCGCCGAAACGGGCAAGGAAGCGGAAGAAGCGCAGGATGCGCAGATGATCCTCGGCGATGCGCTGCAACGGATCGCCGATGAAACGTACCCGCCCGGTCGCAAGATCGTCGGTGCCGCCGAAATAATCGTGGATCGCCCCGCCCGACATATCGGCGTAGAGCGCGTTGATGGTGAAGTCGCGCCGCGCGGCATCGGCGCGCCAGTCGTCGGTGAAGGCGACCTCGGCATGGCGACCGTCGGTGGTGACGTCGCGGCGCAGCGTCGTGACCTCGACGACGGTGCCGTCAGTGACGGCGGTGATCGTGCCATGCGCGATGCCGGTCGGGATCGCCTTGATGCCCGCTGCCTGCAACCGGCGGACGACCTCGTCCGGCGCATGGATCGTCGCCACGTCGATGTCGGAGACGGGCAGCCCCAGCAGCGTGTCGCGCACCGCCCCGCCGACATAGCGTGCGCCGCCGTCATCGGCACCCAGCGCAAGACCGAGCCGGTCGAGCCCGGGGCGGGTGCGCCAGTCGGCGGCGGGAAGAGTCAATGCCATGTCAGTCGCCGGCTCAGGTTCACGATCATCGCGGCGGTCGCACCCCAGATGCGCCTGTGCCCGAAGACCAGTTCGTAATACTGCCGCTCGCGCCCGTCGTGCCAGCGGCTGCCGGTCGCCAGATGCGCCGGATCGAGCAGAAACGCCAGCGGCACCTCGAAGATCGCCGCGACCTCGCCCGGTGCGGGGACGAGCGGCAGGTCGGGCGGGACGACCGCCAGCACCGGCGTCACCGCGAAGCCGGTGACGGTATGATAGCGATCGAGCGTCGTGACCACGCTCGCGGCGGCCGGGGGCAGGGCGATTTCTTCCCACGCCTCGCGCAGCGCGGCGGCGGGCGCATCGGCGTCGCCGGGATCGATCGCGCCGCCGGGAAAGGCGATCTGCCCGGCGTGGGTGCGAAGCGATTCGGTCCGTTCGGTCAGCAACACGCCCGGTTCGGGCCGGTTGGTAATGGCGATCAGCACCGCCGCCGCGCGCCAGCCCTCCGCCGGCATGGTCGCATCGCCGTTCAGATCGCCGGTCAGCAACTCGCCGCGCGGTTGCCCGAGCGCAGCCGACAACCGCTCCGCCAGCGTCACGCCGCCTCGAACGGAAAAAACGTCCCTTCGCTCCACAGCCCGCTTGCGCCATCCGGCCCGACGACCAGTCGCTCGACCAGTTCGTAGAACACCGGCCGGGCGATCAGCGCGTCGAGTCCGCCGCGGACGTGAAGATAGGGGCGGGGAGCATCGGCGCTCCCTTCGATCCGGATCGCGTGCGCCGCATCGGCGACGACCGGTTCGTCGGTATTGAGCCGGAAGGCGATGCGCTGTCCCTCGCCCTCGCCCGAAAATTTCGCCTCGACCGCGATGAACGCCGCGTCCTCGACCGCGATCGACAGTTTCTCGACCGGCGTGACCAGCACATGGCTGCCGTCGCTTTCGCGCCGCAGGATGGTGGCGAACAGCCGGACCATTTCGGCGCGGGTGATCGGGCTGCCCTGATGATGCCAGCTTCCGTCGGCGGCGATCCGCATTTCGCTGTCGCCGCAATGCGTCGGGTTCCAGCGGTCGACCGGCGGCAGCTTCGCATCGGCGGCAAGCCGCGCGACTTCGGCGAGGGAGAGACTGGCGAAATCGGCGGGCGGCTGCATCGGCATGGGTCCCCGTTACCGTGGCAATGCGCGTCGCGACAAGAGCTTGTTGCCGTTTCGTACCCGTCGGGTCAGACGGACACCGCTGCGCGCGGCGCGATCATCCCCGCGATGGCCGGCACCGCGCCCATCGCGAGCAGCCGGTGCTGTTCGTAGGGACCGGGCAGGCGCCATCCGCCCGTGCGCGCGGCGGTGAAGCCGAAGCGACCATAATAGGCGGGATCGCCGATCAGCATCAGCGGCGCATCGGCACCCGCCACGGCGATCGCGCGAGCCATCAGCGCGCGGCCGATCCCCTGTCCCTGTCGGTCGGGCGTGACCGCGACCGGGCCGACCATCACCATCGGCACGGCGGCGCCATCGTCGCCGTCGATCTGTACCGGCCAACACTGGATGCTGCCGATCAGATCGCCGTCCTCGATCAGCGCGAGGCTCATCGCCCCGATCGGCTGCAATCCCGCGCGCACGCGATAGGCGGTACGCTGACGACGATCGGGGCCGAAGGCGGCATCGAGCAGCGTCTCGACCCGATCGGGGGCGATGGTCGACAGGGGAACGAGGTCGGGCAAACGGCAGGTCCAGTCAGCGGCAGATACGGATCGCGCCTGTACCGCCGATCCGGCGCGACGCAAGCGGATCGCTCTGCTAGGGGGTCAATGTTCCGGGATGATGACAGGTGCGGCTTGCGCGATTCGCTACAATTGGAAGTCCATGATTTCGAAGTGAACGTCCTGACCGGCGTCTATTCCGAGGAGACGCATCTGCCGCAGCCGTTGCGCATCTCGATGACGGTCGATCTCGACTGTCCCGAGCATTTCGCGCCCGATACGCCGCTGTCGGCGTCGAAAAGCTATCTCGACCTCAAGCATGCCGCGTCGACCGCGCTGCCGCAGGGGGTGCATTTCACGCTGATCGAAGGCGTGGCGGATCATATCGTCGATACGCTGTTCCTGTCCGATCCTCGCGTGCAGCGGGTGACGATCAAGATCGTCAAGCTGGCGATCGCCGAGGCGGGCGAGCGAATCGGCATCACCATGGTCCGGCACCGGCGTTGATCCGGCCGCTCGCGCTCGTCACCGGCAGTTTCCGCCGGTTGGGCGCGGCGATCGCGCAGCGGCTGGCAGAGGGCGGGCATGACGTCGCGCTCCATGCGACGCGACCGGGTGAGCCGGACGCGGCACTGGTCGCGGCGATCGAGAAGGTCGGCGCGCGATGCGAATGGTTCGCCGCCGATCTGGCCGATGGTGCGGCGGCGGCGGGACTGGTCGCGGCGGTCGCAGCACGATTCGGGCGGCGGGTCGACCTGCTGGTCAACAATGCGTCGTGTTTCCGCGCGAGCGACGATGCCACGCCGGGTGCGGAGTCGCTCGTCGCCCATTTCGCGGTCAACGCCGCCGCGCCGTTCGTGCTGGCCACCGCGCTGGCCGGGCAGGGGGGATCGGCGGTGGTCAACATCCTCGACCAGCGTATCGCCCATCCCCACCGCGACCAGCTTGCCTATACCCTGTCGAAACAGGCGCTGGCCGAAGCGACGCGGACGCTCGCCGCCGCGCTGGCCCCGGCGGTGCGGGTCAACGGCGTCGCGCCGGGGCTGACGCTGGCGACCGGGGACTATGATGCCGACCAGCTCGACCGGTTGCGTGGGTTGATGCCGCTCGGCCGGCTGCCGACCACCGACGATGTCGCCGATGCGGTGCTGTTCCTCGCCACTGCCCGGTCGAGTACTGGACAGCTACTCTATGTCGACGGCGGGGCGGGCATGGTGCGGTTCGAACGCGACTTCGTGCATCTGGCGCGTCAGCCCGGCTGATCGCTCCGCCCGTCGTCGCAGGTGCCGAGCGCGTCGCGGACGAAGCGGTAATCCTCGCGCGCGATCGCCGCGTCGGCCCCCTCCGACTGGACGCTCGCGTCGGGCAGCGTCGCCGGCAGCGTGCAGGCGAGGCGATACCATGCCAGCGTGTCGCGACGCGGCGGTCCGCCCGCCTCGTCGATGATGTCGCCCAGCGCCAGCGCCCAGCGGCGTTCCTCGCCTGGCCGGCGCAAAACCAGCAGCGACACCGGATCGCCGGTTGTCGTCTGGAGGAAGATCTGCGTCTCGCCTTCGCCGGGCAGCGTGCCGGGAACGTGGAAGGCATTGCCGACGGCGGTGATCGTCGGCGGTGCGGCGGGATCGACGACCTCGCGCACCACGCCGCGCACCCGCGCATCGAGTGCCGGGTCCCAGGCGAACTGCGCGTCGGGCGTCACGAGCTGAATCTGGTCGGCGGCACCGGCGACCGGGCGAGCAAAGGCGATGATCCGCTGACGCTTGAGGCTTGGCGCGCGCCCGCGCGGATCGAACGGTACATCGACCAGATAACCGATCCGTGCCGGCAACGCGCCACCCGCGCGGATCAGCGCCCCGACATCGGCGATCACGAAATAGCGGACATGCCCCGGGGCAAGCCCGGTCGCCTCCGCCGGCGGGATACGTGCGGCGGAGCGAATCACCGCATCCACCACCACCGGCGACTGCAGCGCCAGCCGGGCGAGCCGGGCATAGGCCGGACCCGGCGAATCGGCGTTAGCGGTATCATCGACGGCGATGGTCTGACGGGCCTGCAGCGACGTGCAAGCCGCGCAAAGGAGCGATGCGCCGACCAGCGCGACCGAAATTTGCTTCATGCTTCGGTTATAGGCCCCGGATTCCCATGGTTACAGACTTATTTTCGTCATCGCGCGATTGTACGAATGTTTCGTCCGACAAAGCGTTTGCGTCGTCGAAAAGGCCGCGATAGACAATCGCGGTCCGGAATGCCGTGTAGCCCCGGACGTACGATCATTGCGTGCGGGTTGTTCCGTGTGACGATGGTCCAATGTACCGGGCTAGAGGAGTTTGGTTGCTGAATGGCTTATGCTGACCAGAGAGCAGGTAATGGCCGGATTGTCGCGCTCGTTCTCGTGGGGATTCTCCACGTATTGATCGGGTATGCGTTCATCTCCGGTCTTGCCTATAAATATGTGAAGAAGGCGGTCGAGGATACCGAGACGTTCGACGTCGTCGAGCCGCCGCCCCCGCCGGAGGAAGTTCCTCCGCCCCCGCCACCGCCCGATCAGCCGCAGCCGCAGTCGCCGCCGCCGGTCGTCACGCCTCCGCCGATCGTGCGGACCCAGGCGCCGCCGCCCGTCGTGGTGCAGTCGGTAACGACGCCGCCGCCAACCTATGCGCCGATTCCGACCGCGGGCCCGCCCGCGCCGCCGGCACCGGTCGCTCCGCCCGCGCCTCCCGCGCCGGTGGTCAGCAAGGCCGCGGGTGCCAAGGGCGATCCGTCGCAATGGATCACGCAGGACGATTACCCGGCTTCCGCGCTGAACAGCGGGGACGAAGGTGTCAGCGCGATCTCGTGGGACATCAACGCTCAGGGTCGTGTCGAAAATTGTCGCGTGACCTCGTCGAGCGGCTCGGCGGCACTGGACCGGGCAGCATGCGCCGCTCTTCAGCGTCGCGCCCGCTACACGCCGGCGCTCGACCAGTCGGGCAACCCGATCCGGTCGAGTTCGTCGCGCCGCGTCCGCTGGCAGTTGCCCGCCGACCGGTAAGCCGGCGCTCCCCATGGCCGCGTGCCATGGGGCCGACCGGGTCTCTCTTCACGAAAAACAACTGGCTTTAAGGAAACTCTCCCGATGCTCACCCCCATTCTCGCCGCCGGGGCGCCCGCCGGTCAGCCGAACTTCGGTTTCTTCGAAGCGCTGCAGCAGGGTGGCGCGATCGCGTTCACCACGCTCGGCATCCTCGTCATCATGTCGGTCGGTTCGTTCTACATCCTGTTCACCAAGCTGGTCGAACAGCAGAAGATCATGAACCAGGCGAAGCGCGTCCGCGCCAGCTTCTGGCAGTCGAACTCGCTGCGCGAAGGCGCCGCGAAGCTCGAGAAGAACTCGGCCTATCGCCAGATCGTCGACGACGGCCTTGCCGCCCAGGAACAGCATGGCAAGCTGACCGATCCGGTCGAGGCGCATGACTGGCTGCACGGTTCGCTGGCGCGTTCGGAAGCGGCGATCAACTCGAAGCTCAACGGCGGCCTCGCCTTCCTCGCGACCGTCGGCGCGACCTCGCCGTTCGTCGGTCTGTTCGGCACCGTGGTCGGCATCTACCGCGCGCTCGTGAAGATTGGTGCCGCCGGTCAGGCCGCCATCGGCGACGTCGCCGGTCCGGTCGGTGAAGCGCTCATCATGACCGCCATCGGTCTGGTCGTCGCGGTTCCCGCCGTGCTCGCCTACAACTGGCTGCAGCGCCGTAACAAGGGCATCGCGGAAGACCTGTCGGCGTTCTCGAACGACGTGCTGGGCTTCCTTGCCTCGAACGGCGCCGTCCGTCCGGCCGCCGCTGCTCGCGGCCCGGTGCCGACCGCCAAGCCGGTCACGACCGGTTCGACGACTGCCGGCCAGGCCGGTGGCGTCCCGACCGCGCCGCGCTCGTAAGCCGACGCTGACACCGCCGGGCCGGAATTCTCCGGCCCGGCGGTTCGACTGAGTAAATGTGGATAGGATAGCCTCATGGCGATGAGTGTTGGCGGCGGCGGCGATGAAGCCCCCCTCTCGGACATCAATACCACGCCGCTCGTGGACGTCATGCTCGTGCTGCTGATCATCTTCCTGATCGCGGTTCCGGTCGTGGTCCAGCAGGTGAGCGGCCTGAAAGTGCCCAAGGTCGTGTTCGAACCGACGACGACCAAGCCCGAGAATGTTTCGCTCTCGGTGCAGGGTCTCGACGGTCAGTGCGCGGTGTACTGGGGTCTGACCCGTGTCGACGCGGGTGAGTTGCAGAAGCGTGCGGTCGACAAGCTGAAGTTCGAGATCGAGCGGCAGGGCGGCGTCGGCAACCCGAAGCTCGAACTGCCCGAAGTGCATATTCGCGGCGACATCAATACGCCGTACCGTTGCATCGGCGGCACCATCTATACGATGCAGTCGGCCGGGTTCACCAAGGTCGGGTTCATTTCCGAACCGGACCCCAATACCACCCCTCGCGCGCGTCAATAGGAGTAGCCTGACATGGCAATGAGTGCTGGCGGTCGCGCAGACGACGAACCGATGATGGACATGAACACGACGCCGTTGATCGACGTGCTGCTCGTGCTGCTCATCATGTTCATCATCACCATCCCGATCCAGAGCCACGCAGTTAAGGTTGATCTGCCGCAGCCGGATACCCGGCAGCAGCAGAACATCGATCCGCAAAAGAACAAGATCACGATCAACGCGCAAGGCGCGGTGGCGTGGAACGGGACGCCGGTCGACGAGGTCACGCTGACCCAGTATCTTGACCAGACGGTGGCGATGGACCCGCAGCCCGAACTTCACTTCCAGCCGGACGCTACCGCGCGGTACGAAGTGGTCGACGGCGTGATGGCGATCATCAAGCGGTCGAACGTGACGAAGCTCGGCTTCGTCGGCAACGAACAGTATCGCAATGATTTCTGATCGGGTGATCTGATCCTTCCTGCCGCAAGGCGGGTCCCGAGGGGGCGGCATTTGCCGCCCCTTTTTTTGTGCCCGATACACCGAAAAGCGCACTTGTCAGCATGTCGCAAAAGTGAAACATTGATGTCATCAAAACGAAACAAACAGGAGATGATGACATGCGACTCGGAACCTTCACCCGCCTTGCCGTGGCGCTGTCGGCGGTTGGCTTCGCTGGCAGCGCGATGGCGCAGGACGCGCAATATGTGCATGCGGCGATCGTCGGCGGAAAGCTGGCGCAGGCCGAACGCGATCTGGAGCGCGATACCCGCGCCGGCAGCCGCGAGCCCGAGGTCTTGCTGAACCTCGCCGCCGTCTATGCGATGACCGACCGTGGCGATCAGGCACGCGGATTGTACCAGCAGGTCCTCAAGCGCGGCGATGCGTCGCTGCTGCTGTCGGGATCGCGCGTGGCCAGCGCGCATGACGTCGCCCGCAAGGGGCTGAGCCTGCTCGACCGCGACACCGCGATCCAGATGACGTCGCGCTGAGCGACACACCGAGCCCTGCTGCCCATCTTCGGATGCGCGGCAGGATCGGTGTTATTGGGCGATCCTGGCGGCTATGCTGATCGCCCGACGCTTTCGAAACAATAACCGGGGCGAACGAGCCCGCCGATCCGGTCAGGCCGGAACGAGCAGCCCGTGATGCTTTTTTCCGGCGGATACCCGGACCGGCGCCACGACCGCGATCGACTGCCCTTCGTCGACGATCTTTTCGCCATCGACCCGGGCACCGCCGCCCTTGATGAGCCGCCGTGCCTCACCCTTCGACGTCGCCAGCCCCAGCGCGACCAGTGCATCGACGACATTGATCGCGCCAGCGACGGCATGAGTCGGCAGCGCATCGCCCGCTGCCCCTTCCTCGAACGTGCGCCGGGCGGTTTCCGCAGCTTCGGCGGCAGCATCGGCACCACGGCACATCGCCGTCGCCGCGTCAGCCAGCACTTTCTTCGCCTCGTTGATCTCGGCACCCGGCAGCGATTCCAGCCGTGCGATCTCGTCGAGCGGCAGGTCGGTGAACAGCCGCAGGAACCGGCCGACATCGCGATCGTCGGTGTTCCGCCAGAACTGCCAATAATCATATGCCGATAGCTGCTCGGCATTCAGCCACACCGCGCCCGACATGGTCTTGCCCATCTTGCTGCCGTCAGCGGTCGTGATGAGCGGGGTGGTAATGCCATACACCTCGGTCCCGTCCATGCGGCGGGTAAGCTCGATGCCGTTGACGATATTGCCCCATTGGTCCGACCCGCCCATTTGCAGGCGACAGCCGGCACGGCGCGACAATTCCATGAAATCATACGCCTGGAGGATCATGTAGTTGAATTCGAGGAACGACAGCGACTGTTCGCGGTCGAGCCGAAGCTTGACCGAATCGAAGCTGAGCATCCGGTTGACCGAGAAATGCTGGCCGACGTCGCGCAGGAACGGGATATATTCGAGCGCGTCGAGCCACTGGGCGTTGTCGAGCATGACCGCATCGGTCGGCCCGTCGCCAAAGGTCAGGAAGCGTTCGAACACCGTCTTGATCGACGCGACGTTGCTGGCGATCACCTCGTTGGTCAACAGGCGGCGTGCCTCGTCCTTGAAGCTCGGATCGCCGATCTTGCCGGTGCCGCCGCCCATCAGCACGATCGGCTTGTGGCCCGCTTGTTGCAGTCGGCGCAGCAGCATGATCTGGACGAGGCTGCCGACATGCAGCGACGGCGCGGTCGGATCGAAACCGATATAGCCCGGCACGATCTGCCGGGTGGCGAGCGCGTCGAGGCCCGCCGCGTCGGTCAACTGATGGATATACCCGCGCGAGGACAGCAGGCGCAGCAGATCGGAAGCATAGTCGGTCATGATCTGGCGCTGTAGCGCTCCGGCGGGGGGCAAGTCCACGCCTCTCGACTTGCCCGCCGGGGACGATAGAGTGGCCGGCCAATGTTTGGTTACGAAGGCCGCCCCATGCTCGCGATCGGTTTGATGTCCGGAACCTCGCTCGACGGGATCGATGCCGCGTTGATCGAAACCGATGGCGAGGACCAGGTCCGCGCGATAGCCTTCGTCGGCCAACCCTATACCGACGACGATCGCGCGACGCTGGCCGCTGGGACCGAGCTGGCGTTGCTGTTCGACGATCCGGGCGAGCACCCGCTGCTGACCCGGGCCGAACAGTTGCTGACCCGCACCCATGCGGCGGCGGTCGCGGCGTTGCTTGCGCAAGCCGATGTGGCGGCACGCGCGGTCGAGGTGATCGGTTTTCATGGGCAGACGGTGGCGCACCGTCCCGATCGCGGCTGGACATGGCAGTTGGGTGACGGCGCCGCGCTGGCGGCGGCGACAGGAATCGATGTGGTGGCCGGTCTGCGCACGGCGGATGTCGCGGCCGGGGGGCAGGGCGCGCCGCTGCTGCCGATCTATCATGCCGCACTTGCCGCCGACATGGCGCGGCCGGTGGCGGTGCTGAACCTCGGCGGGGTCGGCAATATCACGTGGATCGGCGCGGACGGCGACCTGATCGCGTTCGACACCGGCCCGGCCAACGGGCTGGTCGATAGCTGGGTCGAGCAGGAAACCGGCGCGCGCTTCGATGCCGATGGCGCGCTCGCGGCGGCGGGACGAATCAACGAGACGGTGCTGACCGGCATGCTCGACCATTCATTCTTCGATCTGGCACCGCCCAAATCGCTCGACCGGCACGACTTCACCATCCAGCCGGCGCGGGGACTGAGCGCGGCGGACGGCGCGGCGACGCTGACCGCGTTCACCGCCGCCTGTGTCGCCGAAGCGATCGACCGGCTGCCGGTGCGGCCGCAGGCGTTGATCGTCGCGGGCGGCGGGCGGCGCAATCCGACGATGCTGACGATGATCGCCGAGCGCACCGGACTGACGCCGATCCCCAGTGACGGCGTCGGCTGGAACGGCGATGCGGTGGAGGCGGAAGGCTTCGCCTATCTCGCGGTGCGGTCGCGCAGGGGATTGCCGATCAGCTTTCCGGGAACGACCGGGGTGCCGATGCCGCTCACCGGGGGCAGCTTTCACGCCGCGCTGCGTGCGGGGCTGGCGCTTCGCGTCGTGGGGGCCTAACCGGCGGGGATGCGCACCGGCCTGATTTTCGCGACCGAGGAAGCCGAACGCCAGCCCGGCGTCCTCGCGGCGACACTGCCGTTCGGCGGCATGACGCTGATCGAGTATCAGGCGCGGCTGCTGATCGGCGCGGGCGTAACCCAGTTGCTGGTTGCCGTGGCGCGGGTAACGCCGACGCTGGCGGCGGCGATCAACCGGATCGGCCGGCGCGGAGCGAGCGTCGATCTGGTCCGGTCAGCGGAGGAAGCCGTCGCGCGCGCGCATCCGCTGGGGACGATCCTCGCGCTTGCCGACGGGCTCGTCACCACCGATGCGGTAGTCGCGGCGATGGCGCTGGAGCCGGCCGATACGCTGCTGGTCACGCCCGACGACGATGCCGCGACGGCGGTGGAGCGGGTCGATGCCGGGCATTGTTGGGCCGGAGTCGCGACGCTGTCGGTCGATCGGCTGCACGATGTAGTGCGATTGCCGCGCGAATATGATTTCCAGTCGACGTTGCTGAGGGTCGCGACCCAGGCGGGGGCGGGGCATGTCCTGCTCCCGGCGCGCGCGATCCGTGCCGGCCACGGCGTCGAGCGCGATGCCGCCACGCTCGAAGTGCGCAGCCGCGACGTGCTGGCGTCGCTGGCCGAGGCGCGCAGCGGCTGGATCGACCGCTATTGTTTCACGCCGCTGACCCGGCTGATCCTGCCGTTGTTCGTCCGGCGGCGGGTGCCGGCGGTCGGTGTTCTCGGCGCGGGTGCGGCCATTGCCCTGGGCGGACTAGCGGCGATTCCGTGGTGGGGAGCGGGGCCGGCGGCGGTGGTGATGGTCGTCGCGATGGTGTTGTTGTCGGCGGGGTCGCTGCTCGGCTGGCTGCGGGGCGAGGATGCGCAGGCGCGGCTCGGCGAACAGGGTATTGCCGTGCTGGGCGTGCTGAGCGTGCTCGGCATCGCCGGGGTTCAGGCGTCGAGCGTCGGCAGCGGGACGGCGGCGGTGCTCGGGCTGGCCGGCATGGCGGCGACGCTGATCGGCGAGCGGGTGCCGGGGCCGGTCGCGCCGTGGGCGGCATCGGCCGCGACCGCGCTCGTGCTGCTCGTACCATTTGCGCTGGGTGGCATGACGACCATTGGGCTGGCACTGATCGCGCTGCACGGCGCGGTCAGCCTGACGATGGCGATTGAGACATTGCGGCGGCGGGTTTAGTTCAACCTTAACCGCCGCCGTTCTAGGGCCGTTCCAATGGCATACGACCCGCTCGATCCTCTCTCTCCCCCGGCGGCGATTTCGCCGCTGCTCGATCGTGTCGCATCGGCCGAACGGGTCGGGGCATCCCGCCTGCGGGCGGCGGCCGACACCTTTCATCTGACCGACGATGCCCGGATCGACGACCGTACCGCCACCGCGCTCCACGGTGCGATGCGAGGCGTGGTCGGCGCGGTCGAGGCGGAGGTGCGCGATCATGCCGTCCGGCTGCTGACCACGCGCGGCGAGGCGGCACTGGCGCAGCAGTTGCGCGGCTGCGGCGGAACGTTCGACCGCGTCAACCGCGCCGGGCTGTTCCGCGATGGCGCATTGTTCGGCGAACTGCTGGCGCGGGTCCGGCTGGCGCATATCGCCGCCGCGCTGCCGGTCACGCTGCCCGAGGGGCTGGAGCGGCCGACGATGATCGCGCGCATGGCGCAGGCGAGCGACCGGCTGGTCGCGGCGGCGGCGGTGGCGATGCTGGCGGCGCAGGCCCGGCGCGGTCCGCGCTGGGATGGCGATGTCACGGTCGTAGACCTTGTCCGGCCGCTGCACCAGCGGGTCGCATGGTGGGTCGCGGCGGCGCTGCGCGAGGCAGTGGCGGCCGGCGATGCGACGACGCTGCTCGATGCCGCGCTGTCCGAATCGGTCCGCCGCGCGCTTGATCCGCAGGCGGAGCTGGTGCCGCTGGAGGTCGCGGCGATGCGGCTGGCGCAGGCGGTCGATGCCCAGCGCGACGAACTGCCCGGCCTGCTGATCGAGGCGATCGGCGACGGGCGGCTGGTGTTCTTCGTCGCCTTGCTGGCCAAGGCGAGCGGGTTGGCGTTCGCCCGGGTGCGCGACCTGTTGATCGATCGCGACGGCACCCGGCTGTGGGTCGTGCTGCGCGCGGTCGATCTCGATCGGACGGTGATCGCCCGGATCGGCTTCGCACTGGCCGAGGCGGAGCCGGCACGCGATGTCGAGGCGCTGGCCGAAGCGATCGATTCGATCATGGCGTTCACGCCCGCCGCCGCGCGGCTGGCGCTGGCGCCGATGGCGCTCGACCCCGACTATCATGCGGCGATGCTGGCGCTGGGCGGACAGACGTGATCGCGCGCGATTCCGGTCTGCCGCCGGCGTTCGGCCGGGTGTCGGCGGACGGAGTGCTGCTCGATGCCGAACCACGCCTTGCCGAGTTGAACCGGCGGGCAGGTGGTGCTGTGGGGCAGCCGGTGGCGGTGCCGCAGATCGCGGCGCTCGTCCGGCTGGTGCAGCGGCTGGGCATCGAACTGACCCGGACCATCACCGCCGCCGATGGCGAGGACGACCTCGAACTCACCGTCACCGCGCGGCCCGACGATCTCGGCATCCGGCTGGAGGCGGCCGGATGGCATGCCGGTGCCCCGTGGCAGGGAGAGGACACCGGGCGCGAGGCGGATTTCCTGCGCGCCGATGCCGACTGGTTGTGGACGACCGATGCGTCGCTGCACCTGACCCATGTTTCGGATCATGCGGGGGTGAGCCATGGCTTCGATCCGCTGACGGTGCTGGGCCAGCCGGTGACGCGATTGTTCGTGCTCGACGATGATGGCGAGGGCGGTTTCCCGCTGCTAGGCGCCGTCGCCTCGCAGGCGATGTTCGACGAGCAGGAGGCGGGCGTTCGCGGGACGCCACACCGCGTCCGGCTGGCGGCGGTGCCACGGCGCGACGCGGCGGGGCGCTTCGCCGGATTCGACGGCGCGGCCTATGCCATCGCGCCCGACGAGCCGATCGTCGTGGAAGCACCGCCGCCCGGCGACCTGTCCGAAGCGTTCAGCCGCCGCGTCGGTCGGGCGCTGCGTGATCCGCTCGGCCGGATCATCGCCGATGCCGACAGCATGTCGGCACGGACCGAGGGGCCGTTGACCGACGACTACACCGGCTATGCCACCGACATCGCCAGCGCGGCGCGCCACCTGCTGGGGCTGGTCGACGATCTGGAGGATCTGTCGGCGATCGAGCGCGCCGATTTCGTCGTCAGCGTCGAGGACCTTGACCTCGCCGATGTCGCCCGGCGTGCGGCGGGGCTGCTGGCGGTACGGGCGTCACAGGGCGACGTGCGGATCGACCGCCCTTCGTTCGACGATTCGATGGCGGCGAGCGGCGAGTTTCGCCGGGTGCTCCAAATCCTTGTCAACCTGATCGGCAATGCGGTGCGCTATTCGCCGCCGGGCGGCATGGTGTGGATCCGTCTCGAACGCGATCGCGAGAGCGCCTGCGTGATCGTCGCCGATCAGGGCAAGGGCATCGCGCCCGAGGATCATGAACGCATCTTCGAGAAATTCGGCCGGGTCGATCCGGGCGAGCCGGGCGGTAGCGGGCTCGGCCTCTATATCGCGCGGCGGCTGGCGCGGGCGATGGACGGCGACATCCTGCTCGACAGCGCGCCGGGCGAGGGCGCGCGGTTCGTGCTGCTGCTACCGGCGCGATAGGTCGCTGCGGTCAACGGGTCGTCGGCCAGATCGCCTCGATACCGCCGGTCAACGCCGCGACCGCGACATCGTCGTTCGCCATGATGTCCATCACCATCGCCGCCGGTGTAAGCTTTGGATCGAGCGTACAGCGCATCGTCAGCCGGACGGTGCGAAATTCCTTCATCCGGTGGACCACGCTCGACTCGCCGATCTTGCGATCGGTGCATAGCTTCAGGATCTGCGCGAAGTCGGCGCGGGTCGCCGGCGCACCGAAGTCGCCGGTGAACATCACCGTGAACTGGTGGGTGGTTCGCTGGAACGCGGCATCATCGCCGGCGTCGGTGGCCTCCAGCAGACGCTGCGCCGTGCGGACGGTGCCCTGCGCCGTCGGTGGGCCGGACGGAGTCAGGCCCGGTTGCGCGAGCATCAATGCCGCCGTCAGCAGGCCCGTCATCCGGTCATCCCCCCATTTTTATCAGGGGAAAGGTGGCACGACCGGTGGTCGCGGGCAAGCCGGTTCGCCTACCGCCGTGGCAACCGCCGCGCGATCAGCACCAGCAACAGCCCGAGTGCTGCGACTACCGATCCGGTGACGACCCACAGATACTGGTCGATCATGAACGAACTGGCGGGCCAGCGGATGATGCCCATCCCCTGACCCAGCCAGAACAGTCCGACGAACGCCAGGATCGCGCCCGCGATCGTCAGCACGCGCCGGACGATGCGCATCAGCGTTCGCCGACCGATACGTAATCACGCTGCGCCGGCCCGGTGTAGAGCTGACGCGGGCGGCCGATCTTCTGTTCGGGGTCCGAGATCATCTCGTTCCACTGCGCGACCCAGCCGACGGTGCGGGCGAGCGCGAACAGCGCGGTGAACATCGTGGTCGGGAAGCCGATCGCCGACAGGATGACGCCCGAATAGAAGTCGACGTTCGGGAACAGCTTCTTCTCGACGAAATAATCGTCCGACAGCGCGATTTCTTCCAGACGCAGCGCGGTTTCGAACACCGGATCGGTGACGCCGAGCGATTCGAACACTTCGCGCACGGTCTTCTGCATCACGGTCGCGCGCGGATCGTAGTTCTTGTAGACGCGGTGGCCGAAGCCCATCAGGCGGAACGGATCGTCCTTGTTCTTGGCACGGGCGATATATTCCGGGATGCGGTCGGGCGTGCCGATCTCGCGCAGCATGTTGAGCGCGGCTTCGTTCGCGCCGCCATGCGCCGGACCCCACAGGCAGGCGATGCCCGCCGCCATGCACGCGAACGGATTCGCACCCGACGAACCGGCAAGCCGCACGGTCGAGGTCGAGGCGTTCTGTTCATGGTCGGCATGCAGGATGAAGATGCGGTCCAGCGCCTTTTCGACGACCGGATTCACTTCATAGGGCTCGGCCGGCACGCCGAAGGTCATCTTCAGGAAATTGCCGGTGTAGCTGAGCGAATTGTCGGGATACTGGAACGGCTGACCGACGCTGTACTTGTACGCCATGGCGGCGATCGTCGGCATCTTCGCGATCAGCCGGTGCGACGCGATCGTCCGCTGGTGCGGATCGGTGATGTCGGTCGAATCGTGATAGAAGGCCGACAGCGCGCCGACGACGCCGCACATGATCGCCATCGGATGCGCATCGCGGCGGAACCCGCGATAGAAGGTCGCAAGCTGTTCGTGCAGCATCGTGTGGCGGCTGATCGTCGTGGTGAAATTGCCCAGCTCGTCGCCCGACGGCAGTTCGCCGTTCAGCAACAGATAGGCGACTTCCATGAAGCTCGACTGTTCGGCGAGCTGGCCGATCGGATAGCCGCGGTGCAGCAGCACACCTTCGTCACCGTCGATATAGGTGAGCGCGGAATCGCAGCTCGCGGTCGAGGTGAAGCCCGGATCATAGGTGAAGGTGCCGGTCTGGGCATAGAGCTTGCGGATGTCGATGACATCCGGGCCGATGGTGCCCGATCGTACCGGATACTGGACGTCCTTGCCCGCTACCTGCAGTTTCGCGTCTTCAGCCATGCGGCGTCTCCTGTTTCCGTTATGCGGCCGGTGCGGCCATCTGGTCCTTGATGCGTCCGAGGCTTTCGTCGCGGCCCAGCAGGGCAAGCACGTCGAAAATCCCCGGTGAGGTGCGCGAGCCCGTCAGCGCGGCGCGAAGCGGTTGCGCGGCGGCACCCAGCTTCAACGCCGCTGCCTCCGCCACTTCGCGTACCGCAGCTTCGATCGTCTCCGTATCCCATGCTGCGAGTGCGTCAAGCTTGGCGTGCAGCCGCGTCAGGATCGCGCGTGCTTCCGGTGTCAGCAGCGTGGTGGCACCGTCATCCATCGCGAGCGGGCGTGACCGGAAGAAGAAGCCGGCGTTGGCGGCCAGTTCGTTCAGATCGGCGGCGCGGACCTTCAGCACCGGCATGGCGCGCTGCAACAGATCGCGGTCGATCCCGTCGGGCAGTCGTGCCGCCACCAGATCGGTGAGCCGGGCATCGTCGGCCTCGCGGATATAATGGCCGTTGAGATGCAGCAGCTTTTTCGTGTCGAAGCGCGACGGCGAGCGGCCGACGCCGCCGAGGCCAAAGATTTCGATCGCGCGGTCGCGATCGATGATCTCCTCGTCGCCATGCCCCCAGCCGAGCCGCAACAGATAATTGTTGAGCGCCTCGGGCAGCACGCCCAGTTCGTCGCGATACGCCTCGACGCCCAGCGCGCCGTGACGCTTGGACAGCTTTGCGCCATCCGCGCCGTGGATGAGCGGCACATGCGCATAGATCGGGTCGGGCCAGCCGCCCTCGATCGCATCCATCGCGCGGATGAGCGCCAGTTGGCGGAAAGCGTTGTTGAGGTGATCGTCGCCACGAATGACATGGGTGACGCCCATGTCATGATCGTCGACCACCACCGCCAGCATATAGGTCGGCGTGCCGTCGGAGCGCAGCAGCACGAAATCATCGAGTTCGGCGTTGGCGACGGTGACGTCGCCCTGCACCTGATCCGAAATCGTGACCGCGCCTTCCTTCGGCGCCTTCAACCGGACGACGAACGGCGCGTCCTCGGGCGCATCCTCCGGCGACCGGTCACGCCAGCGGCCGTCGTAGCGGATCGGCTTGCCGGCCGCGCGTTGCTCCTCGCGCAACGCGGTCAGTTCCTCCGGCGTGGCGTAGCAGCGATAGGCATGGCCGGCGTCCAGCAACTGGCGAGCAACGGCGGCATGGCGATCGGCGCGGGCAAACTGGAACACGGCATCGCCGTCCCAGTCGAGGCCGAGCCAGCGCATACCGTCGAGAATCGCATCGATCGCCGGCTGCGTCGAACGCGCCCGGTCGGTATCCTCGATCCGCAGCAGGAACCGTCCGCCGTGGCGGCGGGCATAGAGCCAGTTGAACAAGGCGGTACGCGCCCCTCCGATATGGAGGAAGCCGGTCGGCGACGGCGCGAAACGGGTGACGACTTGCGCCGTGGAATTGGTTGCGCCCAAGCGCGGATGCTCCCAGACATCGGGTGGATAAGACTATGGCCGGTACAGCCGCGAGCGCCTCTAGCATGGCCCCCCGCCTGCTTCAAACCTTGGGCACCCCCGCCGGGTTCCTCGGGCAAATCGAGCTGTGGCTGGAGGCGGAGCGGGCGCAATTGCCGCTGTGGCTGCCGGTTGCGCTGGGTGGCGGGATCGCGGCGTGGTTCCTGTTGCCGGACGTGGCCGGGTGGGGCGGCTTCCTGTTCGCCGCCGCCGCCGTCGCCTTAGCCGGGCTGGCGCTGCCATGGTCGAGCCGGGCGGGGCGGGTGCTGTTGTGGGGCGGGGTGCTGGCGATGCTCGGCTGCGCGCTGGTGTGGTGGCGTGCCGAACGGGTCGCGACACCGGTGCTGGCGCGGCCCGCCATCGTCGCGCTCACGGCGAAGGTCGAACGGGTCGAGCCGCTGCCAGCGCGCGAACTGGTGCGCCTGACGCTGCGGACCGACGATTCCGGCATGCCGCCGCGCGTGCGGGTGAACGTCGCGCAGGGCGACCTGCCGCCCGAGGTGACGCCGGGGGCGATGGTGGCGCTGCGCGCGCGCCTGATGCCGCCGCCCGATGCGGCGGTGCCGGGGGCCTATGATTTCCGCCGCGTCGCGTGGTTTCAGGGGATCGGCGCGACCGGGCGCGGCTTTGCGCCGATCGCGGTGCTGCAACCCGGCGATGCGGGGAATGCCGGGCTGCGGTCCCGACTGACGAACCATATTCAGTCACGGGTGGAGGGCAGCGCGGGCGGGATCGCGGCGGCGTTCGTCACCGGCGACCGGGGGGCGATCGCCGAGGCGGATGCCGAGGCGATGCGCCGTTCGGGCCTCGCCCATCTGCTGTCGATCAGCGGACTGCACGTCACGGCGGTGGTCGTGGGCACGATGACGGTGGTGTTGAAGCTGCTCGCGCTGTTTCCACCGATCGCGTTGCGGATCCGGTTGCCGGTCGTCGCGGCGGGGGCGGGGGCAGGCGCGGCGATCTTCTACACATGGCTGTCGGGGGCGGACGTGCCGACGGTGCGGTCGTGCATCGCCGCGCTGCTCGTGCTGGCCGCATTGTCGCTGGGGCGCGAGGCGATCACGCTGCGGATGATCGCGACCGGGGCGTTACTGGTCCTGCTGGTGCTGCCCGAATCGCTCGCGGGGCCGAGCTTCCAGTTAAGCTTCGCCGCCGTGACCGCGATCGTCGCGCTCCACGAACATCCCCGCGTCACCCGCTGGTTCCGCGCGCGCGACGAAGGCGTCGCGCGGCGGCTGGCGCGGGGCCTCGCCTCGCTATTGCTGACCGGGGTGGTGGTCGAGGCGGCGTTGATGCCGATCGGGCTGTATCATTTCCACAAGGCCGGGCTGTACGGCGCGCTGGCCAATATCGTCGCCATTCCGCTCACTACCTTCGTCACCATGCCGCTCGAAGCGCTGGCGCTGGCGCTCGACATGGTCGGGTTCGGCGCGCCGGCGTGGTGGGCGGTCGAGGTGTCGCTGTCATTGCTGTTGTGGATCGCGCGGAGCGTCGCCGCCGCGCCGGGATCGGTCGCGGCGCTGCCCGCGATGCCGGGCGGCGCGTTCGCGCTGATGGTGGGTGGCGGCCTGTGGGTCGCGCTGTGGCGCACGTCGCTCAGGCGATGGGGCGTGGTGCCGTTCGTCATCGGCGGACTATGGGCGCTGGCGACCCCCGCGCCCGACCTGCTGGTGACGGGCGACGGGCGGCATCTGGCGCTGCGCGGGCCGGATGGCGGCATGGCGATCCTGCGCGACCGGGCGGGGGACTATGTCCGCTCGACGCTGGGCGAGGGCGGCGGGGTGGAGGGCGATCTGCCGACGCTGTCCGAACAGCCGGGAACGGCGTGCAGCCCCGATCTGTGCATCGCGACGCGGACGGCGGGCGGGCGGCGCTGGACGATCGTCGCGACGCGCAGCGGCTATGCGGTGCCATGGGCCGAACTGATCGCGGTTTGCCGGCGCGCCGACATTGTGGTCAGCGACCGACGGCTGCCGGCGGCCTGCATTCCGCGCTGGTTGAAGCTCGACCGGGCGATGCTCGCGCGGACCGGCGGGGTGGCGGTGTCGCTGGCCGACGGCCGGGTGCGCGCGGTGCGATCGGGCCGGCGGCATCCTTGGGAACGGGCCGAAACGGTACGCCCAAGCCACTGAACCAAAGGACGATCCGAACCGTTGGCGCGATTGACGAACAGGGAAATCGCACGATGGAATACGGACCTTCACGGCGGGCAGTTCTGGGCGCAGCGACGGTCGGCTTGGGCGGCATCGCCTCCGCCGGTTTCGCCGGACAGGGCGCGGCCTCCACCCCGGCGGCGGGGCCGACGCTACGCGACCCGCGCACCGCTTATACCTGCGACCCCTTCCCGGAGCAGCGCCAGCCATGGCCGGGGCTGCAATCGAAGATGAGCCCACGCCCCGATTGCGGCGAGCGCAGCTATCGCGGATCGGGCAAGCTCGCCGGGCGCAAGGCGCTGGTGACGGGCGGGGATTCCGGCATCGGCCGGGCGGCGGCCATCGCCTTTGCGCGCGAAGGAGCGGACGTCGCGATCAACTATCACCCCGACGAGGAAAGCGATGCCCGTGAGGTGATCGACCTGATCCGGCAGGCGGGGCGCAAGGGGGTGGCGATCCCGCGCGACCTGCGCACGCTGGAGGGGTGTCAGGCGATCGTCGCGGCTGCGAAGAGGGGGCTGGGCGGGGTCGACCTGCTGGTCAACAACGCGGCCTATCAGCAGTCGAAGGAAGACATTTTCCAGATCAGCGACGAACAGATGGTGCGGACGTTCGAGACCAATATCTTTTCCTATTTCCGCATCGCGAAGGAAGTGGCGCGCGACATGGTGCCGGGGTCGGTGATCCTGAACGTCGGGTCGGTCAACAGCTACGACCCCGGTGTCGAACTGCTCGACTATGCCTCGACCAAGGGCGCGATCCTGATCTTCACCAAGGGGCTGGCCAAGCAACTGGCGAAGCGCGGCATCCGGGTGAACATGATCGCGCCCGGCCCGATCTGGACCCCGCTCCAGGTCGCGGGCGGACAGTTGCCGGGCGACATGGGCGAGTTCGGGCAGGACACGCCGCTGGGCCGCGCGGGCCAGCCCGCCGAACTCGCCGGGCTGTTCGTGATGCTGGCGGAAAGCGGCGCCAGCTTCTCGACCGGCACGGCGGTCGGCGCGCATGGCGGCAAGGGCAGCCCATGATTTCCTGGCCCCTCCCTTCCAGGGAGGGGAGAGTTACAGCTTCGGCAGCGTCACCCCGCGCTGGCCCATATATTTGCCCGCGCGATCGGCGTAGCTCGTCTCGCACGGCTGGTCGCCCTTCAGGAACAGGAACTGGCACGCGCCTTCGTTGGCATAGATCTTGGCGGGGAGCGGAGTGGTGTTCGAGAACTCCAGCGTCACATGCCCCTCCCATTCGGGCTCCAGCGGCGTGACGTTCACGATGATGCCGCAGCGGGCGTAGGTCGATTTGCCGAGACAGATGACCAGCACGTCGCGCGGCACCCGGAAATATTCGACGGTGCGGGCCAGCGCAAAGCTGTTGGGCGGGATGATGCACACGTCGGTCTTGCGGTCGACGAAGCTGTTCTGCGCGAAGTCCTTTGGGTCGACCACCGCCGAATCGACGTTGGTGAAGATCTTGAACTCGTCCGAGACGCGCGCGTCATAGCCGTAGGACGACAGGCCGTAGCTGATGCAGCCGTCGCGACGTTGCGATTCGACGAACGGTTCGATCATGCCCGTCGCGAGCGCGGTTTCGCGAATCCAGCGATCCGACAAGATGCTCATGCGTGTCCCCCGATTTTCAGATTGGCCGGTCCGAACGCATTGGGCAGCAGGTCGGACAGGCGATATGTTTCAGTCTTACCCCCGGTGAGCCCCGAACAATAAATGTCGAGGTTGCCAAGCGGCCCCATCTGCGCGGCTTCGTTGAGGACCTGCCGGCAACGGCCGCAGGGGAGGATCGGGTCGGTATCGGCGTGTCCGATCCGCCCGCCGACGATGCCGACCGCGACGATCTCGCGCAGGCGGCCGCTGGCGCTGGCGGTGGCGGTGGCGACCGTCTCTGCGCAGAGCGACAGGCCGTAGCTGGCATTCTCGAAATTCGCGCCGGTCACGATCGATCCGTCGGCGAGCAGCAGCGCCGCGCCGACCGCGAACTTCGAATAGGGCGCATGGGCATGGGCGGCGGCCTCGCGCGCGGCGGCGATCAAGCGGTCGGGATCGGTCATGGCGCGGCGACACTCCAGGCAACGGGACGGGCGACGCCGTCGATGCGGCGAGCGGGGTTCGCCTGCCACAGTCGCCAAGGTCGCGCCAGATAGCCGGGTTCGAGAAAGGCGCGTTCGGCCCACAGCGGGCGGACGATCGCCTCGCTCACCCGGTATTCGTCCTCGAACGCTGCCGACACGCGCAGCATCATCGGGCGGCCGTCGTGATATTCCGCCGGCCCCAGGAAACCGCGGATCGCGCTCAGCACCTGCGCGCGGTTGGGGTGGGCGTCGCAATCCTCGGCGACATCCAGCGCCAGCGCGGCGGGCAGCGCATCGGCCGCGCGCGGCACGGTGGTCAGATACGCCGTCACCTGATCGGCGGTCGACTCGCACAGCGAGAAACGGTGGAGCGCGCCGTGGCGCAGGCCCGCGGCATGGGCGGCGTTCCAGTTGCCCTCGAACGCCGGATCGCGCGCCGTGCCCGTCGATGCGGTGACGAAGGCGAAGTCCGCCCCCTGCGCGCGCACCATCGGCCAGTCGATCGCGCCGTCCGCCGCCGACACGGTGACGCCCTGCACCGCGAAGCGCGCCGTCGCCGGTGCCCAGCCGAGCGACCAGCGCCAGCCAATGAGCGCAGCGACCGCCAGCACGGCGGCCACGATCAGGACGATCCGTGCCCGGGTCATTGCTTGATGTGCAGCACGCAGATGAGCGTGAACAGCCGCCGCGCGGTATCGAAATCGATCGCGACCTTGCCGGTCAGCCGTTCTTTCAGCGCCTCGGCGGCGTCGTTGTGGATGCCGCGCCTGGCCATGTCGATCGTCTCGATCTCGTGCGGGGTCGCCTGGCGGATCGCCTTGTAATAGCTGTCGCAGATCGCGAAATAGTCGCGGATCGGGCGACGCAGCCGTGCCATGCCCAGCACCAGCGTTTCGATCAGGCTCCCGTCCTCGCGCATGATGTCGATCGCGAGGCGGCCTTCGGGCACCGACAGCGCGATGCGGTACGGCCCGGCATAGGCATCGGCGGGGGTGCGATCGGGCGCGAAATGATTCGCCTCCAGCAGATCGAAGATCGCGATGCGCCGTTCCTGCTCAATATCGGCGCTGCGCCATAGGATGGTGCGCTCGTCCAGCGTGACGTCGATGATCCGGGGGTCGGCCATGGCATCCTCTTGCCGCTCCCGCGCGCGGCGTCCACCGCAAAATCATTGTGGGCAAGCCCAAGGTCTGGGAAAAGGGGCGATGGCCACTGTTCACAACATCGCCGGGGGCAATCCCCCCGCGCCGCCGCGCGTGCCCCACAACGTCGACGCCGAAGCCGCGCTGCTGGGGGCGATGATGATCGACAACGGCCTTGCCGACGACATGGTCGAACGGCTCGACGCCGAGCATTTCTACGATCCCGCGCACGTCCGTATCTTCGAGCGGATCCGCGACGTGCGCCGCACCGGCATGATCGCCAGTCCGGTGACGCTGAAGCCGATGTTCGATGGCGACGAGCTGCTCGCCCCGCGCGGCGGCGTGCAATATCTGGTCGAGATCACCGGATCGAACGCCAGCCTGCTGGGTGCCCGCCAGTTCGCGCAGCAGATCTATGACCTGGCGCAGCTCCGCGCGCTCATCACCGTGGGCCGCACCCTCGTCGAGAATGCCACCGACACCTCGACCGAGGTCGACCCCAAGAAACAGATCGAGGCGGCCGAGGAAGCGCTGTTCAAGGTCGCCGCCGAGGGCAATTCGGCCAATGCGGTCAAGTCGTTCGCACAGGCGACGACGATGGCGGTCCGCATGGCCGAGCGGGCGATGAATTCGGGTGGCGGCCTGTCGGGCGTCACCACCGGGCTCGATTCGCTCAACGGCCGGATCGGCGGCATGCACCACAGCGATCTCATCATCCTCGCCGGCCGTCCGGGCATGGGCAAGACCTCGCTCGCCACCAACATCGCGTTCAACGCCGCGCAGCGCTACATGGACGATCAGCGCGCGGGGATGGAGAAGGGCAAGTCGGTCGGGGCGAAGGTCGCGTTCTTCAGCCTCGAAATGTCGGCCGACCAGCTCGCCACCCGTATCCTTGCCGAACAGGCGGCGATCAGTTCCGAATCGCTGCGCATGGGCAAGATCCGCAAGGAGGATTTCACCCGGCTGGCCAATGCCGCCGCCGACCTCGAACAACTGCCGCTGTATATCGACGATACCGCCGGGCTCTCGATCTCGGGCCTGCACACCCGCGTCCGCCGGCTGCACCGCAAGCTCGACGGCGAGCTGGGGCTGGTGGTGGTCGATTACCTCCAGCTCCTGCAAGGGTCGGGCAAGGGCAGCGACAACCGGGTGCAGGAAATCTCCGAAATCTCGCGCGGATTGAAGACCCTGGCCAAGGACATCGGCGTGCCGGTGGTGGCGCTGTCGCAGCTTTCCCGCGCGGTCGAGCAGCGCGAGGACAAGCGCCCGCAATTGTCCGATCTTCGCGAATCGGGGTCGATCGAGCAGGACGCCGACATGGTCTGGTTCGTCTATCGCGAGGATTATTACGTCGCGGCCAAGGAGCCCAAACGCCCGCGCGACGGCGACGATGCCCGCGTGTTCGAGGACCATGCCAAATGGGCGATGGACATGGAACGGGTCTACGGCCTCGCCGAGCTCATCATCGCCAAGCAGCGCCATGGCGCGACCGGCAAGGTGACGCTGAAGTTCGAGCCGTCGATCACCAAGTTCAGCGACTATGCCGGCGGCGGGTTCAGCGGGCTGGACGAGTAGGGCGGCGTCCAAAGTTTACAAAGTTTACACTCGCGGCGCGAAACGGGGCCGGATTGCGGCGGGATTTCGGTCAAATCGGTCGGGCATGATCGGCGCTCCTGTGGTGGTCCGTGGGGAGCGTAGCAGCGCTGCGGCGTGTAGGAAAAGCTTGGCTGTCTTGCATCGTCACCCCGGAACAAGTCCAGGGTGACGATGCGGCCTAGGCGCTCGGGGCCGGGCGCAGGCCGAGCAGGTGGAGCAACGTTCCGGCGACCGCGTCGGAGTCGGTGGCGGGGACGGTGACCGCGTCGCCGTCGTTCGGCTCGAACCCATTGCTGGGGCCGAGGTTGGTGAGGGGCGTCAGCGTCACCCGCGCGCCATCGGAGTCGAGGTCGACGCAGTGGGCGTCGCGCATGAAGGTCTTGAAGTTCTTGACCCCGGCGGCGTCCTGGAACGGAATGAAGTTGCGTTTCGCCTGCTCTGGAATGAGATCGGGCAGCGGGGACGTGGCGGCGGCCATTGCGTCGGCGATCGCTGCGGCAAGGATCGGTTTCTTGACCGACTTTCCGAACCAGCGCGGGCTGTGCGCCAGCATGATCCCCGATGGGGTGGGCGAGACAGGCGCGACAATCAGGCGGGCGTTGGTGAAATAGGCGACGGCGGATGGCATCGCGCGGCTGTGCGCCGGTTGGCGAGGTTGGGCAAGGGGGGTGGCGTGTTCTCCCCTCCCTGWCAGGGAGGGGAGTACTTATCTTTTGCCCCGTCAGAAACTCGGCAGGTTCGGATCGCCGTCGCCCAGCGGCACATGGATGCCGCATTCGACCTTTTCCCAGCCGGCCCAGCGGCCCGAGCGGGGGTCTTCGCCGGGCTTCACCCGGTTGGTGCAGGGCGCGCAGCCGATCGAGGGGAAGCCCTGTTCGACCAGCGGGTGACGCGGCAGGTCGTGTTCGGCGAAATAGGCGTCGATGTCGGCCGGGGTCCAGGTGATGAGCGGATTGACCTTCAACCGGCCCGCTGTGTCCGACGTGTCGAGTTCGAAGCGGGGGAGCGCGGTGCGCGTCGCCGACTGGAACGCCTTGCGCCCGGTGAAGCTGGCGTCGAAGCCGGTCATCGCGCGGGCCAGCGGTTCGACCTTGCGGATGTCGCAGCAGCCATCGGGGTCGTAGGACCAGCGCAGGCCGGTCGAATCCTTCGCCGCCAGCAGCGCGGGGTCGGGTTCGAGGTTGCGGAAGTCGGTGAGGCCGAGCCGGCGCACCAGCAGGTCGCGATAGGCGAGCGTTTCGGGGAAATGCTTGCCCGTCTCCAGGAACAGCACCGGCACCGAAGCGTCGATCGTGGCGACGAGGTGGAGCAGCACCGCCGATTCCGCGCCGAACGACGAGACGATCGCGACCTCGCCCAGCATCCGCTCCTTGAGGACGGTGGCGAGCATCTCCTGCGTCGTGGCACCGCGGAACAGGTTGTTGAGGCGGTGCGCGTCGGCGGTGGTGAAGCGCGGGCCGGTGTCGATCCGGTCGCGGATGCGGCTGTCGATCTCAGCCATGCCGGCGCTTCCATACGGGCACATGCCCGTCGGCCGCGGCCTGATAGACATCGTCGTAGCGGGTGAGGGCGCGTTCCAGCGCGGCGGAATCGATCGGCTGGGCGGGGGCGAAACTGTCGAAGCCGCAGCGGCGCATCAGCGGCAACTGGTCGACCAGCACATCGCCCTCGGCGCGCAGTTCGCCGGTATAGCCCGCTTCGCGCAGGATGCGGCCGGCGGAATAGCCGCGCCCGTCGCGGAACTTGGGAAAGCTGACCTCGATCAGCGAGAGCCGGTCGAGGTGCGGCAACAGCTCGCGCGCGTCGTCGCCCGCCTCGATCCGCACGGCGGTGGCGTTCGATTGCCCCAGAAAGGCGTCGAGGGTGACGGCGGGTTCGTCATGGCCCGCGTCGTCGCGGAAGCGCAGCGCCTCAACCATAGATGGCCTCCTTGAACGGTTCCATGCCGATCCGGCGATAGGTGTCGACGAACCGCTCGCCCTGTTCGCGTGTCGCCAGATAGCGCTCGGTCACGCGCTCGATCGCATCGACCACGCCGTCCTCCGAGAAGCCGGGGCCGGTGATCTTGCCGAGGCTCACGTCCTCCGCGCCCGATCCGCCCAGCAGCAACTGGTAATTCTCGGTGCCCTTCCGATCGACGCCAAGGATTCCGATGTGGCCCGCGTGATGATGGCCGCAGGCGTTGATGCAGCCGCTGATCTTGAGCTTCAGTTCGCCCAGATCGCGCTGGCGCACCGGATCGGCGAAGCGGTCGGCAATCTTTTGCGCGAGCGGGATCGAGCGCGCGTTGGCGAGGCTGCAATAGTCGAGGCCGGGGCAGGCGATGATGTCGGTGATGAGGTCGAGGTTCGCCTCGGCCAGCCCGATCTCGACCAGCCGGTCGTAGACGCTACGCAGATCGGCCGAGCGGACATGCGGCAGGACGATGTTCTGCGCGTGGGTGACGCGCAGTTCGTCGAAGCTGTATGCTTCGGCCAGATCGGCCATCGCATCGATCTGATCGGCAGAGGCATCGCCGGGGATGCCGCCGGCGGGCTTCAGGCTGATCGTGACGATCGTATAGCCCGCACGCTTGTGGGCGTGGGTATTCTGGTCGAGCCATGCGGCGAAGCCGGCATCGCTGCGATCGACCGGGGCATCGCCGGAGGTGTCGGCGAAGGCCGGGTCGGCGAAGAAGGCGGCGATGCGGTCGAACTCCGCCTGTGGCGGATCGATGCCCAGCGTTTTGATATGCGCGAATTCCTCCGCCACCTCGGCGCGATATTTGTCGACGCCGATCTCGTGGATCAGGATCTTGATCCGCGCCTTGTACATATTGTCGCGCCGGCCGTAGCGGTTGTAGACCCGCAGGCAGGCTTCGAGATAGCTCATCAGGTCGGGCAGGGCCACGAAGTCGTTGACCAGCGGCGCGATCATCGGGGTACGGCCCATGCCACCGCCGACATAGACCTGCGCGCCGGCAACGCCGTCGCGCTCAACGATACGCAGGCCGATGTCGTGGAGGCGCATCGCGGCGCGGTCCTCGTCCGCCGCGATCACCGCGATCTTGAACTTGCGCGGCAGGTAGCTGAATTCGGGGTGGAAGGTCGACCATTGTCGCAGCAGCTCGGCCCAGGGGCGCGGGTCGGTCGTCTCGTCGGCGGCGGCGCCGGCGAACTGGTCGGAACTGATGTTGCGGATGCAGTTGCCGCTGGTCTGGATGGCGTGCATCTCGACCTTGGCCAGCTTTTCGAGAATGTCGGGCGTGTCGGCCAGCTTGATCCAGTTGAACTGGAGATTCTGGCGCGTAGTGAAATGGCCGTAATCGCGGTCATAGGTGCGCGCGATGTCGGCCAGCGTCCGCATCTGCAGCCCCGAGAGCGTGCCATAGGGGATGGCGACGCGCAGCATATAGGCGTGGAGCTGGAGATAGAGGCCGTTCATCAGCCTGAGCGGCTTGAACTGGTCCTCGGTCAGATGGCCCGACAGGCGGCGTTCGACCTGATCGCGGAACTCGGCCACGCGGGCGTCGACGATCGACTGGTCATAGGTGTCGTATTGATACATCGCTTGCTTCCTAGACCTTCGCGGGGGCGGCGAGGTTCAAATGACCCACGCGCCCGCTTGCGCGTCGGCGGGCTTGAGCGTCAGGTCGGTACGCACGGTGGGGCCGAGCGCGCGGATGCGGTCCTTGATATGGGCCGGGCGGGGTCCGTCGGGCGTCGCCACCGCGTCGATCACATAGGGCACGTTGACGCGGCGCGCGGCTTCCTCGGTCTGGGCGATGCGCTCGCCGTCCTCGCCGACATCGGCGGCATCCTCGACATGGCGCGACCAGTCGGTCCCGGTCCACCATGTCACGTCGCCGGTGGGCAAGTCGTTGCCCGTGAGCAGCTTCATGCCATTGCCTCCGCTGCGGTCGCCCATGCGCCGAGCTTGTCCTCGGCATCGGCCAGTTGCACCACTTCGCCCACCACGATCACCGCCGGGCTGCCGACGCGCTCGCGCGCGACCATCGGCCCCAGATCGGCGAGGAGGGTGCGCAGCGCGCGGGCATCGGCATAGGTGCCGCGTTCGAGCACCGCGACCGGCATATCGGGGGCGACGCCGTCGGCCATCAGCTTGTCGGCGATGGCCTCGGCGGTGGCGACGCCCATGTAGATCACCAGCGTCCGCCCCTGTCCGGCAAGGCCCGACCAATCCTGTTCCGACAGGCCCTTGCACTGGCCGGCGACGAAGCTGACCGCCGACGACCAGTCGCGGTGGGTGAGCGGCAGCATCGCGCCCGCCGCGCAGCCGAGCGCCGCCGAGACACCGGGGATGACCTCGACGGGGAGGCCGGCGGCGCGGACCGCTTCGACTTCCTCGCCGCCGCGGCCGAAGATGAACGGATCGCCGCCCTTCAGCCGGACGACGATCGCGCCGGTCTTTACGTGGGCGACGATCAGCGCGTTGATCGCCTCCTGCGGCAGCGTGTGGCGGGCGCGCTGCTTGGCGACCGAGATGCGCTGCGCGGTGGCGGGGGCATGGTCGAGAACGCGCGGGTCGATCAGCCCGTCGTGGACGACAACGTCGGCAGATTTCAGCGCCTCGACCGCGCGGACGGTCAGCAGGCCCGGATCGCCCGGCCCGGCGCCGACGAGGATGACGCGCCCGCGCGCGGTGGGATCGAGTAGACTTGCCATGGTGGAATAGATGCGGGGCGGGCGGGGTTTGCGCAACCGACGCTTGCTTGGGGGACGGGTAGGGATTCTTTTCCTGTACCCGACCACCCCGTCATTCCGGCGCAGGCCGGAATCCATGGATACGGGCGGGTGCGATGGAGCCGCTACCGTCGCCTGTCCATGGATCCCGGCCTGCGCCGGGATGACGGGTGGGTGTCACCCGATCGCCTGCATCGCCCTTGCCTGCGCGGCGACCAGTGCCAGCGTCGAGGCGTCGGTGTCGAACACGCCGTACCAGCCCTGCGGTTCGTGCGGGGGGTCGCCCATGTACTGGAGGTCGCCGGGGTGGAAGCGCCAGTCGGCGTTTTTCGTCCGCGCCTCGCCGTTCCATGCCCAGAAGTTGGTGCCGGCGGTCGGCCCGCCGCTTTGCGCGTCGGCGAGTGCCAGGCGGTGGAGCAACTGGTAGAAGCGGTCCTTGTAGACGATCGATGCTTTCGGATCGTTGCTGCCGCCGTCGCGCGGATAGCCGAATTCTTCGATCACCATCGGCTTGTTCAGGTCGCGGGCGATGGCGATGTGCTTGCGGACATAGTCCTCGACCAGCGTCTCGCCCCGGGCATAGGTTCGCGCCAAGTCCTTCTGGTCGACCCAGGTCCAGTTGTTCGGCCAGACATGGACCGTCAGATAGTCGATCGAATCGAACGCATGTTCGGTGCGGACGATGTCGGTCTGTTCGAGGCTGCCCTTCAACCCCTCGCTGCCGGTCGACACCAGATGATTGGCGTCGAGCGACTTGATGAGGCGGGCGGTGCCGTCGACCCAGCCGTAGAAGTCGGGCAGCTTCGCATGCGCCAGATCACCCGCCGGGCGCGGTTCGTTGCAGAGCTGCCACGCCATCACCGCCGGATCGTCGCGGTACGGCTTGCCGGTCACGCGGTTGGTGCGCGTCACGACCGCGCGGACATAGGCGTGGTAGAGCGCCACCGCGCGGGCATTGCCGTAGAAGCGCGAATTGGAATTGGGGAATTCGGGCCATGGGTGCTTGGGGTCGCCCATGTCGATCCACGGTTCGCCGACATAGCTGAGATAGGTCATCAGCCCGCCCGACCATTCCCAGAAGTTGGTCAGGCACAACACGGCGGTCATCCCCCGCCGCGCGATCTCCGCCATCGCCCAGTCGAGCCCGGCGAGCATCGTTTCGTTATAATCGGCGCTGGCGGTGCGGAAGCCGGGCTTGATCGAATTGTTGAGCGGACCTTCCTCGGCCGAGGCCATGATGCGCAGGTTGGTGACGCCCGCCGCCTTCAACCGGTCGAGTTCGCGCGACAGGCGGGCGCGGTCCCCGTAAGGCGCATTGGCACCGAGCCATGCCGCATACCACAGGTTCGCGCCGGCGAAGCGATAGGGCCTGTCGCCCTGCATCAGCCGCATGCCGTCGCGGCGGATGAACGGGCTGGCCGCCGTGGTGCCGGGCGGGGTCTGTCCGGTGGCGGCGCATCCCGCCAGAACCAGCCCGCCCGCAAGGACGGAACGACGATCGACCACGGCTCATCTCCCTATTTGTTTTTCTTATTCCTTTCTATCGCAACCGGCGGCGCTCGCAACCTTCTTCGTCGGGGCGAATCGACATTCAACGATATGCCGTCCCGATCTGCTCCCCTCCCTGGAAGGGAGGGGTTGGGGGTGGGTCGGCCGGTTGCGGAGCGCTTGCATTTCCTCGCGGGCCGACCCACCCCCGGCCCCTCCCTTGTCGGGGAGGGGAGCAGCCAAGCGCCGCCGTCTGGCTGAATGTCGATCCGGCCCTATTCGTTGGCAAGGCCGATGCCGATCGAGGCGCGCGGCTGTTCCGCTTCGGCCGAGACGACCGGATAGGCGCAGTAATCGGCGGCGTAATAGGCCGAGGGGCGGTGATTGCCCGACCAGCCGACCCCGCCAAACGGTGCTGCGGACGAAGCGCCGTTGGTCGGCCGGTTCCAGTTGACGATCCCCGCGCGGATATTGGCCCAGAAGGCGTCGTAGAGCCGCGGGTCCTGCGCCACCAGCGCGGCGGACAGGCCGTAATTGGTGTTGTTCGCCTCGGCGATTGCATCCTCGAAACTGTCGACGCGGAACACCTGCAGCAGCGGGCCGAACAGTTCGATGTCGCTGCGCTCGGCGGTGTCGGACATGTCGATGATGCCGGGGGTGAGGAACGGCCGCCCCTCGATCAGCCGGCGCAGATAGCGCAACGGGCGACCGCCGCGCGCCGATAAGGACAGGAAGCTTTCGGTCAACTGGTCGGCGGCGTCGTTGTCGATCACCGGCCCCATGAACGGTGCCGGATCGGCATGGGGTTCGCCGATGATGAGCCGGTCGCACAGCCGGCCGATCTCCGCCAGCAGCGGTTCGGCCAGCCGCCGCTCGACGATCAGCCGGCGCGCGGCGGTGCAGCGTTGTCCGGCACTGGTGAAGGCGGACTGCACCACCAGCACGGCGGCCGAATAGAGGTCGGGCGTGCCCCACACCACGATCGGATTGTTGCCGCCCATCTCCAGCGCGAGGATCTTGCCCGGCGTCTCGGCGAACTGGCGGTTGAGCGCGACGCCGGTGCGCGCCGATCCGGTGAACAGCAGCCCGTCGATGTCGGGGTGTTGCGACAGCGCGCGCCCTTCGTCCGCGCCGCCGATCAGCAGCCGCACGCACGCTTCGGGCACGCCCGCCGCGCGGTAGCAGTCGATCAGGAACGCACCCGATGCCGGGGTCTTTTCCGACGGCTTGAACACGATCGCATTGCCCGCGATCAGCGCGGGGACGATGTGGCCGTTGGGCAGGTGCGCCGGGAAATTATACGGCCCCAGCACCGCCAGCACGCCATGCGGCTTGTGGCGCAGCGCCATGCGCGTGTTCATCGGCGATTCGAGCCGGCGCTGGCTGGTCCGATCGCTATAGGCGGTGACGGAGATGTCGACCTTGGCGACGACCGTCTCGACCTCGCTGCGCGCTTCCCACAGCGGCTTGCCGGTTTCGCGGGCGATCACGTCGGCGAACGCCTCGGCGCGCTGGCGCACGACATTGGCGAAGCGGCGCAGCGTTTCGACGCGGAAGGTGAGCGGACGCGACGCCCAGTCGGCCCAGCCGGCGCGCGCGGCGGCGACTTCGGCATCGGCATCGCCGATGGCACCGCGCCACAGCGTTGCCCCGGTGGCGGGTTCGGTCGAGACGAGTTCGGCCATGATAGGGTGATCGACTCCTGAAACTAAGTCGTTCTTGGACCAGAACGGACCGGGATGCCAGATTTGTGGAATGGTGGCGGGTGCGCCACCCCGCCCCGTCGTCATTCCCGCGCAGGCGGGAATCCATACGCGCCGACGTTGCGTCTCCAGCGCAGCCGTTGCGGCAATGGATCCCCGCCTGCGCGGGGATGACGAGGGTTGGGTAGATGCTTTAACCTCCGTCATTCCGGCGAAGGCCGGAATCCATGGACACGAGCCGGTTGGATGGAAGCGCGACGTCACCCCATCCATGGATTCCGGCTTTCGCCGGAATGACGGGGGGAGGCCGGAATGACGATGGGATCAGCGCAGCGCGTCCCCCATCCGCCGGATCGCGGCGACCTTGGCGTCCAGCGGCCCCCAGTCGTCGTGGTCGGCGATCGCCGCCCAGATCGCCTCCAACTCGTCGATCAGCATCGAGCAGGGCGCGGCGTCGGACCAATAGGGGTGCGAGCGGTCCTTGCGCGGCCGATAGTCGGACAGCAGCGCGCGGACCTCCTCGAACGGTGTCCAGTCGTCGCCTTCGGGCAGCCAGCCGCCGAACGCCGCGTGATAGAAGCGGTCGAGCGGCATGCGGGAAGCGGCAAGCGCGCGGACGACCGCGTCGTGCAGCGCGCCGTTCTCCGCTTCCCCGCGCGGGGACACGCCCAGCCGCCACAACAACGCATCGGCGGCGGCGCGGGCGAAGCGGGCGGGATAGGTTTCGAGGATCGCGATCAGCGGCTCGGCCGGGACGATGGTGCGCAGCGCCACCGCCAGTTGCATCGCGTTCCAGTGCATCGCATCGGGCTGGCGGCCATAGGCATAGAGCCCCTGATGATCGAAATAGGCGGCGGTGAAGCCGGTATCCCACGATGGCGCGAACCGCCACGGGCCGTAATCGAAGCTCTCGCCGGTCAGGTTGATATTGTCGGTATTGAGCACGCCATGGACGAACCCCGCCTCCATGAACTGCGCGGCAAGCGTGGCGATGCGGCCGACCGCCGCATCGAACAGCTCGACCGCCGGCTCGGCACCGGGGTCACGACGATAGAGGCGGATCAGCACATAATCGACCAGCCGCGCCATCGCCTCGCCGTCGCGCTCATAGGCGAGGCGCTGGAACGTCCCGATGCGGACATGGCTGTGGTTCAGCCGCACCATCACCGCCGACCGGGTGGGCGAGGGTTCGTCGCCGCGCACCAGTTCCTCGTGCGTCTCGATCAGCGACAGGGTGCGCGAGGTGGTGACGCCCAGCGCCTCGAGCATCTCGGTCGCGAGGATTTCGCGCACCCCGCCTTTCAGCGTCAGCCGGCCGTCGCCGAACCGGCTGTATGGTGTCTGCCCCGATCCTTTGGTGCCCAAATCCATCAGCCGACCCGCGCCATCCTCAAGCTGCGCGAAGAGGAAGCCGCGCCCATCGCCGATGTCGGGGTTGTAGTGCTGGAACTGATGACCGTGATAGCGCAGCGCCAGCGGCTGCGGCAGGCTGCCGGGGAGGGCGGCGAAGCGGGCGAAATGGGTGATCCATTGCGCATCGGTCAGGGCGAGGCGATCGTTCCGCACGTCCGTACCCCCGCGCAGGCGGGGGTCCAGAGCGTTATCCGCCGACGTCGGTTCTGCTTGACCCTGGACCCCCGCCTGCGCGGGGGTACGGCTGGGGACCATCCCGATCTCCGCCGCCGCGCGGTCGTTGCGGTAGCGCAGTGTCGCTTGCGGGAACGCCGCCGCCTCGACGGGATCAAAGAACGGATCGCCCAACGTCAGAATATCGGTGCGGGGACGATAGCGAGCGGGTTGCGGGTTTTCGGCCATGCGGCGATATGGGGGGCGATGGCGCTCCCCGACAAGCAACGCTGCACCGATGGCTATTGGTGGTCGAACGACGGCCTGCGGCTGCATTACCGCGACTATGCCGGCCGCGCCGATCGCCCGGCGATCCTGTGCCTCCACGGCCTGACGCGCAATGCGCGCGACTGGGACGAGGTGGCCGGGCGGCTGGCCGGCGAATGGCGGCTGATCGTGCCCGAGATGCGCGGGCGTGGCGAGAGCGGTTATGCGCGCGATCCGATGACCTATGTGCCGCTCGTCTATCTTCAGGATGTCGAGGCGCTGCTCAACCAGCTCGACCTGCCGCGCGTCGTGGCGTTCGGCACCTCGCTCGGCGGCATATTGACGATGCTGCTGGCGGCGACCGATCGCGACCGGATCGCCGCCGCGCTGCTGAACGACGTCGGGCCGGAACTGGACCCGGTGGGGTTGGGGCGGATTCGCGGCTATGTCGGCAAGCAGGTGAGCCACCCGACATGGATGCACGCCGCGCGCTGCATGGCCGAGGGGAACGCGGCGGTCTATCCAGGCTATGACGTCCATGACTGGCTGCACATGGCCAAGCGGCTGCACCGGCTGACCTCGGCCGGGCGCATCCAGCTCGACTACGACATGCGCATCGCCGAGCCGTTCCGCGTGCCGGGCAACGAGGCGGGGCCGGACATGTGGCGCGCGTACGAGGCACTGGCAGGCAAGCCGGTGGCGATCGTGCGCGGCGCGCTGTCCGACATCCTGCCCGCGCGGGTGGCCGAGGCGATGGCGGCGCGGATCGACGGCGCGGAACTGACCGTCGTGCCCGACACCGGCCATGCCCCGACGCTGAACGAAGCGCCGGCGCAAGCCGCGATCGACCGGCTGCTCGCACGGGTGGCGGGCGCATGAGCGCGCCGGTCCGCATCCTCCACCTCCATTCCTCCTTCGCCTATGGTGGCAAGGAGGCGCGCGCGATCCGGCTGATGCATGCCTTTGGCCGCAACGCGACGCACACCATCGTCTCGGGCGTGCCCGAGCGGGTCGAGGCGCAGGCGGCGATCGGCCGCCATATCGACTGGCAGATCGCGCAGAACCCGCCGCCGCTGACCGGCAAACCCTCGGTCGCGCGGTACGAGGCGATCGCGAATTTCCTGCGCCGGTTCGATCTCGTGCTGACCTATAACTGGGGCGCGATCGACGGGGTGATGGCCAGGCGCGTATTCACCAGGGGCCTGCCCCCGGTGATCCACCACGAGGATGGTTTCAACGAGGACGAGGCGGTCCGGCTGAACCCGGTGCGCAACATGTATCGCCGGGTCGCGCTGTCCGCCGCCCACGCGCTGGTCGTGCCGTCGGACAAGCTGATGGCCGTCGCGCGGGGACCGTGGAAACAGCCCGAGGCGCGGCTGCACCTGATCGGCAACGGCGTGCCGGTCGACAGGTTCGCGCAAGGCGTCGCGGCGGATGCCATCCCCGGCTTCCGCCGCAAGACCGGCGAAGTGGTGATCGGCGCGGTGGCGGGCCTGCGCGACGTGAAGGACCTGCCGCTGCTGGTCCGCGCGGTCGGCGGGATCGCGGTCAAGGTGCGGCTGGTGATCGTCGGCGAAGGGCCGGAGCGGCAGGCGATCCTCGACGCCGCCGAGGCGATGGGCATCGACGACCGCGTCCATCTGCCAGGCTTCCTGCCCGACGCATGGCGCTACATGGGACTGTTCGACATTTTCGCGCTGTCGTCGAAGAGCGAGCAGCAGCCGATCTCGGTCATGGAGGCGATGGCGGCGGGGCTGCCGGTCGTCGCGCCACCGGTCGGCGACATCAAGTCGATGGTGGCGGAAGAGAACGCGCCCTACATGGGTATCGACCGCCACGAAGTGCATCTGCGCGACCGGTTGCAGGCGCTGGCCACCGATGCGGTCGCACGCCGCAAGGTGGGCGAGGCGAACCAGGCCAAGGCCCGCGCCGCGTTCGACGAGGCGGTAATGATCGCGCGGTACAAGGCGTTGTATGAGGATGCGATCGGGCGGCCCGGGGCGCTGGGCTGACGCGAGGCAGCGACGCAGGGGGGTGCATGGTGCGATCGATCGGTGGGATGGTGGCAATGGCGATGCTGTCGAGCGCGACCGCCCCGCAAGGCGCGTCGTTGCAGGTGGATGTCGACGAGGACGGTCGTTCCGATCGGTTCGAATTGCAGGTCGATCCGCCGAGGAAGATGTTCTGGGTCACGGTGACGATGGGGAACGGGCTGCGGCTCGTGCCGCTGTCGGGGGCGATCGATCCCGATCGTGCCCGGCTGTCGCTGGCGCTGCGCGATCATACGGGACGCGGCGACATTCGCTGTGCCGAATGGCGGCCGGCGACGTCGGGTAACGGGGTCGGATGCGGCGTTCCGGTGACGTCGCATTCGCAGCCTGATCGGCTGGTCGTGGTCGATACCGGGGTGGCGAAATATCTGCTGATCTATGGCCGACGACTGGAATGGGGTGGCCGGAAACCGTCGGCCGACGTGCCGGTCCATTTCGAGGTTATGCCGGCGATCGAGGGTGCGCCGCAGCCGTTACCCTGAACCTCCGGAGGGCCCGACATGCGGCGATGGTTGGATCGCATGCGCGTCGGTGATGGCGACATGCGCGACGCGATCGGCATGATGCCGGGCGGTGATTCCGAACGCCCGCCGGGCGGTGCCTGCGCTGCGCCGCGCCAATGCTCGGCTTCGTACCGGTCGATGGCCAGAGGGCACCCACGCAATTTGCTCGCGTTCCTGCTACCCAGCCAGTAATGACGCGCGATGCGGTCGGCACGAATGCCGTCGACCGGCTTGGTTCCAGCGGAGGTCACGTTGTTCAAAGGTCTGTCGCCCATCGTCTATAACGGCCGCGAAGTCTGGCCGCTGATCGAAGGGGGCAAGGGCGTCGCCGCGACCAATCACGCATCCGCCGGCGCATGGGCGGCGGCGGGCGGCATCGGCACCGTCTCGGCGGTCAACGCCGACAGCTACGACCCCGACGGCAAGATCATTCCGCAGGTGTACAAGGCGCTCACCCGCCGCGAGCGCCATGAGGAACTGATCGAATATGCCATCGAGGGCGCGGTGCAGCAGGTCCGCCGCGCGTGGGAGATCGCCGGCGGCAACGGCGCGATCAACATCAACGTGCTGTGGGAAATGGGCGGGGCGCAGCGCATCCTGCACGGCGTGCTGGAGCGCACGCGCGGCCTCGTCTCGGGCGTCACCTGTGGTGCGGGCATGCCCTACAAGCTGTCGGAGATCACCGCATCCTACGGCGTCAGCTATCTGCCGATCGTGTCGTCGGGCCGGGCGTTCCGCGCACTGTGGAAGCGCGCCTATTCCAAGGCGTCGGAATGGCTGGCGGCGGTGGTGTACGAGGACCCGTGGCTGGCGGGCGGCCACAACGGCCTGTCGAACGCCGAGGACCCGCTCAAGCCCCAGGACCCCTATCCGCGCGTCCGCGACCTGCGCGCGACGATGCGCGAGGGCGGTATTTCCGACGACGTCCCGATCGTGATGGCCGGCGGCGTATGGTATTTGCGCGACTGGAGCGACTGGATCGACAATCCCGAACTGGGCAGGATCGCGTTCCAGTTCGGCACGCGTCCGCTGCTGACGCAGGAAAGCCCGATCCCGCAAGGGTGGAAGCAGAAGCTGATGGAGATCGAGGAAGGCGACGTGCTGCTGCACCGTTTCTCGCCGACCGGTTTCTATTCGTCGGCGGTGCGCAACCCGTTCCTGCGCCAGCTCGAAGCGCGTTCCGAACGCCAGATCGCCTTTTCCAGGCAGGAAGCGGGCGACCATGTGTTCCAGCTCGACGTGGGCGTGAAGGGCAGGAACTTCTGGGTGACGCAGGGCGACCTGCTGCGCGCGCGCGAATGGTTCGGCCACGGCTTCACCGATGCGCTCAAGACGCCGGACAACACGCTGGTGTTCGTGACGCCGGAAGAAAAGGGCGAAATCCGCAAGGACCAGACCGACTGCATGGGTTGCCTGTCGCAGTGCAGCTTTTCGAGCTGGGCCGACAGCGAAACGAACTCGACCGGACGGCTGGCCGATCCGCGCAGCTTCTGCATCCAGAAGACGTTGCAGGACATCGCGCACGGCGGCGATACCGACCGCAACCTGATGTTCGCCGGCCACGCCGCGTACAACTTCAAGCGCGATCCGTTCTATTCCAACGGCTTCGTGCCGAGCGTGAAGCAACTGGTCGACCGCATCCTGACCGGCGACTGATGCGGACGGCACCCGGGTTGACGCTGTCGCATCGGGCGGCGCTGGCCCGGGTGGCGCACATCCTTGGGGCCGCGCGATCGCCGTGGTGGGTGATCGCGGGGGCGGCCGTCGCGCTGCACGGCGTTCCGGGAACCATGGTCGACGACACCGACGTCCTCATCGACGCGGACGATTTCGGGCTTGTCACGGCGGTGCCCGAGGTCTGGTCGCTCGATCCTGGTCACAGCGACCATTTCCGGTCGGCCCGCTATGCGGTTGCCGTACTTGCGGACATCCATGTCGAGTTCATGGCCGGGCTGACGGTCCGGCAGCGTGGGGACTGGGTTCCGGTCGTACCACGGTCGCGCGAAGCGGTGCGTCTTGCAGGGGGAACCGTGTTCATCCCCGATCGCATCGACCTTGCCGAAATGCTGACGCTGTTCGATCGCCCGAAGGATGTGCGCCGGGCGGCACAGTTGCGCGGGATGGCCGGGGGGTAGCGGTCCGCCCCGGCCGTTCCCGTTCGATCAATCGTCGGCAACGGTGCCGACCACCGCGCCGCCGACGCCGCCGACTGCTGCGCCCTTTTCCACGCTGCCGCCGGTCGCGGCGGCGATGCCGGCACCGCCCGCCGCGCCGATCGCGCCGCCGCGCAGCGTCGAACAGGCGGCCAGCGACGAGCCGGCGGCAAGGGCGAGGACGAGCGTTGCGAATTTCTTCATGGGTTTACCTCCTGTTACGCGGGACGCCCCATGAAATGGCTTGCGCCGCGACAGGTTCCGAACCGTCGCTTGGGCCACACAAAGAAACATTGCAGCGTCGGTTCAGCTCGCCCAGACTAGGTTGCGATGATGAAGTCCGCCCTGATCGTTCGTCATGTCCCCTACGAAGGCTGCGCCGGCTATCGCGCGCCGATCGAGGCGGCGGGCTATGCGCTCGACCGGATCGACGTGACCGATCCGGCGTTCGCCACCGCCGATCTGACCGCGCCCGACCTGCTGATCGTGATGGGCGGGCCGATGGGGGTGTACGACACCGCCGACCACCCGTGGATTCCCGGCGAGATCGCTGCACTTGCCCGACGGCTGGCGGCGGATCGCCCGACGCTCGGCATCTGCCTTGGCGCGCAGATGGTCGCGGCGGCGCTGGGCGCGGCGGTCTACAAGGGGCCGGCGTGTGAGATCGGCTTCGATGCCATCGACCTGACGCCAGGGATCGCCTCGCCGCTGCGCCATGTTGCGCAGGTGCCGGTGCTGCACTGGCACGGCGATACCTTCGACCTGCCGCACGGGACCGAGCTGCTGGCGACCACCGCGCGCTATCGGCAGGGGTTCCGGCGAGGGAACAACCTGCTGGCGCTGCAATTCCATGCCGAGATGGGCGAGGACGAACGCTTTACCGCATGGCTCGACTATCTCGACTGTCCGATGCACCGGGCGGGGCTGGTCGAGGCCTATCGCACCCATGGCCCGGCGGCGGTGCGCGCCGGACAGGCGATGATCGCCGAGTGGCTGACCGGGCTGGGGGTGTAAAGCCCCTCAGCGGTCGAAATGCGGGTGCGGCTGGCGGTGGATGTTGCCGTCGCGGCGGCTGTTGAAGCGGTGCCAGCGGCCGTGCATGTCGCGGCGCAGCGGTGCGCCGCAGCCGAGGCAGCGCGAGCGCGCATCGATATTGTCGTGCCAGATCGACCGCTTGCGCGGCGTATGCTTGCCGAGCGCGCAAGAGAAAAGCGCGACGATTCGCCGGATCATCTTCGATTCCCCAAGTAATGCTGCACTACAGCATAGCGTGATCCGGGCGATAGGACGAGGCACGTAAACGAAGCGTTGCGACGAAGCGCGATGTGCGTGAAACCGCTCTACCGTCGCAACCCGTCGAGCACCTGATCGGGCGGGCGGTGGCCGTCGGCCCAGACGCGGATGTTGGTGATGACCTTTTCGCCCATCGCGATTCGGCCCTCTAATGTCGCCGACCCCATGTGCGGCGTCATCATGACGTTGGGCAGCGCCAGCAGCCGCGGATCGATCCGCGGTTCATGCGCCCATACGTCGAGCCCCGCGCCCGCCAGCCGCCCGGCCTCCAGCGCGTCGACCAGCGCCTCCTCGTCGACGATCCCGCCGCGCGAGGCGTTGATGAGATAGACATGGGCACCCAGCAGCGCGATCCGCCGCGCGTCGATCAGGTTCTCGCTGTCGGCGTTGCGCGGCGTGTGGATCGTCAGCAGGTCGACCGTGCGCAGCATCGCGTCGAGGTCGCCATGCCATGTCGCGCTGAGGTCCGCCTCGACGACGGCGGGCAGGCGGTGGCGGTTGTGATAATGGATCGACAGGCCGAACGCGCGCGCCCGCCTAGCCACCGCCTGGCCGATGCGCCCCATGCCGACGATGCCCAGCGCCTTGCCGCCGATGCGGTGGCCGAGCATTCCGCCGGGGCTCCACCCCTTCCACTCGCCCGATCGCACCAGCTTCTCGCCCTCGGCCAGCCGGCGCGGCACGGCGAGGATCAGCGCCATCACCATGTCGGCGGTATCCTCGCTCAGCACGCCCGGCGTGTTGGTGACGGGGATGCGCCGCGCGCGGGCGGCAGCGAGGTCGATATGGTTGACCCCCGCGCCGTAGCTGGCGATCAGCCGCAGCCGGTCGGGCGCCTGCGCGATCAGCGTCGCATCGATACTGTCGGTGACGGCGGGGACCAGCACGTCGCAATCGGCCATCGCCGCCGCCAGCTCATCGCGCGAAAAACCATGGTCGTCGGCGTTCAGCACCGCATCGAACAAGGTCGTCATGCGTTCCTCGACGGCACGTGGCAATTGCCGCGTCACATACACGCGCGGACGGCGGAGCGGGGGCGAAGCGGCGACCATATCCACGGATTGGCGGCAAGCCGGGGAATCGTCAACGGGCTGTCCGATGCGCGGCCGTGACGATAGAGGCAGAATTTGGTTCAAGGGGACAGGAAATGAAGCGGTTCGGACGACAGGCGTTGCTGGCGAGTGCGGTGGCGACGCTGCTCACCACTCTTCCGGCCGATGCGCAGCGTCGCAAGCCGCCCTATTACGCCTCGGTCGCGGCGGGCGAGGCGCGGATGCGCAGCGGGCCGGGCAAGAATTATCCGACGCAATGGGTCTATCGCCGCGCCGACCTGCCGATCAAGGTGGTCGACGTGTATCAGGACTGGCGCCGGGTCGAGGACCCCGACGGTACGCGTGGCTGGTTTCAGGTTGGGCTCTTGAGCGATCGGCGCACCGCCTATGTCGCGCAGGACATGGTCGAGCTGCGCGCCTCGCCGCAACCGGGCGCGGCGGTGGCGTGGCGCGCGGCGAAGGGCGTGGTCGGGCGGCTGTCGCGCTGCACCGGCGGCTGGTGCTATTTCGACGTGCGCGGGCGCGGCGGCTATGTCGAACAGGCACGGCTGTGGGGCGTCGATCCGGGCGAGGCGATGTAGGCCATGCTGCTCCCCTCCCTGACAAGGGAGGGGCCGGGGATGGGTAGGCCCGTGGCAGGCGCGACATCCCCTCGCAGACCGACCCACCCCCGACCCCATCCCTTGTCAGGGAGGGGAGGAACAGCTCCAGCACGTTTTCCGCCATTTACTGCCCCGCCGTATCGGGCGATACCATCCGGCACTATCGGAGACGGGGCAGCATGGTGAAATGGTGGTTGGGCGTGGCGTTGCTGGCATTGGGACAGGCAGGCATGGCGAGTGAGGCACCGGTCCCGGCCAAACCGGGCGACCTGACGCTGGAGCGGGTCTTCGCCAGCCCCGACCTCAACGGATCGGCCCCGCAGAGCCTGAAACTCTCGCCCGACGGCAAATACGTCACGCTGCTGCGCAACCGCGCCGACGAGCGCGAGCGGTTCGATTTGTGGGCGATGGACACCACGACGCGCGAATGGCGGATGCTGGTCGACAGCAAGAAGGTCGGCACTGGCGCGGCGCTGTCCGAAGCCGAAAAGATGCAGCGCGAGCGCGACCGCTCGCTGACCGGCAAGCGTGGCATCCTCGCCTATGACTGGTCGCCCGACGGCAAGTCGATCCTCGTGCCGCTCGACGGCGACCTGTATCTCGCGACGATCAGCGGCGACGTCCGCCGCCTGACCAACAGCGAGAGCGGCGAGTTGAACCCGGTGGTCAGCCCGGCCGGCGGCTATGTCAGCTTCGTGCGCGACCAGAATCTCGTCGCGCTCGACCTCAAGTCGGGGCGCGAGACGCCGCTGACGATCGAGGGCAGGGACACCGTCCATTTCGGCGAGGCGGAGTTCGTCGCGCAGGAGGAAATGGGCCGGCGCACCGGATACTGGTGGTCACCCGGCGACCGGCTGGTCGCGGTCGAACGCTTCGACGAGGCCCCGGTCGGCATCGTCACCCGCTCGGCGATCGGTGCCGAGGGGACGAGCATCTACCAGCAACGCTATCCCAAGGCGGGCACGCCCAACGTGCTGGTCGACCTCTACGTCATGAAGCCCGATGGCTCGGGCAAGGTGAAGGTCGATCTCGGCCCCGATCCCGACATCTATCTGGCGCGGGTCGACTGGACGCCCGATGGCAAGGCGCTGCTGGTCCAGCGGCAGAACCGCGCGCAGACCCGGCTCGACATGCTGCGCGTCGATCCGGCCACGGGTACGTCCACCGTGCTGTTCACCGAACAATCGGGGCCGGATAGCTGGATCAACCTGTCCGACGCCTATCAGCCGATGAAGGACGGCAGCATGTTGTGGTGGTCCGAACGCGACGGCCACGGCCATCTCTATCGCTGGAAGGCGGGCAACTGGACGCAGTTGACCAAGGGCGACTGGGCGGTCGGCGATCTGGCGGGTGTCGACGAGGCGAAGGGCCGCGTCTATTTCCTCGGCAACAAGGACGATGTCCTCGAACGCCAGCTCTATTATGTCGACATCGCGCGTCCCGGCGCCGTCACCCGGCTGACCGAGCGTGGCTGGTCGTACGGCGCGTCGATGGACGGCAAGGCCAGCCGGCTGATCGTCACCCGCTCCAACCCCGATCAGCCCGCGCAAATCTATCTGGCGGATACCACCGCCAAGCGCCTTGCATGGATCAACGAGAATGCGCTGAAGGGCGATCACCCCTATGCGCCCTATGTCGCCAGCCACCGTCCGACGCAGTTCGGCACGGTGAAGGCGAAGGACGGATCGACGCTCTACTGGAACATGATTACGCCAGTGATCGAGCCGGGCAAGCGCTATCCGGTGTTTTTCTCGCACTATGGCGGCCCGCACAGCCAGGTCGTGCGTCGGGCATGGGGCGGGGCGCTGCGGCAATATCTGGTCGACCGCGGCTGGATCTGGTTCGAGATCGACAATCGCGGCTCGCCCGATCGCGGCAAGGCGTTCGAGGATCAGATCCACCACGCGATGGGCAGCGTCGAGGTCGAGGATCAACTGGCCGGCGCCGAGTATCTGAAATCGCTGCCGTTCGTCGCGTCCGATAGGATCGCGACCTATGGCTGGTCGTACGGCGGCTATATGACCTTGAAGCTGCTGGAGAAGGCGCCGGGCGTGTTCGCCGCCGGCGTGGCGGGCGCTCCGGTCAGCCGGTGGGAGCTGTACGACACCCATTATACCGAACGCTACATGGGCGATCCGCGTCAGGTGCCCGAGGCATACGCCGCGTCGGCGACCGTGGCGGACGCGGCGAAGATCACCGATCCGCTGCTGCTGATCCACGGCATGGCCGACGATAACGTCGTGCTCGAACATTCGACCGCGATGATGGCGGCGATGCAGAAGTCCAAGACGCCGTTCGAACTGATGCTCTATCCGGGGCAGACCCACCGCGTCGGTGGTCCGGGGATCAGCGAACATCTGTGGGGAACGATCCTCGACTTCCTCGACCGGACCGTTGCGGCCAAGTAACGACCGCTTTTGATTGCGGGAAGACTTGCCCCCGTGGTACGGTAACGTCCGTACTTCGGGGGGAGTCGGACCAATGAGCGAAGCAGGGGTTTCCATCGCACCGGTAACGGGCCGTGCGCGGATCGATGTGCTGGACGTGCTGCGGGGCCTCGCGATCCTCGGCATCTTCTACATGAATGTCCCGACCCAGGCGTCGTCGGTGACGAAACTGTTCGCCGACCCGCGCCTGGTCGGCTGGACCCCGCTCGACAAATGGGTGTGGGTCGCGGTCGACGTGTTCCTCGAAGGGACGCAGCGCGGCGTGCTCGAACTGTTGTTCGGCGCGGGGTTCATGGTGCTGACCGCGCGGGCGATGCGCCCCGACGGACCGGTGGCGATCGCCGACCTGTTCTTCCGTCGCACGCTCTGGCTGCTCGCCTTCGGCCTCGTCAACGTGTTCGTCGTGCTGTGGGTCGGCGATATTCTGACGGTCTATGCCATCGCCTCGCTGTTCCTGTTTCCCTTCCGCCTGCTGGGGCCAAAGGCACTGGTCGCGATCGGCAGCCTGTTCGCGCTGACCATGGGGGTGATGGGCACCTTGGATTATGTCGAGCGCGTGCCGATGGTCGCCGGGGTCGAGCGCGCGCAGGCGGCGCAGGCGGCGGGCCGCCCGGTCGCGGCGGTCGACGCCAAGGCGCTCAAGACATGGAACGAGAAGATCGCCAAGCGCCAGCCGACGGAGAAGATGGCGAAGGATCTGGTCGAGGAACGCAAGGCGCATGCCGGCGGCTGGCTGCCCTATGCGCACTATATGTGGACGGCATGGCTGACCTTCATGGTCGGCAAGGGCTTCCTCGGCATCGCCATCGTCGAGGCGTTCTGCATGATGCTGATCGGCGTCGCGCTGTGGAAATGGGGCGTGACGCAGGGGCTGCGCAGCGCGCGCTTCTATCTGGGGCTGATGGTCGTCACCTATGGGCTGGGGCTGGGCGCGCGCATCGTCGGGGTGAGCGAGTTCCTCGCCTTCCTGCCGATTCCCAAGACGCTCTGGATCACCGAGGAGGCGGGGCGCATCCTCACCTCGATCGGCCATGTCGCGGCGGTCAACCTCGCGATGAAGTCGCTCGGCGGCATGGCGGTGTTGAAACCGTTCAAGGCGGTCGGGCGGATGGCGTTCTCGGTCTATTTCCTCGAACAGATCATCGGGCTGCATATCCTGTTCGCGCCGTACGGCTTCGACCTGTGGGACCGGTACGGCCATGCCGCGCAGTTCGCCATCGGCACCGCCGTCATCATCGTCTGCACCATCGTCGCGAACCTGTGGGCGCGGTCGTTCGTCAACGGGCCGCTGGAATGGGCATGGCGCAGCCTCGCCTATTGGCAATGGCAGCCGTTTCGCCATCCGCGGCTCCGCGAACCGCTGCCTGGCCCCACGCTGGCGGCGGCCTGACTTTACAATTCGGTCCGATTGGCTATGCCGCGCGCAAGATTTGATCGCGGAGTAGGCTAGTGGGTTATCGGGTAGTGGTCGCCGGCGCGACCGGCAATGTCGGTCGCGAAATGCTGAACATCCTCGCCGAGCGGGAATTCCCGATCGACGATCTGGCGGTGCTCGCCTCGTCGCGTTCGGCCGGCGAGATGGCCGACTTCGGCGAGACCGGCAAGCAGTACAAGATCCAGAACATCGAGCATTTCGATCCGGCCGGCTGGGACATGGCGTTGTTCGCGATCGGCAGCGACGCGACCAAAATCTATGCGCCCAAGTTCGCGGCGGCGGGCTGCGTGGTGATCGACAATTCGTCGCTCTACCGCATGGACCCCGACGTGCCGCTGATCGTGCCCGAGGTGAACCCGGAGGCGATCGACGGCTACAAGGTCAAGAACATCATCGCCAACCCCAATTGCTCGACCGCGCAGATGGTGGTGGCCCTGAAGCCGCTGCACGATGCCGCGACGATCAAGCGCGTCGTCGTCGCCACCTATCAATCGGTGTCGGGCGCGGGCAAGGCGGGGATGGACGAGCTGTTCGAACAGAGCCGCAACATCTTCGTCGGCGATTCGGCCGATCCGGTGAAGTTCACCAAGCAGATCGCGTTCAACGTGATCCCGCACATCGACAGCTTCCTCGACGACGGGTCGACCAAGGAAGAATGGAAGATGGTGGTCGAAACCAAGAAGATCCTCGATCCCAAGATCAAGGTCGTCGCCACCTGCGTCCGCGTGCCGGTGTTCGTCGGCCATAGCGAAGCGATCAACATCGAGCTGGAAAACGAACTGTCGGCGCAGGACGCGCAGAACATCCTGCGCGAAGCGCCCGGCATCATGCTGGTCGACAAGCGTGAGGACGGCGGATACGTCACGCCGATCGAATGCGTCGGCGAATTCGCGACCTATGTCAGCCGCGTGCGCGAGGATTCGACCGTCGAGAACGGCCTGGCGCTGTGGTGCGTCTCGGACAATCTGCGGAAAGGTGCCGCGCTGAACGCGGTGCAGATCGCCGAACTGCTGGGTCGCCGGCATCTGAAAAAGGACTGACCGGTACGGTATCGCACCGGGCCTGCGGCCCGGTGGCGAGCCACTCCTAAGCAAATCTTAAGTCCGCCAGCCGTATACCCTTTGCTATCGCAGGAGGGATGGATGGACGATTCCATCGGATATGTCGGGACGTGGGATGCGATCTGCCGGTCGCAGGCCGTGGTCGAATTCGGTCTGGACGGCGTGGTGTTGTGGGCCAACGACCGCTTCCTCAAGGTGATGGAATACCGGCTCGACGAGGTGGCCGGGCGGCACCACCGCATGTTCTGCACCGTCCATGATACCGCCGAACCGGACTATGGCGATTTCTGGCGCAAGCTGGGCAGCGGCGCGTTCGACACCGGACTGTATCGCCGCGTCTCGCGCAGCGGCGAAGAACGCTGGTTGCAGGCGACCTACAACCCGATCCTCGACGAGCACGGCCGCCCGGTCAAGATCGTCAAGATCGCTACCGACCAGACGCGGCAGGTACGGCTCGAACTCGAAGTGCAGCAGCGTTTCGACGAAGGCATGCGCTATCACCGCGAATTGCAGGACCAGCGCAACGAATTGCAGACGGCGGTGACGCAGCTTGCCGGTATCGTCGCGACGATCGGCGGCATCGCGTCGCAGACCCGGCTGGTGGCGCTCAACGCCGCGATCGAGGCGGCGCGCGCCGGCGATGCCGGGCGCGGCTTCGCGGTGGTCGCGACCGAGGTGCGCAAACTGGCCGACGACACCCGCAGCGCCACCGAACGCGCCTCGGCGATGCTGAAGGACCATGAAGGCGTGATGCTGGCGGCGTGAAGCCGGCAGCGTGATCCCCGCCCATCAATACCCGGTATAGCGCCCCGGCCGGTGCCACGCGATCAGGATGCCGCTGATCGCCGCCGCGCTCAGCGCCGACCATGCGATCAGCGTCGGCGTGACGACCGCGAACGACGCGAGCAGGATGGCGATGTCGATCGCCACCTGCGTGCGGCCTGCATTCCACCCGCGCGTGCGTTGCAGCCACAATGTCACCACGCCGGTTCCGCCGACCCCGGCATCGTGCCGCGCGAGCGCGAGGATGCCCATGCCGATTACGGTCCCCCCGGCGATCGCGGCAAAGGCCGGATGTACCTCGACGATGCGGATGCCATAGCGCGCGAGGCTGGAGAACAGCGCGATCCCGCCGTTGACCGCGATCGTCCGCCACATGAAGCGGCTGCCCATCGCCGCGCGCGCGAACAGGAAGAACGGGATATTGAGGAGCGTGAACAGCACCCCGGTCGGCAACGGCACCAGATAGCCGACCAGCAGCGCCACCCCGGCGATCCCGCCCGTCACCAGCCCGGCGGCGCGCAGCAGCGCGAGGCCGAGCGCGATCATCACGCAGCCGACGGTGATGGCATAGACATCCTCGGACCGGCTGTGCGGTACGGCGTGCGGGGGGACGGCTGGGGCGATGGCGGCGGACTCCGGCGAAGAAACCGGCACCCTCTCCCACGTTGTTCTTTTGTTGCGTCGGCTGTAGCGGGGTGCGGCCCGGCGGGGAAGGGGGCGCGTTGCTCGACTTGGGGCCGCCACCCGCCTATCGCTCGGGACGACGATCCTTTTTTCGCGGAGCCGCTGCCTTGTCCGACGTCGCCACCCATCGCTTCGCCAGCTTCGACGGACAGGAAATCGTCTGGCACGAGGTCGGCGAAGGCCGGCCGGTGGTGCTGATCCACGGCTATTTCAGCGACGCGATGACCAACTGGATCCGCTATGGCCACGCCGCGAAGATCGCCGCCACCGGCTGTCGCGTCATCATGCCCGACCTGCGCGCGCACGGGGGCAGCGCCCGGCCGCACGATGCCGCCGCCTATCCGCCCGATGCGCTGGCACACGACGGCATGGCGTTGCTCGCGCACCTTGGCCTGACCGACTATGATCTCGGCGGCTATTCGCTGGGCGCGCGGACGGTGGTGCGAATGCTGACGATGGGCGCGGCCCCGGCCAAGGTCGTGCTGAGCGGCATGGGGCTGGAAGGGCTACTCGACACCGGCGCACGCGCGGCGCATTTCCGCAACATCCTCACCAACCTCGGCAGTTTCGAGCGCGGATCGCCCGAATGGATGGCGGAGGCGTTCCTCAAGACCACCGGTGGCGATGCGGTCGCCTTGCTCGGCATCCTCGACACTTTCGTCGACACGTCGCGCGACGAAGTGGCGGCAATCCGCCAGCCGGTGCTGGTGCTGGCCGGAAAGGACGACGACGACAACGGCAGTCACGCCGCGCTCGCCGACCTGCTGCCCGACGCGCGACTGGCCGAAACGCCGGGCAACCACATGAGCGCGGTGACGAAACGCGAACTGGGCGAGACGATCGCGGGGTTTCTTGGGGAATAACCTCCCCTCCCTGACAAGGGAGGGGCCGGGGGTGGGTAGGTTCGCGAGGAAACGTTGCGCCAGCCAACCGGCCGACCCACCCCAACCCCTCCCTGTCAGGGAGGGGCTTTGAGGCTATTCCCTGACCGGCCCGCCGATCGACCATGTGAACCCGAACGGGTCGGCGACCTGCCCATAGCGGTCGCCCCAGAACTGGTTGTCGAGCGGCATCGTCACCGTAGCCCCCGCCGTCGTCGCCCGATCGAACGCGGCATCGGTGTCGGCCACTTGCAGATGCAGCGTCATCGCCGCCGGAGCGCCAGTCGCCCCGTGATATTCGGGGAAATCGTCGTTCAGCATCACCGACCCGCCGTTGATCTTCAGATGCGCGTGCATCACCCGCCCGTCCTCGGTCGGCATCCGCTGCACCAGCTCCGCGCCGAACGCAGTCTGGTAGAAACCGATCGCCTCGTCGGCGCGACGGTCGGCGATGGTCAGATGGGGAATGACGCCGGGATAGTCGTCGGACATGGCTCGCTCCTTTCAGGTGACGGGTTGCTCGAACTTCTCCAGCACCCATTCCTCTTCCTGCGCGGCGGCGATCCAGTCCTGCAGCCACGGGTGATTGAGCAGGGTGATGATATAGCCCATCGCGAAACGCGGGCAGGGCAGCGAATAGGTGACGATGCGCGTCGCCACCGGCGCGAACATCGCGTCGACCGCGCCGAAGCCGCCGAACAGGAAATCGCCGCCATGGCCAAAGCGCGCCCGCGCCTGCGCCCATAGCTCGTAGATGCGCGACAGGTCGGCCAGCACGTCGTCGTCGGGCTGCACCGGGTCGTACACCTGCCGCACGTTCATGCTGTGCTTGCGGCGCAGCGCGGCAAAGCCCGAGTGCATTTCCGCCGCCATCGACCGCGCCATCGCCCGTGCGGCGGCGTCGGCGGGCCAGAACCGGTCGCCACCCGATTTCTCGTTCAGATATTCGACGATCGCCAGACTGTCCCACACGACGATCTCGTCGCCGTCCCACAGGATCGGGACCTTGCCCGACGACGGGGCGAACTCGTCACCCTCGCGCCGCTTGTCCCAGTCGGCGTCGTAGAGCGGCACGACGACCTCCTCGAACGGCAGGCCCGACAGCTTGGCCGCCAGCCAGCCGCGCAGCGACCATGAGGAATAGGCCTTGTTCCCGATGATGAGCTTCAGCATGGGGCGGGTGGTGCCACGCCCGGCGGGACGTGTCGAGCGGTTGGAACTGACTGTTTGGCAGAACGATCAAGGCAGCGACCCGCACAGCGTCGGCGGGCTGCACGATCGGTCGTGCGAACGGGGTGCAGCGGCGATCATGGCGTTCGGCATCGCGCTGCTGCTGTCGGTGGGCGCGGGGTTGTTGGCGTTGCGGGGCGTCTGATCCCGGGGCACGAATCGTCATTCCGGCGTAGGCCGGAATGACGAGGTGGGTTCAGCCGAGCGACTCGATCACCGCCGCGCGCAACTCCGCGATCCCCATGCCCTTCTCGCTCGATGTCGAGATGACGTCAGGGTGCGCCGCCGGGCGCTTGCGCACTTCCTCGGCCACCGCGGCATAGACCGCGTCCAGCTCGCTCGCCTTGATCTTGTCGGTCTTGGTCAGCACGATGCGATAGCTGGTCGCCGCCTTGTCGAGCATCGTGAAGACCTCGCGGTCGACATCCTTGATGCCGTGGCGCGAATCGACCAGCACCAGCGTGCGTTTCAGCACCTGCCGCCCGCGCAGATAATCGTTCACCAGATAGCGCCACTTGCGCACCATGTCCTTGGGCGCCTTGGCGAAGCCATAGCCCGGCATGTCGACCAGCCGGAATTTCAGCGGCGTGCCGATGTCGAAGAAGTTCAGCTCCTGCGTCCGCCCCGGCGTGACCGAGGTCCGCGCCAGCGACGTGCGCCCGGTCAGTGCGTTGAGCAGCGACGACTTGCCGACGTTCGATCGCCCGGCAAAGGCGATCTCGGACACGTCGGGGCTGGGCAGATGTTCGAGCGATGGTGCCGATTTCAGGAACTGGATCGGGCCGGCGAAGATTTTGCGCGCCGACTCGATCAGGTCCTCGTCGAAGCGCGCGTCGCCCGGCGGGGCGGGGGGAGGCGTGTCGCTCACTTCGCCGCCGCCTGCTTGAGCGCGGGATGCCGTGCGTACAGCAACTGCTGCTGCGCGATGGTCAGCAGATTCGACGTGATCCAGTAGACCTGCAGGCCCACCGCGAACGGGGCCATGACGAACATCAGCACCCATGGCATCAACCCGAAGACCTGCTTCTGCATGTCGTCCATCGGCGCCGGGTTCAGCTTGAACTGGAAGTACATCGAAATGCCCAGCAGCACCGGCACGATGCCGATCGCGAGGAAATGCGGCGGGGTGAAGTCGAGATAGCCGAACAGGTTCAGGATCGTCGCCGGATCGGGCGCCGACAGATCCTTGATCCACCCGACGAACGGCTGGTGCCGCATCTCGATGGTCAGCAACAGCACCTTGTACAGCGCGTAGAAGATCGGAATCTGGATCAGCGTCGGCAGACAGCCGGCAACCGGATTGACCTTTTCCTCCTTGTAGAGCTGCATCATCTTCTGCTGCAACTGCGCCTTGTCGTCCTTGTAGCGCTCCTGCAGCACCTTCAACTTGGGCTGGACCGCGCGCATCGCCGCCATCGACGCGAACTGGCGCTGTGCGACCGGGAACATCAGGCCACGGATCGTCAGCGTCAGCAGGATGATCGCCACGCCGAAGTTGCCGACGAGGCGGAACAGCCAGTCGAGATAGACGAAGATCGGCTCTTCGACGATGCGGAACCAGCCCCAGTCGATCGAGCGCGAGAAATAGGGCACGCCCTGCTCCTCATAGGCGTTGAGGAGCTTGTTCTCCTTGGCACCGGCGAAGAAGCGCGTCGTCTGCGACAGCGCCTGTCCTGGTGCTACCGCCGCCAGCGTCGGCGAACGATAGTCCGCCTGATGCCGCTGGTCGCCACCGCGCAGCGAGAGGGTGTGCTGCACGCCCTGATCGGGGATCAGCGCGGTCATCCAATAATGGTCGGTGAAGCCGAGCCAGCCGCCCTTGGTGGCGAAGGTCTCGGGCTTCTCGTCGATGTCGGTGTAGTTGACGTCGAACTTCACGCCGTTGCCGGCTTCATAGACCGGGCCGACCTGGATCGTCATCGTATCCTTGTCGACCGGCGCGCCGCGCCGGCTGAGCAGGCCATAGGTCGCGACCTGCACCGGCTGCGCCCCCGCATTCGCCACGCTCTGGCGGATGGTGAACATATAGCCGGTGTCGACCGCGATCTGCATTTGATACCGCTGGGTGCCGACCGTCGTCGACAGCGTCACCGGCGTCTGCGGGGTCAGCTTCGTCGCGCTCGCGGTCCACAGCGCGTCGGCGGGCGGCGCGGTGATGCCGGTGCCGCTCCAGCCGAACTGCGCGAAATACGCATCGGCGGTGCCCGATGGCGACAGGAGGCGGACCGGCGGCGAATCGGGAGCGATCGTCTCGTTGTGGCGCACCAGCACGAGGTCGTCGATCCGCCCGCCGCGCAGGTTGATCGACCCGCGCACGCTGGGCGTCTCGATTGCGATGCGTGGGCTCTCGCGCAACACCAGATTGCGGTCGCGGATCGCGTTCACGCTATCGGCGGCGGGATCGGCCGATGGATTGGCGACGGGCTTGGCCTTGCCGTCCTCGACCTTCACGACCGGCGGATTGGCGGCCGGAAAGAAGCGGTTGGCGACATAGGGCCAGCCGAACAGCACCAGCGCCGCCAGCACCGCGAACAGCAGGAAATTCTTCTGATCGTCTTTCACGCGCTTGGTCCTTACGGCGTCAGTCTTTCAAGGCACCGGATCATGGCCGTGCCCACCCCAGGGATGGCAGCGCGCGATACGTTTCGCGGCCAGCCAGCCCCCCTTGGCCGCGCCATAGCGGTGAAGGGCGGTGATTGCATAGGCCGAACACGACGGTTGATAGCGGCACGAGGGCGGCAGGATCAGCGACGGCCCCAATTGCCACCCGCGCGCGACGAGCATCAACGCGCGCGCGGCGATGCTCGGGGCAGGGGGGCGGGTGCCGTCGCTCACCGGCGGACCTTGCGCAACGCCTTGGTCAGTTCGACCTTGAGGTCGTCGAACGGGCGCTCGATCCCGCCGGCGCGGCCGATCAGCACATGATCGGCACCGGCCAGCCCGTGGTCGGGCAGCAGTTCGGCAGCGAGCGCGCGAAAGCGCCGTTTCATCCGGTTGCGGATGACGGCGTTGCCGACCTTCTTCGATACGGTGATGCCGATTCGCATCGCCCTGTCGGCTGTAGCGTCGGCGGTGGTGGCCAGCTCGCCCTCGCGGCGCTGGCGCACCAGCAGGACAAAGCCGGGCATCGGTGCCCGGCGTCCCGCATTCGCCGCCAGATAATCCTGGCGGCGCAGCATCTTGATTATGCCGACAGCTTCTTGCGGCCGCGCGAACGACGCGCGCGGATCACGTTGCGGCCGCCCGGCGTCGCCATGCGCGAACGGAAGCCGTGACGACGGGCCCGCACCAGGTTGCTCGGCTGAAAAGTCCGCTTCATCACTCATCCCCAGGTATTCGAACTGCAATAGAACGTAAAAAGCCGCCAGTTACGGCGGCCGCGTGGTTGGAGCCCTTAGCGATCGGTCGGTCGCAAGTCAACGGATCACCCGCGCAGGCGACGCCGCTTCGCACTCGCCCGGCGCAGCACCCGGTCGACCAGCGCCGAGGTGCGCGGATAACGCCGCATCACCCGCGCGAACCGGCGCCTGGCCCATGGCGAATTGCGCAGGATCAGCGCCAGCCCGGCGGCAAAGGTGAACATGCCCCCCGGCCCCGGCAGCAACGCGACCAGCGGCGTCGCGAGAATCAGCATCGAACCAAGTATCAGGAGCAGGATCTGCATGGCCACCATCCATGCCACCAGTGTGTTGCAGCCACAAGACGGCGTGCGCCGTGTTCCATCGGATGGCAAAGGCAGTCCGTCGGAAAACGCCTCTCCCTGACAAGGGAGGGGCCGGGGGTGGGTCGGCCGGCGAGGAAACGTCACGCCCGCCCCAGACCTGTGAATCCCCGATGCTGATCGAAATGCACAGCCGCATCGTCACCCCGGACTTGTTCCGGGGTCCACGGCGCGGCGATCGATGCCGCCTGATGCACGACCGACAACCTGCGCAGCCGGGTGGACCCCGGAACAAGTCCGGGGTGACGAAGACAGGCAGCCCTTCCGTTCAAGCACTGTACCGGATGCGAAACCGGATGCGAAAACCCGGCTCGACGCCCCATCGAACACCGCTTAAGTCCACAGATGGGAAACAAGGCAGGGGGCTGGCTTTTGGTCGCGATCGTATCGACGGCGGCGTATCTCGGGCTGGAGGCGCGCCGGGTCGAGGTGCAGGTGCAGCTTTCGCCCGGCATCCCCGCCTTCGTCGTCGTCGGGCTGGCCGACAAGGCCGTCGGCGAGAGCCGCGAACGGGTCCGCGCCGCCATCGCCGCGATCGGCCTTGCCCTTCCGCCCAAGCGGATCACCGTCAACCTCTCGCCCGCTGATCTGCCCAAGGAAGGATCGCACTACGACCTGCCGATCGCGCTCGGCCTGCTGGCGGCGATGGGCGTGGTCGATGCCGAGGCGCTGGCCGAGTATCTGGTCGTCGGCGAACTGGGGCTCGACGGCCGCATCGCCGCTTCGCCCGGCGTGTTGCTGGCGGCGATGCTGGCGGCGGGCGAGGGGCTGTCGCTGATCTGCCCCGCCGCGCAAGGGTCCGACGCGGCATGGGCCGGCACGACCATCGCCGCCGCGCCCGACCTGCTGGCGTTGCTGAATCATCTGAAGGGCGAACAACTGCTCGCCGGTCCGGTCGCCGGCCATGCCGAGGATATGCCGACCGGCAATGATCTGGCCCAAGTGAAGGGGCAGGAAGTCGCCAAGCGCGCGCTGGAGATCGCCGCCGCCGGCGGCCACAATCTGTTGATGGTCGGCCCACCGGGCGCGGGCAAGTCGCTGCTTGCTTCCTGCCTGCCCGGCATCCTGCCACCGCTCGACGCCGCCGAGGCGCTGGAGGTGTCGATGGTCGCCTCGGTCGCCGGCACGCTGACCGGCGGGCGGATGACCCGCGCCCGCCCGTTCCGCTCGCCGCATCACTCCGCATCGATGGCGGCGCTCACCGGCGGCGGGCTGAAGGTGAAGCCTGGCGAGATCAGTATGGCGCATCTGGGCGTCCTGTTCCTCGACGAACTGCCCGAATTCCAGCGCGCCGTGCTCGATTCGCTGCGCCAGCCGCTGGAAACCGGCGAGGTCAGCGTCGCGCGCGCCAACGCCCATGTCACCTTTCCGGCGCGGGTGCAGTTGATCGCGGCGATGAATCCGTGCCGCTGCGGCCATCTCGGCGACGCCGCGCTCGCCTGCGCCCGCGCGCCGCGCTGCGCCGCCGACTATCAGGCGAAGGTGTCGGGGCCTTTGCTTGACCGGATCGACCTGGTGATCGAGATGACGGCGGTCAGCGCCGCCGACCTTGTCCTGCCGCCCCCGGCGGAAGGCTCGACGCAGGTCGCCGCCCGCGTCGCCCGCGCCCGCACCGTCCAGCGTACCCGCTATGGCGCGGACGGCCCGCGCACCAATGCCGAGGCCGATGGCGCGGTACTCGCGCAGGCGGCGGTGCTCGACGATGGCGCGCGCGCCCTGCTCGCGCAGGCGGCGGCGGCGATGCGGCTGTCGGCGCGCGGCTACACCCGCGTCCTGCGCGTCGCGCGCACCATCGCCGATCTGGCGGATGTCGCGACGATCGGTCGCGCCCATGTCGCCGAGGCGCTCGGCTATCGCCGGCGCGCGCCGGTCAACTGAACGAACCGCTCAAGGAGTCTCGACGATGTACTGGATGCTGCTGCCGCTCAAACGCTACGCCGATTTCCGTGGTCGGTCGCGCCGCAAGGAACTCTGGATGTTCGTCCTCGGCTATGTGCTGATCTTCGCCGTTCTCGGCACGATCCTCGGCACCCTCGGGGCCTTTTCGCTGCTGCAGGAAGATGCCCCCTCGCAGGACGTGAACGGTCCGATGCTGGGCGTTTTCGGCATCCTCGGGCTGATCGGCCTCGGGCTGTTCATCCCCTCGCTCGCGGTGCAGGTCCGCCGGCTGCACGACCGCGACATGAGCGGCTGGTGGCTGTTGCTGTTCTATGTCCTGAGCCTCGTGCCGCTCGTCGGCTTTTTCGTATGGGTTGCGCAGATCGTGCTGATGATCCTGCCCGGCACGCCCGGCCCCAACCGCTTCGGTCCCGATCCCAAGGATCCCTATGGCCGGCTCGACGATACCGACGTCTTCGCCTAGTTGCAGCGGCGCGCGGCCTTTGCTAACGGAGCCCCGCGTGCCCCTGTGGTGAAATTGGTAGACGCGTCCGACTCAAAATCGGATTCCGCAAGGAGTGCTGGTTCGAGCCCGGCCAGGGGCACCAATTCCCAACCCATACCGGTCGTTACGCTGCGCGATTAACGCAGCTTTAGGACCCCCGGGGCGATACCGCGTAGCGATGACCGATCCCGCGAACGATGTCCCTGAACGCGAACGCCGCAGCAGCGTCATCCTGCGCGCGCTCGTCGAAACCAGCGACGCGGCGATCGAATGCCGCGTCCGCAACCTCTCCGCCTCGGGCGCCTGTATCGACAACGAGGCCGAACTGGCCACCGGTGCCCGCGTGCTGGTGTCGATGGGCACGCTCCACCATCTGCGCGGCGAAGTGGTGTGGGCGACCGAACGGCTGGCCGGGCTGCGCTTCGACAAGGCGAACATCGACATTGATTCGGCCCGCAAACCCCGCGGCACGGTGGCTAAGACCTCACCGGCAGGGGCCGGCTGGCTGGCCCAGCTCGACGACCCGCACCGGCGGCGCCCGCGCTGACCACCAGTTGAATATCCGCATCCCGTCCTTTTCGGCAGAATCATATAAAGACTTTGTTATATCCTTATGTAATGCCGGATTTGACCTTCCGTGGTCAGATAAATAGGGTCTGTCAAAACAGCGGGGAGATGGCGGGATGACGGACGATCATACAGGCGGATTGACCCGCCGGGCCATGCTCGAAGCCTCGCTCGCCGCGTCGGCGGCACTGGCGCTGCCCGATGTCGCGGTCGCCAACGCGCTGCCGCCGCGCCCCGACCGGCTGTGGTACACCGCCCCCGCCGTGAAGTGGACCGAGGCGCTGCCGGTCGGCAACGGCCGGCTGGGCGCGATGGTGTTCGGCGGGACGGCGCGCGAACGGCTGCAACTGAACGAGGACACCTTCTATGCCGGCGGTCCGCACAACCCGCTGAATCCGAAGGCAAAAGCATCCCTGCCCGAAGTCCGCCGCTTGATCGCCGCCGGACGCTATGCCGAAGCGCAGGCGCTGGCGCAGAGCGACCTGATGGGCGTGCCGATCAAGCAGATGCCGTATCAGACGATCGGCGACCTGCTGCTGACCATGCCCGGCCTCGGCGCGGTGCGCGACTATCAGCGCGCGCTCGACCTCGACACCGCGCGCTGCACGACCGGTTTCATCGCCGGCGACGTCGCCTATCGGCGCGACGTGGTGGTATCGCCCGACGATCAGGTGATCGCCGTTCGCGTGAGTGCCGCCCGCAAGGGAGCACTCGACCTCGACATCGCGCTCACCACGCCGCAGTCCGCCGAAGTCACCGCGCAGAACAACGGGTTGCGCATGATTGGCAAGGGGCGGGCAGCCGAAGGAATCCCCGGCGCACTGCGGTTCGCGACGCTGGTCCGCGTGCTGCCCTCGGGCGGGGCGATGCAGTCGGTCGGCGACGCCGTGCAGGTGCGCGGCGCCGACAGCGTCACGATCCTGATCGCGATGGCGACCAGCTACCGCCGGTTCGACGACATCACCGCCGACCCGGTGGCGATCGTCGAACGACAGATTGCCCGCGCGGCGACCCGCCCGTTCGACCGCATCGCCGCCGACACCGCGACCAGCCACCAGCGGCTCTATCGTCGCGTCTCGATCGACCTCGGCGACAACGCGGGCGCCGACTTGCCGACTGACCGGCGGATCGTCGCCGGCGTGACCGCCGACGATCCGGGGCTGGCGGCGCTGTACTTCAACTATGCGCGCTATCTGCTCATCACCTCGTCGCGCGCCGGCAGTCAGCCGGGCAATCTGCAAGGCATCTGGAACGACAGCGTCGATCCGCCATGGGGCTGCAAATTCACGATCAATATCAATACCCAGATGAATTACTGGCCGGCCCAGCCGCTGGCGCTGGGCGAATGCGTCCAGCCGCTCGTCGCGATGCTCAAGGACCTCGCGATCACCGGTGCCGTGACCGCGCGCGAGATGTATGGCGCGCGGGGATGGGTGGTCCATCACAATACCGATCTGTGGCGGTCGACCGCACCGGTCGATGGCGCGAAATGGGGCATGTGGCCGACCGGCGGGGCATGGCTGTGTACCCATTTATGGGAGCATTACGACTATCACCGCGACACCGCGTTCCTGCGCGACGTCTATCCGGTGATGGCCGGGGCATGCCGCTTCTTCCTCGACACGCTCGTCACCGACCCGGCGACGGGCAGCCTGATGACCAGCCCGTCGCTCTCGCCCGAGAACGAACATCGCCCCGGTATCGCGATCTGCGAAGGGCCGGCGATGGACCAGCAGATCCTGCGCGACCTGTTCGCCCAGACCGCTGAGGCCGCCGGAATCCTGAAGATCGACGCCGGTTTCGTCCGCGAACTGACGGCGGCGCGCGCCCGCCTTGCCCCCGATCGGATCGGCGCGCAGGGCCAGTTGCAGGAATGGCAGGCCGATTGGGACGCGACCGCGCCCGAACAGAACCACCGCCATGTATCGCATCTCTACGCGCTGTTTCCCAGCGACCAGATCTCACTCGACCGGACGCCGGCGCTGGCCGCCGCCGCGCGCAAGTCGCTCGAAGTGCGCGGCGACGAGGCGACCGGCTGGGCAACGGCGTGGCGCATCAACCTGTGGGCACGGCTGCGTGACGGCGAGCATGCGCACCGCATCCTGCGCTTCCTGCTCGGGCCGGAGCGGACCTATCCCAACATGTTCGACGCCCATCCCCCGTTCCAGATCGACGGGAATTTCGGCGGGGCGCGGGCGATCGGCGAGATGCTGATGCAGAGCGAGGGCGATACCATCCGCCTGCTGCCGGCGCTGCCCGGCGCGTGGAGCGGCGGCCGGATCGCAGGGCTGCGCGCGCGGGGCGGGTGCGGCGTCGATCTGCGCTGGCAGGGCGGGCGGCTGGTCGAGGCGACCTTGCGACCCGACCGCGCGGGTACGCGCACGCTGATCCTCGGCAATGTTCGCCGGCCGGTGACGCTGGTCGCCGGGCGGCCGCTGCGGCTGGTCGGGCCGGAACTGCGTCCGGCCTGAGAGTCTGTTTTGCGGGCTGGCACCGTCTGAAAACTCGCGGAAGAGCGAGTTTTCAGAGAGCCTTTCACCGCCGCGCGAGGATCGCCCAGCCGACCAGCCCGGAGAGCAGCGAGCCGCCGAGCACGCCGATCCTGACCGCGTCCATCACCGGCCCTTCGCCAAAGGCGAGGCCGCCGATGAACAGGCTCATGGTGAAGCCGATTCCGCACAGCGCGGCCATGCCCCACACCTGCCGCCAGCCCGCATGGTCGGGCATGGTGGTCAGGCCGAGGTGCACCATCGCCCAGACGGTGGCGAAGATGCCCGCCTGCTTGCCGAGGAACAGCCCGGCCATGATCCCGAGCGGCAGCGGCGCGATGAGATCGGCGGGGCCGGTCCCGGCGAACGACACGCCGGCGTTGGCGAAGCCGAACAGCGGCACGATGGCAAAGGCGACCCATGGCTGGATCGCATGTTCCAGCCGTTCGAGCGGCGGCGTCCCGCCAGCCCCACGCAACGGAATCGTCAGCGCCACCGCGACCCCGGCCAGCGTCGCATGGACGCCCGACAGCAGCACCGCGACCCACACCCCGGCCCCGACCAGCAGATAGGGGACGAGCGAGCGGACGCCCATCCGGTTGAAACCAAGCAGGATCGTCAGCCCGACGATCGCCAGCCCCAGCGGCACCACCGCGATCGATTCGGTGTAGAAGACGGCGATGACGACAATCGCCAGCAGGTCGTCGATCACCGCGATCGCGGTCAGCAGCACCTTGAGCGACAGCGGTACGCGCGGTCCGAGCAGCGCGACGATGCCGAGCGCGAAGGCGATGTCGGTCGCCGCCGGAATCGCCCAGCCGCGCAGCGCCGGGGTGCCGGCGTTGATCGCGCTGTAGAGCAGCGCCGGCACCGCCATGCCCGCCACCGCCGCTGCGCCGGGCAGGATACGCTGGTCCCACGCCGACAATTGTCCGGCGATCAGCTCGCGCTTCACCTCCAGCCCGATCAGCAGGAAGAACAGCGTCATCAGCCCGTCGTCGATCCAGTGGCGGATGCTGAGCGGCCCGACATGCGCCTCCAGTCCCGCGAAATAGGCCGGGGCGGCCGGCGAATTGGCGACAAGCAGCGCCAGCACCGCCGCGCCGAGCAGCACCAGCCCCCCGGCGGCCTGTCCGGCGAAGAAGCGGCGGATCGCGCGGGTGGCACGGCGCGGCCGCGAGGATGGCGACGGGGAGGACATCAGGCTTACACTCGCGTTCGGGGCGGTCGCTGCCCCTTTGCCCGCTGCCGCCCGCTTCGCCTATAGCCGCCGGACCACCCGCCGTGCCGGAGGCCGATGATGACCTTGCCCGACCCCCATGTCCTGATCGTCGGCGGCGGTGCCTCGGGCACGTTGCTCGCCGTCAATCTGTTGCGGCAGGAGGGGCCACGGGTGACGCTGGTCGAGCGCCGGCCGGGGCAACTGGCGCGCGGCGTCGCCTATAGCGCGGCGGACGACAGCCATCTGCTCAACGTGCGCGCGGCGAACATGAGCGCCTTTCCCGACGATCGCGATCATTTCGTCCGCTGGTTGGGCCAGGCGGGGCTGGGCGACGGGCGCAGCTTCGTGCGCCGGACGGTCTATGGCGCCTATCTCCGCCACCTGCTCGCCGAGGCGAAGGCGACGGCGGGCGATCGGCTGACGCTGATCGCCGACGAGGTCGTCGCACTGACGCAGAATGACGCGGGCGTCACCGCGCGTTTCGCCGACGGGCGCGAAGAGGAATTCGACCGGGCGGTGCTGGCGCTCGGCAACCTGCCGCCGCATCCGCCGGCGGGGATCGATCTCGCAGCCTTGCCCGCCGGGGTCTATCGCGACGATCCATGGGCGGGCGACATCGCCGACGGCCTGTCGGCCGATGATGCCGTGCTGTTGCTCGGATCGGGGCTGACCGCCGTCGACGCCGCGCTGCTGCTCGACAGGCGCGGGTTCGCGGGGCGCATCACCGCCATGTCGCGCCGCGGCCTGCGCCCGCGCCCGCACGATGATGGCCAGCCGCCGGTCATGCCGCGTAGCGAAAAGCCGGCGCGCAGCGTCGCCGCGCTGGTCCGCGAGGTGCGACAGGCGGCGGCAGGCGACGGCTGGCGCGGCGCGGTCGATGCGTTGCGGCCGGTGACGCAATTGCTGTGGTCGGGGGCGGACGGGGCCGAACGGCGGCGGTTCCTGCGGCACCTGCGGCCGTTCTGGGACGTGCATCGCCATCGGCTGGCCCCGGCGGTCGGCGCGCGGATCGACGCGATGGTCGCCGCCGGCCGGTTGCGGTTCGCGGCGGGCAAGCTGGTCGAGGTGACGGGCGCGGGCGATGCCGCGCTGGTCCGCCATCGCCCGCGTGGGCGCGATACGGTCGAGACGGCGCGCTATGCCCGGATCGTCAACTGCACCGGACCGCAGGGCGATCTGTCGCGCAGCCGCGAGCCGTTGCTCGAACAATTGACCGGCGCGGGGCTGATCCGGCCCGATGCCTGCCACCTCGGCATCGATGTTGATGCCGCCACCCGGACGATCGGCGCGGACGGGAACTCCAACCCGACCCTCCACGCGATCGGCCCGATGACGCGCGGCATGTGGTGGGAAGTCGTCGCGATCCCCGACATTCGCGTCCAGTGCTGGACGCTCGCCCGGAGCCTCGCGAACACCCACTGGGTCGGCGGCGAGGGGCTGTAGCAGGGGTTGTCATTATTTATCCCATCGATATGATGGGAATATGAAACGGACGACGAGGATCGAATGGCCGACGCTCGCACTGGCGGTGGCGATCTATGGCGGATGGATGGCGGTGACGGCGGCGCATGCGCTGCTGCCGGTGCCGCTGCTGATGCTGGCGGGCGGCTGGTTCCTCGGCTGGCACGGATCGTTGCAGCACGAGACGATCCACGGCCATCCGACCCGCTATCGCCCAGTCAATGACCTGATCGGCGGCGTGCCGCTGTCGCTGTGGCTGCCCTATGGCGTGTACCGTCGGACGCATGTCGCGCATCATCGCTCGCCCGAACCGACGCATCCGCGGCATGACCCGGAGTCGCGCTATGTCGCGGGCGATGGATGGAGCGCGCGGATCGCGCGGGCACGATCAACGCTGGTCGGGCAGATGATCGTCGGACCGGTTGCCAGCATCGCGCTGTTCCTCGCCGACGAAGCCGCGCGGGCTTGGCGGCAGCCGGCGGCGTTCGCGCGCGAATGGGGGCCGCATCTGATCGGCGTCGCGCTGGTGCTGGCGTGGTTGCGCGTGGTCGACTTGCCGATCCTGACCTATCTGGTCTGTTTCGTGTTGCCGGGGCAGGCGGCGTCGTTGCTGCGCGGCTATGCCGAACATCGCGCCGATGCACCGGGGCCGTCGCGCGCGGCGACGGTGGTGTCGCGCGGGCCGCTGGCGCTCCTGTTCCTCAACAACAATCTCCACGCCGCGCACCATGCCGATCCGGGCGCGCCGTGGTATCGCCTGCCTGCCGTCGAGGCGCAGCGTCACGGACGGGGCGAGCCGCGCTATCGCGGCTATCGCGACGTGATCCGCCGGTTCGCGTTCCATGCCCATGACGCGGTGCGCCATCCCCGTGGATGAGATCGCATGGCTCGGCATGTACGACCATGCCGGACAGCAGGCGGCGAACGATCGCTGGTGGGCGACGATCCGCGATCACCTGCGCGATGTCGGGGTGCGGCGGGTGCCGGCGACATTGACGCGCGGGGTGTCGACGGCGGCGGTGTGGGGCCATCCCCGGCTGTTGCTCGGCATGATCTGCACCCGGCCATGGGCGCTGGAGCATAGTGGACTGCGCCTGCTCGGCCATCCGGCCTATGCCGGGACCGGGGTGGCGGGCGAACACCGCAGCCTGATCGTGGTGCGGCAGGGCGATCCCGCGACCGGGCTGGCCGATCTGCGCGGGCGGCGGGTGGCGATCAACGATGCGGGGTCGAATACCGGTGTGGCGCTGCTGCGCGATGCGGTCGCGCCGCTGGCATGGGATGGCCGGTTCTTCGGAGCGATCGTCCCGACCGGCGCGCACCGCGTCAGCGCGCAGGCGGTCGCGAACGGAGAGGCGGACGTCGCATCGATCGACGAAGTGACGTTCGCCGCGCTCGCCCGGTTCGAACCCGAACTGACCGGACGATTGCGCGTGCTGGCCCGCAGCGCGCCGGCCGCGACCCCGGCGTTCGTCACCGCCGCCGCGACGCCGATCGATGTTGTCGCCCGGCTGCGGATCGCGCTCGAGCGGGCGGTGGCCGACGCGCCGGAGGAACTGGGCATCACCGGTCTGGTCGCGAGCCGGCCCGGTCTGCGCGACCGAATCGTCGCGCAGGACGCCGCCGCGCTGGCGGCGGGCTACCCGGTCCTCGCCTGAAGCGTCAGCGTGGTGCCACGACCGCTTCGGGTTGCAGCACCAGACTGCGCGGCGGCACGTCGCTCAGCAGCCACACGTTGCCGCCGATCACGGTGCCGTCGCCGATCCGCACCCTCCCCAGAATCGTCGCCCCGGCATAGATCAGCACGTCATCGCCGATGATTGGATGGCGCGCCTCGCGTTCGCCATGCGGGCCGCGTTCGGGTTCGTGGCCGTTGGCGCGCCGTCCGCGCCCGCCGAGCGTCACATGCTGATAGAGGCGGACGCGCGCGCCGATCACCGCCGTCTCGCCGATCACCACGCCGGTGCCGTGATCGATGAAGAAGCTGGGGCCGATCGTCGCGCCGGGATGGATGTCGATTCCCGTGCGTTCGTTGGCCAGTTCGGACACGATCCGCGCGACGATCGGCGCGCCGAGCGAATCGAGTTCATGCGCGATCCGGTGGTGCAGGATCGCGGTGGCGCCGGGATAGCAGATCAGGATCTCATCGACGCTGCGCGCCGCCGGATCGCCGCGAAAGATCGCCGCGACATCGGTATCGAGCAGCGAGCGGATGCGCGACAGCGTGCCGGCGAACAGCCGGACGATCTGGCGCGGCCGGTCGGCGTCGGAAACCAGCCCCTGCACGTCGTGCCAATAGGCCAGTTCCTGCGCGATCTCGCCTTCGATCAGGTGCAGCGCCTCGCCGATCCGGTCGGCGACGAAGGCGTCCTCGTCCGCCGCGTCGCCGCGAAACCGGCCGATCCGCGCCGGGAACAGCGCGTCGGCGAGCAGCGACACCGCGCGCGCCAGCGGATCGCGCGACGGAAAGCGCGCCGGGGCGGGGCGGCTGGGCTGGGCATGCCGCCACGCCGCCCGCGCGGCGGACAGCGCGCGCACTGCCTGTTGCACCGCCTGGGTATGATCGGCATCGGCGGTCATCGATTGGACCCTCTTCGTCGGATACAAAGCGGCCGGGCGACGGATCGCCCGGCCTTGAGGCTACGCTTGGTCGCTTAGGGAGCCTCACCAGAGCGTTGTCGGTGGCGGGCGGCCGTGGGCGGCCGCCGCCGAAATCAGAGCGCGGAGCCGTTCTCGATCGCATTGCCGATCGGGTCGGCGGCGTTCAGCCCGGCGCCTTCGAGCGGTTCGCTGGCGTTGCCATAGGCGGTGTCGTTCAGCAGCGCGGCGTCATTGCCGAAGGCCGCATCGTTCGCCGGCAGTTCGTCGATGGTCGTCAGGTTGGTTTCGGCGACCGAATTGTCGACGCCGTTCGATCCCGAACATCCGGCGACGCCCGCCGCCAGAACCAGTCCGAATGCTGCAACGATGGTCTTCAACCTGCTTCTCCCAAAATTCGCCGGTCGCGGTCGCCCCCGGCGTCGCGAGCCGCCTTTGCTGGCGGTATGGCTATCCTAGCCGGCTGGCGGGCGATGGCACTATTCCCATTCGTTTAGTGGGATAATGTTTATCTTTAGGCGACGTGACAAGAATGCTGGCTTGGCCGACACTCGCCGACGATGATGGTTGGACGGGGATCGATATGCGCAAGGCTGCGGTACTATTCGGGTTATTGGTGGCTGCCCCGGCAATGGCGCAAACGGACCGGGTAGGGGAACGCAGCGCCGGCGCGCTGGCGCAGGACATGGCTGCCGGCCGCACGACCGCCGAGGCGCTGACCCGCGCCTATCTGACGCGGATCGAGGCGATGGACCGCAAGGGACCGAGCCTGCGCGCGGTGATCGCGATCAACCCGCAGGCAATCGCCGAGGCCCGCGCCCGCGATGCCGAACGGCGCGCCGGGCGGGTCCGTGGTCCGCTCCACGGCGTGCCGGTGCTCATCAAGGACAATATCGAGACGCGCGAGAATGCGACGACGGCGGGCAGCCTTGCGCTCGCCGACAATCGCACCGGGCGCGATGCGCCGGTCGTCGCGCGGCTGCGCGCGGCGGGCGCGGTGATCCTCGGCAAGACCAATCTGTCGGAATGGGCCAATATCCGCTCGAACGCCTCGATGAGCGGGTGGAGCGCGGTCGGCGGTCTTGTGCGCAATCCCTATGCGCTCGACCGGACGTCGTGCGGGTCGTCGTCGGGCACCGGTGTGGCGATCGCCGCCAGTTTCGCGGCGATCGGGGTGGGCACCGAGACCGACGGTTCGGTCGTCTGCCCCTCGGCGATGAACGGGCTGGTCGGGCTGAAACCGACGATCGGCCTCGTCAGCCGGACGCAGGTGGTGCCGATCAGCCATAGCCAGGATACGCCGGGGCCAATGGGGCGCAGCGTGCGCGACGTGGCGCTGCTGATGACCGCGATGATGGGCAGCGATCCCGCCGACCCGGCGACGCGTGACGCCGACACCCGGCGGCGCGACTATGCCGCCGGCCTGTCGGCCGGCGCGTTGAAGGGCATGCGGATCGCGGTGCTGCGCCCGGCGATGCCCAAGGCGCTGGCCGACGCCTATGACCGTGCGCTCGGTCGCCTGCGCGGCGCGGGCGCGGTGCTGGTGGAGGCGACGCTGCCCGACCTTCCGGGGCTGGGCGAGCAGGAGCTGACGGTGCTCAAGGCCGAGTTGAAGGCCGACCTCGACGCCTACCTGGCGACGACCCCGGCGAGTGTGCGGACCCGGACGCTGGCCGACGTGATCGCCTTCAACGAACGCGAAGCGCCACGCGAGCAGCGCTATTTCGGGCAAGAACTGTTCGTCGCGGCGCAGGCGATGCCGGGGCTGGCCGATCCCGCCTATCGCCGGGCGCGCAGCGAGGGGCAGGCGCGGGCGGCGGGCGCGATCGACGGCGTGCTGACGGCTGCGAAGGCGCAGGCGATCGTGTCGCCGACCTATGGGCTGCCATGGCTGTCGGACCCGGTGAACGGCGACCAGTTCTCCGGTCCCTCCGCCAGCCAGTTGCCGGCGATGTCGGGCTATCCGCATCTGACGGTGCCGATGGGGCTGGCGCTTGGCCTGCCGGTCGGGCTGTCGTTCATCGGGACGGCGAACAGCGACGCGCTGCTGATCGGTGCGGGCTATGCCTATGAACAGGCTGCCGCCGCGCGGGTCGCGCCGACCTATGCCGAGCATGTGCCCGACAATCCGGGGACGGCGCGCGACTGATCGTGGTTGACGCGGCGGAAGCGCACGCCGAAGGGAAGGGCGTTCGAGGTTCTTCGGCCGGCGTCGCCGGGCGGAGCTAAGACGGGAAGCCGGTGCGATGCCGGCGCTGCCCCCGCAACTGTAAGCGGCGAGTGGACGACCGCTTGCGTGTCACTGGTGCCCCCAAGCGCCGGGAAGGCCGGGTCGCTCCGCACCGACCCGCGAGCCAGGAGACCTGCCTTGGGCGCCATACCACTCACCGGCGGGGTGCCCGGTCGGGTCGCGTCATCGCCCGCCGTCGGTGTGTCCGGCGGTGTCGCATCGCGTCCAGTCCGCGTCTCCGCTCCAGTATCGAGAACGCCCGTGACCGACACCCCGTCTTTCGACCTGCAACCACCGGCCAGCCCCGTCCGGCTGGTCGACATCGTCTTTCCCGGCGATACCAACCATCACGGCACGCTGTTCGGCGGGGTGGCGCTCGCGCATATGGACAAGGTCGCGTTCCTCGCCGCCTCGCGCCATGGCCGTGCGTCGTTCGTCACCGCATCGTCGCAGAAGATCGATTTCGCGCAGCCCGCCCGTCACGGCGACATCGTGGAAGTGACCGGGCGGGTCGTGCGGGTCGGCACCAGTTCGCTCGACGTCGAGGTCGAACTGGTCGCCGAGGCGCCGGTGTCGGGCGAGCGGCGGCTGTGTACGCGCGGGCGCTTCACGCTGGTCGCGGTGAAGGACGGCGGGGTTCGCCTGCCGTTGCCGCCGGTGCCGGCGTATGACGAGGAACCGGCGGACGTCCTGCGCATGGTCGACATCGTGTTCCCGACGCAGACCAGCCATTACGGGACGCTGTATGGTGGCGATGCGCTGAAAATGATGGGCAAGGCCGCGTTCATCGCCTCGACTCGCCATGCGCGCGGCGTGATGGTGATGGCGGCATCGGACCGGATCGATTTCACCTCGCCGATCCGCGAGGGCGAAATGGTCGAGCTGAGCGCGCAGGTACGGATGGCGGGGCGCAGTTCGGTACGGATCGGCGTCGACCTCGCCGCCGAGGACCTGCTGACCGGGGCAAGGCGGCACGCCGCCACCGCGCTGTTCACGATGGTCAGCGTCGATGCCGATGGCCGGGCGACGCCGTTTTCCGGCGGTTAGACAAAGGCCGTTGGTTTCGCGGTAGCGGGATCGCCCGCTATCCGCGTGCCGTCGCCAGCGTTTCGCGCACGCGCGCCAGCGCGGCGGCTTCGGGTGCGGCTTCGCCCATCAATTCCCATGCGCCGCTGATCGCGAAGGCGCAGTGGCCGTGAACGGTGGCGATCAGCGAGCGGGCAAGGGCTGCCACCGCGTCGTCGATCGGCCGGCCGAGCGCCCCGGCGACCTCCTGCACGACGATCTTGGTGAGCAGGCCGCGCCCGGTCTCATCCGCTTCGGTCAGATTCATGTCGGGCGGCAGGCGGTGGTCGTAGATCGCCGTCCACAAATGCGTGTGCTCGCGCGCGAAGCCGAAATAGCCGTCGACCAGCGCCGCGATCCGGTCGCCATCGCCAGCCGCCAGCCGTTCCTCCAGATACGCCGCCCACAGCCCGAAGCTGCGGGTATTGATCGCCGCGATCAGCCGGTCGGCGGTGCCGTGGACATTGTGGATCGTGCCGATCGAATAGCCGATCCGCCGCGCCACCTCGCGTGCCGAAAAGCCGCTCAACCCCACTTCGGCGACAAGGCCAGCCCCGGCGTCGAGGATCAGGGTTTCGAGTTCGCTGCGGCTATGATCGGATCGGCGGCCCATGTCCCCTCCCTAAAACTAAAATTGAGCGCCGTCCAATTATTATATTGAGCGATGCTCATTTATCATTATGATCGCGACTCGTAATCGGGTCGGCCCGGCCGGTCCCGTTAAGCTTTTGCCGCTATCGCTCACGTTCGAGGGAGCTTTCGATCATGTCCGCACCTGATCTGTCGCTGCTGGGCAAGCGCCGCTTCGCACCGTTGTTTGCCGTCCAGTTCCTTGGCGCGTTCAACGACAATCTGTTGAAGTTCGCGCTGCTGTTCCTGGCCAATTTCACGCTGTACCGCGCCGCGCCCGACAAGGCGGAGCTGCTGGCGACGGTGGCGACCGGGCTGTTCATCCTGCCCTATTTTCTGCTGTCGGCGCTGGCCGGGCAGTTGGCCGACAAATGGGACAAGGCGCGGCTGATCCGCTGGATCAAGGCGGCGGAGATCGGGATCATGACGCTGGCGCTGGCCGGCTTCTGGTTTCAGTCGGTGCCGGTGCTGCTGACCTGCCTGTTCCTGATGGGGGTGCATTCGACGCTGTTCGGACCGGTCAAATATTCGATCCTGCCGCAACAGCTCGGCAGCCACGAACTGATGGGCGGCACTGGGCTGATCGAGGCGGGGACGTTCCTCGCCATCCTCGGCGGGCAATTGCTCGGCGGCATCCTTCCGGCATGGGAGGCGGGCCTGGTGGCGGTCGGCATCGCCGTGCTCGGCTTCCTCGTCAGCCTTGCCGTTCCGTCCGCGCCGTCGCAGGCGCCGGGCGTGCGGATCGACCGCAACCTGTGGCGTGGCACCTGGGACATTCTGTCGGTCGCGCGGGCCGGGCGCGGAGTGTGGCTGGCGATCCTCGGCATTAGCTGGTTCTTCGCGATCGGCGCGATCCTGCTGTCCGAATTCGCACCGCTGGTCAGCGGTACGCTGCACGCCGGGGCAGGGGTGGTGACGCTGTTCCTGCTGGTGTTCTCGGTGTCGGTCGCGACCGGTTCGCTGGTCGTCAACAAGCTGCTCGGCGGCGAAGTGTCGGCGCGCTACGTTCCGGCGGCGGCACTCGGCATGGCGGTGTTCCTGATCGACCTGTGGATCGCGACGCGCGGCTTCGCGCCGGGCGTGGCCGGCGCGGACGTGCCGGCATTCCTCGCCACACCGGGCAGTTGGCATATCCTGGTCGCGCTGGCGGGTATCGCACTGTCGGGCGGGGTGTTCATCGTGCCGCTCTATGCCATCCTGCAGGTCCACAGCGAACCGGCCGAACGCTCGCGGGTGATCGCGGCGAACAACATCGTCAACGCGATCGTCACCGTCGCGATGGTCGGGGTCGTCACCGGCCTGCTCGCCTCGGGCACGTCGGTGCCGGGAATCATCGGTGCGATGGGGTTCGCGACGTTGGCAGTGGCGTTGATCTCGTGCTGGCTGCTGCCCGAAACGGTGTTCAAGGCGTTGATCCGGGCACTGCTGGTGCTGCTCTACCGTGTCGACGTCCATGGGTCTGAAAACATGCCACGCCCCGGCGAGCGTGCGGTGGTGGTCGTCAACCACGTCTCGTTCCTCGACGGATTGCTGCTCGCCGCGTTCCTGCCGGGCAAACCGACCTTCGCGGTCGCCACCCGCATCGCCAGGGCATGGTGGGTCCGGCCGTTCCTTGGCCTGTTCGATGCCTTTCCGGTCGATCCGACCAACCCGATGGCGGCCAAGGCGATGGTGAAGGCGGTGCGCGAGGGGCGGACCCTGGTGATCTTCCCCGAAGGCCGCATCACCGTGACCGGCGCGTTGATGAAGGTGTTCGACGGCCCCGGCATGGTCGCCGACAAGAGCGACGCGCCGATCGTGCCGGTGCGGATCGCCGGGGCGCAATATACCCCGTTCTCGCGGCTAAAGGGCAAGGTGCGGCTCAGGACCTTCCCGAAGATCGATCTGACGATCCTGCCGCCGCGCCGGTTCGAGGTAACGGGCGACACCGCCCGCCAGCGTCGTGCGGCGGCGGGGGCGAAGCTGTACGACGTGATGAGCGACATGATCTTCGCCACGTCGGATACCGACCGCACGCTCTATCAGGCGCTGGTCGACGCGAGCGACATCCACGGCAGCCGTACCCCGATCGTCGAGGATGTGAAGCGCGAGTCCGTTAGCTACGGCCGGTTGCTGACCGGCAGTATCGCGCTGGGCCGGGCGTTCGCGCCGATCACCGCGCCGGGTGAGGCGGTCGGGCTGCTGCTGCCCAACGTCAACGCCGTGGTGGCGAGCTTCTTCGCGTTGCAAGGGATCGGCCGGGTGCCGGCGATGCTCAACTATACCGCCGGTCTCGCCAGTCTGCGTGCGGCCTGCACCGCGGCGGAGGTGCGCACGATCGTCACCGCGCGGGCATTCGTCGCGCAGGCCAAGCTGTCGGAGGTGCTCGCCGGACTCGAGGCGGAGGGACTGCGGATCCTCTATCTCGAGGATGTCGGTGCCGGCATCGGCCGGTTTGCCAAACTGCGCGCGCTGATCGCCACGCGCTGGGCGAGACAGCGTCATCGCCGCTACCGGGTATCGCCCGACGCGCCGGCGGTGATCCTGTTCACCAGCGGATCGGAAGGGCTGCCCAAGGGCGTGGTGCTGACGCATCGCAACCTGCTCGCCAACTGTCTCCAGCTCTCGGCGCGGATCGATTTCAACTCGAGCGACGTGGTGCTGAACGCGCTGCCGGTGTTCCACAGCTTCGGGCTGACCGGGGGCACGCTGCTGCCGATCCTGTCGGGGGTGCGGACGCTGCTCTATCCCAGCCCGCTGCATTACCGGATCGTGCCCGCGCTCGCCTATGACGCCAATGCGACGATCCTGTTCGGGACCGATACCTTCCTGTCGGGCTATGCGCGGATGGCGCACGGCTATGATTTCTATTCGCTGCGCTACATCTTTGCCGGGGCCGAGCGGGTGCGCCCCGAAACCCGCGCGACCTATGCCGAGAAATTCGGTCTGCGCATCCTCGAGGGCTATGGCGCGACCGAGGCGGCGCCGGTGATCGCGGTCAACACGCCGATGCACTTCAAGGCGGGTAGCGTCGGCCGGCTGCTCCCCGGCATGGAAGCGAGGATCGATCCGGTTCCGGGGATCGCAGCGGGCGGTCGGCTGTTCGTCCGGGGACCGAACATCATGGCCGGCTATCTGAAGGCGGATGCACCGGGGTTGCTGCAACCACCCGAGAATGGCTGGCACGACAGCGGCGATATTGTCACGATCGACGCGGCGGGGTTCGTCACGATCAACGGTCGTGCCAAAAGATTCGCCAAGATCGGCGGCGAGATGATCTCGCTCCCGGCGGTCGAGGGCTATGCCGCGAAACTATGGTCGGGCGCGGACCACGCGGTCGTCACCCGGCCCGATCCGCGCAAGGGCGAGCAACTGGTGCTGTTCACCACCCATGCCGACGCGACCGTCGGGGCGTTGCAGGAATGGGCGAGGGCGAGTGGCGTGGCCGAACTGGCGATCCCGCGCGACCTGCGGATCGTCGAGGCGCTGCCGGTCCTTGGCACCGGCAAGCTGGACTATGTCACGATGGGCGAATGGGGGGCGGAACGGCCCTGATTCGAATCGGAATCGCCTGATTCGCCGTGGCAGGGCGTCACGAAGCGCCCTGATCCAATGCTTGGTTCCCCCGTAAACCCCTATGATTCCGCAAAACTGCAACGGAGTGGCCATAAAAGTGAAAAGAGTTGTTGACGGTTTGGCGGGGTGCCCGTAGAGGGCTGTTCACCNCGTAAACCCCTATGATTCCGCAAAACTGCAACGGAGTGGCCATAAAAGTGAAAAGAGTTGTTGACGGTTTGGCGGGGTGCCCGTAGAGGGCTGTTCACCGGACGGGGCGACGCACTGAGTTGCTTCGGAAGGGTAGAGAAAAGCAGGTGACGCGACGGACCTTACCGAAAGGGAGGTTGGTATGCGACGCCGGTATTTTCGTCTGGTCTTTGACATTGTTGATGTAGATGAAGGGACATGTGGGCGGCGGCTTGCGGTCTTGCGCATTCAAGGTGCGTGAGTTCGTTTAAAGCTAAGTCGGTTCA
>NZ_LMQO01000004.1 GCF_001425385.1 Sphingomonas sp. Leaf407
CCACCGGCGGCGGCAGGTGCTGCAACGGCAGGACACCAGTCGCAGGATGACCTCCGCCGTGAGCGGCTTCGTCAGCGAGGCGAGATTGTAGGGCGTGGAGGCAGTCGCCGCGCGGTTCGGCCCCGCCATGCCCCAAGCCCCGATCGAGACGATCCGTCCGTTGCGGATCACGGCGATCGACGCGCTCTCCACGCGCTGTTCGCGCAGGATTGGGGTCATATCCGGCAGCGCGGAGTTCGTTCCGGCGTCCGCCACAGAGGTGCAAGTCATCAGCGCGACCAAACCGCCGTACACTGCCTGCCTCAGCACACCGACTGTATTATTCATATGCAACAGTTAGCGGCGTCTAGGTTTGGCCGCAACCTGGATCATATTTTCCATCGACGTGACGGACGTGAGAACCGCCATGAGATTGTCGAAATACCATCCCAACGGAACGATGGACAGACTCCTCCGCTTGGAGGCGGCCGTATGATGGCGCATGATGCCGGAACGGTCGGTGCGGGGGGCGGAGCATGGCAGAGGGGAAACGTTCAGGGATGATCGCGCGGGCCCTGCTGCTGGTCCCGGCGGCCTGGATGGCAACCATCTTGCATGGGCAGATGCCCGGCACGCCCGGTGTCGTCCACGCCGGCAGCAGCAGCGTGCCGCCAAAGAGTCCGCACGAAGGGTGGTGGCGCGAGTATATGGTCGCACCGCGGGTCCGCCTGCCGGATGGTCGACGGCTGACCTTGTTCTGCCAGGGCAAGGGGAGGCCGGTGGTGATCCTGGATATTGGGCTGGGCGGAGGCGCCTGGGGCTGGGCCACGGTGCAAGGCGAGATGGCGAGGCAGACACGCGTCTGTTCGTATGACCGGGCGGGCTATTCGAACAGCGATCCGGCGAGGACGCCGCGCACCTTCTATGCGCTCGAAGCGGATCTGGCTGCGCTACTGTCGGCGGCGCGGCTTCGTGGCCCCTATGTGATGGTGGGACAATCGTTGGGCGGAGCGATCGTCGGCCTGTACGCGCAGCGGCATCCCGGGAAGGTGGCCGGGCTGGTGCTGGTCGATCCCGCGGTGGGTCGGCAGGTGGCGCGGATGGCGGCCATCGCGCCGGACGCCGACCCGACGGCCTCTAGGCTCGCGGCCGCGAGGGACTGCGCGCGGGCGGCGAACGACGGCACCCTCCTTCCGGGCAGCAAGGCGGAGACGTCATGCGTGGCGCCCGACCGGCCCGGCTTCGAGCCGCCCGTCTTTGCCAGCGATGCGTATCGCCGGTGGCAGCGCAGCTCCAACCTGCACGCGAAGCTGGCGGAGACCGAAGGGCTCGACTTCGCGACGCTGTCGTGGCCGCGCGGTGCGCGGACAGAGGCGCGCGTCCTTGTCCTGACGCGCTCGTTCAGCCCGACCGGGCATCCCAGGAGCCGCGCGATGTGGGCGCTGTGGAACACGATGCACGACGAGGTGGCAGCCAGTTCGGTCGATGGCGTGAATTGCGTCGTCCCGCGATCGACCCACAGCATGATGTCCTCCAGACCGGACGTCGTGATCGACGCGGTATCGACGATGGTCGACGCCGTGCGCGGCCACCGCCGGATCGGGACCCGCTGCCGCTATTCGGACTGAGGTGGGCCAGTGGGGCGCAGATGGCATGATCCCGCCAGCGACCCATGCTGCTCTTTCCCGTTTCCTGATCGCAACAGGAACGTCGTCAGTACGATAGGAACGCCGCCAGTGACGTTGCATCCGTAGCGCAGTGCCCGCCATAGAGCGGATGCCACTCGGTCCTGACGCCGCGTTTGCGCGCCACGTCGGCAAGCCGCTGTGTGCCTTCGAAATTGCCGTAAACATCATACAGGCCGTTCGACAGGTAGAGCGCCGGATGACCTGAGCCCTCCGGATTGGTCCATTCTTTGTGAGAAATTCTCGGTTAGGTTTGGCAGGTGCCGGACGAGGGAATCCGCCAATGAAGAAGTCGAGGTTCAGCGAGCAGCAGATAGCGTTCATCCTCAAGCAGGCCGAGGATGGAACAACCGTCGAGGAGGTTTGCCGGAAGGCCGGCATATCAATCCAGACCCCGGCCTTCGCCGGGGCAGGCTCTACTACCGATGGCGTAGCAAATACGGAGGGTTGATGCCATCGGAGATGAAGCGCTTGAAGGTGCTGGAGGAGGAGAACGTCCGGCTGAAGCGGCTGGTGGCCAACCTCAGCCTGGACAAGGAGATGCTGCAGGACGTCATCCGCCGAAAAATGTAGGGCCTGGTCGAGCCCGGGAGATCGTCGGCTATTTGCAGGCGAGCTACCAGGTCAGCGAACGGCGAGCCTGCGGCGCGTTTCCGATCAATCGATCGACCCAGCGCTATCAGTCCCACCGCCTCGATCAGGCCGGCCTTAAGATGCGGATCAAGGAGTTAGCTGCGACCCGTGTTCGCTACGGGTATCGCCGCATCCATGTGCTGCTCCGGCGGGAGGGCTGGGAGATCAACCACAAGCGCACTCATCGGCTGTATCGCGAACTCGGGCTGCAGCTGCGCAACAAGACACCCAAGCGCAAGGTGAAAGCAAAGCTGCGCGATGACCGGACGCCGGCGACGGCACCCAACGAGTGCTGGTCGATGGATTTCCTGTCGGATCAGCTCTTCGACGGGCGCAAGATCCGCGTGCTGTCGATCGTTGACAATTTCACCCGTATGTCGCCAGCGCTCGACGTGCGGACAAGCTACCGCGGCTCTGACGTGGTCGAGACGCTCGACCGCATTGCCGCGGTACATGGTCGCCCAAAGCGCATTCGTCTGGATAATGGCCCGGAATTCATCTCGAAGGATCTCGACCTGTGGGCGTATCAGCATGATGTGGTGCTGGACTTCAGCAGGCCTGGAAAGCCAACCGACAATGCGTTCGCGGAGGCGTTCAACGGCCGGGTGCGGGCCGAATGCCTCAACGCATAATAGTTCTTGAGCCTGGACGACGCACGGGTAAAATGTGAGGCGTGGCGGCGCGATTACAACGAGCACCGTCCACATAGCTCCCTCGGCAACCAGGCCCCGATGGAGCGCGCTTTTTCGTCAGGGCAGGCATGCCTGCCCTGACGAAAAGAGAGCCGGTTTTCTCATCAAGACCGGACCAGAGACGGGGTGAGGCTCAAGACAACAATGCACTAACTATCAACCCGGACCACCCGGTGGGGGCCACTCACCAGATCGAAGTGCAGAACCGCTCGTGGCTATTGAAAAGGCCTCACCCTCCCCCAGTCGGCCGTCTTGTAAGGAATCCTCATTGGGACTGCTGTTCGCGCTCTGGTTCGACGAGTGCGAGCCTTTTCGATCAATACTTGAACTGGCTGCCGTTCAGGCATGACCTGCATCGCTGAAGTGCCCACCGAACCACGGTAACACGGCCGTCTCGACCACCACGTACCCAAGGCACGACCGCTCATTCTTAATTCAGCGCGTAACATTCCGATGTCGCGACGTTCTGATCGGTCGCGGGGTTGGTCCCCTGCAACAGGCAGATCATGAACCTCTTGCGCAGGCGCAGGGTCACGACCGGTCCGGTCGGCGCGACATAGGAGCTGACGATCGTACCGCCGGCATCCAGCAGGGCGGTCAGCGACTGCGATACCGGTGCCAGCTTCGTCGGCATGGACAGCGCCTTGTCGGGCGACTTGCCCCCCTCGCCAAGCGGCCAGCGCGTCTCCTGCGCAGGGAGCGATGCCGCCGACAGGCCAAGGATCAACGCAAGAGCAAGAGGAAGCGGTTTCATGGACGGACTCCGTGGCGATTGTCGGCGGCTTGATCGTGGTTCGGGCCGGCATCGCCGTCCGTTGTCAGGCCCTGCTGGCTCACAGGGGAAAGATCAACAGGGTGGACGTCGCCGACGCACATAACCGTCCCTGCGCGTCGACCAGCCGCGCTTCGGAAAAACCGACACGTCGGCCCAGCGACACGACCTTTCCCTCCGCCCGCACCGGTCCGCTCGTGTCGGTCAACGCCCGGTGATACGACACCTTGAGTTCGAGCGTCGTATAGCCCTGTCCTGCGGGCAGGCTCGAATGCACCGCGCAACCGCAGGCGCTGTCGAGCAGCGTCGCGGCATAGCCGCCATGGACCGATCCGATCGGATTGAAGACCTTGCGCGAGGGCGAACCCTCGAACACCACGCGGCCGCGTTCCAGTTCGACCAGCGCGAATTCCAGCGTCTCGCCGATCGGGGGATGGCGATTGGCCGCCATCAGCGCCGCCAACTGGTCGTGCCCGTCCAGTCCGGCATGGTCGATCAGGACGTTCATGCGTCGGTTTCCTCCTTCTGTGGGGTGCGCGCATTCGGCTGCGTCGCCGCGATCCACGCGCGGGTTTCGCGCAACAGTTCGTCGGACAGCGCGGTGTCATCGACCGCGCGGGCCAGGACGACGGCGCCGACCATCGCCGCCCACCGCCCGATCGCGGAACGGCGCCGTGCCGCGTCGTCATCGCCGGGCAGTGCCTGCGCGAAGCGCTCGAGATGCGCGTCCAGCCCGCGCGCCATGGCGGCCCGGGCGTCGGACGTCTGGTGTCGCATCAATCCGGCGAGGCTGGCCATCGGACACCCCTGGTCCGGGTTCTCGCGGTGCAGCGGCGACAGATAGGTATCGGTCCACGCTTCGACGTCGGTCATCGCCGAGCCTTCCCCCGCCAGCGTGTCGGCGATGGTCGCGGCGATCAGCTCGTCCTTGGAAGCGAAGTGGCCATAGAAGCCGCCATGCGTCTGCCCGGCGGCCTTCATCACATCGGCCACGGTCACGGCGGCAAAGCCGCGGTCGCGAAACAGCCGACTGGCCTCCTGCAGGATGCGGCGACGGTTCTCCACCATCTGCTCGCGACTGACCTTCATCGAAATAATCTCCGTTCGCCCGTTGACGTTTCATGATGACCATCACATTTAGTCATTCATGACGACTGTCATCAATATAGTGACTCGATCCGAAAGGGCAATCCAATGACCAAGCCTGCCGTCCTCATCACCGGTGCTTCCTCTGGGATCGGCGCGACCTATGCCGATCGGTTCGCCCGTCGCGGGCATGATCTGGTCCTCGTCGCGCGCGATGCCGCCCGTCTCCACGCGCTGGCGTCGACGCTGACCGCCGAAACCGGCGTCGCCATCGACGTGCTGCCGGCCGACCTGACGAACCTCGATCAACTGGCGGCGGTTGAAGCGCGGCTCCGCGACGATGATCGCATCGGCATCCTCGTCAACAATGCCGGTGCCGCGCTGGGCGGCAGCTTCGTCGAGCAGCCAACCGAGGCGGTCGATCGTCTGATCGCGCTCAACACGACCTCGGTCGCCCGGCTCGCCAGCGCGGTGGCACCCCGGCTCGCGACACGCGGCGATGGCGCGATCATCAACATCGGTTCGGCCGTGGGGCTGGCGCCGGAATATGGCATGACCGTCTATGGCGCGACCAAGGCGTTCGTGCAGTTCCTGTCGCAGGGGCTGGCGATCGAGCTGGGACCGAAGGGCGTCTATGTCCAGGCCGTACTGCCCGCGGCGACCCGCACCGAGATTTGGGGCCGCTCCGGTGCCGACGAGGCGTCGCTGGGGCCGATGATGGACGTGAATGCGCTGGTCGATGCCGCGCTGGTCGGCTTCGACGCGCGCGAAGACGTGACGATCCCGCCGCTGCACGACGGCGAGTTGTGGACCGCCTTCCAGACCGCGCGGCAGGCGATGCTGCCGGGCTTTGGCGCGATCGACCCCGCGCCGCGCTACACCGCCTGATCCCGCGCCCCTTTCCCGAAAGACCTTCGTCATGTCCGATCCCGATTGCTTCTCGTCCTATCGTCTCGGTGCCGTCACGCTCGCCAACCGTCTGGTGATGGCGCCGCTGACCCGTAACCGGGCCGGTCCCGACATGGTGCCGACCGAGCTGATGGCGGAATATTACGGCCAGCGTGCTTCGGCGGGCCTCATCATCACCGAGGCTTCGCAGGTGTCGCGCCAGGGACAGGGCTATCAGGACACGCCCGGCATCTATTCCGACGCGCAGGTCGCGGGCTGGCGCAAGGTGACGGAGGCGGTCCATGCCAAAGGCGGCCACATCTTCCTGCAGCTTTGGCATGTCGGGCGCGTCAGCCATGTCGGCCTGCAGGAAGACGGCGCGGCACCGGTCGCGCCCTCGGCGATCCGCGCCGAGACCAAGACGGTGGTGGGCGGCGGCTTCGTCGACGTCTCCGAACCGCGCGCGCTCGAACTCGCCGAAATCCCCGGCATCGTCGACGACTTCCGCCGGGCGGCCGCCAATGCGATCGCGGCCGGCTTCGACGGGGTCGAGGTCCATGGGGCCAACGGCTATCTGCTCGACCAGTTCGCGAAGGACGGCGCGAACCACCGCACCGATGCCTATGGCGGCAGCATCGCCAACCGCGCCCGGCTGATGATCGAGGTGACGGCGGCGGTCGCCGCCGAGATCGGGACCGATCGTACCGGCATCCGCCTGTCGCCGGTATCGCCGGCGAACGGCATCGACACCAGCGATCCGCAGCCGCAGTTCGACCATATCGTTGGGCAGCTCGACGCGCTCGGCATTGCCTATATCCATGTCGTCGAGGGCGCGACCGGTGGCCCGCGCGACTCGGTGCCGTTCGACTATGCCGCGCTGCGCACCCGGTTCCGCGGCACCTACATCGCCAACAACGGCTTCGACCGGGCACTGGCCGAGGCGCATCTGGCCGATGGCAAGGCCGACCTGATCGCGTTCGGCCGCCCCTTCATCGCCAATCCTGATCTGGTCGAGCGGATGCAGGCCGGGGCGCCGCTGGCCCAGATCGATCCGCAGACGCTGTATGGCGGCGGCGCGAAGGGCTATACCGATTATCCGGCCTTGGCGAACGAACCGGAGCAGGTGGCATGAAGGCCTATCAGCTCGAACGCTATGGCAAGGGGCAGCGGCTGACGCTGACCAACCTGCCCGATCCCGTACCGGCAGCGGGCGAGGTGCTGGTCGAGATCCACGCGACCGCGATCAACCAGCTCGACGGCAAGATCCGCGACGGCGCGTTCAAGCCGATCCTGCCCTACAAGCCGCCCTTCATCCTCGGCCACGACCTTGCCGGCATCGTCGTCGCGACCGGACCGGGCGCGCACCGGTTCAAGATCGGCGACGCGGTCTATGCCCGGCCGCGCGACGGCCATATCGGCACCTTCGCCGAACGGATCGCGGTGGCGGAGGCGGACCTCGCTCCCAAGCCCGTCAGGCTGTCGATGGCGGAGGCGGCGTCGGTGCCGCTCGTCGGGCTGACCGCATGGCAGGTGCTGGTCGAGACCGCAGGGCTGAAGGCTGGCCAGAAGGTGCTGATCCACGCCGGTACGGGCGGGGTCGGCACGATCACGATCCAGCTCGCCAAGCATCTCGGCGCGATGGTGGCTACGACCGCCAGCGCCGCCAATGCCGACCTCGTCCGCAGCCTGGGCGCGGATGTCGTCATCGATTACCGGACGCAGGATTTTTCCGAGCTGCTGTCGGGCTACGATGTCGTGCTCAACAGCCTCGATGCCAAGACGCTGGAAAAGTCGCTCAAGGTGTTGAAGCCCGGCGGCAAGCTGATCTCGATCTCCGGCCCGCCCGATCCCGCCTTCGCCAAGGCACAGGGTCTCAATCCGGTCCTGCGTCTCCTGTTCCGCCTGCTCAGCACCGGCATCCGCCGCAAGGCCAGGCGCGCGGGCGTCGACTATTCCTTCCTGTTCATGCACGCCGATGGCAGCCAACTCGCGCAGTTGGGGGAACTGATCGACGCCGGCACGATCCGCCCGGTACTCGATCGCGGTTTCACCTTCGATGCGCTGAATGACGCGGTCGCCTATGTCGACAGCGGCCGCGCGAAGGGCAAGGTCGTCGTCACGGTCCGGCCCGACGCGGCATGACCGCGCCAGAGCGCTGGACGTCGGTCGCGGGTGCGGATCGTCTACCCCGATGCCGGGCATGGCGGCATCTCCCGGGATCATGAGGCGTTCGTGACCACGGCCCGGGGCGTTCCCTGCCCGGTAACGCGCCAGTTTTGTCAAAAAACGATCTCACCGCGCGACACGGCGCTGTAGCGTACCACGTTCAGTTTGAAACCCGCCCGGTCGATCAGATACCAGTTGGCCCCGAGCATCGCAAAGGTGCCCCGGCCGCCGAACGGGGCATCGGTCTGATCCTCGCCGTCGTAGCGCAACAACAGTTCGAACGCGCCGGACCTGCCGCCGGTGACGGGCGACAGCATGTCGGGGCGGTGCCACACACCCTCGCTGCCTCGACACCGAAGGCATCGATCGAACGCGGATCGCGAAGGATGCCGGACAGGATGGCGATGTTGCGGTTGACGTTGGAGCCTTCGACCAGTGCGTCGACATCGCGGTTGATCCGCTCGTGAAATCCCCAACCGCCCAGATGCAGGAAGCCGCGATCCGAGCGCAGCGAAGACACCGACGCCGTAGCTGCCGCCTTGCGGCGCGATGAGGTTGGCGACCGTGTCCCGTTCGGCAAATGGGATCGAGGTGAGCGAGGTTGCACCGTCGAGCGACCGGTCGTTGAGCTTTTTGCCGACAACCACGCTGAGTTCGCCAAGACCGGTCCTGCCCCGATAGCCAAGCTAGGCGTCGCGGATCGTGACCTCGTCACCGGCGAAGTCGATCTCGGTGCGATACGCTGCAGCCTGTGTCTGTTCGCGATGCCGTACAGCCCGGTGCTGTTGGTGGCGGCGAGCCTGCTCTGCCTGTTTCATCGCCGACAAGCAGGCAGAACAGGCAAAGGCGGCGGTGCGCGACGGCGTGGCGATCACGCATCTAGACCTGCCGACGCTGACCGGCAGCAAGCGGCAGATCGGTTGGGCGACCACCGTCCGTGCCGGGCGCCTCGCCGCATGGACGGCGAACCCGCCGCCCCGCACGTTGCGCCAGCACTGACGCTCCCGATCCCCCCATCGTCCGTCCCCCATGTGGAATACGCGTTGGAAGTGGCGCCGGCCGCAATGCTCGCAGCGACCCTTCGCGCGGACGAACCGGACGAAGTGGGAGATATGTCGTCAGTCGATCGGGTAGAGCAAGAGATGCTCAGGACGGATCGGCATCGGTCACGGCACCATGCGGACGGTCGGCCTGCGATGACAAGGGCTCGTTCGGGCTCGCTACCGACGTTGGCAGGAACCGATAGACGGTACCGCGCGATATGCGCGGGTCGTATGCCATCGGCGGCCAGCTTCCTGACGGCCTCCGGATCGATCCGCGGCTTGCCGCCCTTGTAGACGCCGCGCGCCTTGGCAGCGGCGATCCCTTCGGCCTGCCGTTCTCGTCGCAGGTTCGTCTCGAACTCGGCGAAAACACCGAGCATGTCGAGGAACGCCTTGCCCGCTGCCGTGGCGGTGTCGATCGGTCGCTTTCAGCGCGACCCCCCTGTCCTTCAGTTCATGGACGATGCCCTGCATATCCTTCATCGATCGCGCCAACCGGTAGATGCGGGTAACGACCAGCGTGTCGCCTTCGCGCAGGAAATCAAGCAGGACCTGCAACTCGGTGCGGGTGCGGCGCTCCGTGCCCGACTTCTTCTCCGACCGGATCGTCTGACATCTAGCAGCACGCAGCGCCGCTTCCTGAATGCCGAGATCCCGATCGGTCGTAGACACGCGCGCATAGCCGAAAAACGCCATCGAAACCCGAATCTGTTCCAGTAGCTTCCAGACCCAGCAGGCCATGTGTTCAATATCCCTGCGAACGACCCTGATCGAACGGAGAATGCGTCCGATCGCCAACGTCCGATACGGGTATGCTCCGTCGTTGTACTTGCAAGATCGCAGAAGTGCGTCGTTCTGGCGGAGACGATCCACGGTGATATCCGAGGGAGACCGGCAGTTCCAGATCAGTCTTGGTGTTCGTCAAGGATGTTTGAAGGTCCAGATTCTATCTGTAGCAGGTTCACCGTTCATAAGATATTGAATGTCGTCAATCTCACCGTTCGGCCAAACCACGAGTTCCTGACTGTTGATGAACTCGACTAGCATAGCATCGCCATCCGTGGGCATGTTCCAGCTAAGTGTCAGTTTGTCACCAGGTTCGAGTTCGAAGCACTTGGGCCAAGGCTCTACCGACACGTAGATTGGAACTTCGGTCCTGTTGGCAAAAGTCTGCTTTGTCGTTGGCATGCCCCGCCCTTTTCGATAACCGTTCCAGGAAGCATTCATCACGCCGTGAAAAACGGCGGACACTCCGTCCGCCGCGACGGCTAATTTTAGCTGCTTCATACAACGCTGATACCCGTCGCAGCGCGATGGATACCCTTCGTCCGCCCTCGTGGATCAGCGGATGCCGGAGCCTTGATGTCCCTTGTCGCTATCCAGCGTGGCAAAAGCCTCGGTCAGTTTCGCAGCAGACGCGCGTAGCGCAGCTTCCTCGTCGGAGTCGAGCGCCGGGAAGAGAACACGTTCGGTGCCACCAGCGCCGACAATGCAAGGCAGGCTTAGACATATGTCGCGCATGCCATATCCATGCTCGATCCATGCGGTAACGGGCAATACCGACCGTTCGTCCCGGACCACTGCCTCGCAAATGCGGACGATGGCGGTGGCAACGCCGAAGGATGTGAAGCCTTTGCCGGTGACGATGCGATAACCGGCATCGCGGACATGCTCGCCCAATGCCGGCAGATCGAGCGGGCTACCGGTATCGATGAAGTCACCTAGTGGCTGCCCACCAATCCGAACCGTCGAGAACGCCGCCACTTCGCTATCGCCATGCTCCCCCAGCACGTAACCGTCGATCGCTCCGGCCGAGAGGTCGAGCGCTGCGGACAGGCTCTGCTTGAGCCGACTGGTGTCGAGCAGAGTACCTGTACCAATGACCCTGTGTCGGGGCAGCCCGGCGTAGCGGATGGCAATCATCGTCATCAGGTCAACCGGATTCGACGCGATTACCAACACACCGGCAAAACCAGCGTCCGCCAGATGTTTTACGCAATCCTCGACGATAACCGCGCTGCGCGAGGCGAGCGACAGCCGTGTTTCACTCCCGTGTGAGGCCGCTCCGGCTGTAACCACCGCGATATCCGCTGTCGCGGCGTCATCGTAGGAACCGGCCCAAATCCGTGCAGGCCTGGCAAGCGCGTTCGCATCGGTGAGATCGGCAGCCTCGGCTGCCGCAAGAGCCGCGTTGCTGTCGACCAGCACGATCTCGCGAAACAGCGCTCTCAACATCATCGCATACGCAGCGGTTGCGCCGACGTGCCCTGCTCCAATGAATGCGACCCGACCCGAAGGCGGTGCCTGCATGGGTGGCGTCATGACGCGATCACCGCCGGGAACGGCGCCGCGCGCCCTGCTTCTACGGCACCGGCCGCCTCCAACAAGCGGTGCAAAACGGCCAGCTTGTCGTGACAAATGCGAGCAACGGCACTGTTCGCGACATCTGCCATCGTCTGTTCGGTTAGAGCGCGACGATGATGGTACGCACGTGTGCTCATAGCAATTCTCCCACAAAGCGGGAGCACTTGCGTCTCTCTGCCTCCGCTGCGCCGTGGCAGTGTGCGGGGGTATTGCAGCTATACCGCAGATTTACGGTTGTACCTAATCGGGCGCGCGTTGGCGAAAGCACGCTTTGCGGCACTGTACGGCATACCACTATTGCGTCCGCGCGGGACGCCCCCGCGACCGGCCGTTGCAAAAGGAATTATTCGCCCACACCGCAATCCGCGAGGGCACGTTTGCCTGCTGCAATACGAAAGAGCGGACACCCTGTCCGCCGCCTCGTCTCCGACCCCGCACAAATCCGCCAATCTAAAATTGCTGCGTGCGCCTTGATACCCTCACGATACCCTCATGCCCTTGCTCGAACAGCAGTTCAGCCTCGGGAACCGGCAAACGGCTGATCCGGTCGCGCGCCCGACGCCTTCTCGCGGTACACCGCCGCGACATAGCAGCCGGCTGCCCAAGCGCCAGCAACGATCGCATCCTGCCGGGCCAGATCTTGCTCGCCGGTACTCACGCGCAAATATACCCGCGCGGCTTGGACAATCGTGTTCATCTGCTGACTGGCATAGCTCGTTGACTCCGTCAGATATACTTAAGCTAGCCTGTGACACGATGGCGGGTCAGATGAATCCGAAGCAAGTCCAAATAGCCTGGCCAAAAATGCCGATCTCATCATGCCGTCGTAGTGCCAGAGTTCGCCGAGAAGTACGGTTACAGGAATTGTTGCCCGGCATGATCCCGAAACGCATCGTGGTTACGGACATAGGTGCTGAGGATGTCGAGCGACTTGTGCCGGCTGACCTCGCGCATCTTGAAGACATTGGCACCGGGCTGCCGTGCCGCCTCGGTAAGAAACCCGGAGCGCAGCGAATGACCGGAAAACAACGCCGGATCGAGACCGGCGGCTTGCGCCCGCGCCTTGACGACGAGGGCCACGCCTTGCGGGCTCATCGCCGCCGGCTGCACGCGATCCTCCACCCGGCACCACGCGGGCTTGCCATCGGCGGTTCTCACCCTTTCCTGCGAGGCCGGGTCCCGGTCGGCGACACGGATTTGTGCCAGCTTGCGGAACAGCGGCCCGTCGGTGACGCGGCCGACCCGTAACCATTCCAGTAACAGTGCCTTTGGCCGTATTCGTTTGCCCTCGGGAATGGCAATCCAGACGCCAAGGCCTGCCTGATCCGTTTTCGACCGGGCGATGAAGAGGCGCAAGCCTTCCGGCACGATCTGTACATCGGTAAAGGTCAAGGCGACGAGTTCGGACCGCCGCAGGGCCGCCGCCATGCCGATCGCCAGCAACGCTCGATCGCGGACACTGCGGACGTCGTCACCTGTAATGCCGGCGAGCATTCGGCCAAGCTGGTCGCCATCCGCCGCCGCCTTCTGCCGGGGGCGAGCCCCGTGGGTGTTACGGATACCGGCGAAGGTCCTGCGCAACTGGTGACCGCCGTCTTGGTCGCCGGGCGTGAGATAGCCTGCCTCGCGATGGCGGTCGTTGATCGCCGCCAGATAGCGCGAGAGCGTGGAAATCTTCTTGGGCAGACGCGGCGGGGATGCAGCAGGGTCACCATCTTTCATGCTGGAGATGAAGACGGCGACCGACGCGGGAGAAGCCGGTAAAGCGGACAGGCCACGCGCCGCGCACCAAAGGGCGAAGGTTTTCCAGTCAGCAGCATAGGCACGTCTTGTCGCGCTCGAGCGCGCGGCTTCCACATACATCCGCGCGCGTGCGACTTCTTCTTCCAGAAGACAGGGTACGAGCGCCTTCTCGTGCTGGGACCGTGCCTGCAACGCACTCCCACTCATCGCGCCTGCTCGACCGTGACGTCGATTTCAAGGTTCGACCAGACGCGATCCGTTGTCAGTGCCGTGGTCCGGCGAATCTGCGCCAATGCCAGGCAGGCACGATCGCCCAACGACAGACCAAGTCCTGCCGTCGTTGCCCGCATCAGCCCTGCAAGCTCCGCTTGCTGCCGATCGACCGGGACCACCTCGATGTCGAGATCGGCCATAATCGTGACAATATCGGCGGGCGGCATGCCGCGGTCGACCAGCTTGGCGACCACCTCTGCGTAGTTGCTGGCGCTGATCATCGCACCGGGCAGTCGCGCCGCGACATGCTCGGCACCCTCTTCTTCGAACATCACACACAACAGGGCGGACGAGTCCAGGACGTAACGCAGCTTATTCACCGGCAGCCTCGGCACGGCGATCCGCGATCAGTTCGTCCGACAGGTTGCCCTGTTCCGGACGGTAGCGGCGCAATTGCTCCTGTATGCGGCGCAGTGCGGACTTTGCCGATCGGACGCGCAGCTCGTCGCCCTCCACTGAAAAATAGACGGTATCGCCTTCAGCCAGCCCCAGGTGCTTGCGGACATCGGCGGGCAGCGCGATGCGGCCACCTGCGATAACCCGTCCCTTCAAGACGCCCATAGCTGCTTCCTCGTCTCGCTACACTAGACGCGACGAATACTGGTTATAACTATAGTGCGCTACTGGAAACGATGCTCCACCGAAACGCGATAAGCACACGTTATCGCTATTTGCATGAGGTAATGCCCTATCTGGGTATGCTCAGACAAAGGGGTTCGGTATGTCATGTTGTGCCGGTATGGCTCTAGCTAACCTTGTGCCACTTTTTATAATGTGACATATGGCCAAAACAGTTAAAGATAGGATATGTTGGCAATGGCAACACGGAGCATGGATGTAAAAGTGGCCGGAAATGGTCGCATGATCCTGCCGGCATCGGTACGAAAGGCGATGGGTCTGCATGGTGATGCGAAGGTCATCCTCACGGTTGAGGACGATCAGGTCCGCCTGTCCCCGATCGGGCATGGCGTGTCCCGTGCCCAGGCGCTTTATCGGGAACATGCCAAGCAGGCACGCTCGACCGACGACTTTCTGATGGACCGAAAGGTCGAGGCTGCCGCTGATCTAGGTGAGGGTACATCTGGCGAAATGGATCGAGACGTACAATGACATCCGTCGTTCTCGACGCGTCTGCGGTGCTCGCACTGGTCCGGGATGAACCCGGCGCCGACAAGGTCGCACCCCATATCGGGCGTGCTGCGATTTCTGCGGTCAACCTGCAGGAGGTCATCAAGGAACTGCTGCTCAGCGGTCTCGACGAAGGCACCACCCGCGAATTGCTCGACGAGCTTCGCCTTGATGTTTGTGCCCATGATGTCGAGGCAGCCTACGTCGCCGCTGCCTTGCATTCCCAGACGCGCCAATATGGCCGCGGTCTTGGCGATCGCTCCTGTCTTGCGCTGGCGGTGCAGCTTGGTGTCCCTGCCCTCACCGCCGATCGCGAATGGAAAAAGGTTCGGGTCAAAAATCTGAAGGTCGAGCACATCCGATAGGCCATCAGGCGATAGGCCATCAAGAAGAGTAACCTATTCCCCCGGCCGCATGCGAGACGCAAGCCGGGGGCAACGGGTCAGAACGCCGCGCGAACTCCCACCGCCACGGCGCGTCCAGGTAGCGGCGCGCGCAGCCGCAGGAACGAATTGTGCAACCGCGCTTCCGCGTTCGTCAGGTTGGCGACATCGGCGAACGCCTCGTAGCGCCCGCCCGTGCCGAAGCGCCAGGCGACATGCGCATCGACCAGCGTGAATCCGTCCGACACCGGCTCGTCCTTGGCGACATCGGTCTGCCGCAGATAGCGGACCGCGCCGAGCGAGGCGCGTAGTGCGCCGGCTTCCCAGCCCAGATCGCCGCCATAACGTGACATCGGCGTGCGCGGCAGGTGGTCGCCGTCGAGCCGCTGGCGGAAATACTGGCGGTCGAACGCCGCCGTCGCACCGCTCGCGAACGGGCTATAGCCGTCGGGCAGGGTGAATACCGGGCGGACCTGCACATAATCGCCGAAACCGTGCAGCGCGAACCGGCCGATGCCGGTCGTCGCGCGCAGCGTCGCCTCCCCCTCGATCCCGCGGAAGCGGGTATCGCCCTGTCGCCATTCGCGCACCGGCAGCGTCCGCGAGATGCCGGTATTGCCGAGATAGAGATAGTCCACGAACCGCGTGCGATAGGCGGACACCGCCGCCGACAGCCATGTCGTGTCGATCCCGCCGCCGGCCTCGATCGTTTCCGCCCGCTCCTTGCGCAACCGTCCGTCGCCCTGTTCCTCGGTCAGGATCGAGAAATGGTTGCCGTTGGCATAGAGCTCGTTGATCCCCGGCGCGCGTTCGGCGTGCGACCAGCGCCCGTGCAGATACAATATCTTGAACAGCGACAGCCGCGCGCCGGCATCGCCGCTCAGCAGGTGGAAACCGGCATCGCGGGCATAGGCCGCCCCCTGCCCCCGCCCGGCGCGCACGCTGGCTTCGTCGAGGTCGTAGCGTATCCGGTCATAGCGAATGCCACCGCTCAGCGTCAGCGGGGACAGCGTCAGCCGTTCGGCGAAGAACGCCGATCGCTCCGCCGTGGCGACGCTGGGCAGATAGGAGGTCGTCTCGACGGTACGCAGGCTGCGATCGGCGATCTGCCCGCCGATCGATCCGCTGAGCGGCCCGAGCGGGCGATGCGCGATCTCGACGCGCGCCTCTTCGCCATTGGCGTCGAACCGGCTCCAGTCGCGATCGGGCAAGCGTTCGCGGTCGCGTGAGCGGACATGCGCCGCGCGCAGCATGACCGCCGCGACGCCGGGCAGTGGATCATACAGCGCCCCCTTCAGGTCGAAACGGGTCTGCCCGACCATCACGTCGATCGGGCTGGCCCCGGATCGCGACGCCGTGATGAGGGTGAAGCCGGGCACGCCATAGCTGTTGTCGTAGCGACCGACCGACAGGCCGAGAAATCCGTCATCGACGATCACGCTGCCGCCCGCCGTCACCGCCGTGGTCCGGATCGCGCTGTTGGGCAGCCGCCCGTCGGCATCGCCCACGGAATCGAGGTTGGTGATGATCTGTCCCGACACCGGCGTCCGGTCGACGAAGCGTCGCGTCGCGGGATCGAATACAAAGGTCGGCCGCGCCAGACGGACTTGGCACAGCGCCTGTAGCGGCGTCGCCGCGACGAGTGACGGCCAGCTCCGACAGGTATCCGCCTTCGCACGACCCGGGATCGCCTGATCCCCCTGATAGCGGTACAGCCCGTCGAGATGCCATGCGAACGCGCGCTTCCCGCCGTCGATCCGGGCCATGGTCGTCACGCCGACATTGTCGCCGGTGCGCAGTTCGGCCCGCCCGGTCGGTGCTCCCGCATATCGCTGCGTCGGAATGCGGCCGTCGATCACGTTCACCGCGCCACCGATCGCGCCGCTGCCATAGGGGACGGCGGCACTGCCCTTGCGCACGTCGATCCGCTCGGCGAGGAACGGTTCGACCGCGGCGGCATGTTCAGCGCCCAGTCCCGATGCGTCCTGCGTGGGCAGGCCGTCGATCAGCACCGCGACCCGCCCGCCGGTCTGCCCCCGAATCGTCGGACGGCCGACCGCCGGACCGAAATAATCATTATGGATTCCCGGAACCCGCGCCAGCGTTTCGCCGAGAGTCGGCGCCTTGCGCCGATCCAGTTCGGCCCCGGCGATGCTCGTGCCGGTCGCGCTCGACAGATGGTCGGCATCGACCGGTTCGGGACGCTGCCCTTCGACGACGATCGTGGACGGCGACTTGCCCGGCTCGGGCTGTGCGGAAGCGGTTCCTGCGGCCACGGCCAGCAGGATCAGATCAGGTAACATCGGTAACGAACCCCCAAGTGAGGGCGCGTTCTGTGTCGTGTTATAACATAACAATCAAGACGGTATCTGACTGGGTCATGCTTCGGCTCGCCTGCCTGCGCGGGAACGACCGGAATGGAGGGCGATCACCGAGGATCGATCGGTCGCGGATCGCGACATATTCGCATCGTCAATTATCCGTTGCCAATACGAGTTATGTTATATCATAATGTTGATAGACGACACGTTATTGGGGGTGTGATGAGGGGAAGGGGGATGGGGCGGATCCGCCTGCTACGGCGGTTGCTTGCCAGCGGGACGGTAGCGGCGATCGTTGGAACGACAACACCTGCCCGCGCCCAGGCGGCGGATAAGGACGACGACCGCGCCGAGATCGTCGTCACCGCGACGCGCAGCGAACAGCGACTGGTCGACGTGCCGGCCGACGTGACGGTGAAGGACATCGACACGCTGCGACGCAACGGCTTCACCTTCGGAACCGACGAGTTCCGCGGCGTGCCGGGGGTGTCGTTCCGTCGTGGCGAGGGCGACGGCGACGAATTTCCGTACGTCTCGATCCGCGGATCGAACGGGACCGAGGGCTATCTGACGCTCATCGACGGGATGCCGTTCGATCTGAACGAGGAAGGCGCGCTGGGGATCCTCCCCTACCCCGCCCTGTCGCGGGTCGAGGTGGTGAAGGGGCCGGCGTCGGCGCTGTACGGTCGCGGCGCGCTCTATGGCGCGGTCAACTATATCACGCGCGCGCCGGGCGCCGACCGGATCGAGATGACGGCAACCGGCGGCAGCGACGATTACTACCGGGGCGAGCTGGCCGTGTCGCGGCGGATCGGCGACGATCTGGGGCTGATCGCGACGGCGGCATACGAGGATTACGGCGGTTGGCGCGCGAATGGCGCGCGGCGGCAGTTGAACCTGTTCGCCAAGCTTGTGTGGTCGCTGGACGCGCGCACCGACGTGTCGCTGTACGGCACCTACCTCGATCGCCGGTCGGAGACGCCGAGCGTCCTGCCGCTCGATGCGCGGGGCCAGCCGATCGATGTCGCTGGCGGACGGCGTGCGTTCAATGGGTATCTCGATCCGCGTTCGGTGGTCGAGGGCGGGCTGGCCGCGTTGCGCGTCGAGCATCGCGCGACCGATGCGCTGACGCTGACCGCGACCGGACAATATCGCCGGTTCGACTTCGACAACCGGCTGAACTTCTACGACCCGTTCGGCTTCGCCCCGGATCGCGGGATCTTCGGCATCAACGGCTTCTACGGCGCGCAGAAATTCGATGTCGCTTACGGCGAGCTGACCGCGCGCTACGAAGCGGGCGCGCACCGCATCGTCGCGGGCGTGACCGGCGAGCGCGCCTTGTCACGCGCCGACAATCGCTGGTCGGGGCAGAACGGCTTCACCCCCGCCTGCGGCTTCACCTTCTATTCGGTGGAGATCGATTACGTGCGCGGCGGCGTGGCGAATGCGGGTGCGCCGTGTTTCGTCATCGACGATCCGCTGAGCCGCAACCGGCTCGTCACCACCTATGTCTCCGCCTTCGCGCAGGACGAGATCGCCCTGTCGGACCGCTGGTTCCTGACGGTCGGCGGCCGCTACGACCGGTTCCGGCGCGAGGCGCGCTTCTTTCCCATCGCGGACAAGTTCGACGGATCGCGCGACGCGGCGACCGCCAGCGCCTTCTCGCCCAAGGCGGCGCTGTCGTGGCGCTATGGCGCGGGGCAGGTCTATGCCTCCTATGGCCGGGGGTTCAATTCGAACTTCGGGCCGACGTTCGAATGGAATGCCGACCAATATGCCCGGCCCGAACAGCGGCCGACGACGCTCGACAGCGTCGAGCTGGGCTGGAAAGGCCGCGCGCTGGACGACACGCTCGGCTTCGCGCTGACCGGCTTCTGGTCGACGCAGCGCAACCGCCGTTCGATCATCCCCAATCCGGCGGCGGCGAACGATTTTACCCAGCCATCGAACCTCATCACCTATGGCGACCGCTATGAGAGCAAGGGCGTGGAGGCGGCACTCGACATCCGCCCGCGCGACGGCACGTCGGTGCAGATCAGCTACACCCATGTCGCGCCGCGCTGGAAGGACTATGTAGTCCAGGAGTTCGCCGGCCCGCTCGATCTGTCCGGCACGACGCCGACGGGGATCGCGCCTAACATCGTCTATGTCGCGGGCGAGCAACGGGTCGCGTCATGGCTGTCGGCGCGCGGCATCCTCGAATGGTATGACGATTACCGGATCACCGCCGACAATCGCGTGGCAGGCGGCGGCTATAGTCTGGTCACGCTGGGCGCCCGGATCGCGCCGCCGCGCTGGCAGGGAATGGCGCTCGACCTCACGCTGCTGAACGCGCTGGACGAGCGCTATGGCTTCTTCTTCGGCGGGACGACCACCCCGACCTATGCCACGCCGGGACCGCCGCGCCAGTTCCGCGCGATGCTGCGGGCGGGGTTCTGATGCGGGTGTTGCTGCTGGTGCTCGCGCTGCTGGCGGGTTGCGACCGGCCTGCAGCGACGGGGCCGCGCGGACCGGTGGCGGGACGCGACGTCGTGATACCTTTCGCAAAGACCTTCCGCGTGGTCGAACGTGATGGCTACCGCGTCGTCGACCTGAAGGCGTCGGTGGTCGGTTGGGGCGGCGACGCGGTGGGCGAGGAGCAGTTCCAGCGGATCGTGCTGGTCCCGCGCACGGGCACGGCACCGCCGCTGACCGGCGACCTCGCCGGCGCGACGCTGATCCGCACCCCGGTGATGCGGATCGCCAGCAACACCGCGTTCCATGAGGCGATCACGAGGGTGCTGGGCGTCAACGACCGACTGGTGGCGGTGGGCGGCGTCAAGTCGTGGGACGATGCGTTGCGCGCTCGCGTGCGGTCGGGGGCGGTGCGGCAGATCGGCTATGGCTGGCACAGCCCGCCCGACCTCGACGCGCTGGTCGCCGCGAAGCCCGACGTGCTGTTGATGAGCATGGAGGACATGAAGAGCGTCGCCGCGATGCCGCGCATCGCGGCGCTGGGGGTGCCGGTCGTGCCGATCTTCCTCGACAGCGAACCGGATTACATGGGCCGGGTCGACTACGTCCGGCTGATCGGCATGCTGGTGGCACGCGAGCGGGAAGCGAACGCCTTCGCCGACATGGTCGCGCGCAAGGTCGCGGTGCTCAAGGCCGCCGCCGCCGCGCAGCCGACCCGCTCGGTCATCGCCGCGTGGTTCGGCGGCGGCGACCAGTGGAACCCGACGATCCGCAACGCCGATGCCAAACTGCTGCGCGACGCCAACGGCCGCAATTTGTTCGAGGGGCCGGACGATCCGCGCAAGGACAGCTTCAACCGGATCTCGACCGAACAGTTGATCGCGCAAGGCGCGGACGCCGATTGCTGGATCCTGCGCGACACCCATTCGATCCCGTATCGCGACATCGCCACGCTGCGCCGGTTCAGGGCGTATCGCGAGGGCTGCGTGTTCGCCGGCGACGGGATGCACAAGCCGGCGGCGGATGCGTTCGACTATTACGAAACGGCGGTGATCCGGCCCGATCTGGTGCTGGGCGACCTCGTGCGGATGCTGCATCCGGCACTCCGGACCGAGCCGTTCCGGTATATCCGCCCCGATACGAAGGTGCCGCGATGACCCCGGGGACGCGCAGCGCCATCGGCAGCGCGGTGCTGTTCGCCGCCGTGCTGGTCATGGGCGTGTTCGCGCTGTCGTGGGGAAGCATCGGCATCGGTTTTGGCGACGCGCTGCACGCGCTGGCCGGGAACGGCGACCCGGCGACCGTACAGATCGTCACCGGGCTGCGGCTGCCGCGTGTTGCCACCGCGATCGTCGCGGGCGGCGCACTCGGGCTGGGCGGCGTGCTGATGCAGGCGCTGTTCCGCAATCCGATGGCCGATGCCTGGTCGCTGGGGCTGACGGCGGGCGGGCAGCTCGGCGTCGCGCTGCTGGTGACGGCCGCCGCCTTTTCGGGACCGGAAGCGATCGCGTTCCTGCGCGCGTTCGAAGGGCCGTCGATCACGCTGGGCGCGATGATCGGCATCGGCGGCTTCGCGCTGGCGATGGCGTCGCTGGCGCGCCGGGTGGGAACGGTCACGCTGCTCGTCGTCGGGCTGATGCTGGGGTTCACGGTGCAGGGGATCGTCAGCGTGGTGCTGCATTTCGCCAATCGCGTCGGCGGGCGCGTCTTTTCGGGGTGGAACGACGGCAATTTCGCGACCGTCACCCCGGCGGACCTGCCGATGCTGGTGGTGCCGGTCGCCGCCGGGGTGGCGCTGGCGCTGTTCAACGCCAAGCCGTTAACCGCGCTGTTGCTGGGTGAAACCTATGCCAGAAGCCTCGGCACCGATGTCGCGCGATTGCGCCGCCTGACGCTGGCGGCGGTCGTGCTGCTGGTGGCGCCCGTCACCGCCTATTGCGGGCCGGTCACGTTCGTCGGACTGATCGTCCCGCATCTGGCGCGGGCCATCGCCCGCACCGCGCGGATTTTACCGCTGATGCCGCTCGGCGCGCTGGCGGGGGCGCTGCTGGCGCTGACGGCGGACCTCGTCGTCCATGCGCCGTGGGAACAGCATTTCCTGCACCTCAACGCGGTGCTCGCGCTGGTCGGCGCGCCGGTGGTGATCGCGCTGCTGGTCTTGTCGCCGACGATGCGGGGACAACGCTGATGCTGCGGCTCGATACGCTGTCGGTCGGCTATGGCGCGCCGCGCGGCACGGTGCTCGCCGATTTCGCCGTCACGGTGCCGCCGGGCAGCTTCGTCTGCGTGCTCGGTCGCAACGGCGCGGGCAAGTCCACGCTCATGCGCACCATCGCCGGGCTGCAACGCGCGGTTGCCGGTGCCGCGCTGCTGGAGCATGCGGACATCGCGGCGATGCGGCCGCAGACGCGCGCACAACAGGTGGCGGTGGTGCTGACCGAGCGTGCTGCCAGCCCTGGCCTGAGCGTTGACGACGTGGTGTCGCTCGGCCGCCAGCCCTTCACCGGTTGGCAGGGGCGGCTCACCCCGGACGACCGGCAGCGCATCGTCGCCGCGCTGGCACGGGCCGGTGCGACCGCGTTCGCCACGCGGCTGTTCGACGACCTGTCCGATGGCGAGCGACAGCGCGTGATGATCGCGCGCGCTATCGCCCAGTCGCCCCGGCTGATGATCCTCGACGAGATCACCGCCTTCCTCGACCTGCCCGGCCGGGTCGAGACGATGGCGCTGCTGCGCGATCACGCCCGTGCGACCGGCGGGATCGTGCTGCTGTCGAGCCACGATCTCGACCTGTCGCTGCAACTGGCCGACAGCGTGTGGCTGCTCGACGGCCATGGCGGGATGGCGGTCGGCAGCGCGGCGGACCTGATCGCCGCCGGCCATGTCGGGCGCGCGTTCGATACCGCCGCCGTCCGCTTCTCGCCCACGCTCGGCCGGTTCGAGCTGGTCGGATGAAGGCGGCGCTGATCCCGCTGGCGCTCGTCGCGGCCCCCGCATGGGGACAGGACGCGCCCGTCGCCCCCGTGCCGGTCGAACTGACCGCCCCGCCGACCCCGCCGGGCCGCGCGGGAGAGAATGCCGTGCGGCAGGCCGAGGATGCGTTCGGCTTCAGCGTGGGGCGCGAGAGCCTCGGCCTCTATTCCTCCGCCAACGTGCGCGGCTTCTCACCCTTCGCGGCGGGCAATGTCCGTATCGAGGGGCTGTATTTCGACCCCTTCCTCACCCTGATCCAACGATTGCGTCAGTCGACGTCGATCCGCGTCGGCCTGTCCGCGCAGGGCTATCCTTTTCCGTCACCGACCGGAATCGTCGACTACAGCTTCCGCAAGCCGGGCGACGCCAAGTCGCTGTCGATCCTCGTCAGCGGTGACAGCTATGGCAATGCCGGACTGGAACTGGACGGGTCATTGCCGCTGTCCCCGACCCTCAGCTTGGCGCTCGGTGCGCAGGGGTCGCGCACCAGCTATGCCGACGGCACCCACAACCGGTCGCATAACGAGGCGGCGTCGCTGCGCTGGCGGCCGTCACCCGATATCGAGGTGATCCCCTTCTGGGCGCGCAGTCAGGTGATCGACGACGAAGCCGGGCCGACCTATATCCCGGCCGGCCCCTATCTGCCCCCGCCCATCCCGCGGCGGCGCTATGACGGCCCGGCATGGAGCGACTATAATAGCGTCGGCGGTCTTCAGGGCGTGCTCGCCACGCTGTCGCCATGGCGCGACTGGAGGATCCGGGCCGGCCTGTTCCGCTCGCTGTACAACGACCGGTCGACCTTCGCGCATCTGCTGACCGATCTGACGCCGGACGGTCGCGCCGACCGGCTCCTCATCGCCGATCCGCGCAGCCGGTTCGTCTCGCTCTCGGGCGAACTGCGGGTCAGCCGCGCGCTGGCGGAGGGGCCGCGGCTGCATGTCGTCCATCTGTCGCTGCGCGGCCGCGACCGGCGGCAGCGCTACGCCGGGTCCGCCTATCTCGACTATGGCCCCACGCGGATCGGCGAAGGGTTCGATGCGGCCGAACCGGTTTTCGCCTTTTCCGCGCAGACCCGCGACCGGGTGCGCCAGTTGACCTATGGCGTGGCGTATGACGGCCGCTGGCGCGACGTCGGCGAACTGAGCTTCGGCCTATCGCGCGCCGCGTACCGCAAGCGGTTCGAAGCGCCGGGCGATGCCGCGCGCGAAACCCGGTCGCAGCCGCTGCTGTACAATGCGACGGTGGCGGGCTTCGCGGGACCGCGCCTCGCCTTCTATGCGGGGTACGCGCGCGGGCTGGAGGAAAGCGGCATTGCGCCCGACAATGCCATGAACCGCAACCAGCCCCTGCCCGCCATTCTGACGCGACAGGTGGATGCCGGCGTCCGATACCGGCTGACCGATACGATCAAGCTGGTCGCGGGCGTCTTCGACCTGCGCAAATCCTATTATAATCTCGACGCCAGCAATCGCTTCGACCTCTTGGGCGATGTCGTCAGCCAGGGAATCGAGTTCTCGGCGGCGGGGGCGATGACGTCGCGCCTGAACGTGGTGGCGGGCGGTGTCGTGCTGCGTCCCCGCGTCACCGGCGAGGGCGTGGCCTTGGGCCGGGTGGGGCGACGACCGGTCGGTCTGCCGACGCGCTCGCTCGACCTGAACCTCGACTGGCGGCCGCCGGTGGCGGAGGGTCTGTCGCTGGACGCGGGGGTGTCGCATGTCGGCAGCCTGCCCGCGACGCGCGACAACCGGGTTTCGATTCCGGCGCGTACCCTCGTCGATCTTGGTGCCCGGTTCCGGTTCCGGCTGTCGGAACGCGATGCGACGTTGCGATTGCAGATGAGCAACGTCGGCAATGCGAGCGGCTTCGACCTCGAAGGGGCCGGAGCCTATCGCATCATTCCGGGGCGCGTCATTTCGACCTACCTGACGATCGACCTGTGACGCCGATGATCGTCACGGGTGGGAAGCCGGGGGCCGGAATGCCGAAAGCCCCGTCCTACGTCGTCGGCCCATTCCGGTCCGCAACGAAGCGGCGCATCGCCGCCAATGTCGTGTCGCTGACGTGATGCTCCATCCCTTCGGAATCGATCGCGACCGTTTCCGGGTCGATGCCGAGCGCGAGCAGGAAGTCCGAGACGACGTGATGGCGGGCACGCGAACGGGCGGCCAGCGCCTCCCCTTCCCCGGTCAGGAAAAGGGCACGATAGGGGCGGTTCTCGACCAGCCCGAGTATTTTGAGCCGCTGGACGATCTTGGCGGCGGTCGGTTGCGACACGCCCATATGCGCCGCCAGATCGATCAGCCGCGCCTCGCCGAACTGCGTCATCAGGTCGCCGATCAGCTCGACATAATCCTCGGCCATCTCGGTGGCATGGGCCTCCCGCGTCGCGCGAAAGGCGGCGGCACGGCGCTGTGCATCGTCGGTCATGCGGCATCATGACAGTTTTGCCGGGCTGCATCCATCTTGCATCAAAATTAGCTTTGGCTAATATCTGTTGCATGAGGATATTCCGGTGAGCGTAGTAGCGATGTTGGGCCTGGCCTTCGGCGTTTCGACCGCCGGACCGTTTGCGCCGATGCCGGACAAGGAAACCCCGACGCACGCGCGCTCCGGCGATGCGGCACCGGTCGATCCACCGGCCGCGCCGGACATCGTCGTCACCGCACGGGGGGAACGGCGGATCGGTCGCGACCGGGCCGCGAGCGCGGGTGCGGTGTCGGGCGATGACATTCGCGCCCGCCCGTTGCTGCGCACCAACGAAGTGGCGGAGGCCGTCCCCGGCCTTCTGGCCGTGCAGCATTCCGGCGGGGGCAAGGCCGCGCAATATTATATCCGTGGTTTCAACCTCGACCACGGCACCGACTTCAGTATCGCGCTCGACGGCGTGCCGATGAACCTGCCGACGCAGGCGCATGCGCAGGGCTATCTCGACCTGAACGGCCTGATCCCGGAGACGATCGACCGGATCGACTATCGCAAGGGACCTTATGACGCGCGCGACGGTGACTTTTCGCTCGTCGCGGCGGCCGCGATGACGACGCTCGACCGTGCGCCGCCCTCGATCGCGCTGGAGGCGGGAAGCTATGGCTATCGCCGGATCGCGGGGGTCGGATCGGTGCCGTTCGTGGGCGGCGATCTCGTCCTCGCGGGCGAGCTGAAGGCGAACGACGGTGTCTGGGCCTTGCCGGAGCGGCTGCGCCATGCCGGCGCCTTCGCCAAATATACGGTGGCGACCAGCCTCGGCACGCTGCGCGCCAGTCTGTCGAGCTATGACGCCACATGGCGCCCGACCGAGCAGGTGCCGGTGCGCGCGATCGGGACGCTGCTGCCCGATCGTTTCGGGACGCTCGACCCGTTCCTGCGCGGGCGCACGTCGCGGCGGATCGCAACGCTGTCGATCGACGGGGAGCGGACGGCCGTATCGGCCTATGCCCAGCGATATGGGTTCGATCTCCTGTCCAACTTCACCTTCTTTCTCGACGATCCGGTACGGGGCGACGAGTTGCAGCAGACCGAGCGGCGCTGGACCTATGGCGGGCGGGTGCGACACCGCGTGCCGATCGGCACCCGGCTGCAATTGACGGTCGGGGCCGACGCCCGCACCGACCGGATCGACGATCTCGGCTTCTACCAGACCGAACGGGGGCGGCGGATCGTCACGCGAAGCCTCGCCGACGTGCGCGAGACGGCGGTGTCCGGCTATGCCGAGGCACGCTGGCAACCGGTCGCGCCGCTGACGATCACCGGCGGGGCGCGGGCCGATCACTTCCGCTTCCGCTCAATCGGTCGCGCCGGCAGCGCGGTCGACGGCGAAACCGGGGCGACCATCGTCACGCCCAAGGCCAGCGCCGCGCTGACCGTCGCGCCGGGTATCGCGCTCTACGCCAATTACGGACAGGGTTTCCATTCGAACGATGCGCGCGCCGTCGTGGCGCAGCGCGATCCGGTGCCCGCACTGGTCCGGGGCACGGGATATGAAGCCGGCACCCGTATCGAGCGCGGCCCCGTGGTGCTGACGATCGACCGCTGGTGGCTCCGCTCGGACGGCGAACTGGTCTTCCTCGGCGACAGCGGCACCGTGGAACCGCGCGGCCCGAGCCGTCGCCGGGGGTGGGAGACGACGCTGTACGTCCGTCCGCTGCGCTGGCTGTCGATCGACGCGATCCATGCGACCAACCACGCGCGCTTCGTCGGTGCGCCGGGCGCGGACCGTATTCCCAATGCGGTAGAATCGGCTACCTCGCTGGGCGTCACAGTAGCGACCGGCGTGTGGCAGGGTGCGTTACGGGTCCGGCGCATCGGTCCGCGTCCGCTGATCGAGGACGACAGCGTGCGCGGACCGGCCACGACGGTCGCCAATGCGCGTGTCGGCCGCACCTTCGGCACGGCCGAGGCCAGCATCGACATCCTGAACCTGTTCGACACCCGGCGGGCGGATGCCGATTATTTCTACGCATCGCGTCTGCCGGGCGAAGCGCCGGGGGGCGTGGAAGGCATCCATAGTCGGGCAGTCGAGCCGCGGCAGGTCCGGCTCGGGATCAAACTGCGAATGTGAGAGACAAGACCCTCGCCGCGTCGTCTCGCAACGCGGCGCATCCCGGGTCTTGCCATTCGTTCATGCTTGCGCCGGACTGGATATAGCTATGGCCGAGTCCCCGTCTCGATCAAGCCTGCCGCTTCGGCGCTGGCGCCAACGGATGTCGCCTCCCCGGATATAATATCGTCGGCCAGCAGCATCAATTCGTGCGCTGTCGACGAACCGACATCGGCGACCTCGCCGAGCGCAAGGCCCGACCGGCGGCGGATCGCCGCATCCCAGTCGGCACGGACCGACGCCCAATAGTCGTTCGTCTTGCGCCAATATTCGTCGGCGGCCTTGATCGGGAAGTCGGTGGCAGGGACGTAGGTGTTCACCACATACTCGTGGACGAACGTCGCCGACCGGCCGTCCTTCGTGCCGATCTTGGCATTGTCCTGCTCATGGACCCAGCCTGCCGGGGTCAGGACGTGCCGGTTGGTCCCGACATAATGGTCGTAGGGCGGATGGCGCGTGGCGTCGCGACGCGCGAGGGGCCGGCGGGTTTCGTCGCTGGTCCAGCGGGTGGCGCCATCGTCGTACCGCCAGCGGCCGATCCCGCCATAACGGGGTGAATCGTCGGTCTGCCACACGGTCTGCGACCACGCCCCGCGCCGTTCCTTGTCCGGCACCGGTCGCACGGCCCATCGCCCCGGACCGACATAGACCAGCACCGTCGCCGGTTGCCATGTCCAGTCCTGCCGCCAGTGCTTGACGACCATCGTCTTGCCGTTGCCGTCGCTCACCACCAGCAGATGCTGGAGGACGACATGGCCGGGCGTGTCGACGATCGCGCGCACCACTTCGTGCCCGCCGCTGACCTTGGCCGGATATGGCGTGTAGCCGGCGACCAGCGGCGTCGTCTCGCGCATGTCGAACGTCACCTTGAAGGTGCCGGCCATCTTCAGGATCGCGGCATGGTCGCGCGCCTGATCGCCATAGTGCGCCGTGGCGATCGGGGCCGGGGCGGCGGTCTGCGCCAGCGCGGGCGACAATATCAGCGAGGCAAAGCCCGCCGCAGCGAACAGGACATACGAAGCGTTCATCGAAACGGACCTCACAGGACGAGGGACAGGGAGACGCCGGCATTGCGGCCCGGCTGCGAAAAGGCGTCGCGGATGGTCGACGTGGACGTCAGCCCGCGCACGTCGCTCCACCAGAAATAGCGTTTGTCGGTGATGTTGAAGATGCCGACACGGATCGTCGCCGCGTCGCGGATGCGCAGCGACGCCGTGGCATCGAACACCCAGAAGCCGTCCGGCGTGAAACAGGACGTCCCGGGGACCGCCGGCCGCGTGCCCGCCGCCGGCTGCGCGGCGACGTTGCAACTGTTGTTGGTGTCGGACAGGTCCTTGCCGGCGGAATGCGTCGCGACGAACTCGGCGCGGAACGGGCCGTCGTCGGGCTGGTAGAACAGGCCGGCGACGACCTTGACCGGCTCGACGCTGTCGAGCGGCATGGTGCCGGCGACGCCGTCGGTGCGCATCCTGCCCTTTGCATAGGACGCGGCGGCCCGCACGCCCACGCCGACCGGCAAGCGGGCCTCGCCCCGGGCCTCCAGCCCCTCGATCGTCACCCGCCCGCGATTGATGAACTGGTACACGGCGGGATTGGCGGCGGTGAACGCGCCGGACACCTGCACCTGATCGATGAAGTCGCGGAAGCGGCTGCTGAACGCCGTTCCGCCCAGCGACCAGCGCGTACCGGTCAGGCGGATACCGCCCTCGACGCTCTCGCTCGTCTCGGGCTTCAGATCGGGGTTCGGGATCGAACGGTAATTGGCGACGATGTTGGCGAAGCCGTTGTTGATCTGGTTCGGCTCGGGCGGTTTGAAACCCTGGCCATAGTTGGCAAAGAGCCGGACGCCATCGGTCACCCGCGCCACCGCGCCCAGACGGGGCGTAACCCGCGATCCGCTCTGCCCACGGGGTACGAAGGTCGTGAATAGCGGGTCGCTCTGCGGATCGAGCCGGTAATGGTCGAACCGGATCGCCGGGAACAGCGTCAACGACCCGTCGGCGATCGCGATCTCGTCCTGCGCGAACACCCCGATCAGTTCGTAATCGGTCGTGGGAAAGGCACGGGTCGGATAGGTTTCGCCGGCCGGTGGCACCGTGCCGCCGCGCACGCCGGTCTGGCGCGTCTTCGAATAGTCGGCACCATAGGCGAACAGGTGCGTGGCCGGGCCGGTCGTCGCCCGGCTCTCCAACTGCAGCGTGCCGCCATATACCTCGTTGTCGAAGCGGTTGATGCGGACGCGGTCGGTGCCGACCCGGTCCTCCCATCCGGTCTGCACGGTATCGCTCTTCTGGTAATAGGCCGCGGCGCGCACCCCGTTGACCACGCCATCGCCGGCATAGCGATAGTCGATCGTACCGCGATTGCGCGCGGTGGTGTCGCGCGCCTGCAACCCCAGCACCGCCGTGGCCGATGGCGACGCGGAGGTTACCTTGGTGATCGCGCTCAGCACGTTCGTATCCACCACCGCGTCGAAGCGTTCATAGGTCAGCCGTACCCGGCTCGCATCGTTCGGGCTCCAGACGAGACGGCCAAGCAGCGCGTTCGAGGCGAGATCCTGCGGGTTCGGCGTGGTGCGGTCGGTATCGGCGCTGTCGTTGCTGCCCTTGGTATCAAGTTCGTGGCCGTCGCGCCGCGTATAGGCGAGCATCGCATGAAGATCGCCCTGCCGACCGGCCACGACCAGACCCTTGGTCCAACTGTCGTCCGACGAATCATAACCGACCCGGCCGCCGCCGCCGACCAGACGACCGGCATGCAGAAAATCCTGCGGGTCCTTGGTGAGGAAGCTGACCGCACCGGCCACGCCGTCGCTGCCGTACAATGCCGACGCCGGGCCGCGAAGGATTTCGACCGACTTCAGCAGGTCGAGATCGACATAATCGCCGCGACCGACCGATTGCGCACCGAAGCTGAAGGCGTCCGGCACCCGCACGCCATCGACGGTAATCAGGACGCGGTTCCCTTCCAGCCCGCGGATGTTGAAACCGCTGTCGCGATCGCGACCGGTCGAGGCACCCGCCGCGGTGAAGCGGGCCGGCGCACGGCGTACCGCGACGCCGGGTTCGTAGCGGACGAGATCCTTGATGTCGGCGATCAGCCGGTCGTCGATCGTCGCGGCGTCTATCACCGAAACGGTCTGCGGCACGTCTTCCACCCGTTTTTCGCCGCGCGTCGCGGTCACGGTGATGTCGCCGTCGTCCGACGTGCCCTTTCCGCCATCGCTACCGGACATGGCGGGTTGGATAACGGTCTGCGCCGGAGCCATCGTCGGCAGGACGCAGAGGTTCAGGGCCGCGACGGCAACGCCGCGCAGCAGATATGCGGATGTCATTAACGCTTCCCCTTCTCGCTCCGGTTCGTTAATGCGAGTCACTAGCGTTAGCAAGCGTTTGATTGAGAGGACCGGAATGCAGCATTCGATCGGGATCATCAGGGCGGCATCGGCAGCGCTGGCGCTGGCCCTTGCATCGACGGCAACCGCTGCGTTGGCGCATATCCCCTATGTCCTGCCAGCGCGGTTCGACGTCGGCAGTCGCACGCAGATCACGCTGGAAGCATCCTTCACCGAGGATGCGTTCCGGCCGGACGTCGCGGGCGGCTATGCCAGTTTCACGACGACGCTCGCCTTCGAAGCGGGGTGAGAGGAACCAACATGGCTTTCATGGAGCGTATCGAGCGTCCCGATACCGACGGCGAACAGGTCGTTGTCCGTTTGCTGCGACATTATCGTGGCCTCCACGATCGCGATGGAGGCGGTGTCACGCTGGCAAGCCTCGTCGCGCTAGGTCAGAACCTTCGCCTGCCCCCGGCCGGCAGCGTGGCGTTGGCAAGCGTCTTCCAGCTTACCGAGGCGCTGCTGCGAAGACGCCTCATCACCGAATGCTGCTGTTCGTGCGACTACAGCCCGGACGAGCGTGCCGTCATCCGCCTCCTTGGCGCCCGGCTGCCGCGCATGGCCGGCACCGGCACCGTCGAGATACCCCATGGGTTGCCCGGTGCATTGGCATGGGCCATCCTGAGCGTCCGGTCGCTGTGCGGCGCGATCCTCGTGGTGCCGTCGCACCCGTTGCAGATCGACGATCCGGCCTGCCCGTTCGACCGTCCTTTCGGTGCCTGACGGAGATGGCATCGTTATACGACTATCTCGATCAGCACGTCCGTGACATGGCCGATGATGACATTTTCGTCCTGTCCGCCGTCCGGACATGGGTCTTCGCCGTCCGCAACGCACGCTGTCCGCAGGCGATGCTGCGCAGCGGCTTCACCGTCCGCCGCGTCGGTGCCGCGCTGTTGCCCTTCCTGTGTTCGATGACCCTCATTGACCGATATGGTTACGGCACGATGCGGTTTGCTGCCGTCCGCTATTCGAACGTCAGCGACGACGAGGCGCGCATCCTGACGCTGTTCGGTGCGGCACAGGAGGGGGATCCGCGATTGATTCGGATCGCCACCAGCCTGGTGAGTGACGAAATGGCAATGCAACTCGCGGGTGCCGCCAGCAAAGTCGGCGCCGCGCTGTTGCCGACAAACTAGCTGGTGAAAGACGGTCAGAACCAATATTTGGTGCTGGCAGTGAAGTTGCGCGCCATCGCCAAATTGTCCGAATAGCGAACATATCTGTTGTAACTAGCCAACGATAGCAAATTGTGATCGCGACAAAGTGTCGAATCCCCGGGATGGAACGCCATTGACCCAGATCCAGTCGGTCATAGCTCATTCCAGCTCGTCAGCTTCGGCCATTCGTTCATCCTTCGCGCTACCATGACAAATGTCATCCCATTCGCATGACAGCCGGCACTGCACCCGCGCCGCCGCAACGCGCATCGTGGCGCCATGACCACAGGGAGCCGCAACGGTGCATGACGATCTTTCCGCCATCGCGACACTGGCCGACGTGTCCAAACATCTGGGGTCCACCGCCGTCCTCGACCGGTTCTCGTTGGCCATCCGCGCAGGCGAGGTCACGGCGCTGCTGGGGCCGAACGGCGCGGGCAAGACCACGACCGTCGGCCTGCTGACCGGCCGGCTGCAACCCGACGCCGGCACGGTGCGGCTGTTCGGGCTCGATCCGGCCCGCCCGGCGGCACGGATGCGGATGGGGGTGATGTTGCAGGCATCCGGCCTGCCCGACGTGCTGAGCGTGGCCGAGGTGGTGACGCTGCAATCGGGCTATTACGCCGATGCCCGTCCGGTCGCCGAGACGCTGGCGATCGCCGGGCTGGCTGATCTGGCGCAGCGGCGGTGCGGTGCCCTGTCGGGCGGGCAGGCGCGGCGCGTGCAATATGCGCTGGCGATCTGCGGGCGTCCGGCGTTGCTGGTCCTCGACGAACCGACCGCGGCGATGGACCGGGCGTCGCGGCAGGCGCTATGGATGACGGTACGCAGCGCCGCCGCCGACGGGGCCGCCGTCCTGCTGACCAGCCATGATCTGGAAGAGGCCGACGCGCTGGCCGATCGCGTGCTGGTGATGGACCATGGCCGGATCGTCGCCGACGACAGCCCGGCGAATCTGCGCGCCCGTGCCGGGGGATCGGTGATCCGTTGTCGCACCACATTGTCGCCCGCGCTGTTGCAGGCACTGCCCGGCGTCCGCGAGGCGCGCGACGACGGCGGCGACCGGCATATCGTTACCGCCGATGCGGTGGCGACGGTGCGCGCGCTGTGCGCCGCCGATTCCGCCCTGTCGCAATTGCGCATCGCCGATGCAGCGCTCGAAGATGCCATCGCCACCCTGCTCGCTTCGAACCCGAGGAACGCCGCATGACCGCCGCCACCCTTCCCGCCGGCATCTGGCGCCGCGAAGCCGTCGCCGAACTCAAGCGATCGTGGCGGTTGCCGCAATTCCTGTTGCCGACCATCCTGACGCCGGCGGCCTTCTATGCCCTGTTCACGCTCGCGATCGGTGCGGCGCCTTCCCCGGCCGCCGCCGCCGCCAGCCTTGCGGGGTACGGCGTGTTCGCGGCGATCGGCCCGGCGCTGTTCGGGTTCGGCGCGGGCGTCGCGATGGAGCGCGAACAGGGGCTGATCGAGCTGAAACGGGTGTCGCCGCTGCCCGCCGGGGCGTTCGTCGTCGCCAAGCTGGTCGCGGCGGTCGCGGCGGTCGGCGCCGCCGTCGCGCTGATCTATTGCGCGGCGATCGTTGCGGGCGTGCGGCTGTCGCCGGGGCAGTGGCTGGCGCTGGCGCTGCTGCACTTCGCCTCCACCCTGCCGTTCGGGTTGATCGGCCTTGGCATCGGGATGCGGATGAGCGGCAAGGGTGCCGTCGCCATCGCCAACGCGCTGTTCCTCGGATCGGCGGTGGTCGGCGGGCTGTGGATCCCATCGACGATGCTGCCGGGCTGGATGCGCGCGATCGGCGAGGCCGCGCCCTCCTACCACCTCGGCCAGTTGGCGCGCGGCATCGTCGGGGCCGACACGATCGGCAGCCCGGTGCTGCACGCCGCGATTGCCGTGGCGATGACGATCGCCGCCGCGCTCTGGGCATGGACCGGTTGGCGGCGGAACCCGGCTTGACGCCGCCCCCTTCGCCACGCGACGGTCGGTCGATGGTGGTTACGTCGCGCAGAAGCTGGATCGAGGGGCCGTTGCCGTGGCTCGCCTATCTGCCCTTCTACGCCATGCCGTGGTTCTGGAAGCCGCCGGGCAATACCGGGCTGATCTTGTCGATCGCCGGCATCGGGCTGTTCCTGCCGGTCTATCTGCTGGGCTACAGCGCCGGCCAGCGGGCGCGGACGATCGCCGCCGCGATCATCGTGGCGATCGGCCTCGTCCTCGCCCCGTTCGGCGGGAGCTGGACGGTGTTCCCGATCTATGCGGCGGCGATGGTCGGCTATCTGCAACCGCCGCGCCGCGCGATCGTCGCGATCCTGACCATCGCGATCGTGACCAGCGGCGTCGGTATCGCACTGGGGCAGATGACCCTGTGGTGGTTGCCGGGCGTGCTGTTGTCGATGATGACCGGGTTCGGCACCTTTTCGCGCGAGGCGTTCTACAAACGGACGCAGGCGCTGCTCGCCTCGCAGGAGGAGGTGCGCCGTCTGGCGGGCACGGCGGAGCGCGAACGCATGGCGCGCGACCTGCACGATGTGATCGGCCGCACGCTGACCCTGATCGCGCTGCGCGCCGACCTGGCGGCGAAGCTGGTGACGCCCGACGTCGCTGCGGCGCAGGCGGAGATGCGGGCGGTGGCCGATATTGCCCGCACCGGCCTGTCCGATGTTCGCGCCGCGCTGTCGGGGACCGCCGGGGGCAGCCTCGGCCATGAGCTCGACCTGTCGCGCGACGCGCTGAAGGCCGCCGGGATCGTTGCGACCGTGACCGGCGACCCCCACGCCATTCCACCCGACGCCGGCGCGGTGCTGGCCATGACGGTGCGCGAGGCGGTGACGAACGTCATCCGCCATGCCGGGGCGGGTGCGTGCCGCATTGACCTGACCACCGACGACACCATTGCCGGCATCCGGATCGTCGATGACGGCCGCGGCGGTGCGTTCCGCGAGGGACATGGCCTGACGGGGATGCGCCAGCGTCTTGCCGCCGCCGGGGGTACGCTGGAGGTCGCCTGGGTCGGACCGGGCACGTGCGTCGCCGCCCGGGTTCCGGTGGGGGCGGCATGATCCGGATCGTCATCGCCGAGGATCAGGCGCTGGTGCTGGGGGCTATCGCGTCGCTGCTGGCGTTCGAAGGCGACATGACGATCGTCGGCCGCGCGCTGGACGGCGATACCGCGCTGGCGCTGGTCCGCGACCTGGCACCCGACATCCTGCTGACCGATATCGAGATGCCGGGGCGCAGCGGCATCGACGTCGCCGCGCAGATGTCGGCCGAAAGCCTCGCCACCCGCGTCGTCATCGTCACGACCTTTGCCCGGCCCGGCTATCTTGCCCGCGCGCGGGCGGCGGGGGTGCGCGGCTATCTGCTGAAGGACACGCCGGTCGAACGCCTCGCCACCGCGATCCGCACCGTCCATGGCGGCGGCCGGGCGATCGCCGCCGACCTTGCCGCCGAAGCGTGGGAGGCAGGCCCCGACCCGCTCACCGACCGCGAACGCGACGCGCTCCGACTTGCCGAGGAAGGCCTGCCCAACCGCGAGATCGGCCTGCGCCTGTCGCTGTCGCCGGGCACGGTGCGCAACTACCTCTCCGAAGCTGCCGCCAAACTCGGTGCTGCCAACCGCATCGAAGCGGGCCGCATCGCTCGCTCCAATGGATGGCTTTGACCCGATTGTGGACGTTCCGACTACCGGTCATTCGTTCAGGATCGCGTCGGCGTGCGTTTCGGTTACAGCCGCGTGCGCAATGTAAGTCCATAAGTTCGCGGATCACCCAGCGTGCCCGTGATCGCCCCGGTATTGGCGGCGGCGCGCGAGAGAAAATAGGTCTCGTCGGTTACGTTCCGACCCCAGAGCTGGATGTCGAACAACCCGTCCTCGGTCCGGAACCCGAAGCGCAAGTTCAGCAGGTCATAAGCCGGAATCACCGAATAGCGGCTGAGGCTGGCGGTTGTGTTGGTGCTTGATCGATAGCTGTAATCGCTTCCAAAATAGACCTCGCCACTCCGCCCGGCCATGTTCGCGATCGGCGCGCGGACCTCGCCGCCCGCCGATGCCGCCCATTCCGATACGCCCGGCAATCGTTGCCCCGACAGGTCGCACAGCGTCCGGCCGGTGATCTCGATCGGGCAGGGCGCATTGGCATAGGAGATATAGCGCGCATCGTCATAGGTTCCCGACCCATAGAGTGTCAGCCACCGCGTCGGGGTCGCGCGCACATCGGCTTCGAACCCGCGTGTGCGAACCTTCGCCGCATTGGTGAAGAAGCTGACGCCGTTGCGTTCGATGTCGATGATCGTCGTCTGGTAATCGCGCACATCGGTCCAGAACGCGGCGGCATTGGCGGTCAGCCGCCCGCCGAACCACGTCGTCTTGATGCCTGCTTCGTAGCTGTCGATCGTCTCGGGCGCGATCACCGGATTGGCCGCGAACTGCCCGGTGGTGGTGATGTTGGCGAGGTTCAGCCCGCCGAACTTGTTGCCGCGCGCATAGGTGACATAGCCCAATACCGGTTCGGCGACCTTCCACGACAGCGTTGCCTGTCCCGACAGCCGCCCGGCCTTGGTCTCGGCTTCGTAGCGATTGGCGATGCCGTAGCGCGAGCGGATCGTCTGCGCCGTCGTCTGCTGTGCCGCACCCAGCGCCGCCAGCGACCGCCCGGTCGCAACCTGATCGAAATAGCCGGTCTTGGTCTCATAGGTATAGCGCAGGCCGGTGGTCAGATCGATGCCGGGCGCGATATGCCAAATCGTCTGCGCGAAGGCGGCATAGCTGTCGGTGACCGGGCGCGACTGGCTGACGACGTTGTACTCGTTCAGCGCGGCTGCGCCGACCGCGGCATTGGTCGTCGGCGGCAGGAACCAGTCGGCGGCGCGGGTGCCGTAGCGGTTCACCGCCTCGGCGCGGATCGACTGGTAAAGATAGTAGAGACCGGCAACATAATCGACCGTGCGGTCCCCGTTCGATGCGATGCGCAGTTCCTGGCTGAGCTGCCGCTGTTCGTTGCTCTGGTGGAAATCCGCACCGGCATCGATGCTGGTGCCGTCGCCGTCATTATGCGGATACCAGTTCCACGCGCGATAGGCGGTGACCGAGGTCAGCGTCGCCGCGCCGAGATCGAGATCGGCGGTCAGGTTGATGCCGTGCTGGTTCATCGCATAGCGCGGGTTGGCATCGACATCGGTGGTGCGCAGCCCGGGATCGGCCGGGACCGGGATGTAGCCCGATCGCGCCGCGCGGTCGTAATAATTGTTCGCGAAGTTGGTGCCGTTGTCATAGCTGCGGACCGCACCCAGCAGGATGCCGCCGGCGGTGAACGAATGCTGCCGCCCCCAATCGCCGATCAGCCGCAGCGTCAGCGCATCGGTCGGCTTGTACAGCAACTGCCCGCGCAAGTTCAGGTCATGAAAATCCTGTCCCAACCGCCCGTCGAACCGGTTGCGGGTAAAGCCGTCGCGATCAGTCTTCGACACGAACAGCCGCGCGGCGAGGCTGTCGGTGATCGGCCCCGAAAGATAGGCGTGGAGTTGGCGGAAACCGACATTGCCGAGCGACACGTCGCCGCCGGCTTCCGGTTCGAACGTCGGAGCCTTGGTCGTGACGACCACCGCGCCGGCCGAGGTATTCTTGCCGAACAGCGTCCCTTGCGGCCCACGCAGCACCTCGATCCGTTCGAGATCGGCAAGGTCGAAGACGCTCTGTCCCGGCCGCGCCAGATAGACGCCGTCGACATACACGCCGACCGCCGGCTCCAGCCCGTCGTTATAGACCGCGACGTTGTTGCCGAGGCCACGGATGTTGATGCTGGTGTTGCGCGGGTTGGTGTTGGTGACGACCAGGCTGGGCGTCAGTTGTTGCAGGTCGCGCAGGTTGTAGGTCCGCGTGGCTTCGATCTGTGCCGCGCCGAGCGCATTGATCGCGATCGGCACGTCCTGGCTGCGTTCGGCGCGGCGGCGCGCGGTGACAACGATGTCCTCGCCGGTTGCCGCTTCCTTGGGGGTCTCGGTGTCAACTTCGTCGGCCGTCGGCACCGGATCGGCGGCAAAGGCGGGCATGGCGAGCAGGGTGGCCCCGGCGAGCAAGAACAGGCGGCAGGCACGGGCGGGCGAAATCGGCATCAATGGTCCTTCGGTCACGAATGGCGGCGGCACCCGCCGGACCTCGCCTCGCTAGGTTAGGGACGCCATCGAAACGAACGCACTAATTCCCATTGAATTAATAGATATTCTTTATTGTTGGGTTCTGCATCTTGGCTATGCCGTGTGAGTAACCTTCGCCACCTCTGGAGAACCCATGCCGGCCAAGCCCCTGATCGCCGCTGCTTTCCCGGCGCTGCTGTTCGCGCTCCCCGCCACCGCCGCCCCCGAAACCCCGCCGGTCCCGCCCACGCAGGCGGTTGCTCCCAAGAACGCCCCCAATTTTCTGGTCATTGTCGCCGACGATCTTGGCTGGTCCGATATTGGTGCGTTCGGCGGCGAGATCGCGACGCCGAACCTCGATGCGCTGGCGCTCTCGGGCGTGCGCTTCACCGGCTTCCACACCGCCCCCACCTGCTCTCCGACGCGCTCGATGCTGATGAGCGGCGTCGACAATCACCAGGCGGGCCTCGGCACCATGGCCGAATTGCTGAGCGACGCCACCCGCGGCCATCCGGGCTACGAGGGGTATCTCAACGACCGCGTTGCCTCGATTGCCGAACTGCTGCGCGCCGGTGGCTATGCCACGCTGATGACGGGGAAATGGCATCTCGGCCTCACACCCGACCGCGAACCGGCCGCGCGCGGCTTCGAACACAGTTTCGCGCTGCTACAGGGCCTGTCGAACCACTTCGGCGCGGATCAGAATGCCGCGTGGCAGAAGGCCGGGCTCGATCCCAGCTACCGTGACGACGGCAAGCTCGCCGCCCTCCCCGCCGGCCGCTATTCGACCGATTATTTTGCCGACCGGCTGATCGGCTATCTCGATCAGGCCAAGCGTGCGGGCGACGACCGTCCGTTCTTCGCTTATCTCCCCTTCAGCGCCCCGCACTGGCCGCTCCAGGCGCCTGCCGATACGATCGCCAAGTACAAGGGACGCTACGACGCGGGCTACGAAGCACTGCGCGACGCCCGGCTTGCGCGGCAGAAACACCTGGGCCTCGTCCCCGCCGACGCCGTCGCCCACGCCACCGCACAGGTCCGCCCATGGACATCGCTATCGGCGGAAGAACGCGCGATCGAGGCGCGCAAGATGGAGGTCTATGCGGCGATGGTCGACCGGCTCGACGAGAATGTCGGGCGGGTCATCGCCGCGCTGAAGGCGCAGGGTCGCTATGACGACACGATCATCCTGTTCCTTTCCGACAACGGGCCGGAGGGCAATGTGATCGAACATCCCTCCCCCCGCTTCAGGATCGCCGATCCGAAGGCCCCGCCGATCGATCCCGACGCGCCGGCGCCCGCCGACCCGTCGCTCGGCATCGACAACAGTCTGGCGAATATCGGGAAAGCGACCAGCTATGTCGGCTATGGTCCGGGCTGGGCGCAGGCCAATTCAACCCCGTCGTGGCTGGTGAAAGGCTATCCGACCGAGGGCGGCATCCGCGTCAGCGCTTTTGCGGCCGGCAAGGGCGTGGCCGGCGGCGGACGCATCGCCACCGCCAATCTCGATGTGCGCGACATTGCGCCGACCCTGCTCGATTATGCCGGGCTGACCCAGCCCAAGACCTATGCCGGCCGCCCGATCATCGCGCATCAGGGGCATAGCCTGCGCCCCGTCCTCACCGCTACCGCGCCTGCGATCCGCACCGCAGACGAAGCCGTGGGCTACGAACTTTTCTACCGTCGCGCCCTGCGCAAAGGCGACTGGAAGGCGGTCTACCTTCCCGCCGGGACCAACCGCTATACCCGCAAGGGCGTCAGCACCGGCCGCTGGCAATTGTTCGACATCGCCCGCGACCCGGGCGAAACCCGCGACCTCGCCGCGGCTGAACCCGCGCGGCTCGCCGAACTGGTCGCTGCCTATGACGCCTATGCCAGTGACAAGGGTGTCGTGCCGGTTCCCGTCGCAGCAGCGTCGACCGCCGGCGGTGCCAGGCCATGAGGCGGACGACCGCGCTGCTCCTCGCTGTAGCCGGGCTTGTCTCAACCGGCGCGCACCGCCCCGCCCCCCGCTGCGACGCCACCGACCGTTGCGTCACGATCCCCGCCGGTACGGTGTTGTTCGGCGAGGACGGCGCGGGCCGGCCCGGCAAGGAAATTCCCGTCACCGGCTTCCGCATCGACGCGCATGAGGTGACCAACCGCCAGTTCGCCGCCTTCGCCGCCGCCACCGGCTACCGCACCCGCGCCGAACGCGATGGTGCATCGGCGATCTTCGTCGCGCCGACCGAACCGGTGCCGCTCGATGATGCCACGCGATGGTGGCGGTTCGTGAAGGGGGCGGACTGGCGCCATCCGCAGGGACCGGGTAGTTCCCTCCACGACAACTGGCAGGCACCCGTCGTCCATGTCGACCGTGCCGATGCCGCCGCCTATGCCGCATGGGCCGGAGGGTTTCTGCCGGGCGTCGAGCAATGGGAGCGCGCCGCCCGCGGTCGCCAGACGACCGCCCGCGACGCGATGGCGTGGGCGTTCGACCATGGCAAGGCCCAGGCGAATGTATGGGAAGGCGTCTTCCCAATGATCGACACCGCCGCCGATGGCTATGCCGGCATCGCCCCCGTCGCACGCTTTCCCGCCAATAGCTTCGGGCTGTACGACATGGTCGGCAATGTATGGGAATGGGTCGCGGGAGACAGTCCGGTCGGGCTGGTCAAAGGCGGCAGCTTCCTGTGCGCGACCAACTACTGCGCGAACTTCCGCCCCGCCGCGTTTCAAGCGCAGGAGCAGGATTTTCCGACCTCACACATCGGGTTCCGCGTCGCTTATCGCCTGCGATGATCTCCTGGACCCACTTGCGGACACGCAAGGCGTCACTGGATATTGGAGGCAGCCCACGTCGACTTCAATGCTCCGGAAGGTAATCTTGATCGACCGCTACTGGCCGTCTGTGGCTGCAGCAAGGTTGCAGGTGCTGGGCGACCAAAGGTTGCGTGAAATGCCATGGGGTAGGTGCTGAACCGGGATTGGATCCCACCCTCCCCGGTCATGGACGAGGAATTCGTCGACAAACCAGAGGATCCGACCGCCTTTTCCTATAACCGTCGGAACCGGATTGCCTGCCCGCCACCCGCCGCCAGCAGGATCGACAGTTGATCGGTCGATGTCACGATCCGCCGCGTGACTGCCACACGCTCGGGCGCGCTGCGCCAGTCGGCACCCGGACCATCGGCGTAGATCGTCGCCTCGTATCGGCGACCCGCTTCGAGGAAGTCGAGCGGCACGGCCACCGTACGCGCATCGTCGTTGGTGATCGCGCCCAGATACCAATCGGGCCCGGCCCGGTCCTGCCGTGCGACGACGGCATATTCGCCGATCTTTCCTTGCAGCGTGCGGCTCGTTTCCCAGTCGGTCGGCACGTCGCGAATGAACTGGAACGCCGGCAGGTTGCGGTCGTAATGTTCGGGCAGGTCGACCGCCATCTGCACCGGGCTGTAGAGCACGACATAGAGGGCGAGCTGGTTGGCCAGCGTCGAGGGAACGCGGTTGTCGGGCCGCGTCGCGCGGTAATCGAAGGCGAAGACCCCCGGCGTATAGTCGAGCGGACCCGACAACAGCCGGGTGAACGGCAGGATGGTGGTGTGATCGGGCGCATTGCCGCCATCGGGACTGCCGCCGTTATATTCCTGTCCGCGCGCGCCCTCGCGGCTCATCAGATTGGGCCAGGTGCGGCGCAGCCCGGTATCCTTGACCGGTTCGTGCGGGAACACCGCGATGCGGTGCCGTGCCGCCGCCTCGACCACCTTTTGCAGATTTTCGACCGCATATTGCCCGTCGGGCCATTCGGTTTCGTCGTGCCGGGTCCCGACATATCCCAGCTTGATCGAGCGCACGCCATGGCGATCATAATAATCGAGTGCCGGTTCGAGCTGGCGCAGATAATCGCGCACCTGCCCGCCGGTTTCGTGATGGCCGATCAGGTCGACGCCCTTCACCTTCGCATAGGCCGAGACCGCCGCCATATCGAAGGCGGGCTGCGCCTGATCGAAGGTGAATTTTGACCGGCCGTTCTTCCACCATTCCGGCACGTCCCACCCGACGTTCCAGCCCTCGACCAGCACCCCCTTGATGCCATGCGCCGCCGCCCAGTCGATATAGGCCTTTGCCCGCCCGGTCTTGGCACCGAGCTTCGGCCCCGGCTCCCACGTCAGCAGCCCGGTGTGCATCGCCCAGAAGATGCCGATGTATTTTTCGGGCCGCACCCACGACACGTCGCCGATCCGGTTGGGCTCGTTGAGGTTCAGGACGATCGTCGAGTCCGCCAGTCGCGCCGCGTCGGGGGCCACCATCACCACCCGCCACGGCGTCACCGCCCCGCCATGCGTGCGCGCCAGATCGCCGTTCGACCATGGCGACAGGTCGGCCTTCAACGTGCGGCTGTTTTCCTCGGGCATCCGCAGGTTCATCGAGGGGAAGTCGACCAGCGCCGCTTCATGCACCGCCATCGCGACGCCATCGCCCTCCAGCGTCAGCGGCGTTTGCGCTGTCTGGATCGCGGACAGCGCCGAGCGGCTGTACTCATATTCGCTGAACTTCTCGCGATAGGCGGGGATCGACCATGCCCGGTAATTCCGGGCGAAGTGGAACTCGGTGCGCTCGTCGCTGACGACCAGCGCCTGATCGCGGGTGCCCGGCAAGGTATAGCGAAAACCGAAACCATCGTCGAACACCCGGATCTCGACACCGAGTTGCCGCCCGTCCGCAGCCGCCACCGTCGCCGCCAGTCCCTGATACCGCTCGCGCATCGCACGCCGTTCGCCCCATGGCTGGGTCCATGCACGGTCCTGCGAGGTGCGGCGGCTGTCGACCAGCACCAGCCCGGCATCGCCCGGTCCGGCATCCCGGAACCGGAACCCCATGCGCGACCGATCTAGGATCGGCCTGCCGTCATAACGCGCCCGGTACACCGCCTCACCACGATCGACCGCCAGGTCGACGGCGATGCGCCCATCGGGGGAGCGCACCGTCTGCCATGCCTGCGCCAGTGCCGGGGTGGCGACCAGCAGGGCGGCGAGCGAAATCATCGTGCGGACCATGGTCGCCGCCCTTTCGTTTCAGAAGCTGTAGGTCAGGCTGGCACGGACGCGGCGGCCGAAGATCGGGCGGCCCTGGAACGCGGTTTCCTGTACCCCGATGATCGATCCGGCACGCGGATTGCCCTCGGTCAGCCCGACTTCGTTGAACAGGTTGGTCGCCACCACCTGCGCCTGCAACGCATCGCTGATCTTCCAGTTCGCGCCGGCGCGGACCTCGGTATAGCTCGGCAACACGATGGTGTTGGCGACATCGACATAGCGTTTGCCGGTATAGGCCGCCTCGCCGAACACGCTCACCCGGTCGCCCGGCAGGCGCAGCGTCGGGCGGACCGAGAACTGCACCTGCGGCTGTCGCACGATCTGGTTGCCGCTGAAGTCGAACGCGCCGGTCGCGCCCTGTCCGGCAAAGCTGGTATAGTTGATCTTCTGGTAGTTGCCGCTTGCCGAAATGTCGAAGAAGTCGACCGGGCGCAGCGACAGCTCCACCTCGACCCCCTTCGATTCCGCCGCCGCATTCTGGTTGACAGTCTGCGCCTGCCCGTTGGGACCGGCGACGATCGTCTGGAAGGCGACGTTGGGGAATTTGTTGTAGAACAGCGTGACGAACGCCGAGAAGGGCCGCGTCGAATATTTGAAGCCGCCTTCGACCAGATCGATGCGGTTTTCGACCGGAATGCCACCGAACCACTGAACGAATTCGGGGGTCACGCGGAAGCTGCGGCTGTAGCGCGCGAAGGCGGCGACGCGCGGGCTGAATTCATAATTGCCGCCGACCGAGAACGCCCATTGTCCGGTCTTGAAGCGATAGGGGGTGGTCCCGCCGGTGAACACCAGCACATTGTCGTCGGCCAGCGTCGATGTGTCGCCCAGGTTGCGGCGCGCCGTCTGCGCGATCGTTCCTTCCTTGGCGACATGGTGATAGCGCGCGCCGAGATCGATGCGTAGCTTCGGCGTCACCTGCCACGCATCGGTCAGGTAGAAGGCGTTGATCGTGACGTCGTCGTCGAAGCGTTGCAGATTGCTGTGCAGGTTAAGCAACCCGCCCTGCGTCAGCGCCACCGTCTGCTGCCCCGCGGCGTTCAGCCCGACGATGTCGAAATAGCGTGGCCGGTTGATCGCCTCCACGACAATGTCGTTCCAGTTCCAGTTCTGCGTCTGTTCGAAATGGCTGAAGTAATAGCCGCCGGTCAGCGTGTGGCGGCCAATGCCGGTGTCGAGCTTCTTGGTCACGCTCAGGTCGTTGACGACATTCTCGACATCGACGACCGTGTTGAAGATGCTTTGCGTCAGCGCGAGCTGGTTGCCGAGCGCCGAGGCTGCCACCGTCTGCCCGGTCCGCGCGTCGCGGTACACTGCTCGCACGGTGTCGGGACGGGCGGCGAGAATGCGGCTGAAGCCGTCGCTCAGGAACTGCTGCGACGTCGCGATACCCGAGCTGAACAGGCCGTTGAAGTCGACGAAGCCCTTGGTATAGCGCGCGCGGTTGTTGACCTCCCACCCGTCGCCCAGCGGCTTGTTCAGGATAGCGGTGAAGGTGTCGGTATCGGTATGGATACCCTGCGTCAGATCGACGCGCTTGCCGAACACGCCGTTGCCGTCGGGCAAGGTGATCCGCGCGAAATCGGTGTTGACCAGCGTGCCGGTGCCCGCATCCAGCCCCGGCAGTCCTTTGTCGGCACTGGCGAGCGGGATGGCGGTGTAGAAGATGTTCTTGTCGTCGAGCTTGCGATAGCTGACGAACAGCGACCCGCTGTCGGCGAAGTCGTAGTTCAGCCCAATGCGAAGCTGCCCGCCCTGGTTGCCGGTGAAGCCCGGGTTCCGCAGGCCGTTGTCCTCGCGGTAGAAGCCGCCGACCGAAAACGACAGCCGATCGGTCAGCGGGCCCGACACATTGGCATCGACGCGGTAATGATCCCAGTCGCCGACCTCGGCCTTGACCAGCCCTTGCAACGTACTGGTCGGACGCTTGGTCAGGACGTTGACGACACCGCCCGGCGCATTCGACGCGGTGATCGAGGCCGATCCGCCGCGCACGATCTGGAGCGAGTCCACCGTCGCGTCGACACGGAAGAACTCGTCGGCGTTGGTGAAGGCGCCCGCCCCCTCTTCCCACACCGGCAGGCCGTCCTCGAGCAGCGGGAGATAGCGGTAATTATCCGCCGGCAGCCCGCGCGAATAGACGTTGTTGCCGACCTCGCCGCCCGAGCTTTCGACATAGATGCCCGGCGTCGAGGCGATCAGGTCGGCGATGCCCAGCGGCGCCTTCTGCGCGATGGCCAGCGAATCCACCGTGGTGATCGCATAGGAGGTTTCGAACTTGCTCACGCCGGTGCGGGTGCCAGTGACGATGATCTCGTCGAGGCCGAGGTCGCCGCCCTCGGCGGCGGGCGCTTCCTGTTCGGCGGTGGCCGGTTCGGCGGGCACGGTCTGCGCCGCTGCCGGAGCCAACGGCAACGTCGCGGCAATCGAACCGAGCAGCACAAGGCGATAGGCACGCATCATATATCCCCTCCATGGACGCCGCGCCTGCGCGGTCGTTTGATGGGCAACAGATGCGAGCTTGCGCAAAGCAATGCAAATATAAACTGCAAACGATTGCAATTTACATGGAACGACGAGGATTCCGATCGATAATCTGAATTATATCAATCAGATGAAACGTATCGATCCACAGGATTTGCATGGAACCTTCGTGTCAACCGGCACAGGATTCGCGAATCACGAGATCGGTCGGCAGACGTTCGGACCGGACGCGATGCCCGTCGATGATCCGCAGCAATTTCGACACCAGCAGGCTGCCCGCCTTGATGACGTCCTGACGGATCGTCGTCAGTCCCGGTATCGCCAGCGCTGCCGCATCGATGTCGTCATAGCCGATCACCGCGACGTCGCCCGGGACGGACATGCCCCGCCGGTGAAGCGCCCGGATCGCCCCGAGCGCCACCACATCGGACGCGGCGACGATCGCGTCGAACGCGATGCCGCGCTCCAGCAGGTCATCGACCGCCTCGCCCCCGTCGAAGCGACCGGCGGCGGGCGTCTGGACCAACAGCGGATCGAACGGGACGTCATGCGCCGCCAGCGCGGCACGATACCCCTCCTGCCGGATCGCGATTTGCGAGAACGGCGTGCGCGCCGCCGCGATCGGCGGTGCCGCCCCCACAAAGGCGATCCGCCGCCGTCCGCTGCGCAACAGATGCTGCGTCGCCTGAAAACCACCGGCACGGTTGTCGCTGCCGATCGAACAATATTGCTGTCCGGCAACCTCCACGCCCCATGCGACCAGCGGCGCCCCGGCCGCGCCGACCCGGTTCAGCGTATCGTGAAACTGCGACTGGCCGAGGAAGATCGTGCCCGCATACCCGCTGTCGTCGAGGAACGCGGCGAGCGTCGCGTCGTCATGCGGCGTCTGCCACACGATCGATATGTCGCGCCGCCGCTCGCGCACCGCCGTGCCGATTCCACCGATCAACGCCAGTTCGAACGGGTTGGCCAACTGGCTGCCATGCGCCAGCGACACCGGCACGACGAGGCATAGCTGATCGGCCAGCATCGGCACGGACTGGCGGCGGCGCTGCGGAACATGGACATAGCCGAGACGATCGGTGGCGCGCAGGATGCGCTCGCGCGTATCGTCGCTGATCGCGCTGTGTCCGGTCAGCACCCGCGACACGGTGGCGATCGACACGTCGGCCGCCTCCGCGATGTCGCGCAGCGTGGGTCCGCTTCGCTTCATCCGGGTCATCGCGTCATGGTTCCTCGTTCGTTTTGCATTAAGTTGCGTTACGCGGTCCGTGTGGGTTCGTCCACCGCCGGCAGGCGCAGGCTGAGCCACGCGCCGGCCAGCATCGCCAGTCCGCCGAGCGGGAGGACGGGCACCACTGATCCCTGCAACGGATGGGCGATGATCCATCCCATCGTCAGCCCGGCGACCAGTTGCGGCACGACGATGAAGATGTTCATCACCCCAATGAACATGCCCGCCGTCGCGCTGGTCACGATCCGCCCCGCCAGCACGAACGGCGCGCTGAGCATCGAGGCATAGGCGATCCCGATCAGCCCCGCACAGCCCATCAGCGCCATCGGGCCGGTGCAGGATGCAAGCGCGGCGAGGCCGACCGCCCCCGCCCCCAGCGCCGCCGCATGGACGCGTCGCACCCCGAACCGGCGGAACAGGGCCGGTAACACGAAGGCGAAGATGCCCGCGACCCCGTTGTAGGTGCCGAACAATACCCCGACGAAGTCCGCGCCGCGGGCGTAGGCCGCATCGAAAGGCGACGTCGCGCCATAGACGTTGGCGGCGATAACCGGCGTGGCATAGACCCATAGCAGATAAAGGCCGAACCAGCAGGCGAACTGGATCGCGGCCACCGGCCGCAACACGCGCCATAGCCGCGCGACCGCCGCAAACCGCTTCGCCTTTGGCGCGGATACCGGGGGCGTGGCGTCCACACGCCGGGGTTCGCGCACCGTCGCCAGCGTCCATCCGACCGACAGGGCCACCGCCGCCGCCGCCGCGACGAAGGCGAAGCGGATCGACGGCGGCGTCTGTCCCGGCAGCGCGGCGTTCGACAGCCCCGCCTGTGCCAGCAGCATCGGCGCACAGGCACCCGCCAGCGCGCCCAGCCCGATGAACACCGTCTGCATCGCATAGCCACGCGCATGGTCCGCCACCGGCAGCGTATCGGCGACCAGCGCGCGATACGGCGCGTGCAGCGCGTTCATCGCCGCTTCCAGCAGCCAGATCGTTGCCACCGCCACTGCCAGCGACGCGGCGAGCGGCAATGTCACCAGCGCGGCCATCACGATCAGCGCGGACCCGAAGATATACGGCCGCCGCCGCCCGAACCGCGTGCCGTACCGGTCGCTGAGCGCGCCGACGACTGGCTGGATCAGCAACCCGGTCACTGGCCCGGCAAGCCACAGCAGCGCCAGTTGCTCGACCGGTGCCCCCAGCCCCTGAAAGATACGGCTGAGACTTGCGCTCTGGATGCCGAACGCGATCTGCAACCCCAGATAGCCGATGCTGATATTGATCGTCCGTGGACGCATGCCCCTGGGCCCCCTCCCCGATATGATCCATTTGTTCTGGACCATCGGCAGCCGCGAGCGGTCACGCAATGGTGGTTTGAAGCGTCCCGGGTTTTCGCATGAGTTCCGCGACCGCGCGGTGCGGATGGTTGATGAGCATCGAGGGATTATCCGTCCGGGTAGGCGGCGATGACCTCGATCGCCGGGAAGATCGGCTGCACCACCGAGACACGGCGCCGCTGGTGCCTTTGAGGAGGCGAGCCGACGAGCAGGACCAGCGACGAAATACGGGCGCAGATTAAGCGCGTCCATGATGCCAGCTTTGGTATCTATGGCACGCGCAGGGTCTGGCATCAGTTGCGGCGCGAAGGCGTGGCGACCGCCAAATGCACCGTGGAACGGCTGATGTCGACCATGGGTCTGGCCTTCGCCTATGCTATCAATCGAACAGCGTCCGATGGAAGACCAGCGACGCCGCGCCCAACGGTCCGGCGAGATCGGGTTCCAGGCTAGCGACATCAAGTAACGTCATCGGCGCGCGTGTCGCACGCCGGTCGGTCAGCGTCGTTTCCGGCCATTCCGCCGCGTCGACGATCCGACGCGCCAGCATGCGCGGCAAACGGCCCCCCAGGATCAGCGCCTCGCAGTCCAGGGTGCGGCGAAGCACGCCGAACAGATAGGAGAAGCTTGGTTGGTGCTCGGTCAGCCATGCTTCGACACCGGGCCATGCCGGATCGAACCGCGCGACCATGTCGGCGATCCCGGTGGTCGATACGCCGTGATCGGCGAGGCAGCCGCGCAGCGTCGCGAGATTGGGAGTGGCCCGTCCCGCCATTGGAAAGAGACCCGCGATCTCCCCCGCATTGCCGTGTCGACCCCGCATCAGCACCCCATCGACGATGATCCCCGCACCGAACCCCGAAGCGACGTTGACGTAGCACGAACTCGCATAGCGCGAGCCGACGCCAAGCAGGCGTTCACCCAATGCTGCGGCGCTGGCGATGTTCTCGACGACGACAGGCATCGTCAGCCGACGCGATGCGTCCGCGCGCAGATCGACCAGCGCCCAGTCTTCCAGCTCTTCGGCCGGGTTCACCATGTCGGGCGCGACAAAAAAGCCCGCGACGGCAATGCCGAGGCCATTCAGCCTGTCCGGTTCGATACCCAGGGACGACAACGCCCCGGTCCCGAACGACGCGGCTGCGTCCAACAGGTCGCCACGCGGCATGCCCGGCATCGTGATCTCGGCGCGCGCCCGCACGCATCCGGCCAGGTCGAGCAGGGCGACGTCGGCGCGATCGGTCATTACCGACAATCCAAGCGCAAAGGCCGCATCCGGCACGATATGGATGATATTGCTGGGTTGCCCCCGGCCTTCCGCAACGGTTGCCCCGGCGCGGACCAGGCCGGCCACCTCCAATTCCTCGGTCGCACGAAAGATCGCGGTCCCGGAAAGGCCGGTTTCACGGATCAGCACCGATCGCGAAACGCTACCGTGCCGCCTGATCGCGGCGAGCACCGTGCGTGCGCGCACAGAAACGCCTGCGGCTTTGATCAAACGCCCCTTCATCATGCTCCATGGCTACCGACTGCGGCGAAAATCCACCAGTAGCGACCCACTGTCAAATTAATATCATACAACACGATATATAAAGGCGGGAGATAATGGGGGACTGATTCGAGATGCGTTGCCAAATCCGTTGGGTTCACGGCCTGCTGGCCGGCACGATGCTGACAAGCACTACCGCGCTGGCGCAGTCGCAAGCATCTGCTGCGGCTGCAGAGCAGACTGTGGCAGAAGGCTCCGAAGAGGGTCAGGAGATCGTCGTCACCGGCTTTCGCGCCTCACAGCGTTCGGCGACCAAGGCGAAGCGCGACTCCGCCGTCATCCTCGATGCCGTTTCGCAGGATGATGTGGGGCGGCTGCCCGACCTCAACATCGTCGAGGCCAGCCGGCGGATCACGGGTGTGTCCGTAGTCGGCGGTGCCGATCCGACCAAAAACCGCGACATCTATCAGCGCGCCACGATCCGCGGGCTCGATCCCAGATACAATCTGGTGACGATCGACGGGATCCCGCTGGCCTCGCCCGACTGGGTGTTCCGCGGCGCGCGGCTCGACATGCTGCCGTCGTCGCTCGTGTCGCGGATCGAGGCGGTCAAGAGCGTCACCGCGCAATATGATCCGCACGCGCTGGGCGGCCGGATCAACATCGTGTCCAAGAGCGCCTTCGACGGACGCGGCGACCGATTCTTCGTCATGAACGCCAATGGCGGCTACAACGACACCGCCGGCAAGCTCATCCGCAAGGGCGGAGCATCGGTCCGTGCGGATGCGACCAGCGCGATGCGCTTCGGTGCCGATCATACGTTCGGAATCGTCGCATCGGTGGAATATCAGCGGTTGCCGTCCAGCGCGCGCGCCGAACTGCCGGGCGACAGCAATGGTGCGGGCTGGTCGTACTTTACCGCGGCGGGTGCGCGAACGCCGTTCTCCAATCGGTCGACCGGATTCCTCGTGCCGGTGCGCAACCAGGATTATTTCTTCGAGAACATGCGAACCCGGGTGAGCGGCAATCTGAAGCTGGAATGGCATCCCGACGATGCGACGGAGGTTTCGCTGTTCGGCGGCTATTATCACGACAAGGATACCGAGACGCGGTACGAGATCCTGACGCTGCCGACCGGCGCGCCGACGGCGGTCACCGCGACGAGCGGCGCGTTCGCGCAGGGCGATCTTCAGCAGGGGCTGACCTATCAGCCGGTCACGCGCGATACCTGGCTGATCGATGCCAAGGGGCGCCATGATTTCGGCGACGGCATCGTGCTCGACACGACGCTGGCGCGCTCGAAGGCGGAATACCGCGAACTGCGCGAGATGATAAAGTACGACACCAATCCGCGCGCCGGTACGTCCTCGGCCGGGTTCCTGCCGGCGTTCGGTTATGGCTATACCATCACGGACGGCCGTCCGCGGCTTACGATCAACGATACTGCGGCTGCCAACAATCCCGACAGCTACCGCGCGCTCTATTATCGCAGCATCAACCGGGATCTCGATTCCACCGTCGATTTCGGCAAGGTCAACCTTGGCATCAACGCGACCGCCGACGATCGGGGTTTCGGGGCGAACGTGGGTGCGGCGGTCACGCGGACCGACCTGTCCTACGACCAGCGCTACACCGAATATGTCCCCGTCAATGTCGCAGGGCAGGTAACCGCCGGAACGCTGCGCGGCATCCTCTACGACAAGAACCCGACCGCCTATCTGACGCCGGCCGTTCGTTATCTCCTGATCGATCGGCAGGCGGCATGGCAGCGTTTCGAAACCAGTCGCAGCGCGTTCACCACCACCAACCAGGTCGCCAACAACGCGGCCGACGATTTTCGCGATCTGGAGACGACGAAGGCGATCTATGCGCAGGGACTGTTCCGCGCCGATCGCTTCGATGTGCAGGCGGGTGTCCGCTACGATGCGACGACGCTGGTCATCGACACGAACCAGGCGCCCACGACACGGGGTTCGACCGCATATGAGCCGGTCCGTCGGACGACCGACTATGCCTATTGGCTTCCCTCCGCGCTGGCAACGTACCAGCTCGGCGACGGAATGCGGGTGCGGGCGGGCGTATCGAAGACGATCGGCCGACCCGATTATAGCCAATATGCCGCCCGCACCTCGTTCGGAATCGGCACGGACGGGACGCTGACGATCAACACCGGCAATCCCGATCTGAAACCGCGCGAGGCGTGGAATTACGACCTGTCCTACGAATGGTACATGGGCGCTGGGATGCTGTCGGTCGCCGGTTTCGTGAAGGACATCAGGAACGAGATTTTCACGAGCAGCCAGCAGGGTCCGGTCACCACCTTCCAGGGCGTGACGTATCAAAGCGTCTTCGTCAGCACGCCGCGCAATGCCGCCGGGGCGACGGTGAAGGGACTTGAGGTCGGCTATACGATGGATCGTATCGCCGCGCTGCCGGGCTTGGGCTTCAATGCGAACTTTACGCTCCTCGACGGATCGTACCGGCAGCCGGTCAGCGCCGCGGGGATTGCATCGGGGCTGTCTGCGACCCGCAAGACGAGCGGGCTGATCCAGCAGCCGGACTACATTGCCAATATGACGCTGTTCTATGCGACCGGGCCGGTCGAACTCCGCGCCTCGTACAACCGCATCGGCCGCGCGCTGCAATCGGCCGACGGCGACACGCCGACGCGCGATCTCTACCAGGAACCGCGCCAGCAGGTCGACGTGCAGGTGCGCCTGGCCGTGCGCGAAGGCGTGGAACTGGTCGGGCAGGTACAGAATCTGACCAAGGAACCGTTCGTCGTCCGCCAGGGTACGGGTCGCGACTATCTGAACTACTTCTTCCCCGTGGGCCGGACGTTCTGGCTGGGTCTGTCGTGGAAGCCGAACTGGTGAGGGGGTTTTCCCGCATCCTCGCGCTGGCGGGCATGTGCATGCCCGCCCCACCGGCGCTGGCCGATGGCGCGCGGCCGGCCGATACCGTGCGGATCGTTTTGAAATTCGTGAAGCTTGGCGTGGCGGACATGCCAGTCGCGCGGTTCGATCCGGCATCGTGCCCGTCCTGCACGGCTGTCACTGAGCCGTTGTTCAATGCGGAGAATGCGCGCGAGACGGTGATCGCGCTGAGCGTGCCGCGTCGGCGGTCGCTGGAACTTGCCTTCCAAGGGCCGGGCAAGGCTGTTCGTCGGGTCATTCTGGAGGGCGGCGACCTGCCGTTCCGATACGATGCGGGACGCCTCGTCGTGCAGGTGCCGCCGGTCGCTGCAGATGCCGTCACCGCGGCCGAAGTGGCGACGCATATCGTCGAACCGGGCATGGTCCTGCGCTTCGAACATGCCGATCCGGTGCGACGTGCCGGTTTCTATGCAACGGGGCCGTTCCCCGACGTGCAACGCCGGGCCGCCAATGTCCTGGAGTTCGCGCAACGCGAAGTTATTCGCGAACTGGGGTTGGGCGAACAGGTCGAACGTGAGCATCTGGGGCGGATCCAGATCATGGGGTTCGATACCAACGCCCCCCACGGCCATACCGACGCCCCGCCGCACATGCACATGCACCTGCGCTGGCCAGGCAATAGGGGGACACAGATCGGGCATTATTATATCGGTGCCGACGGTCTGCTGACCCACAATCAGGTGGGAGTGAAGGATATTCCCGGCAGGGAACGCCGTTTCGGGCGTGGCGAGCCTTTCACGACGGTCGGTCCCAATGACCGTGGAATCTATACCCACCGGATCACGACCGAAGGTTGGCTGGAGCTTGGTCGGGCAGGAGAGAAACCATGTCTGATCCAGCCCGATGGCAGCACCGGCTTTCAGTCGGGTGCGACGATCCGGTGTCCCGGACACCCTGTTACACGTATCGGGGTTGAGGACGATCGATCGCGTGGCGTCATCACCGTTGCAACCGGCGCTGTAACCGAAACCTTCCGGTACGACACCGACACAGGGGAGTTGACCTCACCCGCTGCGGTCACGCCACCGGGGCCTTCCGTCTATCAGGACGAACCGATCAATCCAGCGTAGTCCGGTTGACGGGACATGTTGGCAAACGGCTCATTCCCACCCCTTTGTTTGCCGCAATGCGCGACGCAGGGCCGTTGCCCGTGCCCGTCGCCGACACGGCCATGGCTGGCTGTTCCAACGCAAGGCGTTGCTGGCGCGTCGATTGGCAGAGGTCGAAGCGAAGATTGCAGCCGATGCGCTGGAGGACGTGCTCGCCCCGCTCGTCGATCCGGATCACCGATCTGCTCGCCGACGTAGGTCGCTGGACCGGCCTCACTGGCTGTTTCACCCATCTAACGACGGGGCGGGCGCAAGCGACTGGCGCGATCAGCCCGCACAAGGGCAGCGAACCGGCCACCTCTTTCTACACGCACGTCTCCGACCGCTATGCGCCGTTCCATTCCGGGGTCATCTCCGCCGGGGCCGGCGAGGCGGCGCATGTCCTCGACGGTCTGCTCCATCACGGTGCCGATCTCGCGATCGAACGCCACCATACCGATGGGGGCGGCGTCTCCGATCATGTCTTTGCACTATGCCACCTGCTCGGCTTCCGCTTCGCGCCGCACATCCCCAACATTGCCGTCCGGCGCCTGCACCGGTTCGCCGACATGCGGCTTGGACCGGACATCGCCCCGCTCGCAGCGCAGCCGATCGACGAGGCGCTGATCGCCGACTACTGGAACGACACGATCCGGCTCGCGACCTCGATCCGCACCGGCGGCACCAGCGCATCAACCTGACCGGCGACTATCTCTCGGCCGGCCCCGGCGCACCAAACGGTAAGCTGCGACCCCTGCGTCAGATCACCCGGCTGCCGGCATGATCGTCGCTACCGTATGTCTGTGCCCCTTCTACGTGACGCTCCCTTGCCGTAGCGTTCGCGGTCGCCAGCAATGACACCAGCGCTGGCGCCATTCGGCGCGAATAGGTCAATATGAAGATCCCCCGATCAACGATATGATGTTACATTCTACTAGTACTACCTGGGCACTTTGACATCAGAGGGCAGTCGAAGGCGTTTTTGGCAGTGTGGGCATAGGACGGGTGGAACGAGGCGCTCGAAGAGTTTGCCGATGATGGCTTGTCGGACCGTGGGCAGGCTTGGCGCTGGCGGTGGTCCCGGTAGTCGGGTGGTTATTTTTTCCCCGCCCCGTCCGACGATATTCGGCGAGGTGCAGATGCTGGAGATAGGCACAGGCAATGCATGCCATCAGCGCATGTCGGTGCAGGCCGGTCCATGAGCGCCCTTCGAAATGGTCGAGGCCCAGTTCCTCCTTCAATTGCTGGTGACCCTGTTCGCATACTCAGCGCGCCTTGGTCGCTCCTGCCAAGTCACGGCGCGTCGTGTCGGCCGGCAGGTTCGACAGATAGTATTTGCGCTCGCCCGACGAGCGCCATTCGCCGACCAGCCAGACCTCCGCGCCGGGCAGGTGACGGTTGTTGCCCCAGGTCGGGCCATCGCCGACGCGCACCCGGCACATCGCAAACCGGGCCGTCAGCTTGCCCCTGGTCCCGTGCCGCCACGCGACATGTCGCCACTTCAGCCCGGCCAACAGCGTCTCGGCGTCGCATGGCTCCCTGTCCGGTGTCGGCTTGCAGGCACGTCCAACACGAGCCACGATCCGCACATCGGCGTCGTATATTTTCTGGTTCTTCGCGATGCCTACCGCCCAGCGTAGCCCGCGTGCATCCAGTCCGTGACGGAAAGCCGCGCTGGTACCGCAGCCGGCATCGGCCAGTACGGTACCAAAGCGCACACCGGCTGCCTGGATACGATCGATCTCCGCCAATGCGATCTTGCCTTTCGTCCACGGCATCATCGCATCTTCGGGCACACCCCCCTGCAAGCAGCGGCCTGGCTCGTTCGTCCATGCTTCGGGCAGGAACAGCCGTAGCCCGAGCGGAACCGGCACCTCGCCTTGCGCCAGCGTCGAGGAAACCAGCGACTGGCAGTTCGCCTGTTTGCCCAGTGCGCCGCAGTATTGCCGCGCCACCCAGACCGACAGCACTCCCTTCTTCGGCAAGGCCGTGTCGTCGATTACCAGATAAGCGTCAGGCCCGCCCACCAGGCGATCCGCTTCGTGCGCCAGTTGCGTCCAAAGCGGCGCATCGTCCCAGGCCGGGCTGGCAATGAAATGCTGGAGCTGATCGTGACCCGGCAGCCCCAGTCGCGCCACCATTGGCGACAGGCTCTTGCGGTCGCCCGGGCCCAACAGCCCCCGCAGGTACAATGGTGCCCACACCCGACGCGTCTTGCGCCCCGTCACTGCCAGAAACGGCGCCGGCCACGCATCCAGTTCCTGCACCCTCTCACGAACGCCAGCCATCGCTACCTCGCATGCCAGCAGGGGTAGCACCCACGCTACGTTAAACTGCCCAGGTAGTGCTAGGGCCGATCGACATTCCTTCGCGCGTCGTCACCCCGGACTCGTTCCGGGGTCCACCTGGCCGCAAATGCGGTCAATGGAGGCTCAAGGCATACCGATTGCCGAGCCGTGGACCCCGGAACAAGTCCGGGGTGACGAAAGGGGCGGCTGTGTCGGCCGAAGATGACGATGACTGGCCGGAAATGCTGAATGTCGATCGACTCCAGTAGAATCGTTCACCAACTGGACCCCGGCCTTCGCCGGGGTACGCCGAGCCTCAGCAATCGACGGCACTTTCGCAGAGGAATCCTTGTCAGGGGGGAGCAGTACGATCAGAAACGTGCGCCGACCTCGACGCCGTAGAAGCGCGGCTCGCCCCGGATATAGGTGGGCACGCCGAAGCCGCCGCCGGTGTTGCCGCCATCGATCAGATAGCGCTCGTTGGTCAGGTTGCGGGCGAAGCCGCCGATCAGGAAGCGTCCGTCGCGGCCGATCTCGACCCCGGCACGCGCGTTGACCAGCGTATAGCCGCCCTGCGCGATCGCCGGATTGTTCGGCAGTTCGAAGAACACGCGCGAGCGATAGGTGACGCTCGGCACCGCATACAGCGTCAGCCCGCCCAGCGGCACCCGCAGGTTCGCGCCGCCCGAGGCGGTCATATCGGGCTGGAGACGGAAGCGATTGCCGGCGAACACGCCGTTGGTCGCGTCCTTTCCGATGCCGCCGTCGAGATAGGCGAAGGTCCCGAACAGCGACAGGACGCGCCCGATCGCGAGATTGCCTTCCAGCTCGACGCCGAGGTTGTCGGCCGACCCGGCCGAACGGGTGGTCGTCACACCGTTCTCGGTCCCGCTCACCTGAAACCCGTCATAGCGTTGGTAGAAGACCGATGCCGCGCCGCTGAACGGCCCGACCCGTCCCTTGATGCCGCCTTCGTAATTCCACACCAGCTCTTCGGGCACGATCTGCAGCGCGGGAATGACGGCGGCGGTCGCCGCCGTGCCGGTCCGCGCGGCGGCCAGTTGCACCACCGGCGAGCGGCGGCCCTTGCTGACCGTCGCGTACAGGTTCACCGCATCGCTCAGCCGGAACAGCGCGTTGAAGCGCGGCAGCACGGCGGCGAAGCTGCGCTCGGCCTCGAACTTCGCACCCCCGGTGCTGGCGGTGCCGAGCAGGCTGGTGAACACCCCCGCCCCGGCAAGGATGCGCGAGAAGGGCTGGACCGAGCTGTATTGCGACTGGCGATTTTCGATCAGTACCCGCGCGCCGGCGGTCAGCTCCAGTTGCGGCAGCGGCAGCCATGTCGCGTCGGCGAACACCGAATAGGTATCGTTGTTGCCGTAATTGGCGAATTCCGACGCATAGGGCAGCACGGTGGCCCCCCCCCGCGTCAGCAGCGCGGTGGCGCGCGTCGCCGGAATCGTGCCGTTGGCGGCAACGCAGCCCGCGCCGGTAGGCACGCCCGCCGCATTCAGCCCGGCACGGACGCCGGCATAGGCCCCGGCGACCGAACAGGCGAGATAGGTGCCTTCCTCGGTCGAGAAGGGGACGCGCTGATAGCCGTTCTCGAAAAAGGCGTTCCAGCCGAACGACGCGCGTGCCTTTTCACCGGTGAAGGCGAAGCGGCCTTCGTGGCTCCACTGGTCGCCCTTCGCATCCTCGGCGAATTCGAGATACCATGCCGGTCCGCCATCGGCGTCGAACGTTTCGAGGCTGTTGAAGCGGCGATAGCCGTTGACGGCGGTGAAGACGACGCCCGGCGCGACGTCGACCTGCACGGTCAGGTTCGCGTCATACACGTCGCGGTCGAGCCCCAGCTTGCGCTTGCCCAGCACCTCGGCGCTCAGCGGCGATCCCGACAGTTCGGCAGCGCCATAATCGCCGGTCCGCCCGCCGGTCGGCGCGAAGGCGCGGCTCTTGAACGCGGTGCCCGGATTGCGCTGCCCGTCATAGGTGAGGACGAGGTCGGCGGTGACGGCGGGGGTCGGCGTCCAGCGCAGCGATCCGCGAAGCCCACGCTGGTCCTGCCCGTTCAGGTCGTCCTGATCGACCCGACCCTGATTCTGGTTCGGGATGGTCGCATCACCCGCGATGTTGCGGACATAGCCGTCGCGGTATTTATAGGCGAACGCCAGCCGCCCGGCGAGCGTGTCGCCCCCCGCATTGATGACACCCGACACCTGCGTCCGGTCGAAATTGCCCCGGGATGCGGCGGCTTCCACCGAGAAACCGGGGCGGGGCCGCGCGGAGATGATCGATACCGCGCCGACGGCGGCGGCGGTGCCGAACAGCGTCGCCTGCGGCCCCTTCACCACCTCGATCCGTTCGAGATCGAACAGGTCCTGATACGCCCCGCGCGACCGGCTGATGTCGACGCCGTTGTAATAGAAAGTGACGCGCGCGCCCTGCTGCGCCGATCCCGAATCCGACGTGATGCCCCGGATCACGAAGCCCGGATTATTGGCGCTCTGCTCCTGGATGACGAGGCCGGGGATATATTGCGCGACATCGGCCAGCGTCGATACGCCGAGGTCGGCCATCCGCTTGCCGGTGATGGCGGTGACGGTGAGGGGTACGTCCTCGATCCGCTGTTCCATCTTTTGCGCGGTCACGACGATCTCGGCGGCACTATCGGCATCGTCGGATGTGCGCGGCTGGACATTGGCCTGCGCGAAGGCGGTGGTCGAACAACCAAGCGCGAGCAGCGCGACGAGCGGACGCGAGAACGACATGCAATATCCCCCTAATGATGGCGCCGCCTCTAGGGGGAAGGAATGACAGTCCGGTTACGTCATCGACCTGTCGTATCAGCGACATAGGGGGCGGCTGTCCCGCTTCTGCCAAGGTTTGCCGCCCATGACGATCAACCGCCGCACCGCCCTTCGCACCATCGGCGGCAGCGCCGCGCTCGCGCTGCCCGCCGTCACGGCCCATGCCGCCCCCCCGCCCGCGCGGTTCGAGCATGGCGTGGCGAGCGGCGATCCGGCGGCGGACGGCGCGATCCTGTGGACCCGCGCGACGCCGCCCGCCGGCGCGACGGGGGACATTCCGCTCGACTGGCATGTCGCCACCAGCGAGCAGGGCACGCCCGTCGCCAGCGGCCGCGTCACTGCCCGCGCCGCGCGCGACTTCACCGCCAAGGTGGAGGTCACGCGGCTGACCGCCGGGCGCGACTATTGGTACTGGTTCACCACTGCCGACGGCACCCGTTCGCCGACCGGCCGGTTCCGTACCCTGCCGCGTGGGCGCACCGCCGATGTCGTGCTGGCAGTGGTGTCGTGCCAGCTCTATCCCGGCGGCTACTGGCACGCCTATACCGCGATCGCCGCCGAACCCCGGCTGGACGCGGTGCTGCATCTTGGCGACTATATCTATGAATATGCTCCCGACGGCTATGGCGCCGACATCGGCCGCAAGCTGAACCGCCTGCCCGAACCGGCGCACGAGATCGTCACCCTCGCCGATTATCGCACCCGCCATGCGCAGACCAAGCGCGACCCGGCGATGCAGGCGGCGCACGCCCGCGCCGCGTTCCTCTGCGTCTGGGACGATCACGAGAGCGCCAACGACGCTTGGGTCGGCGGGGCCGAGAACCACGATCCCGCGACCGAGGGCGACTGGGGCAAGCGCAAGGCGGCGGCGATGCAGGCCTATTTCGAATGGATGCCGATCCGCGATCCCAAGCCGGGCCAGCCATGGGCGGCGATCAACCGCGCGTTCGACTTCGGCGATCTGGCGACGCTGGTGATGGTCGAAACCCGCCTGCTCGCCCGGTCGGAACAGGCCGCGCCCAAGGGAGCCGGCATCGCGCCCGACGATTATGCACGGATGATGGCGATCCGCGCCCGCCCCGACCGCGAATTGCTGGGCAAGGGGCAGCAGGACTGGGTCGAGGCGCAGCTCGCCCGGTCGGTCGCGGCGAAGCGGCCATGGCAGCTCCTCGGCAATCAGGTGGTGATGGCGCGCGTCCCCGGCCCCGATCTTGCCGCAGCCCTCGGCGATGCCGGCTATGCCGAGTTTCTTGCCAAGGCACCCGCCGCCTATCGCGACCGGATCGCCGAGGGGCAGGCATCGTACAAGGCGGGACTGCCGTTCAACTTCGATAGCTGGGACGGCTATCCCCCGGCGCGCGAGCGGCTCTATGCCGCGTTCCGCCGGGCGGGGTCGCGGCCGATCGTGCTGTCGGGGGACAGCCATGCCGGCTGGGCGAACGATCTGCACGACGATGCCGGCCGCCTCGTCGCCGCCGAATTCGGCGCGACCGCGATCTCCAGCCCGTCCTATGGTTCGATCCTGCCCGGCATCGGCACGATCATCGCCGATGGCAGCCCGGAGGTCCGCTACTGCGATCAGGACCGCAAGGGCTATCTGCTGCTCACCCTGACGCCGACCCGCGCGCAGGCGCAGTTCCGCACCGTGTCGAGCGTGATCGAACCGACCTTCACCACCGCAACCACCGCGCGCTGGTCGGTCGCGGCGGGCAGCGTGGCGCCGATCGTCGAGGAGTAGGACTAGGGCCGATCGACATTCCGTCGGCCGTGCCGCCAGCAACGACCATTTCCGTCACCCCGGACTGGTTCCGGGGTCCACCGTGCAGCGATTGATGCCGCTCGAAACACTTGCGACAGCGTTTGCGACCAAGTGGACCCCGGAACAAGTCCGGGGTGACGAAGGAGGATGGCGTTTTCGACTACGAACTGCACCGGAATAGCTGAATGTCGATCCCCACTAGCCCCGCAACACGTCGTGCAGATCGGTCCACGCGACGTCGTAGCGCGCGTTGTCGGTCGGGGCCGACGGCGCGCGCCCGTCGAACATGTTGTGGAGATACTGCATCCCCTGCCAAGCCGGGAACACCGAGGTGCGATCGGGGAACAGCCGCCGCGTCGCCCCGATCAGCCGAGCGAGGCCGTTCAGCGATCCGGCGCGCAGCACGCCATAGCGCTTGCCCGTCACCTCGCCCATCACCCCGGCGAGGTCGCGCGCGCTGACGCTGGCCCCGGCGATGTGCAGGTCGCGTGGTGCTGCGGTATCGAGCGCGGCGGCGGCGGTATAGGCGGCGACATCATCCTTGGTCGTCAGCGCGAAGCGGGTGTCGGCATCGCCCCAGTACAGCACCCGCCGCACCGGCCGCTGGATCAGCGGCATCTGCCCATTGAGCATGTCGGCGAACGCACCGTTGAAGATCGAGGTGGCGAGGATCGGCGCGGTGTCGAGCCGGGTGCGAAAGGCGCGACGCAGGTCGAAATTGCGATTCGTGCCCGTCGGCAACGCGGTATAATCGATCGAGAAGTCGGAAGGCACGAACCGCGCCGCCCCGCCACCGATCGCCGCGTCGAGCAGCCGGGTCTGCGTATCGAGGATCGTCTCGCCCAGACCGTTCAACGCCGACACCACGCAGCGGGCATCACGGCATGCGCGGACCAAAGCCGCCGCATCGCTATAGTCGACGGCGACGACCTCCGCACCGGCCGCCGCCAGCGCCGCGGCGTCGCCCCCCGGCCGGACCAGCGCGCGTACCACCGCACCGCGCGCGAGCCCCGCACGGACGATCCGCCCGCCCAGATCACCGTTCGCACCGGCGACGACGATCGTTTCTGTCACATCCTTGCGTATCATTGCGGTTAGCGAACCACCCTGCCGTCCGTGCGTTCCCTACGCGCACCACCGCGAAACGGGAACAGCCATTGGACGAAGCGATCACCGGGCCCCGCTGCCCGATATGCGGCAACGATCGCTGGCATGCGCGCGCGCTGCCCGAATGCACCCATTGCGGCCTCGCCGTCGCCGATCTGCGTTTCGACGCGGTGGCGCTGCGCGAGGCGATCCGCGCGCATCTGGTGGGAGGAGCGGCAACCGGCTTCACGCTCGCGCCGCATGCCCGGCGCAACGCGGCATGGGCGCTGGGGATGATATGGGAGGCGGAGCGCTGGCACCCGACCACGCCGCGCTCGCCCGACGTGACGCTGGGCATCATCGCCCGCGCCGGCGACAGCGACACGGTGGCGGCGATGCTCGCGGCGCTGCGGCCAAGGTTCCCCAAGGCGATCGTCGTCCTCGACGGCACGATTGGCGATGCCGCCACTCTCGCCATGCAGGCGCGCGGCGTGCAGGTCATGGCGCATCCGCTGGGCGGCGACTTCGCCGCGCAACGCAACCGGGTGCAGGCGCTGGCGGAAGGATGGGTGCTGCACCTCGACACCGACGAACGGCCCGACGACGCGCTGCTCGGCGCGCTCGGCTGGCTGACGGCGGCGGCCGATCGCGACGGTCTGTGCGCGCTGGGCCTCGCCCGGCGCAATCTGGTCGACGGGGTGCAATCGGCGCTGTGGCCCGACATTCAGTACCGGCTGGTGCGCAGCGACATCCGCTTCGCCGGCCGGGTCCACGAACGCCCCGACGTACCGTTCGAGCGGACCTCGCTGGCGCTGACCGGCGCGATCGATCACCGGCTCGACCGCACCCGCGTACTCGCACGATCGAAAGTCTATGAGGCGATGTCCGCCGGGGCCGGCCGCCCGACCGATGAAGCCGCCTTGCTCCGCCCGTTCACCGCCGCGACATAAACCGCCGCCGTCTCCGTCGCCAGGCTCGTCCGGGTGAAGCGCCCCGCCGCCACCCGCGCCGCCGCCGACAGGGCGGCGCGCAACCCGCCGTCGCGCAGCATCCGCCGCAACACGTCGCCTAGCGCCAGCGCCGTGCAATTCTCCGCCAGCAGCCCCGCGCCGCTGTCGCCGACGAACAACCGCGCGCTCGGGTCCTCGCCACACGCCGCGATCGGCCGGGCGAACATCATCGCCTCCTGATACACCAGCCCGAAACTTTCGTAGCGCGACGGCGCGACCACCATGTCCGCCGCCGCCAGTTGCGCGTGCAGCGTGTCATCGTCGACGCGGTGAAAGGAATCGATCCGGCGCAGCGCCGCCGGCGGCAGTCCGTCCAGTTCGTGGCGATGCAGCCCGATCACCGTCAGCCGAAAATCGGGCAGCTCCCCCGCATCGGCCTCCGCCGCCAATGCGGGCAGCGCGCCGATCAGCGCATCGGTCCCTTTACGCGGTTCGTTGCGCCCGACGAACAGCATCCGCAGAATGTCGTTGCCCGGCGGATAGGATGCCGCCTGCCCCGCCGCGACGATCGCGGGGTCGAGGCTCAGGCCGACCACCGCATGACCCGGCCCCGGCGGTGCCGTGCGGTACAGCGCGGCGATCTTCGCGCCATGCGCCGCGGTATTGGAGATGAGCCCCGCCGAGGCGCGCGCCGCCACCGCCTCCACCATCACCGCCCCCCGCCGATCGATCCGGTCGCGCAAGGTTACGGGCGGGGCGGCGCTGGTCGCGACCGGCGTGGAATTGCGCGTGACATAGGGCACCGGCCCGGTCAGTGCGATCCATAGCCCCGGCGCATACCAGTTCGTCCCCTCGACCACGTCGAACGGGCGTTCGGCATGCAGCCGCCGCACCGTCCCCGCGATCATCGCCGGGCCGCACAAATGGCCGATGCCGGGCCAGCGCCGCAGCCATGCCAGCCAGCCGCCGCCGCCTGCGCCGACCACCTCGACCGCGCCGTCGCGCTCGCGCCCCGACCGGTCCATCGTCACGACGCGCACGTCATGCCCCGCCCCGGCCAGCGCCTGCGCGATCTCGCGCGCGGCGCGCGACAGGCCGCTCTTCTCGGGCGGATAGGCCCAGGTGACGATGCCGATCCTCATTTGAGCGCGATCAACTGGCGGTAGAGCGCGACATAGTCCTCGGCCATCCGCCGGGCGGTGAACCGCGCCTCGAAGCGTTCGCGCACCCGCGCCCGGTCGAGCGTTTCGATCCGCTCCAAGGCGGCGACCGCCTCGTCCTCGCTGCCGACGACGAAGCCGGTAACGCCCTGCTCCACCACCTCACGCGCGCTGCCCCGGTCCCATGCGATCACCGGCGTGCCGCACGCCATCGCCTCGATCATCACCAGCCCGAACGGCTCGGGCCAGTCGATCGGGAAGAGCAGCGCCGCCGCCTCGCCCAGCAGCGCCTGTTTGGCGCGGTCGTCGACCTCGCCGACATGCACCGCATCGTCGCCCAGCAGCGGCGCGACGCTGTCGGCGAAATAGCGCGGGTTGCCGACGTCGATCCCCCCGGCCAGCCGGATCGGTCGCCCGGCGGCACGCGCGACGCGGATCGCGACGTCGGGCCGTTTCTGGTCGGTCATCCGCCCGATGAAGGCGACGCCGCGCCCGCCCGGCCCTGCCCGGAACCGTTCGGGCGGAATGCCGTGGTGGACGATGCCGGCGCGGTTCGACCGGGGCAGGTCGCGCGCCTGCGCCGCCGAGATCGCCGCGACCGGCAGCTCGGGAAAGCTGCGAAAGAACAATTGCCGGTCCAGCTCGTCCAGCCGCCAGTGGACCGTCGTCAGGCTGCACCCGATCCGGTCGCCTAGCACCGCCGCATGGGCGAACTCGCCGTGGCAATGCACCATGTCGAACCGGTCGAGATAGCGCCGCAGGATGCCGAGCTGCGCCGCCTCCAGCGCGGCGGGAACCCCCGGCGCGACCGGCCCATGATGCTGTTCCAGCGTGCGCAGGCTGGGGTGCGCCGACAAATGCCGCGCGGTGGTGATGCTGTCCGACGGCGCGATCAGCGTCACGTCATGGCCCATCGCCACCAATGTCTCGGTCAGGTCGGACACGACCCGTTCGGTCCCGCCGGTCCGGCCCGGCGGGGTGGGGTAGATCACCGGGGCGAGCTGCGCGATGCGTAAAGGGACGGGCATTCCACGGGCGGAACCATCCGCCTGCGCGACGGTTCCGTCAGGGTGGTCCCAACACCACGTATTTAAACGGGAAAGTTCCGTAATGTTCATCCTACATCTTGCGTTGCAGGGCTGTCTTCGTGCGCGCGAGGTGGAATATGGCGTTACGGCCGACACCGGCGGCCACATCCGCTACCTGCTCGATCTGGTCACGGCCGGCGGGCGGCATCCCGACATCGAACGGCAGGAAATCGTTACCCGCGCGTTTCGCGGCGGTCCGGCAGGCGAGGGCTATTGGCGCGCGGTCGAATCGATCGATGCGACGACCCGCCTCGTCCGCCTGCGCTCGGCGAGCGATGCCTATATGGCCAAGGAAGCGCTATGGGGCGAACATGAAACCACGGTCGATGCGCTCGTCGCCCATATCGCGACGCTCGACCGCCGGCCCGACCTGATCCATGCCCATTATGCCGATGCCGGCGCGGTGGCGGCGGCGATCAAGGACCGGCTCGGCATCCCCTATCTGTTCACCGCCCATTCGCTCGGCCGGGTCAAGCGGACTGCGTTCGGCACCGATTGCGCCGAGACGCAGGGAATCGACCGCCGCATCGCGATCGAGGACCGCGCGATCGCCGGGGCCGCCGCGATCATCGCCTCCTCGCGCGACGAGGCGGAGGTGCAGTACGCCGGCTATCCGAGCTACGATCCCGGCCGCATCCGCATCATCCCGCCGGGCAGCGATCTCGCGCTGTTCGCCGGCACCTGCACCGATACGCTGGTCGACGCCCGGATCGACCGGTTCCTCGCCGATCCGACCAAGCCCGCGATCCTCGCCATCGCCCGGCCGGTCAGCAAGAAGAACCTCGCCGCCCTCGTCCATGCCTATGGCCGGTGCCCCGCGCTGCAGACCGCCGCGAACCTCGTCATCGTCGCCGGCACCCGCGACGATCCGCGCAGCCTCGAACCCGAACTCGCCGGCAACATGGCCGAACTGTTCGCGCTGATCGACCGCTACGACCTGTACGGATCGGTAGCACTTCCCAAGAGTCACGCCCCGCACGAAGTCCCGGCGATCTATGCCTATGCCCGCGCGCGGCGCGGCGTGTTCGTCAACCCCGCGCTCAACGAACCGTTCGGCCTGACGCTGCTCGAAGCCGCCGCCTCGGGCCTGCCGTTGGTCGCGACCGACAGCGGCGGGCCGAACGACATCATCGAAGGCTGCGGCAACGGCATCCTCGTCGATCCGCGCGATCCGCATGCCATCGGTCAGGCGGTGCTGAAAATCCTCTCCGACGACATGCTGTGGGACCGGTATTCGCAGGCCGGGGCGGTCGCGGCACGGCTGTACGACTGGGACGGCCATGTCGAACGCTATGTCGAACTGGCGCAGGCGGTCATCGCCCCGCCGGCCCCGGTGATGGAGTCGCCGCGTCTGCTGCTCGTCTCCGACATCGACAACACGCTGCTCGGCGAGGCGGAGGCCGCCGCCGCGTTCAACCTGTGGCACGGCGACCAGCGCGACATGGCGTTCGGCATCGCCACCGGCCGCAGCCTGCACAGCGCGCTGGCGATCCTCGCGCAGAACCATGTCGCGCCGCCCGCCGTCATGATTACCTCGGTCGGATCGGAAATCTACCACCGCGTCCACGGCGGCGTCTATGCCCGCGACGATGCGTGGACCCGGCGGATCGACGCCGGCTGGGACCGCGCTGCCATCGCGCGGCTGCTCGCCACCGTCGACCATCTCCGCCCGCAAAGCCCGCTCGAACAGCGCAGCCACAAGCTCAGCTATTTCACCGGCGGCGAGGCGGACATCACCGAACGGGTGCGCGACCTGCTCGCCGCCGCCGGCGTCACCGCCTCGGTGATCCACAGCCACAACCGCTATCTCGACGTGCTGCCGCTCGCCGCGTCGAAGGGTACAGCGGTCGAATATGTCCGTCAGCATCATGGCCTGCGCCCCGATCAGGTGATCGTCGCGGGCGACAGCGGCAATGACGTCGAGATGCTGCGCGCCTGCGCCCGATCGATCATCGTCGGCAATTATTCGGATGGACTGGCGGAGCGCGCCGACCTCGCGCACAGCTATGTCGCGCGGACCGGCTATGCGTTCGGCATCATGGAAGGCGTCGCCCATTTCCGCGCGCAACCCGACCGGCGGCTGATCGCGTGATTTCGGTCTGCACGCTGGTGCGCGGCCGCGAGGGGCATCTTGCGCAGTTGCTTGCCGGCATCGCCCGCCAGACGCAGGCCCCGGACGAAGTCGTCATCGCGTACATGCAGGACGCCGCCCCCACCGGCCTGCCCGATCCCGGCGTGCGGGTGTGTGAGGTGTTCGTCCCCGGCGATCCGATGCCGCTCGCCCGCGCGCGCAACGCCGCCGCTGCCGCCGCAGAGGGCGACACGCTGATCTTTCTGGATGTGGACTGCATCCCCTCGCCGACGCTGGTCGAACGCTATGCCGCCGTGCTGGCCGACGCGCCCGGCGTCTATCTCGGCGAAGTCCGCTATCTGCCGCCCGGCCCGGTCGATCCGGCGGCGCTGCCGTACATCGGCCAGCGCCACCCCGCCAAGCCGGCGCTCGCCGACGCCGAGGTCCGCCCGGTGCCGAGCCACGGCGAACTCTGGGGCCTGTCGTTCGCCCTCCCCCGCAGCGCATGGGATGCGGCGGGCGGCATGGACGAGGGCTATGTCGGCTATGGGGCTGAGGAAACCGACTTCGCGTGGCGGCTCCACGCGGCGGGCGTGCCGATGGCATGGGTCGGCGGCGCGGTCGCATGGCATCAGCATCACGCGGTCCACGTCCCCCCGCTCCACCAGTTCGACCCGATCCTGCGCAATGCCGCCCGCTTCCGCGAACGCTGGGGCCGGTGGTGCATGGACTATTGGCTCGGCCAGTTCGCGGATGCCGGACTTATCCGCTGGACCCCCGACGCGACCGCGATCGAACGCCTGCGCGACCCTACCCCTGCCGAGATCGCCGCCAGCCGGCGCTGGGATGCGTTGTTCAGTTAGCTGGGATCGGCATTCAGCCAGACGTTGGCTTTTGGTGGCTCCCCTCCCTGGAAGGGAGGGGTTGGGGGTGGGTCGGCCCGAGAGGAAACGTAAGCGCTCCACAACCGGCCAACCCACCCCCACCCCCTCCCTTTCAGGGAGGGGAGCAGATTGGGAAGCCATTTCGTTAAATGTCGACCCGACCCAGGACCGAATCCACCAAATCTGCATGCCCGCTCGATACCCGCCGCACATCGTCCGCCTATCGTCCGATCGATCACGACGATGGAGGTTCCGATGCGCACGGTCCGGCGACCCACCTTTCCCTGGCGGCTTCTCGGATGGGGCGGCCTTGCCGCGTTGTTGCTGTTGCCATGGGCGGCGGGCGCACCATGGACGCCGGCGGATTACGGCTTCGCCGCCGCGATGTTCGCCGCACTCGGCGGGATGATCGAGCTGGCGGTGCGCACCTCGGGCAACCCCGCCTATCGCGCGGGCGCGATCGTCGCAATCGGCACCGCCTTCCTGCTGCTATGGAGCAACGCCGCGGTCGGCCTGCTCGGCGACGGGGATAATCCGGCCAATGCGATGTTCCTGATCGTCCTCGCCATCGCCATCCTCGGCGGGCTGTTCGTCCGGTTCGGCAGCGCCGGCATGGTCCGCGTGATGCAGGGCACCGCGCTTGCCCAGTTGCTTGCCGGCACGCTCGGCTGGACCTTGGGCTGGGCCGCGCCGGGCGGGCAGGGCGTGTATGAAGTCACGCTCGGCGTCGCCCTGTTCGGCACGCTCTGGCTGGTCGCCGCGGGATGCTTCGCCCGCGCCGCGCGTCACTCCGCCCAGAGCCGTACCGCCAGCCCTTCGATATAATCGGCGGCATGGGCGGCGGCGGCGGGATCGTACAGCGCCGCCAGCGCCGCAGGATCGAGCGCCTTCGCCGCGTCGAGCAGCCCGCGCCATGGGCTGAGTGACCCCGGCCAGCGGTGCAGCGCCACCGCCGCGCCGACCTCGGCCAGCCGGTCGGCCTTGCGCGTCTGTTCGGCGAAATAGCGCCATTCGGGCGCGCAGATATAGGGCCGGCCGACCCGCGCGATCTCGTGCACCGTATTGTCCCCGGCCGACGCGATGACGACGTCGGCTGCCGCGATATGATCGGTGACGTTCGCGACCCAGCCCTTCTCCACCAGATTGCCGAAGTCGGTTTCATGCCCCTCGCGGTGGACCGGTCCGATCACCAGCCACAGCGCGTCCGGCACCGCCCGCGCCGCCATCGTCAGCGGCGCATAGGGCGTCCCCGCCCCGCCCCCGCCGGTGAGCACCAGTACGACCTCGCGGTTCGGATCGATCCCCAGCCTTGCCCGCGCCTCGGCTTTCGATGGCACCGGATCGGTCGTGGTACACAGGCCGCCGGTGTAGCAGGTCTTGGCCCGCGCCCAGTCGGGGAAATCATCCTGCTCGATGCCCTCATCGAACGGCGCCAGCAAGCCAACGCACGCCTGATAGGCACCGAGATGCCCCGGATCGGTCCGGTCGCCGTGCATGCGGATCTTGATCGCCGGCACGCTCGCGATCCGCGCCATCAGCGCGATCTCTGCCGACACGTCGACCACGAACAGCGCAGGGCCGACATCGTCGAGATGGTCGAGGATCGTGCGCATCGTTCGCCGCGTCGCCGCGACGCCCAAGGGTACGCAATGCAGCACCTCGGGCGTCGGCTGGTCGAACAGCGCAGCGGTGGGCACCGGCGCGCCGATCATGTTGGGCAGTTCGATCAGCTCGATCGGCCGGTCGAACCCGTCGAACAGGTCGGGCCGCGCACACAGGATCGTCACGCGCCGTTCGGGCGGCAGTTCGCGGATGATCGCCATCGCGCGATTGGCGTGTCCGCGCCCTTGATGATGGATGAAGAAGGTGATCGGCCGTGTCGTCATATATCCCCCGGAGAACCCGACTATCGACAGCGGCGTACGCTGCGTTCCGGCCGGGGAACCCTTGTTCGCACCCGGCGTATCCCGCATAGCTAAGTTATTGCGGTAGCGCAACAATTTCCGATTCGATCGCTAGGAATTACCCATGTCCGAACGCTGGACCAGCCCCCGTCCCGGCCTGTCGCTGCTTCGGCGTGGGCACGCCCCGATCCGGGCGATCCAGGTCTATGGACAACGCTGTTCGGGCACCAACGTGCTGATCCGCTCGATCGAGGCGAACCTCGGGGCCGCCGCCTTTACGGAAAGCTGCGGTTTCAAACACTGGTTCGTCCCCGAACAGGTGTTGTTCCCGCGCGACGTGATGGTGCTGGTGATCGCGCGCGATCCCGTAGACTGGGTGCGCAGCCTGCACCGCCAGCCATGGCACGCCCATCCCGATCTCAAGGCGCTCGGCTTCTCCGACTTCATCCGCGCGCCATGGCACAGCTATTGGGACCAGGAATTCTGGGGGGTCGACGCCGACCATCCGGTGCTGGGGCGCGAGATGCTGCACGAACGCTGCCCCGTGACCGGCGACCGGTTCGCCAACCCGCTCGCCAAGCGGACCGCGAAGCTGCGCCATTGGAGCGAGCTTGGCGACCGCGCGCATCATGTCGCGCTGCTCGGGCAGGATGCGTTCCTTGCCGATCCGCAGGGGGTGATCGACGATTTGGCGGCTGCGACCGGCCTCACCCGCAGCGGACCCTTCGTGTCGCACGACAGCTACAAGGGGCAGGGTTTCCGCAAGTTCGTGCCGACCCGCTACGATCGGGTATCGGACGCCGACCTCGCCCATATCCACGCATGGCTCGACCCCGAGGTAGAGGCGCGCTTCGGCTTCGACATTCCCGCGCTTCAGGCACAGGCCGCCGAATAAACGATCAGGCGGGCCGCCGCCGCACGAGCAGCAACAGCACCGCCAGCATCGCGCCCGCCACCACCGCCCAGATCGCCAGCCCCTGCCACGGGGTATAGCCCAGCCATTCGTCGGCGACGGTGCGCAGATAGCCCGGATCGAACCGTTCGGCGAACACGCCGTCGCGCACTGCGCGCTCGACGCTGCCCGGCGCGGTGATCTCGGCGCTGGCGATCGCCATGTTGAGCACGATCGATCCTGCCAGCAACGCCGCCACCGCCAGCCGCGACCAGCGCAGCGCTCTCGCCCAGAACATGCCGATGCCGAGGCACAGGAACCCGACCGCCGGCAGCGCATGGCGCGGCCCGGTCGCATTGCCGCCGTCCCAGTAATAATAGGAGGCGTTGATGAGGAACGGCAGCACCGCCCCGCCCAGCGCCAGCCATCCGACCGCGCGGGTGCGCGCATCGGCGATCAGCATCGCGATCCCGAATGGCGCGACGATCAGGATCGGCGCGACCCACAGCATTCCCCGCCGCTCGCCGAAGGTCAGTTGATACAGGACATCGGGCTTGGGATAGGTCAGCCCGAACAGCCCCTCCTGCATCCCTGCGAAATCGGTGACGCCCGAATAGCCGAGGCGAAACACCGTCCCGAACGCGAACCAGTTATAGCCGAGCAGCAGGACCAGCGCGCTCGCCCCCGCCGCCAGCACGATACCGCAGGCGCGCACCTGTTCGGCGCGGTTCCGGTCGCGCAGGCTCCATAGCGCGTACAGCCCGACCGGCAGTCCGGCGATCAGCGCCGAATGCTCGATCAGCACCGCCCAGCCCAGCGCCAGCCCGGCAACCAGCGGATAGCGCCACGGGATCGCGGGCGACGCGCTCCCCCGCCACACCGCCCAGCCGGCGATCACCAGCAACGCCGCGACCGGCGCATGGCCGAAGATCGTCGTCGACCATCCCCAGACGGTGGTGCCCAGCCCATAGCTCAGCGCCGCGACCACGCCCGCGCTTCGGTCGCCGGTCAGCCCCCCGACCCAGCCGTAGAGCAGCATCGCCGCCAGCGCGGTAAGGCCGGCACACACCAATGCCGCGACCAGCCGGATACGGATTTTCAGGAAGCGGTTGAAGCCGGGGTCCTCGAACGCCGGGGTATAGTCGCTCGACGTCACCCCCGACACCCGGTCGGCCACCGCGACGACCGGCAGCGCGAGCAAGGTCATGCCCGGCGCCTTATCCGAATAATAATGCTCGCCGAACCGTGCCTTGTCGATCGTCAGCGGCGCGTAACGGTCGATCGTCGCATCGCCCTGTTCGACGATCGCGATCGCGGCGAACATCCGCACCGCATTGTTCGGGTTAAATTCCCACGATCCGAACCACGCGCACGAAAACCATGTCAGCAGCAGGATCGCCCAGGCGACGGGATCGCGCTGCAACGGCGGGGTCGGCATGGTCCTGCGTTCCCCGCCGCCGAAATCAGAACAGCTTGTTGAGCAGGAAGTACAGCGACCCCGACAGCAACACCGACACCGGCAGCGTCAGCACCCATGCCATCAGCAGGTTGCGCACCGTCGCCATCTGCAACCCCGACCGGTTGGCCGCCATCGTTCCGGCCACGCCCGACGACAGGACATGCGTGGTCGACACCGGCAGGCCGAGGCTGTCGGCGCCGAAGATCGTGCCCATCGCCACCAGTTCGGCCGACGCGCCCTGCGCATAGGTCAGGTGGGTCTTGCCGATCTTCTCGCCGACCGTCACGACGATCCGCTTCCACCCGACCATGGTGCCGAGCCCGAGCGCGAAGGCGACCGCGACCTTCACCCACAGCGGGATGAAACGCGTGCCCGAATCGAGCGAGCCGCGATATTCGGTCAGCACCTGCTTGTCGGCGTCGGTCAGCGCCAGCGCATTCTCCTTCGACAGCCGCTTGATCGCTTCCGACGTCAGATACATGTCGTTGCGCATGTTGCCGCTGACCGCGGCGGGCACCTTGGCCAGACGGCCATATTCGCGGACCTGCTGGTCGATCGTGCCGATCAGCGTCGATACGGCGGGCACGGTGTCGGCAGCGATCTTGTGCGAGGCGATGTAGCTTTGCGCCTGGGTGCGGGCAGTCGCTTCGTCGGGCGCGGCCTGCACCTGCGCACGCGGGCCGAGCACGCGGAGCGCGGCGGCGCTGTTGGTGGCGAACTGCGCCTCATATTGCGCGGGCACCGCGCGGTTGAGCGCATAGGCGGTGGGCACCGTGCCGATCAGGATCAGCATGATGAGCCCCATGCCCTTCTGCCCGTCGTTCGATCCATGGGCGAAGCTGACGCCGGTGCAGGTAAAGATCAGCAGGCAGCGGATCCACAGCGGCGGCGGCGTATCGGCGACCGGTGCTTCATACAGCGCGCGGTTGCGCACCAGCGTCTTCATCGCAAGAAACAGCAACGCCGCCACGCCGAAACCGATCGCTGGCGATACCAGCAGCGCCTTGCCGATGTCCGCCGCCTTGTCCCAGTCGACGCCGGCCGAACCGCTGCGCCCCTGGATGATCGCATTCGCCACGCCGACGCCGATGATCGATCCGATCAGCGTGTGCGACGACGACGACGGAATGCCGAGCGCCCAGGTGGCGAGGTTCCACACGATCGCCGCGATCAGCAGCGCGAACACCATCGCGAAGCCCGACGCCGATCCGGCGCCAAGGATCAGCTCGACCGGCAGCAGCGAGATGATCCCAAACGCCACCGCCCCCGTCGACAACAGCACGCCGAGGAAATTGAACACCCCGGACCACACAACGGCGACATGCGCCGGCATCGAATTGGTGTAGATCACGGTGGCGACCGCATTGGCGGTGTCGTGAAAGCCGTTGACGAATTCGAAGCCGAGCGCGATCACCAGCGCCAGCAACAGCAGCGCGAAGGGCATCAGCGTCAGCGGATCGACGCTGACGGCGGCGGCATCGCGATAGACGTTGTAGAACACGTATCCGAGCGCGGCGATGATCGCCACAACGAACCCAAGGGAACCGGCACGACCGAAATTGTCGTCCAGTTTCGGGCCGGGGCGTCCATCCCGCTCCAGCGCTGCGCTCGTCATCGATATTCCCCTGCCGAATGAACGGGTCGTCCTATCGACGAAGTGTGACAGCTTCACACCGCCCGGGTGTCGGCATCGCGCCGGGCGAGCGGCCCATAGCGGATGGATCAGGCTTTGGCGATATTGTTCGGTCGCATCGCCGGCACCCCGCCGGCGGCCGCGATCAGCCGGGCGGAACCGGCGTGATGACGACCCGCGCCGGGACCAGTCCGTCGGCCTCGGCGATCAGCGTGATCGGCCCCCGCGCGCCTTCGTTGGCGCGGACGATCGCCAGCGCCTTGCCGTTGAAGGCATGCCGCACCGCCGAGGGAAAGGCGGTCAGGTCGGTCGGATCGCCGTTGTCGGTCGCGACCAGCACGCCCGGCCCCTCCACCCGGAAGCGGACCGGCGGCTTGGCCGCCGGCGCGATCCGCTGCGCCGCATCGACCACGTCGAGCGTAACGAAGGCGAGGTCGCGGCCGTCCGCGGTGATCCGGTTGCGATCGACGCTGGCCTTCAACGCAGTCGCCGCACCGGTCGTCGCCACGGTTTCGCTCGCCCATGGCTGGCCGTTCTTCCACGTCACGACCTTCACCTCGCCCGGCTGGTACGTCACGAAATCCCAGCGGAAGCGATAGGCATAGGGCGCGCGCTTCACCCGGCCCTGCGATACGCCGTTCACGAACAGCTCCGCCTCGTCCGCCGAGCTGAACACCTGCACCGGCGTCACCTGACCCTCGCGGCCGGGCCAGCTCCAGTGCGGCAGGATATGCGCGAATTTCAGGGTGGGCCGCCAGCGCGCCTGATACAGCCAGTAGCGGTCCTTCGGAAAACCGGCGAGATCGACGATCCCCGAATAGGAGCTGCGCGAGGTATAATAGGGCGTCGGCTCGCCCAGATAATCGAAGCCGGTCCACACGAACTCGCCCGCGACTCCCGGATTCTGGTCGATCGCCGACCATTCGCGGTCGGGCGTCGATCCGAAATCGGCGGCGTGCAGTTCATACGCGCTCACCTGATGCGTTACCGGATCGCCGCCCGAGCCGGGGCGTACCGGTCCGCTGACGCTGCCCGACACCGGGAACAGATATTCGCCGCGACTGCTCAGCGCCGACGCGCTCTCGCTCTCGAACAATACCTTGGTCGGGAATTTCGCGCGGAAACCGGGATATTGTCCCGGCAGCGTGCGGATGCCGCCGCCCTGATAGTTGATGTTGATGACGTCGACTTCGGCCGGAAGCGGCATGTCGGGCTTGGCATAGTTCATCGCGGTCGTCGTCGGCCGCGTATCCTCCTGCCGCACGATCGACACCAGTTCGCGTGCGATCTTCGCCCCCTCCTCGCCGGTATATTGCTCGCCCACCTCGTTGCCGACACTCCACAGCATGATCGACGGGTGGTTGCGGTCGCGCCGCAGCATCGCGCGCAGATCGGCTTCGTGCCAGTCGGGAAAGATCAGGTGGAAATCGAGCGGGGTTTTCTTGCGCTCCCACGAATCGAACACCTCGTCGATCACGAGGAAGCCCATGCGATCGGTCAGTTCGAGCAGCCCCGGTGCCGGCGGATTGTGGCTCAGCCGGATCGCATTGACGCCCATCTCGCGCAGGATCTCCAACTGCCGCTCGGCCGCGCGCATGTTGAACGCCGCGCCGATCGCGCCGAGGTCATGGTGGTTGTTGACGCCGTTCAGCGTCACCGCCTCGCCATTGACCAGAACGCCCCGCGCACCTTCGAACCGGATGTCGCGCACGCCGAAGCGCGTCTCGTAGCTGTCGACCAGCCGCCCGTTCCGCCGCACCTGCGATACCGCGACATAGCGGTTGGGTGCCTGTGTCGGCGGCGGTCCCCACAGCCGCGGATGGGCGATGATGGTACGCCCGTCGAACCGGGCGGTCGCCTTTGCCGCCACCGTCTGCCGCACCGGCGCGATCCGCGCCACCGCCTTGCCCGAGCGCGCACCATTGGCGTCGAGTGCATAGAGGTCGCTCGTCACCTCGACGGTCGCGGGGGTGGTGCCGTCATTGTCGACGCTCAGCGCCAGCGTGACCTCGGCCGCCTCCTTCGACACGCTGGGCGTCCGCACGACGCTGCCCCATTGCGCGACATGCACCGGCCGGGTCTTTACCAGCCACACGTCGCGGTACAGGCCGGCGCCGGGATACCAGCGCGCCGATTCGGGCGGATTGTCGAGCCGGATCGACAACTGGTTGCGCTGGCCCGGCACGACATAGGGCGTCAGGTCGAGCCGCCAGCTATTATAGCCATAGGGCCAGCCGCCGACGAGATGCCCGTTCAGCCAGACGGTGGCATAGGCCATCGCCCCTTCGACATCGAGGAACACCGATTTGCCGCGATCGGCGGCGGCGATGTCGATCGTCCGGCGATACCATGCCGGCCCCCAGGTCCTGAGCCGCCCCATGCCGCCATAGGGACCATCCTTCAGAAACGGTCCGGCGATCGCCCAGTCGTGCGGCAACCGCACCCGTTGCCACGCGGCATCGTCGAAGGTCGCACGGACATAGGCGACGTCGCTGCCCGGATCGCCCGCCGGCCGGACATGGCGCTTCGCCGGATCGGCGATGAAGGCATTGGCGCTGGGCAGGATCCACGGTTTCAACACCCGCTGGTTCGCCGCGTCGACCACGACCGCCGCATCGGGCATGGCGTCGGCGACCTTGCCGTCGGCGCTGCGCTCGACCGCCGGCCGCACGTCGTAGCGCAGGTCGACGGTGTTCCCCGCCGGATCGCCCTGCTGGAACCGCCACTCGTCCAGCCGGATGCGTTGCGTCTGGGCCTCGGCGACCGGACTGACCAATATCGTCAGCACGATCGCGCAGGCGGCGTACCGATGATCGGGATACCGCGGCATTGTCTCTCCTTGGGCCGGATTATTTCTCGTTACCGCTATCATCCCCGGCGATCGAGCGATCGTCAACCTGCCATATGCCGTCCGTGGTTTGGCATCCGCCCGTGATATTGTAAGACCAATGACCACGCCATCCCAAGCGAACGCGACCTTGCCCAACCGGCGGTGATAGCGCTAACGATCGGCCTGACCACCGGCGATGGCGGCGATCAGGAGAGACGATGACCAGAATGACTTGGGCGGCGACCATGTCCGCCGCGATGCTCGCGTCGTGTACCACCACGGCCCCGACCCCGCCCGTGACGGCCAGTGCCGCCGCCCCCGCCGCCCGGTCCGATCCGGCGCGCTATCTGTCGCAGCCGCTGGTCAGCGAAATCTACACCGCCGACCCCTCGGCACATGTGTGGAACGGCAAGATCTACGTCTATCCCAGCCACGACATCGACGGGCCGACCCCCGAGGACGATCTGGGCGCGCATTTCGAGATGCGTGACTATCGCGTGATGAGCATGGACCGCGTCGGCGGACCGGTCACGCTGCATCCGGTCGCGCTCGACGTGACGCAGGTGCCATGGGCCGCCAGCCAGATGTGGGCGCCCGATGCCGCGAAGAAGGGCGATACCTATTATCTCTATTTCCCGGCCAAGGACCGGCAGGGCGCGTTCCGCATCGGCGTCGCCACCTCGAAATCGCCGACCGGCCCGTTCGTGCCCAACCCCCAGCCGATCAAGGGCAGCTTCTCGATCGATCCGGCGGTGTTCACCGACGACGACGGTCGCAGCTATATGTATTTCGGCGGAATCTGGGGCGGACAGTTGCAGCGCAACACCACCGGCACCTACGACCCGAACGGCTCCAAGACCGACCTGATGGCCGACGACAAGCCGGCCCTCATGCCCAAGGTCGCCGCGCTCGACGGCAGCATGACCGAATTCGCCGAGGCCCCGCGCGACGTCGTGATCCTCGATCCGCAGGGCAAGCCGCTGCTCGGCGGCGATCACGACCGGCGTTTCTTCGAAGCGTCGTGGATGCACAAATATAACGGCAAATATTATTTCAGCTATTCCACCGGCGATACGCATTACATCAACTATGCGATCGGCACCTCGCCCTACGGACCGTTCACCTATACCGGCCGCATCCTCGATCCGGTCGAGGGCTGGACGACGCATCATTCGATCGTGAAGGCGAACGGCAAATGGTGGCTGTTCTATGCCGATACGCAATTGTCGGGACAGACGCGGCTGCGCAACGTCAAGGTGACGGAACTGACCTATAATCCCGACGGCACGATCGTGACGATCGACCCGATGCGCCGTCGCTGACCCGGCCGGCTGCCGCCCGGTTTCGGCCGGGCGGCACGCCAGACCGGTTGCGGCAAGACGATTCATACAATTGGTCTAGCCAGTTGACGCAACCCATCTGATAGCGCTACCACCTTTCCATCAGACCGCGAATCCGCGGCGTCATTGGGGAGAGGTTTCATGGCCACCACGGGTTTGTTGCGTCGCGCGGGTTCGGTCTCGATGCTGTTGCTGGGCACCACCGCCTGGCCGGTGCTGGCGCAGACCACCACCCCGCCGACCGCCACCGTCGTCACCGAAACCACCGCCGCCGAGGCGCAGGCACAGGATGGTGCCGGCGCGACCCAGCCGACCGCGATCGATTCGACCGCGCAGGCCCCGGCCGACCCGTCCACCACCGGCAATGACGACATCGTCGTTACCGGCTACCGCGCGTCGCTGACCAGCCAGACGAACGCCAAGCGCAATTCGATCGGCTTCACCGACACGATCTTCGCCGAGGACATCGGCAAGTTCCCCGACACCAACATCGCCGAATCGGTCAACCGCATCCCCGGCGTGACCATCAGCCGCGAAGTGACCGGCGAAGGCGCCAACGTCGCGATCCGCGGCCTTGGCACCAACTTCACCCGCGTGCTGCTGAACGGCGCGCCGGCGGCGATCGCCTCGGTCCGCTTCGATGCGCAGAGCACGAATCGCGAAGTCGATCTCGACCTGATCCCGACCGAGTTGTTCACGCAGTTGACCGTCAGCAAGTCGCCGACCGCCAGCCAGATCGAAGGGGGTGCCGCCGGCACCGTCAACCTGCGTTCGGCACGGCCGTTCGACAATCCCAAGCCCTATATCAGCTATGGCCTTCAGGGTTCGAAGGTCAGCACCGCCGACAAATGGGGCTATCGCGGCCATGTGCTGGCCAGCGCGACCTTCGGCGACTTCGGCATTCTCGTCGGCGGCGCGGCGGTCAAGAACCAGTTCCGCGTCGACGGGTTCGAGACGGTCGGCTGGACCAACCCCAATCTGACCGCCGCACAGAGCAGCTCGGCGACCCGCAACGCGACCGGCGGCGGCAACTTCACCATTCCGACGACCGTCCCCGCCAATGCCGGCAACGGCCTGATCGCCGGTACGGTGATCGATCAGGCGTTCCTGCTGCGCAACAATCCGGGTGCGACGATCGACCAGATCGACAACGGCATCCTGCCGCGCCTCGGCCGGCCGCGCACTGAAATCGGCGAACGCACCCGCTACAACGGCCTCGTCAGCCTCGAATGGCGGCCAAGCGACGCACTGCACTTCTATGTCGATGGCATGTACGCCAAGCGCGATACCGAATTCACCCGCACCGCGATGAACTGGGCGGTGCGCAACGGCGCGGCGATCCCGCTCAACACCACCTATGACAAGACCGACTGTTCGGCCGGTTGCACCGTCACCGGTGGCACCTATGCCAATGCGCAGTTCTTCCTCGAATATCGCCCCTACAAGGACACGCAGGACTATTGGGGCGTGAACCCCGGTGCCGAGTTCGTCGTCAACGATTTCATCAAGGGCGACCTGCAGGCCAACTACACGCAGAGCAACTTCCGCCGCGAAAGCCCGACCTTCCTCGTCATCACCCCGCCGAGCAGCGGAACGACCGTCACCTACAAGAACGACGGCGGCATTCCGTCGATCACCAGCAACGTCGATCTCAACAATCCGGCCAATTTCGGCTGGGCGGGCGGCGGCCGCGTCAACCTGAACGGCGAGGAGCGCAAGACCGAGACGCGCGGCATCCGCGGCAGCCTGTTGTTCGGCGACGAAAAGCGTTTCAGCGTCCGCGTCGGCGGCGCCTATGACGACGTCAGCCGCCGGATCACGCCGTTCGACAACACCATTCCGTGGCAGGCCGCAATCTGTGGCAACAACCCCAGCGTGGTGCTGCCCAGCCCGAACCGCCAGCCGATCTGCGACGGCGCCAACGTGCCCGGCACGGTCGCACCCTCGGGCTATCCGACCTATCCGGCGTACGGCACGGCGGCGACCGTCGGCGGCGCGCCGCTCGTCTATCGCGGGTCGATCATCCCGACGGCGGCGGTCCCCTCCTATCTGCTGCCCGGCGACAATGGCTTCGTCACCGTCGACTGGAACAAGGTGAAGGCGGCGACCGGGTACGACCAGTTGCTCGCCGGCGCGACCGAGACGGGGGCGGGCAGCAGCGGCGCCAACGGCGGCCTGATCCGCGAAAAGGTGACGGGCACCTTCGTCGAGATGAACGGCGTGTTCGACGTGGGCGACGAGGACACCATCCGCCTGAACGGCGGCGTGCGCTATGTCCGTACCGAACAGGTCGTCGGCGGGCGCACCACCGTGCCCAATCCGCTCAACACGCGGAACGGCGTGACCTGCCCGGGCAGCAGCGCCAACAACTTCGCGCTCGACGGGTCGTGCTATGCGCCGATCATCAACTTCACCGAGACGAACCGGCTCTATTCCAACTTCCTGCCCTCGGCGAGCATCGCCTACAACTTCGGGCGCAAGGCGGTGGCGCGCGGCTCGATCTCGCGGACGATGACCCGGCCCGATCCGAACCAGCTCCTGCCCGGCGCCAGCTTCGTCCAGCCCTCGGCCGACGTCGGCACGCTCGGCAACAACGCGCTTAACCCGTATATCTCGGACAATATCGACCTCGGGTTCGAATATTATACCGGCGGCGAAGGCGTGATCGCGGTGGCGGCGTTCCGCAAGTCGATCACCGGCTTCACCATCAACGGCGTCAACACCGTTCCCTTCTCGACGCTCGAACCCTTCGGCATCACCTTCTCGTCGCTGACGCAGGCGCAGCAGCAGGCGCTGATCGATCGCGCCCGCCCCTCGGGCATCGCCCCCGAACAGGTGCTGATCCAGATCCAGCAGCAGGTGAACGCCAACGGCAAGCTGAAGGTCAACGGTCTGGAATTCCAGATCACCCAGCCGCTCGACTTCCTGACGCGCCATATCGGCGTCGAGGGCTTCGGCGTGCAGGGCAACCTGACGCTGATCGACCAGAAGGGTGAAGGCACCGGCGCCCCCGCCGTCGCGCTAGGCGTCGCCCCCACCACCTATACGCTGACCGGCTATTACGAGGGCAACGGCCTGTCGACGCGGCTGACCTACACCTACAACGAAGGGTCGCAGGGTTCGGGGCTGAACCAGAACGGCATCACCAACGGCGCGATCTTCGGCCGCAACTATGGTCAGCTCGACTTCTCGGGCAACGTCGACCTCGGCAAGATCCTCGGCAACGACTATCTGCCGACCGTCGTCGTCAACGTCATCAACATCACCAAGCAGGCGCAGGCGAGCTACTTCCAGTTCCCCAACGCGACCTTCAACGAATATAATCCCGGCCGCACGCTGCTGGTCGGCATCCGCGGCCGCTTCTGATCGGTCCGGTTCAACCCTTCCCTCCCCTGACGTGGTCGGCATCCGTGCCGGCCACGTTTTTTTATGCCGGATGACCGAAACGTCACCATCCGGCCAGCCGGCGGTAGCATCCGGCGCGTCAGATGGTCCGGTGTGGGCGGCAGGGAGCCAGGCGATGCAGAGCACGGCAGAACGAACCAACCGGTCGGATACCCCCCGGACCAGCCACCGCCGGCGCGCCAGGCCGCTCGACGAGCGCATCTGCCACATGATCTGCCCGATCGCCGCGGCGATGGTCGGCGTCTGCCTGACCGGGATCGGGCTGCTTCACGTCACCCTGTCGCTGCACCGCCAGCACAGCTTCGCCGACGACCTGCTCTCGATCGATGCGCTGACGTTCCTGATCGCGACGTTCAGTTCCTATTTCGCGATGCGGACCCAGTCGGCACGGCGGCTCCACCGGCTGGAACGGATTGCCGATGCGACGTTCATCACCGCGATGCTGCTACTGACGGCGGCCTGTTTCATCATCACCTATGTGCTGAACGCCTGACCCGTCCCCGGCCAGCACCGCGCGCAACGCGGCGATACGGACGGCGGTGGCGGGATGGTCGCGATCGAGCCAGTCGATCCGCCCGCGCGACACCGCCTCCAGCAGCGGGATCGCGGCGGCGGGCGCAAAGCCGGCATCGGCCATGATCGCCACCGCCAGCCGGTCCGCCGCCAGTTCCTGCGCGCGCACGTCCACCCGGTCGCGTGCCGCCCGGCGCGCCGCGACATGGCCGAGCAGGATGTGCGCCATCTCGTGCGCCATCGCAAAGGCGAGCGCATCGTCCCGCGACGCAAGCCGCGCGAGGCCGGACGTGACCGCGATATAGCGCCCGTCGGCGCGGGCGTTGACCCCGTCCTCGATCGCGACCGCGAACCGTGCCGCACACCCCGCATCGCCGGCCAGCGTCAGCGACAACGCCTGCCCGTCGCGCCGGATACCGATCGTTACCGGCCCCCGCGCCAGTGCGCCGGCCAGATAGTCGACCATCCGTTCGGTCCGGTCGAACGAAGCCGCCGCGCCGATCGCATCGCGCGCGAAGCCGGTCAGGTCGCCGCCGTCGATCGCGACGATCTCATCCCCCGCCCGCACCCCGGCCCGCGCCGCCGCGCCGTTCGCCACGACCGCGCGGACGCCGAAACCATCACCCAGTCCCAGCGACTTGGCGATTGCGGCACGGTCGCTTTGCGCATATCCGCCGATGTCGTGGAGTATCAGGCCGGACATCTTTTCGGGTACCGCGCAGCGCGCCTGTGCGCCGCGCGCCAGACGATAGCCGATCGTGGCGATGCGGGTTTCCAGTGCCAGATCGTCGTCGACCGGTGACGCTCCGGCCGATGCCGGCATCGCGATCATGCACAGCACGAGCGCGATCCATCGCCACCACGGCGCGAACAATCTGGAACGGATGACCATGGCCCGCAGCGCCTCCTTCGCCGGCGGATCGCACGCCCCGCGTCGATCCGCAAACCTTCCCTATCCGGATACCGGCGGGACGGACGATCGCGCGTGGCGGGGTGAGGTCGTGCCGCTCGTCTATCTCGCCTTCGTCCTGCTGCTGGGTGGTGGCGGCACCTATTATCCGCTGGTCGAAACGGCGATCGAATGGGCCGCGATCGGCGTGATCGGCTGGTCGGCGCTGCGGCTGCGCCATGCCGCGATCGGCCTGTTCGGCAAGGCGTTGCTGGCGCTCGCCGCGCTCGTGCTGCTGCTGCCGCTCGCGCAACTGATCCCGTTGCCGTGGAGCATGTGGAGCACGCTGGGCGGGCAGGAACAGGCCGCCGCCATCTACCGCATCCTCGGCTGGGAAGGCGTATCGCGACCGCTCAGCCTCTCTCCCGATGCCACGCGGGCGACGCTGCTCGCGCAACTGCCGGCGCTGGCCGCGCTGCTGGCGGTGCTGGGGCTGTCATGGACCGCACGGCTCGTTGCGTTGCGTATCGTCGTCGCAATCGCGCTGCTCGGCGTACTCGTCGCCGCGCTCCAGATCGCGGCCGGGCCGGATGCCGCGCCGCTGCTCTACGACACCGCACATCGCGGCTATGGCGTCGGGCTGTTCGTCAACCGCAACCATCAGGCGGTGTTCCTGCTGGTCGCAATGCTGGTATCCACCGTCCCCGGCGTGCTGGTTCCCGATCGGCGCGGCGTGGGCGGCATCGGCCGCCTGCCCTTCCCCGCGCTTCTCGCGATCGTCGCCCTGCTGGCGATGGGCGTGCTGGCCAGCGCGTCGCGGACCGCGCTCCTGCTCCTGCCGCTGGCGCTGGCCGGTGCGCTGCTGCCCTTCGTCCGCCGGGTGCGACGCGGTCGCTGGCTGCCCGCGACGATCGGCGTCGCCATGGTCGCGGCGGTCGCGCTGTGGTTCACCCCGCTGGTGCAGGGCGTCCTCGCCCGCTTCGCGACGGTCGGGGAAGAGGATCGCTACAACTACTGGGACAACAGCCTGTTCGCGCTGCGCCAGTCGCTGCCATGGGGCACGGGCTTCGGCAGTTTCCAGACGGTGTATCCCGTCGTCGAACCGCTCGACCAGATCCAGTTCCTGACCGTGCCGCACGCGCATAGCGACTATCTCGAACTGGCGATGGAGGGGGGCGTGCCCGCGCTGGCGCTGGCGCTGGCCGGACTGGTGCTGGTCGGCCGGGGACTGGTCGCGGCGTTGCGCGCGGACGGGGCCGATGCCACGACCCGGCGCGGCGTGGCGATCGGGGCCACCGGCGGCATCGTCATGCTGCTGGCGGGATCGATCGTCGATTTCCCGCTGCGGATGAGCGCGCTGCTGACCTTGTTCGCGGCACTGGTCGCGCTGCTCGCGCCACCGGCGATCGTGCCGGCACGCCGGCGCAGCGGCATCGCGTGGCGTATCGTCGTCGCGGTCGTCCTGCTGGGCGCTGCATGGCAGGCGCTGGCGCAAGGATTGTCGCAGCAACTGATGCACGGCCGGCAAGGAGCCGCCGCCGCGCAGGTCGCGCCATGGTCCGGCCGGGCATGGGCGATGGTCGCCGCGCAGCACCCGCTTCCCGCACAGGCGGCGGCGGCGGAAGCCGCCGCGCGGCGCGCGTTCGCCACCCGGCCGATGGACGCAGTCGCGGTGCGGGTCGCCGGGCTGGCCGCCATCGCGCGGGGCGATACCGCGACCGGACAGACGCTGCTGCGACAGGCGGCCCAACTCGGCTGGCGCGACGCACCGACGCAATTGTGGCTGGTGCGCGAGGCGATCAACGCCGGCGCGTTCGACTTCGCGCTCGAACGGATCGACGCGCTGCTGCGCCAGCGGCAACTGGCGCCGATCCTCTATGCGCAGATGAGCCGGCTGTTCGATCTGCCCGAGGGCCGCAGAGCGATCGCCCGGCGACTGGCCGAACGCCCCGGCTGGCGACAGGGATTTCTCAACACACTAGCACGCGGCGCCCCCGACCGGGTCGATGCGCTGGCCGCCTTCTATGGCGATCTGGCGCGGGCCGGCGTGCCGGTTCGCACCGACGAGGTCCGGCTGACGCTGTGGCGACTGGCCGAGGCCGGCGACATGGTCGCCGCCGAACGGCTGTGGCGGATGGCGGGCGGCACCGGGCGGATTGGCAACGGCGGGTTCGATGGTCCGGCAGGCGCATTGCCGCCCGCCGCACCGCCGTTCGACTGGCGCGCGCCGCCCGCCGCCGGGGTGCGCGTCGCGATCGGCGAGCCCGACCAGCCGTGGAACGGACAGGCGGTGGAGATCGCCGCCGATGCCGGGTCCGCCGGCACGCCGCTGGCGCAGCGGACCCGGTTGCTGTCCGGCACCTACCGGCTGGGCTTCGTCCTGCGCAGCGACGGTCCGGTCCCCGCGCTCGACTGGATCGTCGCGTGTGGCGACGCGCCGTCGGTCGCGGCGACGCTGGCCGTACCGGTCGCGGATCGTGGCTGGCAACGCTACGCCGGGACCATCCGTCTGCCCGGTCGGTGCGACGATGGCGAACTGCGCGTCCGGCTGGGCGAGACGAACCGGGCGGTGTCGGCGTGGATCGACGACGTGACGCTTGCCCCGACCGGCTGATCGACCGCGCCACACCCACGCGATGCGCATGATCGCGTGGGTTGCGGTATGCGGCCGTCAAAAAGAATGATACGGCCTGCACCGGGGTTTGAGCGGGATGATGGAATGACGCTTGGGGTAGCTTCTCGGCGACGCGCGTCGCTGACGGCGGTACTATGTCTGGTGGTCGGCGCGTGTTCGGGGCCGAACATCGGGCCGAACGTGCGGTCGGGCAGCGCGGCCTATGAGGTGATACCCGCACCGGTCGGTGAACTGACCGCACAGGACTATCGCATCGGGCCGCTCGATTCGGTCGACATCACCGTGTTTCAGGAAGGCGACATCTCCAGCAAGGGCGTCGTCGTCGATGCCTCGGGCGATCTGTCGATGCCGCTGATCGGACGGATTCATGCCGGGGGGCTGACCACGACGCAGCTCGCCGAGGTGATCCGCCAGCGTCTCGGCGCACGCTTCTACGTCAATCCGCAGGTCAGCGTCGTCGTCTCCAGCTCGGTGTCGCAGCGCATCACCGTGCAGGGACAGGTGACCGAACCCGGTATCTACCCGATCCAGGGCGCGACCACGCTGCTCGACGCGATGGCGCTCGCCAAGGGCGAGACCGAGAATGCCGCGCTGAACGAAGTGCTGGTGATCCGCTATGTCGAGGGCAAGCGGATGGCGGCGGTGTTCAACGTTGCCCGCGTCCGTCGCGGCGACGATCCCGATCCGGCGATCCTCGCGCGCGACGTGGTGATCGTCGGCAACAGCAACCTCAAGAAGATCTGGCACGACACGCTGCGCGCCGCGCCGCTGTTCGGCGTCTTCACCCAATTCTGACGCTCGGGAACCAGGACCAGGCGATGATGCAACAGGCGACCGGCGGCTTCGATACCGCCCCCGACCGGACGATCGGTCCGCGCGACACCGGCCGGCACGCAGCCGCGGCCGGCGACGATCCGTCGTTGCTGCCCGATGCGGAGGACGAGGCGGGTTTCGATCCGCGCGCCATCTGGGCGGTGGTCTATCGCAACCGGCTGGTGATGATCCTGATCGTCGCGCTGGCGCTGGTGCTGGGCGTCGTCTCGATCATGGTGACGCCGCGCATCTATCAGGCGCGCTCCAGCGTGCAGATCGACCAGCAGGTCGCCAAGGTGCTCGGCACCGAGGATTCGGAACCGGCCACCGCCGGCGGCGATGCCGACCGGTTCCTCCAGACGCAGGTCGACGTCATCAACAGCCGGGCGATGGCCAAGCGCGTGTCCGACAGCCTCGGGCTGGCGGCGAACGACGCCTTCCTCGAATCGATGGGCGGCCGGGCCAAATTGCCGGTGCCGGGCGAACGTCGCATCGATCAGGTGCTCGACACGCTCCAGAATAATCTGAACGTCGACCTGCGCCGCAATTCGCGCGTGGTCGGTGTCCAGTTCAAGAGCCGCGACCCGGCCCTCGCCGCGCGCATCGCCAACAGCTATGCGAACAATTTCATCGAGAGCAACATCCAGCGCAAGTTCTCGACCTCGGCCTATTCGCGCGAGTTCCTCCAGAATCAGCTCGGGCTGGCCAAGGGGCGGCTGGAAGCTTCGGAACGCTCGCTCATCAACTATGCCCGTTCGGCGCAGTTGATCGACGCCAGCACTGGCGCGCGCCGGACCGGCCAGCCCGATGGTCCGCAGTCGCTGGTGACGGCGAACCTCGTGCAGTTGAACGAAAGCTATGCGACCGCCGCCGCCGCGCGGGTGCAGGCGCAGCAGCGCTACGAACAGGCGCGCGCCACGCCGCTGCTCTCGCTGCCCGACGTCTTGTCGAACCCGGCGGCGCAGGAGATGCTGCAACGCCGCGCCGAACTGAACGGACAGCTCAACCAGCTTCGCGAACGGTTGAAGCCCGATCACCCGACCGTCATCCAGGCGACGGCACAGCTCGACGCGCTCAACGCGCAGTTGAACCAGCTCGCCGGCAGCATCCTCGCGTCGATCCGCAACCAGTATCTGACCGCGCAGCGCCAGCAGGATGCGATCGACCGGCAGGTGTCGGGGCTGAAGAGCGCGACGCTCGCCGAACAGGATCGCGGCGTGCAGTATAATATCTTCAAGCGCGAGGTGGATACCAACCGCCAGCTCTACGAAAGCCTGCTCCAGCGCTTCAAGGAAGTGAGCGCCGAAGCCGGCGTCGCGACCAACAACATCACGCTGGTCGACAGCGCCGAAGCGCCGCGTCGGCCGACCTCGCCGCGCCCGCTCGTCAATATGGCGCTGGCGCTGGTGGCGGGCGTGTTCCTCGCCGGCCTCTATGCCTTCGGGCGCGAGCGGCTGGACGATGCGATCCGCGATCCGCGCGACGTGGAGACGAAGCTGCACCTGCCGCTGCTGGGCGTCGTGCCCGAACAGGAGGAGGGCGATCCGCTGGTCGCGCTGCGCGATACCAAGTCGGAGATCGCCGAGGCCTATTACGCGATCCGCACCTCGCTCGAACTGTCGTCGAACCAGGGGCTGCCGCGCTCGCTGCTCGTCACCAGCAGCCAGATGGCGGAAGGCAAGTCGACCACCTCCTATGCCCTCGCCCGCGATTTCGCCTCGATCGGGCACAAGGTCCTGCTGGTTGATGCCGATCTGCGGCGGCCGTCGCTCCACCGGCTGATGAACATGAGCGCGGCCGACAAGGGCCTGTCGACCGTGCTCGCCCGAATGACCCCGGTCGAGGATGCGGTGGTGTCGACCGATACCGACAATCTGTCGTTCCTGCCCGCCGGCCCGCTGCCGCCCGATCCGGCCAATCTGTTCGCGGGCACCGTGCCGGCCGACCTGCTGGCGAAGCTGGGCGAACGGTACGATCTGATCGTGCTCGACGGGCCGCCGGTGCTGGCGCTGGCCGATGCGACCGCGCTCGCGTCGTCGGCCGCCGCGACGGTCATCATCGCCGAGGCGGGTGGCGCGCATTACGGGCAGGTGCGCAACGCCATCACCCGGCTGGTCCGCGCGCAGGGCCATGTGCTCGGCTGCATCGTCACCAAGTACAACCGTCGCAAGTCGGGCTATGCCGCGACCGGCAATTATTACCGCTACGATTACCGCGCGAAGGAATAGTGCGGACGGTTCAATGGAAATCGCGCGACTTCGGCACCAGCCGGACGTCGCGCGGATGGCGCGCCGCCGGCGGGCGGGCGCCATCGCCGCTGCCGCTCCGGGGCGTCACCGGCCCCTCGCCCAGCGTATCGAGCAGGGCGCTGCCGTCCCACACCCGCGCGCCCATCAGGTGGACGACGCCTTCGGGGCTGCGCTGCACCTCGCCCTCCACCAGCATCAGCCGCGCGCCCATCACCTCGCGGCGATACGCCTCGAACAGTCGCGCCCACAGCACGACGTTGACGATGCCGGTCTCGTCCTCCAGCGTGACGAAGATCGCATTGCCCTTGCCCGGGCGCTGGCGCACCAGCACCAGCCCGGCGGTGGTGCAGCGCGTACCGGCCTTCGCCACCCCCACCTGCGCGCAACTCGCCACCCGTCGCCGCTCCAGCCGCTCGCGCAGGAAGGCGAGCGGATGGCCTTTGAGCGACAGGCGCAGCGTCTGGTAATCGGTCACGACCTGTTCGACCGGCGGCATCGCCGGCAACGCCATCGCCGGTTCGATCCCCAGTTCGGCGGCGCGGGCATGGGCGAACAGCGGCAGTTCGGCATCGGGCGTCCGCCGCGCCTCCCATAATGCCTCGCGCCGGTCGAGCCCGATCGAACGGCACGCATCGGCATCGGCGAGCAGGCGCAGCGCGCGTTGCGGCAGCCCGGCGCGCCGGGCCAGTTCCTCGACCTGCGCGAACGGCCGCGCGGCGACGATCGCCTCGGCCCAATTTGCCCGAAACCCGTCGATCTGGCGAAACCCCAGCCGCAGCGCCTGCCCGCCATCTTCCAGCGTATTGTCCCAGTCGCTCAAGTTCACGTCGATGTCGCGCACCGCCACGCCATGATCGCGCGCATCGCGCACGATCTGCGCCGGAGCATAGAAACCCATCGGCTGCGAATTGAGCAGCGCGCAGGCGAAGGCGGCGGGATGGTGGCATTTGATCCACGACGAGACATAGACCAGCCGCGCGAACGACAGCGCATGGCTTTCGGGAAAGCCGTAACTGCCGAACCCCTCGATCTGACGGAAGCAGCGCGCGGCGAAGTCGGCTTCGTAACCGCGCGCGACCATGCCGTCGATCATCTGCTGGCGAAAGCTGTCGATCGTGCCGACGTTGCGGAACGTCGCCATCGCCCGGCGCAGCCGGTTCGCGTCGGCCGGGGAAAAGGCGGCGGCGGTGATCGCCAGCTTCATCGCCTGTTCCTGAAATAGCGGTACGCCGAACGTCTTGCCGAGCAGGACTTCCAGTTCGCGCGGATCGTGCGGCGGCTTGGGCGAGGGATAGGTGATCGCCTCCCTGCCCGATCGTCGCCGCAAGTAAGGATGGACCATGTCGCCCTCGATCGGCCCCGGCCGGACGATCGCCACCTGCACGCTCAAATCGTAGAGGTTTTTGGGTTTCAGGCGCGGCAGCATGTTGATCTGCGCGCGGCTCTCGACCTGGAACACGCCGATGCTGTCGCCGCGCTCGAGCATGGCATACACTGCGGAATCGTCGGCGGCGAGATCGACGGTCAGGTCATGGTCGCCAAGGTCGTGGGCACGCAGCAGCGCGAACGCCTTGCGGATGCAGGTCAGCATGCCGAGCGCCAGCACGTCGACCTTCATCAGCCCCAGCGCGTCGATATCGTCCTTGTCCCATTCGATGAAGGTCCGCCCCTCCATCGCGCCATTGTGGATCGGCACCATCTCGTCCAGCCGGCCCTGCGTCAGCACGAACCCGCCGACATGCTGCGACAGGTGGCGCGGGAATTTCAGGATCTGGTCGACCAGATCGCGCAGTTGCGCGATCTGCGGATCCTCGACGTCGAAGCCGGCGCTGGTATAGCGGCGCCCCTCCATCTCTCCCGCGAAACTGCCCCACACCGTACTGCCCAGCCGCTGGGTCACGTCGCGCGTCAGGCCGAGCACGCGGCCGACCTCGCCCACCGCGCTGCGCGGACGATAATGGATCACGGTCGCGGCGATCCCGGCGCGCTCGCGGCCGTAGCGTTGATAGATATACTGAATCACCTCCTCGCGGCGTTCATGTTCGAAATCGACATCGATATCGGGTGGCTCGGCGCGTTCCTCTGACACGAAGCGCGAGAACAGCAGGTCGTGGGTGCTGGGATCGACCGAGGTAACGCCGAGCAGGAAGCAGACGATCGAATTGGCGGCCGACCCGCGCCCCTGACACAGGATCGGCGGATCGCACGACCGCGCGAAGCGGACGAGATCGTGGACGGTCAGGAAATAATAGGCGTATTTCTGGGTACGGATCAGCGTGAATTCCTCGTCGAGGCGGCGGCGCACGCTTTCGGGAAAGTCGGTGCCATATCGTTCCTGCGCGGCGGCCAGCACCAGATGTTCGAGCCAGTCCTGTGCCTCCCACCCCGGCGGCACCGGTTCATGGGGATATTCATAGTGGAGGTCGTCGAGCCGGAACTCGATCCGGTCGAGGAAGGCGGTACTTTCCGCCACCGCCTGCGGACAGTCGCGGAACAGCCGCGCCATTTCGGCGGGGCCTTTCAGATGGCGTTCGGCATTGGCGGCAAGGCGACGACCGGCGGCGGCGATCGTCGTGCCCTCGCGGATGCAGGTGAGCACGTCGTGCAGCGGACGCTGGTCGGGTTCGGCGTAGAGCGCGTCGTTGGTGGCGATCAGCGGCACGCCCAGCCGCCCGGCCAGGGCGATCCGTGCCGCCAGCCGCCGCCGGTCGCGCCCGCCGCGCGGCATCGTCGTCGCCAGCCACACCCGGCCGGGACAGGTATCGCGCAACCGGGCGAGCAGCACCGGATCGCCGTGCGTGACGATCAGCAGCAGCCCGTCGTGATACGCCAGCAGATCGGCGAGGCGCAGGTGGCAATCGCCCTTGCGCGCGCGCAGGTTGCCGGTGCTGAGCAGCCGGGTCAGCCGGCCCCATGCGGCACGGTCGACCGGATAGGCGATGATGTCGGGCGTGCCGTCATCGAACACCAGCCGCGCGCCGGAGACGAGACGGAAGTCGGCATCGGCAAGCCCCGCCGCCGCCGTCTTTTCGCGCGCGTGTTTGAGAGCGACATGCGCCTGCACCACGCCGGCCACCGTGTTGCGATCGGCGATGCCGAGCCCCGCCAGCCCGAGCGCGATCGCCTGCCCCACCATGTCGGCGGGATGCGACGCCCCGCGCAGGAAGGAGAAGTTCGTCGCGGCGATCAGTTCGGCATAGGCCATGGCGTCAGCCGGACAGGCCAAAGTTTACAAACTTTACACTAGAGCATGATGCCATGGTTTTGACCCACTGTGACGGAGCCGAATTTGGCTTGTGGCTAGGAGCGAGGAAGGAACGGGGTTTTCTGCCCCCGTGACTGACGAGCGACGACGCCACAGGCCAAATTCGGCCCGCCGCGAAGCGGTTGCCCTGAGCCGCCCGTCGGACGTCGTCACGCCGCTTGCACGGGCCACCAGCCCGCGCCGCGCGTCGCTCCTCGCCGACGAACGGCTCAGGGCAATCACGGTGGGTCAAAACCATGGCATCATGCTCTGGTGGCGATGGTGTGCGTGCAGGCGATGACGTGAGGATCAAGCCGTCCTACCCGCCCGATCACGCGAACACCCCGTGGACATACCATGCCGGGTCCGCCGTCTCGCGTTCGTACAGGCCGTGGCGGAAGATCCAGTAGCGCCGCCCGCGCACGTCCTCGACCCGGTAATAGTCGCGGGTGCGTGGCCGAGCCTGTCCCCGCCGCCACCATTGCGCGGCGATCCGCTCCGGCCCTTCGAACCGGATCACGTCATGCTGCGCGCGACGCCAGCGGAAGCGGTGCGGCGGGCCGTCGGGCACCTCGGCCATCACCTCGATCCGCTGCGGCGGATCGAACAGGTGGATCGGGCGCAGCGGCGGCTCGCCCGCCTCGGGCACGTCCCATGCGACCGGGGCGGGCGCGGCATCCTGCGCGATGATCGTCAGCATTCCCTGCTCGGGCAAATGGCTGTCGCCCGGCCGCACCCGCGACACCCGGCCGCGCCCCAGCCGGGTACTGAGCCGATCGACCAGCGCGACCATCGCCTCCTCGCTCACCGTGCCGCCCTCCAGTTGCAACTGGGTAGGGACCAGCGGTTCGAGCGCGGGGACGCTCAGGCGGAGCATGTCGAAGCCGAAGCCGGGATCGAGCGGATCGGCCAGGGCTGCGATCCGCTCGCGCATCAGCCGCAGGATCGTCGGCGGATCGCGCAAGGGCAGCCCGCTTTCGACCGCCAGATCGCGGGTCGCACCATCGGCGCGGTAGAGCCGGACCGCGAAGCGCCGCCCGCCACGGTCGCGCGCGACCAGTTCGGCCTCTGCCTCGCCCGCCAGTTCGCCGATCGCCGCCAGCACATCGGCATCGCGCGCGATCGGTTCGGCAAAACGCCGCTCGAAAAACAGCGCGGGCAGCGCCCGGCGCGGGCGCAGCCGCTGGTCGGCCTCCCCCAGCAGGCGTTGCAAGGCAGCGACCGTCTCCTCGCCGAAGCGCGCGGCGATCGGCGCGGTCGGGCGGCTCGCCAGATCGCCGATGGTCTTGAGCCCCGCGCGGCGCAGCGCCACCACGATCTCGTCGTCGAGCCGGAGCGCTGCCACCCCCAGCCGGCGGATCGCCGCCGCCTCGCTTGCGGCCGGGGTGTGCTGGAACCGCGCCAGCGCCTGCGCCGCGTCGGGCGTGTCGGCCAGCGCATGGCGCAGCGTACCCGCCCATGCGAACCGCGCCTCGACCTCCGCCACCAGTGCGCCCTCCCCGCCCCACAGATGCGCGCAGCCGGTGATGTCGAGCGTCACCCCGTCACCGCCGTCCAGCGCGACCATCGGCGTATAGCGGTCGCACGCATCGGCCAGCGCCTCCAGCCAGCCGTGGTCGGCGAAGGGATCGGCATCGACGACGACCAGCTCGGGCAGCAGCGCGCGGGCGTCGGCCAGCGTCATGCCCGGTGCCAGCCCCCTGTCAGCCGCGACCGGATCGACGGCGGACAGGCGCAGCGCGCCGCGCACCGCCTCGACACAGGCGAGGGCTGCGTCATCCGGTGCGGCGGCGGGCGATTGGCGCCGCAACCGGTCGGTGGGCAGGAACGGCCACCACAGCGCCAGATGGCGTCTGCGGGGCGGTGAAGAGGGTCTGGTCACGGTTCCACTCCACTTGCCAGCGTCCCTCGGCCCCCCGGCCGCGCTGGCGCAACAATTCCAGGTCGAGCGTCGGATGCCCCGGCGCATTGGCGGCGAGCGGCTGCGACGCGCAGGATCGCACCGCCCAGCGGGTGTCGGCGGCACTCGCCACCGGCGTCGCGGCGATGCGCAGCAGCAACGTCGTTACCCCGCTTTCCTCCGCGGCAAGCGCGAGGCGGCGGCTGGCGGTCAGGTCGAGCACGCGGGGATCGCGGTGCAGTTCGACCACCGCGACGCCGACCCCGCCACAGCGCACCACGTCGGCGGCGGCGCGCAGCAGTTCGAGCGGCCCGGGCAACAGCACGATCAGCAGCCGGGCGGGATCGACGCCGATCTCGACCAGCCCCGGCGCATGAAGATGCCCGCCGGCCCGCACCGCCGCTTCCTCGCGCAGCCAGACGATGCCGCCGCCGAGGCGGATCGACACCATGCCGGCAAATCCGGTAGCGCTGCCGCCGTCGCCCGACTCGAGCGCGAAGATCTCGTGCAGCCGCCCGCGCGCGATCCCGCCGCCGAGTGCCGCATCGATGTCGGCATGACCGGTTGCCACCTGCACCGCCTGTACCGACTCGACGCGCCGCTCGATCGCGGCGATGCGACGCTTGAGGGTCAGGAGGGACGACTCTTCGTTCATGATTTGTTCTTTATCGCGCGTTCCCGATGGGTTCGTCAATCGGGGATGGGCGTGGGGTTGTTCACGCGAAGGCGCGAAGGCCGCGAAGAAAGCAGAAGGATTGTTCGCGCAGAGACGCGGAGGCGCAGAGAGGGTACGCTTGCGGTAGCACCCTTCGTGTCCAATCATACCTTCCGTCATTCCCGCGAAGGCGGGAATCCATACACGCTGACGTCTGTGTAAATGCCCGAACGGCAGCGGCTATAGATTCCCGCCTTCGCGGGAATGACGAACATAATGTGCCATCGACACACCCCCTCCGCGCCTCTGCGCCTCTGCGCCTCTGCGCGAACAATCCTTCTGCTTTCTTCTTCGCGGCCTTCGCGCCTTCGCGTGAAACTACCCTCACCCGACCGGCAACGGCTCCACATCGACCGAGACGTGCATCGTCTGCGCACCCGATCCCAGCACCACGCCGTCGATCGGGGCGATGTCGGCATAGTCGCGGCCGATCGCCATCACGACATGGTCCTCCGCCATCCAGATGCCGTTGGTCGGATCGACGCCGGTCCAGCCGAGTACCGGCCCGGCCCAGATCAGCACCCACGCATGCGTCGCATCGGCCCCGACCAGCCGCTCCTGCCCCGGCGGCGGCAGCGTGCGCAGATAGCCCGAGCAATAGGCCGCCGGCAGCCCCGCGGCGCGCAGCCCCGAAAGCATGATCTGCGCGAAATCCTGACACACCCCGCCGCGCTTGGCGAAGGCCTCGGCGATCGGCGTGTCGACCAGGGTCGCGGTCGGATCGAAGGCGAAATCGCGCTGGATCGCCACCGCCAGCGCGATCGCCGCGTCGAGCACCCCGCGCGTATCGGCCAGTTCGGTCGCGCACCAGCCTGCGATCGCGGGATCGAGCGGCACGTGCGACGAGGGAAACAGATAGCTCGCCGGGCTGGCCGGCCCCGCATCGCGCACCGCGCCTGCCAGGTCGCGCACGCCGGCGATCGTCGGATCGGTGGCCGAAGGCATCGGGATCGGCCGGTCGACCCGCACGGTCGCCCGGCTCTCGATCGTCAGCGTGCGTTCGGGCCGTTCGACCACCAGCCGGGTGACGTTGGCGAGGCCCGCCTGCGCGCGCGCCGGCGCGGTATGGCCGCCCGGCTCGACGACCAGCGCATAGTCCTCCAGTTCCTGTCCCGACCACAGGATCGGGCGCAGCCGCAGGTTGCAGCGCGCATAGCCCGCCGCTTCCTCGTAATCGAAGCGGGTGACGTGGCGAATGGCATAGCGCATCATGCGAGGGTCAGCCCGGCTTCGCGCAGCGCCTGCGCGCCTTGCAGGAAATAGCGGGTGGCGATGGCGTCGGACAGTTTCTGCAACTGCTGGTTGATCTCCAGCACCCAGCCGCGATCGATCCGGTCGGCCGCCCCCATGGCGATGCCGGCGGTCAGCCGCGCGGCAATGCGCTGTTGCGGTTCGGCCAGCCCGGCATCGTTCAGCACCGGCAGCTTCGCCAGATGCGCGACGATCGTCTCCACCTGAAACGCGAGGCCCCGCGGATTGCCGGGGTCGAGCGCGATCAGATCGATCACCGGCACCCGCGCGAAGCCAATCAGATAGCGCTGGCGATAGCTGATCTGGCTGTCGGCCAGGTCGAGCAGCGTCGACAGGTCCTCGCCGCTCGCCCGGCGCAGGTCGACCGCGAGCAAGGTGCGCGTGGTGGCCAGCGCGCGTTCGATGCGACGGCCCAGATCGTGGAACCGCCACGCATCGGTCCGCCCCATATGTTCGGCCGACAGTCCGGCCAGCGCGGCATAGCGGCGCTGCAACGTGCCCGCCCGGTCGAGCAGCGTGCCGCCGACCGGATGCGGCGCATCGAGCAGCCGCACCATATCCGCCGACAGCCGGTCGCGCGACACCGCGCCGATGCTGGCGGCCAGCGCGTTGACCGCGCGCACGCTGCCCCAGCCGTCGACCGCCTCCATCGCCGCGCGCGCGAAATCGACGAGGTCGCGGCGGCGGTGACTGGGCGGGCGGGGTGCCGCTCCGGTATCGGCGATGATCGTCACCAGCCGCTCGACCGTCTCGGGGGCCAGCGCCGCGCCGGTATCCGCCGAGATCGAATGGCCGAACAGCACGCGGATGACGCCGAGCAGCGCCTCGCCGCGTTCGAGATACCGCCCCAGCCAGAACAGATTGTCGGCGACCCGGCTGGGCAGCGTGCCAGGGTTGCGGCGCAACTCGACGCTGTCGGTCGGTTGCAGCAGCGAGACGGGCGCGACCGGATCGGGACCATGGACGATGACGTCGGCCGACCACGACCCCTCACCCATCACCGCCGCGCGCGGATCGGGCTGATCGCCGATGCGGACGAATCCGCCGGGCAGCACCTGCCATTCGCCCGCCGCGTCGCGCGCGGCGAACACGCGCAAGCTGAACGGGCGGGGTTCGAGGCCCTCGCCGCAGCCGGTCGGCATCGTCGAGAGTTGCGCGACCTCCTGCCCGATATAATCCTGCGGCCGCAGCGCCATCGCCGCCGCCAGCCGTTCGCGCTGGCCCACATCCAGCGTCGCGCCGAGCACCGGCCCGCCATCCAGCCCCAGCACGCCGGGCACGAACGCCGGGCCGACGACCAGTTGGTCGAGATTGTCCAGTACCCGCGCCCGGTCGGCGGCATCGCCGCACCACCATGTCGGGACGGAAGGCAGCGCCGGATCGCGGCCGAGCAGGTGCCGGCCGATCGCGGGCAGGAAGGCGGCGAATGCGGGCGATTCGAGGACGCCCACCCCCGGCGCGTTGGCGATGACGACATTGCCCGCCGCCATCGCATCGACCAGGCCCGGCACGCCGATCGTCGAGGTCGAATCGAACGCCAGCGGATCGATGAGCCGCGGATCGAGCCGCCGCCACAGCGCGTCGATCCGCTTGAGGCCGGCGATGGTGCGCACGTACAACTGGTCGTCGCGCACCGCCAGATCGGCGCCCTCGACCAGCAGGAAGCCCAGATAGCGCGCGAGATGCGCCTGTTCGGCATAGCTGGGGTTGAGCTTGCCCGGCGTCAGCAGCCCGATGCGCGGTTCGGCGCGGCGGCAGGCGGCGGCGATCCCGGCGCGCACCCCGGCGAAGAACGGCGCGTGCCGCTCGACGTTCAGCCGCGCGGGCAGCGCGCCCAGCGTCCGCCCCATCGCCAGCCGGTTTTCCAGCGCATAGCCCGCCCCCACCGGCATGCGGACATGATCGGCCAGCACGCGCCACGTCCCCCCCGGATCGCGCGCCAGATCCATCGCGATGAAATGCAGTTGATGCCCGCCGGGCGGCACCAGCCCGACCATCGGGCGCAGGAACAGTGGCGATCCCGTCACCAGCATCGCCGGCAGCACGCCGTCGGCCACCAGCCGCTGGTCGCCATGGATGTCGGCGACGATCGATTCGAACAGTCCGGCGCGCTCGGCGACGCCGTGGGCGATGCCCTGCCATTCGGTCTTGCCGATCAGCAGCGGGACCGGCGAGAGCGGCCAGCGCCGCTCCTCGCTCTCGCCCGCCACGCGGTAGACGGTGCCGATGTCCTCGGCATGGCGCTGCGCGCGTTCGCGCGCCGGAGCCATCGTCTCGCCCGACAGCGTCGCCAGTTCCTCGAACGCTATTGCCCATGCCGCGCGGTCGCCCTCGCTCGCGTCGCACAGCATGTCGCCGCGCGGCGCGCGGGCGCAATAGTCGCGCACCCAGCGTTCGGCGGTCACGCCCGCGTCCAGCAGTCCGTTGTTCGCGTGGATCGCCATGCGCTCCCCCAATCCCCGCCTCTCCAAGCATGGGCGGCGGAACGGCGCAACCGCTTTGGGGGATGCGGCGTACCGGTGCAGGATCGAAAAACGCGGCACGCGATCGTCGTGCAACGCAGGGTGCCCGAAGCGCGGCGTTCGGCAGGCCCTGTGGATGGCTCGACCAAACGACGCGGGCAGTTCCCAAAAATGCGGGAGTCCGTCAGAACGGACCCATGCCCGTCGTCGAGTTCGAGAACCGCAAACAACGTCCGCTTGTCCTGTCGATCGAACCGACAGGTGATCGGATCGAGGTTCCGCCGCTTGGGCGCGCCGCCATCCGCTATTCGCTGCCCGAACATGCAGAGGATCGTTACCATGCCGCGATCGGCGAACACAGGATCGATGTCTGGTGCGACGCAGGGGACTATGAGGTCGACATCGTTCCCCCGTCGCCATCGGACCGATTGCTGTGGGCGATTTGCGTGGAACTTGGCTATTGCGGCGGTGTCGTCGATGGCGAGCCCGTTACCGTAACCGATCTGATCCCTGCGGCGGGTGTAATGACCGCCGGGGAATTTGCAGAACTGGCGATACGGGCGGACGGCTGGCCCGCATCAAGCCCCTTGCCGGACAACGCACTGCGACGGCTTCAGACGAAGTTCGTCGAATGTTTCGGACGAACCTCGGTCGAGGCGGACGTGTTTCATCGCGTCACCCGGCGACCGTTCGATCGTGATCCTGCATAGCGGCGATATACAGCCTGAACGGCTACACCGCCGCCCGCCGCAACCGGTCGTTGATCGCCGCGCCCAGCCCGTCCTCGGGCACCGGGGCCACCGCGATCGACCGGGCATCGCTCCGGTCCGCGCGGTGCAACGCATCGAACAGCGCCGCCGCCGCCTCGGTCAGATCGCCGCTTGCCGACAGCGTGGCGTCGCCCGTCACCACGCCGAAGCCGATCCGCCATTCGCCCGCGCGCCACCCGGTCGCGTTCAGGCGCAGCGGCTTGCCCGGTGCGTAATGGCTGGCGAGCTGGCCCGGTGCCTCGATCCCCGCGCCTGCGCCGCCGACCGGCACACCGAGCAGATCGGCCACCGCCTCGCGTGCGATCGGGCCGGGGCGCAGTTGCCGCACCGCTCCGCCGACACAGGCGATGATCGTCGACTCCAGCCCCCGCGCGGTCGGCCCGCCGTCGATCACCAGCGGTATCCGCCCGTCGAGGCTGCGCAGGACATGCCCGGCGCGGGTCGGGCTGATCGATCCGCTGGCATTGGCCGACGGCGCGGCCAGCGGCTTGCCACATGCCGCCAGCAACGCCTGCATCGCATCATGCGCCGGCACGCGAAGCGCGATCGTCGGCAATCCCGCCGTCACCAGCGAGGCGATCCCCGTATGCTCGCGTAGCGGCAGCACCAATGTCAGCGGCCCCGGCCAATAGGCATCGGCCAACCGCGCGGCATGGTCGTCGAACACCGCCAGCGCCTCGGCCGCCGCACGGTCGGGCACATGGACGATCAGCGGATTGAACGACGGCCGTCCCTTGGCCGCATAGATGCCGGCGACGGCACGCGAATCGGTCGCGTCGGCGGCGAGGCCATAGACCGTCTCGGTCGGCACCGCGACGCAGCCGCCCTCCGCGATCACCGCCGCCGCCGCGGCGATCCCCGCGCTGCCGTAAGGGAAGGTCCGGGTGGTCATCGAGGGATTTGGAAGCGCCATGATTTGGGAGCTATAGCCTATCGCAAAACAGAAACGAGAGAGGGCAAATGGACCTGACCCCCGCCACCGCCGAACAGCGGTTCGCGCTGACCCACGCTTCGGGCATCGAGGCGCTCGCGCAAAGCGAACGCTTCGCCGAGGCGACCCCCGACATGCTGGATGCCATCCTCGACGGGATCGGCCAGTTCGCGGCGGGCGAATGGCGGCCGCTCGACCGGGCGGGCGATACCGTCGGTGCGCGCTGGACTCCGCAAGGGGTGGTGATGCCCGATGGCTACCGCGCCGCCTATCAGGCCTATGTCGCGGGCGGATGGGGCACGATCGGGTCGCCGGTCGACCATGGTGGACAGGGCATGCCGTTCGCGGTCGCCACCGCCGTCCTCGAAACGCTCGGCACCGCCAACATGGGGTTCGCGCTCGCCCCCACCCTCACGGTCGGCGCGGTCGAGGCGCTGGTCCATCATGGCAGCCCCGAACAACAGGCGCGCTATCTGCCGCACCTCGCCACCGGGGCATGGACCGGCACGATGAACCTGACCGAGCCGCAGGCCGGATCGGACGTCGGCGCGCTCACCACCCGCGCCGAACCGGTCGGCGACGGTGGCTGGCGGGTTACGGGCACCAAAATCTACATCTCGTTCGGCGATCACGACATGGCCGACAACATCGTCCACCTCGTCCTCGCCCGCACGCCGGGGGCGCCAAAGGGGACCAGAGGCATCTCGCTGTTCCTCGTTCCCAAATACCGGCTGAACGCGGACGGGACGCCGGGCGAGCCGAACGACATCCGCGTCGTCTCGATCGAGCACAAGATGGGGCTGCACGCCTCGCCCACCTGCGTCCTGTCGTTCGGCGACAACGGAAACTGCATCGGCGAGCTGATCGGCGGTGAGGGCGGCGGCATGCGCGCGATGTTCACGATGATGAACAACGCCAGGCTGAACGTCGGCCTGCAAGGCGTGCAGGTGGCCGAGGCGGCGACGCAGCGGGCCATCGCCTATGCCCGCGACCGGGTGCAGTCGCCCCGTGCCTCGGCGCCCGGCGCACCGGTCGCGATCATCGAGCATCCCGACGTGCGCCGCATGCTGCTGCGGATGACCGCGCAGACGATGGCGGCGCGCGCGCTGGTCTATTACGCCGCCGGACAGGTCGACCGCGCGACGCTGGGGATGGCGGGGGCCAGGGCGCGGCTCGACCTCGTCACCCCGCTCGCCAAGGCGCACGGCACCGACATCGGCTGCGAGGTCGCCAGCCTCGGCATCCAGGTCCATGGCGGCATGGGCTATATCGAGGAGACGGGGGCCGCGCAGCATTTCCGCGACGCGCGCATCACCCCGATCTATGAGGGCACCAACGGCATCCAGGCCGCCGATCTGGTCGGGCGCAAGCTGGTCGGCGACGGTGGCGCGGGTATCGAGGCGCTGTTCGCCGAGATGGCGGGCGAGGTCGGCCATGCCGCGCTCGCCGACCTGCTGGGCGATACCCGCGCGGTAGCGCGCTGGATGCTGGAGGCGGATACCGACGACCGGCTGGCGGGCAGCTATCCGTTCCTCACCATGGTTTCGACCACGGTCTGCGGCTGGCTGCTGGAGAAACAGGCGCGCGCGCTTGGCGAGCAGGACGATCCCGACTTTGCCGCCCGCAAGTGCGCGGCGGTGGCCTTCTATCTCGATCGGATCGTGCCCGAAGCGCGCGGCCTCGGCATGGCGGCGATGGCCGGCGCGGTGGGGCTGTACACGCTGTCGGCGGAGCAGTTCGCGGTGCGCTGAGGCGCGCCGCCGGCGTCAGGCGGCGATGCCCGGCCGGGTCAGCAGGTGCGTCGGACGCACGGCGTTGTTGATCGGCAGCGTGTCGCCGCAGCAGGCGCATTCGGCGATCACCCGCCCGACGTTCCACTGCGACGCGCCGCAGGTCGGGCAGTTGTTGTGACCATGTAGCGCAAAGACCGGCACCCGCGTGCCGATGACGACCGTTCGGTCCATGGCGTTCTCCCTGAGCGGGGAGGAACGTCGCGTGCGCGTCACGGTTCCGTAACGAAGCCATCGGAAGAACCGGATCGGGGACAAGGGTTCCGCTCGTACAAAGTCATTGGCCGATTGCCGACCACGGCCGACCGCAAACCGGCGCCGGATCAGGCGATCGCCCGATCCTCCAGCAGCGCGCGGGGGTCAAGCCCCAACAGGTCGATATGCTGGCGGATGCGCGGCCAGTGTCCGGTCAGGAAGCGTTCGCGCTCGGCCACGCACAGCCGCTCGACCGCGCCGGGCAGCACGAACATGCCCACGCCGCGCCGGACCTCGACATAGCCGTCGTCCTGGAACGTCTGATAGGCCTTGGCGACGGTCAGCGGGTTCGCGCCATGTTCGGCGGCGAAGGCCCGGACCGAGGGCAACTGGTCCCCGGCGCGATAGTCGCCACGCAGGATCGCCGCTGCGACGAGCGCGCGCAGGCGGAGATAGACGGGCGTGTCTTCGTGGTCGATCGCTGTCATGCTGGATTAATACAGCAAGGATCGCAGAAGTCCATCGTTCATCCGGCCCAGCGAGTACCGATCCGCGCCGGATCGGGACGCGGCCGCTCGTCGAGCGGCCGGCCGGGCGACCCGAAATAGAAGAAACCGACGATCCGCTCGCGCGCGCCGCCGAAGGCATCGCGCACGGATTCATCCTCCGCCGCCCAGCCGGTCAGCCAGCTTCCGACATAGCCCAGCGCATGGCCGGCATGTAGCAGGTTCATCGCTGCCGCCCCTGCCGACAGTTCCTGTTCCCAGCGCGGGATATGGCTTGGGATGACCGGCGCGGAGAGCATGACGACCAACGCCTCGCCCTCGTGCGCGAACCGGTCGCAGGCGTCCAGTTGCGCCTCGGTCGCTTGGCGGTTGGCGCCGGTGAAGGCGTCGCGCAGCAATCGCGCCAGCGCCTCGCGCCGGTCGTTCGGCACGATCACGAAGCGCCACGGCGCCAGCTTGCCATGGTCGGGCGTGCGTGCGGCGAGCGCGATCATCTGGTCCAGTTCGGCGTCGTCCGGCCCCGGTGCCACCATGTCGCGCGGCTTGCCCGACCGGCGGGTGCGAAGGTGGGCGAGCAGCGACGAGCGATCGTTGAAGGTCATGGGCCGGCAGGTAGGCACTTGGCCCCCGGCGCACAATGCGCTTGGCATTGCCGTTTTCGCCGTTAGGCTCGCGCCATCCGCGAACCCCAGCGCCGTACCCGGCAGCAGGGGCGCCTATTTGTTTCGGGGGATGCGAGTACCGTGTTTGGCCTACCCATTATTCCATCGATCGCGGCGGGGTTCCTGATCCTGCTGCTGGCGCTGGGCGGTATCGCCGCTGCGTCGAAGGGCGAAGAGTTCGCCGGCCATCCCAAGGGGCTCTACGTCCTGTTCTTCGCCGAGATGTGGGAGCGCTTCTCCTACTATGGCATGCGTGCGCTGCTGATCTTCTACCTTACCAAGCACTGGCTGTTCGGCGACAGCCAGTCCACGCTGATCTACGGTGCCTATACCTCGCTCGTCTATATCACCCCGGTGCTCGGCGGCTATCTCGCCGACCGCTATCTCGGGCAGCGCAAGGCGGTGCTGTTCGGCGCGGTCGTCCTCACCATCGGCCATCTGCTGATGGCGTTCGAGGGGCAGAGCGGCATCACCGATCCGCTGGTCAAGCAGGCCGATCCGGCGATCAACATCTTCTGGGCGGCGCTCGCCTGCATCATCGTCGGTTCGGGCTTCCTGAAGGCGAACATCTCGGTGATCGTCGGGCAGCTCTACAGCCGCACCGATGTGCGCCGCGATGGCGCCTACACCATCTTCTACGTCGGGATTAACGTCGGCGCGGCGCTCGGCGTCATCTTCGCGGGCTATCTCGGCGAAACCTATGGCTGGTCCTACGGCTTCGGCGCGGCGGGCATCGGCATGCTGCTGGGGCTGCTGGTGTTCGTACTCGGCAAGCCGCTGCTGAAGGGTCAGGGCGAGGCTCCCCGCCCGCTCGCCAAAAGCACCGAATGGACGCTGTACGCGCTCGGCCTCGCCTCGATCGGGGTCATCTGGGCGCTGATCCAGTACAATTCGGTCATCGAGACGCTGCTGATCGTCTCGGGTGTCGCGCTGCTCGGCTATGTCCTGTTCGAATCGTTCAAGCTGCCCAAGGAACCGCGTGAACGGATGTTCGCCATCCTGTTCCTGATCGCGCTCAACCCGGTGTTCTGGGGCCTGTTCGAACAGGCGGGCGGATCGCTCAACCTCTATACCGACCGCTATGTCGATCGCGGCGGGGTGCCCGCATCGCTGTTCCAGTCGATCAACTCGATCTACATCGTGATCTTCGGTCCCATCTTCGCAGCACTCTGGGTGGCGCTGGGCAAGCGCCGGGTCGAACCCTCCGCCCCGGCCAAGTTCGCGCTGGCGCTGCTCCAGGTCGGCTTCTCGTTCCTAGTGTTCGTCTGGGGTGCGCGGAGCGTCGGGCCGGAAATCGCGACGCCGGTGCTGTTCGTGTTCCTGATCTACTTCTTCCAGACCACCGGCGAGCTGTGCCTGTCGCCCGTCGGCCTCTCGGCGATGAACCGGCTGGCACCGAAGCACCTCGCCAGCCTCATCATGGGTGCATGGTTCTACATGACGGCGGTCGGCAATTTCGTCGCGGGCAAGATCGGCGAGGCGACCGGCGGCGAAGGCGGCGAGATGACCAAGGAGGGCACGCTGTCGGTCTATGCGACGATCGGCTGGTGGACGATCGGCATCGGCGTGGTCGTGCTGCTGCTGTCGCGGTTCGTCACCCGCTGGATGCACCTCGGCTCACTGTCGGACGAGGTGGACCATTCGCTCGCCGGACAGGCGGAGATCGGCGAACCCAAGGCGGCGGGCGTCGACGTGTGGAAGGAACAACGCTGATCCCGGCCCCGACCGGCTGACCGTTGCAGACCCCGCTCCGGCCGATCCGCACCGTCATTCCCGCGAAGGCGGGAATCCATAGACGCTACCGTTTCCATTCCTGCCGGGACGTCAGCGTGTATGGATTCCCGCCTTCGCGGGAATGACGAGCTTTGGTCAGCGGTCCCCAAACATTACCGATTGTTCAGCGCGCGCTGACCCTGCGGCAAGCTGCGCCCGGGCAGAAGCGTTCCCATGAATAACGGGGGTGTGACGATGAAACGGTGGATGGCGTGGGGCGCATCGCTGACGCTCGGGCTGGCCAGCCCGGCGCTGGCCGCCGATGCGGTGCCGGTGGGCGACTGGATCGGGCCGCATGCCGATGTCGCGGTGCGGACCGGTCCGTGCGGGACGATGCTGTGCGGCCGGGTGGTATGGGCCAGTCCATCGGCGCGCGCGCATGCCGGCGATGGTGGCATCACCCGGCTGATCGGCACCGAACTGCTCGAAGACTATCGCAGCGACGGCACGCATGGCTGGCGCGGCACGGTGTTCGTCCCCGACCTTGGCACCCGCTTCGCCTCGCGGATCGAGCAACCCGCGCCCGATCGCCTGCGGATCGCGGGCTGCATGTTTGGCGGGCTGATCTGCCGCAGCCAGACGTGGCACCGGATCGATCGGCTGCCCGGTGCCTGACCCCCGCGCCTTCCTCGCCCGCCATCGCACCGCGATCGGCATCCTGCTGGTCGCCGCGCTCGTCGCGCTGGGCTTCACCGCGCTGGAGACGCTGACCCGCGAAATCCGCTTCGACGACGTGGCCCATGCGATCCATGCGCTCTCGCCGGTGCGGGTCGTCCTCGCACTGCTGTGTACTGCGGGCAGCTATCTCGCGCTCACCTTCTACGACGTGCTGGCGCTTCGCGTCATCGGCCGGCCGCTGCCGTGGCGCACCGCCGCGCTCGCCTCGTTCACCAGCTATACGCTCAGCCACAATCTCGGCCTGTCGCTGCTGACCGGCGGGTCGGCGCGCTACCGCATCTACAGCGGCGCGGGGCTCGACGGGCCGGATGTCGCCCGCGTCGTCGCGGTGGCCAGCGGCACCTTCTGGGCCGGGGTGGTCACGGTCGGCGGCGTAGCACTCCTCCTCCATGACGGCGCGCTGACGCTGGCGGGGTGGACGCTGGGGCAAGGCGCGACCCGGGCGCTGGGCATGGGCGTTCTGGCGCTCACCATCGCGCTCCTCGCCGGCTGCGCCTTCGCCCCCCGCCCGCTCCGCCTGTTCGGCATGGCCGTTCCACTGCCCAGCCTCGCCCAAGCGCTGGCGCAGATCGGTATCGCTGTCATCGACATCGCCTTTGCCAGCACCGCGCTGTTCGTGCTGATCCCGGGGGGACAGGCCGCGCTGCTGCCCGCGTTCATCCTCGCCTTCACCCTCGGCATGGTCGCGGCGGTCGTCACCCATGTTCCGGGCGGCATCGGCGTGTTCGAGGCGGTGGTGCTGGCGGTGGTGCCGGTCGATCGCGCAACGTTGTTCGCCGCGCTGATCGCCTACCGTGTCGTCTATTATCTGCTGCCGCTCGGCGTCGGCGTCGCGCTGCTCGCCGTGTATGAGGGCGCGCGGCGGCGGCACAGCCGGTGGCTGACCGGCCTGCGTGCGGTCGCCACCGGCGTGGCCCCGCTGGCGCTCGGCGCGGCGACGTTTCTGGGCGGGGCGATGCTGCTGCTGTCGGGCTCGCTCCCTTCGATCCACGGGCGGATGGGCGACCTTGCCGACCTGCTGCCATTGCCGCTGATCGAGGCGAGCAACGTCGCCGCCAGCCTGATCGGCACCACGCTCCTCCTGCTCGCTCCGGCGCTCTACCGCCGGCTCGATGGCGCGTTCGTCGCTGCCCGCGCGCTGTTGGTGGCGGGGGCGATCTTTTCGCTCGGCAAGGGGATCGATTACGAAGAGGCCTGCGTCTGCCTGATCCTCGTAGCCCTGCTGCAATGGACGCGCAGCGCCTTCTACCGCCGCACCACGCTCACCAGCCAGCCGATCGCGCTGCCGTGGCTGGCATCGATGGTGGCGGTGATCGGCCTGACGATCTGGTCGGGGTTCTTCGCCTATCGCCACGTCCCCTATTCTGGCGACCTGTGGTGGCGCTTCGCGCTCTACAGCGATGCGCCGCGCTTCCTGCGTGCGTTGCTGGGGGTCGCGGTGGTGCTGGCGGCGGCGTGCGTCTGGCGGTTGATGGCCCCGTCGCGCATCCGCGCGGGGTTGCAGGCGAGCGTCGCCGACCAGCGCAGCGTCCGCGACATTCTCGATCAGGCGGTTCGTACCGACGCCATGCTAGCGCTGACCGGCGACAAACGGTTCCTGCTGTCGGCGGAGGGCGATGCGTTCCTGATGTATCAGGTATCGGGCGCAAGCTGGATCGTGATGGGCGATCCCGTCGGTCCGCGCGCCGCATGGGGCGAGCTGTTGTGGAACCTGCGCGACCTCGCCGACCGCGAACAGGGGCGGCTGCTGCTCTACGAAGTCTCCTCGCCGGTGCTCGACATCGCGATCGGCATGGGGCTGACCATCGTGAAGTTCGGCGAGGATGCGGTGGTCGACCTCACGCAGTTCACGCTCGACACCCCGCGTCTGCGCACGCTGCGCAAATCCGAACGCGCGGTGGCACGCAAGGGCGCGGTGCTGGAGATCGTCCCCGCCGCGCGGCTCGATACGATCCTGACCGAGATCACCGAGGTTTCCGACGAATGGCTGCGGATCAAGGGCCAGCAGGAAAAGGGGTTCAGCCTCGGCCACTTCGATCCCGCCTATCTTGCCCATTTCGACATGGGGCTGGTGCGGATCGACGGACGGATCGTCGCCTTCGCCAATCTGTGGCTGACCGCCGGCCGCACCGAAGCCTCGGTCGACCTGATGCGCCACCGCGAGGATGCGCCGGGGGGGACGATGGATTTCCTGATGGTGAACCTGATGCTGTGGGCGCAGACGCAGGGCTATGCCCGCTTCTCGATCGGCATGGCGCCGCTGTCGGGGATCGAGGACCGCCGGCTGGCCCCGGCATGGGCCAAGGCGGCGGCGTTCGTGTTCCGGCATGGCGAGCGCTTCTACGGGTTTCGCGGCCTGCGCACCTACAAGGAGAAGTTCGCCCCCGCATGGGAGCCGCGTTACATTGCGGGGCCGACCGGCGTCGCGCTCCTGAAAGGATTGCGCGACCTCTCGCGCCTGATCGGCCGGCCGCAGCCCGCCGCGCCGTTCCCGCCCGCCGATGCCCGGTTCGATCTTGAGGAGGCCCTATGACCCGCTCCCCCCGTCAGCGGCGCATCGCTCGCCGTCGTATCCTCGGCTGGTCGGCGCTCGCCGCCGGGCTGCTGGTCCTGCTGGCGCTCGCCGCCCCCGCGCTGCACCTGATCGACAATCGCGCGCTGCGCCTGTTCCGCGGCAACGGCGAGCGCAACCCGAAGGTGGTGGCGGTCTATCTATCGGGCGACATGGGGCTGCGCTTCGGGCTCGGCGCGAAGGTCGTGCCCGCGCTCGCCGCGCACGGCATTCCGGTGGTCGGCGTCAGTTCGCCCGTCACCTTCGGCACGCGCCGCAGCCGGGCGGAGGCCGACGCGATCGTCGCCAACGCCATCCGCACCGCGATGGCGCGGACCGGCGCGACCCGCGTACTGCTGATGGGCCAGTCGTTCGGCGCCGACATCGTCTCGGCGATCGCGCCCGACCTGCCCGCCGACCTGCGCCCGCATATCGCCGCGATCAACGTCGTCGTACCCGCGCAAAGCGTGTTCTTCCGCTCGGACCCGACCGGCATCCTCTATCACGGCACCCCCGACGCATGGCCCTCGGCGGGAATGCGGCGGCTCGACTGGGCACCGGTCATCTGCATCCATGGCCGCGACGAGCGCGAGAGCCTGTGCCCGACGCTGGCCGGCACGAAGGCACAGGTGATCAGCCTGCCGGGCGGGCATTTCCTGCGCAACGACGACAAGCTGGTCATCGCCACCATCCTCGCGGCGCTGCGCTCCGCCGATCCGACGATATTGCGTTGATCCTGCTCATCCTTTCGACGGTGTGATAGAAGCGCAACACGCGAATATGAATTGTATCATATTGTTTCCATAACGCTTTACGAGCCTGCTGCACTTGCACACAAGTTGCACCAAGGCCGGGCGATACGGGGGTATCGCCATCGTTGCCGGGAGGAAATTCACGATATGACGACCATCACCGGTCGCTCGCGCCTCGTCGCGGGTGCCGCTACCCTGTCGCTTGCCGTCGCGCTGATCGCCGGCCCCGCCGCTGCCCAGACGACCCCGGCCTCGCCCGGCGCGCTGGAAGCGCAGGCGCAGGCCACCGACCCGACGACCGTGCAGGGCACCGCCGATCAGGGTGAGGGCGACACCATCGTCGTCACCGGATCGCTGCTGCGCCGCACCGACACCGAAACCCCCTCGCCGGTCACGGTGCTGACGTCGGACACGCTGGCCAAGGCCGGCATCACCAACGTGTCGGACGCGATCCGCTCGATCTCGGCCGACAGCGCCGGCTCGATCGGCACCGGGTTCCAGAGCGGCTTCTCGGCGGGCGGCTCGGCCGTGTCGCTGCGCGGCCTCGGCGTCTCCTCGACGCTGGTGGTGATCGACGGGCTGCGCTCGGCCAACTTCCCGCTGAACGACGACGGCCACAACGCCTATGTCGATCTGAACTCGATTCCGTTCAGCCTCGTCGACCGGGTCGAGGTGCTCAAGGACGGCGCATCGTCGACCTATGGCGCGGATGCGATCGGCGGCGTCGTCAACGTCATCCTCAAGAAGCAGTTCACCGGCGTCGACGGCCTCGTCGAAGGTGGCATCGCCGAGCGTGGCGACGCCTCGCACCAGCGCGTCCACCTGACGGTCGGCACCGGCGACTATGAAGCCAATGGCTGGAACGTCTTCGTCAACGGTGAATATCAGCGCGACGGCCGCGTTTCCAACTCCAGCCGCGGCTTTCCCTACAACACGCAGGATCTGACCCGGATCGGCGGGCTGGACAACAACGCCAGCGACAGCTCGATGACGGTCAACGTGCCGACCGCCTATGTCGCCCGCGTCCGCCAGAGCGACCTCAACAACCCGCTGTCGGGTCAGGCCGGCGCACCGCTGTCGAACCAGTATCAGGCGCTGGGCCTCGGCAATTGCGCACGCGATACCTTCACCGTCAACACGACCGCAGTGCAGGGCACCGGCTGCAAATACGACCTGGTCGACAAATATCGCCAGATTCAGCCGCTTCAGGAGCGCTATGCGCTGAACGCCCGCCTGAGCGTCCGCCTCGGCGACAACGTCGAGGGCTATGTCACCGCGATGTACAGCCGCAGCGACGTGAGCATCAAGGGTACGCCGGCCGCGATCCGCGCGACCCAGCCGTTCGGCGCCGCCCCCTCGGTCGCGTCGTCGAACCCGGGCATCGTGCTGCCGGTCTATATCTGTTCGGCCGGCACCAACTGCGCGACCGCCAGCGACCGCCGCCTGAACCCGAACAACCCGTTCGCCACGGCGTACGCCAACGATCCGAACAACGGTGCCGCGCGCATCTATTACCTGTTCGGCGATATTCCGGCGGGCAGCGACCGCAAGAACGAGGTCTATCGCGCCGCCGCCGGCCTGAACGGCAGCTTCGACGACGACCGCTTCGGCTGGCGGGTCGAGGGCGTCTATGCCCGCGACGAAATGGAGATCACCCAGCACGGGCTGCTCAACATCGCCCAGACGCTGCGCGCGATCAACACCGGCTCGTACAACTTCGTCAATCCGCAGTCGAACAGCCAGGCGGTGCGCGACACCATCGCCCCCGACAAGACCACCCCGTCGTTCTCGACGATGGCATCGGTCGACGCTTCGCTGACCGCGCGGCTGTTCGACCTGCCCGGCGGCCCGCTCCAGGTCGCGATCGGCGGTCAGGTGCGGCGTGAGACGCTGGAGAACAACAACCAGAACGTGAACCTCGACACCTATGGCCTGACGACCGCCTCGGCGTTCGGCGCGCATACCGTGTCGGCGGCCTATTTCGAGGCGGACGCACCGCTCCTCGAAAAGCTCGATGTGAACGTGTCGGGCCGCTACGATCATTATTCGGAAGGTTTCGGCCGCTTCTCGCCCAAGGTCGGCTTCAAGCTGACCCCGGTGCGCGAACTGGCGTTCCGCGGCACCTATAGCCAGGGGTTCCGCGCCCCCACCTTCGCCGAATCGGGTGCGCGCAGCCAGTATGCCGGCTTCGTCACCACCACCCCGCCGTGCAACTTCATCCTCCAGCATGGCGGCACCGGTACGGCGTCGGCCTGCTCGGCCAACGGCAATCCATACAACCTGCAATATTCGCTGGGTCGCGGCGTCGCCGGCAACCCGGCGCTCGAACCGGAAACCTCGCGCAGCTTCACCGCCGGCGTGATCTTCCAGCCGGTGCCGTGGTTCAGCTTCACCGCCGACTATTACAACGTGAAGAAGAAGAACCTGATCGTCACCGGCCCGCTGGTCGGCAAGGCGGTCGAGGCATACTATAACTCGGCGAACCTCGCGGCGGCACAGGCGGCGGTCGCGGCGATCGGCCAGGGCTATTCGGTCAACAGCGTCGACGGCACCGATCCGAACTTCCCCAACGCCCTCCCGCGCGTGCTCATCATCAACGTGCCCTATGTGAACGCCAACTATGCCGTCACCGAGGGCATTGATCTGGCCGCCACGATCACCGCGCCGATCACCGACACGATCAAGTTCACCAGCCGCGTCGAAGTGACGCATATCTTCGAATACAACCTCGTCACCGGCACCGGTGCGGGCGACGTGCAGAATTATGCCGGCACGCTTGGGCCGTATGACCTGTCATCGGGCAACGGCACGCCCAACTGGCGCGGCAACTGGCAGAACACGATCGACTTCGGCCAGTTCGCGCTGTCGGCGACCACCTATTACACCGGCCGCATCCAGTCGGTGTCGGAGGATCAGGGGCTGCCGCGCATCTGCGATACCGGCAACCTCTACACCCGTTCGTCGCCGCAGGATCAGACCTTCTGCTACGTCAAGCGGTTCATCAACGTCGACCTGAACGGCACCGCCAAGGTCAGCGACAATTTCTCGTTCTTCCTGAACGTGAAGAACCTGTTCGACGTGAAGGCTCCGGTCGCCCCGGCCGCCTATGCCAGCGCGCCGAACTTCCTGACGACGTGGCACTATGCCGGCCTGATCGGCCGCCAGTTCCGCGCCGGTGCCAGCTTCCGGTTCTGATCGGACGCCAGCCACGACGAGAAACGGCGGCCCCTGCGAAGGGGCCGCCGTTTTGCGTTCCAGTCCATCTTCTCCCCTCCCTGGAAGGGAGGGGTTGGGGGTGGGTTGGCCCGCGAGGGAACGCCGGCACCCGCCACAGACCTACCCACCCCCGGCCCCTCCCTTGTCAGGGAGGGGAGCAGACTACCGAGCGATGCCGCGCAGATTCGCCCGCACCAGCCGGCCCGATTCGGTCAACTCATCCTCACGCCAGTCTGCCACGCCTTGCGTCGTCGGCTTCAGGATCGCCGACGCCTCGTCCTTGTTCGCGACCGACCAGTTCAGATAGCTGATGCCGTTCCTTGCGCACCATTTCCACCACGTCCGCGTCTCGGCCGCATCGATCGGCGCATCGCCATTGGCGGCGGTGGTGCCATATTCGGTGACGAACAGTGCGATGCCACGCTTCAAGGCCATATCCGCCTTGGCGCGCAGTTCCGCCTTGTGCGTCGCGGCATAGAAATGCAGCGTATAGGCGACATTGGCGAAGGGCAGCGGATCGGCCGCCGCCTCGTCGACATCCTGCGACCAGCTTCGCGTTCCCGCCACCACGAACGCCTGCGGATCGATCGCGCGGATCGCGCCGATCACTTTGACATGATAGGGTTTTAGCACGCTCGCCCAGCCATGTTCGGGCAGCGGTTCGTTATACGTCTCGTAGATCAGGTTCGGCACGCCGCGATATTTGGTGGCGATGTGCGAGAAGAACCGCACCGCGTCGTCGGCGCGCGGCTGGTGCGCGTGCCAGTCGACCACGACATAGACCCCTTGCGCGATCGCCGCGTCGATCACCGCCTCGGCACGCGCCGTCTCCGCCGCCGGTTGCGTGTCGTACCCGCCCGACTGCGCGCCGATCGCCGCGCGCACCGCGCTCACCCGCCAGTCGCGCACCAGCCACGCGACTGTCGCCGAATCATAATAACGCGGCTGCCACTGGCTCCAGAACAGCGACATGCCCTGCACCGCATAGGGCTTTCCCGTGGCATCGACCACGCGGTTGCCCTTGACCGCCAGCCGCCCGTGCAGCGCGACCGGGGAGCCGGCCGGCGCGGCCGCCGGGGCGGCGCATGCCCCCTGCCCCAGCACCATCATGACGAGCAACAGCCACCATCCGCGCATTCCAGCCTCCTCCACCCGTCGTTTGACGACAGCGGTGTCGGCAGTCGGCCACGCTGTCAATGGCACCCCCGCCCGGCGTCAGTCGGCGGGGCGCTCCGGCGCGGCGGGTGGCGGCACGGCCTCCTCGCCGCGTGCCTGCGCCTTGCGGCGGCGCAGGTTCTGGCGCAGCGCCTGTGCCAACCGGTCCTTGCGTTCCTCGTCGCTCATGCAGCGCCCTTTACGCTTTTTACCGGCAAACTGACAACGCATCGCTTGACAATATCGCCCACCCCTGCACATAGGCGCCTCCGCAGTCGAGGGGCTTCCCCCCGGCTTGCAGTGCTGCCGTAGCTCAGTGGTAGAGCGCATCCTTGGTAAGGCTGAGGTCGTGAGTTCAATCCTCACCGGCAGCACCATTTTTTCCTGATATTTTCCCCGAGGGGAACCCCGGACGGATCGGATCGATAGCGTACCGGATACGGCGCGGTTTCGATGCGTTACGCCCGTGATGACCGGTGCCATGCCGGCCGTATCCCGTCGTCCGTCTGTCTTTCAGGAACCTCCCATGCCCGGTCCCGGCGATCTCGAACTTTCCCGTCGTGGCGTGCTCGCCGCCGGCGCGGCCTCGGCGGCACTCACCGCCGTGCCGGCCGCCTCGGCGCAGGGCGCGCCCCAGCCCCAGCCGACGATGCTGCCCGTCACGCTGGAGGTGAACGGCCAGCGCCGCGAACTGACGCTCGACACGCGCACCACGCTGCTCGACGCGCTGCGCGAGCATCTCAAGCTCACCGGCAGCAAGAAGGGCTGCGACCATGGCCAGTGCGGTGCCTGCACCGTGCTGGTCAACGGCACCCGCATCAATAGCTGCCTGACGCTGGCGGTGATGCACCAGGGCGACAAGGTGACGACGATCGAGGGGCTGGGCCGGCCCGACGCGCTGCACCCGATGCAGGCGGCGTTCGTGAAACACGACGGTTATCAGTGCGGCTATTGCACGCCAGGGCAGATCTGCTCGGCGGTCGCGGTACTGGACGAAATCCGCAAGGGCGTGCCGAGCCACGCCACGCAGGACATCACCCGCCGCTCCCCGGTCGACGCGACCGAGATGCGCGAGCGGATGAGCGGCAACATCTGCCGCTGCGGTGCCTATTCCAACATCGTCGATGCGATGACCGACGTCGCGGGAGGACGCGCATGAGGGCCTTTACCTACGAACGTGCGACCAGCCCGGCGCAGGCCGCCGCCGCCGTCGCGAAAGCCCCCGGCGCGCGTTTCATCGCCGGCGGCACCAACCTGCTCGATCTGATGAAGCTGGATGTGGAGACGCCGCCCCATCTGGTCGATCTGCGCGATCTGGGACTGAACAAGATCGAACGCACGTCGGACGGCGGCCTGCGCATCGGTGCGCTCGTCACCAACACCGATCTGGCGAGCCACGACCGCGTCCGCCGCGACTATGGCGTGCTGACCCGCGCGATCGTCGCCGGAGCGAGCGGACAGCTCCGCAACAAGGCAACGACGGCGGGCAATCTGCTCCAGCGGACCCGTTGCCCCTATTTCTACGACACCGATCAGGCGTGCAACAAGCGCAAGCCCGGTTCGGGCTGCGCCGCGATCGGCGGCTACAGCCGGCAACTGGGCGTCATCGGCACCAGCCAGCATTGCATCGCCACCTATCCCGGCGACATGGCGGTCGCGATGCGGGCGCTGGGCGCCAAGGTCGAGACGGTCGATGCCGGTGGCGCGACCCGCACCATTTCCTTGGGCGAGTTCCACCGCCTGCCCGGCGACACGCCGCACCTCGACACGGTCCTGAAACCCGGCGAGCTCATCACCGCCGTTACCCTGCCGCGCCCGGTGGCGGGCACGCATGTCTATCACAAGGTCCGCGACCGCGCCTCCTATGCCTATGCGCTCGTCTCGGTCGCGGCGATTATCCGCCGCGACGGCACCGGGCAGGTTGCGATCGGCGGCATCGCCCCGCGCCCGTGGCGGGTCGAGGCGGCAGAGGCCGCGCTGCCGCAGGGTGCCAAGGCCGTAACCGCCCACCTGCTCGCCGACGCCCGCCCGACGAAGGACAATGCGTTCAAACTGCCGCTGGTCGAGCGCACCCTCGCCGCCGTCCTCGCCGAAGTGAAGGAAGCCCGCGCATGAAGTTCGATTCACCCGCAGGCACGAACCCGATCGACCGGATGCAGGTCATCGGCAAGCCGACCGACCGGATCGACGGCAAGTTCAAGACTACCGGCACCGCGCCCTATGCCTATGAACGCCACGATGTCGCCGCCAATCAGGCCTATGGCTATGTCGTCGGCAGCGCGATCGCCAAGGGGCGGATCGGCGGCATCGACATGGCCGACGCGTGCCGCGCGCCCGGCGTGCTGGCGGTCGTCACCGCCGCGAATGCGGGAAAGCTGGGCAAGGGCGACATGAACACCGCCCGCCTGCTTGCCGGGCCGGAAATCGAACATTATCATCAGGCGGTGGCGCTGATCGTCGCCGAGACGTTCGAACAGGCGCGCGCCGCCGCCAAGCTGCTGCGGGTCGATTATGTCCGCTCGCAGGGCCGCTACGATCTCGCCGAAGCACTCAAATCGGCCCCGCTCGAAGGGGCCGGCAGCGGCGCGCCGGTCGACCGCGTCGGCGATTTCGATGGCGCCTATGCCGCCGCTCCGATCAAGCTCGACGCCGAATACACCACGCCCGACCATAGCCATGCGATGATGGAGCCGCACGCCTCGATCGCGGCATGGAACGGTGACGAGCTTACCGTCTGGACATCGAACCAGATGATAAACTGGGGCAAGGGCGACGTCGCCAAGACGCTCGGCATCCCCAAGGAAAAGGTCCGGCTCGATTCGCCCTATATCGGCGGCGGCTTCGGCGGAAAGCTGTTCGTGCGCGCCGATGCGGTGCTGGCGGCGCTGGGCGCGAAGGCGGCGGGGCGGCCGGTCAAGGTCGCGCTGCAACGCCCGCTCATCATCAACAACACCACCCACCGCCCGGCGACGATCCAGCGCATCCGCATGGGCTGCACGCCCGACGGCACGATCACCGCGATCGCGCACGAAAGCGGATCGGGCGACCTGCCCGGCGGCGGCCCCGAAGCGGCGGTCGCGCAGACCAAGCTGCTCTATGCCGGGGCCAACCGGCTGACCGCGATGCGCCTCGCCGTGCTCGACCTGCCCGAAGGCAATGCGATGCGCGCGCCGGGCGAGGCCCCCGGCCTGATGGCGCTCGAAGTCGCGATGGACGAGATGGCCGAGAAGCTGAAACTCGACCCCGTCGAGTTCCGCATCAAAAACGACACGCAGGTCGATCCCGAAAAGCCCGACCGCCCCTATTCGCAACGCCGGCTGATCGAATGCCTGCGCACCGGGGCGCAGCGCTTCGGCTGGAACCGGCGACAGGCGACTCCGGCGTCGGTGCGCGAGGGCCAGTGGTTCATCGGCATGGGCGTAGCCAGCGGCTTTCGCAACAATATGCTGATGAAGTCGGCGGCGCGCGTCCGGTTGGAAACCGATGGCCGGATCACCGTCGAAACCGACATGACCGACATTGGCACCGGCACCTACACCATCATCGCCCAGACCGCGGCGGAAACGATGGGCGTCGGGCTCGACCGGATCAACGTCCGGCTGGGCGACAGCCGCTTTCCCGTCTCGGCCGGATCGGGCGGGCAATGGGGTGCGGCCAATTCGACGGCGGGTGTTTATGCCGCCTGCATGAAGCTGCGCGAACAGATCGCGGCGAAGCTCGGCCTGACCGGCGACGTCGATTTCACCGGCGGACAGGTGACGGGCGGCGGGCGCGCCATGGCGCTGGCCGATGCCGCGCGCGGCGGCGCGATCACCGCCGAGGACGGCATCGACTATGGCGACATCGCCAAGCGCACCGCGCAGGCGACCTTTGCCGGCCATTTCGTCGAGGTCGCGGTCCATGGCTTCACCGGCGAAACCCGCATCCGGCGGATGCTGGCGGTCTGCGACGCCGGCCGCATCCTGAACCCGAAGGCCGCGCGCAGCCAGGTGATCGGCGGCATGGTGATGGGCGCGGGGGCGGCGCTGATGGAGGACCTCGCGGTCGACAAGCGCTTCGGCTTCTTCGTCAACCATGATCTGGCCGGCTATGAAGTCCCGGTCCATGCCGATATTCCGCATCAGGAAGTGGTGTTCCTGGGCGGGGCCGACCCCTATTCCACGCCGATGAAGGCCAAGGGCGTCGGCGAGCTCGGCATCTGCGGCGTCGGCGCGGCGGTGGCCAACGCGATCTACAACGCCTGCGGCGTGCGGATACGCGACTATCCGATCACCCTCGACAAGATGCTCGACAAGCTGCCATCACCCGCCTGATGGAAACCATCTCGACCACGCGCGCCCATGGCGGCACCCAAGGCGTCTACGCCCACGCCTCGACCGCCACCGGCACGACCATGACCTTCTCGGTCTATGTCCCGCCCCTGGCCGATGGGCAGCGCGCGCCGGTGCTGTGGTATCTCTCGGGCCTCACCTGCACCCACGCCAACGTCACCGACAAGGGCGAGTTTCGGGCGGCCTGTGCGCAGCACGGCATCGCCTTCATCGCCCCCGACACCTCGCCGCGCGGCGATGGCGTGCCCGACGATCCGGAGGGTGCGTGGGACTTCGGCCTCGGCGCAGGCTTCTACGTCGATGCGACCGAGGAGCCATGGGCCGCCAACTACCGCATGCGCTCGTACATCGAGGACGAGCTGCCCGCGCTGATCGCCGCCGAATTTCCGTTGCTCGATTGCAGCCGGCAATCGATCATGGGCCATTCGATGGGCGGCCACGGCGCGCTCACCCTCGCCTTGCGCAACCCCGACCGCTTCGCCTCGGTCAGCGCCTTCGCCCCGATCGTCGCCCCGTCGCAGGTGCCGTGGGGCGAAAAGGCATTGGGCGGCTATCTCGGCACCGATCGCAGCGCATGGCGAGGCGCCGACGCGGTCGCGCTGATCGAGGATGGCGCGCGGATCAACGACCTACTGATCGATCAGGGCGACGCTGACCCGTTCCTAGAAGAACAGCTCCGCCCCCAGCTACTGGTCGACGCCTGCGAAAAAGCCGGCATCGACTGCACGCTCAGGATGCAGCCGGGCTACGACCACAGCTATTACTGCATCTCGACGTTCATGCCCGACCACATCGCTTGGCATGCAGAACGGTTGGGGTAGGGCAGTAGATTAATTGAACGGACTGTCAGCAAGCGCTAATTTCTCAACGTTCAGACAAACATGAGGCCAAGCCATCCGACGAGAGCGCAATAGCCCAAATTTTTTAGACTGCTACCGCCAAGCTTGGATTTACAAATGCCGGATAGAAACGTGATAGCGCTAATAAACAGAACTATAAGCGCCAAAGCTCTTGCTGTTAGAACTGCTGGTTCGGCATTAGAACAATTTATCAGTCCACTATAGCTACCTAACAAATAAACCTGTGCCGCAGCTCCGTTGCCGCTTACCGTTAAAATCAAGTGGGCCACCTGAATCAATAAGAGCGGCCCGATTAAAATGACACCAACGATCCATCGTCCAGCCGTCTTTGCGCGCAAATCCGATCTCTCCCGCTAAAACTATAGTGGCAGCCTACGTCCACTTCCCAAAAAATCCAGCCGTTCAGCCGCTGTGCGTGACCGGTTGTCCGCACGATAACAACTCCCACAACTCATCAACCTAGCCAGCCCCCGGCGCATCGATCAGATCCAGCACGTCCCCGATGATTGCCCGCATCGCCCCCCGCGCCGCCACCGGATCGCGCGCGATGATCGCCTCGGCCACCGCCGCATGCTGCTCGATGCTCGCCGACCTCCCGACGATGGTATTGGTGAAACGGATCGAGGTGCGCAGCGCCGTCGCCACCGTCTCGCGGAACTGGGCGTAGAACGGGTTCTTCGCCGCCAGCAGCACCGCGACATGAAACGCGATGTCTGCGTCGAGCGGATCATCGTCCCCCCGCTCCGCCGCGACCATCCGGTCCAGCCCCGCCGCGACCCGCGCATGATCGGCCTCGTCGCCCATCACCGCCGCCAGCGCCGCCGCCTCGGGCTCGATCGCGACGCGCAACTGGTTGAAGTGGCGCAGCAGCTCGACCGAGAACTGCCGGTCGAGCAGCCAGTGCAGCACGTCGGGATCGAACAGGTTCCACGCCGCCGCCGGGCGCACGATCGTCCCCTGCCGCGGCCGGGCGCTGACCAGCCCCTTGGCGGTCAGCATCTTCACCGCCTCGCGCGTTACCGACCGGCTGATGCCGTGCGTCTTGGCGATCTCCGCTTCGGTCGGGAACGGCCGCGCGTCATATTCGCCGGTGACGATCGCGCGCCCGAGCAGGTCGAGCGTCGCCCGCGTCAGATTTCCTCCCGGCATTCCGCTCATCCGCGCCGCCATGCCACTCTCCTCCCGCCGTGTTTCGTTGCTTCGCACTGGACAACCTCCAATCGTCGTATAATTGTCCTGCTCCAAGTCCGCCAGCGTTGCGGAGAGGGGGAGGAACCATGCGCCTGTCGACGATCGATCTGATCGTGGTCATCATCTACGCGATCGGCATCTTCGGTCTTGCGCAGTGGGTGAGCCGCGACAAGGGGGGACATGAAAAGGACAGCTCGGACTATTTCCTTGCGTCCAAATCGCTCCCTTGGTGGGCGATCGGCGCATCGCTGATCGCGGCCAACATCTCGGCCGAACAGATCGTTGGCATGGCGGGATCGGGCTATGCCATCGGCCTTGCCATCGCGTCCTATGAATGGATGGCGGCGCTGACGCTGCTGATCGTCGGCAAATTCTTCCTGCCGATCTTCCTGCGCAACGAAATCTACACGATGCCGCAGTTCCTCGAACAGCGGTACGGCCCGTCGATCCGCACGCTGATGGCGGTGTTCTGGCTGGCGCTCTACGTCTTCGTGAACCTGACCTCGATCATCTGGCTCGGTTCGATCGCCGTCACGCAGGTGGCGGGCGTGGATCAGACCGTGGCGCTGGTCGGCCTCGGCCTGTTCGCGCTGCTCTATCAGTTGAAGGGCGGCCTCAAGGCGGTGGCACTGACCGACATCGTGCAGGTCACGCTGCTGGTATTCGGTGGTCTCACCATCTCCTACCTCACCCTGTCGCAGATCGGTGGCGAGGCCGGCGTGATCGGCGGCTTCCACGAACTGACGCGGCGCGCGCCCGAGAAGTTCGACATGATCCTGTCGGCGGACAATCCGTTCTACAAAGACCTGCCCGGCCTGTCGGTGCTGATCGGCGGCATGTGGATCGCGAACCTCAGCTACTGGGGCTTCAACCAGTATATCATCCAGCGCGCCTTGGCCGCCAAGTCGCTGCCCGAAGCGCAGAAGGGCATCGTCTTCGCCGCCTTCCTCAAACTGCTGATGCCGCTGGTGATCGTGGTGCCGGGTATCGCCGCCGTGGTGCTCGCCCCCGATCTCGCCAAGCCCGACGAAGCATACCCGACGATGATGCGGCTGCTGCCCTCGGGGCTGCTCGGCCTCGTCTTCGCGGCACTCATCGCCGCGATCATCGCGTCGACCGCGTCCAAGATCAATTCGATCGCGACGATCTTCACCCTCGACCTCTATGCCAAGCGCACCAGCGAAAGCGGCGCGATGGACAAGGCGATGGAGCGCAAGCTGGTGCGCGTCGGCCGCATCGCCGCCAGCGTCGCGATCTTCATCGCAATCGTTGCCGCCCGCCCGTTGCTCGGCGGCGCGGATCAGGCGTTCCAGTTCATCCAGGAATTCTCCGGCTTCTTCACGCCGGGCATCACCGTCATCTTCCTGCTGGGACTCTTCTGGAAGCGCGCGACCGAAGCCGGTGCGATCGGCGCGGCGGTGGCGTCGGTGCTGCTGTCGTGGCTGCTGCGCAGCGTCGCGCCGAGCATTCCGTTCATGGACCGGATGGCGCTGGTGTTCTTCCTCAGCCTCGCACTCGCCGTCGTCCTGTCGCTGGCGGTCAAGGGTCGCGGCAACGCCAACCGGATCACGATGGAAGGCGTGCGCTTCCAGACCTCGACCGGCTTCAACGTCGCTGGCGTCGGCGTCATTCTGATCCTCATCGCGCTGTACGCGACATGGTGGTGAGCCCGTTCCTCGCTCTCGACTGGGGCACGACCAACCGTCGCGCCTACCGGATCGAGGACGGGAGGATCACCGCCGTCGCCCGCTCGGCCAAGGGCGTCTCGGCGATGGCCGCCGCCGACTATCCAGCCGAGCTGGCCGCGATCCGTGCCGAGCTGGGCGACCTGCCCGTGCTGATGGCGGGCATGGTCGGCTCGACGATCGGCTGGCAGGTCGCGCCCTATGTCGCGGTTCCGGCAAGCATCGCCGACATCGCCGCGCAGCTCCACCGCATCGACGATCGCACCGCGATCGTCCCCGGCCTGTCGTTCACCAACGGCACCCACGGCGACGTGATGCGCGGCGAGGAAGTGCAGTTGCTCGGTGCCGCCCTCGCCGGACAGGTCCCGGCCGACGCGCTGCTCTGCCAGCCCGGCACCCATTGCAAATGGGTCGAGCTGACCGACAATCGCGTCACCGGCTTCACCACCGCGATGACCGGCGAGCTGTTCGCGTTGCTCAAGGGCGGCGGCGTCCTCGCCCCGCAACTGGCAGCACCGGTGAGCGCGGACGACGCCTTTCGCGACGGTGTGCGCGAAGGGGCCAGACGCGACCTCGCCGCCAGCCTGTTCGGCATCCGCGCCGCGCACGTCCTCGGCCTGCGCCCCGAGCACCAGGCCGCCTCCTACGCCAGCGGCGTCCTGATCGGCAGCGACGTTGCTGCCCGGATCGGCGACGGCCGCGACGTCCACCTCGTCGCCGACGGCGATCTCGCCACCCTCTATGCCACCGCGATCGAGACGCTGGGCGGCCGCGCCATTGTCAGCGGCTGCGAGGATGCCTTTATCGCCGGTATCACCGAAATCCGAAAGTTGTCCGCATGAGCCACCTCGCCACCTTCGACGCCGCCTTCACCCGTTGCCCGCTGGTCGCGATCCTGCGCGGCGTCCAGCCGCACGAGGTAGACGCGATCGGCGACGCGCTGCTCGATGCCGGCTTCACCATCGTCGAAGTACCGCTCAACTCGCCCGAACCGTACGAGAGCATCACCCGCCTGTCGCAACGGCTGGCCGGCTATGCCGTGGTCGGCGCGGGCACCGTGCTGACGCTCGATCAGGTGGCGCAGGTCGAGGCGGCGGGCGGCACGCTCATCATCTCGCCCAACGCCAACCCCGCCGTCATTACGGCGGCAGCGGACCGCGGGCTGGTGGCGATGCCCGGCATCGCGACCCCGACCGAGGCATTCGCCGCGCTCGAAGCCGGTGCCGCCGCGCTGAAACTGTTCCCCGCCGAAGCCGCCAGCCCGGCGGTGATGAAGGCGATGCGCGCCGTCCTGCCACGCGACGTGCGAATGCTGCCAGTCGGCGGCATCGTGCCGTCGGTACTGGCCGACTGGCACAAGGCGGGCGCGGCGGGCTATGGCCTCGGCTCGGCACTCTACGTCCCCGGCATGGACGCCGCGACCGTCGGCGAACGCGCCCGCGCCTTCGTGGCGGCATGGAAGGCGCTGGAGCAGTAAGCAGACTACTCCCCTCCCTGACCAGGGAGGGGAGCAAAGCCGCCTCAAATCTCACTACCCTGTCAGACCCCGAACAACTCGACCTCGCCCACCTCGATCACCGGCGCTTCCCACGGATGCGCGTCGGCCAGCGCCGCCAGCACCGGCCCCAGATCGGCCCCGATCGCGGCATAGCTTTTGACGACCACGCACGGCACCACCTCGGCCTGCCCGACCCGCCCGGTCGTCGGCACTGCGCCTTCGCCCGGCACGAAGCTTTCCAGACCGAACCCCAGTTCGACCACGCCGCGATAGCTGCCGATCGCGCCCAGCACGTCGCTGCCGCGCACCAGCGCCACGATCGCCGCCAGCGCCGGTTCGTCGGCGATCGCCGCGCCGTCGCCTGCCTGCAACCGCGCGAGGCCGACCGCCGATACCGGGCAATGCACCCGCACCACCCGCATCCGGCTCACAGCAGCAGCCAGTCGTTGCGCTTGCGCTTCACCTCGCCGCCGCCCTGCCGCCGCGCCAGTTCGGTCTGCGCGGTATAGCGGACGTCCTCGTCGCGGTCGGTCAGGAACGAATCGAGCGAATCATCGTCGATCTCGGTCCATTCGCGCCCACGATCGGGGCCATAGCGCACGCGCGGCAACAGCCCCGGGATTCGCGACCATTCGATCAACTGCGCGAGCGACGCCTCGTTCAGCATGTCGCGCAGGTGGAATGCGGTGACATAGGCATCGGGAAACGCCCGGTGCGCGGGCAGCCCGCGTTCATGGACCATGCCGTGGGGTTTACGCCAATAGCGCAGCATCTGGTTGGAGAATCCCGGCGAATCGGGCCACAGCCGCAGCGCGCATTTCCACGTACAGATCCAGTCGGCACCATGCGTCAGTTGCGACGTGCAGAATTTCTGTTCGAAATCCGCGCGATGCGCCGCCAGCGCGATGCGCCGCGGATAGGGATCGAGCACGCGGCGCGCAATGTCCTGCCACCACGGCGCATCGGCCACCTCTTCGTCGAGGATATGGTGGACCGCCTGCGTCACCGCCGGGATCGGCCGGCCGGGATTCACGAAATGCTGCCCGCCCTCGCCATGCAGTTCCCAGCGGCCATCCTCGCCCAGCGCAACATCCTGCCAGCCGACCTCGCACACGCCATGCGCGGGCGGGGCCTGCCCCGTGGTTTCGAGGTCGACGACACGAATGATCTGCGGCTGGGCCATGGCGCCCAGATGGCAACTACCGCCGCGAAAAGCCAGCCTGCGCGGCGGATCGGTGCGCCGCCCGCTATCCCCGCGTCACGCCGGACAGCGACAGTTGCCCGTCGATCTGCGCGAGCAACCGCGCCAGCCCCTCGGGCGTGGCGGACTCGGCGCGCGCGGTCAGCACGTCCTGCGTGTTCGACGCGCGCAGCAGCCACCAGCCGTCGGGCGTCGTCACCCGCGCGCCATCGGTGCGGTTCACCGCGACCCCCGCCGCATCCAGCCTGCCCAGCACCTCATCGATCACCGCGAACTTGCGCGCCTCGTCGACCTGAAAGCGGAGGTCGGGGGTATCGACCATCACCGGCATCGCCCCGCGCAACTCGGTCAGCGAACGGCCCGACAGATGGATCGCGCGGATCAGCCGCACCGCGGCATAGAGCGCATCGTCGAACCCGTAATAGTCCTGACCGAAGAAGAGATGCCCCGACATCTCGCCCGACAAGGGCGAGTTCGTCTCCTGCATCCGGCGCTTGATATGGCTGTGGCCGGTCTTCCACATGCAGGGGGTCCCGCCCAGCTCGGCGATACGGTCGAACAGCCCCTGCCCCGCCTTCACATCGGCGATGATCGTGGCACCGGGCAGTTCCTTCAGCAGCGGTTCGGCGAGGATCGCGAGCAACTGGTCGGCCCACACCACCCGACCCCCGCCGTCGACCGCGCCGATCCGGTCGCCGTCGCCATCGAACGCCAGTCCGAAATCGAGCCGCTTGTCGGCGACAAGCCGCCGGAGATCGGCGAGGTTCGCTTCTTCGGAAGGATCGGGATGATGGTTGGGAAAATTGCCGTCCGCATCGGTGAACAACAGATGATGCTCACCCGGCAGGAGCTTCACCAGCTTCTCGATCACCGGGCCGGCGGCACCATTGCCCGCGTCCCAGCCGATGCGGTAGCTGCCCCCGGCATAGCCGGCCATCAGCCGGCCGACATAGTCGTCCTCGACGACATGGTCCGAAACGGCGCCGTCGCCCACCTCCCAGTCGCCTGCCGCCGCCATCCGGCCCAGCGTCTGGATGTCCTCGCCAAAGAACGGGCGATGCTGCGCCACCATCTTGAAACCGTTGTGGTCGGCGGGATTGTGGCTGCCGGTTATCTGGATGCCGCCATCCACCTCCAGCACTGCCTCGGCATAATATAGCATCGGCGTCGGTCCCAGCCCGACGCGCACCACATCGACCCCGCTCGCGGTCAGCCCCGCGACCAGCGCCACCTCAAGATCGGGCGAGGAAAGCCGCCCGTCACGCCCCACCACGACGCGCGTACCCCCGGTACGCCGGACGATCGTCGCGAAACTCCGCCCCAGCGCATGGGCATCCGCCGTGCCCAGCGTCTTTCCCACGACTCCGCGAATGTCATACTCGCGCAGCGACGTCGGGTGGAAGTGGTGGCGCATGCTGGTTTCCCCGGCAGTGGCGGCTCATCGACGAGCCATGAGAAGAAAGTCTGGTTCTCGCGGAGGCGCGGAGGAAGGAAGAAGATTTTTCGCGCAGAGGCGCAGAGGCGCAGAGAGATTGCAGGCGTGACGGCTGTACCGATCCGGCGAAGCCTCTCGCTGGCTGGCACCGAAATGGAGAGCCGCTATCGCGGCAGATACAACGCCTCTGCGCCTCTGCGCCTCTGCGCGAAAAACCCTTCTACTTCTTCCTCCGCGTCTCCGCGCCTTCGCGTGAACCCACCTTCTTCCGACCCGACCTAATGCCGCAACCGCCCCAGCAGCACATCGCGCGCCGCATTGATCCGCCGCGCCAGATCGGCCGATCCGCCACGATCGGGATGGACCACCTGCATCAACCGCCGGTGCGCCGCGCGGATGTCGGCGACGCTCGCGTCCTTGCCCAGCCCAAGGATCGCCCGCGCCTCCGCCTCGCCGCCGACCTTTTTGGGCTTGGCGCGCAGCCACAGCCAGAAGGCGAGGATCGCCGCGACGATCAGGACCAGTTTCAGCATGGGCGGTTCAGGCGGCCGCCGGAGCCGAGGCGGTGGTCTCGGGCAGTTGCAGCCCGCCCATCATCTCGCGCAGTTCCTGCCGCGCCGCGACATGCGCCAGCCCCATCTCGCCGAACTCGCCGCGATCGAGCATGGTGAGGCCCGACGGGAACAGCTCGCGATAGACCACCCGTTCGGACAGTCCCGGCACGGTGCGGAACCCGACCCGCTTCGACAACTGGGTGATCGCCTCCGACACGCGGCGCATGTTGCGCGCCTCGATATGCTGCAAGCGGTTGCGCAGCACGATCCAGTCGATCGTCGATCCGTCGGCGCGCGCGCGGTGCTTGCGCGTCTCCCAGATCAGTTCGGAATAGAAGCTCGGCCGCGTGACCTTGAACGTGTCGGGGTCGACATGGCCGATCAGGTCGAAATCGACGAAGCTGTCGTTCATCGGCGTGACCAGCGTATCGGCGTTGGTGACGGCGATCCGCGCGAAGCGGTCGTCGCGCCCCGGCGTGTCGATCACCAGGAAATCGGCATGTTCGGTCAACCGTCCCAGCGCGTCGTTGAACCTGTCGAGACTCTCGCCGTCATGCGTCTCGTACACCGGCATCGGCAGGTTGCGGCCGGTGCGCTTCATCGTGTCGCGCCGATTGTCGAGATAGCGCCCCAGCGTGCGCTGGCGATGGTCGAGGTCAAAACACGCGACCCGCGCCCCGCGCGCCGCCAGCGCGATCGCGACATGGACCGCCGTCGTCGACTTGCCGGTGCCGCCCTTCTCGTTGGCGAACACGATGACGTGCAACCGATCCGTGCCCTCGTCCAACTTTACGCCCATCCTTGTTGAAACCCGGCGACTTGCCCCATAGAAGCCGCTCCCCCGTCCATATCGAAGGGCCATCGGCCGTGCAAATTATCCGTCGGTTGGAGGCGCTTCGCCAAGCCCTCGATCTGTATGCCCATGCCGGCGAGGGCGTCGCGTTGGTCCCCACCATGGGCGCGCTCCACGCCGGGCACATGGCGCTGGTCGATGCCGCGCGCCGCCGCGCGCCCCGCACCGTCGTCTCGATCTTCGTGAACCCCAAACAGTTCGGCCCGGGCGAGGACCTCGCTCGTTATCCACGGCGCGAGGCGGCCGACGCGCAGATGCTGGCTGACCACGGCGTCGACATCCTGTGGGCGCCCGAGGTGGACGAGATGTACCCGGCCGGGTTCGCCACTACCGTTTCGGTATCGGGGGTGAGCGAGGTATTGGACGGCGCGCACCGCCTCGGCCATTTCGACGGGGTCGCCACCGTCGTCGCCCGGCTGTTCGGGCAGGTGCGCCCGGTCGCCGCCTTCTTCGGCGAAAAGGATTTCCAACAACTGGCGGTGGTCCGCCGCATGGTCGCCGACCTGAGCCTGCCCGTCGAGATCGTCGGCGTGCCGACCCAGCGCGAGGACGACGGCCTCGCCCTGTCCTCGCGCAACATCTACCTCGACGAAGCCGAACGCACCCGCGCCGTGGCACTCCCCCGCGCGCTGGGCGTCGCCGAACGCGCGCTCTCGCGCGGCGACGATCCCGCCAGCGCGGTGGCCGGCGCGCTCGCCGCGCTCACCCGCGCGGGCTTCGATCCCGACTACGTCGCGCTGGTCGACGCCGAAACCTTGCGCGATCCGGTGCGCGGCCGCCCCGCCCGGCTGCTGGCGGCGGCGCGGCTCGGCACCACCCGCCTGATCGACAATATCGCGGTGGATTTCGACTGAAGGGGAATGACTATCCCGCCATCGTCATCCCGGCGCAGGCCGGAATCCACGGATACAGGCCATCCGCGACAAGCCGATACCGCCCGTCACCATGGATTCCGGCCTGCGCCGGAATGACGAAGTAACCATCGAAGCCCCCCGCCCATCCCCCCATTCCAAAAGCGGGACGCCCACGGCGTACCCACCCCCTTGGCCCGGCCGTCCCCCACCGCCTACACCGCAGCCCCATGATCCCCGACGAAGCAGACATTGTGGTCATCGGCGCGGGATCGGGCGGATCGGCCGTCGCCGGTCGCTTAAGCGAGCGCACCGACCTCACCGTCGCGCTGCTCGAAGCGGGGGGCCGCAACGACGACTGGCGCACGCGGATGCCATCGATGGTCGCGGCCCCGCCGCGCGCCGCGCGCTATTCGTGGCGCAGCGTGCCACAGCCCGGACTGAACGGCCGCCGCAGCTATCAGCCGCGGGGCAAGGGCCTCGGCGGATCGTCGGCGGTCAGCGCCATGCTCTATGTCCGCGGCCACGCCGGCGATTACGACGGCTGGGCCGCGCTCGGCTGCCCCGGCTGGAGCCATGACGATGTCCTGCCATGGTTCCGGGCGAGCGAAGCCAACACGCGCGGGAGCGACGCATGGCACGGCGACGCCGGCCCGCTGCCGGTCGCCGACCAGCGCGATCCCGACCCCGACACCGCCGCCTTCCTCGCCGCCGCCGCGCAGGCCGGCCTCCCCGCCAACCCCGATTTCAACGGCCGGCACCAGGACGGCGCCGGTCTGTATCAGGTGACGCAGGCGCGCGGCGAGCGCTGGTCCGCCGCCCGCGCGTATCTGACGCCGCGCGCCAACCTGTCGATCGGCACCGATGCGCTGGTCGAACGCATCCTGTTCGAAGACGGTCGCGCATGGGGTGTCGCCTATCGCCACGGCGGGCGGCGGCGGATCCTGCGCGCGCGCGGCGGGGTGGTGCTGGCCGGCGGGGCCTTCGCCACGCCGCAACTGCTGATGCTCTCCGGGCTGGGGCCGGCGCGGCACCTCGCCGATCATGGCATCCCGTTGCTGCGCGACCGGCCCGCGATCGGCAGCGATCTTCAGGACCATCTCGACTACAGCGCCTGCTTCACCACCGCCGCGCCGCATTTCCGCCGGGGCACCCCGCCCGGCCGGATCGCCGCCGCCCATGCGCTGCTGCGCTGGGCGACCACCGGGCGCGGTCCGGGCACCACCCCCTATGCCGAGGCCGGCGCATTCCTGCGCACCGCCCCCGGCGCGGCCGTCCCCGACATTCAGCTCCATTTCGTCGTCGCGCCCATTGAGGATCACGGCCGTACCCGGATCGCTTCGCACGGCTTCGCCTGTCGCGCCTGCCTGCTGCGTCCCGACAGTCGCGGCACGGTGCGGCTGGCGACGCGCGACGCGGCGGCGATGCCGCTGATCGATCCCGCCTATCTCTCCGCCCCGGCCGATCTTCCCCGGCTGATGGCCGGCGTCCGCGCGATGTACCGCATCCTCCATGCCCCGGCGCTGGCCGCGCTGGGCGGGCAGGATCGCTGGCCGTTCGACGATGCCACGACGCTCGAAGCGCTGGTCCGCGCCCGCGCCGACACCCTTTATCACCCGGTCGGGACCGCCCGCATGGGAAGCGACGCCGCCGCCGTCTGCGATCCGCAGCTTGCGGTGCGCGGCGTCGAGCGGCTGTGGATCGCCGACGCCTCGGTCATGCCGCGCATCATCGGCGGCAACACCAACGCCGCGACGATCATGATCGGCGAACGCGCCGCCGACTGGATCGCACGCGCGCTGCGGTAAGGATTGATCCGCCAACGCGGATTTGCGGCCCTCTCCCCCGAAAAGGGGAGAGGGATACCGCAGCTTGCCAGCTTGCTGGCTAGCGCAGGTTGGGAGAGGGGTTCGGCGAGCCAAAGGCTCGCGCGCTCGTTGCACGAGCGCACACCCCTCTCCCAGCTTCGACTAAGCGTTTGCTGCGCAAACACCAAGTCTACGCATCCCTCTCCCCTTGCAGGAGAGAGGGAAGGAAAAGCGCTGCCAGATACAGACCCCGCCTAGAACGTCACCCATTCCGGCCCGCCGGGCGACACCACATCCTCGACCTTGTCGCCGATCTTCGTCACCGCCAGCAACAGCGCGATCACGACGATCAGGTCGATGACGATCACCGCCCCCCACACGAAGGCGGGATGGAACGGGCCGATCCGGTCGAACCCGTCGCGCGTCACGCCCGCCGCATCCCTCATCTGGCCCCCCTCACTTGGCCAGTGCCGCCTGCGCCGCCGCCAGCCGGGCGATCGGCACGCGATACGGGCTGGCCGACACGTAATCGAGCCCGACCTTCTCGCAGAACGCGATCGATGCCGGATCGCCGCCATGCTCGCCACAGATGCCGAGCTTGATGTCGCCCCGCGTCTTGCGCCCGCGCTCGGCGGCCAGTTCGATCAGCTCACCCACGCCCTCGACGTCGATCGAAACGAACGGGTCGCGCGCATAGATGCCCTGCTCGACATAGGCGCCGAGGAACCGGCTGGCATCGTCGCGGCTGACGCCCAGCGTCGTCTGGGTCAGGTCGTTGGTGCCGAACGAGAAGAATTCGCCCACCTCGGCGATCTCGCCGGCCTTCAATGCCGCGCGCGGCAGCTCGATCATCGTGCCGACCAGATACTCGATCCGCCGTCCCTTGTCGGCGAACACCGCCTCGGCCGCCTTGTCGACCACCGCCTTCATCAGCTCCAGCTCGCGGCGCGTGCCAACCAGCGGGATCATCACCTCGGGGATCGGCGCATCGCCCGATTTCTCGGCGACGATCACCGCCGCCTCGAAGATCGCGCGCGCCTGCATCTCGTAGATTTCGGGATAGGTCACGCCCAGCCGGCACCCGCGATGCCCCAGCATCGGGTTGAACTCGTGGAGCTCCGCCGCCCGCCGCTTCAACTGTTCGACCTCGATTCCCGCGGCCTGGGCCACCTCGGCGAACTCGGCTTCCTCATGCGGCAGGAACTCATGCAGCGGCGGATCGAGCAGGCGGATGGTGCAGGGCAGCCCGACCATCACCTCGAAAATCTCGACGAAGTCGCTGCGCTGTTCGGGCAGCAGCTTGTCGAGCGCGGCGCGACGCCCCGCCTCGTCCTCGGCGAGAATCATCTGCCGGACCGAGGTGATGCGCGACTGTTCGAAGAACATATGTTCGGTGCGGCACAGGCCGATGCCCTCCGCGCCGAAATCTCGCGCGGTGCGGCAATCGAGCGGGGTTTCGGCGTTGGCCCGTACCTTCAACCGGCGGACGCCATCGGCCCATTCCATCAACGTGCCGAAATCGCCGGCCAGTTCGGGCTGGACGGTCGCGACCGCGCCCGCCATCACCTCGCCGGTCGCGCCATCGATGGTGACGATGTCGCCTTCGCGGATCTCCCGGCCGGCGACCTTCATCACCCCCGCCTTCGCATCGATCGAGATCGACCCCGCGCCCGACACGCACGGCCGCCCCATGCCGCGCGCGACCACCGCCGCATGGCTGGTCATGCCCCCACGCGCGGTCAGGATGCCACGCGCCGCGTGCATGCCGTGAATATCCTCAGGGCTGGTTTCGGTGCGGATCAGGATCACCGCGTCGCCCGCATTCGACCGGCGCTCGGCCGTATCGCTGTCGAACACCGCGATGCCGCTGGCGGCCCCCGGCGACGCCGGCAGTCCCTTGGTCAGCACGTCGCGCGCGGCATTGGGGTCGAGCGTCGGGTGGAGCAACTGGTCGAGCGCCTGCGGATCAACGCGCAGGATTGCCTCCTCGCGGGTAATCAGCCCCTCCTCGGCCATGTCGACCGCGATCTTGAGCGCGGCCTTGGCGGTGCGCTTGCCCGAGCGCGTCTGGAGCATCCACAGCTTGCCCTGCTGCACCGTGAATTCGATGTCCTGCATGTCGCGGTAATGCCGCTCCAGCCGGTCGAACACGGCGGCCAGCTCGGCATAGGCCTCGGGCATCGCCTCTTCCATCGACGCCGGCTTGGCGTTCGCGCCCTCGCGCGCCGCCTTGGTCAGATATTGCGGGGTACGGATGCCCGCGACGACATCCTCACCCTGCGCGTTGATGAGGAACTCGCCGTAATAGGCATTGTCGCCCTTCGCCGGATCGCGGGTGAAGGCGACGCCGGTGGCCGAGGTGTCACCCATGTTGCCGAACACCATCGCCTGCACGTTGACGGCGGTGCCCCAGTTGGCCGGAATGTCGTTCAGCCGGCGATACACCTTGGCACGATCCGCCTGCCACGATCCGAACACCGCGCCGACCGCACCCCACAACTGGTCATGCACGTCCTGCGGGAACGGCTTGCCCCACAATTCCTCGACCAGCGCCTTGTATTCGGCGACCAGCGCCTGCCAGTCGGCGGCGGTCATCTCGGTGTCGAGATAATAGCCGCGATCTTCCTTGGCGATCTCCAGCGCTTCCTCGAACCGGCCATGGTCGAGTTCGAGGACCACGTCCGAATACATCTGGATGAAGCGGCGATAGCTGTCCCAGGCGAAGCGCGCATCGTCCGACACCTGCGCCAGCCCCTCGACCGTGGCGTCGTTGAGGCCGAGGTTGAGCACCGTGTCCATCATGCCGGGCATCGACACCCGCGCGCCCGACCGCACCGACACCAGCAACGGATCGCCTTCGTCGCCGAAGGTCTTGCCCGTGATCCCCTCGATATGGGCGATGCCGGTGGCGACCTCGTCCCGCAGCGAATCGGGGAACGCCTGCCCTTCGTCGTAATAACGGGTGCACATCGTCGTCGCGATGGTGAACCCCGGCGGCACCGGCAGGCCGATCGAGGCCATCTCGGCCAGGTTCGCGCCCTTGCCGCCCAAAAGCGTCTTGTCGCCCGATCCGCCGTCCGACACCCCGCCGCCGAAGCGATAGACATACTGGGTCATGCTGCCGTGCAATCCTCATGCTGTCCGCTGGATCGGGCACAGGCCCGCAGCGGGGTATCGTGATTCGCGAGCCTCGAAGGCCATGGCGTCCCGTTAAACGGGTTAAACCGTCAGGTCATCCCTCGATTTTGGCAAAGTCGGCAACGCTATGCACCGCGCCGCGCACCCTTGCCAGCAACGCCAGCCGCGCGGCGCGTTTCGCCGGATCGGCATCGTTGACCGTCACCTCGGTAAAGAACGCATCGATCGGCGCGCGTAAGGAGGCCAGCGCCGCCATCGCCTCCTCGAACCGCTCGCCCGCGATCGCCGCCGCCGCACGCGGCTCGGCCGCATCGAGCGCGGCGATCAGCGCCGCCTCGGCCGGTTCGGGGGTATAGTCGCGGGCGACCTCGCCCTCGACGGGGCCTTCCTTCTTCAGAATATTCGCCGCCCGCTTGTACCCGGCGAGCAGGTTCGCGCCGTCCTCGGTCGTGACGAACCGCTGCAACGCATGGACGCGGGCGAGCAGCCGGACGAGATCGTCCTCGCCGCCGAGGGCAAACACCGCGTCGATCAAGTCGTGGCGGACGCCGGCCTCGCGTTGCTGGACTTTGAGGCGGTCGGCGAAAAAGTCGATCACGTCCTGCGCGCCGGTCCCATGCCCGGCAACATCCGCCGCCTTGCCAAGCGGCAATCGCACACCGTTGTCCAGCACCAGCGACAGGATGCCAAGGGCGGAGCGACGCAATGCGAACGGGTCCTTCGAACCGCTCGGCTTCAGCCCGACCGCAAAAAACTGGACGATGCTGTCCAGCTTGTCCGCCAACGCCACAGCCACCGTCACCGGCGCGACAGGAACGTCATCCCCCTGCCCGACCGGCTTGTAGTGATCGCGCACCGCCTCGGCGACTTGCGGGTCCTCGCCCTGCGCGGCGGCGTAATAGCCGCCCATCAGCCCCTGCAATTCGGGAAACTCGCCGACCATGCCGGTGACGAGATCGGCCTTCGCCAACCTGGCGGCACGCTCCGCCATAACGGCGAGCGCCTCCCTCTCCCCTTCAGGGGAGTTCCGGGTCGGTTGTGCCCCCGGCACAACCTCAACAGCGCGGGGCGCTGTTGACCCGGAACTGGTCGGGGAGAGGGGCGTGTCCACGAGCGCCGCGCTGGAAGTAGAAGAGGTCCCCTCTCCCAACCCTCTCCCCTCAAGGGGAGAGGGCTTTATGACGCCCGACTCGACCAGCCAGCGCGCCAGCTTCGCCACCCGCTCGACCTTGTCGGCGACCGTGCCGAGCTTCTCGTGAAACACGATCTTTTCGAGCTTCGGCAGCAGCGCATCGAGCGGCGTCCGCAAATCCGTCTCGTAAAAGAACTTCGCGTCCGACAGCCGCGCCGCCAGCACCTTGGCGTTGCCCGCGACGATCCGCTCGCCGCCATCGGCCGCGTCGATGTTCGCGGTGCAGACGAACGCATTCGCCAGCCGCCCCTCGCCATCGCGGCACACGAAATATTTCTGGTTCACCCGCGCGGTCAACTGGATCACCTCGGGCGGCACCGCCAGATAGGCCGCGTCGAACCGCCCGATCAACGGCACCGGCCATTCGGTCAGCCCGGCATTCTCCGCCAGCAGCCCCTCGTCCTCGACCAGTTCCAGCCCCGCGCCGCGCGCCGCCATCTTGGCGCCGACCGCGATGATCGCCGCACGTTCGTCCTGATCGACGATCACATGGCACGCGCGCAGCTTCTCGACATAGTCGCCCGCCGACCCGATCGTGATGCTACCGGGATGATGGAAGCGATGCCCCAGCGTCGTCGCCCCGCTGCTCACGCCGGCGACCTCGCACGGCACCACGTCGCTGCCGAACAGCGCGACGATGCCCTGCAACGGCCGCACCCAGCGCGGCGATTCGGGACTGAGCGACACCGCGCCCCAGCGCATCGACTTGGGCCACGGAAACGCCCGCACGATCGCCGGGATCGCCGCGCCCAGCACGTCGGCGGTCCGCCGCCCCGGCACCTCGGTCACGGCGAACAACACGCCGTCACGCTCGGTCAGCGCCTCGCGCGTCAGCCCGGTCTTGCGCAGGAACCCTTCGAGCGCCTGCGGTGGCGCGGACGCACGCGGCCCCTTCACTTCCTCGCGCACCGCCTGCGTGGCCTCGGGCAGGTCATGCGCGATCAGCACCAGCCGCCGCGGCGTCGCATAGGTGGTAACACGCGGCGCGGCGATCCCCGCCTTGCCCAGCTCGGCCACGAACAACTTCGCCAGATCCTCGCGCGCACGCGCCTGCATCCGCGCCGGAATCTCTTCGGAGCGCAGCTCCAGCAGGAAATCGCTCATGCCACCCACCCCGGAAAGCGTGCCTGCCACTGGGGCGTCCGCATCTCGATCCACTTCTGGCACGATCCCTTCGCCAGATCGCGCACGCGGGCGATATACGCCTGCCGCTCGGCGACCGAGATCACGCCGCGCGCACCCAGCAGGTTGAAGATATGGCTCGCCTCGATCGCCTGTTCATAGGCGGCGATCGGCACGTCGGCGGCCAGCGCGTTCTCGCACTCGGCCACTGCCTTGCGGAACAGGTCGAACAGCGACTCCGTATCGGCGACCTCGAAATTCCACTTCGACATCTGCTTCTCGTTTTCGAGAAACACGTCGCCGTACGTCACGCCCGAATCGTTGAACGCCAGGTCGTACACGCTGTCCTTGTCCTGGATATACATGGCCAGCCGCTCCAACCCATAGGTCAGCTCGCCCGCCACCGGCTTGCAGTCGAACCCACCCATCTGCTGGAAATAGGTGAACTGGGTGACTTCCATCCCGTCGCACCACACTTCCCAGCCCAAGCCCCATGCGCCCAGCGTCGGCGATTCCCAGTCGTCCTCGACGAAGCGGATGTCGTGCTGCGTGAAGTCGATGCCGATCGCCGCCAGCGATCCCAGATACAGTTCCTGCAAGTCGGGCGGCGAAGGCTTCAATATCACCTGATACTGGTAATAATGCTGCAGCCGGTTCGGGTTCTCGCCATAGCGGCCGTCGGTCGGGCGGCGGCACGGCTGGACGAAGGCGGCGTTCCACGGCTCCGGGCCCAGCGCCTTCAGCGTCGTCGCCGGGTGAAACGTCCCCGCCCCCATGCGCATGTCATAGGGTTGCAGGATCACGCAGCCCCGATCGCTCCAATAGTCGTGGAGGGTCAGGATCATCTTCTGGAAACTGAGCGGGGCGGACACGGAGCCTCGTCGCGTAAGGGAAAACAGGCCCCAGCGCCTAGCGCCTGCCCGCCGCGCGGGTCAAGCGACCCCCGTGTCACGATCACACGATATTATGTCAGGTTGTATTGACAATAAGCGCGAATAACTCGATACATAGTCAGGTAAGCACGACACAATGTCAGCATCCAACGACACAGGGGATAATCCGATGGCATCGCAACCGGCACGACGCAGCCCCAGCCTGCTGGCGATCGGCTTCTTCATCCTCGTGGTGTTCCAGGGGGTGAAGCTCGATCTGCCACGGGTCGTCACCGTGCCGCTCCCGGTCGCGGTCGATACCGCCCACGGCATCGCCATCGCCGCGAAACTGGGCGACGCCGCGATTTCGTTGAGTTGGCGCTGACAGACCCCGCGACAAGAAACACCACCCCAACCCCATCGTCACCCCGGACCTGTTCCGGGGTCCACCGTCCCGCAGACGCACCCGATGTTGTCTTGTTGGAACCGTAGACCCCGGAACAAGTCCGGGGTGACGAAAGAGGGGAAAAGACCCGCCCTTTCCGTCATCCCGGCGAAGGCCGGGATCCATGGACCCGAAACACCGTGACAAGAAGCGCCACCCTCACCCCATCGTCACCCCGGACCCGTTCCGCGAACGCACCCACCGTTGCTCTCACGGGATCATAGCCCCCGGACCAAATCCGGCGTGACGACCGGGGAAAAGCCCCGCCCCTATCCAACCACCCCCCATCCGAAAGGCCCCGCATGCCCGACCCCCAATGGGGCGAACGCCGCGCCACCGCCCGGCAACGCGCCCGCCAGCGCTGGATCGCCGGTATCACCGCCGTGGTCCTCGCCTCGCCCTTCGCGCTCCACCATGGATCGAAACATTATGCGGCAAGTGGCGGCGTGATGCCCGACGGCCGGTTCCCGCTGTGGATACCGATCCTCTACTGGCTCCTCGTCGTCGCGATCGCGTTCGCCGGCGTGATCCGCCTCTACCATGCCAGCGACGAATTCGAACGGCGCCGCCTGATCGACGGGTTCGCGGTCAGCGGGCTGTTGCTCGGGCTGCTCGTCCCGCCGCTCTTCTTTCTCGATTTGAGGTTCGGCCTTATCTACGCATGGCTGGCGGCACTCCTCGCCGGCCTCGCCACCTTCGCGCTGCGCCGGTCCACGCCATGAAGAACCGGCTGAAGGTACTGCGCGCCGAACGCGACTGGAGCCAGGCCGAACTCGCCGGGCGGCTCGACGTGTCGCGGCAGGCAGTGAACGCGATCGAGACCGGCAAGCATGATCCCTCGCTCCCGCTCGCCTTCCGCATGAGCCGATTGTTCGCGCTGCCGATCGAGGATATTTTCGAGGATGATGTCGATGCACGATAACTGGGGCACCACGCGCGAACGATCCCGCAAGCGGCGGCGGTGGCAATGGGTCGGACTGGCGGTGGTTCTCGTCGTGCTGGCACCGATCGCCGCGTCGTTCGGGCTGGGGCTGGTCGAGGGCATCTGGTCGGTGCGTGATCCAGGGACGGCCGTCAGCACGCGCGACCATATCGGCTATGTCGGCGTCGCGATGACGATGCTCGTGGCACTCGCCGTCCAGTATCGGCTGTGGCGCGCGGCCGACGAGGTCGAACGCGGCCAGATCGCTACCGCGCTGTCGCTCGCCGCGATCGTCGCGTTGACCACCTTGCCGGTCCTGTCGCTGGCGCAGGGTCCGCTCGGCCTGCGCAACCCGGCGATGATCGGCTGGGGGCTGGCCGCCGCGACGCTGATCGCCACGCGGATCGTCCAGCGGCTGCGCGGATGATTGCCCGCCTGGCTGCCGCGCTGCTCTACTGGGTCGCGCTGGCCAGCCCGCTCGCCGCCCCGCTGCCGCTCACTCCGGCGCTGTGGGTCGCGCGAGGGAACGGTGCGACGGTATGGCTGTTCGGCACGGTGCATCAGCTACGGCCGGCCATGCCATGGCTGACCGGCCGGGTCGCGCAGGCATTTGCGGCGAGCGACACGCTGCTGCTCGAACTGATCGCGCCCACCCCCGTCGAAACCGCCGCCGCATTGTCGGCGGTCGTGCAGGCGCAGTCGCTGCCCGCCGATCTGCGTCGCCGCCGCGACGCCCGCGCGGCGGCGCTGGGCTTTCCGCCCGGCTCGTTCGACCGCCACGGCGCATGGTTCGCCGCGACCTCGATCGGTGGCGCGGGGCTGGCGCGCGCCGGCTACACCAGCACCTCCGCCCCCGAAATGCTGCTCGCCCGGTTGGCCGGACGCACCGGCAAGCAGGTCGTCGGACTGGAAACCCAGCGTAGCCAGCTCGGGATGTTCGCCGCGCTGCCGGCATCAGTGCAGCGCCGGATGTTGGCGCAGGCGCTGTCGGGGGACGGCGCGGCGACGATGGACCGGCTGGTCGCCGCATGGGGGTCCGGACAGGTGTCCGCGCTCCGCACCTTGCTCGACACCGACATGGCGGCCGCCGGCCCGGCGTTCCGCGCCACCCTCCTCGACCGTCGCAACGCCGCCTTCGCATCCGCCATCCGCCGCCGGATGACGCCCGCGACGACATTGTTCGTCGCCATCGGCACCGGGCATCTGCTGGGTCCCGGCGGCGTGCCCGCGCGCCTAGCGGCCAGCGGCATGGTGATCGAACGGGTGCAATAGCGGCGGATAACCCGCTTTTTCCCGACCCTGTCCTACACCGGCCGGTGCCACTATTCCTTGTCCCGCCCTGCCGTTCCGGGCCGCCGGCCGGCGCACCGTACCGACGTCACTAGTGTAAACTTTGCCGCGCTTGCCTTTTTTGCCATTCTCGCCTAGTCGCCCGCGCTTGTCCGTTACGCCGGGGTCATCCCTGGAGGTCCGGCGCGGCCAAGATCTGCAACACCGTATCTTTAAGGAAGACAAGATGAGCGACACGCTGCACCTGTCGGCCGAGACGCGCGACCGGGTTGGCAAGGGAGCCTCCCGTGCCCTGCGTCGCGATGGCCGCGTCCCCGCCGTGATCTATGGCAACAAGGAAGAGCCCCAGGGCATCCACCTGAACGCCCGCGAACTGATGAAGCAGCTCATGACGGGCCACTTCATGAATTCGGTCATCATGGTCGACGTCGGTGGCAAGAAGGTGCGTACGCTGGCCAAGGACGTCGCGTTCGACGTCGTCTCGGACCAGCCGATCCATGTCGACTTCCTGCGCATTTCCAAGAATGCGACCGTGACCGTTGCCGTGCCCGTGACCTTCGTCAACGAAGACGAAGCCCCCGGCATCAAGCGCGCCGGTGGCGTGCTGAACGTCGTGCGTCACGAAATCGAACTGGTGGTCGAAGCGTCGAACATCCCGACCGAGATCGTCGTCGATCTGACCGGCCGCGAAGTCGGCGACTCGATCCACATTTCGGAAGTGTCGCTGCCGAACGGTGCTGAACCGGCCGTTGAGGATCGCGATTTCACCGTCGCCACCATCGTGCCGCCGACGGTTCCGACCGCTGCGGACGAAGCGCTCGACGCCGAAGTCGCCGAAGCACAGTCGGCCGAAGCCGCTGCCGAGGCGGAAGCCGAAGCGGCCGCCGACGAAGAGGACAAGGCCGAGGGCTGATCCGCCCTTTCGCCGGTATCTCGATGGAGCGGGGCGGCCGGACACGGCGGCCCCGCTTCTTCGCGTTTGGAGGCTAAGTGTATGAAAATATGGGCAGGCTTGGGCAATCCAGGGCCGCAATATGCGATGCACCGCCACAATATCGGCTTCATGGCCGTGGATTCGATCGCCGAGGTCCATGGCTTCGCCGCCCCCCGGCGTGGCTTTCAGGGCTGGGTTCAGGAAGGCCGGATCGGCCCGGACAAGGTGCTGCTGCTCAAGCCCGGCACCTGGATGAACGAAAGCGGCCGCGCGATCGGCGAGGCGATGCGCTTCTACAAGCTCACCCCCGCCGACGTGACCGTGTTCCACGACGAGCTCGACCTCGCCCCGTTCAAGCTGAAGGTGAAGACCGGCGGCGGCCATGCCGGCCACAACGGCCTGCGTTCGACCGATCAGCACATCGGCCCCGACTTCCGCCGCATCCGGCTGGGCATCGGCCATCCGGGCCACAAGGACCGGGTAACGCCGTACGTTCTCGGCAATTTCGCCAAGGCCGAACTGGACGACCTGACCGACCTGCTCGGCGCGGTCGCCGCCGAATCACCATGGTTGGCGGCCGGCGACGACGTCCGCTTCATGAACGAAATCGCCCGCCGCATGGGCTAGGCACGACTGCGACTACCAGACCAACGCGACCGGCGGCTCGCTCGCCAGCAATCCCGGCGACCAGCGCCGGACACGACAACGGCGCCGCAGCCTGTTGCTACGACGCCGTCATTATCGTTCAATCGGCGAGCCTGACCGGCCCGCCCGTCGCTTAGTTCGGGCTCGAGTCGCTGCCGCCGCTGGCCGCGACGACGATGATCGAGATGAGCACGATGCCGCCGATGATCGCCGGGATCAGCAGGCCACCGGCCGCAATGAACTCGGCGTCCTTGGCAACCTTGCGCTTCGCCGGAGCGGTCATCGACTGCACCGGGGCATTCACCGCCGGGAACGCCGCGCTGCCCGCGCGCTGGCCTGCCATCGCGACCGTCGAACCGGCCATCACATATCCCGCAAGCGCGATTGCGAGCGCACCCTTCTTCAGCATCGTTCGCCTCCCGTTGCGCGCGCATCGATGATGTTGCGGCGCGAAAATCATGTCCCCGGTACTGCATCCGGGCACTTGCGTCAACCACGGCGCCTGTTTTTGCACTGCCGCAAAACAAGCATCACTAAATAATAACCATGGGCCGTGACGATCCGTTCCCGATGATATTCCGAATTTCAATGTACTCCGCGCGAGGTAAACAAGCGGTTAGGGAGCACCGTTCATGCGCCGACCGTCAGCACTTCGCTGCGATCACCTTCCAGATATACCGCCGACAACCGTCCGGTTCGATAGGCACCGGTATCGATTCCGATGCGGTTGGGGCGGATCTGCACCGTGGGCTCGATGCTGTGGCCATGCACGATCACCGCGCCGTGATCGCTTTCATCGTACAGAAAATCGTCGCGGATCCACAACAGGTCCTCGCGGGCCTGCCGCCGCAGCGGCACGCCGGGGCGAACCCCGGCATGGCAGAAGAAATAGTCGCCCGACTGCGCGGTGAGCGGCAATCGCTGCATCCACTGCACCCATTGCCGCGGGATCGCCACGCGCGCCCGGCGCAGGAAATCGCGCATGTCGTCGTCCGGCCCCGGCGGATCGATGCCGAAACTGCGCAGCGTGTCGCGCCCGCCGACGTTCAGCCACCCGCGCAGCGTCGCCATATCGCCGGCCAGCGCGCGCAGCATCGCTTCCTCATGATTGCCCTGCAGGACGATCACCCGGTCGCTACGGGTTTGAAGATCATGAAGAAATTCGAGGACCTTGGCGCTGTTGCCACCACGGTCGATCAGATCGCCGATGAAGATCAGGTGGAGCGACTCCACCGGCGGCAACCTTGCCGAATGGTCGCCGATCACATCGACCATTTGGCGCAGTAAATCATAGCAACCATGAATATCGCCGACAGCATAGATGCGTTCGCCTGAATCCGTGCTTGGCAAGGCTGCGGTTCCCGATATAGCGTGAGGTAAGGGGTTATTTGGGGGAAGAGACGGGTCGCGTCTATGCCGGGTACGACAAGGCGGTCAATGCACGGCAGCGAAGCGCCGAACGCATGATTTCACCGCCGGGTCCGAGCGGCGGCGCATCGTCGATATTGCCGATATGGTTGCAGCGGAAAGGCCCGGGTGGAACGCATGGCACACGATCGCCGGCACGCTTGCGTCTGACCCGGACCGCCATGGCCTGCGTCCCAAATCCGGGCCCGCGCTATCGCCGCGGACCGATTCGATGATCGATCCCGCCATAGCTGACGGGATCGCCACGGCTGGCACCCCTCGTCGCTCCGACCAGCTCGTCACCCGCCCGCGTGTCCTGCTGGTCGCATCGGCCGGCGGCCACTGGATCGAACTGGCACGGCTGAGCGCGGCGTTCGAGGGCTGCGAATGCCAGTTCGTCAGCACCGCCGGCGGCATGGTCGCGCCGGACGACGGTGCGCCGGTGCTGCAGATCAGGGACAGCTCGCGCGACACGTTGCCCGACATGTTGCGCAGCGTTCGCGCCATTTGGAAGATCATCCGTGAGCATCGCCCCGACATCGTCGTCTCGACCGGCGCCGCACCCGGCGCGATCGCGCTCGTCCTCGCCAAGCTGCATGGCGCGCGCACCGTGTGGATCGATAGCATCGCCAATGGCGACGAACTGTCGATGTCGGGCCGGGCGGTCCTGCCCTTTGCCGATCTTCGACTGACGCAATGGGCGCATCTGACGAAGCGCTACCGTTACCTGCGATATTTCGGACAGATATTGTGATTTTGCTGTCGGTCGGCACGCAGTTGCCGTTCGATCGCCTCGTCCGGGCCGTCGACGACTGGGCGCTCGCTGCGGCGCGTGACGATGTCGTCGGCCAGATCGGTCCGTCGAGCTACCGGCCGCAAACGATCCGCGCGTTCGACTTTCTCGACCATGGACGCTTCCGCGCGCTTCAGGCGGACTGTTCGCTGATGGTCAGCCATGCGGGCATGGGATCGATCATCACCGCGATGGAACTGGGCAAGCCGATCATCCTGCTCGCCCGCGATCATCGGCTGGGCGAACATCGCAACGCGCACCAGACGTCGACCATTCGCCACTTCGCCCAGCTTCCCGGCGTCTATGCCGCGCGCGATACCGCCGAGGTCGTGGCGCTGCTCGATCGGGCGGATACGCTGCTTGCCCGCCCGAGTGCCAGTACCAGCGCTCCGCCCGAATTCACCGAACGGCTGGCCCACTGGCTCCATACCCCGCCTCGCCCCACCTTGTTGCAGCGGATCGCGCGGCGTCTGCGATAGCGGCTGGCCACGGGCCGCTCCTTGTACAGACAAGGCAGGGCATCGCGGCGCGGGATACTGGATCAGCGGCAATATTCATACCAAGGAACAACGCGATTCCGGCCTGTTCCGCCATTTTGCGGCGGGCCGTGTTCTTGTAAATGCCCGGACGTACCGATACAGGACATATGTCGGGGCAGGTAAACAAGGCGGGTGCGCGTGAAGATGAAAGCGGTTTTCGGCGGCGCCATGATTCTTGCGCTGGCCGCCTGTTCGAGTTCGGAACCCCCGCCGCTGTCGAGCGGCGACCGTTACGTCGCCGATGCCAATCCCGCCGAAGCCTATCCGCTCGGTGCGGGGGACAAGATCCGGCTGACGGTGTTCAACGAACCGACCCTGTCCGGCGAGTTTTCGGTCGGCACCGACGGTCAGTTGTCGCTGCCGCTGATCGGCAACGTGCCCGCGCTCGGCAAGACCACCGGCGATGTTGCCGCGCTGGTCCAGGGCATGCTGGCGGACGGCTATCTGCGCTCGCCGCGGGTCGCCATGGAAGTCATCAACTACCGGCCGTTCTTCATTCTCGGCGAAGTCCGTGCGCCGGGCGAATATCCCTATGTCAGCGGCCTCACCGTCCTGAACGCGGTGGCGACCGCCCAGGGCTTTACCCCGCGCGCGCGCCGGTCGTGGGTCAATATCCGCCGCTTCGGTGAACAGGCCGAGCTTCGTTACGAATTGACGCCGAACCTGCGCGTCTGGCCGGGCGACACCATCCGCCTCGCCGAGCGCTATTTCTGAGCCGACGTGGCGCAAGCCGGATCGCGCGGGCCGACCGTCCCGCTCCATCGTCCGGTGACCAACCGGCGGGGAGGTGTCGCATGCGCGGGGAAGTGAAGCTCGTTCCGTCGAATTCATACCGCTTGAAGCCATGGCAGCGTGCGATGTTGTCGGGTGCGATCGGCACACCGGCAGTGCTGGCGGGTGGCGCGGCACAAGCACAGTTGAACCCGTCGCTGATCCGCACCGTCGTCTTGCCCGACTTCAGCCGCGACCGGAACCAGGGCGTTACCGAGCGCGCGCGCCCCGATTTCGACGCGATCGGCGTGCAGGTCGGCTCGTTCCTCATCAACCCGCAATTGTCGGTAGCGACCGGTGCCACCAGCAACGTGCTGCTGAGCGACGCCGATCGTCGCGGGGATATTTACACGGTTTACGAGCCGGCGTTGCGGGTCGCGTCGAACTGGTCGGTCCACCGGATCGCGCTGGATGCGGTCGGCGACATACGGCGCTACGCATCGACACCGGCCCGCAATCAGGACGCAGGCTATATCAATGCCCAGGGCCGGCTAGACGTCAGCCAGCAGATCACGGTCGTTGGAGAAGGACAGATCAGCCGGGTGTTCGAATCACCCTTCTCCGACGACTTGGTCGTCAACCAAACCTATTTCTCGCACTTCACGCGAAGCAGCGCGTCGATGCGCGGCATCTACGCCAGCGGGCGACTGCGCGCGACGGCAATCCTAGACCACAGTGATTACAGCTTCGCGCCGATCCGGTTCACCGATGGCCGCACAGGATCACAGTCGTTCCGCGACCGGACGATCGATCGGGGAACGGCGATCGCGGAATATGGCGTGACGCCGACCGTCGCCTTCTACGCCCAAGCGGTGTACGACCGGACGCGCTACCCCAATCTGCTGGCAGGCAATCTTGCCAACCGCGATTCGAACGGCACGACGGTGCTCGGCGGCGTGAGCTTCGACATCGCCGGCCTGATGCGCGGTGCCGCCGGGATCGGCTATACCTCGCGCAACTATCTCGCGGCGCGGTTCAACGATGCCAGCGGCATCTCGCTGCAGAGCCGCCTAGATTTCTTTCCGACCGAACTCACCACGGTCGGCGTATCGCTCCAGCGTCAGATCCAGGATGCGAACCTGGGCAACGGCAGCGCGTTCATCGACAACCGCATCGGCCTCAACGTCGACCATGAACTGCTTCGCAACCTGATTCTGAGCGCCAACGCCAATCGCATCCGGCGCAGCTATTTCGAGAATGACGCGCAGACCAACGTCACCCAGGCAGGCGCTTCCGCCCGGTTTCAGATGACCCGGTCGCTCAGCTTCGACCTCAACACATCTTATGGCGCAGTGGTGCCGGTCGGTGGCCTGCGCCTCGGCGTCAAGTCCACCGAATGGCGCGGGCAGGTTTCCGTACGGATACGGCGGTAACGACGTTCCGGTTTTTATGATATGGAATGGTGCGGAACCTTTTCGGGAATCGCACGTGGGGAATGAGCCAGAATGAAAGTTTCCAACGCAGCGGCCGGATATGAAACGCGGTTGGCCGACGTGGTCCGCACCGCGAAGGACGTCATCCGCCGCCGCTATCTGACGCTGGCGGCGATCACGCTTGCCGTGACGGCGATCGGTGTCTTCCTGACGCTGAGGATCACCCCGACCTATCAGGGTGTCGCGAAGATTCAGATCGATCCGTCGCGCAACCCGCTCACCCGCAACCAGAGCGAGGCGAACGCCCAGTTGGCGAGCGAGGCGATCGAAACCGAAGTGACCAACCTCGGCTCGATGGATCTTGTCCGCACCGTCGTGCGCCGCCTGAACCTCGTGAACCATCCCCAGTTCCGCGGCATCTGGCAGGCGCGTGCCGAAAAGACCGGGCCTGTGTCCGATACGGAAAAGGTCGAAATGGTCGCCGCCGCCGTGCGCAGCGACGTCAGCGTCTCGCGCGACAAGCTGACCTATATCCTGCTCGTGCGCTACAGTTCGCCCGATGCGGACATCGCCGCCAAGGTCGCCAATGCGATGGCCACCGCCTATCTCGACAACAAGGTCGGCAGCCGTATCGGCACCGCCGAGCGCCAGTCGAAATGGTTCGAATCGCGCATGGCCGATCTGGTGCAGGAAGTTCGTGTCGCCGACGAGCGGGTCGCGCAATATCAGGCGCAGGCCGGGATCGTGCGCGGCGCATCGAACAATTCGGGAACGATCACCGACCAGCAGGTCGGCCCGCTCTCGGTCCAGCTCGCCAGCGCCGAATCGATCGCCGCCGAAGCACGCTCGAAACAGACCTCGGCGCAGCAACAGGTCAGCCGGGGTACGCTCGACACGGTATCCGATGTGCGCAATTCGGCGACGGTGCAGGATCTGCGCCGCCAGCGCGCGCTGTTGATGCAGGCGAGCGCCGAAATGGAAGGCCGCTACGGCAACCGCCATCCCGACTATCTGAAGGTCCGCGATCAGCTCGAAGGGCTCGACAAGCAGTTGGCCGAAGAATCGCGCCGCGTCGTCAGCTCGCTGCGCTCCGACGCCGATGCCGCCGATGCGCGTGCCGCCAGCCTGCGCTCGTCGATGCGCGCGCTGGAGGAGCGTCAGGCGAACAACGCCCGTGCCTCGGTGATCGCCGCCAGCCTGCAACGCGACGCCGACAGCAAGCATGCCGCCTATGACCGGCTGTCGCAGCTTGCGCTCGAAAGCCGTCAGGCGGCGCAGAACTCGATCGCGCAGGCGCAGATCATCGAAGCCGCGCAAACGCCGCGTGCCCCAAGCTGGCCGAACAAGCCGCTGCTGTTCATGGTGTCGTTCCTCGTCGGCCTTGCCGCCGGTATCGCGGTCATCACCACGCAGGAACTGATGGTGTCGGGGCTGCGCACCGTCGAGGAGGTCGAGGAGAAGCTGGGCGTCCCGCTGCTCGCCGCGATCCCCAACGTGCGCAAGAACACGCGGCCGGCGAACCTGCTGATCGAAAAGCCGACGTCGCAGTTCGCCGAGGCGCTACGCAACGCCCGCGCCTCTATCCTCGGTGTCCGCGAGAAGGATCGGCCGCAGATCATCGCGCTGACGTCGGCACTGCCGTCGGAAGGCAAGACCACGACGTCGCTGGGCCTGGCCCGCACGATGGCGATCAGCGGCGATCGTACGATCCTCGTCGATGCCGACGTCCGCCGTGCGATGCTGCGCAACATCCTCGACACCAGCAGCACCGGTCCGGGCATCGTCGAGGTGCTGCACGGCGAAGTCGATCTCGATCAGGCAATCCAGCCGAGCGGGGTCGAGAATCTCGACCAGATCCTCGTGCAGAAGCCGTATTTCAGCTCGGAAAACATGTTTGGCAGCGGCCAGATGCAGACGATGCTCGACGAGTTGAGCAAGCGCTACGACACGATCATTCTCGATCTTCCGCCGCTCGTCGGTCTGGCCGATGGTCGCTTCATCGCCGCGCTGGCCGATGCGGTCGTGCTGGTCATCAAGTGGGATACGACTCCGGCCGATGCGGTCATCTCGGCCGCCGACCATCTGAAGTCGGACGGTGCCAATCTGGTGGGGGCCATGTTCACCATGGTCGACCAGAGCTCGAAGGCGGCCGGTGCCTATTATTACTACACCAAGCAATATTCGTCCTACTATCAGACCACCTGATCGGCGGTCGGGGGAGCGGGTCGACGCGGCCCCTCCCCCACCGATGGCAAAGCAGAGCTGGCGGGCAGGCGCAGTAATGCTTGCTTTGTCCTGCGGTCCCGCGCCCCTACCTGAAGGGCGATCATGACCGAATTTGCGACCCTCACCCATCTCCAGCGGCTGGAAGCCGAGAGCATCCACATCCTGCGCGAAGTCGTCGCCGAGGCCGAACGCCCGGTGATGCTCTATTCGGTCGGCAAGGATTCGGCGGTGATGCTGCACCTCGCTAAAAAAGCGTTCTTCCCCGCGCCCCCGCCCTTCCCGCTGCTGCATGTCGATACGACGTGGAAATTCCGCGCGATGTACGATCTGCGTGACAAGGCGGCACGCGATGCCGGCATGGAGTTGCTGGTCCATCGCAACCCCGACGCGGCGGCGCGCGGCATCAATCCGTTCGACCATGGCAGCCTCCATACCGATCTGTGGAAGACCGAGGGGCTGAAGCAGGCGCTCGACCACTATGGTTTCGACGCGGCGTTCGGCGGTGCCCGACGCGACGAGGAAAAGAGCCGCGCCAAGGAACGCATCTTCTCGTTCCGCTCGGCCAATCACCGCTGGGACCCGAAGGCGCAACGCCCCGAGCTGTGGCACCTTTACAATGCGCGCAAGGCGAAGGGTGAGTCGATCCGGGTGTTCCCGTTGTCGAACTGGACCGAGCTCGACATCTGGCAATATATCCTTGCCGAGAAGATCGAGATCGTGCCGCTCTATTTCGCGGCACCCCGCCCCACCGTCGAGCGCGACGGCATGTTGCTGATGGTTGACGACGATCGGTTCCGGCTGAACCCCGGCGAAGTGCCGGTGGAACGGTCGATCCGTTTCCGCACGCTTGGCTGCTATCCGCTGACCGGCGCGGTGGAGAGCGAGGCGGCGACGCTCACGCAGGTCATTCAGGAAATGCTACTGACCACCACGTCGGAACGACAGGGCCGTGCGATCGATCGCGACGCGGGATCGGCGAGCATGGAAAAGAAGAAGCAGGAGGGGTATTTTTGATGACGACCGCCCCCGCCTATACCCCCGATGCGCTGATCGCGGCGGACATCGATGCCTATCTGGCGCAGCACCAGCGCAAGTCGCTGTTGCGCTTCATCACCTGCGGCTCGGTCGACGACGGCAAGTCGACGCTGATCGGGCGGCTGCTGTACGACAGCAAGATGATCTTCGAGGATCAGTTGGCCGCGCTGGAAAGCGATTCGAAGCGGGTCGGCACCCAGGGGCAGGAGATCGACTTCGCGCTGCTGGTCGACGGACTTGCCGCCGAGCGCGAGCAGGGCATCACCATCGATGTCGCCTATCGCTTTTTCGCGACCGAGAAACGCAAGTTCATCGTCGCCGATACGCCGGGCCACGAACAATATACCCGCAACATGGTGACGGGCGCATCGACCGCCGATCTGGCGGTGATCCTGATCGACGCGCGCAAGGGGGTGCTGACCCAGACCCGGCGGCACAGCTATCTGGCGCACCTGATCGGCATCCGCCATATCGTGCTGGCGGTGAATAAGATGGATCTGGTCGGCTACGACCGGACCGTATTCGAGCGGATCGTCGCGGACTATCTCGGCTTTGCCGAATCGATCGGCATCGCCGGCTTCACCGCGATCCCGCTGTCGGGGTTCAAGGGCGACAACATCACCGGCCCGTCGATCAACACGCCATGGTATGACGGCCCGGCGCTGATCAAGCATCTGGAAAGCGTCGAGCTGGACGGCGAGGCCGCCGTGCGCAAGGGCTTCCGCCTGCCGGTGCAATGGGTGAACCGCCCCAACCTCGACTTCCGGGGCTTTGCCGGCACGATCGCCGGGGGCATGGTGCGGCCGGGCGATGCGGTGCGGGTGCTGCCGTCGGGGCGGACCAGCCATGTCGCACGGATCGTGACGATGGACGGCGATCTGCCGCAGGCGGTCGCCGGCCAGTCGGTCACGCTGACGCTGACCGACGAGGTCGACTGTTCGCGCGGCGACGTGATCGCCGCCGCCGACACCCCGCCGCAGGTCGCCGACCAGTTCCGCACGACCATCGTCTGGATGGACGGCGAGCCGCTGCTGCCGGGCCGGGCCTATTGGCTCAAGACGGCGGCGGGCACCGTGTCGGCGACGGTACAGGCGCCGCGCCACGCGATCGATGTCAACACGCTGGCCGAACTGTCGGTCCGCACACTCGGCCTCAACGACATCGGCGTGGCCGACGTGTTCACCGATCGCGGCATCGCCTTCGAAGCCTATGGCGAGAATCGCGAACTAGGTGCGTTCATCCTGATCGACAAGATCAGCAACGCGACGGTCGCGGCGGGCATGATCGATTTCTGCCTGCGCCGCAGCCAGAACGTCCATTGGCAGTCGGTCGACATCACCCGGCAGGCGCATGCCGCGCAGAAGAACCAGAGTCCGAAGGTGCTGTGGTTCACCGGCCTGTCGGGATCGGGCAAGTCGACGATCGCCAATCTGGTCGAGAAGAAGCTCCACGCGCTCGGCAAGCACAGCTTCCTGCTCGATGGTGACAATATCCGCCACGGCCTGAACCGCGATCTGGGCTTCACCGATGCCGACCGGGTCGAGAACGTCCGCCGCGTCGGCGAAGTGGCGAAGCTGATGGCCGATGCCGGGCTGATCGTGCTCACCGCGTTCATCTCGCCGTTCAGGGCCGAGCGCGATCTTGCCCGGTCGATGCTGCCGGCGGGTGAGTTCGTCGAGGTGTTCGTCGATACGCCGCTCAGCGTTGCCGAAGCGCGCGACGTGAAGGGGCTGTACGCCAAGGCGCGCAGCGGCGCGCTGGCCAACTTCACCGGCATCGACAGCCCGTACCAAGCGCCGCTCCGTCCCGACATCCATGTCGACACGACGCGTGAAAGCCCCGAGGCGGCGGCCGAGCGGATCGTCGAGCATGTGCTGGGCATCTGGGCGCCCACGCTGTGAGCGACGCGCTGCTCGCCAGTGCGATCGCGGCGGAAGCGGGCAAGCTGCTGCTGGCGATCCGCGCCGAAGGGGCCGAGCACGGCAAGACGCTCGGCGATCGTGGCGATCGCATGGCGAACACGCTGATCCTCGAGCGGTTGCGTGCCGAGCGGCCGGGCGCGTTCATCCTGTCGGAGGAGTCGGCGGACGACAAGTTGCGCTGCGGATCGGCGGAGACGTGGATCGTCGACCCGCTCGACGGGACGCGCGAATATGCCGAGGGGCGTGACGACTGGGCGGTGCATGTCGCGCTGGCGGTCGAGGGACGGGCGATGACCGGCGCGGTGGCGTTGCCAGCACTCGGGCTGGTGCTGGCGACCGAGCCCGCGCCGTTCGTGCCGCCGCCCCCGCCGCGTCGGCGGATGGTCGTCAGCCGCACCCGCCCCGCCCCCGAAGCATTGGCCGTTGCCAAAGCGCTCGACGCCGCGCTGTTGCCGATGGGATCGGCCGGGGCCAAGGCGATGGCGGTGGTACGCGGCGAGGCCGACATCTACCTCCATTCGGGCGGGCAGTATGAATGGGACAGTTGCGCGCCGGTCGCGGTGGCGCTCGCCGCCGGGCTGCACGCCTCGCGCATCGACGGCACGCCGCTGCGCTACAATTGCCATGATACGTGGCTGCCCGACCTGCTGATCTGCCACCGGGGCGATGCCGACCGCATCCTCGCGCTGATCGCCGCCGGCTGACCGCGGCGCACATTCGTACGATCGTATCCGAACGCCGCTGGACGCTGTTAACCCACCTTGATAACGTTTCGGTAAGGGGGACGTGTGGGGATCGATCCGTGGATCATGGTGGCGCTCGTCGCGAACATCGCAGGCTATGCGGTGTATCTGCGCGCGCTGCGGCGTGATCTGGTCGAACCCAATCGCGCCTCGTGGCTGATCTGGAGCATCGGCACCGGCGTCGAGGCGGCGACCTATGCCGCGGTCAACCCCCGCGCGCTCCAGACGATCGTCCTGCTCGTCTCGGCGCTTGCCTGCATCCTCGTGATGCTCGGCATCTGGCGGCGGTCGGCCTGGGCCTCGCCCAGCCGAAGCGAGACGGCGTGCATCGTCGCCAGCCTCGGCGCGCTGGTCCTGTGGCTCGGCTTCCGCGATGCCTTCTGGGCGCATATGCTGGTCGTGGTGGCGGTGCCGGTCAGCTTCTGGCCGACATGGGTCGCCGCCCGTGCCGATCCGCAGCGCGAACGCTCGCCGGCATGGGGGCTGTGGACGATCGGCGATCTCGCCACGCTGCTGGTCGCGCTGGGTGTCGCGCATGGGCGCAGCGTCGGCGAACTCGCCTATCCGATCGTCGAGCTGGCGTCGCATGCGGCGGTATGGGGACTGGTGCTGTGGGGCACCCGCCGGCGTGGCGCGCGCGCGCTGACGGCGACCGCCATCGCCGAACGGTTCCGGGTCGGCAGCAATCATCTCGGCAAGGCGGTGTTCGCCAATACCGCCATTACCGAGGGTGCGCGGCTGTTCCCCTTCACCGGCCCACGCCTGCGCGCCGCGCGGGTGCCGCAGCAATTGCTGGGCAACAGCGACCGCTATGTTCAGGTGACGCCTGACGAATATATGGGACCGTCAGGGCGGATCGACGACCTTGTCAACCATAGTTGCGATCCCAACGCGGGGCTGCGCTTCGCCGACGACGGCGTCTGGCTGGTCGCGCTGCGCGACATCGCGGCGGGCGAGGAAGTGGCGTGGGACTATTCGACCACGCTCAGCGAGAGCAACTGGCACATGCTGTGCCAGTGCCGCGCGCCCGAATGTCGCCGGGTGATCGGCAATTTCGCCGGCCTGCCGCCCGAGCGACAGGAATGGTTCCGCGCCAAGGGGGTCGTCGCCCCCTATCTGCGTCGGCGCGACGACACGACCTCCCCCGATGCGCTACCGTCGGTCGCGGTCGGCGCGGGCAAGGCGTCGATCGGCTTTTGATTCGATCAGGCGGCAGCGCTCGCCTGCATCGCCTCCGCCGCCTGTAGCGTCAGCACCGCATGCGCCCCGCACCCCGGTCCCTCACTCTCCAGCCGCAGCGCGCCGCCCATCGCGACCATCGAATTGGCGCACCAGTGCAGCCCGAGGCCGCCCGACTTGTGCGACCGCGTCGAATAGCCGCGCTGGAACAGCAGCGCAGCCGTAGCCGGGTCGAAGCCTTCGCCGTCGTCCGAAATCGTCACGGTCACGTCATGCTGCGCCTCGGCGATCGTCACGGTGATCTGCCCCCCCGCCCCGATCCGCGCGGCGATCGATTCGGCCGCGTTGCCGAACAGGTTGCCGATCACCTGGCTCAGAATCACCCGGTTGGCGAGCACCCAATAGGGCTGTGCCGGGAACGAGAAGGCGATCGAATGTTCGCCCGAATAGCGGGCGATCGCGGCGTTGCGCGCGACGATGTCGGTCACGTCGCACGGGTCGAGCGGCGGGCGTTCATGCGCCGCCTGCTGCTGCTCGCCGATGATGTCGAGGACATTGTGCAGCGCCGCCCGCCCGATCTCGAGCTGCGCCATGCGCTCGATCCGCGCCGCGCTCGCCGCTTGCGTGGCGGCGGTGATGAACCCGGCCAGCTTGCGCCGCCGCGCCGGGACCACATCGTCATTGGCAAGTTCGGCCACCGCCCGGTCGAGCAGCGCGCGGTCGGCGACCGGCGGCTGGATGAGTCCGTGCGACAGGATCGTGCTGATCGGCGACAAGGCGTTGCGGACATTGTGCATCACCGCCACCGCGCTTTCAGACCGGCCGAGGCGGAACGACTGCGCCTCCAACTGTTCGGACAGGTCGTTCAACTGGCGCAGCATCGCGTTGAAGCTGGTGACGAGCGAGCCGATCTCGTCGTCGCGCCGTTCCTCGCGCAGCACGCGCATCGTGCCCGACGCGCGGACGTCGTGCATGTGCCGTTCGATCCGCGCCAGCGGCCGCAGCACCAGCCGCGCGACGATCCGCGTCAGCACCAGCAGCATGAGCGCGAGCAGCAACACCGTGCCCCCGACCGCCAGCCACAGCATCTGCCGGCCGAGCAGCGTCAGATCGCGCGGCACGGTGAAGGCGGCATCGGCGACCGGGCGACCGTCCGCCCCGGCGATCGGCACCGCGATCGACAGGGTACGCGGCCGCGTGGTCATCCGCCACGCCGTCCCTTGCGTATCGGAGCGGATGACGGCGGGAAGCTGCACCAGCGCGGCCAGTTGCTTCGAGGACATGGCGCGGGCCATCAGCACGAAACCGCGTGGATCGCCGCTGCCGTCGCTGCGCCGGACGCGCGCGACGCCGATCGCGCTCAGCCGGTCGCCCAGCCGGATATAGAAGCTGGCCGAACTGCGCGGCCCCAGTTGCGCGTCGAGATCGATCCCGCCGATCGCCTTCACCAGTTGCGCGCGCATCGCCGGCACGTCGCGCCCCGCCGCCTGATCGACCCAGCGCGCGATCACGATGCGGCGGTCGGGCGCGACATAGGCCATGCCGTCCATGCCGAGATTGGCCATCGCCAGCACCGAAAAACTGTCGCGCTCGAACGCGGCACTGGGCGCGGCCATATAGGCATAGCTGTCGTTCCAGTCGCCATAGTCGCGCGACGCGCTTTCGACCTTGCCGGCGAATTCGCGCAGAGCCGCGCGGGTCCGCTCGACATGGCCCTGCACCGCCTGCTCCTCCAGCCGGTCGAAACTGGGGGTGATGACGGCGGCCAGCATCACCATGATCGCAACCGCGCCGATCACGCCAGCGGCACTCAGCATCCAGATGAGCTTGCCGCCGAGCGAGCGCGGACGGGGCAGCCGCACCCGCCGGAACCGCGCGGTCATCCGCCGTAGGTGCCGGTGACGGGCAGCGCCGTGCCGGTCAGGCCGTTGTTGGCAAGCTCGATCGCCACCGGGCCGGCCACCGGGCGCGAGAGATAATAGCCTTGCAGATGCGAACAGCCGGCAACCCGCAGCGCCTGCACCTGCGCATCGGTTTCCACCCCTTCGGCCACGACTTCGAGGCCCAGCGCCCGGCCGAGATGGATGATCGAATGGACGATCGCCGCGCTCTCGCGCTCGCGGCCCATGCCGTCGATGAAGCTGCGGTCGATCTTCAGGCAATCGAGCGCGAACTTGCGGATGTTGTACAGCGACGAATAGCCGGTGCCGAAATCGTCGAGCGCGATGCGGAAGCCCATCTGCCTGAGCTTGTAGAGCGTTTCCGCCGCGCGTTCGGCATTGTCGAAGATCGCGGTTTCGGTGATCTCGATCTGCAGCCGGTTGGGCGGCAGGCCGGTACGCTGCACCTTTTCGAGCACATGGCCGACGAAATTCTGCCGCCGGAACTGGCGGGGGCTGAAGTTGACCGAGACATATTGCCCCGGCCAGTTGGGCAGCATGGCCAGCGCGGTATCGAGCACCCAGTCGCCCAGTTCGTGGATCAGGTTCGATTCCTCGGCGATCGGAATGAACATCGCCGGGCTGATCGCGCCATAGGTCGGACTGTTCCAGCGTAGCAGCGCCTCGAACGCGACGACGTCCAGCGTGTTGCGCGACACGATCGGCTGATAGACGAGGCTCAGTTCGCCATTGGCGATCGCTTCGGCAAGGCCGCTTTCGATCTGGCGGCGGAAGCGGATCGATTCATCCATGCTGTCGTCGAACACGCGCACCACCCCGCGCCCCGAACGCTTGGCTTCGTTCAGCGCGAGGTCGGCGCGACGCATGACATCGACGGGTTCGCGCCCGGTATCGCCTTCGACGATGACCACGCCGACCGACGCCGCGCCCTGCACCGAATGGCCGAACACCCGGAAACTGGTCGAACAGGCAAGGACCAGCCGCTCGCAGCGCATCACCGCATCGTCCTCGCCGGTGACGGGCATCAGCACGCCGAACTCGTCGCCGCCCAGCCGGGCGACGAATCCTTCGCCCGCGACCTGTTCGGTCAGGATCGTACAGGTCATGCGGATCAGCTCGTCGCCCGCCAGATGGCCGAGCGTGTCGTTGACCAGCTTGAACCGGTCGAGATCGATCATCGCCATCGCGAAGGTCTCGGCCCCACGCACCTGTTCGGTCAGCGCGCGCAGGAACGCCAGGCGGTTGGGCGCCTCGGTCAGCACGTCGTGGTTGGCCATGTGAATGGCCTTGCTCTCGTTCGCCGCCAGTTCGAGCGCCTGTTCCTCCAGTTGCTCGACCTTCGCCGCCAGCGCGGCGCGCATGTCGGCCAGTTCGCGGTCGGACTGCCAGCGGTGCGACAGCGCGGTCGCCATCTGGCGGATTTCCTCCACCTCGAACGGCTTGGCGAGATAGAAGATCTTGTCCGCCGGGCCGGCGGCGCGGCTGATCTCCAGCGGCGAGAAATCGGAATAGCCGGTGACGATCACGATCTGCACATCGGGGTCGAGCGCGCGGATGCGGGTCGCCGTCTCGCGCCCGTCGATGCCGGGCGGCATCCGCACGTCGATGAACGCGACGGCGAAGCGATCACCCTCCGCGATACCGCGTTCGACCGCCGCGACCGCGTCCAGCCCCTGGGTATGGTGGACCAGCCGGAAATCGGGCTCGTCGGCCGCGACCGTCGCCTCGACGTCGTCGAACAGCTCGGCGGCCATCGCGCCCAGCATATCGGCGGTGTCGTCGCGCCGGAACGACCGGCGATAGGCGTCATGGACCGCCGATTCGTCGTCCACGATCAAGATCCGCACTATGCCCGCTCCCGTCTCGAAACTCATGGGTATCGGGGTAGGCGGACAGGGTTAAATGCGGGTTAAGCAGGGTTCGTAACCGCGATGCCCCGCCCCGCCGACAGGACGGACCGCCGCCGGGCGCCCGATCGCCACCCCCTGCTTGCACCCGACGGAACAACGCGATAAGGCGCACGCATCGCTGGTGGAAACCATAGCGATCGACGGCGGGACCGCATGGCGCTCCCCACCCGTTGCGGGTGTAGCTCAATGGTAGAGCAGAAGCTTCCCAAGCTTACGACGAGGGTTCGATTCCCTTCACCCGCTCCAACCGACCGTCAGTCAGGGCTTATCCCGTCGGGATCGAAGAACGCGGCGCGCAGCGGCAGGGTCGCGGCGCCGATCGCGGCGGCGTCGCCGTCGATGACCGAGGCTATGATCCAGGGGGCCGGCCGGTGATGGCCACGGCGTTCGGGGTTGGTGAAGCGGACCCGATTGATGATTCGCGCGGCCAAGGCGGGGGGCAGGCGTCCGCCCAGCACGATCATCGCCGGGTCGGCGACCGCCGAGATCGCGGACACCACCAGATCGAGCGAGGGGATGCTGCGGTCGAGCCAGACGTCGACCGCCGGATGGTCGACGTCGAACGCGGCGAGCATCGAGTGCAGGTCGGGATAGGCGGTTCCCATGGCGGCAAAGGTCAGCCGTAGCGCCTCCAGGTTCGGCTGCGGCCAGTCGACCGGCAGGATCGACGCGAATTCGCCGGCGTTGCCATGGCTCCCACGCAACGGCAGCCCCTGCGCGATGATGCCGCCGCCGAACCCGGCCGAGAAATAGAGATAGGCAAAGTCGCGCACGCTGCGACCATGGCCGAGCATCGCCTCGCCGATCGCGGCGACGTTGCCGTCGTTGTCGATCCAGACCTTTTGCCCGAGCGCGTCGGCCAATATCGTGTCGAGCGGGACCAGTGCCCATGGATCGAGCAGCCGTGGCGGGTTGAGTCGCGCTCCGTCGCCGATGAAATAGCCGGTGACGCCGATCCCGATGCCGACCAGCGTCGCCGGATCGCGGCCTGCGTCGGCAACGGCATGGTCGATCATCCGGCGGATCTGATGGCAGGCGCGATCGATGCCGATGTCGACCAGCCGCTCGGTCCGCGCCGCCTCAACGGTGCCGGCCAGATCGAGCAGCACGAGCGAGACGGCATCGGTCATCACCGACAGCCCGACCGCGAACGCCGCCCCCCCCTCCAGCGCCAGCTTGGCGGCGGGCTTGCCGCGACCGGCGGCGATCGGGGCGGCCTCGCGCAGCAGGCCGCGCGCGATCAGCGGTTCGACCAGCCGGGTGATCGAATGGGGGGCAAGCCCGGTCAGTCGTGCAAGGTCGGCGCGGCTGGAAGGCCCCAGCCGCGACAGCAAATCCATGACCAGCCGTTCGTTGACGGTCGCGGTCCGTCGGCCATCGTCGCGAAGAAAATGGGCTGGAAACGCCCCGGCGGTGATCCCGTTCATCGGCCTGAAAAGCGGCGTCGGCGCACCGCTGTCAAGCACGACGGCATCGGGATCGCCGAACCTGCCCCTGTTTGCGGTGCCGGCCCGCTCCCCCTCGGGTCCCAGCAAAGTATTACTTTGCTGGGCTACCCTCTCCCGACCACCCATCAAGGATACGCTGTGGGTGGTCGGGAGGGGGAGCGGGCCGGCACCGCCTTGAAATTCGCTCTCCCGCGAATTTACAGACAGCCGCTCAGCGGAGCCAGCGGACCTTGTAGAGCCGCATGCCCGGCGTTTCGATCCGGCGCGGCGCGGCCATGGCGCGGTTGGCGACGGTGAAGCCGTGCGCCCACCAGCTTTCCTCGGCCTGCACCCATGCGGTCGCACGGGCCGATACGCTGACCGACTTGACCTTCAGCTTCGGGTTCAGCGCCGCGATCGGCGTGAACCGACCGCGCGCCGGATCGAAGGTCCATGCGCCATCGTCGGTGGTGACGACATAGCCGCCGTCGGGGGTCGGCGACAGGTCATGCCCGTCGCGCCGCCCGGGCAACGTCCAGCGCTGCGTTTCGACGAGTTGCGGGGTCGCCGCGCGCGGATCGAACGAGAACGCCTGCACCATGTCGTGCGACAGCGCGAACAGGCGCTTGCGGCGGGCATCCCACACCGCGCCATGGCCCGAAGGCAGCGGCAGGGTGAGCAGCGGGGTTTCGCTCTGCGACAGGCGGTAGAGTTCCAGCCGGTCGCCGCGCGGATGGATCGACAGCGCGACCGCGGCATAGCCGCCGGGCAGCAGGTCGGCCGAATGCGCCATCGGCGCGGTCGCGCGGAACCGGACCTTGCCGGTCGCCCGGTCGACCAGCACCACCCCGCCGGTCGAGGCGGTGACGAGGATCGCCCGGCCACCGTCGACCGGCTTGCAGTCGTCGATATGCGCCAGCAGCTTCGTGCGATAGGCGGCGGGCAGATCCTCGGCCGCCGCCGCGCTCCAGCGCCAGGTTTCGACCACCGATTCGCCGCTCACCCGATATTCGCGAATCTGATCGTCGCCACAGGCATAGAGCCGCTCCGATGCGGCGGTGGGTCCGTGCGCCATCATCCCGGCAAGCGCCATCAGCATCTTCGACGTCATCATTTTTCCCGTCCCCATCCAATCATGTTTGCGGCTTCACATACCGTCACAGTTATGTCACCTATAGTGAATAATAACCGCCCGACCAGATCGGGGATAGAGGGGAAACACCATGAAACTGTTCGTTACGACACGCGCGATCCTGTTGCTGTCATCGGCCATCGCCGCGCCCGCCATGGCGCAGGGCGTGCCGCCCGCGCCCGCCGCCGGCACGCCGCAGGACGAGGCCGAAGGCGAGATCGTCGTCACCGGCGCGCCGCTTCAGGCGCTGCGCGAGATCGAGGCGAAGCGCACGATCGCCGTCATTTCGGACAGCATCAGCGCCGACGAGATCGGCACCCTGCCCGACTTCGGTCTGGGCGAGGCGCTGACCCGCGTGCCGGGTGTTTCGACCGTGCAGAACAACGCGCGCGGCGAAGCGCAATTCCTGTCGATCCGCGGCCTCAACGCCGACTACAACCTCGTCCAGATCGACGGCGTGACGCTGCCCGCCAACGAGGTCGGCCGCCGCAACGTCTCGCTCGACGTCATCCCCTCGTCGCTCGCCTCGCGGGTCGAGGTGTACAAGTCGGTCAACGCCGCGATGAACGGCAATGCGATCGGCGGGGTCGCCAACCTGCGCACGCGCAGCGCGTTCGACAATGGCGGCAAGGGCTTCCTCGGCGGGCGTTTCGACATCGGCACCTGGGACTATCGCCGGGTCCGCGCCGATGCGACCCCGTCGGGCCAGGCCGAACTGATCGCCGCCACCACTTTCGGTCCCGAACGCAAGTTCGGCTTCGTCGTGTCGGCGAGCTATTTCCGCCGCGACTCGGCCTCGCTCAATTCGGCAACCGACAATTATCTGTATTTTGATCCGACGACGGGCGGGCGGCTGACATCGCCGGCGAACGACGTGTCGAACGCCCTCGTCGCGCCGGATCGCCGCCGCTGGCTGCACTATGACAACGTCCGTCAGCGCTACGGCGCGTTCGGCAAGCTGGAATTCGACGACCATATCCTGTTCCGCGCCGCGTTCACGCTGGCCGACTTCCGCCACACCAACGACGAGGAGCGGCAGTCGAACATCGTCATCGCCAATACCGCGGTGACGACCGCCACCAACCGCTACACCAATTTCGCCGACGTGACGGCAAGCGGCGGATCGGTGGCCAATGCCAATGCGCAGGTCGATCTGGCGCAGTTCGCCCAGCAACGCCGGGTGCGCTACGGCGACTTCCATGCCGAACTGAGCCCCGCCGACACCGTCCGTGCCGATTTCGGCGTCAACTATGCGGTGTCGACCTATCGTCAGGACGCGACGCTCGCGACCTATCGCATCGCCAATACCCCGAACCTCGCCTATCGCTATGCGATCACGCCGGGCGACTTTCCCCGCTTCACCTTCGCCAATGCCAGCTATGCCTTCGACCCGGCCAATTACCGCCAGTTCGAATATGGCACGACCGCCGACAACAACCGTGAACGCGCACTGACCGCGCAGGCCAATCTGGGCGTCAACATGGCGGCCAACGAACGCGGCTGGGGCGTCCAGACCGGTGCCTATGCCCGCTTCCTCAACCGCCGCTACGATTTCACCGTCCTGAATTTCCGCCCGCTGTCGTCGAGCAATTTCCTGCTGTCGGCAGTCGACGATCCCGATGCGCGCTTCTCCGCCTATAACAGCGGCAACCAGCCGATGCTGTTCGTCGACCCCCGGCTCGCCGCCGATTTCTTCGCCGCCAACGGCAGCGGCTTCAGCGCGAATACCGCCAACACCTCGGCCAGCCTGACGCCCGACTATTCGCTGGGCGAGGATATTCTCGCGGGCTACCTCATGACACGCTACGCGACCGATGCGATCGAGGTGACGAGCGGCGTACGCTACGAACAGACCGACCTGCGCACCACCTCGACCTCCAGCAACACGCGCGCGGGCGTCACCAGCTTCGTGTTCGGCCAGCGCGAACAGGATTACGGCTATTGGCTGCCCTCGGCACAGGTGAACTGGAACGTCAGCGACCGGTTCAAGCTGCGCGCCGCCGCCAGCCGGACGCTCGGCCGGCCCAATTACGACGATCTGGCGGCGCGCGAGGTCGTCTCGATCTTCTCGCAGGCCGATGGCGGCGGGCGGACGATCACCAGCGGCAATCCCGACCTGAAACCGCGTCTTGCCAGCAACTATGACATCAGCGCCGAATTCTATGTCGACCGCGACATCCTGTTCTCCGCCGGGCTGTTCCTGAAGGACATTCGGAACGAGATCCTGACCGCGCGCAATCAGGCGATCGAGACGGTCGACGGCACGCCCACGCTGGTCACGCGCATCCGTCCGGTCAACGGCAGCACGTCGCAGATCAAGGGGGTGGAGCTGAACGCGGTGGTGTCGCGGATGCGCTTCCTGCCCGGCCCGCTCGCCGGCTTCGGCTTTTCCGCCAACGTCACGCTGCTCGATCCGACGCCGCCGAGCGTGGTGTCGCCGAACGGCCTTGGCACGCGGCAATTGTCCGGCCTGTTCGAAAGCGCCAACACCGTCGCCAACGCCAAGCTGTTCTATACCGCCGGACCGGTGCAGGTGCAGGGTGCGTGGAACCACCTGTCGCCCGTCCTCTTCTCGGTTTCCACGTCCGATCCGTTGCAGGACCGGCGCTATGCGACCAGCGACCTGTTCGACGCGCAGATCCGGCTGAAGCTCGACCGTCGCTTCACCATCGTGGCGCAGGGCAAGAACCTGACCAACTTCCGCCCGCAGCGCCTGTTCGGACCGGGCTTCGGGCTGCTGCGCGAGGAGATCAACAACGGGCGGGCCTTCTACATCGGCGCGCTGGTCCGCTACTGATGCGGTATGCGATCCTGCTGCCGTTGCTCGCGCTGGCGGCGCCCGCCGCCGGGCAACCCTATCTGGCCGGGCCGGGCGTCGCATTGCGCGACGTCCTGCCCCCGCCGCCCGTGACCGGATCGAGCGAGGACGCAGCCGATCGCGCGACGTTCCGGGCGACACGGTCGCAGGAGGGCACGCCGCGCTGGCGACAGGCGATCGCCGACGTGGACGAGAGCACGCCCGCCATGCTCGCGGACTTCACGGCGGCGGCGGACCAGCCGCTGTCGCTCGAGGCGACGCCGGTGCTGGCAAGGCTGTTGACGCGGATGCGCGGCGACGTGGCGGCGGCGGTGAACGTCGCCAAGCGCGGCTATGCCCGCCGCCGCCCGTTCCTCGTCGATGCCGGTGCGATCTGCCAGCCGCGCGCCGCGCTGGAGAACAGCTACGACTATCCCTCGGGCCATACGGCATGGGGCACGTCGGTCGCGCTGGTGCTGGCCGAACTGTTGCCCGCGCGGGCGAGCGACATCCTCGCGCGCGGCAGCGCCTATGGCGAAAGCCGGATCATCTGTGGCGCGCATAACGCCAGCGCAGTCGCCGCCGGGCGGCAGGCGGCGGGAGCGATCATCGCGCGGCTGCACGGCGATGCCGGATTCCGGCGTGACCTCGACGCCGCGCGGCGCGAGCTGGACCCGGCGTTGCGGATCATGGCGCGGATCGCCGATCCCGCCGCCGGCCCGGTCGTGATCGCCCATCGCGGCTGCCATGCCGCGATCAGGGGCCTGGGCAGCGCACCCGAAAACTCGCTGGTGGCGCTGGAGCATTGCGTCGCCAAGGGGGTCGACGTGATGGAAACCGACGTGCGGATGACGCGCGACGGGCATCTGGTGATGATCCACGACGCCACCGTCGACCGGACGACCGACGGGCACGGCCGGGTCGCCGACCTGACGCTCGCCCAGATTCAGGCGCTGCGGCTGCGCGACGATCTGGGCGGTGCCGGGGCGGCGCTGACCGACCGCCGGGTCGTGACGCTCGACACGATGCTCGCGGCGGCGGCGGGGCGGATCGTCCTCAACCTCGACGTCAAGGATTCGGTCTATGCCGAAGTCATCGAGGCGGTGCGGCGCGCCGGGGCGGAGGGGCGCGTGCTGGTGAAGGCGACGGCGGGGATCGCCAGCCCGCCGCTCGCCGGGCTGGCGCCTTATGCTGCCGTCCCGTTCATGCCGATGCTGTCGGGCACCACCGATCTGGCGCAGGTGATCGAGCGCCAGTCGCAGGCGACGGTCCGCCCGGTCGGCTATGAAATTCCGCGCATGGCGCTGCCGGACCTCGCCAGTGTCGTGGAGGCCGCGCGCAAGGCAAAGGGCCGATTGTGGGCGAACAGCCTGTGGGAAGGCTTCGTGGGCGGCATCGGCGGCGATACCGCCGCGCTGGCCGATCCCGATGCGGTATGGGGGCGGCTGATCCGGGGCGGCGTCTCGATGATCCAGAGCGATTATCCCGCCGAACTGCACGATTTCGTCGTCGGCCGGGCGCGTTCGACGGCGGCGAACTGAAAAGCGTCGCCCGCCGGTCGCGCCTGCGCTAAGGGCCGGTCCGGTGGCGACGCAGGTGATTCAGGAACGATATTCCGCGCAGGCGCCCGTACCGCTGCGCCGGCGCGTGGCGACGCTGGCGCTGGTCGTCGGCATCCACCTGCTGATCCTGTGGCTGCTGCTGCACATCGCGCCGACGATCATGTCGCCGCCGCCCGGCCCCGAATCGGCGCTGGTGGTCGACATGCTGCCCGCCGACCGGGTCGCCCCTGCCGCCGCCCCGGCGAAACAGGCGGCGCGCAAGGCGGCATCGGGCAGCGCCGCGACCGCAACCCCGGTCGAGCGGGTCGCCCCCCCGCCCGACATTCCGCCGCCTCCGCCGGTGCCGACCGCGCCCAGCGACGACATCTGGTCGCGGGTGATCCCGATGACCGGGCGCGACTTCGCCCGTGCCGCGATCGCGCCGGGCAAGAGCGCGGCGACCGAAGGGGCCGGGAGCGGTGCCGCCAAGGGCGACAGCGGCGATGGCGACGCGGTGGCCGATGCCGGCGGCGGCAGCGGCGGTGGCGACCGGCTCTACGCCGCCGACTGGTATCGCCGCCCGACCCATGCCGAGCTGTCGACCTATCTGCCGTCGCGCGCCCAGCCCGGCTGGGGCGAGATCGCGTGTCGCACCATTCCGAACAATCAAGTCACCGACTGCCGCGAGATCGGCCAGTCGGCGCGCGGATCGGGGCTGGCGGGCGCGGTGCGGCAGGCGGCGTGGCAGTTCCGCATCGTGCCGCCGCGCGTCGGCGGCAAGCCGCTGATCGGGGTGTGGGTCCGCATCCGCATCACCTATTCGGACAAGGGCGCGGCGGTGGAGTGAGGCTGCCGCGCATCCTTGCCCTCCCCCGCCCCAACGGCTAGTCGGCGGGCGTTTACCTTCCTCGCACACCGGGTCGCTTCCATGTCCGCATTGTTCCGCATCACCCTCCCCGACGGCGCCGTCCGCGAGGTGACGCCGGGCACTACGCCGGCCGACATCGCCGCCGCGATCTCGCCGGGGCTGCGCAAGGCGGCGATCGCGGCGAGGGTCGACGGGCAGGTGCGCGATCTCAATCGCCCGTTCGACGGCGACGCCGCGCTGGCGCTCGTGACCGCGAAGGACGAGAGCGACGCGCTCGAACTCCATCGCCACGACTTCGCGCACGTTCTGGCCGAAGCGGTGCAGACGCTCTATCCGGGCACGCAGATCACCTTCGGCCCGGCGACCGACGACGGGTTCTATTATGACTTCGCGCCCGCGCCGGGCCGCGGCATGTTCACCGACGAGGATCTGCCGCTGATCGAGGCCGAGATGCGCCGGATCATCGCGCGCGGCGAGAAGTTCGTGCGCGAGGTCGTGACGCGCCAGCAACTGATCGACCGCTGGACCGCACAGGGCGAGACGTTCAAGGCCGAGTGGGCCGCCGAACTGCCCGAGGGCGAAGAACTGACGATCTATCGCCAGGGCGAATGGCTCGACATGTGTCGCGGGCCGCATCTCGAATCGACCGCGAAGCTGGATCCGGCGGCGTTCAAGCTGACCCGCGTGTCGGGCGCCTATTGGCGTGGTGACCAGAAGAACGCGATGCTCAGCCGCATCTACGGCACCGGCTGGCTGTCGAAGAAGCAGCTCGACGCGCATCTGACGCGGCTGGAGGAGGCCGCCAAGCGCGACCACCGCAAGCTGGGCGCGGAGATGGACCTGTTCCACCTCCAGTCCGAAGCGCAGGGGTCGGTGTTCTGGCACCCCAAGGGCTATATGATGTGGCGGCAGCTCGAGGCGTACATGCGCCGCCGGCTCGACGCGACCGCCTATCAGGAAGTGAAGACGCCGCAGTTGATGGACGCGCGGCAATGGGAACAGTCGGGCCACTGGGGCAAGTATCGCGAGAACATGTTCGTCGTCCCCGACGAAATCCCCAATACCGAGGATGAGGGGGCGATCCTGAGCGGCGATGCCGATCTGATGGCATTGAAGCCGATGAACTGCCCGGCGCACGTCCTGATCTTTCGTCAGGGGATCAAGTCGTACCGCGACCTGCCGATCCGCATGGCCGAATTCGGCTGCTGCCACCGCAACGAGCCGCACGGCGCGCTCCACGGCATCATGCGCGTGCGCCAGTTCACGCAGGACGACGCGCATATCTTCTGCCGCGAGGATCAGTTGGTGCAGGAAGTGCGCGACTTCTGCGAGCTGCTCGACTCGGTCTACCGCGATCTGGGCTTCACCGACTATGCGGTGAAGCTGGCGCTGCGCCCGGACAAGCGCTTCGGCTCCGACGACATGTGGGACAAGGCGGAGGCCGAACTGCGCGAGGCGGTGCTGTCGTCGACCCTCTCCGACGAGATCAAGGGCAAGTTCGAGGAGCTGCCCGGCGAAGGCGCCTTTTATGCGCCCAAGCTCGAATTCCACCTGACCGACGCGATCGGCCGGACGTGGCAGGTCGGCACGATCCAGTCGGACCGGGTGCTGCCCGAACGACTCGACGCGACCTATGTCGGCGAGGACGGCAACCGTCACCGCCCGGTGATGCTCCACCGCGCGATCCTCGGCACGTTCGAACGCTTCCTCGGCATCCTGATCGAACATCACGCCGGGCGCATGCCGATGTGGCTGTCGCCGGTGCAGGCGGTGGTCGCGACGATCGTGTCCGACGCCGACGACTATGCCAACGAGGTCGCCGCCGCGCTGAAATCGGCGGGAATCCGCGTCGAAACCGACCTGCGCAACGAGAAGATTAACTACAAGGTGCGCGAACATTCGCTCGCCAAGGTCCCGGCGCTGGTCGTGGTCGGCAAGCGCGAGGCGGAGGAACGCACCGTCGCGCTGCGCCGTCTGGGCAGCCAGGGACAGCAGGTGATCGCGCTGGACGAACTGGTCGCGATGCTCCGGCAAGAGGCGCTGGCACCCGATCTTGCGCGGAACCTTTCGTAACCGCGCAAGATTGATTATATAGGTCTTTGGTCAACTACAGGAGCAGCACCTATCCGTCCGCCCATGATGCGACGCCCCAATGCGCCGCCGCCGATGAACGGCCCCCGATTCAACGAATTCATCCAGTCGCCCAAGGTCCGCGTGATCGACCATGAGGGTGAGAATCTGGGTGTGATGTTCACGCGCGCCGCCATCGAGGCCGCTGCCGAGGTCGGGCTCGATCTGGTCGAGGTATCGCCGAACGCCGATCCGCCGGTCGCCAAGTTCCTTGATGTCGGCAAGTTCAAGTACGAGGCGCAGAAGAAGGCGAACCTCGCGCGCAAGACCCAGAAGACGCAGGAGATCAAGGAGATCAAAATGCGTCCGAACATCGACGATCATGATTATGATACGAAGATGAAGAAGGTCGAGGAATTCATCGGCGAGGGCGACAAGGTCAAGGTGACGATGCGCTTCCGTGGTCGCGAGTTGAGCCACGGCCAGCTCGGCATGGCGGTGTTGCAGCGCGTTGCCGAGGCCCTGCACGAAATCGCCAAGGTCGAAGCCTATCCGCGCATGGAAGGCCGCCAGATGCTGATGGTGCTGGCGCCCAAATAAGCGTCTGCCGCCGGTTTCCGGTCGCTTCAAAAAACCGTCATGTCCCCGCGTGTGGACATGACGGTTTTTTAATGTCCCCGTCGCTTGACGCCCGCCGCCGCCGGGCGCATCTGCCCGCCCGAACGGTCCCGTTGTGGTCCGTTCGACTCCGCCAACGTCCCGAGAATGGGTCCATGTCCGACAACGATTCCAGTCGATCGACCGCGCCGCAGCGGCCGCTTCCGCCACTCGCCTGATCGTTTCGGGGGGGGTGCGCGCGAACCGGCCGATGCGGCCGGTCGTCCCGCGCGAGGTACTCTCCGATGAACACCACCCTCCGGTTCCTGACCGATCCCTTCCGCCGCGCCGCGCCCGTGCGCGATCCCAATGCCGCGTTCGACGACACGATGACGCTGGGCGAACGCCTTGCCGACCGGGTCGCCGCGATCGGCGGGTCGTGGGGCTTCATCTCGTCGTTCTGCCTGTTCCTGATCGGCTGGGCGGTGCTCAACACGATCGTGCTGGGCGGCCATGCGTTCGATCCGTTTCCGTTCATCTTCCTCAACCTGATGCTGTCGATGCTGGCGGCGTTGCAGGCCCCGATTATCATGATGAGCCAGAACCGGCAGGCAGCGAAGGACCGGCTGGAGGTGCGGCTGGATTACGAAACCAACCTGCGGGCCGAGGCGCAGATCAACCGGCTGCTCGAAGAGGTCGCCGCGATCCGCGCCGAACTGGCGGGCGCGACGCCGGTGCGACAGGTCGCCTGACGCACCGGAAACCTTGGCCGACATATTGTTTTGGGACGATCGCCGGGGCCGCATATACTCGCGCCGCGATACGTGGGGGGCGGCAACGCGACTCGCCGGTACAGGTCCTGGCCGCAATCTTGGAGGATTGCATGAGGCATCTTGGTTTGGGCGTCGCGCTGGCGGCGATCGTTCTTCCCGCGGCGGCATCGGCGCAAAGCGTGTTCGATGGACGGTGGCGGGTCGATCTGGGCAGCACCCAGATTCCGAAGAAGCCGTGGGTCCTGACGCTGAACAAGACCGGCTATCGCTGTGTCAGTTGCAGCACGCCATGGGGCATTCCCGCCGACGGTGGCTTCCACCGCGTCGCCGGCCAGAATTATTTCGACGAAGCCGCCCTGAAACAGATCGATCCGCGCACCGTCGAATTCCACTACCGCAAGGGCGGGCGACTGGTCGAAACCGACCGGATCAGCGTGTCCGCCGATGGCAAGACGCTGACCTCGGTCGATACCGACCTTGCAACCGCCAATGGCCAGCCCGCCATCTATCGCAGCACCGCGCGGCGGAGCGCGGCGGGCGCGCCCGGATCGCATGTCCTGGGTGGAAGCTGGGTCACGACCTCGTTCGACAAGGGGTCCGACAATACCATGACGGTGACGATGCGGCTGGAGGGCGATCGCTTCTCGTTCGCCGATGGCACCGGATCGCATTATGTCGCGACGTTCGGCGGTCCTGCGGTCAAGGTCGAGGGCGACATCGCCGGGCGGATGATCGCGGCCAGTCGGCTCGGTGCCCATGCGATCCAGCTCGATTCGTCGATCGGCGGCAAGGCGGACAGCCGGATGATCGTGACGGTTGCACCCGACGGCAAGAAGATGACCGTCGAGTCGACCAATCTGAAGCAGGGCACGACGGCCCGCTTCGTCGCCTACAAGCAATGATCCCGGCCGGGGGTGGCTCAGTCGCCGCCCCCGCAGCCGCCACCGTCGCTGCCGCCGCAATCCGACGATCCGCCGTGGCCCGCGTCGCTCCATGCGCCGTCGGAGACGAACCAGTCGCCGCCGGTGGCTGCACGGCGCGGCCGGTCGCGATGAATCCAAGATGCGATGAAGGCGGTGGCCAGCACCACGGCGATGACTGCGATCAGCAGCAGGAACGGCAGGTCCATAGCCGGATGCTGTCCTAATTCCTACCGATCCGCAAGGGATTAAACGAAGCCTGCGAACTCCTTGCCCGCCGCCGCGTCGAGCATCCGCCGTTCGAGCGATTTCAGCCGTAACTGCCCGGTGATCCGGTCGCCAGTCAGGTCGGTGACGTAAAAGGTGTCGACCGCGCGTTCGCCATAGGTCGCGACATGCGCCGAATGCAGTGTCACCTTCGACTGGAACAGCGCCTGCGCCAGATGGTGGAGCAGCGCCGGCCGGTCGCGGGCGTTCACCTCGATCACGGTGAAGCGGTTCGAGGCGGCATTGTCGATCAGCACGTTCGGCTCGATCGGGAACGCTTCGGCGCGCGGACGCGACAGCGGCTTGGCCGCCAGCCGGTCGCCCAGCTTCATCCGGTTGGCGAGCGCGTCGCCGATCGTCTTCTTCAACCGTTCGAGCTGCCCCGCCTCGTCGAACGGCCCGCCCAGCGGATTCTGGACGAGGAAATTGTCGAGCGCCATGCCGGTGCGGGTGGTGTGGATACGCGCGTCGATGATGTTGCCGCCCGCCGCATGGATCGCCCCGGCGATGCGATAGAACAGCCCGGGATGGTCGGCGGCATGGACCGTCACCAAGGTCGCGCCGCGATCCTCGTCGACGCTCGTCTCGATCGACAGGCGGATGTCGCCGGCATGATCGACCATCCGCGCGTTGGCGACGATGACGTCATCGGGCTCGGCGATCCAGTAAGCCGGCGGCAGGTGGCGGACATAGGCGGCCAGCGTCTCGCGATCCCAGCCTAGCGCGGCGCGCAGCGTTTCCTGCTTCTCGGCGATCCGCTCGTCGCGACCACGCTGCTTGTGGCCGAGGCGCAGGACCTCTTCCGCCGTCTCGAACAGGGTGGTGAGCAACTGGCGCTTCCACCCGTTCCACGTCCCCGGCCCGACCGCACGAATATCGACGACGGTCAGCACCAGCAGCATGCGCAGCCGCTGCGGCGACTGCACCACGCCGGTAAAGTCGAGGATCGTCTTGAAGTCGCTCAAGTCACGCTTGAACGCGGTGGCCGACATCAGCAGGTGGTGGCGCACCAGCCATGCGACCGTCTCGGTTTCCGCCGGGGTGAGGCCGAGACGCGGGCACAGCCGTTCCGCTACCTCTGCCCCCAGGATCGAATGGTCGCCGCCGCGCCCCTTGGCGATGTCGTGGCACAGCACCGCGACGAACAGCGCGCGCCGCTGCACGATCCCGCCGAACAGCGCGGTAGCGAGCGGGTGCTCGTCGCGACAGATGCCGCGCTCGACCTGCGACAGCAGCCCGATCATGCGGATGGTGTGCTCGTCGACCGTATAGTGGTGGTACATGTCGAACTGCATCTGCGCGACGATGCGGCCGAAATCGGGAATGAACCGGCCGAATACCCCCGCCTCGTTCATCCAGCGCAGCACCAGTTCGGGATCGCGCGGGGACGTCAGCACGTCGAGGAACAACTGGTTGGCGCGCGGATGCGAGCGGACGTGCCCCGCGAGGCGCGCATCGCGCGACGCCGCGCGCATCGCCAGCGGATGGATTTCGAGGCTGTGGAGATCGGCCAGCGCGAAGATTTCGATCAGCCGGACCGGGTCCTCGGCAAAGAAACTGTCCTTGGGCAGCGCGAGGCGTCCGCGATCGAGGACGAAGCCATGCAGCCGGCGCGGCCGGCGCCGCAGCCGGGGCAGGCCGAACCGGCTGCCGCGCGCGGCATAGGTTTCGTCGAGGTGGCTGAGGAACATGCCGGTCAGGTCGCCGACGCGCTTGGCCTGCAGGAAGTAGAACTGCATGAACCGTTCGACCCGCGATTTGCCGACGCGGTCGCTGTAGCGCATCCGCGTCGCGATCTCGGTCTGCACGTCGAAGGTCAGCCGCTCCTCGGCCCGCCCGGTGATGAGGTGGAGGTGACAGCGCACCGCCCACAGGAAATCCTCGGCGCGATTGAACTTGCGCAGCTCGGGCGCGCTCAGCAACCCGGCGTGTACCAGATCGGCGGCGCGGCGGACGTTATAGGCGTATTTGCCGATCCAGAAGAGCGCGTGGAGGTCGCGCAGGCCGCCCTTCCCCTCCTTCACATTGGGTTCGACGACATAGCGGGTGTCGCCCATCCGCTTGTGCCGCGCGTCGCGTTCGGACAGCTTCTCGGCGATGAAGTTCCGCGCGGTCCCTTCCTGCACCTCGGCCTTGAAGCGGCGCGCCGCCTCGGCATAGAGCGCGGTATCGCCCCAGACATAGCGCGCCTCGACCAGTGCGGTGCGCACCGTCGCGTCGCCCTTGGCCTGGCGCACCATCTCGTCGAGCGAGCGCGACGAATGGCCGACCTTCAGCCCCAGATCCCATAGCGCGTAGAGCAGCGATTCGATGACCTGTTCGGACCATGGCGTCTGCTTCCACGGGGTCAGCACGCCGATGTCGACGTCCGAATGCGGGGCCATCTCGCCCCGGCCATAGCCGCCGACCGCGATCAGCGTCATCCGCTCGGCAGCGGTCGGGTTGGGATTGGGATGGACCCGGCCGACGATCACCTCCGACAGCGCCAAAAGGATGACGTCGGTCAGCCACGCATAGGCCGCCGCCGTTTCCAGCCCGTGACCCGGCCGGTCGCGAAAGCGTCGTTCGATCTCGGACCGGCCACGTGCCAGCGCGTCGCGCAGCACGGCGGTCGCCGCGCGGCGCAATGCCGCACGGTCGCTGTCGTCGGGGATCGCCGCCAGTGCCGCTGCCAGCGCCTGCGGATTCGCGATCGCCTGGGGATCGGGAATCCGTTCGAAGCGCGGCGGCGTCGCCAGATCGGTCGGGGCGGGGTCGGTCAGGCGTCGCCCTCCGGCGCCTTGGCCACGCCGACCAGCGCCGGGCGCAGCAACCGGTCGCGGATCATGTAGCCGGTCTGGATTTCCTGGACGACGGTGCCGGGGGCGGCATCCTTTGACGGCACCTCGAACATCGCCTGATGGCGGTTCGGATCGAGCGACTCGCCGACCGCGTTCATCTTCGTGATGCCGTGGCGGCTGAACACGCTCTCCAGCTCGCGGCCGGTCGCCTCCAGCCCGGTGACGAGGCCCTTCATCCGCTCCTCGCCGCGCAGATCGTCGGGGATCGCCGACAATGCGCGGGCGAGATTGTCGGCGACCGACAGGATGTCGCGCGAAAAGGCGGTCGCGGCATAGGCGCGGGCATCGGCCACTTCCTTTTCGGCGCGGCGGCGGACGTTCTGCAAATCGGCACGGGCATAGAGCACCTCGGCCTGCGCATCGGCCAGCTTCGCTTCCAGCTCGGCGGCGCGATCCGCCTCGGCGACTTCGGGCGCGGCCTCGGCGGTGGCTTCGCGCAGGTCGGCGGTATCGTCGTTCGCGGGAGTATCGGTCATTCCACTCTCTTCTTACTCATCAACCAAGGAGCCGCGCCAGCGTCGCGGCAGTAAAATCCACCATGGGCACGACACGCGCATAGTTCAACCGGACGGGGCCGATCACCCCGACCACGCCGACCACACGCCCGTCGAGCGCGCGCACCGGCTTGGCGATCACCGAGGATCCGGTCAATGCGAACAGCTTGTTTTCCGACCCGATAAAAATACGCGCAGCATCCCCGCCCTGTGCCGATTCGAGCAGCCGGGCGATCTCTTCCTTGCCCTCCAGCTCGTCGAGCAACTGTCGCACCCGGTCGAGATCGCTCGACGCCGCCTCGTCGAGCAGCCGCGCCTGCCCGCGCACGATCAGCACCGGGCGGTGGCCGCCGTCCTCGCTCCATACCGCAAGGCCACGCTCGATCAGCACGCGCGCGGTGGCATCCAGTTCGGCGCGCTCCTGCCCGATCTCGGCAAGGATGCGCGCGCGCGCCTCCCCCAGCGTCATGCCCGACAGGCGGGCGGTCAGGTAATTGGCCGCCTCGGCCAGCGCCGCCGAACCGGTGCCGGGGACGAGATCGACCACGCGATTCTCGACCGATCCGTCGGCCCCGACCAATATAGCCAGCGCGCGACCGGCCGACAGCGGTACGAACGATACCTGCCGCAACACCGGTTCGCGCTTGGGCACCAGCACCAGCCCGGCACTGGCCGACAGGCCGGACAGCGCGGTCGCGGTGGCGGCGAGCGCTTCCTCGACCGGCCCGGCACTCTGGACCTGCGCGGAGAGCGCGGCGCGTTCCTGCGCCGACGGCTCCATCGCGTGCATCATGCCGTCGACGAACAGGCGCAGCCCGCTCTCGGTCGGCATCCGCCCGGCGCTGACATGTGGTGCTGCGAGCAGCCCGGCTTCCTCAAGATCCTGCATCACGCCGCGAATCGAGGCTGGCGACAGGTTCAGCCCCGACAGTTGCGCGATGGTGCGCGATCCCACCGGCGTGCCCGTAGACAGATAGGAATCGACGACGATCCGAAACACGTCGCGCGCCCGGTCGGTCAGTTCGTGGATCGGCTGGGCCATGCCCTGAATGTAGGGGGAAGATCGCGGCGGCGGAACCCCGATCCTCCCCGCCCCCGCATCAACCGGCCTTGATATAGCTCGCGACCGGCAGTTCGCCGATCGCGCCGCGCAACGCCTCGCCGGTCCGGCCGCCGTCGGCAGCACCACAGCCGTAATAATAGGACAGTTTCTGCGATGCGCCGCTCAGTTCACTCCACCGCACCTCGACCGAGGGCATGTCGGTCGGCGCATTGCCGCATCCCGGCTGGCCCGGTTGCAGCAGCCGGTCGCCCTGCGCCGGACGATAGGGCTGGAGCTTGGCCGCGAAGGCGCGATATTGCGCGGGCGTCGCCTGGAACGATCGCACGCCGCTGACGGCGGTGAAGCGCTTGCCCTCGAAGGTGCCGCGCCCGTCGGGCTGGATCGTCACCATATAAACCGGACAGGTGCCAAAACACGGCGAGGTTTCGTAACTGATCGTCTCACGCTCGATCGCGACCGGCTTGCCCCCCTCGGTATTGCCGATCGCCATCACGCAGCCGCCCAGCAGCGGCACCAGTCCCAAGGCGATGATCTTCATGGTCGTCCTCCCGTTGGCGCATCGTTTCGCGCGCGTATCGTCGATACCGCGGCGTGACTGGCGCGGGGATGAACGGCCCGCTAGAGCCGATCGACATTCAGCCAGACGGTGGCTCTTGGCGGCTCCCCTCCCTGAAAAGGGAGGGGCTGGGGGTGGGTCGGCCCGAGAGGAAACGTAAGCACTCCACAACCGGCCAACCCACCCCCAACCCCTCCCTTGTCAGGGAGGGGAGTAGATTGGGAAGCCATTTCGCTGAATGTCGATCCGCGCTAGGGCTGTGCCCGAGATTTTCAGGAGACACGCATGCGCCCCTCCGGCCGCACCCCCGACGAAATGCGCCCCATCACGATCCAGACCGGCTATACCCGCCATGCCGAAGGGTCGTGCCTGATCGGCTTCGGCGACACCCGCGTGCTGGTGACGGCGTCGGTCGAGGAGCGCCTGCCGCCATGGCTGCGCGGCAAGGGCGAGGGCTGGATCACCGCCGAATACGGCATGCTGCCGCGCGCCACCCACACCCGCGGCAGCCGCGAGGCGGCCAAGGGCAAGCAGTCGGGCCGGACGCAGGAAATCCAGCGGCTGATCGGGCGCTCCCTGCGCGCGGTGGTCGACCTGAAGGCGCTGGGCGAGCGGCAGATCACGCTCGATTGCGACGTATTGCAGGCCGATGGCGGCACCCGCACCGCCGCGATCTCGGGCGCATGGGTGGCACTTCGCCTCGCAGTCGACGGGCTGCTGCGCGAGGGCAAGCTGAGCGTCGATCCGATCAGCCGGCAGGTCGCGGCGATCAGTTGCGGCATCCACAACGGCACGCCGGTGCTCGACCTCGACTATATCGAGGATTCGGCCGCCGATGCCGATGCCAATTTCGTGCTGACCAGCGACAACAACATCGCCGAGGTTCAGGCGACCGCCGAAGGCGCCTGCTACGACGAGGAAGCGCTGCTCCGCCTGCTCCGCCTGGCGCACATCGGTTGCGGCCGCATCTTCGCCGAACAGCTCCGGGCGACCGGCCGGTGAGCGGCGAGGGCAAGGACCCCCAGGCGATCCGCAAGCTTGCCCCCGGCAGGCTCGTCATCGCCAGCCATAACCCGGGCAAGATCCGTGAGATCGCGGCGCTGCTCGGCCCGTACGGCGTGACGCCGATTTCGGCGGGCGAACTCGACCTGCCCGAGCCGGAAGAGACCGGCACGACCTTCGTCGCCAATGCCGAGTTGAAGGCGTTGCAGGCGGCCGACCTGTCGGGCCTGCCCGCGCTGGCCGACGACAGCGGCCTGTGCGTCGAGGCGCTGGGCGGCGATCCCGGCATCTTCTCGGCGCGCTGGGCCGGGCCGTCCAAGGATTTCGACGCGGCGATGCGGCTGGTCGAGGAACGGATGCAGGCGACCGGCCCCGATCACAGCCGCGCCGCGCATTTCGTCTGCGCGCTGGCACTGGCGTGGCCCGACGGCCATGTCGAATGGTTCGAGGGGCGGGTCGACGGCACATTGGTATCGCCGCCGCGCGGGGCCAACGGCTTTGGCTATGACGCGATGTTCCAGGCCGACGGCATGGCGCAGACCTATGGCGAGATCGATCCCGACCATAAACATGCGATCAGCCACCGTGCCGATGCGTTCGCGCAACTGGTACGCGCGGTATTCTGACGGAACGGCCGGGGCTGCCGGGGCATTGATCCCGGCAGCCGACAGGGAGCCTGATGTGAGTGATGAAACCGTGAAGATCCGCCACCGCGAAATCGCGGTTGAACACCTGCTGTTCTGGACGATGCGCTATGTCGAACGGCGCCTGCCCGGCCTGCTCGACTCGCTCGACCTCAGCCTCGACAAGCTCGGCGACCCGTCGCACGGCGAGGACAAGAACGACGACAAGGTCCGCCACATCGCCGCCAAGATCGTCGCCGGCGCACGCGAGGACATGAAGGACGGCGAATAACGCTGCTCGGAACCGATCAAGGTTCCATCGTCACCCCGGACCTGCTCCGGGGTCCACTGGGCCGCAAACATTGTCGCCGGTGCCTCAAGCCACACCGATCGCTGCACCGTGGACCCCGGAACAAGTCCGGGGTGACGATAGCGGCAAAGGGGTCGACCCGCCCTAGAACGCCCGCTGGCCGACGATATTGCCGGCGGGCACGTAACGGCAGGCGATGAAATCGTCCTTCGCATTGCTCGCCTCGGCGCAGCCATAGCGCTGCGTCGTGCGCCACAGGATCTGGGTATAGTGCGCCACGTCGCCGAAATTGCCGGTGTTCGACGACGCCGGCACCGCGACCGGCAGATAATAGCGCTTCTCCGCTACCCAATGTCCGACCATCTCGTCGTAGCGATAGGCGCCGCGCGTGCCGGTCCACAGGTTCTCGCCCTGTTCGGGTGTTCCGCGCGGCTGCGGCGAATGCTCGAACGTCGCCGTCCGCGCCATCTCGCTGGCATAGCGTTTCGCATCCGCCGCCAGTGCCGGGTCCCATACCAGCGGCGCCAACCCCGCTTCGGCGCGGGCGGCACGATGACCCGCTTCCATCGCCTGTCGCAGCAGCGCCGCGCCGCGTGGCGCGACGCCGTCGAACGCGCGCGGTTCGACCACCCGTTCGGGGCCGCTCGCCGGCACCGCCGAACATCCCCCCAGCAGCAGCGCCGCCGTCAATATTTGTATCCCACGCATACGCCCCATATGGGGCACGCATGTCCGCCGACCAACCGCCGCTTGCGCTCTACGTCCACTGGCCGTTTTGCGTGTCGAAATGCCCCTATTGCGACTTCAACAGCCATGTCCGCGAGCGAGTGGATCAGGACGCATGGGCAAGCGCGCTGCTCGCCGATCTGGCGCATGAGGCGGCGCTGCTGCCCGGCCGCCGGCTCGCCTCGATCTTCTTCGGAGGCGGCACGCCCTCGCTGATGCCGCCCGCCACCGTCGCGGCGATCATCAACGCCGCCTGTCGCCTCTGGCCGGCGATGCCCGACATCGAGATTACGCTGGAGGCCAACCCCTCCTCGGTCGAGGCGGCGCGCTTCGCCGACATCGCCGCCGCCGGGGTCAATCGCGTGTCGCTGGGCGTGCAGGCGCTCGACGATGCCGCGCTCGGCTTTCTCGGCCGGGCGCATGGCGTCGACGAGGCGCTGGACGCGCTCGCCATCGCCCAGCGCCATTTCGCGCGGGTCAGCTTCGACCTGATCTACGCCCGTCCGGGTCAGTCGCTGGCGGCATGGGAGGCCGAACTCGCCCGCGCGCTGTCGTTCGGCACCGAACATCTCTCGCTCTATCAACTGACGATCGAGCCCGGCACCCGCTTCGCCACGCTGGCCGCCAAGGGCGAGTTGACCCTGCCCGACACCGATCTCGCCGCCGACCTGTTCGAGATGACGCAAGGAATGACCGCCACCGCCGGCCTGCCGCTGTACGAAATATCCAACCATGCCCGGCCGGGCGCGGAGAGCCGCCACAACCTCACTTACTGGCGCTACCGCGACTATGCCGGCATCGGCCCCGGCGCGCATGGCCGGCGCGGCGGCATGGCGACGCAGCGCCACCGCAAGCCCGAAAACTGGATCGCCGCCGTCGCGCGCAACGGCCACGGCATCGAACGCGAGGACGCGCTGACCCGCCAGGAGCGCGTCACCGAAGCGCTGGTGATGGGGCTGCGCATGGCCGAAGGGATCGACCTTGCCCGGATCGCGCGGCTCGGCGAACGGACGGTCGGCGAGGTCGTGCAACTCGATCGGGTCGAAACGCTGATCCGACAGGGGCTGCTCACCCACGACGGCGACCGGCTGGCGCTAACCCCGGCCGGCATTCCCGTGCTCGACGCGGTCCTGCGCGAGATCGCGGTCTAGCGCGGATCGCCATGTAGCGAGATCCTCAGTTTCTCCCCTCCCTGATAAGGGAGGGACGGGGGTGGGTTGGCCGGTTGTGGAACGCCCACCTCCCCTCGCCAGCCGACCCACCCCCAGCCCCTCCCTTGTCAGGGAGGGGAGCAGTTTCGCTGGCGTTTCAGCGAAAAGGCCAATCAAACCTAGGCTGCCGGGTCCATCCATACCGGGCCGAAGCCATGGCCGTCGGGGTCCTCGAACGCGCGGCTGTACACAAGGCCCTCGTCCTCCGCGCCATGCACCTCGCGCCCGCCCGCCGCGAGCGCCGCCTGCATGATCGCATCGACCGCGTCCCGGCTGTCGAGGCCGAGCGCGATCAACACGCCGCTGACGGCATGGGCGTCGGCGATCGGCTTGTGCGCCAGCGTCGCGTAGAAATCGCGGTCGAGCAGCATGATCCGAACGGTATCGGTCCAGATCATTGCCGCGGCATGCGGCCCCGACAGCCGGTCGTCCCTCACCATGCCGATCGCCTTATAAAAGGCGCTCGACCGGGCGACGTCGGCGACGGGCAGGCTGATGAAGAGCGACCTCGGCATATGCTTCCTCCCACGGCAGGATCGTCGCGCAGCCATCGCCCCCGGACAAGCCACGAATCCCGCCTTGCCGCTTGCGCCCGCCGCACCTGCCCAGCACAGTCGCGCACCGACCGTATCAAGCAGGAACCGCCATGCCACCGATCACCCGCCGCACCGCGATCGCCGGCCTCGCCGCCGGCGGCACCGCCGCCGCCCTTCCCGCCCAGCCGCGCGCGGCCACACCGTTCCGCATCGCCTCGACCTGGGACTTCGGGGTGGCGGCCAATGATGCGGCGGTCGCGCGCTTCCGCGCCGGCGGCACCCTGATCGACGCACTGGAAGCCGGCGCGAAAGTGCCCGAGGCGGACCTCGCCAATCATTCGGTTGGCAAGGGCGGCTATCCCGACCGCGACGGCATCGTCACGCTCGACGCGGTCATCATGGACGATCGCGGCCATGTCGGCGCGGTCGCCGCACTGGAGGACATCGCCCATCCCATCTCGGTCGCGCGCGCGGTGATGGAGCGCACGCCGCACACCTTTCTGGTCGGCGACGGCGCACGCCGGTTCGCGCTGGAAAACGGCTTCAAACCTGAAAAACTACTGACGCCGGAGGCAGAGGCCGAATGGCGCAAATGGCTGCAAACGTCGAAATACGCGCCACAGGCGAACAGCGAGAACCGCCGTACCCCACTGGGCGGGCCGCTCGACCATGACACGATCGGCATGATCGCCCGCGCCCCCGACGGCGCGCTCGCCGGGGCCTGCACCACCTCGGGCATGGCGTTCAAGCTGCACGGCCGGGTCGGCGACAGCCCACAGGTCGGCAGCGGGTTGTTCGTCGAGGGCGGTGTGGGTGCGGCGACCGCGACCGGGCTGGGCGAGGAAGTCACCCGCATCGCCGGCACCGCGCGCGTCGTGTCGTCGATGCGCGCCGGCCTGTCCCCCGCCGCCGCCTGTCGCGAGGCGGTGGAGCATATCGCCCGGTTGCGTGGGGTAGCGCTCGACGGGGTGCAGGTCGGCTTCCTCGCGATGGACCGCGCCGGACAGGTCGGCGCGTTCGCGCTGCTGCCGGGCTTCACCTATGCGGTGGCGGGCGACGACGCGCGCAGCACCGTCGTCAAATCGGCTAGCCTGCGCCCCGCCTAATTACGGGAGCAAGTGGACGATGCCGGGCGCCACCTGCACCGCCGCGCGAACCCCCGGCACGCGCGCCAGCACGCCCACGTCGACCGGCTGGCGAAGCTCGACCCGGATGCGGCCGGCCAGCGTCGTCGCCTTCGCCACCGCCGCCGCGCCGCCCAGCGCCGCCAGCACGTCGGGGGCCAGCGTAACCGTCGATTCAGCGGCGGGGGCGACCGGCGCAGCCGCCACCGGCGAGGTGCCGGCGGCGTTGCCCGCCTCGCGGATTTCCTCGGCGACCTGATCGGCGACAGGGCCGACGATCACCTGCACCGCGCGCGCCGACGGCCGCAGCACGCCCATCGCGCCCAGCGCCTTCAACGCCGGCTCGTCGACCAGCGCCTGATCGACGACCAGCAGCCGCAGCCGCGTGGTGCAGGCGCCGATGCTCGACAGATTGGCCATGCCGCCCAGCGCCGCCAGATAGGCCGCACCGCGCGGCGTCTCCACCCCGCCCGCCGCCGGTCCGGCGACCGGCGCGCCCGCATCGCGCCCCGGCGTCTTGAGATCGAAGCGGACGATGAAGAAGCGGAACACGCCGTAATAGAGCGCGAAATAGGCAAGGCCGACCGGAAGCAGCAGCAGCGGCTTCGTCGCCTTGCCATAGTTCAGCACGTAATCGAACAGCCCGGCCGAGAAGCCGAAACCGAGCTTCACCCCCAGCCAGTTCATCACCGCCATCGACAGCCCGGTCAGCACCGCATGGACCCCGTAGAGGACGGGGGCGAGGAACATGAACGAGAATTCGATCGGTTCGGTAACACCGGTCAGGAAGCTGGTGAGCGCGAGGCTGAGCAGCATGCCGCCCACCGCCTTGCGCCGTTCGGGCAGTGCCGAGCGATACATCGCAAGGCACGCGGCGGGCAGACCGAACATCATGACGGGGAAGAACCCGGCCATGAACGCCCCCGCATTGGGATCGCCCGCGAAGAAGCGCCGCAGGTCGCCCGTCGTCCCCTCGAAATCGCCCAGCACGAACCACGCGACGTTGTTCAGGATATGGTGCAGCCCGGTGACGAGCAGCAAGCGGTTGAGCAGCCCGAAGCCGAACAGCCCGAAGCTTCCCGACGCCACCAGCCCACGGCTGGTCAGGTCGAGCCCGGTGCTGATCCCGCCGAAGCTCAGCCCCACGATCGCGGCGATGGCGATGCCGGCCAGCCCGCTGACGATCGGCACGAAACGCCGCCCGCCGAAGAAGGCGAGATATTCGGGCACCTTGATCGTGGCGAACCGGTTGTAGAAGCTGCCGCCGATCAGGCCGGAGACGATACCGATCGGCACGTCGAGCTTGGCGAACGCCTTGGCCTTCCACGCGGCGGACAGTGTCGCGGCGATGCCCTCCTCGAACCCCTTCGTCACCTCGGCCGGCACGGTCAGGAACACCGGACCACCGTTCTTGATGACCAGATAGCAGACCACCCCGGCAAGACACGCCGCGCCATTGCCGTCGCGGGCGATGCCGCACGCCACGCCGATCGCGAACAACAGTCCCAGATTGGCGAACAGCGCATCGCCCGCCGCCGCCAGCAGGCCGATGTCGAGCAGGTCGGGCTGGCCCAGCCGCAGCAGCAGCCCGGCCACCGGCAACACCGCGATCGGCAGCATCAATGCCCGGCCGATCGGCTGGAGCAGTTCGATCATCGACCTCATGCGGCTTGCTCCTTCAGGAAATCACGAACCATCGCGCGCACCTCGCCCGCCGATGCGGCGGCAAGGGCGCGGGTTGCCAGCGCGTGGCAGCGATCGATCGACAGGGTGCGCACCAGCGCCTTGAGTTCGGGAACGAAGCGCGGCGCCGCCGACAATTCGGTGATGCCGAGGCCAATCAGCAACGGCACCGCGAGGCCATCGGACGCAAGGCCGCCGCACACCCCGACCCAGCGGCCATGGCGCGCCGCGCCTTGCGCGGTGTGCGCGATCAACTGCAACACGGCGGGGTGCAGCCCGTCGATCCCGGCGGCGACCGACGGATTGCCGCGATCCATCGCCAGCGCATATTGGGTCAGGTCGTTGGTGCCGATCGACAGGAAATCGGCATGGCCGGCAAGCGTCCCCGCCGTCACCGCCGCCGCCGGCGTCTCGACCATGATGCCGACCTCGACCCGTTCGGCGATGCCCATCTCGCCGCGCAACCGGTCGACGACCGCGCGGACCGCGACGATCTCGGCGACGCTCGCCACCATCGGGATCATGATCCGGCATTGCCCGACCGGCCGGACCGACAGAATGCCACGCAACTGCGCCTCGAGGATCTCGGGCATCGCCAGCGCGACGCGGATGCCGCGCAGCCCCAGCGCCGGATTCTCCTCCGGCGCGATCGGCAGATAGGGGGCGGGCTTGTCGCCACCGACGTCGAGCAGCCGCACGATCAGCGGTCGCCCTTCGAGCACCCCGGCAATCTCGCCGTACAGCGCCGCCTGTTCGGTCGCATCGGGCGCGGTGTCACGTTCGAGGAACAGGAATTCGGTGCGCAGCAGCCCCGATCCTTCCGCGCCGTTCGCCACCGCGATCCGTGCGTCCTCGACCGAGCCGAGATTCGCGAACGCCTCGATCCGCACGCCGTCGGCGGTGCGGCACGTCTCGCCCGCCGCCGCCAGCGCCGCCGCCGCCGCATCGGCACGTCGCCCGGCGATGGCGCGCGCTTCCATCAGCACGGCTTCGGGCGGATCGACATGGACCACGCCGCCATCGGCATCGAGGATCAGCGTCGTTCCGTCCGCGACGTCCTGCAACGCCGCGCCGATCGCGACCAGCGCGGGCAGCCCCATCGTCCCGGCAAGGATCGCGACGTGCGAGGTCGGCCCGCCGCGCTCGATTGCCAGGGCGACGACCGTGGCGGGGTCGAGCGCCATCACCTGCGATGGCAGCAGATCGTCGGCGAGCAGGATCGTGCCCGGCGCGAACGCCAGCGCCGCTGTCTCCGCACCGGTCAGTTCGGCCAGCACCTGCCGTTCGAGGTCGAGCAGATCGTCGGCCCGCTCGGCCAGCCGGGAATCGCCCAGCCCTTTCAGCACCATCGCCTGTGCCCGCGTCGCGCCACGCCACGCATGGCCCGCATCCTGTCCGCCGACGATCCCGCGATCGGCTTCGGCGCGCAGGTCGTCGTCGTCCAGGAACGCGATATGCGCCGCGCGGATCGCCGCCCCCGCCCCGGTCCCCGGTGCCGCCGCCAGTCGCGCCCGCACCGCGCCCAATGCGCGTTCGAGCCGCTGCGCCTCCACCTCAATGCCCTGCCCGTCGACCGGCACCTCAATCTCGGCGACGCGCAGCCAGCGCGCGGTGCCGATCGCATAGCCCGCCGCTGCCAGCGTACCGCCAAGCTGCCCGGCGGGCAGGTCGCGCAATCGTGCCGGGGCGGGCGCGATCGGTGCCGGCGGCGGTGCGTCGAGCGCCGTCGCCTCGCCCATGCCGCCCTCGATCAGCGCGACCAGCGCCGCGACCGCCTGCGCCGCGTCCGCGCCGCTCGCGCGGACCTCGATCACGTCGCCATGCCGGATGCCGAGGCCGAGCAGCCCGACCGCGCCGCGCGTCGTCGCCTGCGCGCCGTCCTTCGCCAGCCAGCTCGTCGCCGAAAAGCCCTTGGCGACATCGCCGATCCGCGCGGCGGGCCGGGCATGGATGCCATGCGCCATCGGCACGCGGACCTCGGCGGACACCCGTTCGCCGCCCGTCTCCGCCACCGCCTCGCGCGCCGCGACCGGCTCCAGCGTCAGCACCACGTCGCCGGGTTCCACCATCCGCCCGCCGCCGTGCGCGACGATGCGGAACGCATCGCCATTGGTGACGAGGATCGGGGTGACGACCGACGGCGCGGCGCACACGATCGCGTCGAGATCGAACTCGATCAGCACCTGCCCCTGTGTCACCCGCTCACCCGGCGCGACGCGCGCGGTGAACGGCGCGCCGCCCAGTTGCACCGTGTCGATGCCGATGTGCATCAACAGCTCGACCCCGCCGGTCCCGCGCAGCGTGATCGCATGGCCGCCGGAATGGAGCGTCAGCACCTCGCCGTCGCACGGTGCATGCAGGCTGGTGCCGACGGGATCGATCGCGATGCCGTCGCCCAGCATGCGCCCGGCGAACACCGCATCGGGCACCTCGTCCAGCGAACAGGCCCAGCCCTTCAGGGGCGCGGTCAGGCGGATGGCGGTCATGGGCGGCCTCTTGCTTGGGTGGACCCACCCCCCGGTCGGTCGCTGCCCGTTGACGATGTTCCGGCGCTACCGCCGGTCAGAAGACGCGGACGCCACCGATCCAGGTGCCGCGCACGGTCAGGTCGGGCGCCAGCCAGACGAAATCGGCGTTGCCGCCGACAATCAGGCTGCCGATCCGGTGCGACAGGCGCAGGAACGCGGCGGGATTGGCCGATGCCATCGCCACCGCGTCGACCAGATCGACGCCCAGCGCATGGGTGTTGGCCACCGCCTGCGCCATGTCGAGGTCGCAGCCGGCCAGCGTCCCGTCGGGGCCGACGCACACGCCGTTCTCGACATGGATCGGCCAGCCGTTCAGCACGAATTCCTTGGTATCGGCCCCCACGGTCGGCATCGCGTCCGTCACCAGCATGAACCGGTCGTGCGGCCGCGCCGCCAGCGCCACGCGGATCGCGGCGGGGTGGAGATGCGCGCCGTCGACGATCAGCCCGGCATAGACGCTCCGGTCCTCCAGCACCGCGCCGACGACGCCCGGATCGCGGTGCCGAAGCGGCGACATGGCATTGTAGAGGTGGGTGACGCCGCGCGCGCCTGCATCGATCGCGGCGCGCGCCTGTTCATAGGTCGCGTCGCTATGGCCGATGCTGACGATCACGCCGGCCGCGACCAGCCGCCCGATCGCCGCCGTGTCGTTGCGTTCGGGGGCCAGCGTCACCATCACCACGCCCTTGCGCGGACGGGTCAGCAACTCGATCGCCGCATCGTCCAGCGCGCGGAAATGCGCCGCATCGTGGATGCCCTTGCGCACCGGGTTCAGGAACGGTCCCTCGACATGGATGCCGACGACGCCGGGCACCCCCTGGTCGATCGCCGCATCCACCGCATCCAGCGCGGTCGCGACGACGTCAAGCCGGTCGCTGATGAGCGTGGGCAGAAACGCGGTGGTGCCATAGCGGGCATGCGCCGCGCCGATCGCGGCGATCCCCTCGACACTCGGCGTGTCGTTGAACAACACGCCCCCGCCCCCGTTCACCTGCGTATCGACGAAACCGGGCACCAGCCAGCCGCCGCCCAGGTCGATCGTCTCGGCCGCGCCATCGACATGGAAGTCGGCGATCCGCCCGTCCTCGACCCGGAACGCGCACGATGCACCGTCGCAGCCTTCGGCGAGCACGCGCCCGCCGTGAAAAACGAAGCCGCTCATCGGGTTTCGGTCACTTTGCGCAGGTGCGGCGGCGCGTCGGGGTTGAGTCCCCGCCGCCGCGACACGGTTTCGATCATGCGATAGAAGCTCTGGATCATCAGGATCGGTTCGATCGCGGGATGGCTGCGCAATGCGGGCGGATGGCTGTCGTCGCTCGCCGCATCGGCCAGATGCACCGCAGCCCCCCGCCCGGCGAACTCCGCCGCCGCCGCGCGCACATCGTCGCCCGCCTCGTCCGACGTCGCGAAGCCCAGCAACGGGAATCCGTCGTCGATGATCGCCATCGGCCCGTGGCGCACCTCGGCGCTGCTGAACGCCTCGGCATGCAGCGCCGAGGTCTCCTTCATCTTGAGCGCCGCTTCCTGTGCGATGCCGAAGCTGTAGCCGCGCCCGATCACGAACAGGTTGCGCGCCGCCACCAGCGTATCGACCACCGCACTCCAGTCGAGCGCGAACGCCTGCTCCAGTTGCGCCGGCGCTGCATCCAGCGCGTCGAGCAGCGCCCGGTCCTCGCTCCAATGCGCGGCGACCGCCGCCAGCCCGGCGAGCGAGGCGATGAACGACTTGGTCGCCGCGACCGACGTTTCCGCACCGGCCGACAGCGGCAGCACGACATCGGCCAGCGCAGCGAGCGGCGCGTCCTCTACGTTTACCAGCGCCACGACCCGCGCGCCGGCGGCCTTGTAGCTCTCGACGGTGCGCAGCAGGTCGGGGCTGCGGCCCGATTGCGACACCGCGATCACCAGCGCGTTCATCCGCTCCATCCGCGTCGCATAGACCGACGCGACCGACGGCGCGGCGCTGGCGACCGGCACGCCGCACAGCGTCTCGATCAGATATTTGCCATAGGTCGCGGCATGGTCCGACGATCCGCGCGCGCAGGTGACGACCAGCGCCGGCGGATCGGCGCGCAACTGCGCGCCCAGATCGGCCAATGCCTGCGCGTTGCGCGCCAGGAAGCGGGCGACCGCCTGCCCCCCCTCGGCCGCCTCGCGGTGCATCGCGGTCGGTTCATGGGCAGCGGTCTGGGCCGGGTCGGCCGACAGGATGGACGTCATATACCCCCTCGATGCACCGACCCGGACTGCCCGGATCAGCTCGCGTTCAGTTCGGCGACCACGTCATAGGCGTCGCCACGATAATAGGACTGGGTGAATTCGACCGTGTCGCCATCGGCCAGAAAGCCGCGACGTTCGATGAACAGCCCGGCATGGCCGGTCTCGACGCCCAGCCGCCGCGCCTGTTCGGCGGGAAAGGCCATCGCGCGCAGCCGTTGCAGCGCGCGCACCGGCCGGCATCCCGCCGCCTCCAGCGCGGCATAGAGCGAATCGCCCACCGCATCGACCGAGGGCAGGCAATGCCCCGCGATCGTCGCATATTCGACCGCCATCGGCACGTCGTCGGCATAGCGCATCCGCTGGAAACGATAGACCGGCGTGCCGGGCGACAGGCCGAGCGACATCGATTCCTCGGGCGTCACCAGCCCCGCCGACTTCGATACCCATTCGCTGGCGGGCACGCGCCCGCGCGCCATCATGTCCTCCGAAAAGGACGACAGCTTGGAAAAACTCTTCTCGACCCGCGCCGCGACGAAGGTGCCCGCCCCGCGCCGCCGCACGACCAGCCCTTCGTTGGCCAGCCCCTCGATCGCCTTGCGCACGGTGATGCGCGACACGTCATATTCGGCGGCCAGCTCGCGTTCGGGCGGGATCACATCGTCCTGCACCAGCACCTTTCGTTCGATCGCGGTACGAACCAGTTGCTGGAGCTGAACATAGAGCGGGGCATGCGCGTCATCGCGCAGCCGCCCCACCCGCTCATAGAAACTCATGCCGACGCCCTTCGAAACCATCTGCCGCGCAGCGTAGGGGGTGGCTTGGATATTCACAACCGATACGCATAGGTATGTTTTTGGTATTGGGCAATTCGGTTTTTTGGCCTGTTTCGTCCGTGCGGCATCCTGTCGCGACTGTCCGGCGTCGACGCTCCGCCCGACATGACACCGCTCCCCCGACCATGCCGCCTCATACCAATGGATCAGAACACCGCCGTCCACACGTTTCCGGCGCATTTCACCCCCAGCGCCCGTCATCGGCCCGTTGAAATTTCGCTGCGCCAATGCGGTACTTACGGCACGAAAACCAAACTCCGCCGCGTCGATCACGAACAAATTTCTCACCAGTGATGTAGGTTTTCATTTTTATGTAGATTTTATGATCTAAATTGGTCACACTCCGATCGACCAAAAAGAGCCGACATGGGACCAATATGGGACCAATGCTCGGCCAATTGTCGTGTTGCGCAAGCGTTGCCGCATCGTCGCGGCCATTCGGGGGGGCGCATTCCCGCGCCCGGACATTGCAAAGGGGATCGGGTCCATGGCTTTCTCGCGTTACGCATATCTCGCCACCACCGCGCTCGTCGCGCTGGCCGCGCCAGCCATGGCGCAGACCGCGCCGACCACGGCGGGTGACGACGATCTCATCACCGTCACCGGCATCCGCAAGTCGATCGCGGACTCGATCGCGACCAAGCGTAACGCCGACTCGATCGTCGACGTCATCTCGGCCGAAGACGTCGGCAAGCTGCCCGACAGCAACATCGCCGATTCGCTCGCCCGCCTGCCCGGCGTCACCGTCGACCGCCAGTTCGGCGAAGGCGAGCAGCTTTCGATCGCGGGCACCGAGCCGGCGCTCAACCGCGTCACGATCGACGGCCACTCGGTCGCCTCGGCCGACTGGGGCGGCAACCCGTCCGACCGGTCGAGCCGCAGCTTCAACTATTCGCTGCTGTCGCCGACGATCATTAGCCAGGCGGTGCTCTACAAGACGCCCGAGGCACGGTTGCAGGAAGGCGCGATCGGCGGCACCGTCGACATCGTGACGCGCAAGCCGCTCGACCTGAAGTCGGGCACGATCGCGGCGACCGCCGGCGGCGAATACAACGACCGGGCAAAGCGCGGCAGCTTCCGTGGTTCGGCGCTGTATAGCTGGAAGAACGCCGACGAGACGATCGGCTTCCTCGGCTCGATCAGCTACGACAAGGAACAGTTGAGCCGTGCCGGCGTCGCCAGCTACTGGTATCGCACCGGTGCCGCGCTGCTCGAAAGCTATCCCAAGGACGCGAACGGCAACATCATCTATGCCGGCCCGAACGGCACGGTCGCCAGCGGTGCCACGATCAACGGTTCGCGCCCGAACGCGGCGACGATCTCGGCGTTCAGCGCGTCGCGCTATGCCTCGTTCCTCGCCCGCGAATTCTTCAAGCAGGAGCGCGAGCGCATCAGCTTCAGCGGCGCGATCCAGGCCAAGCCGACCGACGATCTGACCGTAACCGGCACCGCGCTGGTCATCCGCGGCAATTACGACAACGTGTCGAACTCCGAATATACCTATGGCTTCGAAGGATCGCGGATGACCGCGGCGACCTTCGTTCCCGGGCAGAACGGCCAGCCGGGCATCGTCGATTCGGCGACCTTCACCGGCATCACCTCGGGCACCGGTTCGACCGGTCAGCTCGACACCTACTATCGCCGCACCCGCCTCAAGAACGACTCGGTTTCGCTGCTGGTCGACTGGGCGCCGGGCGAGTGGAGCATCACCGGCAACGTCGGCGCCACCCGCGCGACCGGCGGCAAGGACCCGGAATATCTGCTCGACTTCCGTACGCAGCAGGGCTTCACCGCCGGCGCGAACGGCCGCAACACGCAGGTCAACTGGAACTCGCCCGCCAGCGACCCGACCAAGTGGCTGAGCAACTTCACCGCCAACGGCGGCGAGAACATCACCGCTCCCGATGGCCGCCGCTTCTTCGGTCGCCAGATCGGCGGCATCCCGCTCCAGTCGGGCTTCACCACCGACAGCGAGATCTTCGGTGAAGTGAACGTCAAGCGCGACGTCGAATTCGGCCCGATTAAGGCGATCCTGTTCGGTGGCCGCTATGCGTCGCACCTGAACGGCAACACGACCTACAGCAACGCCGTCTACACCAACCAGAACTACACGCTGGCCGATCTCGACTTCTATGTGCAGGACAAGAACCTGTACAACGGCCTCGGCACCTCGGGGAACGGCACGCCCTATGCCACGCTGGACAAGGACGGCATTCTCGCCGCGCTGACGAAGTACGGCAATTTCACGGCCGATCGCGGTCTGTCGACCAGCGAATACTGGCGGGTCCGTGAAAAAATCGCCGCCGGATACGTTCAGGCCAATTTCGAACTGGGCCAGTTCCGCGGGAACGTCGGCGGACGGCTGGTCAACACCCGCGACGAATCGAGCTTCTTCATCTCGAGCGGCGGCCGCACCGCGCCGACCCGCGTGAACAGCGACGAAACCCGGTTCCTGCCCGCCGCGAACGTGATCTACACGGCCAGCGACGAAGTCACGCTGCGCGCCTCCGCCGCCAAGGTGATCGCCCGCGCCCGGTACGGCGATCTGGCGGGTTCGGTTTCGCTGACCGACACGTTCGTCGGCACCGACGGTCGGGTCAACGGCACCGGCAGCGGCGGCAACCCCGACCTGAAGCCCTATGCGGCGACCAACTATGGCCTGTCGGCCGAATGGTATTTCGCACCCGCAAGCTTCCTCGCCGCCGAATTCTTCTACCGCGACATTTCCAACTATGTCGGCAATGCGGTGGACGAAGGTGTCGAGTTTACGAACACCGCTACGGGCCGCAGCGGCGTCTATGCCATCACCCGTCCCGTCAACGGCGGCAAGGCATCGGTCACCGGCTTCTCGCTGTCGGGCAATACCAACCTCGCCTATGGCTTCGGCGTGCAGGGCAGCTACACCTTTGCCGATGCGGAAACCCCGTTCGCCAACGGCCTGCCCTTCCTGTCGCGCCACACCTTCACGATCGTCCCCTATTTCGAGGAAGGTCCGTTCCAGGCGCGCGTCAGCTACAACCGCCGGTCGAAGTATTTCTACCGCTTCGGTCGTCAGGCAAGCTCGGACTATACCGATCGCTATCGCCAGCTCGACGCGCAGATCAGCTATGCCGTGACCGACGGGATCGGCATCACGGCGGCGGCATCGAACCTGCTCGACGAAACCTACTATCAGTACAGCAGCACGCCCGATGCCCCCACGTCGATCTACAAGAACGGCCGGGTGTTCTCGCTCAGCGCCACGTTCCGCATGTAACCTGCGGGGCTGAACGATCCGGGAGCATCGGCGATGCTCCCGGGGGTACGCGGCCCCGGCTTTGCCGGGGCCGTTTTTGTTTTAGAACGTGACGGCCGGTCGATTCGGACCGCCCCATGGAGAGTATCCGCGTGAGCCAGCGTGTCCTTGAGCCTTCGACCCATCGGCGCAGGACGACGGGGCGCACGATCGCCCTGCTGCTCGCCGTCGCCCCCGCCGCGCTCGTCGCCGCCCCGCGCCAGACGATCCCGCTCGAGCGCGGCTGGCAGGTCCGCCTCGCCCCCGGCGATGCGGCGGCAAAGGATCATCCGAAGGCCGCGCGCTGGCTCCCCGCCACGGTGCCGGGCTATGTCCAGACCGATCTGATCGCGGCACGGATCACGCCCGACCCGTTCGTCGGCCTGAACGAAGCGACGATCCAGTGGGTCGGGCGCAGCGACTGGGACTATCGCGGAACCCTGAACGCTTCCCCGGCGCTGCTGGCGCGGGGCCACGTCGACCTCGTGTTCGACGGGCTCGACACCTTTGCCGAGGTCTTCGTCAACGGCACGAAGCTGCTCGCCGCCGACAATGCCCATCGCCGCTGGCGCGCCGACGCCAAGCCATTGCTGCGCGCCGGCGCGAACGAGATCCGCATCGCGTTCAAATCGCCGCTCGGCGTGCTGAAACCGGTGGTGGCGGGCATCGCCAATCCGCTGCCCGGTGAATATGATTCGACCGCCGGCGACGAACCCGAAGGGCGGCAGACCTCGCCCTATATCCGCAAGCCCAAATATCATTACGGCTGGGACTGGGGTCCCCGCATCCTCAACGTCGGCCCCAACGGCGCGGTCAAGGTCGACGCATGGGACGACGCCCGGATCGAGACGCTGCGCGTCCAGCAGGAAGCCGTCACCCCGGCCGAGGCGCGTCTCACCGCCGAGGTACTGATCGTCGCCGATCGCGCCGCGACCGTACAGGTCGACGCGACCGTGACCGGCCCCGGCGGCACCCCCGTCCGCGCCAGCCGCACCGTGCAGGTCGCCGCCGGCGAGAACCGCGTCGCGGTGCCGCTCGCCATCGCCGATCCGCAACTCTGGTATCCTGCGGGCTATGGCGCGCAGCCGCTTTACACCGTCACCACCGACGTCAGCCTCGACGGCGAGATCGTCGACCGCCAGCAGCGCAGTACCGGCATCCGCACGGTCGAGCTGGTCCGCAAGAAGGACGCCATCGGGCGCGGCTTCCTGCTCAAGGTCAACGGCATCCCGATGTTCGCCAAGGGCGCGAACCTGATCCCGTTCGACAGCTTCGGCCCGCGCGTCACCGATCAGCGAATGCAGTCAATTCTGGCGGATGCGAAGGCCGCCAACATGAACATGATCCGCATCTGGGGCGGGGGCATGTATCTGCCCGACAGCTTCTTCGATGCGGCCGATGCGCTGGGGCTGATGATCTGGTCCGACTTCATGTTCGGCGGCGCGGTCACACCCTATGATCGCGAGTTCCGCGAGAGCGTGCGGATCGAGGCGGAGGAACAGGTCGACCGGGTGCAGGCGCACCCCTCGATCGTGCTGTGGTCGGGCAACAACGAAGTCCTGTCGGGCTGGGAGACGTGGAGCGACCGCACCGCGTTCAAGGCGCGGGTCGGGCCGGGGGAGCGCGAGCGCGTCGGCGTCGGCATGGCGATCCTGTTCAACCAGGTGCTGCGCGACGCCGCCGAGCGGCGCGACGCCGACGTGCCCTATTGGCCCGGCAGCCCCAGCAGCAACTATGACGGCAAGCCCGATCAGGACGGCGACGGCGACCGCCATTACTGGGACGTGTGGGGCGGCAAGAAGCCCGCGACCGCCTATCTCGATAGCTGCCCGCGCTTCATGTCCGAATACGGGCTACAGGCGATGCCCGACATGGCGACCATCGCCCGCTTCGCGAAACCGAAAGATTACGCGATCGAATCGCCGGTCATGAAGGCGCACCAGAAGTTCCTGAAGGGCGAGGGTCAGGGCCGGCTGCTCGACTATATCCGCATGCGCTACCGCGAGCCGCGCGACTTCGCCGACTTCGTGTATCTCTCCCAGGTAATGCAGGCCGACGGCATCCAGTTGGGCGCGCTCCACCACCGCGCCTGCCGCCCGGTCACGACGGGATCGCTCTACTGGCAGTTGAACGACGTGTGGCCCGGCGCGTCATGGTCGAGCATCGATTATTACGGCCGGTGGAAGGCGCTGCACTTCGCCGCGCGGCGGTTCTTCGCCCCTGTCGCCATCGCGGCGGCGCGCAAGGAGAGCGGCAGCACCAGCATTACATTGATCTCCGACGCGACGCAGCCGGTCGCGGCGCGCTGGATCGTGCGCACCATCGACGTCACCGGCCGCGAACTGGCGCGGCGTGAGAATGCGGTGTCGCTCGCCCCGCTGTCGGCGACGGGGGTCGGCATCTTCACCGATGCCGACCTGTTCGGCACCGCCGACCGTCGCACCGCCTTCGCGGTCGCCGAACTGGTGATCGACGGCCGGGTCGCCTCGCGCAGCCTCGTCTCGGCACTGCCCGAAAAAGCGATGGCGCTGCCCGATCCGGGCTTCGTCACCCGCTGGTCGAACGCGGAGGGCCGCCCGACGCTCACCGTCACCGCCACCCGGCTGGCGCGCGCGCTGTGGATCGACTTCGGCACGCTGCCGGTACAGGCGTCGGACAATTTCCTCGACCTGCTGCCCGGCGAAAGCGTTACCGTCACCATCACCGGCAAGGCATCGACCGCCAGCCTGAAACGAGCGCTGCGCCTCAGGACGCTGGGCGCGGAGAAAGCGAAATGACGATCCTCCTCGCGCTCCTCGCCGGCGTTGCCGAACCGGACCCGCAGATCGCCGCGACCATCGCGGCGATGACCCCGGCGGAAAAGGCCGCGCAACTGCAAAGCAGCGCCCCCGCACAAGGCGATGCCCTGCCCGCCTACGACTATTGGAACGAGGCGCTGCACGGTCTGGCGCGCAACGGCGTGGCGACGGTGTTCCCGCAGGCGATCGGGCTGGCGGCGACATGGGATGCGCCGCTGATGGAGCGGATCGGCACCGTCGTGTCGACCGAGGCCCGCGCCAAATATAATGCGCTGCCCGGCAAGAACCGCCGGCGCTACGAGGGGCTGACGATCTGGTCGCCCAACATCAACATCTTCCGCGATCCGCGCTGGGGTCGCGGCATGGAAACCTATGGCGAGGACCCGGTGCTGACCGGCGGCCTCGCGGTCGGCTATGTCCGGGGATTGCAGGGGCCGGACCCGCTGCAACCGCGCGTGATAGCCACCCCCAAGCACTTGGTCGCGCACAGCGGCCCCGAAGCCGGGCGCGACGCCTTCAGCGTGCAGACCGCGCCCTATGACATGGAGGCGACCTACCTCCCCGCCTTCCGCCGCGCGATCACGGAAGGGCAGGCGCAGTCGGTGATGTGCGCCTATAACGGCGTCCATGGCGTGCCGGTCTGCGCCGCCGACTGGCTGCTCAACGACCGGTTGCGCGGCGACTGGGGCTTCACCGGCCTCGTCGTGTCGGACTGCGACGCGATCGGCAATATCGCCCATTATCAACGCTACACCCTCGACAACGCCGCCGGCTCCGCCGCCGCGCTCAACGCCGGCATGGACCTCAATTGCGGCAGCGCCTACGCCGCGCTGCCCAAGGCGCTCGAACGCGGGCTGACGACGCCGGCGATCATCGACCGCGCGCTCACCCGCACCTTCGAGGCGCGCAAGCGGCTGGGCGATGCGTTCGGCGCCAAGAGCCGCTGGGACTCGATCCCCGCCTCGGCGCTCCACACCCCGGCCAACCGCGCGCTGGCGCTGGAGGCGGCGCGCAAGTCGATCGTCCTGCTCGAAAACAACGGCGTCCTGCCGCTCAAGCGCGGTGCGAAAATCGCGGTGATCGGCCCCAACGCCGACAGCCTCGACGTGCTGGAGGGCAATTACAACGGCACCCCGGCCAATCCGGTGACGCCGCTCACCGGCATGCAGCAGCGCTTCGCCGTCGCCTATGCTCAAGGCGCGACGCTGGCCGACAACGTGCCGCTTCCCGTACCCCAGACCGCGTTCGGCGCGGGGCTGAAGGCGGAATATTTCGCTGATCCGGCGATGACCGGCATGCCCGTGGCGACGCGCACCGACCGCACGATCGATTTCAACTGGCGGCGCACCAGCCCGCTCGCGGCGCTGCCGGTCGATCGCTACGGGGTGCGCTGGAGCGGCAGCCTCACCCCGCCGGGGCCGGGGCGCTACACGCTCAGGATCGACATCAACCGCTGCTGGGACAAATGCACCGGGCGTGACAGCGTGAAGCTGTGGATCGACGGGCGCGACGTGCTGACCAGCGCCGCTGCCGGCGCGGCGGTCGAAGGTGCCGCCAACGACAGCAAGTCCGAACGGATGGAGGCGACGCTCGACTTCACCGATACCGCGCCAAAGCCGTTCCGCCTCGACCTCACCCACGCCGGCACCGACGACAGCATCCGCCTGACGTGGGTCGCCCCTGCCGAGGCGCAACGCGCGCAGGCAGTCGCGGCGGCACAATCGGCCGATGCCGTCGTCGCCTTCGTCGGCCTGTCGCCGGCGGTCGAGGGCGAGGCGCTGCGCCTCGAAGTCGCCGGCTTCTCGGGTGGCGACCGCACCGACATCGCGCTGCCGCCGACGCAGACCGCGTTGCTCGAAGCGGTCAAGGCGACGGGCAAGCCGCTGGTCGTCGTGCTGCTGTCGGGCAGCGCGGTCGCGCTCGAATGGGCCAAGACCCACGCCGACGCGATCGTCGCCGGCTGGTATCCGGGCGAGGTCGGCGGCACCGCGATCGCCGACGTGCTCGACGGGACGACCAACCCGTCGGGCCGCCTGCCCGTCACCTTCTACGCCCGCACGAGCGACCTGCCCGCCTTCGTCGATTACAATATGAAGGGGCGGACCTACCGCTATTTCGACGGCACGCCGATGTGGGGCTTCGGCTTCGGCCGGAGCTACACCAGCTATGGCTATAGCGACGCGAAGGCTCCCGCCACCCTCGCCGCCGGCCAGTCGCTCACCGTAACCGCCCGTATCGCCAACACCGGCAAGCGTGCGGGCGAGGAAGTGGCGCAGGCCTATCTGATCGCGCCCGACGCGCTCAACCGGATCGGCGCGTGGAACGATCCGGTGCTGCGCCACAGCCTCGTCGGCTTTCAGCGCGTCGCGCTGAAGCCGGGCGAGGCGAAAACCGTGACCTTCACCCTCGACCCGCGCCTGCTCAGCACGGTCGCACTCGACGGCAAGCGCGCGGTGCGGCCGGGGCAATATCGCCTGTTCGTCGGCGGCGGCCAGCCCGGCGCGACGCCGGGACAGGAAGTGACGTTCACCATCACCGGCACGCAGGAGCTGCCCAAATGACGATGCTCTCGCGGCGAACGCTGCTCGGCAGCAGCGCCGGCCTTGCCGTCTCGGCATCGCTTCCCGCGGTCGGCGTGGCCGCCCGCACCCGGCCCGACCTGTTCATCGGCACCGGCGGCGACGGCCATACCTTCCCCGGCGCGACGATGCCGTTCGGCATGGTGCAACTGTCGCCCGATACCGACACGACGCGCTGGGAAACCTGCTCGGGCTATCACAAGAGCGACACCTCGATCCTCGGGTTCAGCCACACCCATTTGTCGGGCACCGGCATCGGCGACATGCTCGACGTGCTGGTGGTGCCGACCCGCGGACCGGTGCGACTGGAGGGCGGGCCGCGCGACAACCCCGACGCGGGCTATCGCCAGCGCTTCTCGAATGAAGTCGCCGAGCCCGGCTATTACGCTGTCACGCTCGAAAGCGGGGTTCGCGCCGAACTGACCGTGACCGAACGCACCGGCATCCAGCGGCATCGCTTCCCTGCCGGCCCCGGCCATATCCTGATCGACATGTCGCATCTGGTGATGGAGGGGCCGAACCAGCGCCCTTATATCGACGATGCCGCGCTGACGCTGGAACCGGACGGCAGCATCACCGGCACCCGCCGCGTGTTCCGCTGGGCCAAGGGGCGGCGGATCTTCTTCGCGATGCAATTGTCGCGCAAACCCGACCGGATCGAATTCTTCGGCGACGGCGACGCGCCCGCCGGCAGCACGGGCGTGAAGGGCAACCGCGTCAAGGCAGTGCTGCATTATGCCGACGCCGGCAGCGCCCCGATCGTGATCCGCACCGGCATTTCGGCCGTCGACCTGAACGGCGCGAAGGCCAATCTCGCCGCCGAGGCGAAGCATTGGGACTTCGATCGCTATGCCCGCGCCGCGCGCACCGCATGGGCGCGCGAGCTGGACCTGATGACCTTCGAAGGGGGCAGCGCGGCGCAGCGCACCGTCGCGTCTTCAGCGCTCTATCACGCCTCGATCGGGCCGACATTGTTCTCCGACGTCGACGGCCGCTACGTCGGGCTCGACCGGCAGGTGCATAGCGTGCCGAAGGGCGAACAGGCGTACAGCGCCTATTCGCTGTGGGACACCTATCGCGCCTTCCATCCCCTGCAGACGCTGATCCGCCCGGCGCGCACCCGCGAATTCGTCGGCGACCTGATCCGCCAGACGCAGCAAAGCCCGTTCGGCCCGCCGGTCTGGCCGTTGCAGGGCGTGGAGACCGGCACGATGATCGGCTGGCATGCAGTCCCCGTGCTGGCCGAGGCGCGCGCCAAGGGCGTGCCCGGCGACTATGCCGCCGCATGGGGCGGGGTGAAGAAGCGCTCGTTCGACTGGTCGACCCCCAATCTCGACAACAGCATCGGCGTGCAGCCCTATGACGAGCTGGGCTATGCCCCGGCCGACCGCATCTTCGAGAGCGTGTCGAAAACGCTCGAATATGCCTATGACGATTATGCCGGCGCGTGCATCGCCGATGCGGCGGGCGATGCCGCCGGCGCGGCGCGGCTACGCAAACGGTCGGGCAACTGGCGCAACGTGTTCGACGTGAAGACCGGTTTCGCCCGCGCCCGCCTTGCCGACGGACGCTGGGCCGAACCCTTCGCCCCCAACGGCATCGCCCACAGCAAGAAATGGCGCGACTATACCGAGAGCAATAGCTGGCAGGCGACGTTCCTGAACCAGCACGACATCCCCGGCCTGATCGCGGCGATGGGCGGCGATGCCGCGTTCGAGGCGAAGCTGGACGGGCTGTTCAACGCCTCGTCCGAACTGCCCGCCGATGCGCCGCCCGACATCTCGGGACTGGTCGGGCAATATGCGCACGGCAACGAACCGAGCCACCATGTCGCCTATATGTATGCGTACTGCGGCGCACCGTGGAAGACGCAAGCCATGGTCCGCCGGCTGCTGACCGAAATGTACCACGACCGCCCCGACGGCATCATCGGCAACGACGACTGCGGCCAGATGAGCGCATGGTATCTTCTGTCGGCGCTCGGCTTCTATCCGGTCGATCCGGTCAGCGCGGTCTATGTGCTGGGCAGCCCGTTGTTCGACCGCGCCGTCGTGCGCGTCGGTAGCGGCAGGCGGCTGGTGGTCGAGGCGCGCGGCAACGCCCCCGACCGGCCCTATGTGCAGGCGGTCCGCTGGAACGGCCGGCCATGGACCAAGAGCTGGATCGCGCATGCCGATCTGGTGAAGGGCGGCACGCTGTCGTTTGACATGGGCGCGACGCCCAACAAGGCATTCGGGTCCGCGCCCGGGGACCGGCCGGGGCGGCGTTGATCGCCGCGCTGCTCCTCGCCGCCGCGCCGGTCACGGTGCCGCTGAACGCTGCCTGTGTCGAGGGCACCGACCCGGCGGCGCAAGTGCTACGCGAACGGCTGGCGGAGCGCGGGGCGGTATGTCCCGCCCCGTCGTCATTCCGGCGCAGGCCGGAATCCATGGATGGGGGGACGGCAGCGAAAGCGCCGGGAACACCCGACACAATGGATTCCGGCCTTCGCCGGAATGACGGGGGGCGCGGAGTGACGATCCGCTTCCTCCCCGCGCGCCTAACCGCCGAAGCCTTCGCGATCGACACCACGCCGACCGCCATCACCATCCGCGCCGCGACCACCCGCGCCCGGCTCTATGCCGCCGGCTGGCTGCTGCGCCACACCGATGGGCTGACGCTCACCGCGCCGGCACACCTGACCGACGCCCCCGCGACCACGATACGCGGCACCCAGATCGGCTACCGCGCCAAGAACAACAGCTATGATGCATGGACCCTCCCCATGCTCACCCGCCGGATCGAGGATTTCGCGCTGCTGGGGGCCAACCGCATCCAGTTCGTGGCGCCGGTGTCCGACGATGCCGCAACCTCGCCGCTCTCGCCGCTGCCCGCCACCGAAACGCTGGTCGCGCTCAGCGCCGCCACCCACCGCCTCGGGCTGGACACGGCACTCTTCTATCCGGCGCTGCGCGACTATACCAAGGCCGGCAACGCCGAAGCCGAGGTAGCCGACCTCACCGCGCTGCTCGCGAAACTGCCCGCGCTCGATGCGCTCTACATCCCCGGCGGCGATCCCGGCCACACCGCACCCACCGACCTGTTCCCGCTCGGCGAACGCCTCGCCACATCCTTGCGCCGGCGTTTCCCCAAGGCCGAACTGCTGCTCTCGACGCAGGGGTTCGACGCCGCCGGCCTCAACGCCTTCCATGCCGAACTGGCCAAACGTCCACGCTGGCTGTCGGGCCTGTTCGTCGGTCCGCAGACCCGCGACAGCCTCGCCACCCATGTCGCGCGCGTGGGCGAAGCCTATCCGCTTGAGACCTATCCCGACACCGCGCACACCATGCACGCGCAATTCCCGATTCCCGACTGGCACCCGGCCTTCGCGCTGACGCAGGGGCGCGAGCCGGTGAACCCCCGCCCCGCCGCCACGCAGCGCATCTTTCAGTATCTCCGCCCCGGCAGCCGCGGCTTCGTGACCTATAGCGAGGGCGTCAACGACGACTGGAACGTGACCCAGTGGTTCCGCCTCGGCTGGAACCCCGCCACCGCATCGAACGAGATCGCCGCTGACTACGCGCGGATGTTCGTCGGCGACTTGGGTTTCGCCGCCGTGCCGATGGCGCTGGAGGGCAACTGGCGCGGCGATCCCGCCGCCAATGCCGGGATCGACGCGACGCTGACGCTGGTCGAACGCCTCCGCCCGGCGGCCTGGGCCGACTGGCGGATCGATCTCTATCGCTACCGCGCGACCTATGATGCGCTGGTCCGCCACCGCCTGATCGCCGCGCGCGAGCGCGAGGGCGAGGCGCGCTGGACGCTGCGACAGGCCACCGCCATCGGTGCGGAGGCCGCCGCCGTCGCCGCGCGCTTCGCCTATGCCCGCAGCGAACCCGCCATCGTTGCGCCGCTGCGCGCCGACCTCACCACCATCGCCGACCGGCTGTGGCAGCGTGCGCGGATGCAGTTGTCGGTCGTGCGCCACGGCGCATCGCACTGGGAACGCGGCGCGAACCTCGACCGCGCCGATATTGCGCTGAACGATCGCACCGCCGTTGAAGCCGGTATCGCCGCCGCCCTGTCCCGGCCCGACGCCGCCGCCCGCCTCCACGCGATCGGCGATCCGTGGCGCAACCGCGACATGGCGCTGTACGACGATCTCGGCGATCCCCTGAACGAGCCGCATCTTGTCCGGGGGCCGGGTTTCGACGCCGATCCGCAATCGCTGGCAAGCGCGATCGACGGTATCGCCGACCATATCCCCGACGAGGGCTGGCGCATGGCCGACCTCAGCTACGCCGAGGGACTGTACGAAACCCCGGTCCGCCTGCGCTACACCGGGCTGGAGCGCAACCGCCGCTACCGCCTCGTCGCGCGCTGGGCGGGCGAGGGCTATGCGCTGCCAATGCGGCTGATGGGCGACGGCACCGAACTCCACCCCTATCGTGCCCGTACCGCCAACCCCGAAACCGTCGAGACGCCGATCCCGCAGGCGCTCACCGCCGATGGCGCGCTGACCCTCGAATGGCACCGCCCGCCCGGCATCGGCGGTGGCGGGCGCGGCCATCAGATCGCACAGACCTGGCTGATCCCCGAACCCCTCGAACCCCATGCTTTCGGAGCACCGCAATGACCCTTTCCCGCCGCAGCCTGATGGGCAGCAGCCTGATCGCCGGCGCCGCCGCGTGCAGCCCGGTCCGTCCCAACGGCGGTGCCGGCCCCCTCCCCGCGCCATGGGGGGCGACGCCGTCGCCGCGTCAGCTCAAATGGCATGATCGCCGCCAGTACGGCTTCATCCATTTCTCGATCAACACCTTCACCGACAAGGAATGGGGCTATGGCGACGAGGACCCCAAGCTGTTCAACCCGACCGACTTCGATCCCGACCAGATCGTCACGGCGGCCAAGGCGGGGGCGCTGACCGGCCTGATCCTCACCGCCAAGCATCACGACGGCTTCTGCCTGTGGCCGACGATGCTGACCGAGCACTGCATCCGCAATTCGCCCTACAAACAGGGCAAGGGCGACATCGTCGGCGAACTGGCGGCGGCATGCGCGCGCGGCGGGATCGATTTCGGCGTGTATCTTAGCCCCTGGGACCGCAACCGCGCCGATTACGGCACGCCCGCCTACATCACCTATTATCGCGCGCAACTGACCGAACTCTGCACCCGCTACGGCAAGCTGTTCGAGGTGTGGTTCGACGGCGCGAACGGCGGTGACGGCTATTACGGCGGCGCGCGCGAGACGCGGCGGATCGACGCCCCGGCCTATTACGACTGGCCGTCGATCGTGAAGCTGGTCCACGACCTGCAACCCGATGCCTGCACCTTCGATCCGCTGGGCGCCGACATCCGCTGGGTCGGGAACGAGGACGGCCACGCCGCCGACCCGTGCTGGCCGACGATGCCCGACCATCCGTACGATCAGGCCGAGGGCAATACCGGCGTGCGCGGCGCACCCCTGTGGTGGCCGGCCGAAACCAACGTCTCGATCCGGCCCGGCTGGTTCTACCACGCCGACGAGGATGCGCAGGTCAAGACGCCGCAGAAGATCATGGAGATGTACGACCAGTCGGTCGGCCATGGCACCACCTTCCACCTCAACCTGCCGCCCGACCGGCGCGGCCGCATTCCCGACCGCGACGTCGCCAGCCTCACCGCGTTCGGCGACGCGATCCGCGCGACCTTCGCGACCGATCTGGCGGCAGGCGCGGTCGTCACCGCCAGCGCCGATGCCGGGGGGAGCGCGCGCAACGTCAACGACGGGCGGCTCGACACCTTCTGGCTCGCGCCCGCCGATGCGAGGGACGCGACGGTCACGCTCGACCTGCCGCCCGGCCGCAGCTTCGACACCATCCGGTTGCAGGAATGGCTGCCGCTCGGCCTGCGCGTCACCCGCTTCGCGATCGACGTGTCGGACGGCGGTGACGTGTGGACCACGGTCGCCGAAAAGGACATGGTCGGGCCGCAGCGCCTGATCCGCCTGGGCACGCCGATCGCCCCGCGCCGCGTCCGCTTCCGCACCATCGCCGCCGAGGCCGGCCCGGCGCTGCGCGAATTCGCGCTGTTCCGCTCGGTCGCCCCCGCCACCCTGCCGCCCGCGCGCAACAACGATCCGAGCATCGTCGATCGCACCGGCTGGCGCGTGACCGCCGCCAGCGCGCCCGGCGGCGCGGCGATCCTCGACGCTTCCCCGCGCACCGCATGGATCAGCCCGGCCCCCGCCAGCCTGACGATCGACATGGGTCGTTCGGAGACGCTGGCCGGCTTCACCCTCACCCCCACCCGCCACATCGATCCGCAGGCCGCCCCGCCAATGCGCTACCGCGTCGAAACCAGCGTCGACGGGCGGAGCTGGACACCGGGCGGCGAAGGTGAGTTCCAGAACATCAACTACGCCCGCGCGACGCAGCGCCTGCCCTTCCCGACCCCACGGCCTGCGCGCTACCTGCGCTTCGCCTTCCCGCAACCGGCGGTCCCCGCCCCGGCGATCGCCGTCGCCGAGATCGGCGCGTTCCGGTAAGGCTGCAACGCCGCGATGTTGCCCTTTCGAGGGGAACATCGCGGCCCACCGCTACCCCTTCGTCAGCACCCGCACCACGCCGGTGATTCCCGACGGCTGGTTCGCTGCCGCCTCCGCCAGCACCGCAACCGTCTTCGCGCCCGCCGGAATCGCCACGTTCACTGGCCCCGGTGCCGCCTCCGTCTTGATGGCGACCAGCCGGCCGTCGACATAGACCTTCGCCAGCCCGGCGATGGCCGCGAAGGCGATGACGCCGCCGTCCGCCATCACCCGCCGCCGCACCGGAATGGCGGCGCGATACAGGCGGAAGCTGCGCGCCGGTTCGGGCGGGGTCGGCGTGCCGCTGCGGGTGAACGCCCAGCTATTATTGTCGTCGGCGGACGGGGCCAGCGCCGGATCGGGGCTGGCGGCGAATGCCGGCGAGCGTCGCCAGCCGGCGATGAACGCCCCGCCCGGCGTCGCCGCCACCTGCGCGCGCGGTTCGGCGGCGATCCGGGGGATCGTCAGCCGCGCGGGGCGCAAGCCCTCCGCCTGCGCGACGATCGTGACTGGCCCACGCCCGATCTCGGCCTGCACCAGCATCTGCGCGAGGCCGTTGAACAGCGCCCGCTCTGGCGCCTTTTCGCTCTCATGGCTGTTGGGATTGCCGTTGCCGACGCCGATCAGCGTCGCGCCGGCGACCGTGAAGCGCGTCGCCCGGTTCTCGGTCGGAACATGCCGCCCCTGCGCATCGACCGCGTCGATCGTGACCGCCACCACATCCTCACCGTCGCCCAGCATCGTGGCCCGCGCCGGCGTCAGCCGCAGCGCCACCGCCGGCCCCGCCGTCTCGTGGATCGCGCGCGCGACCTCGCGTCCGCCGCGCAGGGCCACCGCCTCCAGCCGCCCCGGCGCGTAGGGCACGGTGAAGGCATTGCCCATGATCCGGTCGACCGCCTGTTCGCCGATCATCCGCCCGTTGAGCAGCACCCGCACCCGATCGGCGTTGCTCGTGACGAGCAGCTCGACCGGCTGTCCCTCACGTCCGGGCCATGTCCAGTGCGGCGCGATGCCGACGACCGCCTCGTCGTCTATCCAATGCGCGCGGTGGATGTCATAGGCGGTCTTGGCGAAACCGCACAGGTCGAGGATGCCGAAGAAGCTCGCGACGCTCGGCCAGGTGAACGGCGTCGGCTCGCCGTGATAGTCGAACCCGGTCCACACGAACCCGCCCGCGACGAAGCGGCGTTTGGCGATCTCCGCCCAAGCCTGCCGGTGCGTCGCGCCCCACGGTGCGGCCTCGGTATCCATCGAGGTCATGACGTTGGCCGCCTTGTCGGTCGCATAGGCGCCGCGCGTCATATAGGCGCTGGTATCCTCCGACGAGGTGCTGGGTTTCGCGGGGTTCAGCGCGTGGAACTTGTCGTAATCGCCCTGATAATAGTTGAACCCCATCACATCGACCACGCTCGACACGTTCTGCGGGTCGTAGAAGCTGCCGTTCATCGCCGCCGTCACCGGCCGGCTGCCGTCGAGCGCATGGACCCGCGCGGCCATCCGCCGCACCATCTCGACGCCCGCCTCGGTGCCCTGCATCGGTTCCTCGTTGAACACCGACCACAGGATGATGCTCGGATGGTTGCGATGCGCCCGCACCAGCCATTCGAGCTGCGCCATATTCTCCGGCGCCGGGTTAAAGACGCGGTTCTCGTCCATCACGACGAACCCCATCCGGTCGCACAGATGATAGAAAGCGTCGGCCTGCGCATTGTGCGAACAGCGGATGGCGTTGACGCCGGTGTCCTTCATCCGCTGCAACCGCCATTCGAGCAGCGCGTCGGGCACCGCCACCCCGACCCCGGCATGGTCCTGATGCAGACACACGCCCTTCAGCTTGACCGGCTTGTCGTTGAGGAAGAAGCCCTGATCCGCATCGAAGCGGATCGTGCGGAAGCCGACGGGCACCCGCCGTTCGTCACGCCCGCCCGCCGCCTCGCTCGTCACCCGCACCGCATACAGCGTTGGCGTCTCGATCGACCATAATGCCGGCTGCGCCACCGGCAGCGTCAGCGCGACGCTGGCCTGCCCGAGCGGCGTCACCCTCGCCTGCCCGGTCGCGGTGGCGATGACCTTGCCCGCCGGATCGATCAGTTCGGCGGTAACGCTCGCCGTCGCCTCGCCGCGCGCGATGCTTTCCAGCGTCACTGCCAACGGCACCTGCCAGCCGCCGTCGCCCCGGCGCGGGTCGCAATGGACCCCGTCGGTCGCGATTCCTACCGCCGATCGCTTCGCCAGCCAGATGTCGCGGTAGAGGCCGGCCCCTTCGTACCACCAGCCTTCCATCTGCGTCGCATCGACCCGCACGGCGATGACGTTCAGTTCGTCGCCGAACCGCGCGAACGGCGTCAGGTCGATGGTGATCGCGTTGTAGCCGGAGAAGTTGCGCGCCACGACGCTGCCGTTGATCCAGATCGTCGAGGCGGTGGCGATCGCGCCGAAATGCAGTTCCAGCCGCTTGCCCCGATCCGCCGGATCGAGCCGCAGCGTGCGACGATACCAGCCGATCCCGCGCGGGCGATAGCCCTGCGACACGTTCGCGCTCTCGACGAACGGTTGCGCCGATGCCCAGTCGTGCGGCAGCGTGACCGAAGCCCAGTTGCTGTCGTCATGGTCCATCGCCGCCGCCCCGCGCGCATTACCGGCCTTGGCGTTCAGATAGGTCGCGTCATGCGTCAGCGGCGCGGGCGGCACGATGTCGCCCTCGTGGAACAGCCACCCCCGATTAAGCAGCGCGCGCGATGGATCGACCACCGGCAACCGCGCCGGCACGCCGCCGCGTGGCGCCAGTCCGTGCGGCAGCCCGCGCAACCCCGCACCGCGCGGCGCGGCGTGCAACGGCAACGGCAGCCCCGCCACCGCCAGCGTCCCCGCCGTGCCGCCAAGCAGCGTCCGGCGATCGATCGTTCCCATCGTCATTCGCTCTCTCCCCGATCGATCGCATCGCGCAGCGCGGCGACCGTCGCCCGGTCGGTCCGTGCCAGCGGCGCGGCAAAGCCCAGCGCGGCGACCTTCGCATCGTCCTGCACCACCGGCATCCCTGCCGACGCATGGACCTCGCTCGCCCCGGTCGCGGCCAGCAGCGCGGCGACATTGTCCGGCCGCACGCCCGATCCCGGCATCACCACGATCCGCCCGATGGCACGGGCCTGCATCGCCCGGATCACGGCCGCACCGTCCACCGCCTTCACCGCGCCGCCCGACGTCAGGATCCGCGCGAAGCCCAGCGCCACCGCCGGTTCCACCGCCGCGACCGGATCGGGCAGCAGGTCGACCGCGCGGTGCAGCGTCAGGTCGATGTCGTGCCGTTGCGCAACCACCGCCGCCACCCAGTCACCCAGCACGTCCATGTCGAGCGCGCCGCCGCGCACCGCGCCGAACACCAGCCCGTCGACCCCGGCGGCGATCAGCGCCCGCGCATCGGCCAGCGCGGTCGCGGCCTCGTGTCGGTCATAGGCGAAATCGCCCGCGCGCGGCCGCACCATCGCATGGACGCGCACCCCCGCCGTCCGCGCGACGCCCACGACCTGCGCCACCAGCCCCGGCGACGGCGTCAGCCCGCCCACCGACAACGCCCCGCACAGCTCGATCCGCTGCGCGCCGCCGGCGATCGCCGCCTCGCATCCGCCCATGCTGTCGATGCAGATTTCCAGCAGTATCGGCATCGTTCCCCGGTGAACATGGTTTCGCCGAGCTATGAAGCGCGCGCGGGCAAGGTCAACCCCGTCCGCTACCTTGACTCCCCCGCCGATCGCGACTAGGCGCGCCCTCAAGCGTCGTACCCGGATTCGTCCGCACGACGTCCGTCCGAGACAGCAGGTGCGGGTTTCCCGCTTAATGTCCTGCCGAGGCGGGGAATGTGTTGCAAATGCCCGCGCGGTTTCGCGTGGGCCTGCCATGGGCATACTGCCGTGGCGACCATGCCCCTTCACGGACTTTTCGCCCCGTTCGTCGTCCTCACGGCGAGCGGATCGTTCGCGGGCATATCCGGCACCCGGATACGCCCCAGTTAAGGAGAACGGCATGGATCGCACTCAGAAGAGTGAAGCCGTCGCCGAGCTGAACCGCACCTTCAACGAGGTCGGCGTGGTGGTCGTCACCCGCAACCTCGGCATGACCGTCGCGCAATCGACGGGCCTGCGCAACAAGATGCGTGATGCCGGCGCGAGCTACAAGGTCTCGAAGAACCGTCTTGCCCGGATCGCAGCCGAAGGCACGCCGTACGCGGTGATCGCCGACCTGCTGACCGGCCCGACGGCGCTGGCGACGTCGACCGATCCCGTTGCCGCGGCACGGGTCATCAACGACTTCGCCAAGACGAATGACAAGATCGAGATCGTCGGCGGCGCGATGGGCGGCCAGTTGCTCGACGCGGAAGGCATCAAGGCTCTGGCCTCGCTGCCCTCGCTCGACGAACTGCGCGCCAAGATCGTCGGCCTCATCGTTGCCCCGGCAACGAAGCTGGCGACCATCACCCAGGCTCCCGCGGCACAGATCGCCCGGGTCCTGTCGGCATATGCGGAGAAGGACGCGGCCTGACCGGCGGCTTCCTCATCAACACAACCTTTCTGATTTACGGAGAATATCATGGCTGACCTCAACGCAATCGTCGACCAGCTGAGCGAACTGACCGTCCTCGAAGCAGCCGAGCTGTCGAAGCTGCTCGAAGAGAAGTGGGGCGTTTCGGCCGCCGCTGCCGTTGCAGCACCTGCCGCCGCCGGTGGCGCCGCTGCTCCGGTCGCTGAAGAGCAGACCGAATTCGACGTCATCCTGACCGGCGACGGCGGCAAGAAGATCAACGTCATCAAGGAAGTCCGTGCGATCACCGCGCTCGGCCTGACCGAAGCGAAGGCACTGGTCGAAGGCGCGCCGAAGGCCGTCAAGGAAGGCGTGTCGAAGGACGAAGCCGCCAAGATCAAGGCGCAGCTCGAAGCCGCCGGCGCGACCGTCGAAGTCAAGTAAGCCGCAGGCGGGACAGCGGAGCCAAGGCTTCGCTATCTCCGCCAAGGCCGGCCGGCGGGCCGCAAGGCCCGACCGACGGGATGGAATTCACTTCCATCCCGGCTTGCCAAGGAAAAAGGGGCGGCCCCACGCGGGGACCGCCCCTTTTTCATGCCGGAACCATAGCACCCGTCCTCTTTCACCGACAGTTCATGTCGATGATGCAACGACCGCCCTCATGATCGGCAATTGTCCGGCTTTCGGAGCATCCGCCCCATGATCCTGCCGATTGCCGCAATCACGATGGCGCAGGTCGCCGCCCCCGGGCTCCCGCCCATGGCCCATCCCGGCGACTGGTCGGGCACCCTGACGCTGCCGTCGCGCGCGACGTTGCGGCTCGTCGTGCGTCTGCGGGTCGATGACGGCGGCATCGTGCGCGGCAGCATCGACAGTATCGACCAGCGGGTGTGGAACACCCCGCTCGACGGCATCGCGATGACCGCGACGACGCTCGACTTCACCGTACCGGCCAACGGCAGCCGCTATCGCGGACGCTGGGATGCGGCGGCGCGGGGCTGGAGCGGCATCTGGTCGCAGGGCGACGCGGCATTTGCGCTGTCGCTGGTCGCAGGCGGTCCGCCGCCCCGCGCGGCGGTGGCGGCGGACGCATGGGCGCTGCCGTCCGATGCGGAGATCGGCGACATCCTCGACCGCCGCATCGCGCAGCGGCCGGGCGAAGCGATCGTGGTCGGGGTGATCGACGACCATGGACGCCGCATCGTCGCGCGTGGTCCCGCCGGGGCCGACACGCTGTTCGAAATCGGTTCGATCACCAAGGTGTTCACCGCATTGGTGCTGGCCGACATGGCGGCACGCGGCGAGGTCGGGCTCGACGACCCGGCGGCGCGCTATCTTCCGCCGGGCTGGACGCTGCCGGTGCGCGGCCGGGCGATCACGCTGCTCGATCTGGCGACGCATCGTTCGGGCCTGCCGCGGCTGCCGCTCAACATGCCCTATGTCGAGGCGGGCGACCCCTATGCGGGCTACACCCCGGCGGCGATGCGCGCTTTCCTGAAGGACTGGGTGCCGGATCGCCCCGCCGGCGCGCAGTATGAATATTCCAATCTCGGCGGTGCGTTGCTGGGGCAGATCCTCGCGCGACGGGCAGGCACCGACTATGAAACGCTGGTCCGCACCCGCATCACCGGGCCGCTGCGAATGCGCGATACGCAGGTGCGATCGTCCGGCGCGGCACTGCGGAACCAAGCCACGCCGCACGACGAATTCCTGCGCCCGGTCGCCGCATGGGACCCGAGCGTGATGGTCGCGGCGGGCGGCCTGCGATCGGACGCGCGCGATATGCTCACCTTCCTCGCCGCCAATCTGGGCTTCGTCCCCACGCCGCTGAAACCCGCGATGGACGCGATGCGCATCGTCCGGGCGCAAGGCGATGGCCCCGACAACGCGATGGCCACCGGATGGACGGTCGCGAAGACGCCGACCGGCCCGGTCGTGACGCACGGCGGCGCGACCGGCGGGTATCTGGCGAACATCGCGTTCGATCCCCTGCGGCGGCGCGGCGTGGTGGTGCTGGCCAATACCCGCGCGGAACCGGGCGTCGACGACATCGCCACGCATATTCTCACCGGCTCCCCCCTCGCCGCCGTGCCGCCGCCGCCAAAGCCGTCGGCCATGCGCCCCGCGATCCGGCTGGCGCCGGGCGACCTTGATCGCTTCGTGGGGCGATACCGCCTGCCGCCCGATCAGGTCATCACCGTCTTCCGGTCGGGCAATCGATTGATGATCCAGTTGATCGGGCAACAGGCGATGCCGATCCACCCGTCGGGACCGGCCGATTTCTTCGCGCGGATCGTGGACGCCGAACTACGGTTCCACGCGACCAACGGCATGATCGACAGTGTGACGCTGCTGCAAAACGGTGCGGAGAAGGTTGCACCGCGCCTGTAAGAAGGCCACCGGGGCGACCCACGCCGCCCCGATGGCCTGCGCGCTTACGGCACTGTCACCGTCTGCACCGGCACGCCCTTCAATTCCGGGAGCGCATCCAGTTGCGGCTTCACGCTCGCCAGATCGCCGACCACGACCAGCGTGAACTTGTCGAGCGGGAACGCCTGCGCGACCGATTGGCTGAACTGCGCGTCGGTGACGGCCATCGTCGCCGGGACATAGCGGTCGAGCCAGTCGGCGGGCAACCCCAGCGCGTCGCGCGTCGCCAGTTGCCCGATCAGCGACGAACTGTCTGAATTGCGCAGAACGAACAGCCCGGCGTTGTAGCTGCGCATCCCCGCCGCTTCCTCAGGGGAAGGCGGCGTCGTCTGGAGCGTACGGATTTCCTTGAACACTTCCTTCAACGACGCCCCGGTGACGGCGGTGGTCACATCGGCGTCGAAGCTCCACTGGGCATCGCCCGGACGCTGCACCGTTCCCGATCCCGGCGAATAGGTATAGCCCTTGTCCTCGCGGATGTTGCGGGTGATCCGCGACGAGAAGCTGCCACCGAGCAGCGCGTTGCCGACGCGCAGCGGGATGTCGCCCTCGCTCCCGGCCAGCGGCGCGCTCCACGCGAGGCGGATCGTCGACTGCGGTGCGCCCGGACGGTCGACCAGCACGACGCGCGGCCCCGCCGCTTGGCGGGGCACCAGCGACAGCCGCTCCGGCCCCTGCGCCCAGTCGCCGAACGCGCGGGCCACCGCCGCCTTCACCGCCGCCGCGTCGAACCGCCCGGCGACATAGAGATGCGCGCGCCGCGCCCCGAAATTGGCGGTATAAAACGCCTTCGCCTGTTCGAGCGTATAGCCGTTCAGTTGGGCGGTCGTCGGCAGGATGCGGCCATAGGGATGGTCGCCATAGGTCGCCCGCGCCAGCGCATAATCGGCCAGTACCCCTGCCTGTGCCAGCGACTGGGTGAGCGATCGCGCGCGGTTCGCCTTCACCCGCGCGAAATCGGCGGCGGGAAAGGTCGGGCGACGCGCGACATCGCCGACCAGCGCGACGGCGGCGGGAGCGAATTCGCTCAGCGCGCCCATGTTGATCGCGGTGCCGGTGGCCGATACGCCGACGCCCAGATTGCCACCCATGCCGGCGGCGGCGGTGGCGAGCGCTGCGGAATCGCGGGTCCCCGCCCCTTCCTTCAACATGTCGCCCGCCAGATCGGCGAGCCACGGATCGCGCCCTTCGTCCAGATTGCCGGCGAACACGCGCAGCGACACCGCGACCTTGGGCGCGTTGCCATAGGGGATCAGCGTCACCTGCATGCCGTTGGACAGGGCATAGGTTTCGCTGGCGGGCACCTTGAAGGCTTTGGGCGCACCGATCGGCGGGGCGGGCAAGGCCGCCGGCGGGGTGGCCGTCTGGGCGGCGAGCGGGGCGGCGACGATCGCCAGCCCGGCGAGGAGGATCGAACGCTTCATCTCACTTGGCTCCCTTCGCGGCGGCGGCGCCGGGGACGATGGTGTAGATCGACCGGTTGGTCGGCCGGAGATAGTCCTGCGCGGTCTTCTGGATCAGCGCGGGCGTCACCTTGGCGAAGCCGTCCTCGATCCGGTTCACCGCCTGCGGGTCGTTGTCGAACAGCGCATAGACCGCGAGCAGATCGATCAGGCCGACGCGCGTGCCGCCGTCGACCGACGAATAGAGGTCGGAGCGCAGCTTGGTCCGCGCCCGGTCCAGCTCGGCCGCGCTCACCGGGATGGTGCGCAGGCTCTCGATCACCGGATCGATCGCGGCACGGATTTGCGCGTCGCCGAACTGCGGGTCATGGGTGAAGTTGAACGCCCACAGCATCGGCCCGTTGTAATTGTACATGCTGCCCAGATACGCATTGATCCCGCCGCCCAGATCGCCGGTGATGCCGGTATCGGCTTTCAGCTTGCGCGCGAGGCGGCTGTCGTCGCCCTGCAGCAATAGCTGGTCGATCAGCCCCATCGCATACCATTCGGGCGTGCCACGCGGCGGCATGTGGTATCCGACCGCGAACCCCGGCTTGGGGGCCAGCGCGTCGACGCGGGACCGGGTCTTTTCCGCCGTCTGGCGCGGTTCGGTGAGGTCCGGGAGCACCACCGGCGCGCCGCGTTGCAGCGGGCCGAAATATTTGCGGACCATCGCCTCGGCCTGCGCGTAGTCGATGTCGCCCGCGACCACGAGGACGGCGTTGTTGGGACGATAGAAGCTGGAAAAGAACTGCGTCGCGTCGGCCACGGTCGCCGCCTCGATCTCTTTCAGATCGCCGTAGAAATTATGGCTGTTGTGCCAGTTGGTGTTGGCCAGCATCGGCAGGTCGATCCACGGCCACGTCCCATAGGGCTGGTTGAGGACGTTGACCTTCACCTCGTTGCCCACCACGCCCTGCTGGTTCTTGAGCACCGCATCGTTGATGACCGGCCGCGCCATCCGGTCGGCCTCCAGCCACAGGATGCGTTCCAGCGCGTTCGACGGCGCGATCTCGAAATAATTGGTGAAGTCGAACCGGGTCGATCCGTTCAGAATGCCGCCGGCGTTGCTGATCGTGCTGACGAACACGCCCTTGGGCGCGTTCTGCGACCCCTGGAACATCAGATGTTCGAACAGATGCGCGAAGCCGGTGCGCTCGCGCGGTTCGACGCGGAAACCGATCCCGTAATAGACGCCGACCGTGACCGTGGGGGCCAGCGTGTCGCGCGACAGCACGACCTTGAGGCCATTGGGCAGCGTGACATAGTGCATGTCGATCGCCAGCTTGGCCGGCGCCGCCACGGTCGTCGCGCGTGGCTGCGCCAGCACACTCGCCGGCAGCGCGCACAATGCCGCCCCCAGCAGCATTGCCTTCATTCCTCGCATCATATCGTCCCCCTTGGTCGTGGTTCAGTCGTCGAGTGCGTCCCCCATGCCATCCCCGGTCGCTGCATGGACGAGGATGTCGCCGGGCTGGCAGTCGAGCACGCGGCAGATCGCGTCGAGCGTCGTGAACCGGATCGCGCGCGCCTTGCCGGTTTTCAGGATCGAGAGGTTGGCGAGGGTGATGTCCACCGCCTGCGCCAGTTCGGTCAGCGTCATGCGCCGGGCCAGCAGCACCTCGTCGAGACGGACGAGCACCGCCATCAGACCGTGCCCTCAAGGTCTTCGCGCAGCGCCGCCCCTTCGGCGAACACGCGCGCGAGGATGAAGGCGACCAGCACCGACAGCCAGCCGCCGATCGACAGTGTCGATCCGCCCGCCTCGATCCCCAGCCCGTCGAACCGCCGCACGATCAGCGCCAGCGGGAAATCGAGCAACTGGATCGCGAGCAACGCCCAGCCGATCAGCGCCACCCGCCGCGCATTGGGCGACGCGAACGTCTCGCCGATGCGCACCGTGCCCATCACCGCCGACAATCGCGAGAAGATGACATGCGCCGGCACCGCCGCGACGATGCCGAGCAGCAGCAGCCAGCGCACCCCGGCGATCACCGCGCCAGCGTTCGCGGCGGGATATTTGGCGGCGATCTTGGCGGCGAACGCCGCGTGCAGCGGCACGCTGGCGACCAGGGCGATGGCAAAGACGGCGGCGAAGACGATGTTGAGCACCAGCAGCACGCGCAGCACCAGCACCGTGAACCGCAATATCCGATCGCGCCGTGCCATGCCGCCCCCCCGGTCCGTTGCCGCGATGCTATCGCCTGTATCGTTTATCGGCAAGAGACTCAGCTCCGTTCGGGACGCGACACGTCGCGTCTGCGGTGCCTGTCCGCTCCCCCACCCGGCCACCTACTTAAGTATGCTGATGGGTGGCCGGGTGGGGGAGCGGGAAGGCACCGCCTGACATTCAAGTACGCCGCACCTCGCCGTGGAGCCGTGCCTCCAACCGGTCGATCATCCGGTCGCCCTTGTCCATGAAGATCGGCGCGAGCTTGCCCGACGGCAGCGTCGGCCCGATCAGGAAGGCGGCGGTGGTGCGCGATATGCGCCCGTCGCTCCAGCGATAGCGCGCGTCGATCGCCATCAGCGGCACGAAGAACGGCCGCTCGCGCGAGGTGACGACATGCAGCGCCGCCTTGGGCAACGCCATCGTCGCCTCCAGATGGCGGCGCTGCCCGGCGGGCAGCGCGAACGGGTCGAGCCCGCGTGGTTCGGTGTTGCCGAAGAACGCGGCGAGCTGGTCGTCCTGGCGCGGATTGGCGGTGAGCAGCAGCGTGGCGATACGCACTTCCTCGACGCCGATCGACGTCGGATTGCCGACCGTCAGGTCGAAATCGAGCAGCGCATTGTCGGCATCGGTCCCGACGCGCAGCGGCGCGAGCTGGAATTCGAGGAAGCCGCGCGGCGGCTCGGCCACGACCGGCGCGGCAGGCACGGCGGGCGCGCGAACCGGTGCCGGAGCGATCGGAGCGACCGGTGCCGGGATCGGCGCGGGCGGCTCCGGCGCGGCGAGCGGCGGCGCGACCGGTTGCGGCGCGACCGGTGCGACATCCTCGACCGTTTCCACCCGTGGCCTGCGCCGCAGCCGCGTCGCGATCAGCGCGACCACGCCCGCCACCGCGATGCCGGCCAGAAACCACACCCACCACGGCATCGCCGCATTGTCGGACGCGGGAACGGACGTAGCCGCCTCGGGCGTCGCGACCGGTTCGGGCGATGGGGTCGCGACGACCGCCGGTGCCTCGGTCGCCACCGGCACGGGAGCCGTCTCGACCGGTGGTGTCACCGCCGGCACCGTGCGCGGCGTCGCGGTGGGCTGCGGCACCGGAGCCGCGCGCGGCTCCGGTGCCGCGGTCGCCCGCGGCGCGGGGGCAGGACGCGCGACCGGCGTGGCCCGGACGACCGGCACGGCGCGCGGCGTCGGCGTCACGCGCGGCGTTGGGGTCGCCGCTGGAGTCGGCGTCGCCACCACCGGCGGGGTGATGTCATAGATCGGGATGTCGCCCGCGCCCGGCGGGGTCTGTTGTGCGGGCACGGCAAGCAGCGCGGCCGCCGCCGCGATCGTCGGATACAGGATCATGCCCGCCCTCAACCGGGGTTTTGGGGGCCACGTCACGCGCCGCGACGCTCGGTTGCGACGAAACGAGCGTTCGATACGTCGAACCGTTGGCGGCATCGACGCGGTTTGACTCCGCCCCATACGCAGCGTATAGGCCGGCTCTGCTTCAGGACCGGGAAAGAATGCGTCGTCGCGCGGGCGCATTGCAGGTATGGACCTTTAGCCATTGCAGGACGCCCGAAAAGCTGCGGCCCCACCCGGGGTGACGCGGCTTTCGTCGTCCGTTCCGCACGCCAGCCCGGTCGGCACCGGGCACCGAAATTGAACCAGTACGAGGCCAACCAACCCATGGCGACCAAGGCAAGCACGAGCGGCACGCACAAGCGCCGCATCCGCAAGGTGTTCGGCGACATCCACGAAGTGGTGCAGATGCCGAATCTGATCGAGGTGCAGCGCGAGAGCTACGAACAGTTCCTGCGCAGCGATCCGTCGATCGGCTATGTCTCGGGTCTGGAAAAGACGCTGCGGTCGGTGTTCCCGATCCGCGACTTCGCCGGCACCGCCGAGCTGGACTTCGTGACCTACGAACTGGAAAATCCCAAGTTCGACGTGGAAGAATGCCGTCAGCGCGGCATCACCTATGCAGCACCGATGCGCGTTACCCTCCGCCTGATCGTGTTCGAGGTGGACCAGGATACCGAGGCCCGGTCGGTCCTCGATATCAAGGAGCAGGACGTGTACATGGGCGACATGCCGCTCATGACCGAGAACGGCACCTTCTTCATCAACGGCACCGAGCGCGTGATCGTGTCGCAGATGCACCGCTCGCCGGGCGTGCTGTTCGATCACGATCGCGGCAAGACCCATGCGTCGGGCAAGTATCTGTTCGCCGCGCGTGTCATCCCGTATCGCGGCTCGTGGCTCGATTTCGAATTCGACGCCAAGGACATCGTCAACGTCCGCATTGACCGCAAGCGCAAGCTGCCGGTCACGTCGCTGCTCTATGCGCTGGGCATGACTGGCGAGGACATCCTCAACCACTTCTACAACCGCGTCACCTTCGTGCGCGGCGAAGGCGGGTGGCGCATTCCGTACGCGCCGGAAAACTGGCGTGGGCAGAAGCCGTCGTTCGACATCGTCGACGCGAACACCGGCGAGGTCGTGTTCCCGGCCGGCACCAAGATTTCGCCGCGTCTGGCGAACAAGGCGGGCAAGGACGGCCTGGCCGAACTGCTGATCCCGACCGAGGAAATCTTCGGCCGCTACAGCGCCTATGATCTTATCAACGAGACGACCGGCCAGATCTATATCGAGGCGGGCGACGAAGTGTCGGCCGAGAATCTCGAACTGCTCGACCAGGCAGGGATCGAGCGGATCGAACTGCTCGACATCGACCATGTCTCGACCGGCCCGTGGATCCGCAACACGCTGAACGTCGACAAGGCCGAGGAGCGCGAGCAGGCGCTGTCGGACATCTATCGCGTGATGCGCCCCGGCGAGCCGCCGACGCTGGAAACCGCCGAATCGCTGTTCGCCGGCCTGTTCTTCGATCCCGAGCGCTACGACCTGTCGGCCGTCGGCCGCGTGAAGCTCAACATGCGCCTCGATCTCGACACGCCGGACACGGTGACGACGCTGCGCAGCGAGGACATCCTCGAAGTCGTCAAGACGCTGGTCAATCTGAAGGACGGCAAGGGCGAGGTCGACGACATCGACAACCTCGGCAACCGTCGTGTCCGCTCGGTCGGCGAACTGCTCGAAAACCAGTATCGCGTCGGCCTCCTGCGCATGGAACGCGCGGTCAAGGAGCGCATGTCGTCGGTCGACGTCTCGACGGTCATGCCGAACGACCTCATCAACGCCAAGCCCGCGGTCGCCGCGGTGCGCGAGTTCTTCGGCTCGTCGCAGCTCTCGCAGTTCATGGATCAGACCAACCCGCTGTCCGAAGTGACGCACAAGCGTCGCGTTTCGGCGCTCGGGCCGGGCGGTCTGACGCGCGAACGCGCGGGCTTCGAAGTCCGCGACGTTCACCCGACCCACTACGGCCGTATCTGCCCGATCGAAACGCCGGAAGGCCCGAACATCGGTCTTATCAACAGCCTCGCGACGTTCAGCCGCGTCAACAAATACGGCTTCATCGAAACCCCGTACCGTCGCATCGTCGACGGCAAGGTGACGAACGACGTCGTGTATCTGTCGGCGATGGAAGAGCAGAAGCACACCGTCGCGCAGGCGTCGGCCACGCTGAACGAGGACAGCAGCTTCGCCGAGGAACTGGTGTCAGCGCGTCAGGCCGGCGAATTCCTGATGGCGCTGCCGGAAAACGTCACGCTGATGGACGTCAGCCCGAAGCAGCTCGTGTCGGTCGCCGCATCGCTCATTCCGTTCCTGGAAAACGATGACGCCAACCGCGCGCTGATGGGCTCGAACATGCAGCGGCAGGCCGTGCCGCTGGTGAAGGCCGAGGCGCCGTTCGTCGGCACTGGCATGGAAGAGACCGTGGCGCGCGATTCGGGTGCGGCGATCTCGGCCAAGCGCGCCGGCGTCGTGGATCAGGTCGATGCCGCGCGCATCGTGATCCGCGCGACCGGCGAAGTCGATGCGGCCGAAAGCGGCGTCGACATCTACACGCTGATGAAGTTCCAGCGCTCGAACCAGTCGACCTGCATCAACCAGCGTCCGCTGGTGAAGGTGGGCGACGTGGTGAAGGCCGGCGAGGTCATCGCCGATGGTCCCTCGACCGAGTTCGGCGAGCTGGCGCTGGGCCGCAATGCGCTGGTCGCGTTCATGCCGTGGAACGGCTACAACTACGAGGATTCGATCCTCATCTCCGAACGGATCGTGAAGGACGACGTGTTCACGTCGATCCACATCGACGAGTTCGAGGTGATGGCGCGCGACACCAAGCTCGGGCCGGAAGACATCACCCGCGACATCCCGAACGTCGGTGAGGAAGCGCTGCGCAATCTCGACGAGGCGGGCATCGTCTACATCGGTGCCGAGGTCGAACCGGGCGACATCCTCGCCGGCAAGATCACGCCGAAGGGCGAATCGCCGATGACGCCGGAGGAAAAGCTCCTGCGCGCGATCTTCGGTGAAAAGGCCAGCGACGTGCGCGACACCTCGCTGCGTCTGCCGCCGGGCGTGTCGGGTACGGTCGTCGACGTCCGCGTCTTCAACCGTCACGGCATCGACAAGGACGAGCGCGCGATGGCGATCGAGCGCGAGGAGATCGAGCGTCTGAAGAAGGACTCGGACGACGAGCGCGGCATCCTCAACCGTGCCACCTGGTCGCGTCTGCGCGAGATGCTCGAAGGGCAGACCGCGACGGCCGCGCCCAAGGGCGTCAAGAAGGGCGTGGTCATCGACCGCGACCTGCTCGACCAGATCGATCGTCACGAATGGTGGCGGTTCGCCGTCGCCGACGACGCGGCGCAGGGCAATCTCGAAGCGATCAAGGCGCAGTATGACGAAGCGGTGAAGCGCATCACCGACAAGTTCCACGATCGCCGCGAGAAGCTGGAGCGCGGTGACGAGCTGCCGCCGGGCGTGCTCAAGATGGTCAAGGTGTTCGTCGCGGTGAAGCGCAAGCTGCAGCCGGGCGACAAGATGGCCGGCCGTCACGGCAACAAGGGCGTCATCTCGCGCATCCTGCCGCAAGAGGACATGCCGTTCCTCGAGGACGGGACTCCGGTCGACCTCGTGCTCAACCCGCTGGGCGTGCCGTCGCGCATGAACGTCGGGCAGATCTTCGAGACGCATCTGGGCTGGGCGGCGCGCAACCTCGGCATGCAGGTCGCACGCTCGCTGCGCGACTGGCGTGAGGCGAATCCGGACGCGGTCGGCGGCGAGATGCCGGCGGCGGTCAAGGATCGGCTCAAGGAGATCTACGGCGATCACTATGCCGAGGACATCGACAGCCGTTCGAACGAGCAGCTCCACGAACTGGTGCAGAACATCAGCACGGGCGTCCCGATGGGCACCCCGGTGTTCGACGGCGCGCGCGAAAGCGACGTGTCGGACATGCTGGAACTCGCCGGGCTGCACAGCTCGGGCCAGTCGATCCTGTTCGACGGGCGTACCGGCGACCAGTTCGACCGGATGGTGACGGTCGGCATCATCTACATGCTGAAGCTGCACCACTTGGTCGACGACAAGATCCACGCGCGGTCGATCGGGCCGTACAGCCTCGTCACCCAGCAGCCGCTGGGCGGCAAGGCGCAGTTCGGCGGCCAGCGCTTCGGGGAAATGGAAGTGTGGGCGCTCCAGGCGTACGGCGCCGCCTATACGCTCCAGGAAATGCTGACGGTGAAGTCCGACGACGTGGTCGGCCGCACCAAGGTCTATGAAGCGATCGTCAAGGGCGACGACACCTTCGAGGCCGGCATCCCCGAAAGCTTCAACGTGCTGGTCAAGGAAATGCGCTCGCTGGGCCTCAACATCGAGTTAAGCAGCTTGGAAGAGAAGGACGGCCTGGCCGAAGCGGCGGAGTAGGGGAAGGCGTGCGAGCAGCCGTCAGAGAATTGGTCGATCGTCCGGGATTCGTGCTCTCGGACGATCAACCGATGGAAACTGTGCAGTGGGTCGTTAATCTCACTGATAGTTTCCCTACGACGGCGACAGATGAGGAAGCTGTTGCCCTGCTCAATCTGCTCTCCCGATCCGACGATCTATTTTACGAAGTATCTTGGACGATCTTGCACTTTATCGAAACGGCTCCCGGTTGGCCGATCTGGCCAGCTTTGCGAACTGCCAAAGGTGAGTGGGCGAGAATTCTGAGCGTAAGATTAAAAAATGCTGGGCTAATGCCGCCCCCCGCGGCGGTCATTAAGGAATAGCACCATGAACGAACTGACCAATTTCGCGAACCCGGTGGCCAAGCCGGAGACCTTCGACCAGATCCAGATCGGCATCGCCTCGCCGGAGCGCATCCGCTCGTGGTCGTTCGGCGAGATCAAGAAGCCCGAGACGATCAACTATCGCACGTTCAAACCCGAGCGTGACGGCCTGTTCTGCGCGCGCATCTTCGGTCCGATCAAGGATTACGAGTGCCTGTGCGGCAAGTACAAGCGCATGAAGTACAAGGGCATCGTCTGCGAAAAGTGCGGTGTCGAAGTCACCGTGTCGAAGGTCCGCCGTGAGCGGATGGGCCATATCGAACTCGCCGCCCCGGTCGCGCACATCTGGTTCCTGAAGTCGCTGCCGTCGCGCATCGGCCTGCTGCTCGACATGCAGTTGAAGCAGCTCGAGCGCGTGCTGTATTTCGAGAGCTATATCGTGATCGAGCCGGGCCTGACCGCGCTCGACAAATATCAGCTCCTGACCGAGGACGAGCTGCTCGACGCGCAGGACCAGTATGGCGAGGACGCCTTCTCGGCCGGCATCGGCGCGGAAGCGGTCAAGCAGATGCTGATCGACCTCGACCTCGAAGGCGAGAAGCGCGACCTGCTCGAAGAGCTGGCCGTCACCAAGTCGGAACTCAAGCCCAAGAAGATCATCAAGCGGCTCAAGGTCGTCGAATCGTTCCTGGAGTCGGGCAACCGTCCCGAATGGATGATTCTCGACGTCGTGCCGGTCATCCCGCCCGAACTGCGCCCGCTGGTGCCGCTCGACGGTGGCCGCTTCGCCACGTCCGATCTGAACGACCTCTACCGCCGCGTCATCAACCGCAACAACCGGTTGAAGCGCCTGATGGAACTGCGCGCGCCGGACATCATCGTCCGCAACGAAAAGCGCATGTTGCAGGAAGCGGTCGACGCGCTGTTCGACAACGGCCGTCGCGGCCGCACGATCACCGGCGCGAACAAGCGTCCGCTGAAATCGCTGTCCGACATGCTCAAGGGCAAGCAGGGCCGCTTCCGCCAGAACCTTCTCGGCAAGCGCGTCGACTATTCGGGCCGTTCGGTCATCGTGACCGGCCCGGAACTCAAGCTGCACCAGTGCGGCCTCCCGAAGAAGATGGCGCTCGAACTGTTCAAGCCGTTCATCTACGCGCGCCTCGACGCCAAGGGCCTGAGCATGACGCTCAAGCAGGCGAAGAAGTGGGTCGAGAAGGAGCGCAAGGAAGTCTGGGACATCCTCGACGAAGTCATTCGCGAGCACCCGGTCATGCTGAACCGCGCGCCGACGCTCCACCGTCTGGGCATCCAGGCGTTCGAGCCGGTGCTGATCGAGGGCAAGGCGATCCAGCTCCACCCGCTGGTCTGCTCGGCGTTCAACGCCGACTTCGACGGCGACCAGATGGCCGTCCACGTTCCGCTGTCGCTCGAAGCGCAGTTGGAAGCGCGCGTCCTGATGATGTCGACCAACAACATCCTGTCGCCCGCCAACGGCAAGCCGATCATCGTGCCGTCGCAGGACATGGTGCTGGGCCTCTATTATCTGTCGATGGAAAAGACGAACGAGCCGGGCGAAGGCATGCTGCTGGGCGACATGGCGGAGGTGCATCAGGCGCTCCACGCCGGTGCCGTCACGCTGCACACCCGCATCACCAGCCGCGTTCCGCAGACCGACGAGGCCGGCAACCAGTATCTCAAGCGCTATGAGACGACGCCGGGCCGCATGCTGCTCGGCGAAACCCTTCCCAAGTCGCACAAGGTCCCGTTCGAGACGGTCAACCGCCTGCTGACCAAGAAGGACGTCGGCGACGTCATCGACGAGGTGTATCGCCACACCGGCCAGAAGGAGACGGTGCTGTTCGCCGATGCGATCATGGCGCTGGGCTTCCGTCATGCGTTCAAGGCCGGCATCTCGTTCGGCAAGGACGACATGCTGATCGCGCCGGACAAGGACAAGCTGGTCGACGAGACGCGCGACCAGGTGAAGGACTTCGAACAGCAGTATCAGGACGGCCTGATTACCCAGCAGGAGAAGTACAACAAGGTGATCGACGCCTGGAGCCGCTGCGGCGATCAGGTGGCGACGTCGATGATGGACGAGATCAAGGCGGTCCGCCGCTACGAGGACGGTCCCGACAAGGGCCGCGAGAAGCCGATCAACTCGATCTACATGATGGCCCACTCGGGTGCCCGTGGTTCGCAGGCGCAGATCAAGCAGCTCGCCGGCATGCGCGGCCTGATGGCCAAGCCGTCGGGCGAGATCATCGAAACGCCGATCATCTCGAACTTCAAGGAAGGCCTGACCGTCCTTGAATATTTCAACTCGACCCACGGCGCCCGCAAGGGTCTGGCCGACACCGCGCTCAAGACAGCGAACTCGGGCTATCTGACCCGCCGTCTGGTCGATGTCAGCCAAGACTGCGTCATCATCATGGAAGACTGCGGCACGCAGCGCGCGCTGGAAATGCGCTCGATCATCGAAGGCGGTGCCACCATCGCCTCGCTGGCCGAACGCATCCTCGGCCGCACCACCGCCGAGGACGTGACCGATCCCAAGACGGGCGAAGTCGTGTTCCCGACGGGCACGCTGCTCGACGAACCGATGGTCGCGCGGATCGAGGCGATGGGGCTTCAGGCGATGAAGATCCGCTCGCCGCTGGTCTGCGAAGCCAAGGTCGGCGTCTGTGGCACCTGCTACGGCCGCGATCTTGCGCGGGGGACCCCGGTCAACATCGGCGAGGCGGTCGGCGTCATCGCGGCGCAGTCGATCGGCGAACCGGGTACGCAGCTTACCATGCGTACCTTCCACATCGGCGGCGCGGCGCAGCTCAACGAGCAGTCGAACCTCGAAGCGCCGGTCGACGGCACGGTCGAATTCCGCGACCTGCGCCTGATCGAAGACCAGCGTGGCCGCCGCGTGGTGCTTAGCCGCTCGGGCGAGATCGCGATCGTCGACATGGACGGCCGCGACCTCTCGGTCCATCGCATCCCCTATGGTGCCTATGTGCTGTTCGACGATGGCCATATCGTCAGCCAGGGCGACCGTATGGCGGAGTGGGACCCGTTCACCGCGCCGCTCATCACCGAAACCGGCGGTACGGTGAAGTTCATCGATCTGATCGAGAACAAGACCGTCACCGAGCGCGTCGACGAAGCGACCGGCATCGCCCAGCGCGAGATCATCGAATATCGCGTGACGACCAAGTCGAAGGAGGATCTGCGGCCGCGCATGACCCTGCTCGACGCCAACTCGGGCGAGGCCGCGCGCTACATGCTGGCACCCGGCGCGACCCTGTCGGTCGAGGACGGTGCGCAGGTGCAGGCGGGTGACGTTCTCGCCCGTGTCGCCCGCGAATCGGCCAAGACCCGCGACATCACCGGCGGTCTGCCGCGCGTCGCCGAATTGTTCGAAGCGCGTATCCCCAAGGAGGCGGCGATCATCGCCAAGGTCTCGGGTCGCGTGATCTTCGGCAAGGATTACAAGGCGAAGCGCAAGATCGGCATCCAGCCCGAGGATGGCGGCGATGTCGTCGAATATCTGATCCCCAAGTCGAAGGTGATCGACGTTCAGGAAGGCGACTACGTCAAGCGTGGCGACAACCTGATCGGCGGTTCGCCGAACCCGCACGACATTCTGGAAACGCTCGGCATCGAGCCGCTGGCCGAATATCTCGTCAGCGAAATCCAGGGCGTCTATCGACTCCAGGGCGTGAAGATCAACGACAAGCACATCGAGACGATCGTCCGTCAGATGCTGCAGAAGGTCGAGATCACCGACGGCGGCGACACCACGTTGCTGGCGGGCGAACAGCTCGACCGTGACGAGATGGACGAAGCCAACGCCAAGCTGGAGCGCGGTCAGGCTCCGGCACAGGGCAAGCCGGTGCTGCTCGGCATCACCAAGGCCTCGCTCCAGACGCGCTCGTTCATCTCGGCCGCCTCGTTCCAGGAAACGACCCGCGTCCTCACCGAAGCATCGGTGCAGGGCAAGATCGACAGCCTGAACGGCCTGAAGGAAAACGTGATCGTCGGCCGGCTCATCCCGGCGGGCACCGGTGCGGGCATGAACCGCCTGCGCGTGGCCGCCACGTCGCGCGACGTGGCGCTGCGGGCGCAGCAAAAGGCGCTGGCCGGCTTCGTCGCGCCGCACTCGGCCAAGGAAGAGCACGCCGCCGAACTGGCACGCTCGGCCCGTGACGGTCAGGGCGCAGCCGATCCGCTGGCCGAGGTCGTGCCCTCGGGCACCGGCACCGACGCCGATGCGGGCGAGTATCTGAACGACTGATCGTTCGAGACAGCATGACGTGACAGGCCGCCGTCCGGGCAACCGGGCGGCGGCTTTGTTTTGGGGGATGCGGCAGCGCTGCAATCACCGGCCAGCGCTCGAAAACCGGCGGCCGTCCCGAACGCACCCCCTCCGCGCCCTTCGCGCCTCCGCGTGCCCCCAATCCGCGATCTACGTCAGGCGGCCCGGCTCGCGGGGATCGCCCACCCGCCCGGCAAGCACGCACTCGGACACAACCCTGTCCTACACGGCATCCACCGGCGCATACCCGCTTGATGCCCAGCCCTCACCGCACACGGATCGTCACCCCGGACCCGTTCCGGGGTCCACCGATCCACCAGCGTCATCGCCGACCATGGTTGCGAACCAATCGCAACAAACGCGCGGTGAGTGTAAAGTTTGTAAACTTTGGGGGGAATTGGGCAAACACCGGATGCCGCTCAGGGCAAGGCTTCCGGTGTAGAACGGCGCTGCCCGCGCTGCCGGCCAGACCGGATAGCCATTCAGCAAAGTGCCCTCGACCCGCTCCCCTCCCTGACAAGGGAGGGGTTGGGGGTGGGTCGGCCGGTTGTGGAGCGCGTACGTTCACTCTCGAGCCAACCCACCCCCGGCCCCTCCCTGTCAGGGAGGGGAGATGCCAGGGCTCGCTGTCCGACCGCATCTCGATCGGTCCCAGGCGTACTTCGTCCGGTACGACCTGACGTTTGATTCCTCTGCACCTACCCGTCGCCCCAGCGCAGGCTGGGGCCTCAAGCGGCTCCTGCCGCGCCCGATTGCCACGAAATCCCGGCCTTCGCCGGGAATACGTCCGTCCCCCGCTTCGCCACGCCTCGCCCGGCGCGCCGTTCGGCCAGACCAAAGGCCACGCCACGGGCAAAGCCCGTGTCGTCGAACGGCGCTGCCAGCGCCGCCGGCCGCGCGTGCCTCGTGCGGCGCGGTGCTGCTGCGCTGCACCTTGCCCGGCGCGCGCTACGCCTTGCTCAGCGCCTCGACCCCTCGCTCCAACCCCCGCAACTCCGCCAACCCCCGCAATCGCCCGATCGCGGTATAGCCCGGATTGCTCCCCGACTTGGCAAGGTCGTCGAGCATCTGATGCCCATGGTCCGGCCGCATCGGGATCGACCGGCCTTCCGCCACCGACAGCTTGTGGACCGCCTGCACCACCGCGACCATGTCGACCTGTCCGTCGAGATGCTCCGCCTCATGGAACGCGCCCGGCGCGTCCGCCGCGACGTTGCGCAGATGGAGGAAGCCGATCCGCGATCCGAAGCGCTCGACCATCGCCGGCAGGTCGTTGTCGGGGCGCACGCCGAGCGATCCGGTACACAGACAGAGGCCATTCGACGCATTAGGCACGGCGGCGAAGAGGCGGTCGAGATCGGCGGCGGTGCTCACCACCCGCGGCAGGCCGAACAGCGGCATCGGCGGATCGTCGGGATGGACCACCAGTTGCACGCCAAGGGCATCGGCATGCGGACATACGTCGCGCAGGAACGCCACGTGATGCTCGGCCAGCCGCCCGGCATCGATCCCGGCATAGGACGACAGCGCCTGCGCGAAATCGGCGGTGGTGAACCCTTCCTCGCTGCCCGGCAGCCCGGCGATGATCGTGCGCTCCAGCGCCGTCCGCTCGCCCTCGTCCATGCCCGCGAACCGCGCCGCCGCGCGCTCCAGCGTCGCTGCGTCATACGCCGCCTCCGCGCCGGCGCGCCGGAGCATATGCACGTCATAGGCCGCGACGGCATCCAGCTCGAAGCGCAGCGCCTTCGCTCCCGTCAGCAGTTCCCAGCCGAGGTCGGTCCGCGTCCAGTCGAGCACCGGCATGAAATTATAGGTGATGACGCGGATGCCGCATTCGGCAAGATTGGTCAGACTCTCGCGATACGCCGCGACATGCGCGTCGCGTTCGGGGCCGGCGGTCTTGATCGCCTCCGACACCGGCAGGCTCTCGACGACGTCCCACGTCATCCCCGCCGCCTCGATCAGCGCCTGACGTTCGCGGATCGCCTCGACCGGCCAGACCTCGCCGTTGGGGATCGCGTGCAGCGCGCTCACCACGCCGCTGCACCCCGCCTGTCGAATGTCCCGAAGCGACACGGGGTCGGACGGACCGAACCACCGCATCGTCTGTCGCATGCGCATCACCCACTCCTGTCATACCAATCTGGTTATTGGCCTGACCTAAGCGATGTAGCCGGAGTCGTCGAGCCGGAATTGACATCGTCGATCGTTCGGTTAGCCCCGTGGCATGAACGACGCGGGCAATTACCGACTCTATGTGAAAGTCTCGGCCGACATCGCACGGCAGATCACCGAGGGCGACTATGCCATCGGCGCGCGCCTGCCGCCCGAACGGGTACTGGCGCAGACCTATGGCGTGTCGCGCCCGACGGTGCGCGAGGCGATCATCGCGCTGGAAGTCGACGGGATGGTCGAGGTGCGGATGGGATCGGGCGTCTATGTCGTCGCCGCGGTGCCGCGCGGCGGCATCGCCGCCTATCCCGACATGGGCCCGTTCGAGGTGCTGGAGGCACGGCGCGCGGTGGAGGGCGAGGTGGCGACGATCGCCGCCGGCCGCATCACCCCCGACGCGCTCGCCGAACTGGATGGGTTGCTGGCCGAAATGGCGGCGGCCGAGGATTATCAGGTGAGCGAACGCGCCGACCGCGATTTCCACCTCGCGATCGCGCGGGCGACCGGCAACAGCGGCTTCGTCGCGGTGATCGACATGCTGTGGCAGGCGCGCAACCGCTCGCCGCAATATCTGCTGATGAGCGAAAAGGCGCATGCCGCCGGCGTCTTTCCGCGCCACGACGAACATGTCGCCATTCTCGACGCGCTGCGGTCGGGCGACGGCGCGCGCGCCGGCCAGGCGATGCGCGGCCACATCACCCGCGTCCTCGAATCGTTCATGCACGCGACCGAAATCAACGAGGTCGAACGCATGCGCCAACGCTTCGCCCGCGAACGCGAACGCTTCCTCTCGACGCGCTAGGGTTTTTCGTCCCCCGCCAACGCCCGGCGCAGCGCCTGCACCTCGGCGGTCAGCGCGGCGACGCCGGCCTCGTCCAGCCCGCTGCGCGCGAACGCCACCTGCGCCAGACAATGGCTGTCGCCCCGCATCGCCCGGCCGGCATCGGTCAGCCGGACCAGCACCTGCCGCTCGTCCTGCGCCGCGCGTTCGCGCGTCACCAGCCCGGCGGCGGCCAGCCGCTTGACCAGCGGCGTGACCGTGCTCGACTCGAGCGCCAGCCGCTCGGCGATTGCGCCAATCGTCCGCCCGTCCACCTCCCACAGCGCATGCAGCACGAGATATTGCGGATAGGTGATGCCCAGCCGGTCGAGCAGCGGCTTGTACACCCGGGTCATCGCCATCGACGCGCCATAAAGCGCGAAGCAAAGCTGCCGGTCGAGCGGGATCGAAGCGTCCATTACCCTACCCTACACCCTTGGCGGAGCGTCCCCAAGCTTCGCACTAGACATTATGCCGCACCGATATATATCGCGATATAGATTATCGCGAAAGGAACCAGCGTGAGCGTTGATGTCAAATACCGCACCACCGCCACCGCCACCGGCGGCCGCGAAGGCACCGCCGCCAGCGAGGATGGCCGCTTCACCGCCAAGCTGTCGACGCCGCGCGAACTGGGCGGCGCGGGTGGCGACGGCACCAACCCCGAACAATTGTTCGCGGCGGGCTATTCGGCCTGTTTCATCGGCGCGCTGAAGGTCGCCGGACAGCAGTTGAAGCTGAAGGTGCCCGACGATACGCAGGTGACGGCGACGGTCGGCATCGGTCCGCAGGCGGCGGGCGGCTTCGGCATCACCGCCGATCTTCGGGTGGCGCTCCCCGGCCTCGACCCCGCCGATGCGCAGCGGCTGGTTGATACCGCGCACACCATCTGCCCCTATTCGAACGCGACGCGCGGCAATGTCGACGTCGGCCTCACCCTCGCCTGATACGGAAGCGGACGGAGCGGTTGCGCATGGTTGGACGCGCGCGACCGCTCCCCATATCGGGCCGGTTGTTCTCCCACGGAGTCCCCATGACCGACTATCGCAAGACCGACGCGGCGATCGCCCGCCTGACCCCCGAACAATTTTACGTGACGCAGCAAAGCGGCACCGAACGCCCCGGCACCGGCGAATATCTGAACGAGAAGCGCGCCGGCATCTATGTCGACATCGTCTCGGGCGAGCCGCTGTTCGCGTCGGCCGACAAGTTCGATTCGCATTGCGGTTGGCCGAGCTTCACCAAGCCGATCGAGCCGGCCAACGTCGCCGAACTGCGCGACGTGACCCACGGCATGGTCCGCACCGAAGTCCGCTCGGCGGGCGGCGACAGCCATCTCGGCCATGTCTTCCCCGACGGTCCGCGCGACCGGGGGGGCCTGCGCTACTGCATCAACTCGGCGGCACTGCGCTTCGTGCCGCGCGACGCGATGGAGGCCGAGGGCTATGGCGCCTATCTCGATCAGGTCGAATAGCGCCGATCACCGCCGCCGGGCGAACTGCGCCCCGGCGGCGGTCAGCAATCCGAAGATCAGGTGATTGGCACCGTGCAGGCCGATCGTGCTCCTGCCCGCGCGCCATTCGGGTTGCTTGACGCCGAGCAGCGGCCCGACGATCCAGTGCATCGCGCCATAGAATGCCAGCCCGAACCCGACGCCCGACGGGATGACCGCCACATCGTCGCGCGTGATCGCGACATAGGTCGCGGCGGCAGCGGCCGACAGCAACAAATGCCCGCCCTGCACCACCGCCTGCTCGCCGGCCGAGGGCAGCCGGTCGGCCGGCGGTGTCTCCAGTCCCAGCTTCTCCGCCGCCTTGCGCTCCAACACCGCCAGTTCGGACGGCTTGCCGCTCCTGCGCTCGCCCGCGATCAGCAACGCGGTGATGCCGAGGCCCGCCAGCACGCCGCCTGCGACCGCGCCCGCCATCCGACTGCTATCCATCGCCCATATCCTCGCCTCTGTCCTGCCGGTACAACCGGCACCGCCGGTGATGGTTGCCGCCGGCCCCATGCGAACATATATTGAACAGATGGCGCAACTCGACACTCGCGAGAAACTGGCGATCCTGGCGGATGCCGCCAAATATGATGCGTCGTGCGCATCGTCCGGCACCGCCAAACGCAACTCGCGCGACGGCAAGGGGCTGGGCTCGACCGAAGGCATGGGCATCTGCCACGCCTATGCCCCCGACGGCCGCTGCATCTCGCTGCTCAAGATCCTGCTGACCAATAGCTGCATCTTCGACTGCCATTACTGCATCAACCGCAAATCCTCGAACGTCCGCCGCGCGCGCTTCACCGCGCAGGAGGTCGTCGCGCTGACGCTCAGCTTCTATCGCCGTAATTATATCGAGGGGCTGTTCCTCTCCTCGGGGATCATCGGGTCGTCGAACTACACGATGGAACAGATGGTCGAGGTCGCGCGGTCGCTGCGCGAGGATCACGACTTTCGCGGCTATATCCACCTCAAGACGATCCCCGACGCTGATCCCGAACTGGTGCGCCTCGCCGGGGTCCATGCCGATCGCGTGTCGATCAACGTCGAACTGCCGACCGTCGGCGGCCTCAAGCGCCTCGCGCCCGAGAAATCTAGCGAACGGATCGAAGGCGCGATGAAGGACGTCGCCCATGCTATCACCGACGGTCAGGATGCGCGCAAACGCTACAAGTCGGCCCCCAAATTCGCCCCCGCCGGGCAATCGACGCAGATGATCGTTGGCGCCGATGCCGCGACCGACCGCGACATCGTGACCAAGGCATCGACGCTGTACGACCGTTATGCCCTGCGCCGAGTCTATTATTCGGCGTTCAGCCCGATCCCGCAGGCGTCCGCCGTGCTGCCGTTGCAACGCCCGCCGCTGATGCGCGAACACCGGCTGTACCAGTCCGACTGGCTGATGCGCTTCTACGACTATTCGCCGCAGGACGTCCGCGCCGCCGCCGACGACGCGACCGGCATGCTGCCGCTCGACATCGATCCCAAGCTCGCCTGGGCGCTGAAATTCCGCGACCGCTTCCCGGTCGACGTCAACCGCGCGCCACGCGAGATGCTGCTGCGCGTGCCGGGGCTGGGGATGAAGGCGGTGGGCTCGATCCTGTCGGCGCGGCGCTGGCGGCAACTGACGCTGGCCGATGTCGGCCGGCTGACCGTCTCGGTCACGAAGCTGCGCCCGTTCATCATCGCCAGCGACTGGCGCCCGGTGGTCCTGTCCGACCGCGCCGAACTGCGCCCGGTCGTGGCGCCGAAACGCGAGCAACTGGAGTTGTTCGCGGCCTGACCACCTCGTCATTCCGGCGAAGGCCGGAATCCATGGAAACGGGCGTTAGCGATAGAGGCGATACGCCCCGTATCCATCGACCCCGGCCTGCGCCGGGGTGACGAACGGCAAGAACCAGACCACCCCTCCCCCTGCAAATCCCTCGCAAGAGAAACCTCCGCCCGCCCCCGCCGTTGCCCTGTCTTCCCTCGCCGACAAGGACCCCGCCATGGCCGACGCCCGCATCTACGCCGATCTGAAGGCCGATCACGATCGCCACCGCGACCTGCTCCAGCGGATCGACGCTGCCTCCGCCACCGACCGCGCCGACCTGTTCGAATCGTTCCGCATCGAAGTGACCGCCCACGCCGCCGCCGAGGAGGAAGCGCTCTACGCGACGATGCTCGCCAACCCCGACCTGCGCGACGAAGCGCGCCATTCGGTGTCCGAGCACAAGGAGATCGACGATTATCTGGGCAAGATCGCGAAACTCGATCCGGCGAGCAACGAATGGAACGAGCGTTTCGCCGAGATGCGCCATCGCTACGAACATCACATCGACGAGGAGGAGGAAGAGATGTTCCCCGCCGCGGCGCAAGAACTGAGCGATGCCGAAGAAGCCCGCATCGCCAAGGTGTTCGAGGATCGCAAGCCGATCGAGGCCGAACTGGCCAGGGCGGGCGAAGCGGGCGACGACCGCGACTGATGCGCGTCGCGGCGCTCGCCAGCGCGGATGACTTCGACGGGTGGCGCGACGCCGCCCGTCGCCTGATCGCCGAACGGGTGCCGCCGCACGACGTCGTCTGGCAGATCGGCGACCTCCCCACCGACCTGTTCGGTGACGAGGCGATCACCGCCGACCCCGCCCCGTTCCGCGTGCCGCGCGCGTTCGTCGATCTGGCGGGGACCGCGATCCTCCACGCCGCGCCCGAACGTTTCGCGCTGCTCTATGCGATGCTGGTTCGCCTCGTCGCCGAACCCCGGCTGATCGACGACCGCGCCGACCCCGCGATGCGCCGGCTGGAGGAGATGGCCAAGGCGGTCCGTCGCGACATCCACAAGATGCGCGCCTTCCTGCGCTTCCGCGAGATCGCCGACGACGACGGTCCCCGCTTCGTCGCATGGTTCGAACCCGAACATCATATCGTCCGCCACAATGCGCGCTTCTTCGTCGACCGTTTCGCGGTGATGCACTGGTCGATCCTGACGCCCGAACTGTCGCTGCACTGGGACGGCAAGGCGCTCGCCGAAGGGCCGGGCGCGACCAGGGCCGACGCGCCCGACGGCGATCCGGTCGAGGAGGTGTGGAAGACCTATTACGCATCGATCTTCAATCCCGCCCGGCTGAAGAAAGGCGCGATGCTCAAGGAGATGCCGCGCAAATACTGGAAGAACATGCCCGAAACCGCGCTCGTCCCGGCGCTGATCGCGGGCGCACAGGCAAGGGAGGCCGCGATGATCAAGACTGCCCGCACCGCGCCGCAGGACAACGTGCTGCCCGCATGGGAAGCCTTGCGCGACGAAGCCACCGCCTGCACCCGCTGCCCGCTCTGGAAACCCGCGACGCAGACGGTGTTCGGCGAAGGCCCGGCCGATGCCGAACTGATGATCGTCGGCGAACAGCCGGGCGATCAGGAGGACCTTGCCGGCCACCCCTTCGTCGGCCCCGCCGGACAGTTGTTCGACCGGGCGATGGCGGCGGCGGGCCTCGACCGCTCGCGCGTCTACCTCACCAACGCGGTCAAGCATTTCAAGTTCGAGCAACGCGGCAAACGCCGCATCCACGCCAAGCCCGGCGTGGGCGAGATTGACGCCTGCCGCTGGTGGATCGAACAGGAGCGCGCGATCGTCCGCCCGAAGATGACGATCGCGATGGGCGCGACCGCCGCCCGCTCGCTCACCGGCAAGGCGGTGACGATCGGCCGCGAACGCAGCCGGCCGCTCACGCTCCCCGACGGCGGCACCGGCTGGATCACCGTCCACCCGAGCTACCTGCTGCGCCTGCCCGACCCGGCCGCCGCCGAAATCGAATTCGGCAAGTTCGTCGAGGATCTGCGGAACGCGGCGGCGGGAGTCTAAAGCCCCAACGCCTTGCGAATGAACAGGTCCGACCGCGACAGCATGTCTGCGCGCACATTGTCGTCGCGCAACTGGTGGTCGAGTTTGGGCAGTTCGATATAGTCGACCGGCTTGCCCGCCGCGCGCAGCCGCGCCGCCATCAACCGCGATTCGCCGACGCCGACATTGTCGTCGCGCTCACCGTGGAACATCAGCACCGGCGCACGGATCGCGGCGATATTCTGCGCGGGCGATCCGGCGCGGACGTGCGGCCCCCGCCCGATGAACGCATCGACTTGCGGATAATCCACGAAGTTGCGGCGTTCGCCGCGCAGCGTCTCCAGATCGGTGACGGGCGCGATCGCGACGATCGCCTTGAACAGATCGGGGTCGAGCACCGGCGACTGCAACGCCGCATAGCCGCCATAGGACCAGCCGACGACCGCCAGCCTGTCCTTCGCCGCGATCCCCTGCGCCGCCAGCCAGCGTCCGCCGTCGTTCACGTCGCCGACGGCGGTCGCCCACGACTGGAAGCCGTTCTTCTGAAACCACGCATCGCCGTAACCGGTCGATCCGCGGAAATTGGGCTGCAACACCGCATAGCCGCGCTGCGCGAAATATTGCGCCAGCCAGTCGAAGCCCCATTCGTCGCGCGCGCCCGGCCCGCCATGCGGCATGACGATCGCGGGCAGCCCCTTGCCGTCGCTCCCCGGCGGCAGCGTCAGATAGCCCGGGATCATCGTCCCGTCCTTCGCCGGATAGGTCACGGCGCGCACTGGGGCCAGCGTGACGGCGGCGAGTTCGGGGCGCAGCGGCAGCAGTTCGCTCAGCTTGCGGCTGTCCTTGTCGTACAGATAATACCGCCCCGGATCGACATCGGACCCGGCGAACAGCACCAGCTTGCGCTCGTCGGCGCTGGCATCGACGAAGCTGACGAGCGGCAGGTTCGGCAACGCCTTCGCCAGCGACGCACCCAGCTTCTTGAGCTCGGGATCGAAGAACACCGTCTGCCGCCGGTCGGTCGCATAGCTGACCCCGACGACGCGGTTCTGGCGACCGATCTGGATCAGCCCGTCGACGTCGACCTGTGGGTCGGCATGAACCAGCTCGCGCTGCATCGACCCGTCGAGCTTGATGCGGAACAGCGCCTGGCGTCCCTGATGCTGGTCGAAGCCATAGACGACGTTCAGGTCGCGATCGACCGCATAGGGGTTGAACCCGCTCGACGCGCTGCCGTTCAGCATCAGTGTCGACAGCGGCAACCATTCGCGGCTGTTCGGCTTGCGATAGGAATAGACGATGCGGTCGGCGTTGTAGCCGCTGCTGCCCTGCGGCTGGATACCCGTCACCCGCACCACGCCGTGCCCGTCGGTGATGAACTCGCCCGATTCCGCGCGCGGTTGCTCGACGGTGGTACGCTTCAGGGTGATAGTATTGACTCGCTCGACCGCGAGGCCCGATCGCGATTCGGCCAGATGCGTGCCCGTCGAGGCTTCGGGCACGATCCGCCGGGTCATCAGCACATTGCCGCCGGCGGCGTCGCCATTGCCATCCGCCAGCCAGTCGATCACCGTGCCGCCGTTCTGCATCAACCCCAGCGCACTGGTGCTGCTGCGCGCGCTCAGCAGCTTCATGTTGCCGCCATCGGCATCGATCGCGACCATCCGCGTGAACATCAGCGCGCCGGTGCCGGTTTCGGACCGCAGGACGATGGTACACACCAGCCGCCGCACCGCCGACCAGTGGCATCCGCCGATCCGGTCGGTGTCGCCATCGCTGCTCAGGATCGATCTCTGGGTGTCGCCGCCGATATCAAACACGGTGACGACCTGCCCGCGCGTCCCGTTCGCCATCACCATCGCCACCCGCGCGCCGTCGGGTGACAGCGCGACATCGCTGATCCGCTCGCGCGCGCCGAATGCCTTGGCCGGATCGATCGGCGCGGTGCCCTGCGCGCCGCCCGTGACCGGCATTCCCACGACGATCAGCGCCAGCGCCAACGACAGTTTCGGCTTCATCGATACCCCCTCTTCCCGCCGCCGACCCTATCGGGCGGTCGCACGGGTGCCAAGGCGGGTTCGGCGCGCGCGCGGCGACAAACTGCGACAGTTTCCCGCTGGACGAACCGTCGCGATCGACATATCGTTTATCGATGCTCCGTCGATCCGTCCTGCTTGGTCCGGCATTGCTGGCAACCGCCTGTACCACCGGCCCCGCCTATCGCGCGCCGGTCGATGCCACGCTGGGCGTGCCCCCCGCCTTTTCGGTGCCGACCGCCGCTGCCCCGCGCACCGACCTGACGCGCTGGTGGCAGCGGTTCGACGATCCGCTGCTGGTGCGGCTGGTCGATTCGGCCGCCGCGACCAACCTAGATGTGGCGCAGGCCGTCGCCCGGCTGGCGCAGGCGCGCGAGCAACTGGCGGTCAGCCGGTCGTCGCTGTTCCCGCAACTCTCCGCCTCGGGCAGCTATTCGCGACTTGAAGTCCTGCGCGGCGGCGGCGGCACCACCACCCTGCCCGACGGTACCATCGTCCAGCGCAACATCGGCGCGTCGAACAGTTTCTCGGTCGGCGCCGACGCCAGCTACCAGACCGACCTGTTCGGCGGCATCCGCAGCGGCATCGCCGCCTCGCGCGCGCAACTCGAAGCAACGCGCTACGACTATGCGACCGTCCTGCTGTCGGTGCAGTCGGAGATCGCGCGCAATTACCTGACCGCGCGGCTGGCGCAGGCGCAGCTCGCCAACGCCCGCGCCTCGATCGCGCTGCAGGACGACAATCTGGAGATCGCCGGCTTCCGGGTGCAGGCCGGGCTCGTGTCCTCGCTCGACGTCGAACAGGCACGCACCGCCCGCGCGCAGACCGCCGCCGGGCTGCCGACGATCGAGGCGAGCTATGCCGCCGCCGTCGCGCGGCTGGGCGTGCTGACCGGACAGGCCCCCGGCGCGCTGCGGGCGCAACTGGGTCAGCCCGCCGCGATTCCCGTGGGCGACGCGCGGATCGGCACCGGCATCCCCGCCGATACGCTGCGGCTGCGCCCCGACGTGCTGGCCGCCGAGCGCAACCTCGCCGCCGCCGTCGCGCAGATCGGGGTGGCGACCGCGCAACTCTATCCCGCGCTCAACCTCGGCGGATCGATCGACACCAACGCCACCTCGTTCGGCGCGCTGACCGACATCATCAACGGCCGCCTGTTCAGCTCGATCGCACAGACGATCTTCGACGGCGGGCGGCTGCGCGCGCAGGTGCGCGGGCAACGCGCCGCCGCCGATGCCGCCTTCGCCGCCTATAAACAGACGGTGCTGACCGCGCTGGAGGATGTCGAGAACGCGATCGTCTCGCTCGACACCGCGACCCGCCGTGAGCGCGAGTTCACCATCGCCGCCGACGCCGCGCGCAACTTCGTGCTGCTGTCGCGGCTGCAATATCGCTCCGGCCTCACCGATTTCACCACGCTCAACCAGGCCGAAGCCTCGCTGCTGTCGGCGCAGAACGGCGTGGTGCAGGCGCGCGCCGACCGGGCAAGCGCGCTCGTCCAGTTGATGACGGCACTCGGCGGCGGATGGAGCGACGCCGCCATCCCTGATCCCGCAGCACTTCCCACCCCCGACCGCGCCCAATATACCGAGGACCGCTGATGGCCGAGCCGACGCAACCCGATCTCGACCAGTTCCTGCGCGTGAAGCCGCAGCCGCGCTGGCGCAAATGGCTGAAATGGGCGTTGATCGCGCTGGGCGTCGTGCTGCTCGGTCTCGCGGTGCGCAGTTGCGTGAAGGGCGGCGACGCGCCGCAATATGTGTCGCAGGCGGTCGAACAGGCCCCGCTCACCGTAACCGTCTCCGCCACCGGCAAGCTCGCCCCGACCAACCAGGTCGAGGTCGGATCGCAATTGTCCGGCCTCGTCACGCAGGTCGTGGCCGACGTCAACGACCGGGTCATCAAGGGCCAGCCGCTGGCACTGATCGATCCCGAACAGTTGGACGACGCGATCCGCCAGGGGCAGGCACAGGTCAACGCCAACCGCGCGCAGGTCGCGACCGCCGAAGCGACGCTCAACGAGGCGCGCGCCCAGTTGCAACGGCTGGAGGACGTCCGCCGCCTGTCGGGCGGGCGCGTCCCCTCGGCCACCGAACTCCAGACGCAGCAGGCCGCCGTCCAGCGCGCGGTCGCCGGCGTGCGGCAGGCACAGGCTAACGTCGAGGCGTCGCGCGCCCAGCTCAATTCGAGCCAGACGCAGCGCTACCGCGCGATCATCCGCTCGCCGGTCAACGGCGTGGTGCTGGCGCGGCAGGTCGAACCGGGCCAGACCGTCGCCGCCTCGTTCAACACGCCGACGCTGTTCGTCATCGCCGAGGATCTCCGCGGCATGAAGCTGGAGGTCGCGATCGACGAGGCCGACGTGGGGCAGGTCCAGAACGGCCAGCGCGCCGACTTCACCGTCGACGCCTTCCCCGGCGAGACCTTCCCGGCGCGGATCACGCGGGTCGATCTGGGCTCCAACCTCTCGGCACAGACCGCGTCGTCGACCACCAGCACGGCGACGACCACCGGACAGGTCGTGTCCTATGCCGCGACGCTCTCGGTCGCGAACCCGAACCTGAAACTGCGTCCGGGCATGACCGCCACTGCCGAGATCGTGACGCTGGAGCGCCCGCGTGCGCTGCTCATCCCCAACGCTGCGCTGCGTTTCCGCCCGAGTAACGCCGACGCTTCGGCGAGCGGCGGTGGCCTGGCGAGCGCCTTCGGCCCCCCGCGCCGTCGTCGCGGCGGTGGCGCGGGCAAGGCGGCGACGATCGGTCGCGGCTCGCAGCAGACGGTCTATATCGTCGGACAGGACGGCAAGCCGCAACCGGTGCAGATCACCACCGGCAACAGCAACGGCGCGATGACCGAAGTCACCGGCGGCGGATTGAGGCCCGGCATGAAGGTCATCACCGCGCAACTCGCCGACGAGAACAGCAAGGCCGGCAGCGCCAAGGGTGGCGCGTCGAAGGGCGGCGGGGCTCCGCGTGGCTGACGCCCCGCTCATCCAGCTTCGTGGCGTCACCAAAAGCTACGGCGCGGGCGCGACCCAGTTTCAGGCGCTCAAAGGAGTCGACCTCGACATCGCAGCGGGGGATTTCGTCGCGGTGATGGGGCCGTCGGGGTCGGGCAAGTCGACCACGATGAACATCCTCGGCTGTCTCGACGTGCCGACCGGCGGCACCTTCCTGTTCCGCGGCCACCACGTCGAACGGCTCGACCGCGACCAGCGCGCGCTGCTGCGGCGCAACTATCTCGGCTTCGTGTTTCAAGGGTTCAACCTGCTCAGCCGCACCACCGCGCTCGAGAACGTCGAACTGCCTTTGCTCTATCGCGGCGATGCCAAGGCGGATCGCCGACGCGCGTCGATGGCCGCGCTCGAAAAGGTCGGGCTCGATCGCTGGTGGGACCATACCCCCGCCGAACTGTCGGGCGGCCAGCAGCAGCGCGTCGCGATCGCCCGCGCGATCGTCACCAACCCCGACGTGCTGCTCGCCGACGAGCCGACCGGCAACCTCGATTCCGAACGCTCGGTCGAGATCATGCACCTGCTGACCGACCTCAACCGCACCAGCGGCATCACCGTGCTGATGGTGACGCACGAAAGCGAGATGGCGGCATTCGCGCGCACCGTGGTCCATTTCAAGGACGGACTGGTCGAACGGATCGAGGCGCAACATGCCCAGGGCACGGCGGTGGAGGGATAGATGCTCGGCACCACCTTCCTCCTCGCGATCCGCTCGATCCTGCGCCACAAGCTGCGCTCGTTCCTGACCACGCTCGGCATCATCATCGGCGTGGCGGCGGTCGTCACCATCTCGACGCTGGGACAGGCGACGACCAGCGCGGTGCAGTCGAACATCGCCAGTCTGGGCAGCAACATCCTGCAGGTCCGCCCGGGGCAGGGCTTCGGGCGCGGCGGCGGCGGCCCGCGCCCGTCCGACTTCAAGCCCGAGGACGTCGAGGCGATCCGCGACCAGATCGCCGGCGTCACGGCGGTCGCCCCGCAGGCGCAATCGACCGCCACCGCGATCTACAACGGCGCCAACTGGTCGACGACGATCAACGGCACCACCAACGCCTATTTCACGGTCCAGCCATGGCCGCTGGTGTCCGGCCGCACCTTCACCCCGGCCGAGGAAGCGGCGGGCAAATCGGTCTGCATCATCGGCAACACCGTCAAGACCAACCTGTTCGCCGGCGGCGAGGCGGTGGGATCGCGCTTCCGCATCGGCTCGATCAGTTGCGATGTCGTCGGCACGCTGTCGACGCGCGGCCAGAGCGGGTTCGGCGGAGATCAGGACGATGTCGTCATCATGCCGATCAAGACGGTGCAGCGCCGCTTCACCGGCAACCGCGACATCCGCCTGATGCTGGTCGGCGTCAACCCGGCCTACGACGGCGCGGCGGTGCAGGCGTCGCTGACGCAATTGCTGCGCGAACGCCGCAACATCGCCGGCGGCAAGGAAGACGATTTCAACATCTTCGACACCGCGCAGATCACCGCGACGATCACCAGCACCACGACCTTGCTCACCACCATCGTCTCGGCGGTGGCCGCGATCAGCCTGCTCGTCGGCGGCATCGGCATCATGAACATCATGCTGGTATCGGTGACGGAGCGCACGCGCGAGATCGGCATCCGCCTCGCGATCGGTGCGGTCGCCTCCGAAGTGCTGCTCCAGTTTCTGGTCGAGGCGGTGGCGCTGTCGTGTCTGGGCGGCCTGATCGGTCTACTGATCGCGCAGGGCGCGGTGGCGGCGCTGTCGCTCGCCAGCGACCTGCCGTTCCTGTTCCTGCCGCAAGTGAACCTGATGGCGTTCGGCGTCTCGGCGCTGATCGGCGTCGTGTTCGGCTATTTCCCCGCCCGCCGCGCCGCCAGCCTCAACCCGATCGATGCGCTCCGGCACGAATAGCGGCGTTTGACCTCCTCTGCCCCAAACCGTCGCCCCAGCGAAGGCTGGGGCCTCAAGCGGCTCTTGCCCCGCACGACAACCACGAGATCCCAGCCTACGCTGGGATGACGTCAGGCAATCACCGAAACGGCCACACCCCGTCATCGGGCAACCGCAGCAACGCCACCGCCACCGGCAACGACACGATCCCCAGCGCGGCGAAGCTGGCCGGCACGCCCATCCCCGCCCCCAGCATCGTCGTGACGAGTGCCACCAGCACCACCGTCACCACCGCGTTGACGATGTTGTTGGCGGCGATCACCTGCGACCGCTTGTCCGGCGGGCTGCGCGTCTGGAGAATCGCATAGAGCGGCACGACGAAGATGCCGCCGAACAGCGCGATCCCCGCCAGATCGGCCATCAGCCGCCAGCTATCGGGCGTCGCGACGAACTCCCGCACCCCGGCCCCCGGCGTCACCACGCTGAAATGGGTGCAACACCACCACAAATCGATCTGGAGCAGCGCCAGCGCGAGCCCGGCGGCGGGCACGTAGCGCGCCGAAACCTTGCCGTTCAGCAACCGGTTGACCAGCAACGATCCGATCGCGACGAACAGGCTGAAGATCGCGAGGAACAGCGTCACCACCCCGGCGGTCGCCCCCAGCGTCCCCGACACCAAGGGCGGAAACTGCGACAGGATCACCGCGCCGATCGCGAAGAACCAGCTTATGCCGGTGATCGCCAGCCAGATGCCGCGCGGGCCATGCGCCGCCTTCAGCACGCCCCACAGGCTGCGCAGCGGATTGCGATCGATCTTGACCGTGCCCATCGGCGGCGCATCGGGAATCCGCCGCGCCATCACGAACCCCGCGATCGCCAGCACCGTCGCGACGATCCCGGCATGGAGCGGCGCGATCAGGCTGCCGAGCAACTGCCCGCTCAGGATTGCGACGAACGTCCCCGCCTCGACGAGGCCCGTGCCGCCCATCAGTTCGCCGGAGCGCAGATGCTGCGGCAGGATCGAATATTTGACCGGCCCGAACACCGTCGAATGCAGCCCCATGCCGAACAGGCAGACCAGCAGCACCGGCAGCGACGGCAGCAGGAACCCGACCAGCGCCAGCACCATGATGCCGACTTCGATCCCCTTGACCCATCGGATCAGCCGCGCCTTGTCCCACGCATCGGCCATCTGCCCGGCAAGCCCGGAAAACAGGAAATAGGGCAGGATGAACACACCGGTCGCGATCGTCGCCAGCGCCGCCGCCTTGTCGGGCTGGTCGCGGTACAGCGTGAAATTGGCGAGGAACAGCAACGCGAACTTCAGCAAATTGTCGTTCATCGCGTTCAGGAACTGGACGGCGAACAACGGACCATAGCGACGCTTGGCGAGCAGCGAGAAATCGGGCGCGGACATCGGGTTCCCCTTCGCCTGCCCCCATCGGCCAAAGTCGCGCCGCCGCCTAGCGCGGATCGTGGCCCGCGGTCTTTTCTCCCCTCCCTGACAAGGGAGGGGCCGGGGGTGGGTAGGCTTGGGGCAGGTACCGGCGTTCCCTCGCAGGCCGACCCACCCCCAACCCCTCCCTGTCAGGGAGGGGAGTTATCCACCCCCTAATTCGACCGCGTCGGATCGGTCAGCGCGTCGGCCATCTCGCGCGATCCCTCCAGCCTTGCCACCGGCAGCGACCCCGTCTGCCGCTCGATCATCCGGTGGACCCGCGGCGGCGCATCACCCTGATGAAACGCCCGCAGCGCCTCGCTGTTGGCGTCGTCGGCCTGCGTGCGCCGCTGGTTGTGGCGGATGTAGTCGAGCCAGGTCGACACATGATAGCGCTCGATCCATAATTCGGGATCGTTCAGGTCGCGCAGCAGCGCCCAGTGGTGCGCCCCGTCGCGTCGGCGGATGCGCCGCCGCTCGGCCATCACCCCCAGGAACGCGACGATGTCGCCCGACCGGATGCGATAGTCGATCGTCACCACCACCGGCCCGGATCGCGGCTCGACCGGCACCTGCGTATCGGGCGTCTCCCACCCGCGCGGATCGAGGTTCGCCGTCTCGATGTCGGGCAGCGGCAGGCGCAGGCCCAGAACCACGCTCAGCATCTGCACCGCCCCCGCTGCCGCCAGCGCAAGCGTGACGCCGTGCGTGTCGGCGACCGATCCGAACAGCCAGCTTCCCGCCGCCATCCCGCCGAACGCCGCCATCTGATACAGCGACAGCGCGCGTGCCACGACCCAGCGCGGGGCGGCCATCTGCACCGTCACGTTGAACGTGCTGAGCGCCGCGACCCAGCCCGCGCCCGCCACCACCAATGCCGCGAGCGTCAGCGGCAGGACGGTGCTGAACCCCGCCACCACCGCGCCCACCGCCAGCGCGGTCGCCGCCGCGCGCACGATCCGCTCGGTCGACCAGCGCCGCCGCAGGCGCACGCTGCCCAGCGCCCCGCCGACCGCCCCCACCCCGAACGCGCCCAATAGCGCGCCATAGGTCAGCGGCCCGCCGGTCACGAGGTCGCGCGCGATCAGCGGCATCATCGCCGGCACCGCGCTCGCCGCCAGCCCGAACAGCGCGGCGCGGATCAGCACGGTACGGATGCTCGGCGACATGCGGACATAGCGCACCCCCGCCGCCATCGCGAGGCCAAGCCGCTCGCGCGGCAACAGGCGCGGGGCCCGCGCCGGCCGCCACCGCGCCAGCACCACGATCAGCCCGATATAGCTCAGCGCATTGGTCAGGAACGCCGCCGCCGCCCCCGCCGCCGCGACGATCGCGCCACCGATCGCCGGGCCAAGGCTGCGGGCGATGTTGAACCCCATCGAATTGAGCGCGACCGCGCTCGGCAACACGCTGCGCGGCACCATGTCGCCGACCGACGCCTGCCATGCCGGCCCGTTGATCGCGGTGCCGCAGCCGATCAGGAAGGTGAACGCGAGCAACAACCACGGGGTCAGCACCCCCTGCCACGCACAGACCGCCAGCAGTACCGAAACAGCGAGCATGAACCCCTGCGCCGCCAGCATCACCCGCCGCCGGTCGAGATTGTCGGCGACCGCGCCGGCCCATAGCGAAAACATCATGATCGGCAGCGTCGTCGACGCCTGCACCAGCGCGATCATCTGCGGCGACGACGCCAGCGAGGTCATCATCCACGACGCGCCGACCGACTGGATCAGCCCGCCGAAGTTCGACGCCATCGACGCGATCCAGATCGCGCGGAAGATCGGGATCGACAACGGTCGGGTCGGCGTCGCGGTCGCGATCGTTACGGGAGCGGCGGTCATGCCGGGTGAATGCCGCAGCACGCGAAATAGTGCCATCGCGGACACATGAAAACCACGCCCCTTGCGCAGCGTGCCGATCGGGCGTCAGGCAGCGACGATGCCCCCGCCCTTCACCCTTGATGCCGACGGCGCGACCCTGACCGTGCGCGTCACGCCAAAGGCATCGCGCAGCGCACTGGCGGGCGTGGTGCCGCTGGGCAACGGCAGCACCGCGCTGGCGCTGCGCATCGCCGCCCCGCCGGTCGACGGCGCGGCCAACGCCGAAGTGGTGCGGTTCGTCGCCAAGCAACTGGGGATCGCGAAGGGCAAGGTAACGATCGTCAAAGGCGAAACCGCGCGGGTGAAGCAGGTGCGGATCACCGGCGACCCGGCCGTTCTGGCAGCCACGCTACAGGCGCTGGCGGCAGGCTGACGACTTCTCCCCTCCCTGAAAGAGAGGGGTCGGGGGTGGGTTGGCCGCTTGTTGAGCGCGCAGCTATCCTCGCTGGCCGACCCACCCCCCAACCCCTCCCTTGTCAGGGAGGGGAGCAAAGGTGACGGTGACGCCCCCCCTACGCCCGAATATCGCGCCGGAACGTCTCGGGCAGGAACAGCACGCCCAGCACCAGCGTCACCACCGCCAGCACCACCGGATACCACAGGCCGTAGTAAATATCCCCGGTCGCCGCGACCATCGCAAACGCCGTGGTCGGCAGGAAGCCGCCGAACCACCCGTTGCCGATATGATAGGGCAGCGACATCGACGAATAGCGGATGCGGCTGGGGAACAGCTCGACCAGCAATGCGGCGATCGGGCCATAGACCATGGTGACGAGGATCACCATGAACCACAGGATCGCGACGACCTTGACCGTGTCGATCCGCGCCGGATCGGCCTTCGCCGGATAACCGGCGGCGACCAGCGCGGCGGCGATCTCGCCCTGATAGGCGGTGATCGCGGCGGCCCGCGCCGCGCCGTCCACCGTCGCCGGATCGGGCGCGGTCAGCGCGGCATTGCCCACCTGCACGCTGGCGATCGTGCCCGCCGGCGCCTCGACATTGGTATAGCTGATGCCGTTCTTCGCCAGATACGACTTGGCGATGTCGCAGCTTTTGGCATCGAACTTGTTGCTGCCCACGGGATCGAACTGGAACGAGCAGTCGGCGTCATGCGCGATCACCCGCACCGGCGCATTCGCCTGCGCGGCGGCGAGCGCCGGATTGGCCGCCTGCGTCAGCGCGCCGAACAGCGGGAAATAGGTCAGCGCCGCCAGACCGCAGCCGGCCATGATGATCCACTTGCGCCCGATCTTGTCCGACAGCCAGCCGAAGAACACGAAGAACGGCGTGCCCAGCGCCAGCGATACCGCCAGCAACACGTTCACCGTGGCACCATCGACCTTCATCATCTTTTCGAGGAAGAACAGGACATAGAATTGCCCGGTGTACCACACCACCGCCTGCCCCATCGCCGCACCGAACAGCGCGATCAGCACGATCTTCAGGTTTGGCCAGCGCAGGAACGCTTCGGTCAGCGGCGCCTTCGACGTCTTGCCCTCCTCCTTCATCTTCAGGAACACCGGGCTTTCCGACAATTGCAGCCGGATCCACATCGACACGCCTAGCAGCAGGATCGACACGAGGAACGGCAACCGCCAGCCGATATCGCTGAACGTCTCCTCGCCCAGCGCGTTGCGAAAGCCGATGACGACCAGAAGGGCGGCGAACAGCCCCATCGTCGCCGTCGTCTGGATGAAGCTGGTGTAGAGGCCCCGCTTCCCGTCGGGCGCATGTTCGGCGACATAGGTGGCAGCGCCGCCATATTCGCCGCCCAGCGCCAGCCCTTGCAGGATGCGCAGCAATACGAGGATGATCGGCGCAGCGACGCCGATCGTCTGATACGACGGCAACAGCCCGACCGCGAAGGTCGACAGCCCCATGATCCCCATCGTCACCAGAAACGTGTTCTTGCGCCCGACCAGATCGCCGATCCGCCCGAACACCAGCGCGCCGAACGGCCGCACCGCGAAGCCGGCGGCGAACGCGCCCAGCGCGAGGATGAACCCGGTCGTCTCGTTCACGCCCGAGAAGAACTGTTTCGAGATATAGGTCGCGAGCAGCCCGTAGAGGTAGAAATCATACCACTCAAACACCGTGCCGAGCGACGAGGCCGCGATCACCAGCTTCTCGTTCTGACCCTTGGGGTGCGCCCCGGCCGTCGTCGTGTCCGCCATGACGGCATCCTCTCCTATATCCCGGTCGCTGTCGGCCGGGGTGTTTACCTCCCCTCCCTGACAAGGGAGGGGCTGGGGGTGGGTAGGCCCGTTATCGCGCGCTTACCTGACCTCGCGGGCCGACTCACCCCCGCCCCCTCCCTTGTCAGGGAGGGGTGAAGCGGAAAACCGGCCCGATGCAAGGGCGCGATCGTTCGCCGCACCTCCTTGCCGCGCCAGTGTCACGCCTGCGCCGCACATCGCCTAGTAAGACCTTGGTCGTACGCCCGCACGGCTTGACGCACGCCCGCACGAGCGCAGATCAGGGAATACAGGAGAGAGATATGACCCAGACGATCCATGCCGCCCCAAAGGACGACGCGGCCAAGCTGGACAAGGCCGAGTATGACACGCGCACCGCCGCCTCGGTCGCCGACCCGGAAGCCTATTGGCGCGAGGGCGGCACCTGCATCGACTGGTCGCGGCCCTATACCCAGGTCAAGGATACCTCGTTCGACGAGGCCGATTTCCGCATCCGCTGGTTCGCCGACGGCCAGACCAACGTGTCGGCCAACTGCCTCGACCGCCATCTCGCCGAGCGTGGCGATCAGGTCGCGATCCTGTGGGAAGGCGACGAGCCGGGCGAGACGCGCCAGGTCACGTACCGCGAACTCCACCAACAGGTGTGCTGCTTCGCCAATGTCCTGAAATCGAAGGGCGTGAAGAAGGGCGACCGTGTCACCCTGTACCTGCCGATGGTCCCCGAAGCGGCGGCGGCGATGCTCGCCTGCACCCGCATCGGCGCGATCCATTCGATCGTGTTCGGCGGCTTCTCCCCCGACAGCCTCGCCAACCGCATCGTCGATTGCGACAGCAAGCTGGTCATCACCGCCGACGAAGGCTGTCGCGGCGGCAAGCGTATCCCGCTGAAGGCCAATGTCGACAAGGCACTGGCCCATGCCCCCGCCGTCGAAACCGTGATCGTCATCCGCCGCAGCGGCGGCACCGTGACGATGCAGGACGGCCGGGACTTCTGGCTCCACGACCTGCTCCCGCAAGCCTCGCCCGACTGCCCGCCCGAACCGATGGATGCCGAGGACCCGCTGTTCATCCTCTATACCTCCGGCTCGACCGGCAAGCCCAAGGGCGTGCTGCACACCACCGGCGGCTATCTGGTATGGGCGCACACCACCTTCCGCGACGTGTTCGATTACCGCGAGGGCGAAGTGTTCTGGTGTACCGCCGACATCGGCTGGGTCACGGGGCACAGCTATGTCGTCTATGGTCCGCTCAGCAACGGTGCGACCACCGTAATGTTCGACGGCGTGCCCAATTATCCCGACCATGGCCGCTTCTGGGAAACGATCGACCGGCTCGGCGTCAACATCTTCTACACCGCCCCCACCGCGATCCGCGCGCTGATGCGCGAGGGCGACAAATGGGTGACGAAGGCGAGCCGCCAGTCGCTGCGCATCCTCGGATCGGTCGGCGAACCGATCAACCCGGAGGCGTGGGACTGGTATCACCGCGTCGTCGGCGACCGCCGCTGCCCGATCGTCGATACCTGGTGGCAGACCGAAACCGGCGGCATCCTCATCTCGCCGCTGCCCTATGCCACCGATCTCAAGCCCGGCAGCGCGACCAAGCCGCTGCCCGGCGTGCAACCGGTCATCGTCGATGCCGAGGGCAAGGTCCTCGACGGCGCGACCGAAGGCAATCTGTGCATCGCCGATAGCTGGCCGGGGCAGATGCGGACGGTGTGGGGCGATCACGATCGCTTCTTCCAGACCTATTTCACGACCTATCCCGGAAAATATTTCACCGGCGACGGGGTGCGGCGCGACGCGGACGGCTATTACTGGATCACCGGCCGCGTCGACGACGTCATCAACGTCAGCGGCCACCGCATGGGCACCGCCGAGGTCGAAAGCCCGCTGGTATCCCACGCCAAGGTCGCCGAGGCCGCCGTCGTCGGCATGCCGCACGACATCAAGGGGCAGGGCATCTACGCCTATGTGACGCTGAATTCGGGCGAGGAACCCTCCGACGCGCTGCGTACCGAACTCCGCAACTGGGTCCGGCAGGAGATCGGCCCCGTCGCCACTCCCGACGCGCTGCAATTCGCGCCCGGCCTCCCCAAGACCCGCTCGGGCAAGATCATGCGCCGCATCCTGCGCAAGATCGCCGAGAACGACACCGCGAACCTCGGCGACACCTCCACGCTCGCCGACCCGTCGGTGGTCGACACGCTGGTCGCCGAGCGTATCCGCCCGGCGTGAGGACGACGGCGTCACCCTCCGGCGCAACCGCACCGCCGCGCGGACGAGAGGCAAGGACGGGCCGACCCTTCACTACTCCCCTCCCTGAAAGGGAGGGGTCGGGGGTGGGTTGGCCGGTTGTCGAACGCCGGTGTTTCCTCGCTCGCCGACCCACCCCCAGTCCCTCCCTGAAAGGGAGGGGCGTAGTCGAGCCATCGTTCTGCATGACCCCAGCCCTTCGCTCGCGCGGGTGCAGGGCCATCCGGCGTCCACGGACTCCCCGATGACCACCATCCTCGTCGCCGACGACCATCCGCTGTTCCGCCAGGCGTTGGGCGTCGCGATCATGGCGGTGGCTCCAGCGGCACATATCGTCGAGGCCGGCTCGCTCGACCGCGCGGTGCAGGCGGTGCGCGACCATGGCGACCTCGCGCTGATCCTGCTCGACCTCAACATGCCCGGCGCGATCGGCTACAGCGGCGTCGCGCTGCTCCATGCCGAGGCGCCCGCCGTCCCGATCCTCGTCGTTTCAGGTGCCGACCGTGCGGCGGCCTTCGCGCAGGTCGCCCGCTTCGGCGCGGTCGGCTTCGTCGGCAAGGATGCGGGCCTGAGCGAGATCGAGGGGGCGATCGCCGCCGCGCTGGCAGGCGACCGCATGGCCACCGACGCGCCCGACGACAACGACATCGCCACCCGCGTCGCCTCGCTCACCCCCACGCAACTGCGCGTCCTGCTCGGCGTGCTGGCGGGGCGGCTGAACAAACAGATCGCCCACGACCTCGGCATGGCCGAAGCCACGGTCAAGGCGCACATGACCGCCGTGCTGCGCAAGCTCGACGTCGGCAACCGGACACAGGCGGCGCTGGCCGCCCGCGCGCTGGGGGTCGAGGTAACGGGATAGCCTTCGATTACCGCGCCGGCAGCGCGGCGCGCAACCGCTGCGCCATCGCCTCCATCTCGGCACGGCTGGCCCGCACCCGCGGCACGCGCGGCGTATCGGGGATCACATGGACATGCAGGTGGCAGACATGCTGGCTGCTCGCATTGTTCTGCTGCAACGAAAAGCCGCTGTTGCCCAGCGCGCGGCGCTGCGCGGTCGCCACCCGGCGGACCATGGCCATCACCGCCACCAGATCGCGGTCCCGCAGATCGTACAGGTTGCGTACCGGCCGTTTCGGGATGACCAGCGTGTGGCCGGGGCGCTCCCATTCCAGCGGGATGATCGCCATCACCCGCGCATCCTGCGCGACGATCGACGCCGGCAACTCGCCCCGCACGATCCGGGCAAAGACATTGCCGCCATCATAGGGCGCATCGAGCGGACAGGGCAGCGCGTCGCCGGCGGGTACGCCGCGCGTCTTGCCCGACGACACGCTCGCCATGCCGAGCGCCGGGACCAGCAGCCACGCCCCGATCGATCGCCTTGCAAACCGCCTCATCGCACGGCCACCGGCGGCAGGCGCGCCTCCTGCGACGCGATGATCTGCCAGCGCCCCTGCCGCCGCAGCCACGTATCGGTCCCGAACGATTGCGCCTCGCGGTTCGTCGCCGGATCGTGCCATTGTTCGTTCCACACCACGATCGCGACCGTGCCATGCTGATGGACGTCGGCGCGCAGCAACTGGCTCCGCGTCATCCGTGGCGCGTTGCGCAGCGCGGCGATCGCCTGCCGCTTGCTCCATCGCTCGCCGTTGGCCAGCGACCAGACGGCATCCTCGGCGAACAGCCGCTCGACGATGCGCACGTCGCCGGACACCAGCATCGATGCCAGTTCGGCCTCCCCCTGCCACAGCGTCCGGCAGACCGCCGCTTCGCCGTGGCAGGCGCCGGGCGGCGTCTCCGCCCGCGCCGCTGCGGAAAGCGCGGCGATCCCCGCGACGATCGTGGCGCCGAATATCCGTCCTGCCCTAGCGTGTCGCATCATCGCCCCCTTGGCTCCCGCACAGGGGCGGGATGCTACCATCGGCGCGGCGGGAACGGGAAGCAAAACCGCTGTCCTACTGCCCCGGCGGCGGCCATATTCGCACCGGCTCCTTCCCACCGTCGACCACCCGCGAACCTCGCCGGGACACAGGAACGCGCTATTCGCGAACCGATCGCAACAAACCCGTCGTTAGTGTAAACTTTGTAAACTTTGGCCGGGTCGTGGCCGCCGTGCCACGGGCCGCCCTTCGTCATTCCGGCGAAAGCCGGAATCCATACACGCTGACGACGCGACTCCTGACCGGAAGTCGTTCCGATCACCCCCAGGCCCGCCACGGGCAAAGCCCGTGTCGTCGGACGGCGCTTCCCGCGCCGCCGGCCGGCCGCGCCTCGGGCGGCTCGGCGTAGCTGCGCTACACCTTTGCCCGGCGCGCTTCGTCATTCCGGCGAAGGCCGGAATCCATACCCACTGACGACGCGGCTCCCAGCCGGAAGCCGTTCCGATCGCCCCCAGCCCCGCCACGGGCAAAGCCCGTGTCGTCGAACGGCGCTGGCAGCGCCGCCGGCCGGCCGCGCCTATTGCGGCTCGGCGTAGCTGCGCTACGCCTTGCCCGGCGCGGCTACCCACGCATCGAACACCTCCCCGGACAATGGCTTGAGCAATACCGCCACCCCCATGTCCCGCGCCGCCTCCGCCAGCGTCCGGCTGGCATCCGCCGTCACCAGCGCCGCGCGCAGCCCCGGCACCCGCTCCCGAAGCTGCCCGATCAGCGTCAGCCCGTCGATCGTCCCGCCCAGATCATGGTCGACGAACGCCACCGCCACGCCGTCCACCTGGGCCAGCGCCTCGTCCGCCCCTGCCGCGATCCGCACCCCATGCCCCCGGCTGGTCGCCAGCGCCGCCATCCCCCGCCGCACCCCGGCATCGTCGTCGACGATCAGGCAGCGCAGCGGCCGGACCGCCTGTGGCACCGTGCGCACCGGCGCCGTCACCACCGGCCCCTCGCCGATCGCCAGCGATACCGCGAAGCGGCTGCCCCGCCCGACCCGGCTGTCGAGCTCGACCACCGCCCCCAGCAGCGTCGCGGTCCGCGCGACGATGGCGAGGCCCAGCCCCAGCCCGGCGTCCTCGGCCGTCGCCAGCCGCTCGAACTCGCGGAACACCCGGCCCCGCGCGTCCTCGGGGATGCCCGGCCCGCTATCGACCACCTCGATCCGCGCCAACCCCCCGCGCCGCCGCACCCCGATCACCACTCCGCCGCGCGCGGTATAGCGCACCGCATTGCCGAGCAGGTTCTGCACGATCGATCGCAGCAACACCCGGTCGGTCTCGACCACCGCATCGCCCGCCCCCAGCCGCAGCCGCAGCCCCTTGGCCCGCGCCTGATCGGCGAAACTGTCGACCAGTTCAGCGAGCAGCTCACGCACCGCAAACCGCGTTGCCACTGGCACGATCCCCCCGGCGTCCAGCCTGGAAATATCGAGCAGCGCGCGCAAAAGCTGGTCCGCCGCAGCGATCGACTGGTCGATCCGCGTCACCAGTGGCTGCTGGCGATCGTCCGCCCCGCGCGCCAGCGCGGCGGTGAACAGCCGCGCGGCGTGGAGCGGCTGCAACAGGTCGTGGCTCGCGGCGGCGAGAAACCGGGTCTTGTCGGCGGTCGCCCGCGCCAGCGCGGCATTAGCCTCCGACAGTGCGGCGGTCCGTTCGGTGACCCGGCGTTCCAGCTCGGCGCGCGCCGTCTCCACCGCGCGCAACGCCTGCGCCTCGGCGGTGATGTCGGAAAAGCACATCACATAGCCGCCGCCAGGCATCGGTCCGCCGACCGTCTTCAGCACCCGCCCGTCGCTCCTCACCCGCTCGAAACTGTGCCGCCGCCCGCGCCGCATATGTGCCAGCCGCCGCGCGACATGGTCGTCGACCTCGCCCGGCCCGCAATCGCCGCGCAGCGCGTTGAACGCGATCGCATCGGCCACCGGCGCGCCCACCCGGATCATGCCCGCCGGAAAGCCGAACAGGTCGATATAGCGTTGATTCCACGCGACGAGGTTCAGCGCGGCATCGACCACGCTGACCCCCGGATCGATATGCTCCAGCGTCGCCGCCAGCAGCCCTTGCGAGAATTGCAGGCTCTGCCCGCTGGCATCCAGCATCCGCGCGACCTCGGCCACGTCCAGCCCCTCGCCCGACAGTGCCGACGCCACCAGCCGTCGGGCCGAGGACACGCCGACCACCTGCGCCACCAGTCGTTCGGCGCGCCGTGCGGCGCGGGCATCGACATGGGTGCCCTCGCCCAGCTCGCTCGCCGCCCGCTCCTCGCCCACGAAGCGCGCGACCAGCCGGACCAGTTCGGGCAGGTCGCGCACCGGCGCCACCCGCGCGTCGCGCACGATCGCCAGCCGCGGTGCCCGGCTGCGCGCCACCCCCCAATGCACCAGCGCGTTGATCGCCAGCGCGGCAAGCGCCCCCATCGTCAGCGGCCCGGCCCCGCCGACCGACGGCAGCACGACGATCGGGTGGCCGATCAGCACCGGCACGAACAGCAGCAGCCCCCACGCCGCCAGCCCACTCGCCAGCCCGGCCATCGCCGCCTTGGGATCGCGCCCGCCATGCGCCACCGCCAGCAGCAGCGCCGGGGCGAACTGCGCCATCGCGGCAAAGGCGACGATGCCGCTCGCCGCCAGCCCCTGCCCGGCGGGCGTCAGCAGCGCATAGCCCAGCGCCACCGCCATCATGCCGAGGATCACGCCGCGCCGCACCCACAGCAGCACCCGCCCGACCTGCGCCGAGCGCCCGAGGCGCGGATGGCGCAGCAGCAGCGGCGCGATCAGGTCGTTCGACACCATCGTCGCCAGCGCCACCGTCTCGACCACGACCATGCCCGTCGCCGCCGAGAATCCACCGACGAACCCCAGCAGCGCCAGCCCCGGCGCGCCGCCCATAAGCGGCAGGCCGATGACCAGCAGGTCGGGCCGCACCCCGGCCGGCGCGATCAGTCCGGCGAGCGTCACCGGCACCACCAGCACCGCGAACAACGCCAGATAGCCGACGAACGGCCAGCGCGCCCGCACCGGATCGGCGGGGCTGGCGGCGGCGATCACGCTCACGTGGAACTGGCGCGGCAGGCACAGCACGGCGGCGGCGGCCAGCATCGTCACCACCGCGAAGTCGAGTGCTGCGGGCGGCTGCGCAAAACCCTGTCGCAACCGCGCGATGCCCGCCGCGCGCACGCCCGAATCGGCATTTGTCACCAGCAGCACCGCGAACAGCGCGACGGCGGCGAACGCGGCCAGCTTCACCAGCGATTCGACCGACACTGCCGCCAGCAGCGCGCCGTCCGCCCGCCCGCGCCCGTCGACCCGCGTGCCAAAGCCGATCGCGAACCCGGCCAGCACCAGCGAGGTCGCGATCATCGGCCGCGTCGCATCGGCCATCCCCGCCAGCGCGGCATAGGTCGTGCCGACCGAGCGCAACTGGAGCGCGACATAGGGAATCGTGCCGAGCAGCGCGATCAGCGTCACCAGCGCCGCCACCCCCCGGCTGCGCGAGAAGCGCGCGCCGATGAAGTCGGCGATCGAGGTCGCGCCATCGGCCTGCACCGCCGCGACCAGCCGGGCGAGCAGCCGGGGCGCGAGCGCGAATACGAGGATCGGCCCCAAATAGATCGGCAGATAGGCCCAGCCATCGGCCACCGCGCTGCCGACCGCGCCATAGAAGGTCCAGCTACTGCAATAGACCGCTAGGCCCAGCGTATAGACGATCCGCCGTTCGCGCGGACCCGGTCGCCGCGCCCGCGCGGCCCACGCCACCGCGAACAGCACGGCGGCATAGCCGATCGCGATCGCGAACAGCACGATCCCGTTCAAACGCTATGTCCCCTGCCGCATGCGCCCTCTTACGCCGGAACGCGCGAGCGCTCTACCCCGGCGACGCCGCCGATCCCGCTAACAACCCGCCGTCGAGATGCACCTCGCTGCCGGTCATGTACGCCGCCTCGTCCGACGCCAGCATCGCCACGACGGCGGCGACCTCCTCGACGCTGCCGAAGCGCCGGAGCGGGGTGTCGGCGACCAGCGCCGCCATCCGCGCTTCGCGGTCCGACCCGTCGCCCAGCATCGCTTCCCACATCGGCGTCAGGATCGCAGCGGGGTGGACCGAATTGCAGCGGATACGCCACCCCTGCTGCGCGCAATACAGCGCCACGCTCTTACTATGGTTGCGCACCGCCGCCTTCGACGACGCATAGGCCGCCGCGCCGGGAATACCGACCAGTCCCGATCGTGACGAGATATTGACGATCGACCCCGCGCCCGCCGCCTTCATCGCCCCGATCGCATAGCGACAGCCGAGGAACGTCCCGTCGAGGTTGACCGCATGAACCGCGCGCCAGTCGGCAAGGCTGGCATGTTCGGGATCGTGCGGTACCATGCCCTGCTCGAACCCCGTCACCCCGGCATTGTTGACCACGACATCGGCCACCGGCACCGCTTCGGCCAGCCGCGCCCAATCGCCTTCCTCGCGCACGTCGAGCGCCACGAAGCGCACGCCGATCGCCTCGGCCACCGCCTGTCCGGCTGCGGCATCGATGTCGGTCAGCACGACCCGCGCGCCTTCGCCATGGAAGCGTTCGACGATCGCCCGGCCGATGCCACGCGCCCCGCCGGTCACAATACAGAGTTTATCGGTCAGTCGCCGCATCGCCGTGCTCCGGGTTCGGGCGGTCCTTGCGTGGTGGGCGCTGACGGGCTCGAACCGCCGACCCTCTCGGTGTAAACGAGATGCTCTACCAACTGAGCTAAGCGCCCCCTTAGCGGGAACCGGCGGAATACCGTGGTTTCCGCCAGTTGCAAGCCCCCTTGTTTGAGTCCGCTCCACTGACGTGGAGGCGGTGCCGGCCCGCTCCCCCTCCCGTCCACCCACAGCGTATCCTGAATGGGTGGCCGGGCGGGGGAGCGGGCCGGCACCGCAAAACGCGCGTCAGCGCGTTTCAGACAGATGCCTACGCCCAACCCAAGCCAGCGCTCGCAACCGCCCCGGCATAGCCGTTCATCCCCGCCACCGCCCGCGCGGTCAGGACGATGAACGCGCGCCTGCGGTCGGCCGGATCGTCGCGCCGCTCGACGAGGCCGGCATCGACCAGCGTCCCGATCCAGCGCAGCGCGGTCGTCGGCGGGACGGCGGCGGCGATGCACAGGCTCGACACCGATACCTGCGTGCGCTCCAGCCATGCGGCGAACAGGTCGAGCAGCATGTCCCACGCCGGATCGGCGAACAGCTCGGTCGGCAGGAACTGCCCGCGCAGCCGCCGTGCGCGGATCGCGCCGCGCACCTCGGCGGCAGTCACGGTCCCCATCACCCCGGCGGGCGGCGGCGCGGTATAGTCCTTCGACCGGTCGCGCACGCTCCCGCCGGCATCGCCCTCGCCCCGCGCCAGCCGCGCCAGTACCTCGGCGATCCGCGCGACCTCCTCGTTCAGCCGCCGCAGCCGTTCGCTGTCGGGGTCGCGGTCCTGCACGCCCCCCACCGCCGCCCGGCCCAGCGCGATTGCCGCCACCCGGTCGGACAGGCCGGCATCGCACAGCAGATCGGCCGGGCCGCCGAGCAGATGCAGCGTCACCGTGTCGATGTGCTCCGCGCCGAACGCCACGACCATGTGTGCCCGGTCGCGCACCGCCCGATCGCGCAACAGCGGAAGCACCGCGTCGAGCAGGTCGACGCTCGCCCCGGCGGTTTCGATCAGGTGAAGGTCGGCATGGGCGATCCCGTCCAGCGCCGCCGCGACGTCGTCGCCGCTGGTGATAGTCGCCACCACCTGCACGCCGCCATGCGCCGCCGCGCGCACCGCCATGTCGCTGCCTGCCGCGTCGAACGCCACGACGATCGCCCGTCGCACGTCCGCCGCCCCGCTCGAAAATCCGTCGAACCCCAGCCCCACCCGTCATTCCCCCTGGTTGAATCGCGCCGCTATGGCGGCGGATCGGGGCAAAGGCCAGCCGGCAGCAGGCGGTCTATTCGATCGACTTGACGATCTCCTCGACCATCTTCTTGGCGTCAGCCAGCAGCATCATGGTATTGTCGCGGTAGAACAGCTCGTTATCCACCCCGGCATAGCCGACGCCGCCCATCGACCGCTTGATGAACAGCACCGTCTTCGCCTTTTCGACGTCGAGCACCGGCATGCCGTAGATCGGCGAGGTCTTGTCGGTCTTGGCCGCCGGGTTGGTCACGTCGTTGGCGCCGATGACGAAGGCGACGTCGGTCTGCGCGAATTCGGCGTTGATGTCCTCCAGCTCGAACACGTCGTCATAGGGCACGTTAGCCTCGGCGAGCAGCACGTTCATATGCCCCGGCATCCGCCCCGCGACCGGATGGATCGCATATTTCACGCGGACGCCGTGTTCCTTCAGCTTGTCGCCCATCTCCCTGAGGGCGTGCTGCGCCTGCGCGACCGCCATGCCGTATCCGGGCACGATGATGACCTGTTCGGCCTGGCTCATCAGGAACGCGGCATCCTCGGCCGATCCCCGCTTCCACGGCCGGTCGATCGCCGCACCACTCCCTGCGCCGCCACTGTCGGTCGCGCCGAAGCCGCCGGCAATCACGCTCAGGAAGCTGCGGTTCATCGCACGGCACATGATGTAGCTCAGGATCGCGCCCGACGATCCGACCAGCGCGCCGGTGACGATCATCGCGGTATTGCCGAGCGTAAAGCCCATCGCCGCCGCCGCCCAGCCCGAATAGCTGTTGAGCATGCTGACGACGACCGGCATGTCCGCCCCGCCGATCGGGATGATGAGCAGGAAGCCGATCGCGAACGACGCCACCAGAATGGTCCAGAACGGCCACGCATCCTGGCCATGCGCGAATACCGCGACGCATAGCAGGATTCCGACCAGCACTCCCAGGTTGATGCCATGGCGACCGGGCAGCAGGATCGGTTTGCCCCCCATGTTGCCGTTCAGTTTCAGGAACGCGATGACCGACCCGGAAAAGGTGATCGCCCCGATCGCGACGCCCAACGCCATCTCGACCTTGGCGACGGGGTTGATGACCGCGAACGGCTCGCCGATCATCGGCACGACCAGCGACGAAATGCCGAACGCGCCCGGATTGAGATAGGCGGCGATCCCGACCAGCACGGCGGCGAGGCCCACCAGCGAGTGGAACGCGGCGACGAGCTGCGGCATGGCCGTCATCGCGATCCGCTTGGCGGTGGTCAGGCCAATGACCGCGCCGATGCCGATCGCGGCGAGGATTTCAGCGACGGTCACATAATCGACCGTCCCAGAAAGAACCTCACGTCCCGCTACGCTGACGAACTGCTCTCCCTCCGCAAAAGGGATGTGCGTAAAGATCGTGGTCAGCACCGCGATCCCCATGCCGATCATGCCGAGGCGATTACCCCGCCGGCTGGTGGCGGGCGACGACAGTCCGCGCAGGGCAAGGATGAAGCACACCCCCGCCACCAGATAGGCGAGCGCGACCCATGGATTGACCGGTGCGGCCTCGTGCATCCCCTCAGCCCTTCTTCTTGTACATGGCGAGCATGCGTTCGGTGACGGCGAACCCGCCGAAGATGTTGATGCTGGCCAGCACGACGCCGAGCAGCCCCAGCCATTTGGCCCCCGGCACCCCGGCGGCGGCGGCGGCCACCAGCGCGCCGACGATGATGACCGAGGAGATGGCGTTCGTCACCGCCATCAGCGGGGTGTGGAGCGCGGGCGTCACCGACCACACGACATAATAGCCGACGAAACAGGCCAGCACGAAGATCGACAGGATCGAGAGAAAGTCCATGGGTCTGTTCCTGCTTGGTCGGTTCAGCTCGACAGGCGGGGGTTCACCACCTGTCCGCCGCGCGTCAGAACGATCGCCTGGGTCACTTCGTCGTCGGCGGGCAGTACCGGGCGGCCCGCCTCCTTGTCCCAATAGGCGGCGAGGAAGTTGTAGAGGTTGCGCGCGAACAACGCCGAGGCATCGGCCGCCAGCCGGCTGGGCACGTTGCGGTGGCCGACGATGGTGACGCCGTGGCGCACCACGCTCTCCCCCGCCACGCTGGCCTCGACATTGCCACCCTGCTCGACCGCCAGATCGACGATCACGCTGCCCGCGCGCATGCTGGCGACCTGGGCATCGGTGATGAGGCGCGGCGCAGGCCGGCCGGGGATCAGCGCGGTGGTGATGACGATGTCCTGCTTGGCGATATGGCCCGACACCAGCTCGGCCTGTGCTTCCCTGTATTCGGCGCTCATCTCGCCGGCATAGCCACCCGCGCCCTCGCCCTCGATCCCCGCCACCTTCTCGACGAAGATTGGTTTGGCGCCCAGCGACTGGATCTGCTCGCGGGTCGCCGATCGCACGTCGGTGGCGCTGACCTGCGCGCCCAGCCGCCGCGCGGTCGCGATCGCCTGTAGCCCGGCCACGCCCACGCCCATCACGAACACCCGCGCGGCGCTGATCGTGCCGGCGGCGGTCATCATCATCGGGAACGCGCGGCCATAGGCGGCGGCGGCATCGAGCACCGACTTGTACCCGGCAAGGTTCGCCTGCGACGACAATATGTCCATCGACTGGGCACGGGTGATGCGCGGCATCCACTCCATCGCCAGCGCCTCGAGCCCAAGCGCGGCATAGCCGTCGACCCGCGCACGCTCCCCGATGGGATTGAGCGCGGCGACCAGCCATGCGCCCGGCTTCACCCCGCCCAGACTGTCGGGCGCCGGCCCCTGTACGCCGAGCACGACATCGGCATCGGCCAGCACCGCCGCCCGGTCGCCAAGGGTCGCGCCAGCGGTGGCATAGGCAGCGTCGTCGATCGACGCCCCGGCGCCCGCCCCCGCCTCCACGGCAAGGGTCGCGCCGAGCTGGATCAGCTTGCGGACGGTTTCGGGGGTGGCGGCAACGCGGCGTTCATCGGCGGCCTGTTCGGCAAGAACGGCGATCCGCATCTCAGGATGCGATCAGCCAGACGACCAGCGCGGCAAGCAGCGCGCAGAAAACGGTCCCCCAGGTGAACCAGCGCAGAAAGCTGGTGTAGGTGCCCGGATGTGCGGGCGGTCGGCCGTTGGTCGCCATGGTCGGCTCTCCTGTGCGTCCGCTTGTCGGACGGCTCTTTGGACGCACCGTACCGTGCCCGTCGCCCGTCGCCAAGCCCCGCAGGCCATCCGCGCCATTAAGGGCGTTTTTACACGATGCCGCCTAGAACTGCCCCGGTACGGGACGATGGACAACGGGGATGGGCGATGATGCGAGGCGGACAGCGGGTGCTGATGGTCATCGACGACGAACCGGCGCAGCGCCGGCTGGTCGCCGCCATCGCCGCCAGGCGTAGCTGGCGCACGGTGTTCGCCGCCGATGCCGAGGCGGCGATCGCGATGCTCGCCACGCCCGACGGCGCGGCGCTGGATGCGGTGCTGCTCGACCATTGGTCGCCCGATGCCGATGCCGGCGCGCTGATCGGCGAACTGCACCGCCACCGCCCCGCGCTCCCCATCCTGATGCTCACCGCCAACGGATCGGTCGCGGGTGCGGTCGCGGCGATGCGCAGCGGGGCGAGCGATTTCCTCGTCAAGCCAATCGCCGCCGAACGGCTGCTCGCCGCGCTCGACGTGGCGGCCGGCGGCGAGGCGAGCGGCGAACTTCGCCCGCTCACCGAAAAACTCTCCGCCCCGCTCGCCTTCGACGAGATCGTCGGCTCCGCCCCGCGCTTCCGTGCCGCGCTCGCCATCGCCGCCAAGGCGGCACGCGCCCGCGTGCCGGTGCTGATCGAGGGTGAGAGCGGCGTCGGCAAGGAAGTGGTCGCCGAAGCGATCCACGCCGCCTCCCCCCGTGCGCGCAAGCCCATCGTCCGGGTCAATTGCGGCGCGATCCCCACCAACCTCGTCGAAAGCGAGTTGTTCGGCCACGAAAAGGGTGCGTTCACCGGCGCGTTCGAACGCAAGACCGGTCGGTTTCAGGAGGCGGACGGCGGCACGCTGTTCCTCGACGAAGTCGGCGAAATGCCGTTCGAGGCGCAGGTGAAGCTGCTGCGCGTGCTGCAATCGGGCGAGGTCCATGCGGTCGGCGCGCGCCATCCGCGCGAGGTCGACGTGCGGGTCATCGCCGCAACCAACAAGACGCTCAGCGTCGAAGTGGAGGCTGGGCGCTTCCGCGAGGACCTGTATTACCGGCTGAACGTGGTGCAGGTGACGATCCCGCCGCTTCGCGACCGCAGCGGCGACATTCCGGCGCTCGCCCGCCACCTGATGGCGCGGATCGCGCAACAGCCGGGGTTGCGCCAACTGGGCATCACCGACGATGCCATCGCGCTGCTGTCGACCTATGCGTGGCCGGGCAACGTTCGCCAGCTACAGAATGCGCTGTTCCGCGCGGCGGTGCTGTGCGACGGCGACGCGCTGACCCGTGCCGATTTCCCGCAGATCGCGCAGATCGCCGACGGTGGCGAGGCGCGGCCCGCCACCGCCCCGCCGCGCCACGGCGATGCCGGCGGCGTCACGCTGTTCCGCCCCGACGGCAATCTGCGCGCGCTGGACGAGATCGAGGCCGACGTCATCCGCCTCGCCATCGGCCATTATCGCGGCCGCATGACCGAAGTCGCCCGCCGCCTCGGCATCGGCCGCTCCACCCTCTACCGAAAGCTCGGCGAACTCGGCATCGACCAGAACGCCGCCTGAAGCCCTCTCCCCTTCAGGGGAGAGGGTTGGGAGAGGGGCAGTGCGCTACGCCTCCCGCCACTCCCCCGGCAACAACCCGTCCAGCGACCACTCCCCCACCCGCCAGCGCACCAGCCGCAGCGTGGGCAACCCGACCGCCGCCGTCATCCGCCGCACCTGCCGGTTGCGCCCCTCGCGGATCGTGATTGACAGCCAGTGATCGGGCACCGACTTGCGGAAGCGCACCGGCGGCACCCGCTCCCACAACACCGGCGGATCGATCGCGGAAACCTCGGCCGGGCGGGTCGGCCCGTCGTTCAGCACCACCCCCCGCCGCAACCGCGCCATCGCAGCCTCGTCGACCGCGCCCTCCACCTGCACGAAGTAGGTCTTGGCCAGCTTGAACCGGGGATCGGCGATCCGCGCCTGCAACCGGCCATCGTCGGTCAGCAGCAGCAACCCCTCGCTGTCGCGGTCGAGCCGTCCGGCGGGATAGACGCCAGGCAGCGCGATATGATCGCTCAGCGTCGCGCGCGCGGTCGGACTGCCGCGATCGGTGAACTGCGACAGGACGCCATAGGGTTTGTTAAACAGGATCAGCCGGGCCATGCCGCCCGTCTGGCGCAACGCCCCGCCGCTTGTCGAGGGGCGCGCCGCCCGGTCGCCGCATCCTCTGGCGACCGGCTTTCCAAGAAAATACTTCACCCCGCCGGGAACCCGTTTTGAAGGGCCACGAATAGGTGATAATAATCATACCTTGAACTCCAGCCCGATGCCGGTCATCGGAAGAGAGGCAAGACAATGTTGATAGCAATCAGCACATTGGCACTATTGGCGGCGGCCACCATCTATTCGGTTCTCCATACCGCCGGACAGATCGAACACATCGAAACGAAGGATACCCTGCCGCTACCGTGAGTCGCGGCGGCGGATCGTTCCGTCGATCCGGTTGCGTCGGGTCATGGCCTTCCCCCTCAACCCGACGCGGCTGCCAAGGATCGATACATGCTTTCGGTGTTAGCTGCTCGACGGGCAACGGGTTCAGAATGGGCAGAATTCAGCCACAGATTTTTCTGTTGTCCATCCTTGCCGGTTGCTCGTCCTTGCCTGGCGACGCAACATCCGACCGGATCGATGCTGCGCAACGTGCTTCAAAATTTGGATCAACTGCCGATTGGAAAATTTCCGACGCAAACTGGTCGAAGAATACCAGAACCATGCGGGATCGTGCGTATCGATTCTGCATCGAACGATACGAAGCAAACATCATATGCTTCGATGAGCAGGACTATTCCCTGATAGCGGCCAATCACTCGGAGACGAACGCGCGCCGCGCCATTGTCAAAGAATCCGGCTACCTTCCCTTTGACAGCATTCGGTCCCGTCCAGAAGCGTTTGACGAAGCCCGCCGGTATTGCTTCTCAATCTATCAGGATGCAGGTGCAGCGGACGCACGAATGCTGGGTCCCTGCCTTTCAAATGCAACCGGCAGCGATTTTTTCAGCATCATACCGGTTTCATAGGCGATCGACGCAAGCGACAGAAATCGCCCCAGTTTTCGCGAGAACGACCATCCGCAACATCGTCATCCTCACCGGCGCGGGCATCTCCGCCGAATCGGGCATCGCCACATTTCGCGGCCCCGGCGGCCTATGGGAAGGGCACCGGGTCGAGGACGTCTGCACCCCGCAAGCGCTCCGCGCCGATCCCGATCTCGTCCACCGCTTCTACGACCTGCGCCGCGCCGCGCTTGGCGGGGTTACGCCCAATGCGGCGCACGACGCGCTCGCCCGGCTCGATGCCGCATGGCCCGGTGAGCTGCTGATCGTCACCCAGAATGTCGACGACCTGCACGAACGCGCCGGCGCGAAGCGGCTGCTCCACATGCACGGCGAGTTGAAGTCGCAACTGTGCCCGCGCTGCGGCGACCGGCGACCGCGCGATGGCGATCTGTCACCCGGCAGCATCTGTCCCGCCTGCGCCGCACCCCGGCTGCGCCCCGACATCGTGTTCTTCGGCGAGATGCCCTACCAGATGGAGCGGATCGAGGACGCGATCGCAGGTTGCGACCTGTTCGTCTCGATCGGCACGTCGGGCGCGGTCTATCCCGCCGCCGGGTTCGTCGAGCTTGCCAACCATGTCGGCGCGGCGACGCTGGAACTGAACCTCGATCGCTCGGCCGGGTCCGACCGGTTCGACGAAAGCCGCCTCGGCCCGGCCAGCGTACTGGTGCCGGCGTGGGTCGACGAACTCCTCAGCGCTCACTCCACCCAGTCAAGCCCGATGTCGCGGTAGAGCATCCGGTCCTCTTCCCAATTGGGCTTCACCTTGACGTGGAGATAGAGGTGGACGCGCACGCCGAGCAGTTCCTGCAACTCCTTGCGCGCGGTCGCACCGATCTCCTTGATCCGCTGCCCGCCCTTGCCCAGCACGATCGCGCGCTGCGTTTCGCGCGCGACATAGATCTGCTGGTGGATCTCGACCGATCCGTCCTCGCGCTCCAGATAGCGTTCGGTGTCGATCGCGCTGGCGTAGGGTAGTTCCTCGTGAAGCTGGTGATAGAGTTGCTCACGCGTCACCTCCGCCGCCAGCATCCGGTCGGTGGCGTCGCTCACCTGATCCTCGGGGAAATGCCACGGCCCCTCGGGCATCCGCCTGGCCAGCGCCGCCTTCATCTCGGGCAAGCCATCGCCGGTCGTCGCGCTGACGAAGAACGTCTCCTCGAACGCCGCCATCTCGTGCAGCCGCGCGGCATGGTCGAGCAGGCGCGGCTTGTCGGCGATGTCGACCTTGTTGAGAATCAGCAGCTTCGGCTCCTTGCGGTCGGCCAGCGGCTCGACGATCGCGCGGACCTTGGGGCCGATCCCGCCCCGGCCGTCGACCACCACCGCGACCGCATCCGCGCCGTGGGTGCCTTCCCACGCCGCCGACACCATCGCCCGGTCGAGCCGGCGCTTCGGCTCGAAGATGCCCGGCGTGTCGACCAGCAGCAACTGCGTGGTGCCCTCGATCGCGATGCCCATCAACCGGGTGCGGGTCGTCTGCGCCTTGGGGCTGGTGATCGCCACCTTCTGCCCGACCAGCGCATTGACCAGCGTCGACTTGCCGGCATTGGGGGCGCCGAGGACCGCGACGAGGCCGCACGACTGGGGAACAGGATTCAAAGGGGATGACTCGCTTCGTTGAAAAGGGGCAGGCCGCTTCCATACCCTGCCCGCCCGCCGGACGCAAAGCGCGCACGGTCCGACTTGGCGCTTGATCGCCGGGGAAAGCATGGCTATCCATTAGTCAGACAAGTAAAACAGGAGAGGGGAGCTTCATGCCCAAGGCCCGACCGACACTGGCGCGCAGCCTGCGCCGCCATGCCCGCCACTGGTTCGTGGGCACCGCCTGCGCGCTGATCGCGACGACCGCCTCGGCACAGACCGCCGCCCCCACCCCGCAACCGGGCGAGCCGGCCAAGGTCACGATCCGCGGCGACCAGGGCGGCCCGACCTACGACAAGCGCATCTTCACCCAGTTCGCCGAGCATCTCGGCAACGGCATCTATGGCGGGCTGTGGGTCGGCAACGACCGCACCATCCCCAACACGCGCGGCTTCCGCAATGACGTGGTGGCCGCGCTGAAGCGTCTCGGCGTGCCGGTCATCCGCTGGCCCGGCGGCTGTTTCGCCGACGAATATCACTGGCGCGAAGGGATCGGCCCGAAAGCCAAGCGCCCGGTCAAGATCAACACCCATTGGGGCGGCGTGACCGAGGACAATGCGGTCGGCACGCATGAATTCATGGACCTGACCGAACAGGTCGGGGCCGAGGCCTATATTTCGGGCAACGTCGGCAACGGCTCCCCGCGCGAAATGGCCGAGTGGGTCGAATATATGACGCAGGAGGCCGGCACGCTTGCCGACGAACGCGCGAAGAACGGCCGCAAGCAGCCGTGGAAAGTGCCCTATTTCGGCATCGGCAACGAGCTGTGGGGCTGCGGCGGCAACATGCGCCCCGAATATGCCGCCGATGAGACTCGCCGCTTCGCCACCTTCATCAAGTCGCCGCGCGGCAGCCGCATCCTCAAGATCGCCTCGGGTGCCAACGTCGACGACTATAACTGGACCGAAGTGATGATGCGGCAGGCGATCGGCCAGATCGATGCCGTCTCGCTCCATTACTATACCGTCCCCGGCGGCTGGGCGCCCAAGGCGTCGCCGACCGAGTTCGGCGAGGCGGGCTGGGCCGAGACGCTGAGCCTGACCTACAAGATGGACGAGCTCATTACCAAGCATTCGGCGATCATGGACAAATATGATCCGCAGAAGCGCGTGTGGCTGGCGGTCGACGAATGGGGGACGTGGTACGGGCAGGACCCGGGCACGCATCCGGGCTTCCTGCGCCAGCAGAACACGATGCGCGACGCGCTGGTCGCCGCGATCAACCTCGACATCTTCGCCAAGCACGCCGACCGGGTAAAGATGACCGCCATCGCCCAGATGGTGAACGTGCTCCAGGCGATGATCCTGACCGACGGGCCGAAGATGGTCCTGACGCCGACCTATCATGTGTTCGAGATGTACAAGCCGTTCATCGACGGCACGGTGCTGCCGATCACGGTCGCCAGCCCCTGGTATTCGCGCGACCAGTGGTCGATCCCGGCGGTGTCGGCCTCGGCGGTACGCGGCAAGGACGGGGTGATCCATGTCGCGATGTCGAACGCCGATCCCAACCGGCCGACCACGGTACAGGCGGCGCTGACCGGCATCGCCGGCACCGCTGTCACCGGCCGGGTGCTGACCGCGCCGACGATCACCGCGCACAACAGCTTCGACGCGCCGAACGTGGTGACGCCGGCCGCCTTCACCGGCGCGCAGGTGCAGAACGGCACGCTCACCGTGACGCTGCCCGCCAGATCGGTGGTGATGCTCGACCTGCGCTGATCGGGCGTCATCGCGATGGCGACGCCGTCGACCCACAGCGGGTCGGCGGCGTCGTTCGTTTCGGGGGTTGGCGTGGCCGCCGCCACGGCCTAGCCTTTGGCAATGGCTACCACATCCCCCCTGCCCGGCGCCGCGCCGGACCGCGCCGCCCGGCTGAAAGCCATCATCGGCGGATCGACCGGCAATCTGGTCGAATGGTTCGACTGGTATGTCTATGCCGCGTTCGCGCTGTATTTCGCGCCGCACTTCTTTCCCGACGGCGATCGTACCGCGCAGTTGCTGAGCACCGCCGCCGTCTTCGCGGTCGGCTTCGTCATGCGGCCGATCGGCGCGTGGATCATGGGCATCTATGCCGATCGCCACGGCCGCAAATCGGGCCTGTCGGTATCGGTCACGCTGATGTGCGCCGGCTCGCTCATCATTGCGCTGACGCCGGGCTATGAAACCATCGGCGTCGCCGCCCCCATACTGCTGGTCGTCGCGCGGTTGATGCAGGGGTTGTCGGTCGGCGGCGAATATGGCGCCAGCGCCACCTATCTCTCTGAAATGGCGGGCAAGGACCGGCGCGGGTTCTTCTCGTCGTTCCAGTATGTCACGCTGATCTCGGGCCAGTTGCTCGCCATCCTCGTCCTGCTGATCCTGCAATCGACGCTGTCGGAAGGCGCGCTCGACGCATGGGGCTGGCGCATTCCGTTCGGCATCGGCGCGGTGCTGGCGGTGGTGGTGTTCTACATCCGGCGGGGGTTGGCGGAGAGCCACAGCTTCACCGCCGCCAAGGCGGCGGGCGCGCCCAAATCGGGCTTCTGGCTGCTGGTGACGCAGCATCCCAAGGAAACGGCGGTGGTGATGCTGCTAACCGCCGGGGGCACGCTCGCCTTCTATGCCTATTCGATCTACATGCAGAAGTTCCTCGTCAACACCTCGGGCTTCAGCCGCGAGGTCGCGAGCCAGATCAACGCCGTCACGCTGTTCGTCTTCATGCTGCTGCAACCGGTGGCGGGCGCGCTGAGCGACCGGATCGGGCGCAAGCCGCTGATGATCGCGTTCGGGGTGGCGGGCGTGCTGTTCACCTATCCGATCTTCTCGACGCTGGAGCACACGCGCGATCCGGTGATTGCCGGGTTGCTGGTGATGGCGGCGCTCGTCATCGTGACTGGCTATACCTCGATCAACGCGGTGGTGAAGGCGGAGCTGTTCCCGGCCCATATCCGCGCGCTGGGCGTGGCGCTGCCCTATGCGCTGGCCAACACCATCTTCGGCGGCACCGCCGAATATGTCGCGCTGCGCTTCAAGGACGCGAAGTTCGAACAGGGCTTCTACTGGTATGTGACGGCGATGATCGCGATCTCGCTGATCGTGTACCTGCGGATGCGCGATACACGGACCAACAGCCAGATCATGGAAGACTGATCGGCGCAGAGGGACCATTCTCGACCACTCACCGTCATTCCCGCGCAGGCGGGAATGACGATGGGTGCTTGCATAGCCGATCCACGACCCGTCAACCGCAGACGGCTACCCGGCGATCTCCGCCAGCACCTCTTGCACCCGCGCCAGCCGGTCGGCCGCATCCTCGATCCGTTCCGCCAGTATCCAGCGGCCGTTCTTCTCGACCAGCCCGGCCGCCTCCGGCATCGTCGCCTTGCCGTGTGGGGTGAGCGCGATCGCCGCCGGCCCGGCATCGATCCTGGCGATGCCGGCGACACAGGCCAGCAACTGCACCCGCTTCAGATCGATCAGCCGTTGCGCCTCGCCCGGTAACGCCCCGAACCGGTCGGCCAATTCCTCCTCATACGCATCAAGCGCGCCTTCCTCGCCGATCCGCGCCAGCCGGCCATAGAGGGTGAGGCGCACCTCGGCCTCGGGAATCCATGTTTCGGGCAGGCACCCGGCCAGCCCCAGATGCACCTCGGGCACCCAGCGATCGACCGTCTCGCCCCGCACCGCGCGCAGCGCGCGGGTCAGCAGGAACTGGTACAGGTCGATGCCGATCAGCTTCATGTGCCCGGCCTGCGCCTCGCCCACCAGATCGCCGGCACCGCGCAGGTCGAGGTCGCGCGCGCTGATCGCGAAGCCCGCGCCCAGCCGGTCAAACGCCTGCAGCGTGCGCAGCCGCTGCATCGTCGCCTCGGCCACCTGCTTGTCCGGCTCGGTGGTCAGCAGCACCTGCCCCCGCCGCCCGCCGCGCCCCACCCGCCCGCGCAACTGGTGCAACTGCGACAGGCCGAACCGGTCGGCATGGTGGACGATCATCGTGTTGGCGCGCGGCACGTCCAGCCCCGCCTCGATGATGTTGGTCGCCAGCAGCACGTCGCCATCACCCTGCGCGAAGCCGACCATCGCCTCGTCGATCTCGGTCGCCGCCATCTTGCCATGCGCGACGACGACCCCGAGTTCGGGCGCCAGCCGCCGCAGCCGCTCCTCCAGCGCGGCAATATCCTCGATCCGCGGCACCACGACGAAGCTCTGCCCGCCGCGCGAGCGTTCACGCAGCAAGGCGGTGCGCACCGTCGTATCGTCGAAGATGCCCAGCGTCGTGCGGATCGGCTGCCGCCGCGCGGGCGGCGTCGCGATGACCGACAGTTGCTGCAACCCGATCATCGCTGATTGCAGCGTGCGCGGGATCGGTGTCGCCGACAGCGTCATGACGTGATCGCTCAAGGCCCGCAGCTTCGCCTTGTCGGCCGCGCCAAACCGCTGCTCCTCGTCGATCACGGTCAGCGCGAGATCGGCATAGGCCACACCCTTGCCGGCCAGCGCCTGCGTGCCGATCACGACCCCGATCGACCCGTCGGCCAGTCCCGCCTTCACCCGCTTTTTCTCGGCCGCGCTCGACAGCCGCGAGAGGCCAGCGACGACGATGCCGGTGCCGGCGAAACGGCGAGTGAAGCTGTCGAGATGCTGGCGCACCAGCACCGTCGTCGGCGCGGCGATCGCCACCTGCCGCCCGGCCAGCGCGACGATCGCGGCGGCGCGCAACGCCACCTCGGTCTTGCCATAGCCGACGTCGCCGATGACCAGCCGGTCCATCGGCCGCCCGCTCGCCAGATCGGCGCGGACCGCCGCGATGGCGCGCGCCTGATCGGGCGTTTCGGTAAAGGCGAAGCCGGCGGCGAAGCGTTCGTACGCCGCGACATCGGCCTCGATCGGCGGCACCTGCCGCGCATCACGCTCGGCGGCGATCGCGGCCAGCTCGCGCGCGCTCTCGGCGATGGCGGCGTCGATCGCACCGCGCCGCTTCTGCCAACTCGTTCCGTCGAGCGCATCGAGCGCTACGCCGTCGCCTTCCGCGCCATAGCGCCAGATGCGGTCGGCCTCCGCCACCGGCACCAGCCGCCGGGCGTCGCGCGCATAGTCCAGCACGATCGCGTCGCCGCCTTCCTCGCCCGGCAATGCTTCCAGCCCGGTGATGCGACCGATGCCGAAGTCCTCATGCACCACCACGTCGCCGATGCGCAGCTCGCCGCCTTCCGCGAACAGCGCCCCGGTCAATACCGCAAGCTCGTCACCGCGCGCCCGCCCGCCGAGCAGGTCGCCGCCTGCCACCACGGTCACGCCACTGGCGACGAAGCCGCGATCGACCGGCGCGGTCAGCAGCATCGCGCTGCCGGGCTTCGCCTGCGCCGCCTCGGCCCACGACCCGATCGTTACCGGGTCGGTCCGGCCAAGCGTCGCCAGCCGGGGGGCAAGAAACCGCAGGTCGCGCGGACTGCCCGCCAGCACCAGCCGGCCATCCGCCAGTACTCCGCGCGCGAACCTGCCGAACGCACGCGCCGGGGCGTTGCCGGTGACGAAGCGCGGCGGCGCATCCCCGGCGGGCGGCAGGTCGATCCGCTCCCGCCCGGCGATCAGCGCGTCCCAGGTTGCGCCATCCACCAGCGTCGCATCGTCGCGCCGCCGCCGATGGGTAGCATCGCGAGCAAGGTCGAGGAACCGCTGGCGACGCTCGTCCACCTGCGCGTCGGAGACAATCGCGGCATCGGGAAGGTGATCGGTCAGCGGCACGCCGTCCGCGACGACCGGCTCGGCGGCGCGGCCGATGACGATGGCGTCCAGATCGGCATCGCTGCGCTGCGTCACCGGATCGTAGCGGCGGACGGCGACGATCCGATCGTCCTCGATCGTGACGCGCACCGGCCCCGCCGCATCGGCGGGGAACAGGTCGATCACCCCGCCGCGCACCGCGACCTCGCCCGGCTCGTCGACCCGGTCGTCGATGACATATCCCAGCTCCACCGCGCGATCGGCGAAACCGCCTATGTCGATCGCATCACCCGTCCGCAGCACCGGCGGCGCGGCATCGAACGCCGCCGGCGGCGCGACGCGCAGCGCGGTCGCCTCGGGCGTAGTGATGCACGCCACGCTCCGCCCCCCGGCGCTCGCCACCCGCAACCGCCGCAGCGCCGCGACCCGCGCACCGGCATTGGCCGGCGATGCGGGGGCATCGTCGCCGGGCAGCGCGTCGCTCGCGGGCAGATACACGACCTCGCCATCGGGCACGAACGCCGCCAGCAGCGCCGCGACCCGTGCCGCGCGCCCCTCGTCGGCGGCGACGAACAGCACCGACCGCGTCGCCAGCGCATCCGCCAGCGCGGCGCTCACCACCTCGGGCGAGGGAACGGCGGTACGGACGGCGGCATCGATCGGCGCTTGCAGCATGGCGGAGGTCCCGGCGCTGCCCCGGAAGGGGGCATCTCACCCCCGTCAACGAAGCGCCTCCGCCCGACGTTCCGCCATCCCAAGGGAGCGCAATCTATATCGAAAAACGACGATTGCTCGCTACCCCGGCGCATCGCCTGCTGCTAGATTGCGGCCGTCGCCGGTGGAGGCGACACCAACGGGGGACGTTATGAAATCCAGGACCTTGCCGTACATCGGCGCCGCGCTGGCGCTCTTGTCCGGCCCCGCCCTTGCCCAGACCGCGCCTGCGCCCGCACCGGCCGCCGCGACCGCCGCACCGGCGACGAAGGATGCCGATCCCGCGCTGTGGGTGGTCAAGGACAAGGACACCACCATCTATCTGTTCGGGACGATCCACGTCCTGAAGCCCGGCCTGTCATGGTTCGACGAAGCGGTGAAGACCGCGTTCGACAAGTCGAACGAGGTCGTGCTCGAAATCCCGATGCCGACGCCCGAACAGGCGCAGGCGGCGGTGATGAAGTCGGCGGTCAACATGACCGGCCCGAAGCTGAGCGAGAAACTCCCCGCCGCCGAACGTCCAGCCTATGCCAAGGCGGTCGCCGATGCCGGCCTGCCCGAAGGCGCGCTCGAACCGCTCGATCCGTGGTTCGCCGCTTCCACGCTCATGCTCGTCACGCTCCAGAAGCAGGGCTATGACCCGGCAAGCGGCGCCGAGCAGACGATCTCGGCCGCGGCCAAGGCGGCGGGCAAGCCGGTGACGGGGCTGGAAACGCTCGAACAGCAGTTCGGCTTCTTCGATTCGCTATCGGACGCGGCGCAGGTGACGTTCCTCACTGAGACGGTGAAGGAACTGCCCAAGGCCGGGCAGATGATCGACACCATGGTCGCCGACTGGGCGAAGGGCGATCCGGTGGCGCTGGCGGCGACGATGAATGCCGAGATGGTCGACACGCCCGAGTTGAAGCGCGTCCTGCTGACCGATCGCAACGCGCGCTGGGCCAAGTGGATCGAGGACCGCATGGCCCGTCCGGGCACGGTGTTCATCGCGGTCGGTGCCGGCCATCTGGCGGGCGACGGCAGCGTGCAGGACGCGCTCAAGCGCTACAAGCTGCGCGCGACGCGGGTGAAATACTGAACGGACCGATCCGGATACACCGTCGCCCCGGAACGAGTCCGCGGTGACGGTACGGAGAGGATGGTCGATCGGGCCGGAACATCCCGTTCCTTACCACGAGGACGCCGGTTCCAAGGCCGGCGATCGGCCTTTGAAACCCATAAAAAAGGCCGGTGGGAATTCCCACCGGCCTCATCAGGTACGATACGGTCCGGCGGCCCGGAAGGGGAGCCGCCGCGCCGGAAATCAGGCGGTGCAGCTCTGCGCGGGCTTGCCGGGCTGCGTCAGGGTGATCGACTTCGGCGTGCCGGTCAGCTTGTAGCCACCCTCGGCGACCAGCGGCTCGCCCGTGGCAGGGGCCTTCAGCCGCGTCGGGACCGCATTCTGGTCGGCGCGGAAGTTCGCCTGCGTGTCGCCTTCGAAGAAGTCGACATAGGCGAGGCTGTTGTCCTTGCAGCGGAAGGTGACGCTTGCCTTCACCGGCGGCGGCAGTTCCGCCTTCGGCCGGTTGGCGAGCTGCGACGCCAGCGGATCAGGCGCGCGCGTGTCGAGTTCATCGGGCTGCTGCTGGCCACAGGCCGACAGGGCGAACGCCGCGGTGGCCGCGACGAGGAGAAGGGGGTGCTTCATAGGGGTAAAGCCGTTCGCAAAGCCTTGTCGCTTCGTCAAGCACCCATGCCGCAAACGCAATAAAGCCCTGCGGCGACGCAATAATCGGGCAGCGCTTCGCCGCTATGCCGCAGCGTCGGCGAGGGTGAACGTCAGGCGGATCACGCTTTGCCACGACTCGCCGGGGTTCAGCCGCGCGCTCGGGAAATCGCTCCGGTTGGGACTGTCGGGAAACGCCTGCGGTTCGAGGCAGACGGCATCGCCCTGCCGGTACAGCCGCGCGTCCTTGCCGCCTTTCGTCCCGTCGAGGAAATTGCCGGTATAGAGTTGCAGGCCGGGTGCGGTGACGCTCATCGTCATCACCCGCCCCGATGCCGGACACGCCAGCACGGCGGCCGGGCGCAGCGCGCCCGCCGTGCCGTCGACGATGAAATTATGGTCGTAGCCGCGCCCGATCACGATCTGGTCGTCGCGCCCGTCGCGCAGTCCCGCGCCGATCCGGCGCAGCACGCGGAAATCGAACGGCGTGTCCGCCACCGCGCGCCGCTCGCCGGTGGGAATCGAGGTCGCATCGACCGGCAGATACTGGTCGGCATGGAGCATCAACCGCTGCGCCATCGCCTCGCCGATGCCCGACAGGTCCAAGAACGCATGGTTGGTCAGGTTGACGACGGTCGGCGCATCGCACGTCGCGCGATAGGTGATCGTCAGCCCGTCCTCGTCCAGCGTATAGGTCGCGCTGGCGTGCAGCGTGCCCGGATAACCGGCATCGCCATCGGGGCTGTAGAGTTCGAGGCGAACCCATGCCGTATCCTCGTCAGCCGCGACCTTCGCGACATGCCACAGCCGCTGGTCGAACCCGTCCGATCCGCCGTGGAGGTGGTTGGGACCGTTGTTGATCTCCAGCGGATACTCGACCCCGTCGAGCGTGAAGCGTCCCCCGGCGATGCGATTGGCGTAGCGCCCCACCGTCACCCCGTACCAGCCCGGCCGGTCGCGATACGACTGCACGTCGTCATAGCCGAGCAGCACATCGGCCGCCTCGCCATTCCGATCGGGCACGTGCAGCGCATGCAGCGTCGCCCCGAACGGCAGGATGCGCGCGAACAGCGCGCCTGCCGCCAGTTCGATCGCCTCGGCCGGCGCGCCGTCCAGCGTTCCGAAGGAAACCCGTGTCGCCGTCGCCATCGCCTGCTCTCCCGCCTGTCCGACGCTGCTGTGCACTCATCACCGCCGCAGCGGAAGCCGGCTCGTTGCCGTCATTCGTCGGTGCGCAGCTTCACCTTGTTCGGCAATGTCTTGCCCTTGGTCCGGCGCGAGGGGAGCTGCACCGGGTTCTTCTTCTTCCAGTCGCCCCAGCGCTTCGGCCCCTCGGGCGTGTCGATGATCGTGTCGTCGTCCATGGCATGTTTCCGAACATGAAGAAGGCGACGGATCAACGACCCGCCGCCCCCTTATTTCCAGTCAGGTCCGATCGACATTCCGTTCGCTGACGCGGGACGACTGCTCCATCCCTTGTCGTCACTCCCGCGCAGGCGGGAGCCCATATGCACCAGCGTTGCGAATCCAGCCTAAACGTCAGCGGTTATGGATTCCCGCCTGCGCGGGAATGACGAACATCAACGAGTATCACCGAATATCGATCGGTCCCGGCAAGCCATCAACCGACCGTCCACGCCCCGTCGATCCGGGCGAGCGCGCCATTCTGGTTCCCCTCGCGCAGCGCGTCAGGCAGCAGCGCCTCGGGGAAATCCTGGTACGACACCGGCCGCAGGAAGCGGTGGATGGCGAGCGTGCCGACCGAGGTCGTCCGCCCGTCCGACGTCGCCGGGAACGGCCCGCCATGGACCATCGCATGGCCCACTTCGACGCCGGTCGGCCAGCCGTTGCACAGGATGCGGCCGACGGTGCGTTCCAGCACCGGGATCAGCTTGCGGGCGTCGTCGTAATCGGCCTCGTCGATCTGGAGCGTCGCGGTAAGCTGTCCCTCCAGCTTGCCCAGCACCTCGGCCAGTTCGGCGGCATCGGCGCACTTCACGACGACCGACGACATGCCGAACACTTCGTGGGCATGCGCCGGATCGGCGAGGAAGTCCTCGCCCGACACCGCGAAGATCGCCGCGCGACCGCGCGTCGGACCTTCGGGCTCGGCACCTTCGCCGACGATCGTTACCGCCGGGCTCGACGCCAGCTTGGCGCGGCCTTCCTCATACGCCTTGTGGATGCCGTCGCTCAGCATCACCTGCGCCGGGGTGCCGAGCAGCGCTTCGCCCGCCACGTCGAGGAACGCATCGAGTTCCGGCCCGGCGATGCCGAGGACGAGGCCGGGATTCGTGCAGAACTGGCCCGCGCCCATGCTGAGCGACCCGACATATTGCTTGGCCAGCGGCTCGCCGCGATTCTTCAGCGCGGCGGGCATCAGCACGACCGGGTTGATCGACGACATTTCGGCATAGACCGGGATCGGCTGCGGCCGCTCCTGCGCGACCTTCATCAGCGCGGTGCCGCCGGCACGCGATCCGGTGAAGCCCACCGCCTGCACGCGCGGATCGGCGACCAGCGCGGTGCCGATCACCTGCCCCGACCCCGACACCATCGAGAACACGCCATCGGGCATGCCGGTCTTTTCCGCCGCCTTGATGATCGCCGAGGCGACCAGCTCGGCGGTGCCCGGATGCGCCTGATGCGCCTTCACGATCACCGGGCAGCCCGCCGCCAGCGCCGAGGCGGTGTCGCCACCGGCGGTCGAGAAGGCGAGCGGGAAGTTCGACGCGCCGAACACCACCACCGGGCCGACGGGCACGGTGCGCAGCCGCAGGTCGGGCTTGGCCACCGGGGCGCGGGCGGGATCGGCATGATCGATGCGGAGCTGCTGCCACGCACCGTCGCGCACTTCCTTGGCGAACAGGCGCAACTGGCCGCAGGTGCGCCCGCGCTCGCCGGTCAGGCGTGCGGTCGGCAGACCGGTCTCGCGGCTGCCGCGCTCGATCAGCTCGTCGCCCAGCGCCTCGATTTCATCGGCGATCGCGTCGAGGAAGGCGGCACGCTGCTCGATCGGCAGCGCGGCATAGAGCGGCGCGGCGGCGGCGGCACGATCGCATGCCTCGATCGCGTCTTCCTTCGTGCCCTTGGAAAAGCCTTCGCCGAACAGCGCGCCGGTGGCGGGGTCATAGGCCTGGAACAAATCGTCGCGGGCAACGCGCTTCGCGCCCAGAAACAGTTCGCCGGTGATCGTCATGATGGTCCTCTCGCTCGGTCCTTGGACGCCAGATAGGGATTGTTAGCGCTACCGTAAATGGCTCATCACATTACTCGGACAATCTATGCCCCGAGTAGCGCGCCGGGTCGACCCCTGCGGGCGGCAGGCCGTGCCCCAGCAGCGCCGCGCACAGCCGCGCGGCGGCGGGCGCGGTCTGGATGCCGAACCCGCCCTGGCCTGCGCACCAGAAGAAGCCGGGCACCGCGCGATCGAAGCCGTACACCGGCAACCGGTCGGGCGCGAAGCTGCGCAGTCCCGCCCAGCGCCGCTCGACCGCCACGACGCGCCAGTCGACCACTTCCTCGAACCGGGCGATCGCGGTGGCGACGTCGATCTCCTCGGGCGCGACGTCATGCGGGGTGTCGGGCGTCTCGTCATGCGGCGACAGCCACAGCCGTCCGCCCGGCTCGGGCTTGAAATAAAACCCGCCGGCGGCGTCGATCACCAGCGGCAGGTCGGCCGGCGCACCCGGATCGACCCGCAACTGCACCACGGTCCGGCGATACGGCCGGATGCCGAGCGGCGCTGCCCCGGCCAGTTCCGCGACACCATCGGCCCATGCCCCGGCGGCGTTGACCACCACGTCGGCCGCCAGCGTCGCCCCGTCGGCCAGCGTCAGCATCCACGCCCCGCCCCGCCGCCCGGCGGCGACCAGCCCCGAGTCGCAACGCAGCACCACGCCAGACCGCCGCGCCTTCGCCAGATATGCTGCGTGGAGCGCCGCGACATCGATGTCGGCGCAGCCCGGCGACCACAGCGCGTCCCATGTCCCGCGCAGCCCCGGCACCTGCACGCCCGGATCGCGCCGTTCGATCGGCACCCCGCTCCCGGCGAACCCGGCGGCGAGCGTGTCGAGCACGGCGGGATCGCGCGCGATCAGCAATTCGCCGCGCGTGCGCAGGAACGACCGTTCGGCGAAGTCCGCCGGCGGCGCATGGAGCAGCGGCCCCGACGCGGTGGTCAACGGCTGGACCAGCGGCCCGCCATAGGTCTCCGACCAGAACGCCGCCGACCGCCCGGTCGCATGATAGCCCGGCTGCGATTCGGCCTCCAGCAAGACGACGTCCGCCGCCTCGCCCAGTTCGGCGGCAAGGCTCGCCCCGGCCATGCCTGCGCCGACGATCGCGATTCGCTGGCGGGTCATGCGTGGGTCGTCCGCCGCGCCGGTGCCCGCGCGTCGAGGAAGCCGTCGATCGCGGCGATCGCTTGAGCGCGCACCGGATCGGCCTCGCGCAAGATCTCGTGCGCCGATTCGGGGCCGAAGCGCAGCAGGTCGCAATCGGGCAGCGTCGCCGCGACCTTGAGCGCGGCGGCGGGATCGACCAGCGCGTCGGCTTCGGCGACCAGCATCTGCACCGGCACGCGCATCGTGGTGAGCGCCGGATCGGCGCGCAACTGCCGGGTCGAGCGGAACGCATCGATCACCCAGCCCCAGCTCGGCGGCCCGGTGCGGTGCGCGGCGTTCGCCCCCTGCCACCAGACCTCGTCGGCATAGCGCGCCGGATCGTGCGTCAGCAGCGACTCGCGCGATTTCAGCGTATGCGGCCGTTCGTTGCCCTTCCACGCCGCGCGGGTCCGCCTGCCGAACGCGGCGATCAGCCGCGCCATCCCCTCGCCGAAGCGCGGCCCCACCGGCGCGCGCAGTCCCAGCATCGGCGCGACCAGCACGGCGGCGGCGGGATCGATCCGCCCCTCCACCAGCGCGCGCAGCATCAGGTGCCCGCCCATCGAATGGCCGATCACGACGCGCGGGCCCCCGGCGGGCAGGCTGGTCCAGAACGCGGCGAGATCGTCCAGATACGCCTCGAACCGGTCGATATGGCCGCAGTCGCCCGCCGGGGTGCAGCGCCCCGATCCCCCCTGCCCGCGCCAGTCGAACGACGCGATGTGCCAGCCGCGCACGTGCCAATGAGCAAAGGCTTCGAGATATTTCTCGAACACGTCGCCGCGCCCGCCCTGGAACAGCATCACCCCGCGCGGCGCGATATTGGCGGGGGCGGGCCAGTCGAACCGACGGTGCGCCCAGCCGTCGGCCGCCTGCCACTGCGTAATGGTGGCGGCGGAGGGGATCGCACGGCGGTACAGGGCATGGGCGGCCATGGGCCCGGTTACGGTTTCGCAACCCCTAAAGTCTAGGGGGTTGGACCATGACGCCCATCCTTATCCCCTGTCTGGCGGCGGCGCTCGTGCTGCTGCTCCTGCTCGCGGGGATCGAGGATGCGCGCACCCGCGAAATCGCGAACGCGAAGAATCTGGCGATCGCGCTGCTGGCTCCCCTGTGGTGGTGGGCACTCGGCCTCACGCCATGGGACATGGGGCTGCAGGCGCTCGTCGCGCTGATCGTGTTCGCGCTGTTCGTCGGCGCCTTCGCGCTGGGGCAGATGGGCGGGGGCGACGTCAAGATGATCGGCGCGCTGGCGCTGTGGCTGCCGCCGGGCGCGGTGCTGTCGATGCTGCTGGTCATGTCGATCGTCGGCGGGGCGATCACGCTGGTGTTCGTCATCGATCGCCGCCGGCGGCGAAGCGAGGCGGTGCCCGAAATCCCCTACGGCGTCGCCATCGCCATCGCCGGCATGCTGATCCTCGCGAACCCGATCTTAACCACTCTGGGATGATGCTTAACGCCATTCCGCCGGCCAGAGAATCGAAAGGCCATCGACGTCATGGACGCACGTAAACTGATCCTGTTGGTAGGAGCGCTGGTGATCGCAGGGATCACCGCGTTCATGGCACGATCGCTGATGATGGGCGCCCCCGCCCCGGTCGCCGCCGCCAATTCGGTCGAGGCCCCGGTCGACGGCCCGCGCGTGCTGGTGGCGACGAAGGCGCTGCCGGTCGGCACGATCATCGACGCCGCCTCGCTCCGGTTCCAGCCATGGCCCAAGGAACTGGTCGAGAACGCCTATTACCTCGAATCGGCGGCCGATGCGCGCAACCTGGCCGGCACCGTCGTCCGCTTCGCCATTCCGGCGGGACAGCCGATCACGCAAGGCTCGCTGGTGAAGCCCGGCGACCGCGGCTTCCTTGCCGCAGCACTTGGGCCCGGCATGCGCGCGGTGACGGTGCCGGTGTCGGCGCAGAGCGCGGTCGCGGGCTTCGTCTTTCCGGGCGACCGTGTCGACCTCGTCCTCACCCAGACGGTGACGGGCGGCGGCGACGGCGCGCCGCTCAAGGCATCGGAGACGTTCCTGCGCAACCTGCGCGTGCTGGCGACCGACCAGCGGACCGACAAGAACACCGACGACCAGGGCAAGACCGTCGTCTCGGGCTATTCGACCGTCACCGTCGAGGCGACGCCGCGCATCGCCGAAAAGATCGCGGTGGCACAGACCGTCGGCACGCTGTCGCTGTCGCTGCGCTCGATCGCCGATACCGGTGCCGACCTTGAGGAAGCGATCGCCAGCGGCGACGTGACGCTGCCCGCGAACGGCGATCCCAAGGCGGAGAAGGCCGCGCTCGAACGCATCGCCGCGCGGCCGATCGACGGTTCGTCGACCTTCTCGACCGGGGCGGACGTGTCGCGGTTCCAGCGCAGCACCGTGCCCGGCCGGACCCCCGGCGGCATGGGCGGCATGGCCGGCCCCGACGGCATGTCCGCGCCGCCCATGGCCGCGCCGTCGTCGTCGCCCGCCGGCGGCGCCCCCGGCTATGCCCCGCCCGCGCCGCGCGGACCGGTGGTGCGGATCACTCGCGGCAACACCGTGACCGACGTGCCGGTCGGGGGGAACAACTGATGCGCCCTGATTTCATCCGCCGTACGCTTGGGGGCGGGCTCATGCTCGCACTGGTCGCGACCTCGATGCCCGCGCTCGCCGCGCCGACGCCCGCCCGACAGGCCCGCGCCGCCCGCGTCGGCACGATGCCCGCCGGATCGATCCGCCCCTCGAGCGAGGTGCAGCTTTCGATCGGACAGGGCGAGCTGGTGACGCTGCCCGGCACCGTCGTCGACGTCTGGGTATCGAACCCTACGGTCGCCGACGTCTATGTCGGCAATCCGCGCCAGATCCACCTGTTCGGCAAGGCCGACGGCGAAGCGACGATCTTCGCGACCAATGCCGCCGGACAGATCGTCTATGCCACCAACGTCCGCGTCGGCCAGAACATCACCGGCATCGACCGGATGCTGCGCGCGGCGATTCCCGATGCCGACGTCCGGGTGACGACGGTCGGACAGATCGCGGTCATCAACGGCACCGTCGCCTCGCCCGCCGACAGCGCGCAGGTCGAACGGCTGGTCGCCTCGCTGCTCAACCCCGGCGTCGCGGTCGGCGATCCGGCGGCACTGCTCAAGGTCGCCGTCGTCAACCGGTTGAAGATGGCGACCCCGCTGCAGGTCAACCTCCAGGTCCGCATCGCCGAGGTCAGCCGCAGCTTCGTCAAGAACATCGGCGTCAACCTGACTTCCGCCGACGCGACCGGAGGCTTCAAGTTCGGCGTGGGGCAAGGCCGCGCCTTCTTCCCCCAGTTCGTCCCCGGCGGTCCGCTAGGCCAGTCGACCGAACTCACTGCGGGCATTACCGCGGTCACAAAAGCCAGTATCGGCACGTCGCTGTTTGGCGCGGGTAAATTGCTCGGCCTCGACGTGCTTGGCGCGCTCGACCTCGGCGAACGGGTGGGTCAGGTGACGACGCTCGCCAACCCCAATCTCACCGCGCTGTCGGGCGAAACCGGATCGTTCCTCGCCGGCGGCGAGATTCCGATCCCCGTCAGCCAGGGGTTGGGCGCGGTGTCGGTCGAATACAAGCAATATGGCGTCAGCCTCGCCTATACCCCGACGGTGCTGGCCGACGGCCGCATCTCGATGCGCGTCCGCCCCGAAGTGTCGCAACTGACCGCCGCCGGATCGGTCCAGATCAACGGCACCACCATCCCCGCGCTCTCGACCCGGCGGGTCGAAACCACGGTCGAACTGGGCTCGGGCCAGAGCATGATGATCGGCGGGCTCCTGCAGAACAACCACGACAATTCGATCGAAAAGGCACCGGGTCTGGGCGATCTGCCGATCCTCGGCTCGCTGTTCCGCTCGAACGGGTTCACCCGCAACGAAACCGAACTGGTGATCGTCATCACCCCCTATCTGGTCAAACCGGTCGACAGCCAGACGCAGATCGCGCTGCCGACCGACAGCTACAAGACGCCGAACGATGTCGAGCGCGTGCTGCTCGGCCAGATGCAAGGCGGCGGCACCCCCGCCCCGCGTCCGGTGCCGACGATGGTCACGCCGCTGCCCGCGCGCCCCGCGACCGGCGCGGCGGCCCCCGTGCCCGCCGATCCCGCCCCCCGCCGCCGCGACCGGGCGACTCCCGCCGTCGCCCCCGGCTTCAGCAATCAGTGAGGGATATTCCGATGCTCTCTATCCGTACCCTCGCCCTCGCCCTTTCCGGCACCGCGCTGCTGGCGGGATGCAGCGGCACGCCGAACCGCGGCGTCGAATCGGTCCACCAGCCGGTCGTCTCGCGCGCCGCCTATGCGATGGACCTCGCCGCCGGTCCCGCCGGCCTCGCGACCGGCGAACGCGCCCGCCTCGCCGGCTGGCTCGACACGATGCGGCTGCGTTACGGTGACGAGGTCGGCGTCGATGCCGGCGGGTCGGCCGACCCGGCGGTCCGCGCCGACGTCGCCGCCGAAGCCGCGCGCCACGGGCTGCTGCTCGCCGACATGGTCCCGCCCGTCGCAGGCGTCATCGAACCCGGCACGGTGCGCGTCGTCGTCTCGCGGATGACCGCCGCCGTTCCCGGCTGCCCCGACACGTCGCGGCTCAGCCAGCCCAACTATGGCGCACACACCTCGTCCGACTTCGGCTGCGCGGTGAACACCAACCTCGCCGCGATGGTCGCCGCGCCGGGCGATCTGGTGCGCGGGCAGCGCGACATGGGCACCACCGACACCATCACCGGCACCAAGGCGATCGGCGCGCTGCGCCGCGCCGCGCCCAGCGGCAACGGCGGCGGACAGATCACCAACAGCGTCGGCAGCGCGACCGGGGGGAGCGGCAAGTAATGAACGCCCCCTTCTCCCTCGCCAAGACGAGCGTGCGCGATCCCTTCGTCGGCTTCGTGTGCGACGATTATTCCACCGACGTGCTGCGCGGCCTTGCGACCGAACACGGCTGGCCGACCGAAAAGGTCCAGCGCGGGGGCCTGCGCGCCGCCGTCCAGTCGCTGTCGGTCGCCGCCAGCCCCCATGTCCTGTTCGTCGACCTGTCTGAATCGGGCGATCCGCTCAACGACATCAACGGTCTGGCCGAAGTCTGCGAACCCGGCACCGTCGTCATCGCCTGCGGTCAGGTGAACGACGTGCGGCTCTACCGCGACCTGATCGGCAGCGGCATCCACGATTATCTGCTCAAGCCACTCAACCCCGACATGGTGCGCGACGCGATCACCCAGGCGCAGGCGCTGCTCAACGCGCCAAAGCCGGTCGAGACGAGCGTCGAGCGTCCGCACTGCGCCATCGCCGTCGTCGGCACGCGCGGCGGCGCGGGGGCGACGACGATCGCCGCCTCGCTCGCATGGCTGCTGAGCGACCGCGAGAAGCGCACCACCGCGCTGCTCGACCTCGACGTGCATTTCGGCACCGGCGCGCTGGCGCTCGACCTCGAACCCGGACGTGGCCTCACCGACGCGATCGAAAATCCCAGCCGCATCGACGGGCTGTTCATCGAACGCGCGATGGTGCGCGCGGGCGAACGCCTCTCGGTCCTCTCGGCCGAGGCACCGATCAACCAGCCGGTGCTGACCGACGGTGCCGCCTATTACCAGTTGCAGGAAGAGATGCGCGCCGCGTTCGAATGCACGCTGATCGACATGCCGCGCGGCATGCTGGTCGCGCATCCGCACCTGTTGTCCGACGTGCAGAGCGCGGTGATCGTCACCGAACTGACGCTGGCGGCGGCGCGCGACGCGATCCGCATCCTGTCGTGGTTCCGCAGCAACGCGCCGCAGACGACGCTGCTGGTCGTCGCCAACCGCGTTCAGCCCGCCGCACTGCTGGAAATCAGCCGCAAGGATTTCGAAGGATCGATCGAACGCAAGATCGACTTCCTCGTCCCCTTCGACGGCAAGCTCGCCGCACAATCTGCCAAGCTCGGCAAGCCGCTCGCCGAGGCGGGCAAGGGCAGCAAGACCGTCGCCCCATTGCTCTCGCTTGCCCAGCGGCTGTGCCGGATGGCGGAGGACGACATCGACACGACGACGGCCAAGGCACGCGGCAAGGCCGGCGGCACCTCGCTGCTCGGCAAGCTCGCCGGGCTGCGCGCGCGCCTGCCCGCCAAGGGCAAGGCAAAGGCGGGGGCGAACGCATAGCCATGGAGATGCTGCCGCTCCTGCTGACGATGGCCGGCGCGTCGCTCACGCTGGTGCTGATCGCGGTCGCCTTCGCCGGTCCGTCGACCCGGCGGGCGACCAGCCGCCGCCTGCTGGCGGTGCGCGAACGGCACAGCGGATCGGCCAGCACCGTCGCGATGGACGCGCAGCTTCGCCGGATCGGCAACAACCGCACCAGCAAGGCGGATCGCACCGCCCAGCGCATCCTGCCCAACGTCGAACAATTGAAGCTGCGCCTCGTCCAGACCGGCAAGGGCTGGACGATCGGCCAGTATTTGATGGCGTCGTGCGGCCTGTTCGCGGTGACGGCGCTGCTGCTGCTTATCAAGGGCATGCCGTTCCTGCTGGCGCTGCTGTTCGGCCTGTTCGTGGGCGCCGGGCTCCCGCACTTCGTCGTCGGCAAGCTCATCCAGCGGCGCGTCGCCAAATTCACCGCCAAATTCCCCGATGCGATCGAATTGCTGGTGCGGGGCCTGCGCTCAGGGCTACCGATCACCGAGACGATGGGCATCGTCGGCAACGAGGTCGATGGCCCGGTCGGCGAGGAATTCCGCGCCATCAACGACCGGATGAAGATCGGCCGCACGCTCGATGCAGCACTTCAGGAAACCGGCGACCGGCTCGGCACGCCCGAATTCCAGTTCTTCATCATCACCATCGCCATCCAGCGCGAAACCGGCGGCAACCTCGCCGAAACGCTCGCCAACCTTGCCGACGTGCTGCGCAAACGCTCGCAGATGAAGCTGAAGATCCGCGCGATGTCGTCCGAATCCAAGGCGTCGGCCTATATCATCGGATCGCTGCCGTTCATCGTGTTCGGGATGATCTGGTTCATCAACGGCAGCTACATGCAGACCTTCTTCATCGACCCCCGGCTGATCGTCACCGGCCTTGGCGGGATGGTCTGGATGGGCATCGGCGCCTTCATCATGGCCAAGATGATTAACTTCGAGATCTGATGCGATGCTGAGCAACCCCAACGGTCCGACCCTGCTCGGCATCGACGTCCTGATGGTCGCGACGATCCTGTCGGGCGTCGCCGCGATGGCGGTGCTGCTGGCGATCTATGCCGCCACGTCGGTGCGCGATCCGATGCAGCGCCGGGTCAAGGCGCTCAACGACCGGCGCGAACAGTTGAAGGCCGGCATCACCGCCTCGACCAGCAAGCGCCGCGCCAAGCTGGTCCAGAAGAACGAGGCGACCGACCGCATCCGCGCCTTCCTCACCTCGCTCAAGGTGTTGCAGGACGAACAGCTCAAGACCGCACAGATCAAGTTGCTCCAGGCCGGCATCCGCTCGAAGGACTGGGCGGTCGCGGTGATCTTCGGCCGTCTCGTGCTGCCGATTACCTTCGGGCTGCCGATCCTCTACCTCGTCTATGGCACCGATGCCTTTTCCGACTACAGCCCGCTGCAGGCGTATGGCATCGTCGCGGGCACCGCCATCCTCAGCTACAAGGCGCCCGACCTTTACCTGAAGAACCGCATCACCAAACGCTCGGACGCGATCCGCAAGGGCCTGCCCGACGCGCTCGACCTGCTGGTGATCTGCGCCGAGGCGGGGTTGACCGTCGACGCCGCCTTCCACCGCGTGGCGCGCGAACTGGGCCGCGCCTATCCCGAGCTGGGCGAGGAATTCACCCTCACCGCGATCGAGCTGGGCTTCCTGACCGAGCGGCGTCAGGCGTTCGAGAACCTCGCCACCCGCATCAACCTCGACGCGGTCAAGGGCGTGGTGACGACGATGATCCAGACCGAGAAATACGGCACCCCGCTCGCCAGCGCGCTGCGGGTCCTGTCGGCCGAATTCCGCAACGAACGCATGATGCGCGCCGAGGAAAAGGCCGCCCGCCTGCCCGCGATCATGACCGTGCCGCTCATCCTGTTCATCCTGCCGACGCTGTTCATCGTCATCCTCGGGCCAGCGGCCTGCAGCATCAGCGACGCGTTCAAATAAAACCTCCCCTCCCTGACAAGGGAGGGGCCGGGGGTGGGTAGGCCCGCGAGGGAGCGCGCCGCCCGATCCGCACGGAACACCCCGGCATCGCGACCGTTCTAGCCCCGTAACCAAACGGGGACCTGTGCGATGCTCTTCCAGACGCCGACCCAATTCGCGGTACTCGCGCTGATCCTCTTGGCCGGCTGGCTGCTCGGCCTCGCCTCGTCCTCGGGCGGCAAGAAATGGAAGCAGCGTTTCCGTGACGAGGAAACCGCGCACAAGGCGTATCGCGCCGAAGTCGCCGCCGACCTCAAGACCCGCGAGACGAAACTGCGCGAGGTCGAGGCCGAACGCGATCGGTTCGCGAAGGAACGCGGCACCGCCACGACGGCGGCGACCGCCACGGCGGCGGCCAGCGCCTCGCACGGCAGCGGCTTCTTCGGCTGGGGCCGCGACAATCTCTCGCGTATCCGGGGCATCGACCCCGATCTGGAAACCGCACTGGGCCAGCGCGGCATCAAGACCTATCGCGCGATCGAGAACCTGACCGAAGCCGACGAGCGCGCGCTGGAGGACGACCTGCGCCTGCGCCCCGGCACGATCGACACCGAACGCTGGCGCGAACAGGCCGCGATGCTGCGCGAAGGCCACGACGACGACCACCGCAGCCGCTGGGGGTAAAGTACCTTGTCCCCTCCCTGACAAGGGAGGGGCCGGGGGTGGGTAGGTCGGCGAGGAATGGTGAGCGTACCCCAACCGGCCGACCCACCCCCAACCCCTCCCTTGCCAGGGAGGGGAGCCTGCCCGGTGCTGAAACTACCGCCGCCCGCGATACGCCGGCAGCGCCAGCCGGAACCGGATCGCCGCGCCGCGCAGCACGAACCCGGCGGTAGCCGCCGGCAGCGCGGCGACGAACGGCGGCAGGCCCACCGCGACCAGCACGACATGCAGCCCCGCCGCCAGCGCCGCCGCCGTCACATACAGCTCGGGCCGGATCAGGATCGACGGCACCCCCGCCAGCACGTCGCGTAATATGCCGCCGACGCACGCGGTCAGCACCCCCATCACCGCCGCCTGGAACGGCGGCACGCCGAAGCTCGCCGCCTTGGCCGCACCGAACACCGCATAGGCCGCCAGCCCCGCCGCATCGAGCCATTCGAGCGCGCGCTCGCGCCACCAGTCCTCGGGCGTGATCCAGACCAATGTCGCCACCGCGACGCAGATCGCGGCATAGGGCGCGCCATGCACCCAGAACACCGGCGCGCCGATCAGCAGGTCGCGCACCGTGCCGCCCCCCACCCCGGTGACGAGCGCGAAGAACGCGGCGGTGACGAACGTCTGCGCGGTCCGCGTCGCCGCCAGCGCGCCCGACGCGGCGAACACCGCGATACCGACCAGATCGAGCGCGCCGAGCATCTGCCCCAGCGCTTGCGGAGAAGGGACCATCGTCCGCGCGTATCGTACCGCGCGCGGGTTGACGAGGCGGAACCACCATGGCCTCACGCGAATTGCCCCTGATGCCGATCCCGAGCCGAGACCCATGCGACGCCTCACCCCAGCCGCGACCCTTGCCACCATCGCCCTCGCCGCGCTCGCCGGCATCGTCGACGCGCTGGCGTTCCAAAGTCTGGGCGGCTTCTTCGCCTCGTTCATGTCGGGCAACTCGACCCGACTGGGGCTGGGGTTGGCGGAGGGCTGGAACGGCGCCGCCGCCACCGCCGCCGCGCTGATCCTCGCCTTCATCTGCGGGGCGATGCTCGGCACGATCGCCGGGGCCGCCGCCACCGAACGGCTGGGCGCGCAGCGGCGCGGCGAGGCGGTGATGGGCCTCGTGACCGTACTCCTCGCAATCGCCGCCGCGCTCACCGCCTTCGTCCCGCTCCCCCTCGCGCTGCTGCCGCTCGCCGTTGCGATGGGCGCACAGAACGGCGTGGTGGCCGAGGACGGCGAAGTCCGCGTCGCGCTGACCTATATGACCGGCACGCTCGTCCGAATCGGCCAGCGCCTTGCCCGCCGCCTGCTGGGCGAGGCCGCCGCGCCGGGCTTGCGCGCCGAACTGCTGCTGTGGCTCGGCTTCGTCGCCGGGGTCACGATCGGCGCGGTCGGCTGGCACTGGCTCGGCCTCGCCATGCTGTGGGTCGCCGCCGCCATCGCCGCGCTGCTGACCATGGCGGTGGCGCGGACCGGATTGCGCTGATTCTCCCCTCCCTGACAAGGGAGGGGCCGGGGGTGGGTAGGCTTGTGGCAGGCGCTATCGTTCCCTCGCGAACCGACCCACCCCCAACCCCTCCCTGTCAGGGAGGGGAGCAACCTTTTACTCCGGCAGCAACGCCCGCACCTCGCCCACGAAGCGCACCACCGAAATCGGCTTGGTCACATAGGCATTGGCCCCGGCGGCGCGCACCCGCTCCTCGTCGTCGCGCCCCGAATAGGCCGTCACCGCCATGATCGGCACGCCGCGCAACCGCGCGTCGGCCTTCAGCAGCGCGATCAGCTCCAGCCCCGTCATATGCGGCAACTGGATGTCGGTGATGATGAGGTCGGGCAGGAACCCCCGCGCCTTCGCCACCGCCTCGCGCCCGTCGCGCACCGGCTCCACCACGAAGCCATGCGCGCGCAGCAGGTCGCAGAACAGCTTCAGGTTAAGTTCGTTGTCCTCGACAACGAGTACCCTTTTTGCCACGCGCTTCGTTTCCCGCCAGAGTGCAAGGAGGCTGTCTAGGCGATGCGCGGACGAGAGACAAATCACGACGCGGTCACCACCGCCCTCGGCGCACTCGCATGGGTGATGTCGGAGGCCCCGCGCGCCGAACGCTTCCTGTCGCTGACCGGCATCGACCCGGCCGACCTGCGCGCCCGCGCCGGCGACCCCATCTTGCTGGTCCAGCTTCTCGCCCATCTCGAAGCGTATGAGCCCGACCTGATCGCCTGCGCCGACGCGCTGGGCCTCACGCCCGCCGACCTCGTCGCCGCGCGCACCCGACTGGAGAATCCATGAAACCCCTGCTCATTACCGACTGTGACGAGGTGCTGCTGCACATGGTCCGCCACTTCGGCACCTGGCTGGGCGAAGCGCACGCGATCGATTTCCGCATGGAGGGCGGCAGCTTCGCAGATTCGATGACCCGCGCCGACGGCACCGTGCTCGCGCCCGAAGAAATGTGGGAAAAGCTCGACGGCTTCTTCCCCGCCGAAATGGCGCGCCAGACGCTGGTGCCGCACGCCCGCGAGGCGCTCGAACGGCTCGCTGCCCACGCCGACATCGTCGTGCTGACCAACTTGCAGGACCATTGCCGCACCCACCGCGTCGATCAGCTCGCCACCCACGGCATCGTCCACCGCGTCGAATGCAATCAGGGGGGCAAGGGCCCGCCGGTCGCGCGGCTCGTCGCCGAATATGGGCCGAGCGTCACCGTGTTCGTCGACGACCTGCCCGTCCACCACGAATCGGTCGCGCAGACCGTGCCGGAGGTCCACCGACTGCACATGGTGTCCGAACCCGATCTGGCGGTCCACATTCCCCCCGCGCCCCACGCCCATGCCCGGATCGACGACTGGGTCGAGGCCGAACGCTGGATCGCGGCGCGTTTCGAACGCGGCCTGCCCGCCACCGCTTGACTGCCACCCCCCTGCCGAACGAGGAACTGCTCCATGGCATATGACATCCCTGCGAAACTGGCCGAACGCGGCCTCTCCCTTCCCGTCGCCGCCGCTCCGGTCGCGGCCTATGTTCCGGCGGTCGAGGCCGGCGGCCTGCTTCACCTCTCGGGCCAGTTGCCCTTCGACGATGGCGAGCTGATGACCGGCCGCGCCGGTGACGACCGCGATCTGGCCTATGCCACCCGCGCCGCCGAACGCTGCGCGCTGATGGTGCTGGCACAAGCCGAAAAGGCGTTGGGCAGCCTCGACCGGGTCGAGCGCGTCGTGAAGCTCGGCGTGTTCGTCAATTCGGCCGCGACCTTCACCGATCAGCCCAAGGTCGCGAACGGCGCGTCCGAACTGATGGTCGCGCTGTTCGGCGACGCCGGCACCCACGCCCGCAGCGCGGTCGGCGTACCCGTCCTCCCGCTCGGCGCGGTGGTGGAGATCGACGCGATCCTCGCCGTTCGCGGTTAACCCCATCGTCCTTCCCGCGCAGGCGGGAATCCATATACGCCGTCGTCGCGACAGATTCGCTACGTCGGCGGCAATGGGTCCCCGCCTTCGTGGGGATGACCATCAGGGCGGATCGACATCCACTGCCACATCGTCACCCCGGACTTGTTCCGGGGTCCACGGCGCAGCGATCGATGCCGCTCGATGCACTGTCGACAGCGCACGCGGCCGGGTGGACCCCGGAACAAGTCCGGGGTGACAGACAAGGCAGCATTTTCGATCAAGCGCTGTACCGGAATGGCTGAATGTCGTTTCCGCCCTGGACGAGAGTGATCCCGTCCCTCCAATGCCCGCTGTTGCCGCCACGCAACAGCGGGCGTCGTTGCATCGGCCCGCCGCGCAATAATCATTGTGCGGCGCGGCGGATACCGACATATTCGCGCCATCGACGGCCAGACCGCACGGACCAGCAAGGTCCACCCCATCGCGGCGACCGTCAACGCAGGAGAATCACCCCGTAACCGCAGAAAGGGTTTACGATGCGATTCTCGACCTTCCTCCCGGCCGCCATTCTGGCAGCCACTGCCGCAGTTCCCGCCATGGCGCAGGAAACCGCGCCACCCGAACCGATCACCGTCAGCGGCAGCGCGTCGGTCGCGTCCGACTATCGCTTTCGCGGCGTGTCGCAGAGCGACAAGAACGTCGCGGTGCAGGGCGGCATCACCATCGCGCATGAAAGCGGCCTGTACATCGGCACCTGGGGTTCGAACCTCGCCGGCTGGGGCACGTTCGGCGGCGCGAACCTCGAACTCGATCTGATCGCGGGCTACAAGCACACCTTCGACACCGCGACCGTCGATGCCGGCGTCACCTGGTATACCTATCCGGGCGGCGCGGACGAAACCGACGTGGTCGAATTCTACGGCAAGCTCTCGGGCACCGCCGGCCCCGCCACGCTCACCGCCGGCGTGTTCTACGCACCCAAGCAGACCTCGCTCGGCCTGTTCACCCGCTCGCTCACCCCGCTGATCGCGGGCGACGGCAGCCGTCAGGACAATATCTACCTGTCGGGCGATGCCGCCGCGGGCGTGCCGAACACGCCGGTGACGCTGAAGGCGCACATCGGCTATTCGGACGGTAACCCCGGCCTCGGGCCGAACGGCACCAGCCTTGCCCCCACCGGCAAATATTGGGACTGGTCGCTCGGCGCCGACTTCACCTACAAGAACCTGACGCTGGGCGTCGCCTATGTCGACACCGACATTTCGGATCGCGAAGCGCTCTATCTGACGCCGAACTTCAGCAAGACCACCAACGGCAGCCCGATCGCGGCGAGCACCGGCGTCGTCTCGCTGACCGCCGCCTTCTGATCCCGTCCCCCGGTCGCGCACTACGCACCGGGGGACGTTTCCGGCTGTCCTACACCAGCCATCATCGGGCAGGATCGCGCTATGCGTTCCTGCCCGATGTCTTTCCGTGCCAACCACACCGTCCGGCCATCAGGGACGTTCGGAACGCGCGCCCCGCCTCCGCGCGAAGCGCCCTCCACGCCCCGCCCGACAACGCACCAACGCCAAGGCGGAAACGCAACCGCACCGCGCCCACACCCTCTCCGCGCCTCCGCGCCTCCGCGCGAACCAAACCTTCTTCTGCCCCGAACCACCGAAAAAATAAGAATCACTCGCAACAAACACGCCGCAAGTGTAAACTTTGTCAACTTTGGGGGGAATTACGGAAGGTGAAGCGCCACGCCCGCGCCACCATTCCGGCGAAGGCCGCAATCCATACACGCCGACGATGCGGCTCCTGTCCGATCGCCGACGACCGAAGCCCGCCACGGGCAAAAGCCCGCGTCGTCGGACGGCGCTGCAAGCGCCGCCGGCCGTGCGGGCGTAGCGCGGCTCGACGTAGCTTCGCTACCCGAGCCGCGCTACGCCCGCACCACCCCAACCTCGCTGAACGGCCTCGGCTCCTTCGGCGGCACCGAAGCCTCGTTCAACCGGCATTGCCAAAAGCCGACGTCGATCCACCGCCCCTGCTTGAAGCCGATCTCGCGGTACACCCCCGCCCGGCGGAATCCGACCGCCTCGTGCAGCGTGATCGACGCATCGTTGGGCAGCGACAGCACGCCGATCGCCTGGGTGAAGCCTTGCGCGCGCAGCGTATCGATCAGCGCCTCGTACAACAGCCGCCCGGTGCCCTTCTGCTGCGAGGCACCGGCCAGATAGATCGAGGTTTCGACGACATAGCGATACGCCGGCCGCTCGCGGAACTTCGACGCATAGGCATAGCCCAGCACCGCATCGCCGTCCGCCGCGCCGGTGGTCGCGACCAGCCACGGGTACAGCCCGTCGCTCGCCGCCATCCGGTGGCGGATCGCCCGCGCGTCGGGCGCATCGGTTTCGAACGACACGGTCCCGCCCAGCACATAGGGGGCATAGATCGCGGCGATCGCCGCCGCGTCGTCGCTGCGCGCGCCCCGGATCGCGATCACAGCCCCAGCCTCGCGACGATCAGGTCGAGCAGCGACCGGTCGCTCACCGAGGCATCGACTGGTCCCAAGCCCGCGCATTCGAGGCAACGTGCCTGCACTCCGACGCGGCCCGACAGCATCGCGCGGGCGTCGCCCAGCGCCTGCGCCACCACCGCGCGCTGGTCGCGCGCCGCCATGCCCAGCAGGTCGGTCGCCGCCTGCCCGCCATCGCCCTGATCGCGCTGCTGGTCGGCATAGCTCTTGAGGATCGTCTCCCATGCGCCCGGCTGCTTGTCGAGGTACACCGCCCGTGCCTTCGCCGGATCGATCTTGGCGCGCTTCGCCGCCTCGGCCACCGCATCGCCCAGCGTCCCGAACCGGTCGACCAGCCCGAGCTGGCGCGCGGTCCCGCCGTCCCAGACGCGCCCCTGACCGATCTGGTCGACCCGCGGCTGCGGCAGCTTGCGCGATTGGGCGACGAGGCCGGTGAAGCGGCGATAGATGTCCTCGACATTGCCCTGCATGATCGCATCGAACGCCGGCGTGGTGCCGCGCGTCACGTCGGGCTGGCCGCTCAGCGGCGTGGTCGCGACGCCGTCGGCGCTGACGCCGATCTTGGCGAGCGTGTTCTCGAACGTCGGGATCACCCCGAACACCCCGATCGACCCGGTGATCGTGTTCGGCTCGGCAAAGATCACGTCACCCGGCGTCGACACCCAATAGCCACCCGACGCGGCGAGGCCACCCATCGACACCACGACCGGCAACCCCTTGGCCTTCGCCTGGAGGATTGCCTGCCGGATGCGCTCCGACGCCAGCACCGATCCGCCCGGCGAATCGACCCGGACGACCAGCGCCTTCAGATTTTTGGTGGCGAGGCCGTCGAGCAGCAGCTTGGCGATGGTGTCGCCGCCCGCCGTGCCGGCCTTCGCCTCACCGTCGACGATGGTGCCCGCGACGGTGATGACCCCCACCGCATCGCCCCCGGTCGGCAGCGGGTTGGCCGCCAGCCAGTTGGCGTATTTGATCGTGCGGAAGCTGCCGAGCGGCTTGTTCGCCTCGGCCCCGGCGATTGCCGCCACCCGCTGCCCGAAGGCGATGCGATCGCCCAGCCTGTCGACCAGCCCGCCGCGCAGGTTCGCCTGCGCCACGTCGCCGCCCGCCGCCTGCACCGTCTCGGCGGGGCGGGTCAGGAACGCATCGAGCTGCGCCTTGGGCCGCGCCTTCTGGACGGCCGAGCGCCACTGATCGAAGATCGCGCCATACAGCGCCTGATTGGCGGCGCGCGCCGGCTCCGACTGGTCGGCGCGGGTGAAGGGCTCGACCGCCGACTTGAACTGGCCGACGCGGTAGACATGCGCGTTGACGCCCAGCTTGTCGATCAGCCCCTTGTAATAGAGCTGCGACCCGCCCGGCCCGCGAAACATCGTGCCGCCGAACGGGTTCTGCCAGATCTCGCTGGCGTTGGCAGCGATGCGATAGGCGCCATCGGTATAGAGCGTGGCATAGGCCAGCACCGGCTTGCCGCCGGCGCGCACCCGCGCCACCGCGTCGCCCACTTCGGCCAGCGTGGCGGGATAGCCTCCGGCGAAGCGGTCCATGTCGAGCACCACCGCCTTGACCCGATTGTCACCCTTCGCCGCATCCAGCGCGCGGACCACGTCGCGCAGCCGCAGCTCCTGCGCCACGCCCTGTCCCGACAGTGCGGCAAATGGATCGGCTTCGGCGGGCTGTTCGACGATCGATCCCGACAGGTCGAGTACCAGCGCCCCGTCGGTCACGCGGGTATTGGGCCGCGCCGACAGCGCGGCGAACAATCCCCCGAAGAACAGCAGCATGAGCAGCAGCACCAGCGCGTCCTTGATGCCGACCAGCAATTTCCATGCGCCACGTACCAGCTTCACGCGCGTTCCTTCCGGGGAGTTTATCGTGGATCGATAATTAGCGGCGGATGGCGGCGAGTAAAGCGGAGATGGCTCCACGGCGGGCCGGCACGGTGTCCCGTCGCGGGCACGGGAAGGATGTTCCTGCCCGCCCCGACGTTCTACATGGCGCGCCATGACCGATGCCGCCGCCCCTGCCGCTCCGCCCACCGCCCGCGCGGAACTGGCGGCGACGCTGCGGCTCGCCGCACCGCTGGTCGGTGCGAACCTGCTGCAAATGGCGGTCTATGCGGTCGACGTGGTGTTCGTCGCCCGGCTGGGCACGGTCGAACTCGCCGCCGCGACGCTCGGCGTCTATGCCTACAGCGTCATCCTGTTCGCGCTGTCGGGCCTCGTCGGCGCGGTCGCGCCGATCATCGCCGCCGAACGCGGGGCACGTTCGCATGCGGTACGCGAGGTGCGGCGGTCGTTCCGCATGGCGCTGTGGATCGCGGTGCTGGGCAGCGTGCCGTTCATGGCGCTGCTGGCGCATGGCGATGCGCTGCTGCTGGCCACCGGGCAGGACGCGACCGTCGCCGCGCGCGCCGATGCCTTTCTCGACATATTGCTGTGGGCATTGATCCCCGCGCTGGTCGGCACGGTGATGCGGATCACCGCCTCGGCGCTCGGCCGCCCCGGCTGGGCGATGGTCATCACCGCGCTCGGCCTTGCCGTATCGATCCTCGCCAACTGGCTGCTGGTGTTCGGCAACGCCGGCTTCCCTGCGCTTGGGCTGGAGGGATCGGCGATCGCCAGCCTCGTCACCGCCACCGCGATGATGTTCGCCTATGCGGTCGTGCTGGTCGCCGACCGGCGGCTGCGCCGCTTCCGCCTCTTCGGCCGCTGGTGGCGGATCGAGGCGGGCCGGCTGCGCGAGATCGCGGTCCTCGGCCTGCCGATCGCAGCGACGATGACGTTCGAGGGCGCGCTGTTCGCCGCCGCCGGCTTCCTGATGGGCCGCATCGGCGTGACCGAGGTGGCGGCGCACGCCATCGCGCTCCAGATCGCGGCATTTCTGTTCCAGGTGCCGTTCGGCATCGCGCAGGCCGCGACGATCCGCGTCGGCCTCGCCTATGGCGCCGGCGACCGGACATGGATCGCGCGGGCGGGATGGTCGGCGCTGATCGTCGGCACCGGCTTCATGGGGTTCACCGCGCTGTTGCTCTGGGCGTTTCCGCGTGCGTTCCTGTCGGTCTATGTCGATGTCGACGCGCCGGCCAATGCCGCGATGATCGCGCTGGCGTTGCCCTATCTCGCCATCGCCGCGTTGTTCCAACTGGCCGATGGCGCGCAGGCGGTGGCGGCGGGCGTGCTGCGTGGGGTGCAGGATACGCGGGTGCCGATGTTGATCGCGCTGATCGGCTATTGGCTGGTCGGCTTCGCGACATCGGTAGCACTCGGCTTCTGGACGCCGCTCGCCGGGATCGGCGTGTGGATCGGCCTTGCCCTCGGGCTGTTCGTGGTCGCGGTGCTGCTGGTTCACCGCTGGCACCGGCGCGAGGCGCTGGGACTGGTTCGGACCGTCTGACGCGGCTGTTTGAAAACGCACGATCGCGCGTTCTGCGGTGCCGGCCCGCTCCCCCTCCCGACCACCCACAGCGTATCCTTAATGGGTGGTCGGGAGGGGGAGCGGGCCGGCACCGCTTTATCTGATACAGCGCACGTACCGACCGCAAAATTGTTCCGGCGGCGGTTGACGGCGGGTGGGGGGCTCCACATATCCGGAGCGCTGGCACTCCCCCCGGGTGAGTGCCAAGAAATGTTCAACGTAAATAGGGAACCGCGCATGAACTTCCGTCCGCTGCACGACCGCGTACTCGTCCGTCGCGTCGAGGCCGAGGAAAAGACGCTCGGCGGGATCATCATCCCCGACACCGCCAAGGAAAAGCCGCAGGAAGGCGAAGTCGTCGCCGCCGGCACCGGTGCCCGCACCGAAGCGGGCACGATCACGCCGCTCGACGTCAAGGCCGGCGACCGCATTCTGTTCGGCAAGTGGTCGGGCACCGAGGTCAAGGTCAACGGTGAAGACCTGCTCATCATGAAGGAATCGGACATCTTGGGGATCGTCGGCTGAGCCGACGAGCAACAACCCCGGCGAAGGCCGGGGCCCGGATTCAAGACTCCTGACCCACTCCATCTTATTCTGAAAGGGTAGCCACCATGGCAGCCAAGGACGTAAAATTCGGTCGTGACGCGCGTGAACGCATCCTGCGCGGCGTCGACATCCTCGCCGACGCGGTGAAGGTGACTCTGGGGCCGAAGGGCCGCAACGTCGTCATCGACAAGTCGTTCGGCGCGCCCCGCATCACCAAGGATGGTGTGTCGGTCGCCAAGGAAATCGAACTGAAGGACAAGTTCGAGAACATGGGCGCGCAGATGGTGCGCGAAGTGGCCTCGAAGACCAACGACATCGCGGGCGACGGCACCACCACCGCCACCGTGCTGGCGCAGGCGATCGTCCGCGAAGGCATGAAGTCGGTCGCGGCCGGCATGAACCCGATGGACCTGAAGCGCGGCATCGACATCGCCGTCATCAAGGTGGTCGAGGACATCAAGTCGCGCTCCAAGCCGGTGTCGGGCACCAACGAGATCGCCCAGGTCGGCATCATCTCGGCCAACGGCGACCGTGAAGTCGGCGAGAAGATCGCCGAAGCCATGGAGAAGGTCGGCAAGGAAGGCGTCATCACCGTCGAGGAAGCCAAGGGCCTCGAATTCGAGCTGGACGTCGTCGAGGGCATGCAGTTCGACCGCGGCTATCTGTCGCCGTACTTCATCACCAACCCGGAAAAGATGCAGGTCGAGCTTTCCGACCCGTACATCCTGATCCACGAGAAGAAGCTGTCGTCGCTCCAGGCGATGCTGCCGATCCTCGAAGCGGTGGTGCAGTCGGGCCGTCCGCTGCTCATTATCGCCGAGGACATCGAAGGCGAGGCACTCGCCACGCTGGTGGTCAACAAGCTGCGCGGCGGCCTGAAGGTCGCAGCGGTCAAGGCTCCGGGCTTCGGTGATCGTCGCAAGGCGATGCTGGAAGACATCGCGATCCTGACCAAGGGCGAAGTCATCAGCGAAGACCTCGGCATCAAGCTGGAGTCGGTGACGCTGGGCATGCTCGGCACTGCCAAGCGCGTGACGATCGACAAGGACAACACCATCATCGTCGATGGTGCCGGCGATGCGGACTCGATCAAGGGCCGCACCGACGCGATCCGTCAGCAGATCGAAGTCACCTCGTCGGACTATGACCGTGAGAAGCTGCAGGAGCGGCTGGCGAAGCTCGCCGGTGGCGTCGCGGTCATCAAGGTCGGCGGCGCGACCGAGGTCGAGGTCAAGGAGCGCAAGGACCGCGTCGACGACGCGCTGCACGCAACCCGCGCAGCCGTCGAAGAGGGCATCGTCCCCGGTGGCGGCACGGCGCTGCTGTACGCGACCAAGGCGCTCGAAGGCGTCACCGGCGTCAACGACGACCAGACGCGCGGCGTCGACATCGTCCGCAAGTCGCTGACCTCGCTGGTGCGTCAGATCGCGCAGAATGCCGGCCATGACGGTGCGGTCGTGTCGGGCAAGCTGCTCGACCAGACCGATACCTCGTTCGGCTTCAATGCGTCGACCGACACGTACGAGAACCTCGTCGCGGCTGGCGTGATCGACCCGACCAAGGTCGTCCGCACCGCGCTCCAGAACGCGGCCTCGGTCGCCGGCCTGCTCATCACCACCGAAGCGACCGTTTCGGAACTGCCAGACGACGGCAAGGCCTCGGCGATGCCCGCCGGCGGCGGCATGGGCGGCATGGGCGGCATGGACTTCTGATTTTGGACGGGTGCAGCGATGGCTGCACCCGACACAAAATCGGAACGGCCGGCGCCCCGTGCGGGGCGACCGACGGGCGGCGGCTTTGCCGTCGCCGGGTCCAGACAAGAAAAAAGGCCGAGAGGGGGATACCCTTCCCGGCCTTTTCCTGTTCGTTACAGGCCAACCACCATGCCCGACGGCAATCCCGTCAAGGCTCCGCGCAGACCGTCCCGTTCATCGAAATCAGGGTCGGCAATCCACCAGCACGATGATCCATCAGTGCCCATTCGGGATCGCCCGCTTCCGTCGCAAACGACACGACGCATAGATCGTCCGACAAGACCATCTGCAATTCCGGCAAGCGCCCGAACGTCGTCACATCCAGAACGCGCTTGCCGAGCAGCCGTTTCAACGAAGTCTCGATAACGGCATCCTTGCTCGAGCTACCCGACAATATCCGGTGTTCATGCTCGATCCGCCATGTCCATTCGATCATCAGCGACAATTCGCCATCGGGATTATTGGCTGGCGTTCCGTCGCTGCGCAGCTTCGGCGTGAGCGCGCCGAACTCGAACATGATCGCCGTGCCGTGGCCCCGCCAGACGTGCGAGAGCGGCCGTTCGATCAACGCCACCCGGTACTGCTCCAGTATCTGGTTGCCGTTCATTCCGGCGGTCCGCACCGTATCGATCTCCCTACCTCGCCGGCTTCCACAACTGCGTCTGGCAGAAGAACGCGATGCAGCCCTGCACCTTCAGCGACCCGTCGGCATTCTTCGACACGATCGATTTGTAGCTCTTGCCGTTGCGCGGGTCGTAGATCCGCCCGCGCCAATCGCTGCCGGCATCGGCAAAGCCCGACAGGATCGGCATGCCTAGGATCGGGCGCGACCGCAGCGCGGGATCGCTGTTGTTGACGTCGGTCATCGGCGCGCCGGGCGTCGCCTTGATGATGCGGACCAGTCGCCCGCACACCTTGTCGCCGCAACGCGCGACTTCGATCACGCCTGCGCCGTCCTCGGTCAGATAGCGACCCGCGATCGGCGTCGCGGCGACGGCCGGGGTCGCGACTGCTACCGCGGCGAACACCAGCGCGTGCCGCGTCACTTGAAGTTGTCCGCATAGGCTTGCAGCTTCAGCGTGCGCTCGGGCGTGGGTATGACGTGATATTCGATCCCCTCGCGCCGGGCGTACTCGGTCGCGGCATCGAGCGAGGGGAATTTCAGCTTCACCTGATCGCGCGTATCGCCCGATCCCGCCCAGCCAGTCAGCGGATCGGCCTGCTTCGGCTCTGCCGGCTCGAACTCGAGCATCCAGGTGTGCGTCTTGGCACGCCCCGACTGCATCGCGTTCTTGGGAATCTGGTAGATACGGGCGCTGGGCATCGACGAAACCTTCGTGCAGGACAGGATTTATCCCTGCATAGCAAAGCCGGCGCGCCATGCCAGCAGGAGTCGCGACTTGCCGCGACGCTAAATGCGCAGAGCATGGCAGGAATATCATGCCTGATCGGGCATGGCGTTCGCCACGAATGGCCGCATGATCCGATTTCAGCCGTTTCCCTCGCCTATTGCTCTTGCGACTGGTTATCATTAAAGATTGGTTTTCCCTTGTCTCTTCAATCAAAACCGCTTATTGCCCCGCGCGTCGCGGCAGGACCGCGCGTTTGACTGCACGGAGAGAACCTTGGCTCGCAAGAAGATCGCGCTGATCGGCGCCGGCAACATCGGCGGCACGCTCGCCCATCTCGCAGCGTTGAAGAACCTTGGCGACATCGTCCTGTTCGACGTGGCCGAGGGCATTCCGCAAGGCAAGGCACTCGACCTGTCGCAGTGCGGACCCGTCGAAGGGTTCGACGCGAAGATCATCGGCAGCAACGACTATGCCGACATCGCGGGCGCGGACGTCATCATCGTCACCGCCGGTGTCGCGCGCAAGCCGGGCATGAGCCGCGACGACCTGCTCGGCATCAACCTGAAGGTCATGAAGGCCGTCGGCGAGGGCATCAAGAACAATGCCCCCGACGCTTTCGTCATCTGCATCACCAACCCGCTCGACGCGATGGTGTGGGCGCTGCGCGAATTCAGCGGGCTGCCGCACAACATGGTCGTCGGCATGGCCGGCGTGCTCGACAGCGCGCGCTTCAGCCACTTCCTGGCGGACGAGTTCGAGGTGTCGGTCAAGGACGTGACCAGCTTCGTGCTGGGTGGCCATGGCGACACGATGGTCCCGGTCATCTCCTATTCGACCGTGTCGGGCATCCCCGTTCCCGACCTTATCAAGATGGGCCGCTCGACGCAGGAAAAGATCGACGCGATCGTCAAGCGCACCCGCGGCGGCGGCGGCGAGATCGTCGGGTTGCTCAAGACCGGCTCGGCCTATTACGCGCCCGCGACCAGCGGCATCGCGATGGCCGAGGCGTATCTCTATGACCAAAAGCGCGTGCTGCCCGCCGCTGCCTATGTCGATGGCCAGTACGGCGTGAACGACCTGTATGTCGGCGTGCCGGTGGTGATCGGTGCCGGCGGCGTCGAGCAGATCGTCGAGATCGCGCTGGACGACGAAGCAAAGGCGAACCTCACCGTGTCGGTCGACGCGGTCAAGGAACTGCTGGTCGCCTGCAAGGGCATCGACGAGACGCTGGCGTGACCACGTAACGTACCCCCGCGCAGGCGGGGGTCCAGGGTAATGGAGCGTGACGCTTCTGGCTCTGGATCCCCGCCTGCGCGGGGATACGAAAGGCGGCGGGATGAAAGCGGGTTTTGTCTACATTGTCGCCAGTCGCCGTAACGGAACGATCTATACCGGTTCGACCAGCAATCTGATCCAGCGCATTCACCAGCATCGTAACGGGACGGTTGAGGGATTTACCAGCGAACACGATTGCACGCTGCTGGTCTGGTACGAGTGTCATGACGATCTGCAGGAAGCGCGATTACGCGAACGCCGGATCAAGAAATGGAACCGTGACTGGAAGTTGCGGCTGATCGAAGAGAATAACTCCGGCTGGCACGACCTGTTCGAACAGCTGACCTGATTTTCGCTCCGGCAACGGGGCACGCAAGGGAAACGAAGATGAGCATCCTCGTCAACAAGAACACCAAGGTCATCACCCAGGGGATGACCGGCGAAACCGGCAGCTTCCATACCAAGGCAGCGCTGGAATACGGCACGCAGATGGTCGGCGGCGTGACCCCGGGCAAGGGCGGCAGCGAGCACCTCGGCCTCCCCGTCTACAACACCGTCGCCGAAGCCAAGTCGAAGACCGGTGCCGATGCGTCGGTCATCTACGTTCCGCCGCCCTTCGCCGCCGATTCGATCCTCGAGGCGATCGATGCCGAAATCCCGCTGATCGTCGCGATCACCGAAGGCATTCCGGTGCTCGACATGGTCCGCGTCAAGCGCGCGCTGTCGGGCAGCAAGTCGCGCCTCATCGGCCCGAACTGCCCCGGCGTGCTGACGCCGGGCGAGTGCAAGATCGGCATCATGCCCGGCAGCATCTTCAAGCAGGGTAGCGTCGGTGTCGTCTCGCGCTCCGGCACGCTCACCTATGAAGCGGTGTTCCAGACCTCGAACGCCGGCCTCGGCCAGACCACGGCGGTCGGCATCGGCGGCGATCCGGTCAACGGCACCAACTTCATCGACGTGCTGGAGCTGTTCCTCGCCGACGAGGCCACCCAGTCGATCATCATGATCGGCGAGATCGGCGGCGATGCCGAGGAGCAGGCCGCACAGTTCCTGATCGACGAGGCCAAGCGCGGCCGCAGCAAGCCGATGGCCGGCTTCATCGCGGGCCGCACCGCGCCTCCGGGGCGTCGCATGGGTCATGCCGGCGCGATCGTGTCGGGCGGCAAGGGCGATGCGGAAAGCAAGATCGCGGCGATGGAAGCGGCCGGCATCAAGGTCGCGGCGAGCCCCAGCGAGCTGGGTTCGACGCTGCTCGAAGTGCTGAACGGTTGAACTGACACGCCCCGCGCCACGACGCGCGCGGGGCACCGCCCGGTTCGACCGGGCAACAGCGGACGGGAAACGACCATGGGCTACGAAGGCCAGGATTTCGACATCGCCGCCGGCGTCAGCCCGGCATTCGTGGAAACGCTTTATGGTCGCTACCGCGAGAATCCCTCGTCGGTCGATGCCGGCTGGCGTCAGTGGTTTGACGGGCTGGAGGGCGCGACGCAGCATCCGAGCTGGCAGAGCAAGCGCTGGCCGCTGACCGATACCGACGCGCTGACCGCCGCGCTCGACCCGACGCAGATGGAACCGGCCCCCAAGCCGGCCAAGGGCGGCGGCAAGCCGGCTCCGGCGGCGGCTCCGCCCGCGCCCAAGGTCGATGTGGCCAAGGCGGCGGGCGACGCGATCCGCGCGCAGCTCCTGATCCGCACCTACCGGGTGCGCGGGCATCTTGCCGCCAATCTCGATCCGCTGGGCCTCGCACGCCGCGATCTGCCCGAGGATCTGCGCACCGAATATCACGGCTTTTCGGATGCCGAGATCGACACGCCGGTGTATCTCGGCGGCACGCTGGGGCTGGAATGGGCCACGGTGCGCGAGATCGTCGACATCCTGCGCGCCAATTACTGCGGCAACGTCGGCCTCGAGTATATGCACATCGCGGACGTGGAGGAGCGCAAGTTCCTGCAGGACCGGATGGAGGGCCGCGACAAGGCGATCCAGTTCACCGCCGACGGCAAGAAGGCGATTCTCAGCAAGGTCATTGAGGCCGAGCAGTGGGAGAAGTTCCTCGGCCGCAAATACGTCGGCACGAAGCGCTTCGGCCTCGACGGCGGTGAATCGATGATCCCCGCGCTCGAAGCGGTCATCAAGTACGGCGGCCAGATGGGCGTGCGCGAGATCGTGTACGGCATGGCGCACCGCGGCCGCCTGAACGTGCTGACCAACGTGATGGCCAAGCCGTTCCGCGTGCTGTTCCACGAATTCGCCGGCGGCAGCGCCAACCCGGACGACATCGGCGGGTCGGGCGACGTGAAATATCACCTCGGCACCTCGACCGACCGCACCTTCGACGACGTGTCGGTGCATATGTCGCTGGTCGCCAACCCCAGCCACCTCGAAGCGGTCAACCCGGTGGTGCTGGGCAAGGTGCGCGCGCAGCAGACCTTCCGCAGCGACCTCGAAACGCATGAGCAGGTGCTGCCCGTCCTGATCCACGGCGACGCCGCGTTCGCGGGTCAGGGGATCGTGTGGGAATGCCTCGGCTTCTCCGGCATCCGTGGCTACAACACCGGTGGCTGCGTCCACTTCATCATCAACAACCAGGTCGGTTTCACCACCAGTCCGCAGTTCGCGCGCAGCTCGCCCTATCCGTCGGACGTGGCGAAGGGCGTGCAGGCGCCGATCTTCCACGTGAACGGCGACGATCCCGAAGCCGTGACCTTCGCGACCAAGATGGCGATCGAGTTCCGCCAGAAATTCCACCGCGACGTGGTGGTCGACATGTGGTGCTATCGCCGCTTCGGCCATAACGAAGGCGACGAGCCGTCCTTCACCCAGCCGCTGATGTACGCCAAGATCAAGGGTCATCCCGGCGTCAGCGACATCTATGGCAAGCGGTTGCAGGACGAAGGCGTGATCGACGCCGGGTTCGTGAGCGCCAAGACCGGCGAGTTCACCCAGCACCTCGAAAGCGAGTTCGACGCGGCCAAGAGCTACAAGCCGAACCGTGCCGACTGGTTCGCCGGGCGCTGGTCGGGGCTGCACGCGCCGATGGACGCCGAAGGCGCGCGCCGCTCGGTCGAAACCGGTATCAGCCCGAAGCTGTTCGAGTCGCTCGGCCGCACGCTGACCAGCGTTCCGGACGACCTTCAGGTCCACAAGACGCTCACCCGCGTGCTCGACGCCAAGCGGGCGATGTTCACCAGCGGCGAGGGCTTCGACTGGGCGACCGGTGAGGCGCTGGCGTTCGGATCGCTGCTGTCGGAAGGGTTCGGCGTCCGCCTGTCGGGGCAGGATTCGGGTCGCGGCACCTTCTCGCAGCGGCATGCGGTGTGGGTCGACCAGACCGACGAGCACAAGTTCGTGCCGCTCAAGACCATCGAGCATGGCAGCTTCGAGGTGCTCGACAGCCCGCTGTCCGAATATGGCGTGCTCGGCTTCGAATATGGCTATGCGCTGGCCGACCCCAAGGCGCTGGTCATCTGGGAAGCGCAGTTCGGCGATTTCGCGAACGGCGCGCAGATCATGATCGATCAGTTCATCGCGGCGGGCGAAGCGAAGTGGCTGCGCGCCAACGGCCTCGTCATGATGCTGCCGCACGGCTATGAAGGTCAGGGGCCGGAGCATAGCTCGGCGCGGCTGGAGCGGTTCCTGCAACTGTGCGCGGGCGACAATATGCAGGTGGCCAACGTTACCTCGCCGGCGAACCTGTTCCACCTGCTGCGCCGGCAGATGCACCGCAACTTCCGCAAACCGCTTGTCATCATGACGCCCAAGTCGCTGCTGCGGCACAAGATGGCGACGTCGAGCGCCGCCGAGTTCCTCGGCGACAGCCATTTCAAGCGGCTGCTGTCCGACCCGTCGGCCCCGGCCGATCAGGACACGACGCGGCTGGTGCTGTGTTCGGGCAAGGTCGCGTTCGACCTGATCGAGGCGCGCGACGCGGCGGGCGACACCGCCACGCAGATCGTGCGCGTGGAACAGATTTATCCGTTCCCCACCGATGCGCTGGTCGAACGGCTGAGGCGCCTGCCCAACCTGACCGACGTGGTCTGGGCGCAAGAGGAGCCGAAGAACAACGGTTCGTGGTTCCTCGTCGAACCGGCGATCGAGGAAGCGCTGGCCGAGGCGAACGCGCCGGTGGCGCGTGCCCGCTATGCCGGTCGCACGGCGGCGGCATCGCCCGCTACCGGGCTGATGAAGCGCCACCAGGCCGAACAGGGCGCGCTGGTCGCCGATGCGCTCGGCCACAATGTCCGCGACGAAATCCGCCGTACCCGTCAGGCCGAGGGCGAACGCGCCACCGGCAAGGCCGCATCCTAACCGTGTTATTACCCCCGACACGGGGGAGATGAGGAAAATCCGATGGCAACCGAAGTTCTGGTCCCCACGCTGGGCGAATCGATCACCGAAGCGACGCTGGGCGAATGGTTGAAGCAGCCGGGCGAAGCGGTCGCGGCCGACGAGCCGATCGCCAGCCTCGAAACCGACAAGGTGTCGGTCGAAGTGCCCGCGCCGGTCGCGGGCGTGATGGGCGCGCATGCGGTGCAGCCGGGTGACACCGTGTCGGTCGGCGCGATGATCGCCACGATCGACGCCGGTGGCGCCGGGAGCGCGCCTGCGCCCAAGGCGGATGCGCCGAAGCAGGAAGCGGCCCCCGCTCCTGCCGCTCCGGCGCAGCAGGCACCGGCAGCGGCCGATGCCAATGTCGATGCCGCCGCGCTGTCGCCTTCGGTGCGCCGCGCGATCCTCGAGCACGGCGTCGATCCGGCCAAGGTCAAGGGCACCGGTCGCGACGGTCGCATCACCAAGGAAGACGTGGTCGCCGCCGCCGGTGACAAGTCGGCCGCCGCCGCCCCGGCGGCCGCTCCGGCAACGGCGGCCCCCGCCGCCAGCGCCGCCAGCGCCGCACCGGCGCGCAAGGAGGAGCGCGTCAAGATGACGCGCCTGCGCCAGACGATCGCCCGGCGTCTCAAGGAAGCGCAGGATACCGCCGCGCTGCTCACTACCTTCAACGACGTCGACATGACGGCGGTGATCGAGGCGCGCGCGAAGTACAAGGACCTGTTCGAGAAGAAGCACGGCGTGCGGCTGGGCTTCATGGGCTTCTTCGTGAAGGCCGCGACGATGGCGCTGAAGGACATTCCGTCGGTCAACGCCAGCATCGAGGGCGACGAGATCGTCTATCGCGACTATGCCGACATCTCGGTCGCCGTGTCGGCGCCGGGCGGCCTCGTCGTCCCCGTCATCCGCGATGCCGACAAGCTGTCGGTCGCGGGCGTCGAGAAGACGATCGGCGACTTCGGCAAGCGCGCCAAGGAAGGCACGCTCAAGATGGACGAGATGAAGGGCGGCACGTTCACCATCTCGAACGGCGGCGTGTTCGGCTCGCTGATGTCGACCCCGATCATCAACCCGCCGCAGTCGGCGGTGCTGGGCCTCCACCGCATCGAGGAACGCCCGGTCGTCCGTGACGGTCAGGTCGTGGTGCGCCCGATGATGTATCTGGCACTCAGCTACGACCATCGCCTGATCGACGGTCGTGAGGCGGTGACGTTCCTCGTCGCGCTCAAGAACGCGATCGAGGACCCGACGCGCCTGCTGATCGACCTGTAAGCGGGATCGGGCACCGATGGGCATGGTGATCTATCTGCGGCGGGCCGGCGATGCCGATCTCGACCGGTTGGTCGCCGACCCGTCGGTGTTCGAGACGTTCGTGTTCGACGAGGGGGTCGAGAACCTCGACCTCGTCGATTTCGACATGGGCTGGCATGCACTGCATTACCTGCTGACCGGATCGGCCGACGATGTGGGCCATCCGCTCGGGCTCATCATCGCTGCATTGCCCGAACTGGGCGCGGACGAGAATGGCGAGGGCGGGATCGGATTGATTGCGCCCGAGCGGATGAAGGCGTTCGCCGATGCGCTCGACGCCCAGGACGATGCGACGATCGCCCGCCGGTTCGACCAAAAGGCGATGATGAAAGCCGATGTGTATCTCGCCGACACGTTCGTCGGCGGCGATGCCATCGACTATATACTGCAAGGGCTTCCGGCCCTTCGCCAATTCGCGGCACACTGCCGCCGTACCGGCGACGGCGCGATCCGCGTGATCGCCCACAACGACTAGGACGGGATAGAAACCAATGGCTGACTACGACTTCGACGTCCTCGTGATCGGTGCCGGACCCGGCGGCTATGTCGCGGCGATCCGCGCGGCGCAACTGGGCCTCAAGGTGGCGTGCGCCGAGGGTCGCGCGACGCTGGGCGGGACCTGCCTCAACGTCGGGTGCATCCCGTCGAAGGCGCTGCTGCATGCCTCCGAGCTGTATGAGGAAGCAACCGGCGGGCACCTGGCCAAGTTCGGCGTGAACATCGCGGGCGCGACGCTCGACCTCGATCAGATGCACGCTGAAAAGGCCAAGGCGGTCGGCGAGCTGACCGGCGGCATCGAATATCTGTTCAAGAAGAACAAGGTCGAATGGCTGAAAGGCTATGCCGCGTTCGAGAACGACAACACGGTCAGGGTCGGCGACCGCACCGTCACCGCGCGCGACATCGTGATCGCCACCGGATCGTCGGTGATGCCGCTGCCGGGCGTCGAGGTGGACAATGACGCGGCGATCATCGTCGATTCGACCGGCGCGCTGGCGCTGCCCAAGGTGCCCGAGCATCTAGTGGTGATCGGCGGCGGCGTGATCGGCCTTGAACTGGGCAGCGTGTGGCGTCGCCTCGGCGCCAAGGTCACGGTGGTGGAATATGCCGACCAAATCCTGCCCGGCTTCGACGGCGAGGTCCGCAAGGAATCGGCCAAGCTGTTCAAGAAGCAGGGCTTCGACCTCAAGACCTCGACCAAGGTCACGGCCGCGTCGGTCGATGGCGGCACCGCCACGCTGACGGTCGAACCCGCCGCCGGCGGCGAGGCGACGACGATCAGCGCGGATGCGGTGCTGGTGTCGATCGGCCGCCGTGCGAACACCGAGGGCCTCGCGCTCGACAAGGCGGGCCTTACGGTCAACCAGCGCGGGCAGGTCGACATCGACGAGGAGTTCCGCACCAAGGTCGATGGCATCTGGGCGATCGGCGACGTGGTGCATGGTCCGATGCTGGCGCACAAGGCCGAGGACGAGGGCGTCGCCGTCGCCGAGTTCATCGCCGGACAGACCGGCATCGTGAACCATGACGTGATCCCGAGCGTGGTCTACACCATGCCCGAGATCGCCGGCGTCGGGCTGACCGAGGAAGCGGCCAAGGACAAGGGCGAGATCAAGGTCGGCAAATTCCCCTTCGCCGCCAACAGCCGCGCCAAGACCAATCGCGACACCGATGGCTTCGTGAAGGTCATCGCCGATGCCAAGACCGACCGCGTCGTCGGCGTGTGGATCGTCTCGTCGCTGGCCGGCACGATGATCGCGCAGGCCGCGCAGGCGATGGAATTCGGTGCGACCAGCGAGGACATCGCCTACACCTGCCACGCGCACCCGACGCACGCAGAGGCGCTCAAGGAAGCGGCGATGGCGGTACGGGGCAAGGCGATCCACATCTGATCGTTCGCGTACGGACACGGCTTCATGGGGGCGGGACACGGCAGCGTGTCCCGCCCCTTTTGCGTTGGTGGCTGGCCGTCACACCCTGACGATGGCATGCTCAGCCCCGACAGGGATAGGAGAGCAGGATGCGGGTCGGCCTTGGTTGTCTGATCGCGTTATCGGCTATCGGTAGCGGCTGCGCGGCCGGATCGTCGCCATCCAGCATCGGAACGGCAATCTATGTTCCGCCGGTGCGGCTGGGAGGAACGGGCAGCGTCATGTTCCTGCCGGCTTCGCAGCCGGCCATCGCGAGTGCCGACGAAGCGATCATCCGCGCGGCGTTGAAGCATGTTGCCGCTCTCGGCCAATGCGTCACGCCGATGCTTGCTCTTCCTCCGTTCGGTGAGCTGGGCGATATGGCGCGACAGGCGGCCGCACCGATCGCCCGGATACCGGCCGCAGCCGACCCGGTCCGGTCACGATCAGGATCGTGGTACGACATGGCGGGCAGACCCATCGATCCGCGGACGGCGGCGCGGATCGATCATGGGATCGCCATGATCGTTGCAGCGATACCGGGCGAGAGCGCCAGCGCCCCGCTTCTCATCCTGCCGGCGTGGCTGGGACATGGTCAGTCGATCGGCAACGACACCTGCGACCAGGTCCGGCTGTCACGGCCAGCCCGGTACGGAACGCTTGCGTTCGTCTCTGTCGACCTTCGCCGGGATCGCCGCGACAGTCAGGGAGGGTTGCTGGCGTTCGACGGGACTGGCGGACGATGGCGTGTCATCGCACAACAAACCCTCTGGATCACCTGATACGAAACGGCCCGCACCGCGCGAGCGGTACGGGCCGTTGCCGATAGTCGTGTCGCTCGCGCCTCAGGCGGCGGGCGGCACGACCTCTTCCTTCACGCGGGTGATCCGGCGGCGGCGGGGCCGTTCGGCACCGTCATCAGGCGTCGAGAGTGCTGGCGGCAGGCGATCCGCGTCGATCGATGGCGCGGCTTCGGCCGGAACTGCTTCGAGCGGGGCGGCTTCGGCCCGGACGCGCGGGGTGCGGCGACGGACCGGCTTGGCCTCGTCCGGTTGGGTGGCGACGACGGGTTCGGGCACGACGTTTTCCTGCGTGCCGACCTCGCCCTCTACCGCGCGGACTTCACCCGCACCGGGGATGGTACGCGGCGTATCGCGGCGGATGCGTTCGCGCTGCGGACGCTCCTCACGGGCCGGGCGATCGTCGCGTGCGGCACGCTCTTCGCGCGGCGCACGGTCTTCGCGAGGGGCGCGATCGTCGCGCTGGACGCGCGGCTGGCGCTCTTCGCGCTGGCCGCGATCGTCGCGGTTGCCACGGTCATCGCGCTGGCCGCGTTCCTCACGATTGCCGCGATCGTCACGCTGGCCGCGCTCTTCGCGATTGCCGCGATCGTCGCGCTGGCGATCGTCGCGGCTGCCGCGTTCCTGCTGGCCGCCGTCGGCGTTATCGCCGTCGAACTCGAAATCATCGTCCTCGCCGCCGTCGAAGTCGTCGCGCACGCGGCGCTGTTCCTCGACCCGCGACCGGCCCGCTTCGAGCACGCGAAAATAGTGATCGGCGAACTGGAGATAATATTCGGTGTTCACCCGGTCGCCGGCGCGTTGCGCATCGGCGGCAAGGTTCTTGTATTTCTCGAGCAGTTGCGCGGCATTGCCACGCGCGCGATTGTCGATACGATTGCCGGTTTCACGCGAATTGCCGCCGCCGCTTCCCGGCTGGCGCTGGCCACCGCGACCGCGACGGCGGCCGGCCTGACGATTGTTCATCAAGGGTTGGTTGTCCTGTCCTTACCTGTCCGTCGATCTCGCGATCCCGGGTGCGAGCAAATCCGCGAGGCGATGCGCAAAGGCACCGTCCGCCTGCCATGGCCGCGGGACGGCGGCGCACATGACGATGGAAGGAGCCCTGCCCGCTATCAACGACGTGGTCGATGGTGCCTGCCCCGCCATCGGTCTTAGCGGGTGCAACCTGCTTCTCCAAGCGGAAAGATGGGGCGCGCCGCCGTTCGGTTCAACCCGCAAGGATGCAGCGCGGCCGGCCGCCCAGATCGCGGACCAGCGTCGCCGACAGCCCGGCGGCGCGGACCAGCGTGGCGACCGCCTCGCCTTGGGTATGGCCGATCTCGATCGCAGCGATGCCCCCTTGTGCCAGCAGGCGCGGAAGATCGGGCACGATGCGCCGGTAGTCGTCGAGCCCGTCGTAACCGGCGAACAGCGCCTCGCCCGGTTCGTGACCGACGACCTCGTGCGGAAGCGATTCGCCGGTGCCGATATAGGGCGGGTTGGCGAGGATCAGGTCGTAGCGACCGTCGATGCCGGCGGTCCAGTCGCCCTGTCGCCACTCGGCCCGATCGCTCATGCCCAGCGCCGCGCCGTTGCGCCGGGCATAGTCGAGCGCGGCCGGCGAGGCATCGACGCCGAGGCCGGTGGCGCCCGGCCATTCGGCGAGCGCCGCGAGTAGCAGCGTGCCGGGGCCGGTGCCGAGGTCGAGGATGCGTTGCGGTGTGCGGGTGACGAAGTGGCCCAGCGCCGCCTCGATCAGCGTCTCGCTGTCGGCGCGGGGGACGAGGACGCCGGGGCCGACGAGCAGGTCGATCGTCCAGAACGCGCGGCTGCCGGTGATATAGGCGACCGGTTCATGAGTCAGGCGGCGGTCGACCAAGTCCTCGAACCCCTCGGGGATGGGGTCGTCCAGCCTCGTCAGCAGCATCGCCTCGCGCGTGCAGCCGAGCGCGTGGGCGGCGAGGAGTTCGGCTTCGAGACGGGGGGAGTCGGAGACTTCGGCGATGCGCGCCGTCGCCTGGGTCAGCGCCTGGCGGAGCGTGGTCATGGAATCACGCGAAGGCGCGAAGGCGCAAAGAAGAAAGAGATTGTTCGCGCAGAGGCGCAGAGGCGCGGAGGGGTTGCGCGTCGAGCTACGTTCCGCGCCGTCAGGCACTGTTCCCTTTGGTCAACATGACGGTGGCGGTAGATCGCTGCGCGATCGGCAGGCGCACTCTCTCCGCGCCTCTGCGCCTCTGCGCGAAACCATCCTTCCTTCTTCTTCGCGACCTTCGCGCCTTCGCGTGAACGCAAATCACCCATCCAGCGTCGCCAGCCGCTCCGCCTCGTCCTGCGCGATCAGTGCGCCGAGCAGTTCCTCCATCTCGCCTTCCAGAATTTCGGGCAAACGGTGGAGCGTCAGGTTGATGCGGTGGTCGGTCACGCGCCCCTGCGGGAAATTATAGGTGCGGATGCGCTCCGACCGGTCGCCCGATCCGACCATCGAGCGGCGCGTGCCGGCGCGCTCGTCGGCCAGCCGCGCGCGTTCGGCTTCGTAGAGGCGGGTGCGCAGGACTTTCAGCGCCTTGGCCTTGTTCTTGTGCTGCGATTTTTCGTCCTGCTGGATCACGACGAGGCCGGTGGGCAGATGGGTGATGCGCACCGCCGAATCGGTGGTGTTGACCGACTGGCCGCCCGGCCCCGACGAGCGATAGACGTCGATGCGCAGGTCGCGCGCCTCGTCGATCTGGACGTCGACTTCCTCGGCTTCGGGGAGCACCGCGACGGTCGCGGCGCTGGTGTGGATGCGGCCGCCGCTTTCGGTCGCGGGCACGCGCTGGACACGGTGGACGCCGCTTTCGAACTTCAGGCGCGCGAACACGCCCGCGCCGGTGACACTGGCGACGACTTCCTTATAGCCGCCCGCGTCGGATACCGAGGCCGAGATCAGCTCGATCCGCCAGCCGCGATTGTCGGCATAACGCTGGTACATGCGGAACAGGTCGCCGGCGAACAGCGCGGCTTCGTCGCCGCCGGTGCCGGCGCGGATTTCGAGCATCGCCGCGCGTTCGTCGGCCGCGTCGCGCGGCAGCAGCGCCAGCGCCAGCGCACGTTCGGCCGATTCGAGCTGCCCGCGATTAGCGTGGAGTTCCTCGATCGCCATCGCGCGCATGTCGTCGTCGGCGTCCTGCGTCATGTGCGTCAGGCTCTCGCTCTCGGCGCGCAGCCGGCGTACCTCGCCTGCCGCCGCCGCGACGGGTTCGAGTTCGGCATATTCTTTCGATACCGCGACGAAGCGATCGCCGGGCAGGTCGCCGGTCGCCATCTGCGCGGCGAGTTCGTCACGGCGCGCCTCGATCTGGGCGATGCGTTCGGGGGCGATGGTCATGGGTTATTGAAGCCCGCACTAGCCATGTCCCATCCGAAACGCTCTCCTAGCGCGTCCCGAACGAGAGCGTTAACTCTTCTCTGTTCGTAGTTTCGTGAGTCTGACCGAAAATGGCTTATACTCAAAACCGATTGCACTTCTGAATCATGGCGAATGAACAGCACTGCGCCCGTCTTTTCTCTTTTGGCAACTTCGATCCGACGCTTGGCGGTTCCTCGATACCCGAGAACACTCGAAACTCCTGCTCGGCGCAACATAGCGACTGCTTCAATCGCATCCTTTTCGAGTTCAGGCTTATCCGGTACGACTGTGACGGTGGGGTAAACCTCTTCCGGCTCCTCCAGCAACATCGCCAGTCGCTCGATCCCCGCTGCCCAGCCCACACCCGGCGTCGCCGGACCGCCGAGCGATTCGATCAGACCGTCGTAGCGCCCACCCGCCAAGACGGTCCCCTGCGCGCCCAGCCGGTCGGTGACAAATTCGAACGCGGTGTGGCGGTAATAGTCCAATCCGCGCACCAGCCGGTCGTTGCGGGTCCACTGCACCCCCGCCGCGTCGAGCCCGCCGGTGACGGCGGCGAAGAAGTCCGCTGCCTCCGCCGTCAGGAACGAATCGATCCCCGGCGCCGAATCGGCGATCGGCCGGTCGCGCGGGTCCTTCGAATCGAGGATGCGCATCGGATTCTTGTCGAGGCGTTTCAGGCTGTCTTCGGACAGGTCGGCGCGGTGCCCCTCGAAATGCTCGACCAGTGCGGCGCGCCATGCGTCGCGCGTCTCGGCATCGCCCAGCGTGTTGAGCTGCAACGTCACGCCATCGGCGATACCCAGTTCCTTGAGCAACTGGTCGGCCATCGCCAGCAGCTCGACATCGGCCATCGGCTCGGCCGCGCCGATCACCTCAGCGTCGATCTGGTGGAACTGGCGATAGCGGCCCTTTTGCGGGCGTTCGTAGCGGAACACCGGGCCGTGCGTCGCGAGCTTGAGCGGCGCATATTGCTGCCAGCCTTCGGTCAGGTACGCGCGGGCGATGCCGGCGGTGAATTCGGGGCGCAGCGTCAGCGAATCGCCGCCGCGATCCTCGAACGAATACATCTCCTTCGACACGACGTCGGTCGTCTCGCCGAGCGAGCGGGCGAAGACGGCGGTCGATTCAAATACCGGCACCTCGACCCGCGAAAAGCAATAGAGGCGGCGTACGCGCTCGAAGGTTTGGGCGACATGGGTGAAGCGCCGCTCGAAATTGCCGAAAATGTCCTGGGTGCCCCGGACGGGGCGCGGGGTGGTGATCTTTGCCATTATGCCGCGCGATTTATGGCGTCCGCCGCGCGAACGCCAGCGTTTCCACGCGGCTCTGCGCGCGACCGGTTGACCCCGGCGATATGGGTGTGGCAGGGACAGGTTTCGCGCGGGCGGGTATAGTACAATGGTAGTACAGCAGCCTTCCAAGCTGAATACACGGGTTCGATTCCCGTTACCCGCTCCAGCGCCCTCCCCTATCGTGGTCCGAACAGGATCACCGCGCAGCCGGTGAGGCACAGCCCCGCACCGACTACATCGAACCGGTCGGGCACCAGCCCCTCGACCCACCAACCCCACAGCACCGCGCCCAGCACATAGACACCGCCATAGGCCGCATAGGCGCGCCCCGCCCCGGCGGTGTCGCTCTGCGCCAGCACCCATGCGAAGCCAGCGAGCGCCGCCATGCCGGGTAGCAGCCACCAGACCGACCGGTCGAGCCGCCACCATGCCCACATGGCGAAGCAGCCGCCGATTTCGAGCAGCGCGGCGATAACGAAGAGAATGGGGGTCGGGATTATCTTGCTTCCCGCGAAGCACCGCCGCGCCAAATGCGCGGGCGGTGGTGGACAGGGCTGGATTCGAACCAGCGTACGGGAAACCCGGGCAGATTTACAGTCTGCTGCCTTTAACCACTCGGCCACCTGTCCAGCCGCCACCTGAACGGGTCAGCCGTTCAAGCGAGCGCGCCCATTGCCGTCCCGGCGCGGCGCTGTCAACGGCTTGCGCCATATTCATGGGCAACTTAGCGTCGCCGGCATCTATTTTTCATGAGGGAATCCCGAGTTTGCGCCCCATCCTGCTGGCAAGCTGCCTGATCGCCGCCCCCCTCGCCGCCCAAAGCGTCGACCGCGATGCTGTGAACCGCATCCTCGACGAAGGCACCACCCGGACTCAGGTGATGCCGATCGCCGAGCACCTGACCGATCGCATCGGCCCGCGCCTGCCCAATTCGCCGCAGATGCGCGAGGCGGAGCGCTGGACGCAGGCTAAGTTCCGCGAATGGGGCCTGACCACCACCGCCGAGGGGTTCGAGTTCGGCCGGGGCTGGACGATCGAGCGGTCGAGCGTGCGGATGGTTACGCCGCGCGTGATCGCGCTGACCGCGATCCCGATCGCGTGGACGCCGGGCACCGACGGCCCGGTGGCGGCACCAGTGATCGTCGCGCCGATCGCCGAGGAAAAGGATTTCGCCGACTGGCGCGGCAAGTTGCGCGGCAAGGTGGTGATGGTGTCGCGGCCGGGCACCGGGTCAGAACCGACCGAGCCCGCCTTCCGCCGGCTGACCGGCGAGGATCTGGCCAAGGCCGATAGCTGGCGCGAGCCGGAATATGATCCGGCCGACACCGATCGTCGCGCCAAGCGGCTCGACTTCGCGCAGAAGCTCGATGCGTTTCTGAAGGCCGAAGGGGCAGTGGCGATGGCGACGATGTCGTCGCGCGACGGCAAGCTGCTGCATGGGTCGGGCTATCTCTTCACCCGCGCGGCTGCCCCCACCGTGCCGGCGGTCGAGATCGCGGCGGAGGATTACCGCCGGCTCGCGCGCCTTGCGGTCAGCGGCCCCGCGCCGACGATCGAGATCGACAGCAAGGTCCGCTTCGACGACAGCGATCCCACCGCCTACAACATCATCGCCGATCTGCCGGGTAGCGACGCACAGGCCGGGTACGTCATGGCCGGCGCGCATTTCGATAGCTGGGTCGCGGGCGACGGCGCGGTCGACAATGCGGCGGGCACCGCCGTGGTGATGGAGGCGGCGCGTATCCTGTCGGCGCTCAAGGTCCGGCCGAAGCGCACCATCCGCTTCGCGCTGTGGAATGCCGAGGAACAGGGACTGCTCGGCAGCCTCGCCTATGTCGAACGGCATATCGCGACGCGGCCCGAGCCGGCGGCTGGCCGGGACGGCGGTCTCGCGCGCTTCTATGGCTGGACCAGCCGCTTCCCGATCACGAAGAAGCCCGGCTATGACGCGATGACCGCCTATTTCAACATCGACAATGGATCGGGCAAGATTCGCGGGATCAACGCCGAGAACAATGTCGCCGCCGTGCCGACGCTGCGAGAGTGGCTCAGCCCGTTCGCGTCGATGGGGGCGACGACCGTCGCCAACCGCCGCACCGGCTCCACCGATCATTATTTCTTCCAGTCGGTCGGCCTGCAGGGGTATCAGTTCATTCAGGACCCGCTCGACTATGGCAGCCGCTTGCACCATACGAGCATCGATACCTTCGATCACATCAAGGGGCCGGACATGCGGCAGAACGCGATCATCCTCGCGTCGCTGCTGCTGAGCGCCGCCAATGCCGAGCGGCCGCTGCCGCGCCCGCCGCTCCCCACCCAACCGGTCGCCACCGACCCCTATGCTATTCCTGAGAAAGACTAACATGGCCCGCAAAGGACACCGCCCGAGCAAGGCATCGCCGCAACGCCCGCGTTTCTGGGGCCGCCACGCCGCCTTCGCCGCGCTGGACAATCCCGAACGCACCATCCGCAAGATCTGGTGTACGCACGAGATGGGCGCGAGCCTGGTGCTGCCCGAGGGCGTGCCGGTGGTCTATGCCGAGGTCGCCGATCTGGCCCGCCTCGTCCCCGCCGATGCGCCGCATCAGGGGATCGTGGTAGAGGCCGATCCGCTGGAGGACATCTGGCTCGCCGACCTGATCGAACAGGGGCGCGACGACGACCGGCCGATCCTGTTGCTCGATCAGGTGACGGACCCGCACAATGTCGGCGCGATCCTGCGGTCGGCCGCCGCGTTCGACTGCCTCGGCATCGTCACGCAGGACCGGCATGCCCCGCCCGAATCGGGGACGGTCGCGCGCTCCGCATCGGGCGCGCTGGAAAGCGTGCCATGGGTGCGGGTGGTGAACCTGTCGCGCGCGCTGGTCGAACTGGGCGAGGCGGGATATTGGCGCGTCGGGCTGACCGGCCATACCGAGACGCTGCTGAGCGATGCGCTGGGGCCGAAGCGCATCGCGCTGGTCGTCGGGGCAGAGGGCGAGGGGATGCGGCAGAATACCGAGGCGCACTGCGACATCCTCGCCAAGCTGCCGATTTCGGACCGGGTCGAGAGCCTGAACGTGTCGAACGCGGCGGCGATCGCGTTGTATGCGATGGCGACGCACGGGGGGTGATCCACGCGACGTGGGCAAAGCCCACGTCGTCGGCCGGGGCTTTGCCCCGCCGGCCGCGCTTGGAGGGCTGCGAAATAGCGGCGCTATTTCGTCTGCCTCCGGCGCGTCAGTCCTCCGGGGCGATCTGGACCCGCAGCCCGTCGAGCGCGTCCTCGAACGGGATCTGGCAGGCGAGGCGCGAGGTCGGGCCACGGTCGTCGACCGAATCGAGCAGGTCGTCCTCGTCGCGGGTCATCGGCGGCAGGCGGTCGAGGAACGCCGGGTCGACATGGACGTGGCAGGTCGCGCATGAACAGCACCCGCCGCAGATCGCCAGCATCTCGTCGAAGCCGTGGTCCTTGATGACTTCCATCACCGACAGGCCAGCCTCTCCGTCCACGGTTCGTTCTTCCCCTGCGCGGGTGACGACGGTAAGCCTCGGCATCGTTTCATCTCCTGATCGCACGCCCCATGCCGGGCGCTCCGATCGATTGCAAGGAAGCCGCCATGGGCCTTTCCGCCGAACAGTTGCGGACCTCGCTGGATGCCATGGCCGCGATCGAGCCGGCGTTCGCGAAGGCGTTGGCCTATGCCGGCTATCCCGAGCCGCGCATCCGCGAGCGGGGCTATGCGACGCTGCTGCGCACGATCGTCGGCCAGCAGGTCAGCTACAAGGCGGCCGATTCGGTGTGGGCGAAGCTTTCGGCGATGCTCGGCGACCCTACCGATCCGACGCGGATCGTCGCGGCGAGCGACGAGGAGCTGCGCGCCGCCGGGCTGTCGCGGCAGAAGGCAAGCTATGCCCGCAGTCTGGCCAACGAGGTCATCAGCGGGCAGCTCGACCTCGCCCATCTGCCGGAGGATGACGAGGAAGCGATCGCCGCGCTGGTGCGGGTGAAGGGCATCGGGCGGTGGTCGGCCGAAATCTATTTGTTGTTCGCCGAGGGGCGGACCGATGTGTGGCCGGCGGGCGACCTTGCGGTGCAGGTGGAGATCGGGCGGATCATGGGGTTGCCCGAGCGGCCGAGCGAGAAGGATATTCGGGTGCTGGCAGAGGCTTGGCGGCCGCATCGTAGTGCGGTGACGGTGTTTGCGTGGCATCATTATATGTTCGATCCGGCGACGGGTGACGCGAAGAACAGTGCGATCTGACGCGCCGACCGAGACGTAGCGAAGCTACGTCGAGCGGCCCAAGGCGCGTCCGGCCGGCGGCGCGTAAAGCGCCGTCCGACGACACGGGCTTTGCCCGTGGCGGAGCCTGTTGCAGCGCCCAAATCTCCCCCAAAGTTTACAAAGTTTACACTAACGACGCGCCGGGCAAGGCGTAGCGAAGCTACGTCGAGCGGCCCAAGGCGCGTCCGGCCGGCGGCGCGTAAAGCGCCGTCCGACGACGCGGGCTTTGCCCGTGGCGGGACCTGTTGCAGCGCTCGATTCCCCCCAAAATTGACAAAGTTTACACTCGTGACGTGTTTGTTGCGAACTGTTCTCAACCCGATGCGGACAGGATAAGAAGATTTGGTTCGCGCGGAGGCGCGGAGGGGTCACGCGCTCTGATGGGTTGCGCGCGCCCGCGGCCTGGCGTTCGGTTCGGATGCGGTTGTCAAAGAGCGGCGCACAGCATGGCGGGTCGGCGGCGTGTAGGACACCGGCAATGGCAGACAGTCCGACGAAGCGGTCGCGACCGGCGACGCGCAGGCGACGATCGCCACCCGGATGCTGTCCGATCGCTTGCCTTCGCCGTCGCAACCGGTGAAGGAGAGGCGACCGGGGGGTGACGATGACCAACGACCGTGAACATGCCAAGCTCGAACGACTGACCTTCTTTTCAGATGCCGTGTTCGCCATTGCGATGACGCTGCTGGTGATCGAGGTACGGCTGCCCGAACTGCACGTCGTCAGCGACCACTCGCTCGCGCAGGCGCTGCTGCACCTGCTGCCGAACTATATCGGCTTCATCATCAGTTTCCTCGTCATCGGCCGGTTCTGGACCGGGCATCACCGGTTGATGGGGATGATCGATACCGCCGACCCGGCGCTGGTCCGCGCCAATCTGCTGCTGTTGATGGCAATCGCGTTCATGCCGTTTCCGACCGCCATCCTCAGCGATTATTCGCTGCTGCGCGTCGCGATCGGCTTCTACACCGCCTATCTGTTGGTCGTCGGGCTGGTGAATATCTGGGTCATTCGAACCGCGTTGCGGCACCAGTCGCAGGGAAACCCCGCCGTGGCTGAGGACGCCCGCCTGCTCCGACGGTCGATGTGGTCGCCGCTGGTGATCGCTGCAACGGGATTTGCGGCAGGCATGGTATCGCCGGGGATCGGCCTTGTCGCCATGGTCGTAGTCACGCCATTCGTGCTGCTACTGGTGAACCGGATCGGCAATCGACCTGCCGGACCGGCGCCAGCGGAACAGGCTTGACCGAGATTCCCGCCACCTGGCGCGGCTACTGCCCGGCCCACCACGCGGCATAGGGCGTGTTCTCCACCTTGTGGCGGTTCCAGTCGGGGGCGCCGTCGTTCCACCATGGCTCGCCGCGTTCGCCCAGCGCCACCTTGGCCGCCTGTACTGCGTCGCGGGCCTGCCGCACCGCCGCTTCGTCGCCTGCGCGCTGGCCCGCGCCGACCGCGCGGCGGGCGTTCATCAGGGCTTTCACCAGTTCGGCGCGGCGGTCGTCGGTAAGGTCGGGGCGGGCGGCGCGCCACAGCACGCCCTTTACGACGATGTAGCGGTCGTCTGGCGTGCGTGGCGGTGCGGTCACGCCGGTTCGAGGAGGCGGAGCGCCTGCGCGCGGGCCTCGTCGGTGATCTCGGCGCCCGAGAGCATCCGCGCGATTTCCTCGCGGCGTTCGTCGTTCGACAGCGGGCGGACGCCGGTGCGGGTGACGGTGCCGTCGTGACGCTTGGCGATCAGCAGGTGACGGTTGCCGCGCGCGGCGACCTGCGGGCTGTGCGTCACCACCAGCAATTGCTTGGCGGTGGCGAGGCGGGCGAGGCGCTCGCCGATCGCCGAGGCGACCGCGCCGCCGACACCGCGATCGATCTCGTCGAAGATCATCGTCGCCGCCCCGCCCTCTTCGGCGAGCGCGACCTTCAAGGCGAGGATGAAGCGCGAGAGTTCGCCGCCGGACGCGATCTTGGCGAGCGGAGCGAAGGGCGCGCCGGGGTTGGTCGCGATCTCGAACTCCACCCGGTCGCGGCCCGCCGCCGACCATTGGCCCTCGTCGAGCGAGACGACGACGCTGCGGAACTTCGCCGATCCCAGTTTGAGCGGGTCGAGCTCGCCCGCCACCGCCTTGTCGAGTCGTTTCGCGGCGGCGACGCGGGCATTGCCGACGCGGTCGGCGCGTTTCACATAGGTTTCGCGCGCCTGCGCGACCCGCGCCTCAAGCTTGCCGATCCCGGCCTCGCCCGATTCGAGCAGCGCGAGGCGTGCGGCGAGATCGCCGGCGAGACCGGCCAGATCGTCGGGCTGGACGCGGTGCTTGCGCGCGGCACCACGCAGCGCGAACAGCCGGGCCTCGTCCTCCTCCAGCGCGCCGGCGTCATAGGCGAGCGCGTCGCTCGCTTCGCGCAGCGCTACGGCGGCGGCCTCCGCCTCGATCAGCGCGCGGTCGACGGCGGCGAGCGATTCGCCGAGTGCCGGATGCGCGTCGGCGATGCGTTCGAGGCCGCGCGCCGCTTGCCGGAGGACCGAGAGCGCGCCCTGTGCGCCCTCCAGCCGGTCGTCGACCTGGGTGAGATCGCCCGCGACCTTTTCGGCGCGCTGCATGTCGCGGCGGCGTTCGGCCAGCGTCGCCTCCTCGCCCGATTCGGGGGCCAGCGCGGTCAGTTCGGCGACGGCATGTTCGAGCCAGTCGCGGTCGCGCTGCGCCACCTCGATCTCGGCACGGGCGGCGGCGAGCGCGGCGTCGGCGGTGCGCCAGTCGCGATAGGCCTGCACGACGGAGGCGGTGTCGATCCGGCCGAAGCCGTCGAGCAGCGCGCGGTGGCCACGCGGGTTGAGCAGGCCGCGATCGTCGTGCTGGCCGTGGATCTCGACCAGATGCGGGGCAAGGTCGCGCAACAGCCCGGCGGAGGCCGGCTGGTCGTTGACGAAGGCGCGGCTGCCGCCGTCGGCCTTGACGATGCGGCGGATGATGAGCGGCTCGCCGGCTTCGAGGTCGAGGCCGTTGTCGTCGAACAGTTTGGCGACCGGGCCGCCGGGCGCGGGGACGGCGAAGGTGGCGGTGACGGCGGCCTGTTTCGCGCCGTGGCGGACCAGCGCGGTATCGCCGCGACCGCCGAGCGCCAAGCCGAGCGCGTCGAGCAGGATCGACTTGCCCGCCCCGGTTTCGCCGGTCAGCACGCCAAGGCCGTGCGCGAAATCGAGGTCGAGTGCCTCGATCAGCACCACGTCGCGGATGGAAAGGGCAATCAGCATCGCGCCGCCACCCTTACGCCAAGAACAGTCCAAGAACAAATGGCTTTGTGGGCGGTGGTGAAGCGGTGTGGCCCCGAGCCATCGCGCAGCGCGCGCCGGGCGGGGTCGGCAGATAGTACCACATTACTGGCGGGGGGGGTGGTCGTTTCCGGGCTCGCGGGCCGCCTGCCGATCGTCACCCCGGACTTGTTCCGGGGTCCACCACGCCGCAGACGGTGTCACTTGCGCCTCAAATCGCACCGATCGCCGCACCGTAGACCCCGGAACAAGTCCGGGGTGACGGCAGGGGGTATCGCAGTCGATCGGCCCAAAAACTACCGGGCGGTAGCGTGTGACATGGGCCGCCCGGGATGCCCCGTCCTCCCCCAAGCCGTCGTCAGTTGCCGCTGGTGGGTCCGTTGGGCGAGGGGGTGCTGGCCGGTGGCGTCGCGGGCGGGGTGGTGGTGCCGACCGGCGGGGCGATCGTCGCATCGGGGGCATCGCCCGGTTCGACCGTTACCGTGCCCTTGAGCGGCGGGGGCGGCGGGGCGGTGCGGATCGGGATCGGCTTGGGCGGCGGCGGGGTCTTGTCGCCGATCAGGTCATAGGCGCGCTGATACCAGTCGGTGCCGGGATAGTTGGCGCCGAGTACGGCCGCCGACTTCTTGGCCTCGCCAGGGACGCCCAGCGCGAGATAGGTTTCGGTGAGGCGCATCAGCGCTTCGGGCGCGTGGGTCGTCGTCTGATACTGGTCGACCACCGAGCGGAAGCGGACCTGCGCGGCGAGCCACTGGCCACGCTGCTGATAGAAGCGGCCGATCTCCATTTCCTTGCCCGCCAAGTGATCGCGCACGAGGTCGAGCTTGAGCCGGGCATCGGCGGCGTAGGGCGTGGAGGGATAGCGGCGCGAGAGTTCGCCGAGCGAATCCATCGCCTGCATCGTGATCTTCTGATCGCGGGTCACGTCGCTGATCTGTTCGTAATAGCTCAGCGCGATGAGATAATAGGCATAGGGCGCGTCGCGGTTGCCGGGGTGGACCGACAGGAAGCGCTGCGCGCCGGCGATCGCCTTGGTATAATCGGCGTCGAGATAATAGCTGAACGCGCCCATCAACTGCGCGCGGCGTGCCCAGACCGAATAGGGGTGCTGACGCTCGACCTCGTCGAACAGCGCGGCGGCGACCTTGTACTGCCGCCGGTCGAGCCGGCTCTTGGCGGCGGTGTAGAGCGTGCCCACGTCGCGCGCGACATAGGGCAGGTCGCGCCCGGCGCCGGCCCCGCCCCGGGCACAGCCCGACAGGCCGGCACCGGCGATGGCGACGAGGACGAGCGCGGAGGCGCGGAACGGAACGATACGCATGGGCTAGGCTTCTACTGCGCAAGGGGTAGCGCGAACAGTCCCTTTCGCGCATGGGGCACAGCGACCCATAGCCCCCCTGAAAAGGACGAAATCCGTGCCCGTCACCAAGCTGGAAATGCACCGCGTCGAAAAGCCCTGGGGGCGTCATAAGCTGGGCTTCGGCTTCGCGGATCAGCCCGAAGAGGCCGATCCGGTCGGCGAGATCTGGTACAAGACGCCGGGCGACGACACGCCCGACCTGCTGGTCAAATATCTGTTCACGTCCGAAAAACTGTCGGTGCAGGTCCACCCCGACGACGATCAGGCGCATGCCCGCGGCCTGCCGCGCGGCAAGGACGAATGCTGGACGCTGCTGGCCGCCGAACCCGATTCGACGATCGCGCTGGGCACGCTCGAACCGATGACTGCCGAGCAGTTGAAGGACGCGGCGCTCGACGGGTCGATCGAGCACAAGCTCGACTGGAAGCCGGTGAAGCCGGGCGATTTCTTCTACGCGAAGTCGGGCACGGTCCATGCGATCGGCGCGGGGATCACGCTGATCGAGATCCAGCAGAATTCCGAGACGACGTACCGGCTGTACGATTATGGCCGGCCGCGCGAGCTGCATCTGGACGACGGGGTCGCGGTGTCCGACGCGCGGCCGTTCGTCGCCCCGGACGCGCCGGGCAAGATCGCGGCGGATCGCGCCATTCTGGTCGACGGGCCGAAGTTCGTGCTGGAGCGGTGGAGCGGCGGCGATCGCACCGTGACCGTGCCGGCGGGGACCAAGGGCTGGTTCGTGCCGGTGACGGGGTCGGGCGAGGCGGACGGCACGGCGTGGGCGGCGGGCGACTGCCTGATCTTCGAGGGCGAAGTATCGGTAAGGATTGGCGAAGATGCCGATCTGCTGTTCGCCTATCCGGGCGAACATTACGCCTGACTTCAAAATGAACGGGGTGTAGTTTTCCGTTCACGCAACCTGTCCGGGGGACGCGCCGTTCTTGCTGCCATCATCCATTGTGTTGGAGCGAGAACGATGCGTACCCCGATCCTTGCCGCGCTGGTCGCGGCCGTGACCCTGCCGGTGATGGGCGCCGCCCCGGCGATGGCGCAGACGCCGCGTCAGGAATATCGCGAGGACCTGCGCGATGCGCGGCGCGACTATCGCCGTGACGTCCGCCGGGCGGATTCGCCACGCGACGTGCGCGAGGCACGCCGCGAGTATCGCGACGACGTGCGCGATGCCCGCCGCGACCTGCGCGACGACCGGCGTGATGGGCAGCGCGATTGGCGCCAGTATCGCAACTATAACTACAACCGGTTCGAGGGCGGGCAGAACCGCTATTTCGCCGACCGTTATTATCGCGACGGCCGCTATTATCAGCCGCGTTCGCTGTCGCGCAACGACCGGGTCTATCGCGGGCAGAACGGCCGCTACTACTGCCGCCGCAGCGACGGGACGACCGGCCTCATCATCGGCGGTCTGGGCGGCGGCGTCCTCGGCAACGTGATCGCGGGTGGTGATTCGCGGCTGCTCGGCACGCTGCTCGGCGGGGCGGGCGGAGCGCTGCTCGGCCGGTCGGTCGATCGCCAGCAGGTGGTCTGCCGCTGATGTGCGATCCGGTGTAACCGGATCGGGCGGTGCCGGCCCGCTCCCCCTCCCCGCCACCCAGTCAGGATACGCTGTGGGTGGCGGGGAGGGGGAGCGGGCCGGCACCGCAGCCGCGTGAGCGGCTCAACCCTAAAGGCTTTCCGGGGCGGCCTTGCGCCGCCCCGGCAAACCGCCGACGACATAGACCGCGAGGCCTGCCCAGATCAGTGCGAAACAGGCCATGCGGACCGGGGTCAGCACCTCGCCGAACACGGTGATCGCCAAGGCGAACTGGATCGAGGGGGCGAGGAACTGCAACATGCCCATCGTCGCTAGGCGCAGGCGGCGCGCGGCGGCGGCGAACAGCAGCAGCGGCGCGGTCGTCACCGCGCCCGCCAGCACCAGCAGACCGGCCATGCCCCGACCCGATTCGAACGCCAGCGGTTCGCCGTGCCCGAGCCACAGTAGATAGCCGAGCGCGACGGGGGCGAGCAATGTCGTCTCCACCATCAGCCCTTCCAGTGCGCCGACCGACACCGTTTTGCGGATCAGGCCGTAGAGCGCGAAGCTGACCGCGAGGCTGAGGCTGATGCCGAGTGCCGCCAGCGACGATCCGGCGGCGAACAGCGCGACGCCGGCCCCGGACAGCGCGATCGCCACCGCCTGTACCCGGTTCATCCGTTCGCCGAGCAGCAGGACGCCCAAGAGGACGTTGAGCAGCGGATTGAGAAAATAGGCGAGGCTGGCCGCCAGTACCTGTCCGTGCAGCACCGCCCAGACATAGACCAGCCAGTTGATCGCGATGAAGCCGGCGCTGGCGATGAGGTTGAGCAGCGCGCGGCGGTCGGCGAAGGCGTGGCGGAGGGCCGCGCCGCGCCGGGTGGCGACGACCAGCGCCGCAACGAGCAGCGCCGACCACAGCACGCGCTGCGCGACGATCTCGCCCGCGTCGATCGGTCCCAGCAGCTTGAAATACAGGGGCAGCAGGCCCCACAGCACATAGGCGCCGACGCCGAACGCCAGCCCGCGCCGGTCCGCGCCTTCGGTCATCCGCTCAGATCAGACCGCCGGTCAGGAACAGGCGCAGACCGCTGACGAGCAGGATCACGAGGTTGAGATTGCGTCCCGAAGTGCGCGACGACAGCAGCCCGACGACGAAGCCGACCAGCGCGATCGGAAACACGATCCAGTTGAGCAGCGAGATGACCGGAAGCAGCGCGGGAATGGCGAAGACCAGCGCGATGAGGCCGATGACGATCGAGACGATGTTCAACATGTCCCGGACATGGTCACTTTCGCGCCCGAGAGCAATGGCGCGGGCGTGTTTTCCCGGCCATGACGACCCGGTCGACGCGATCTTAATCCTTCGGGATCAAGGTGCCGCGTCCTGTCCGGGAGCTTGCCGTCGATGATCCGCCCTGCCCTGTTCGTTCCGGCCCTGCTGCTGCTTGCAGGGTGCGGGGGTGCGAAAGACGCGAACCCCAATCTCGACACGCTCGACGCCGAACTGACGCAGGCGAACGCGCCCGACCCGGCGGTGACGGCGGCGTTGCAGGACCAGATCATGGTCGATCCGACGCTGGCGGCGCAGGCCAATGGCGATGCGGTGCGGCCGCCCGACCGGCCCTATGCGGCGCCGATCCCCGCGCCCACCGTCGCGGCGGGCAGCACCGCGACCAATGAAACGCTGCAATCAGCGCCGGCGGCGGGGGATTGCCCGTCGTGCAAGGGCGGGCGCGAGGCGCTGACGCTGGGCGAGCTGGCCGCCGTGCAGCAGGGCGGCAACCGCCAGTGCGCGAGCAAGGTCGGCTATTCGGCGGGATGGGCAACGCGACTGCCCGCCGCCTTCGCGCTGCATCCCGACGCGCGGGTGACGGAGGCGGCGGGGACCGATGCCGATGGCTGCCGGCTGCGCATCGTCAGCTTCGTGATCGCGCAGCCGATCGGGCGGGTGGTCGACTGGTATTACACCCGCGCCAAGGGGGGCGGCTATTCTACCGAGCATCAGGCCGACGGCGAGCAGCATGTGCTGGGCGGCACGCGCGGGCCGGCGGCCTATGCGGTGTTCCTGTCGCCCGAGGGGCGCGGCACGTCGGTCGATCTGGTCGTCGACGGCGGCTGATCTTTACGGGGCGGTCGACGCTCCCCATGTCGTTTCGCAGGGGGAACTTATGCTGACGACGACTGCCGCCTTCTCCATTGGTCTGCTGGTGTTGCTGCGCTGGCCGGGGTTGCCGATCGCCGGGTGGCTGGCGGCGTTGCTGGTCGTGCCAGTCGCGCGGTTCCTGAACGGATTGACGATCGGTCACTGGCTGCTGGCGCTGATGCTGTCGGCCGGGGTCGGGGCGGTGGCGTGGATGGGCGGCGACATGATTATCGTGTCGGCGCTGGCCAGCCCGGAAATCCTCGCCTTCCTTGCGGTGGTCGATACCGCCGCGCTGATCGATGCCGCGCTGGCGGCGATGGCGCTGGCGGGCGCGGCACGGGGGCTGTCGCTGCGCCATTGGGTCGGCCGGCGGTTCGGCGTCCGCCGGCTCCGCGCACGGCGGACGCGGCGGGTGGCGCGCAAGGCCGCCGCCAATGATGACGACCCGGCGGGGGCGGGCGGGGTTCGATCCAGCGACCTTGCAACGAGTGTCATTCCGGCGAAGGCTGGGATCTCGTGGGGCGAGTGCGCGACGAGAGCCGCTTGAGGCTCCAGCCTTCGTTGGGGCGACGTTCCCGGTTAGGCGGATGAAGTCCTAGGGCCGATCGACATTTAGCCAGACGATGGCGCTTGGCGGCTCCCCTCCCTGACAAGGGAGGGGTTTGGGGGTGGGTGGGCCGGTTGTGGAGCGCTACCGTTTCCTCTCGGGCCGACCCACCCCCAGCCCAGTTTCGGGTGAACAGTGCCCCGCACTGTTCAGGTCATGCCGGGGGCATGACCGACCCGAAACTCTTGTCAGGGAGGGGAGCAGATTGGGAAGCCATTTCGTTGAATGTCGATCGGCCCTAGAGTGGATCGACCTTCGGCCGATGCCATGCCTTTTGTCGTTCCCGCGCGGGCGGGAACCCATAGACGCAGCGGGCTTGGCTCGATCACCGGCGTCGGCGTGTATGGATCCCCGCCTGCGCGGGGATGACGCAGGGATTTGATGGTATATTCCCCTGCCAGAGCCCAATTTCGATCCCGCCTAACGCGGCGGCGTGACTGGCACCGGGCCATTGGCGCCCGCTTTGAGCAACTGGTCGCCGCCCAAGGTGCGGTAGAGCGTCACCCGGTTCTGCGCCGTGACCAGTTGCGTCGCGACCAGCCGGCGTTGCGCGGTGTAATAGGACCGCTGCGCATCGAGGCTGGTGAGAAAGGTGTCGATCCCGCCGCGATAGCGCGCTTCGGTCAGGCGGAACGTGTCCTGCGCCGCCGATACGTTGACGCGGTCGGCGCGGGTCTGTTCGGCGATCGTGCCTTGGCGGGCGAGCGCGTCGGACACTTCCTGAAACGCGGTCTGGATGGTGCGTTCGTAGGTGGCGAGGAGCGCGTCGCGCTGTGCGGTGCTGAACTCTACGCCGGCGCGGGCCGCCCCTGCCCGGAAGATCGGGTAGCTGAGCGAGGGGGCCGCCGAATAGCTGAACGCGCCGCCGGTAAACAGCGTGCGCAGCGCGTCGCTGGCGAAGCCGACGAGGCCGGTCAGCGACAGGCGCGGGAACAGCGCGGCGCGCGCCGCGCCGATGTCGGCATTGGCGGCGAGCAGTTCGTACTCGGCCTGCACCACATCGGGGCGGCGCAGCAAGATCCCCGAATCGATGCCGGCGGGCAGATCGGCGATGGTCGGCAGGACGGCATCGATCGACGGCGGGAGCAGCGCGGGATCGACCGGGCTGCCGAGCAGCAGTTGCAGCGCGTTGACGTCCTGCGCCAGTTGCGTGCGCTGTTCGGCGAGGTCGCTCTGCGCGGTGGCGAGGATCTGTTCGGCCTGGCGCAGATCGGTGCGCGGGGCGACGCCGCCCTGCAACCGGGCGCGGGTGAGCGTGACGCTGCGCGTGGCGCTGGCCGCCGTCGCCTCGGCGATGGTCATCAGGCTGCGGTCGGCGCCATAGGATGCCCATGCCTCGGCGATGTCGCCGACAAGGGTCAGGCGGGTAGCGCGGGCGCCGGCTTCGGTCGCGAAATAGCGGTTCTGTTCGGCCTGCGTCAGCGAACGGATGCGGCCGAACAGGTCGAGTTCGAACGCGGTCGCGCCGAGGTCGAGCGCGAAGCTGCTGGGCGAACCGCCGCCGTTGACGACGGTGCCGGTGCCCGACGTGGTCGTGGCCCCCGCGCCGGTGCCGCGATAGCTGTAACGCGCCGAGGCATCGACCTGTGGGAACAGGTCGGCGCGCTGGATGCGATATTGCGCGCGGGCAGCGCGGATGTTGGCGGCGGCGATGCGAAGATCGCGGTTGTTGACCAGCGCCTGTTCCACCAGCGTCCGCAGGCGGCGATCGGTGAACACCTGCTGGAAGTTCAGCGCGGGCAGGCCCGCCTCGCGCTGGCGCAGATAGGCGTCGCCGACCGGCCATGACGGCGGCACGACGGCGGTCGGCCGTTCATAGGCCGGGGTCATCGAACAGCCGGCGAGGCATGCCGCAATCAACGGCAGGGCGGGGCGCTTCATGCCGTGGCCTCCTTGCGCCCGAACCCGCGCAAACCGCGCCGCACCAGCACGAAGAACAGCGGGATGTAGAAGATGGCGAAGATGGTCGCGGTCAGCATGCCGCCGATGACGGCGGTGCCGATCGCGATGCGGCTGTTGGCCCCCGCCCCGGTCGAAAGTGCCAGCGGCAGCACGCCGAAGATGAAGGCGAGGCTGGTCATCAGGATCGGGCGCAGGCGGATGCGCGCCGCCTGCATTGCCGCATCGAACACGCTCGCGCCCTTGCGTTCGGCCTGTTCGGCGAATTCGATCATCAGGATCGCGTTCTTGGCGGCCAGCCCCATCGTCGTCAGCAATCCGATCTGGAGATACACGTCGTTCTCGAGGCCCCGGAGCGTGACGAAGGCGATCGCGCCGATCAGCCCGAGCGGGATGACGAGCAGCACCGCGACCGGGATCGACCAGCTTTCATACAACGCCGCCAGACACAGGAACACGACGAGGATCGACAGGCCGTAGAGCAACGGCGCCTGTCCCGACGACAGCCGTTCCTGAAACGACAGGCCCGACCATGCGACGCTGGTGCCCGGGATCTGCCCGGCGAGTTCGGCAATGCGCTCCATCGCCTCGCCCGAGCTGACGCCCGAGGCCGCCTGTCCCTGGAATTCGAACGAGGGCAGTCCCTGAAAGCGCGACAATGTGGTCGGCGCGACGGTCCAGCCGGTGCGCGAGAAGGAGGAGAAGGGCACCATCTGCCCGTCGCTGCCGCGCACGAACCATTGCGACAGGTCGGCGGGTTCGGAGCGATAGGGCGCGTCGCCCTGCACGAACACGCGCTTCACCCGGCCACGATCGATGAAGTCGTTGACGTAGCGTCCGCCCCATGCGGTCGACAGCGTGTTGTTGACGTCGCCCTGGGTCAGCCCGAGTGTGGACAAGCGCTGCTGGTCGATGTCGACGTTCAGCGTCGCGATGTCGGGCAATTCGGACAGGCGCACCCCGGTCAGCATCGGATCGGCGCTGGCGGCGGCGAGCAGATTGTCGCGCGCCTCGGCGAACTGCGCCGCGCTCATGCCGCCGGCGTTCTGGAGCTGCATGGTGAAGCCGTTGGCCTGCCCCAGACCGCGTACGGCGGGGGGCAGCAGCGCGAAGACCTGCGCGTCGCGGAAACCGCGGAAGGCGGCGGAAGCGCGGTCGACGATCGCGTCGGCGCCATTGTCCTTGCCCTTGCGCTGCGACCAGTCGGTGAAGTTGATGAACCCCTGCCCCGTGTTCTGCCCCGACGCGCCGCCCCCGCCACCCCCGGCCACGACCAGCAGGGTGCGGACATTGTTCTTTTCATAGGTCAGGAAATATTTCTCGACCTCGCGCTGCACCGCTTCGGTGCGGCCGCGGGTGGAGCCTGCGGGCAACTGGAACCGGATCGACGCCGCGCCCTGATCCTCGGTCGGCAGGAACGACGTCGGCAGGCGGAAGAACAGCAGCGCGAGGATGGCGAGGACGCCGGCATAGATCAGCAGATAGAGCCATTTGCGGTCGATGACGTGGACCACGCCGCGTTCGTATTTGTCGATGCCCTTGTCGAAGCGGCTGTTGAAGCCGTTGCGCAGGCGTTCGCCGACATGCGCGACGCGCGGCAATTTGCGCTCCAGCCAGCCGCCCTCAAAGCTGCCGTCCTCGCCGCGTTTCTTCTGCTTGAGCAACGTCGCGGTGAGCGCGGGGCTGAGGATCAGCGCGACGAACACCGACAGCACCATCGCCGCGACGATCGTGACCGAGAATTGCCGGTAGATCACGCCGGTCGACCCGCCGAAGAACGCCATCGGCAGGAACACCGCCGACAGCACGATCCCGATCGCGACCAGCGCGACCTGGATCTCCTGCATCGACTGGATCGTCGCCTCGCGCGGGGTGAGGTCGGGGTTTTCCTCCATCAGCCGCTCGACGTTCTCGACCACGACGATCGCGTCGTCGACCAGCAGGCCGATGGCGAGGACGAGGCCGAACAGCGTCAGCGTGTTGATCGAGAAGCCGGCGAGATAGAACACCGCGAAGGTGCCGAGCAGCACCACCGGCACCGCGATCGTCGGAATGAGCGTCGCGCGCCAGCTTTGCAGGAACACGAACATGACGATGACGACGAGGATCACCGCCTCGACCAGCGTCTTGACCACTTCCTCGATCGACAGTTCGATGAAGGCGGTGGTGTCATTGGCATAAGCGAAGGTCAGGCCGGTGGGGAATTTGGCCGATTGCCGCTCGACCTCGGCCTTGACCAGTTCCGCCGTCTCCAGCGCGTCGGCACCCGGCGCGAGGCTGATGGCGAGGCCCGCGCCGGGGTGGGCGTTGACCCGGCTCAAGGCCGCGTAATTCTCCTGCCCCAGCTCGATCCGGCCGACGTCGGACAGGCGCACGGTCGCACCGTCGGGCAACGTTTTCAGGATGATCGCCCGGAACTGCGCCGGGGTCTGGAGGCGCGACTGGGCGGTGACAGTGGCGTTCAGTTGCTGTTCGGGGCCGGAGGGCTGGCCGCCCAGCTCGCCTGCCGCCACTTCCGTATTCTGGTTCTGGATCGCGGTGATGACGTCGCCGGGCATCAGCGCATAGGAGGCGAGCCGCGACGGATCGAGCCAGATGCGCATCGCATATTGCGACCCGAACACGTTGGTCTCCCCCACCCCGTTGATCCGCGCGAGCGGCTCGACGAGGTTCGCCTCCATGAAATCCGACACGTCGCCGTTGGTGCGTTGATCGGTTTCGTCGAAGATGCCGACGATCATCAGGAAGTCGGGGTTCGATTTGGTGACGCGGATGCCCTGTTGCTGCACCTGTTGCGGCAACCGCGACAGCGCCTGCTGCACCTGATTCTGGACCTGCACCTGCGCGATGTCGGGGTCGACGCCCTTGTCGAAAGTGGCGCTGATCGTCACCTGTCCGCGCGACGAGCTTTGCGAGCTGAAATAGAGCAGCCCGTCGATGCCGGTGAGCTGTTGTTCGATGATCTGCGTCACCGAATTCTGGATCGTATCGGCGTTTGCGCCGGGATAGGTCGCGCGGATGTTGACCTGCGGCGGGGCGACGTCGGGATATTGCGCGATGGGGAGCGACAGGATCGCGCCGATCCCGGCGAGCATCGTGATGATCGCGATCACCCATGCGAAGATCGGGCGGTCGATGAAGATGCGTGACATGCGTCAGGCGATCCGGGCCAAGGCGATGAAGATGCGTGACATGGGTTATCCGGCTTTCGCAGGGGCGGACGTATTGCCATCCTGATCGCCCTGCGGCGGCGCGATGCGTTGTGCGGCGCTGGCCGGGACCGGCTTGATCTTCGCATTGGGGCGCAGGTTCGCGGTGCCCTGCACGATCACCTTGTCGCCCGGATTGAGGCCGCCGGTCACGACCCAATATTCGCCCTGGGTGCGTTCGGCCTGCACGACCTTTTGTACCGCCGTGTCGTTCGGGCCGACAACGAACACCGTCGCCTGCCCCTTGGGATCGCGTTTCAACCCCTGTTGCGGCACAAGGAGCGCGCGCTGGTTGATCGCGGGGGCGAACTGTGCGCGCACGAACATGCCGGGCAGCAGGATGCCGTTCGGATTGGGGAAACGCGCGCGCAGCGTGACGGTGCCGGTCTGGGCGTTCACCATCACCTCGGCGAACTGGACGGTGCCGGTGGCGCCATAGGTGCTGCCGTCCTCCAGTTGCAGGCGGACCGCCGCCGATCCGGGAACGACCCCGCCGCCGGCCAGCGAGCGGCGCAGCGCCAGCAGGTCGGCGCTCGATTGCTGGATGTCGACGAAGATCGGGTCGAGCCGCTGGATCACCGCCAGCGGATCGGCCTGTCCGGTAGTGACGAGCGCACCCTGCGTGAAATAGCTGCGACCAATGCGGCCGGTGATCGGCGCGGGCACGCGGGTGAACGACAGGTTGACCCGCGCCGTTTCCAACTGCGCGCGACCCTGTTCGACCGCCGCTGCCGCCTGCCGCGCCTGGGCGGCGGCGTCGGTATAATCCTGGCGGCTGACCGCCTCGATCTCCGCCAGCGGGCGGTATCGCTCGGCGCGGATGCGACTCGCCTCGGCATTGGCGCGGGCGCTGTTGAGGTTCGCGAGCGCCTCGTTGGTCTGCGCGCGATAGAGGCGCGGGTCGATCTCGTAGAGCGTCTGCCCGGCGCGGACCAGCGCGCCTTCGGTGAAGAAGCGGCGGCGGATGATGCCGGCGACCTGCGGGCGGACTTCGGATTGCTGATAGGCAACGACGCGCGCGGCAAGGTCGGTGGTCTGCGCGACGCTGGTCGGACGCACGACGACGAAGCCGACCGTCGTCGGGCCGCGGTTGCCCTTCTTGTCGGCCGACTCTTCCTTGGCGCCACAGGCGGCGAGCGACAGCAACAGCAACAGTCCGGCGACGGGCGGACACGCGGGCAGTCGGATCAAGGCGGGCACCTTCAGGAGAACAGGTCGGCGCGGACGCGCCGGGCGTCAAACCGTCCGGTCGTCCGAAAGTTGCATTGGCCGCCTGTCTTACGCCCGATCGGTTCCCGCGCAATGCGGGAGTTGTCGCAAATTGTCGCGTGGGGCGTACCGTTCCCGAAGGCCGCTTTCGTCATCCCGGCGCAGGCCGGGATCCACCGTGCCGCTGGAACCGAAGCCTTCGGCGCTTGCGGAACCATGGATCCCGGCCTGCGCCGGGATGACGAATATCGGCAGGGTCAGCGCTTCAACGGCACCGTGACCGGCTGGCCGGTGTAGGTGATGGTCGTCGCCGGGTTCATCGCGAAGCTCGGCGCAACGGCCTTGCCTGGGGTGTGGAAGCGGACCGATACCTGCCGGGTGGGTGCCATGCCGGGGAAGCTGCCGGCGCGCGCGCCGATCGTCAGGGTCCGGGCGGCCTCGTTCCACGTCACCGGGATGCGCGCCAACTGGCCCTGCTGATAGCCGTCGGTCTTGCCGTCGTCGTCGTACAGTTCGAACGCGGCGTCCTTGCCGGTGAAGACGTGGAGGACGAGCGGGCCGTTCGGTTGCTCGCCGGTATATTGCACGTCGGGGCCGGTCGGTACGATCGATCCGGCGCGGACGTAGAGCGGCATCCGCGCCAGCGGTGCGGCGGCGGTGACGCTCTGTCCGCCACGCGCGAACGCACCGGTGGCGAAGTCGTACCAGTCGGCCCCGGCGGGGAGATACACCTGCCGGCTGCGCGCCCTGAACTGGGTGACGGGGGCGACGAGGAACGCCGGGCCGAACATATATTCGTCGTCGACATTCCATCCGCGCCGGTCGGCGGGGAAGTCCATCGCAAGGCCGCGCATCATCGTGCCGTCCTTGGCATAGCTGTCGGCGGCCAGCGTGTAGACATAGGGCAGCAGGCGATAGCGCAGCTTCGTATAGTCGACGAGCGCGGCGTAGAGCGCGGGATCGCTCTTGCCGAGTTCGTAGATCTCGCGCTTGGGCGTTTCGCCATGGCTGCGGAACAACGGGCTGAACGCGCCGAACTGGAACCAGCGCAGGTTCAGTTCCTTCCATTCGGCGAGATGTTGCGGATCGGCCTTGGAATAGCGATCCTCGACCGCGAAGCCGCCGATGTCGTGGGTCCAGTTGGGGACGCCGGTCATCGACAAATTGGTGCCCGCCGAAATCTGGTCGCGCAGATCGTCCCAGCGTGCCGCGACATCGCCCGACCAAAGCGCCGAGGAGGTGCGCTGCTGTCCGCCGAAGCCCGAGCGGGTCAGGATGAACGGCCGCCGGCCGGCTTGTGCGGTGCGCAGGCCGTTCGCCACGCCTTCGGCATGGACCAGCGGGAAGCTGTTGAAGAAGCTGGCCGCCGGTCCCTGCGCGGTCGGGCCCATCCGGTCGATGCGCTGTTCGATCGACAGATTGGAGTGGATGTCGGGTTCGGTCGCGTCCATCCACCATGCGTCGAAGCCCTTGGCGACGAGCTTCTCGCGCATCTGCCGGAAATAGATTGCACGCGCTTCGGGGGCATAGGGGTCGTAGTCGGTGTTGCGATAGCCCTTGCCGACCCAGTCGACCTCGTTCGCGTCGAGGTTGCCGCGATAGAGATAGCCCTTGGCCGCCAGTTCCTTGGCATTGTCGGTGTTGGGATAGAATTTCGGCCAGACCGAGATCATGATCTGCGCGTTGTTCGCATGGACCTCGTTCACCATCGCCACCGGATCGGGGAAGCGCGCCTTGTCGAAATCGTGGCTGCCCCACTGGTCCTCGGGCCAGTAGAACCAGTCGAGCACGATGTTGTCGAGCGGGATGCGGCGCTTGCGATATTCGCGCACGACGCCCAGCAACTGGTCCTGCGTTTCGTAGCGCTGGCGGCTCTGCCAAAAGCCATAGGCCCATTTGGGCATCATGACGGCCTTGCCGGTGAGCGCGCGATAGCCGGCGACCACGCCGTCGAGGTTGGCGCCGCCGACATAGTAATAATCGACCGCGCGGCCGACGTCCGATGACCACCACAGCGAGTTGCGGTCCTGGGCCTCCAGCGGATCATTGCCGTAGAGCGCGATATAGCCGGCGTTGGGTTCCCATTCGATCCGCACGTCGGCGGCCTTGCCGGCGGTGAGCGGCAGATCGAAATTGTGGAACCACGGGTTCCAGTTCTGCCGCCAGCGGTTCAGCACCTCTTTGCCGTCGACGAACACCTTCACATAGCTCGACGAATAGAGGCGGAATTTGTGGACGCCGGTCCTGTCCGGCAGGACCTGTCCGGTCCACACGACGCGCTGCGACTGCACCGCATTGCCCGCCGTGTTCTGACCGGTGGTGGCGGCGACGGTCTGCGCCTTGGCCTCCGCCGGATAGTTCGCCTGATCCTTGATGAACTGGTAGTTGATCGTGGGTTCGCTGCGCGTGACCTTCAGCGTGTCGCCGAGGTAATATTGCGCGGTCCAGCCGGGCTTGCCGCCGCTCGTCACCTTCAACCGGTCGCCGACCAGCGCATAGCCGCGCGGATCGCCGAAGCGGGTGATGCCGTTATTGTCCCACAGCACGCCGTAATTGCTGGTCGACAGGACGAACGGGATACCGATGTCCATGTTGTGCTGGGCAAGCTCCACGTCCTGCCCGCGATAGTCCATCTGCCGGTTCTGGTGCTGGCCAAGGCCGAAGAAGCCTTCGGTCGTGCCGCGATTGAACTGCTGGCGGGTCGCGACGAACGGCTTGCCGTCGGCGGTGGTGGCCACGAAGGCGGCGCGCGGGGCCTCGGCCAGCGTCACCTTGCCGGTGGCGTCGCGAAAGCGCACCTCGCCATCGGCCAGATCGATCTCGGCCGATCCGCGCGCGGCGGTGATGGTGACGATGCCGTTCGCCTGCGCGACCTTGTAGCTGCCGGTGGGCTTCGCGACGACCATCAGGCTGTCGGGCAGGTCGGTGTCGGTGCCGGGAAAGGCGGTGACGCGGAACCGGTCATCGCCGTACACCAGCACGCGCACCCGCTTCGCGGGGCCGGCATCGGGGGTGACGACGACGCCGTTGGGCACCTGTTTGACGTCCGACGCGAACGCCGGAGCAGCGCACGCCGACGCCGCCAGCAGCGCGGCTTTCCACAAGGTCTTCATCCGCGAAACGTCCCCATCGTGATGCGCAGCATGGTCGGCTGCGTGAAGTTCAGGCCATAATCGGTCTGGTCGCCGTTCCACACCCGGATCGGGGTGAAGCGGCCGGTGTCGTCGATGCTGCCCTCCTCGACGCGCAGGATCGTGCCCTGCTCGCTGCCCTTCGGAGCGGCGAGCGACACCTTCAGGCGGGCGTCGCTGCCGACCGCGAGGAACTGGTCGGGCGCGATCTGAATGACGGCGAGGCCGCCGACCGGCTGGCCGGCGGTGGGCACCGGATCGCTCTTGAGCCATGGCGAGGTGCGATCGCCGAACTGCCATTCCTCATAGATCGCATCGACCTGCCAACGGCCCATCACCTGTCGCTGTTGCGCGGGCTCCAGCCCCTTGGTCGAGCCCCATGTCGGGTTGGCATAGGCGAGCCGCGCCCAGCCGCGCGCTTGGGGGGCCATCAGCGCATATTTGACGGCGAAGGCGTCGAGCGTCGCGTCGTCGAGCGCCTTGGCGCCCAATGGATAATTGGCATAGCCGGTATCGTCGAAGCCGAACGGCGCCCAGCCGATCGCGCCCTTGCCCAACGCCGGCCACAGGAAGCGCGCGAAATCGGCGGCGTTGCCCGTTTCCGGCACCATCAGCGCGTTGTCGGGACGCGCATAATGGTCGAGGAACTTCACATAGCCCTTGGGATCGCGGCCGTAGAGGTCGGGCGCCATCAGGTCGATATGCGGGGCGGCGACCTTCCACACGTCCATCACGCCCCAGTCGGGGCCGCCGCTGGCCCCGCCGCTGAGCGCGGGCGTGCCGAACGGGTCACCGACCGCCGCGTTGACGTACATCGGCAGGTCCTTCTCGCGCTGGCCCGCCGCCGCGATCTGATCGATGTAGCGCGCGGTGTACCATGCGTTGAAGAAGGTGTCGGCGGCCTTGCCGAACGCCTGCGCCCAGCTTCCCGATTTACCGGTACGCTTCGCGAGGTCGGCCGGGATCGCTTGCGCGAACAGCCGGTTGGCTTCGCCTGAGAAATCGCGGTTCTGTTGGTAGACGCCGACCTCGTTCTCGGGCTGGACCATGATGACGGTGTGCTGCGGGTCCTTTTCCCGCAGATAGCGCATCAGCGCGACGAACGCCTTGCGGTCGGCCGCCAGCGTATTGGCCCCGTGCGGCGACAGCGCGTAATGCGCCTTGCCGTCGGGGGTGCGCATCCGGGGGAAACGGGCGTTGTCGGTCTTGACCCATGCCGGCACATAGCCCGGCGAGGTGTTCTTCCACGTCCCGAACCACAGCAGCACCAGCCGCACGCCGGCCTGCCGCGCCTGTGGCAGCAGCGCGTCGAGATAGGAGAAGTCGAAGCGGCCTTCCGCCGGTTCGATCTGTTCCCATGCCACCGGGATTTCGACGGTATTGGCATGGAGCCGCCGCACCATCGGCCACAGCCGGGGCAGCATCGCGGGATAGTTGGTCGAATTGTTCGCCTGAATGCCGAGCATCAGATAGGGCGCGCCGTCGACCATCAGCGCGTGGCGCCCGTCGCGGCTGGCCATCGTCGGCAGCGGCGCCGGTTGTGCCGCCGCCGTGCCGATGCACGCTGCGACGGCACAGGCCGCCGCCATGAATCGTTGCCGTTGCATCGCTCTCCCCCGACCGTATTGTCCTACGGTGTCAGACGAACCTTGGCCGAGTGCGCCGGCCAATACAAGTCACTTGTCGGAGGTTTGGGGCATGCCGCCGGTCCAGCGATGCGCGTCCATCGAGGCGCGCTTCATCTCGATCGAATAGCCCGGCAAGGTCGGGGCGCGGTATGCGCCGTTCTCGACGACGCACGGGTCGACGAAATGTTCGTGGAGGTGATCGACGAACTCGGCGGCGCGACCGTCCTTGGTGCCGGCGAAGCAGAGGTAGTCGATCATCGAGAGGTGCTGGACATATTCGCACAGGCCGACGCCGCCGGCATGCGGCCATACCGCGAGGTCGTATTTCGCGGCCATCAGCAGCACCGCCAGCACCTCGTTCACGCCGCCCAGCCGACAGGCGTCGATCTGCACCACGTCCAGCGCCTCGCGCATGATGAGCTGTTTGAACACGATGCGGTTCTGGCACATCTCGCCGGTCGCGACCTGGATGGGGGCAACGCCGTGGCGGATGGCGCGGTGGCCCTCGACATCGTCGGGCGAGGTCGGCTCCTCGATGAAGCGGGGGCGCGCGAAGGCGAGCGCGTTGACCCAGTCGATCGCCTCACCCACTTCCCACACCTGATTGGCGTCGATCATCAGGTCGCGGTCGGGGCCGATCGCCTCGCGCGCCAGTCCCACGCGGCGGCGATCGTCGGCGAGGTTCGCGCCGACCTTCAGCTTGATGTGGGTGAAGCCGTCGGCCACCGCTTCATGGCACAGCCGGACCAGCTTTTCGTCCGAATAGCCGAGCCAGCCGGCCGAGGTGGTATAGGCGGGATAGCCCTCCGCCAGCAGGGTGGCGCGGCGCTCCGCCTTGTCCTCGGCGCGCGCGGTGAGCAGCGCCAGCGCCTCGTCGGGGGTGATGCAGTCGGTGATGTAGCGGAAATCGATCAGGCCGACCAGTTCGGCCGGGGTCATGCCCGCGACATAGTCCCACAGCGGCAACCCGGCGGCCTTCGCGAGCAGATCCCAGACCGCGTTGACGACCGCGCCGGTGGCCAAGTGGATGATGCCCTTTTCGGGGCCGACCCAGCGGAGCTGGCTGTCGCCGGTCATCCGCCGCCAGAAGCCCGCGCCGTCGGCGGCGATCGCTTCCAGGGATAGCCCCTCGACCAGCGGGGCGAGCGTGGCGATGGCGGCGCAGCACAGGTCGTTGCCGCGGCCGATGGTGAAGGTGAGGCCATGCCCCTCCAGCCCGGCCACATCGGTTTCGAGGATGCAGTAGGCCGCCGAATAATCCGGTTCCGGGTTCATCGCGTCCGACCCGTCGAGGAAGGCCGAGGTCGGGAAACGGATGTCGTGTACCGACATCCGGGTAATGATCGTCATGCGCCGCGCTCTCCCCTAGCCCCCAAGCGGAACGGGCTGGTCGGCACCGGTCGATCCACCCCTGAAATCTGCTGCCGACAGCGTTTACCGCCGTCGCATCATTTTCATATGTGAAGCTGGTTTTTTCGCAACTGTCAAATCGGGTGCGTCTGGTACGGTTCGTCGTCCATCATGTGGTCAAAGTTTACAAAGTTTACACTTGCCACGTCATGTTTGTCGGGCCGCCTTGCGCCGATCCGGGCGGGACAGCCGGGCGCACAATCGCGGCGCGGGGCGGAGGTTGCAGGATGGACGGGTTGTAGGACAGCCCCCCTCCAGGTCCGATCGACCATCACGTGGAACACAGACAAGATTGCTCCCCTCCCTGACAAGGGAGGGGCTGGGGGTGGGTTGGCCCGTGAGGAAAAGGAGCCGTTCCACAACCGGCCGACCCACCCCGGCCCCTCCCTTGTCAGGGAGGGGAGAAGTCAAGCGCCTCGCCGATCGCTGTTCCGTCCTACGGGTGATGATCGCCGTCGACGAGGCCGGCCGAGATGCGCGCCGCCGTCGCCTGCACCGCCGCCGCCGCCGCGTCGATGCCGTCAGGTTCGCCGAGCTTGGCGAGATAGGGCATGGTCAGTGCCGCCGCCGCCGCGCCGCCGCGCAGGATCGGGGCCGAAAGATCGGTGACGCCGGCCACGAAGCGGCTGGGCGTGCGTTCGACGGCGCGGGCGCGCACCTCGTCGGCATGGACGCGGAAGGCGGCGAGCGTCGCGGCATCGGGAACGGGGTCGAGCAGCGCTTCCCAGCGTTCGCGCACGTCGCCGGGCTGAAACGCATAGAGTACCGCGCCCGACGCCGCCTGCAACAGCGGCCGGCGATAGCCGACGCGGACCGAGAAGCCGAGCTGCTCGCCCGATTCCATCCGCGCCACCACCACCATGTCGCCCATGGTGTGCATCGCGAGATGGCACGACTGGCCGGTATCCTGCGCCAGTTGCCGCATTTCGGGCAGCGCCACCTCGATCAGATAGCGGGTGCGCGGCTGGTTCATGCCGAGCGAGAACAGCCGGTCGCTCAGGCTATAGCCCTCCCCGCCCGGTTCGGCGGTCAGGTATCCGCGATATTCCAGCACCTGCACCATGCGGAACAGCTCGCCGTGCGAACGGCCGAGGCGCTGGACGATCTGCGTCAGGGTGAGCGGCGTCGCGACCCCGGCGAGCAGTTCGAGAATATCGAGCCCCTTTTCGAGCGCGGGCGCGCGATAGCGGCGATCGTCCTCGCCCTCCTCGATCGGTTCGGTCGTCATGCCGCCGACGGTGGCCGCAAACGCCGGCCCGCGCAAGGCCGGGGGATGCGACGAGGCGAGGTTGCCGCAGCGCACAATGTTGTTGATACGTTGTATCATCTTACGCTAGGCAGGCATGTCCCCCTGTTCCCCGGAGTATCGCCCCATGAATCGTTCCGCCCTGTGGCTGTCCAGCGTCGCGCTGATCCTGCCCGCCGCCGCGCAGGCCCAGACGGCCGCCGCGCAGGCCGCCGTGCCGCGGGGCGATGCCTATCATGACGAGGCCCCGGCCGAGATCGTCGTGACCGCGCCGTTCGCGCGCAACCAGGCCGACATCCTGTCGGGCACCAGCGTGCTGACCGGACAGGAACTGACCCGCGAACTCAGGCCCACGATCGGCGAGACGCTGGCGCGCCAGCCCGGCGTCTCGGCGACCAGCTTCGGCCCCAACGCCTCGCGCCCGGTGCTGCGCGGGCTTCAGGGCGAGCGGGTGCGCGTGCTGACCGACGGGATCGGCAGCTTCGACGTGTCGAACACCTCGGTCGACCATGCGGTGGCGATCAACCCGCTGACCGCCGACCGGATCGAGGTGCTGCGCGGGCCATCGGCCCTCCTGTTCGGATCGTCGGCGATCGGCGGCGTGGTGAACGTGATCGACAGCCGCATCCCGCGCCGCGTGCCGACCGAGCCGGTGCATGTCGAGGCGCTGGCCACCTATGGATCGGCGGCGAACGAGCGTAGCGGATCGGCGGCGCTCGACGTGCCGGTCGGCGACAAGGTCGTGCTCCACGTCGATGGCACCTATGGCAAGACCGACGACCTCGACACCGGCGGCTACATCCTGTCGCGCCCGCTTCGCGCGCAGGCGGCGGCGAGCGCCGACCCCGAAGTGCGCGAGCTGGCCGACCTCAAGGGCAAGCTGCCCAATTCGGCCTCGGAGATGTGGGAGGTCGCCGGCGGTGCGTCGGTCATCACCGATACCGGCAATCTGGGCTTTTCGGTCAGCCACCTCGACAACCGGTACGGGGTGCCGGTGCGCTATGCGATCGCCGGCGGCGAGGCGGAGGAAGTGACGCTGCACGTCCAGCAGACCCGCGCCGACCTGCGGGCCGAGGTGGAGACCGGCGGCAGCGTGCTGGAGAAGATCCGGCTGCGCGCCGGCTTCGCGGATTATCGCCATGACGAGATCGAGGACACCGGCGAGATCGGCACCACCTTCTACAATCAGGGGATGGAAGCGCGGCTGGAGCTGGTGCAGGCGGCGCGCGGCGGGTGGCGTGGCGCGGTGGGCGGACAGATGTTCATCCGCGACCTGAACATCGTCGGCGAGGAGAAATTCCTGCCCAGAAGCGAGACGCAGCAGTTCGGCGTGTTCACGCTCCAGTCGGTCGATCTGGGCGCGGTGCGCGCCGAGGCGGGCGGGCGCTATGAATATACCGTCGCGCGGGCCGCCGCCGATGCGACGCTGGGCAACGACAATATCCGGCGCGGCTTCGACAGCTTCTCGGGCTCGCTCGGGGCGAGCGTCGGGGTGGCGGGCAGCGTCCGCTTCGGCGTCAACGCCAGCCATACCGAGCGCGCGCCATCGGCCGAGGAGCTGTTCGCCAACGGCCCGCACGCCGGAACGCAGGCGTTCGAGGTCGGCGATCCCGGCTTCGTCAAGGAGATCAGCGACGGGATCGAGGCGACGCTGAAGGGATCAGGCGACGGCTACAGCTTCGGCGTGTCGGCCTATCACAACTGGTTCCGCAACTTCATCTACGAGAACCCGACCGGGGACATCGAGGACGACCTGCCCGTGTTCCAGTATTCGCAGGCCGATGCCCGGCTGTGGGGGTTCGAGGCGGAAGCGTCGGCCCGCCTCGCCCGGTTCGGCGAGACGGCGATCGTCGTCGACGGTGTCGCCGACTATACCCGCGCGACGATCGTCGACACCGGACCCGCGCCGCGCATCCCGCCGCTGCGCCTGCTGGGTGGCGTCGAGGCGCAGGGACGGCTGGTGCAGGTGCGCGGCGAAGTGGAGCATGTGACCGCGCAGGACCGGGTCGCGGTGCTGGAAACCACGACGCCCGCCTATACGATGGTCAACGCCTCGGTCGCGCTGCGGCCGTTCGGCAAGGGCAATTCGACGAGCATCACGCTGTCGGCGAACAACCTGTTCGACGTGGAGGCGCGGCGCCATGCCAGCTTCCTGAAGGACTTCGCGCCGCTGGCCGGACGCGACGTGCGGGTGACGGCGCGGTTGACGTTCTGAGGTTGATCTTCGTCATTCCCGCGCAGGCGGGAATCCATAGCCGTCGGCGCCTCGGCAGGATCGCTACGGTCGCGTGTATGGATTCCCGCCTTCGCGGGAATGACGAGGGCTTGGGTGATGCTCCACCGTCCTTCCGGCGAAGGCCGGAATCCATGGACACGGGCGGCTTCGATGGAGCCGCGACCGTCACCCCATCCATGGATTCCGGCTTTCGCCGGAATGACGGTGAGGGGCGAAGGAATGTGATTCCTCAAGGCGTTGCCCCCGCTTCTCGCACATGCAACAACCGGCGCACCCTGCTTCCCCCACGGAGGTTCGATGCGTTCGTTGTTGCTTGCCGCCTGCCTGACCGCCGCCCTGCCCGCGCTGGCGCAAACCACGGCCGCGCCGGTTTCGGTCGAGACGATGAAGGAAGCGACCCGCGTCCTGTCGTCGGACGCTTTCGAGGGGCGCGCGCCGGGGACGCCGGGCGAGGACAAGACGCTCGCCTATTTGGCGCAGCAGTTCGCCAAGGTCGGCCTCAAGCCCGGCAACAAGGGAAGCTGGTTCCAGGACGTGCCGCTGGTGGAGATCACCAGCCGCAACGTGACCCCGCTGACCTTCACCGGGGCGGGCGACCGACTCGCGCTGAACTACGGCCCCGACATGGTCGTCGCGACCTATCAGGTGACGCCCAAGTCGGTGGTCGCCAACAGCGACGTGGTGTTCGTCGGCTATGGCATCAACGCGCCTGAAAAGGGGTGGAACGACTATGCCGGCACCGACGTGCGCGGCAAGACGGTGCTGATCCTCGTCAACGATCCCGATTATGCCAGCCCCACGCTGACCGGCACGTTCGGCGGCAAGGCGATGACCTATTACGGGCGCTGGACCTACAAGTTCGAGGAGGCGGCGCGGCAGGGCGCGGCCGCTGCGATCATCGTCCATGATACGGTGCCCGCCGCCTATGGCTGGAACGTCGTCCAGTCGAGCTGGACGGGGGCGCAGCAGGTGGCCGATGCCGCGAACAACCACATGGACCAGAGCAGGGCGATCGGCTGGATGCAGCTCGCCGCCGCCAAGAAGCTGCTGGCGGGCGCGGGCAAGAATTACGACCAGTTGGTCGGGGCCGCGCAGACGAAGGGGTTCCGCGCGGTGCCGCTCGCCGGGGTGAAGGCGAGCGTGGCGTTCGACAATCAGGTCCGCCGCCATGCGTCGAAGAACGTCGTCGGCATCCTGCCCGGCACGAAGCGTCCGGGCGAGGTCGTGCTGTTCACCGGGCATTGGGATCATCTCGGCCGCTGCGAGGCGGCACCCGACGGCGATGACATCTGCAACGGCGCGGTCGACAATGCCACCGGCACCGCCGCGCTGATCGCGCTGGCGGAAGCCAATGCCAAGGCGGGCGCGACCGAGCGGAGTCAGGTGTATCTGGCGGTGACGGGCGAGGAATCGGGGCTGCTGGGCTCGGCCTATTACGGCGATCACCCGCTCTATCCGCTGAACCGCACGGTCGGCGGCATCAACATGGACGCGCTGTCGGTGGCGGGGCCGGCGAGGAACGTGGTGGTGGTGGGCAAGGGCAAGTCCGGGCTCGATGCCTATCTCGACCGGGCGTTGACGGCACAGGGTCGGGTGGCAGAGGCCGATCCGTCCCCGCAGAACGGCTATTATTACCGATCGGACCATTTCAGCCTCGCGAAGCACGGCGTGCCGATGCTGTATGTCGATTCGGGCGACGATCTGGTGCAGGGCGGCAAGGCGGCGGGCGCGGCGGCGGCGAAGGACTATACCGACAACCGCTATCACGGTCCCAAGGACGAATATGATCCGAACTGGAACTGGGCCGGGGTCGCGCAGGACCTGAGCCTGTTCTACACGATCGGGCGCGCGCTGGGGAACGCCACCGCATGGCCGAACTGGGTAGCGGGCGACGAATTCCGCGGCATCCGCGACCGGAGCCGCGCGGCGAAATAACCACCGACCGGGGGGACGGGGCATATGGACGGAATCGAGGATGCCGGGGCGTTCGTCACCGGCGGCATGGCGGCCCGCGCGATCGAACGCGAGAGGCACGGCGCGCACGGGCATGCCGATGCGCATCACCTGCACGGCAGCGCCTGCGCCAATTGCGGGACGGTGCTGACCGGCGAGTTCTGTCAGGCATGCGGACAGGCGGCGCATCTCCACCGCGACATTACCGGCTTCGCGCATGACGTGCTGCACGGGGTGTTCCATTTCGACGGCAAGTTCTGGACGACGCTGCCGATGCTGGCGTTTAGGCCGGGGCGGCTGACGCGGCGCTATGTCGATGGCGAGCGCGCGAAGTTCGTGACGCCGATGGCGATGTTCCTGTTCTCGGTGTTCCTGATGTTCCTCGTCGTCGGCAACGTGCCGGGATGGTTCGCGCCGGGCGACAAGACGGCCGATACCGCCACGCTCGCCGCACCCCGCCACGAAATCGACCTGTCGATCGGCAAGGCGCGCGAGGAACTGGCGCGGCTGGAAGCGAACCGGGCGACCGTCGCGAAGGCCAATGGCGATACCGCGCCGGTCGATCGCAAGATCCGCCAGATGCGCGGTGAACTCAACGGCCTTCAGACGGCAGCGCGCTTCCTGCCCGGTGGCGACGCCATGCCCGCACGGGTCCGGGTGCGATCGCGGCTGCTGGAGCGGCAGGACACCGCCGCGATGGGCAACTGGATCGAACGCAAGATCGCGCTGGCCCGTGCCAATCCCAAACTGTTGTTTTACAAGATGAAAAGCAGCGGATATAAATATAGCTGGGCGCTGATCCCGATGGCGCTGCCGTTCCTGTGGGCGATGTTCGCGTGGCGGCGGCGCTTCGGCCTGTACGATCATGCGGTGTTCGCGACCTATTCGATCGCGTTCATGTCGCTGCTGGTAGTGGTGCTGACGCTGGTCGGCTGGGCATTGGGCGGCTTCGGGCGGACGATCGCGTGGACGGCGCTGTTCCTCGTGCCGCCGGTGCATATGTATAAGCAGCTCCGCCATGGCTATGAACTGCGCCGGTTCAGCGCGCTGTGGCGGACGGTGGCACTGGTCCACGTCGTATCGCTGACGTCGCTGGCGTTCTTCCTGCTGCTGCTGTCGATGGGGCTGGCGGATTAAGGCGATGGCGGAGGAGCGCAACCGCGTCTCGATGTGGCTGCTCTGGCTGGTCGGTATCCTGTGGTTCGCTGTTGCCGCCCCGATCGTGATCCTGAGCATCTTCCTCCTCGAAGTGCCGTTGTGGCCGTCGTTCAGCGAGGAACGCACCGTTGAAGGGACCATGGTCTGGGCGGTGCTGACGGTGTGGGTCTATGTCACGCCCGTTGTCCTGTTCGTCGTCGTCCGGCGGCGCCGCCGGTAGCGATGCGCGGCATCGCGCTGCCGTTGGTGTGTATGGCGCTGGCGGGCTGTTCGGGGCCGCCGCAGGAGTCCTGCATCGCGCGCGAGCGTGACTGGCCGCTTCGATCCGGGCTGATGCGGGGGATCGATCCGGTGCTGGTCCGTATCCGGGTGGAGCGCGACGGGCGGATCGTCTTCAACGGCCAGACCAGCACGCCGGCGCAGGTCGCGCGCTACGTCCGGCTGCTGGACCGGCAACGCCCGCCGCCGGCCGTGCGGCTCGACGTCGACGGGCGCGCGCCGTGCGAGGCGGGCGAGAGGGTTCGCCGGATGCTGGACGGCGTGGCGATGTGCCGCGACGGCTATTGCGGCGAGCGTGGCGCATGGGAGCGGGGGTATGGCCCGCCGGTCGCGCCGCCGGGATAGGGCGGGTCGGCGCCAACGCCGCGAATCACCTTGGCCCTGCCCGCGCGAACCCTTATCTGCGCGCGCATGACACCGCCGAAACCCGAATGGGCCCCGCACGCCGCCGTCTGGATCGGCTATCCCAGCCACCCCGAGCTGTGGCTCGACGACCTCGATCCGGCGCGCGATGAAGTGGTCGCCTTTGCCCGCGCGGTCGATGCCGATGGCGCGGGCGAGCGCGTGATCCTCGTCGCCGCCGACGATGCCGCCGCCGCCGATGCCCGCGCGCGTGCGCCGTTCGCCGACGTCACGGTGCAGCGGTTCGGCGATATCTGGCTGCGCGATACCGGGGCGATCGTCGGCGGCGACGGCACCGCGCATCATTTCCGCTTCAACGGCTGGGGCGGGAAATACGACCTGCCCGGCGACGACGACGTCGGCGCGCGACTGGCCGCCGAGCGGGGCATGGCTGTTGCCGAACACGACTGGATCGTCGAGGGCGGCGCGATCGACGGCGATGGCACCGGCCTTGTCGTCACCACCCAGCAGTGCCTGCTCAACGCCAACCGCAACCCCGATTTCTCGCAGGCGGCGGCGGAGACGCGGTTGCGCGAGGACCTCGGCTACGATCGGGTGCTGTGGCTGGGCGACGGGCTGCTCAACGACCATACCGACGGCCATGTCGACAATCTGGCGCGCTTCGTGGGACCCAACCGGCTGGCGCTGCCCGAACCGGCGGAGAACGATCCCAACTGGCGCGTGTATCAGGACGCGGCCGAGCGCGCGGAGGCGTTCGGCGTCGAGGTGGTGCGCGTGCCCTCCCCCGGCCGGGTGCTGTCCGACGAGGAAGAGATCATCCCCGGCAGCCACATGAACTTCTATATCGGCAATGCCACCGTGGTCGTGCCGCTCTATGGCACCGGCAGCGACGAGGCGGCGGTCGCGGCGTTTCAGGCGATCTTTCCGAACCACCGTGTCGTCGGGCTGCGCGCCGACCATATCCTGACCGGCGGCGGCAGCTTCCACTGCATCAGCCAGCAGATTCCGGCTTGAAGGAAGACCCATGACCCAGATTTCCGTCGCCGCGATCCAGGCGGGCTTCACGCCCGACATCGACCGTAACATCGCCCATGTCGGCGCGCTGGTGCGCGAGGCCGCCGCGAGGGGGGCGCAGGTGATCCTGCCACCCGAATTGTTCGAGGGCGAATATTTCTGCCGCGTCGAGGACGAGGGGCTGTTCGCCAATGCCAAGCCCACCGCCGACCACAAGGCGGTTCGGGCGATGCAGGCACTGGCCGCCGAGCTGAAGGTCTATATCCCGACCAGCTTCTTCGAGGCGGACGGGCCGCATCATTACAACAGCCTGGCGATGATCGACCCCGACGGCCGCATCCAGGGCGTGTATCGCAAGAGCCATATCCCCGACGGGCCGGGCTATGAGGAGAAATTCTATTTCCGCCCCGGCAACACCGGCTTCAAGGTGTGGGACGGGCCGGCCGAGAGCGATCGCGCGAAGATCGGCGTCGGCATCTGCTGGGACCAATGGTATCCCGAAACGGCGCGGGCGATGATGCTGATGGGCGCGCAGGTGCTGTTCTATCCGACCGCGATCGGCAGCGAGCCGCACGACACCAGCCTCGACACCGCGCGGCTATGGCGGCGGGCGATGGTCGGCCATGCGGTGTCGAACGTCGTGCCGGTGGTGGCGGCGAACCGCATCGGCGTCGAGCACGACCAGACCTTCTACGGCACGTCGTTCATCGTCGACGAGCGTGGCGACGTGCTGGCCGAGCTGGACCGCGAGGAAGAGGGGGTCATCACCGCGACGATCGACCTCGATCGGGTCAAGCGTCACCGCGCGGCGTTCGGCTTCTTCCGCGACCGGCGGCCCGAGCTGTACGGGCGGCTGGTGCAGGATATTTGAAAGGGTGTCTGAAAATTCGTGGAAGCGCAAAATGCGTTTCAGCGCATTTTCGAACAATCCAAGCGGGATCGACCTTCAGCCAATGCTACGGCTTCTCGTCGTTCCCGCGCAGGCGGGAACCCATAGACGCAACGGACTCGGTTCGATCGCTGGCGTCGGCGTGTATGGATCCCCGCCTGCGCGGTGATGACGCCGGGAGGGGTTAGAGGCCAAATTCCCCCGCCAAAGCTGAATGTCCATCCGTCCGAAGTCGCGGAGCGCTACCGCCCGATCCACTGCCGGCGGCGGAACCATGCGACGATGCCGGCGCTCATGCCCGCGCACAGCGCGACGACGCCGGCGAACGCCCAGGGTTCTTTCGCGAAGGGGATGCCCTCCACGTTCATGCCGAGCAGGCCGGTGACGAAGGTGAGCGGCAGGAACACCATCGCGACGATCGCGATCTGCAAGGATCGCTGGTCGAGCTGTTCGGCGCGCAGGTCGGTCAGCGTTTCGTGGATCAGCGCGGCGCGTTCGCGGATCGCATCGACCTCCTCGGCCATGCGCGCGGCGCGATCGGCGGCAGCGGACAGGTGGAGGCGATCGTCGGCCCCCAGCCAGTCACCGGGCATGGTGCCGAGCTTTTCGAGCGCGGCGCGCTGCGGCACCAGAAACCGGCGATAGCCGATCGCGCGGACGCGGGTGCGCGTCACGTCGCGGCGCTGTTCGAAGATGCGCGTCGGGTCGAGCGCTTCCTCGCAGGCGTCGAGCGTGTCGCCGAGATCGGCGATCAGCGGGTCGAGTTCCTCGGTAATCGCGGTGGCGAAGGCGACGATCAGGTCGCCGGGGTCGGCGATCCGGCCGCTTTCGACCTGGGCGATGACCGGTTCGAGCGCGGACAGGCGACGGCGCGTGACCGAATGGACATGGCCGCGGCTGGCATAGAGCCGGACCGAGGCGAGCGGATCGGCGCTCGACAATTCGTCTTGCGACAAGCCACGCAGGTTGACGAACGCACCGTGGCCGATCGCGTCGCAACGCGGGCGCGTTTCGACGGCGGTCAGCGGCTCGACGACATAGTCGGCGAGGCCGGCGGCATCGCGCAGCCATGGCGCGATCGCCTCCCCCTCGCCATGGAGATGGACCCAGACGAAATCACCCTGGGCATGGGCAGCGTCTTCGGGGGGGATGCGCGTCGCCTTGCCGGCAGTGATGACCCATGCGCGGCCGGTCATGCGATCACCACGGTGAGGCCGGGCGGCGGCGGATCGGCGGGCGGCCCGTCCAGCCGCACCGCATCGGCGCGGGCGCGGGCGAGTATCGCAGGCGGCGTGGCGGGCGCGGCATGGAGGCGATCGGCCTGCCCCAGCCAGCGTGCCTCGCGCAGCGTCAGGTCGTCGGGATCGGTCGAGCGCAGGCGGATCGTCACCACCTGCCCGGCGACAGCGGCCGCGCCGTCCAGCCAGTCGTCGACGGCGCCGTCGCCGTGCGGAACCAGCGGGTCGAGCGCGCCGCCCGGCGCCACCGCCGCGCCGATCGCGCGGCGGCGGTCGCCGCCGTCGGGGAAGCGGGCGCGGAGCGGTCCGCGTGCCGCGCCGAGCGCTTCGGCGAGGCGGCCGAGGTTCGGCGGCAGCACCGCCTCCAGCCGCTGGCGGATCGCGGCGGCGAGGCCCGCCGAGACGCCGCCGGTCGACACCGCGACCAGCACCGGCGAGCGGTCGACGATCGCCGGCAGGGTGAAGTCGCAGTCGGCCGGGCGATCGACCGCGTTGACCAGCACGCCGCGCGCCTTCAGCGCATCAATCGCGGCGCGCGCCTCGCCCTCGTCCTCGATCGCGACGACGGCGATGCGGGCGTCGGCGGCGTCCTCGACCACCATCGCGCCGCTGCGTTCCAGCAGGCGGCGCTTGGCGTCGGCGGCCTCGCCCTCGCCTTTCAGGATCACCGCCAGCCCGGCGGTGCGCAGCAGGATCGGCAGGCCGTTCACAGCCAGGGTGGCAGACGGTCGGCGTTGGCCAACGCCTCGATCGGCGGACGTTCGCGCACCACCGCGAAGGCATCGCCCGACACCAGCACCTCGGGCACCAGCGCGCGGGAGTTGTAAGTCGAGGCCATCGTCGCGCCGTATGCCCCGGCGGTCATGAACGCGACGAGATCGTCAGCCTGTACCACGTCCATCGTCCGGCCGAGCGCGAAGGTGTCCCCCGTCTCACAGACGGGGCCGACGATGTTGGCGGGCGCGGTGTCGCCGCTGGGGGCGACGGCGCGGATGTCGTGATAGGCATCGTAGAGGCTGGGGCGCAGCAGGTCGTTCATCGCCGCGTCGACGATGACGAACGGCGCGCTCGCCCCCGCCTTCACGCGGATGACCCTGCTGAGCAGCACGCCGGCGTTGGCGACGATCAGCCGGCCGGGCTCGAACATCAGTCGCGCGTCCCAGCCGGCGGTCGCGCAGGCGACCATCGCGCCATAGGCGGCAGGCGACGGCGGGACGGGCTTGGCGGGATCATAGGGTACGCCGAGGCCGCCGCCCAAGTCGGCATGGGTGATGGTGTGGCCGGCGGCGCGCAGATCGGCGATCAGCGCGCCGACGCGGCCGAACGCGGCCGCCAACGGCGCGAGATCGGTCAACTGGCTGCCGATATGCACCGCGACGCCGCGCACCTGTAACCCCGGCAGCGACGCGGCATGGGCATAGGCGGCGAGGGCGGCGTCATAGCCGATGCCGAACTTGTTCTCCTTGCCCCCGGTCGAGATCTTGGCGTGGGTGCCGGCGATCACGTCGGGGTTCACGCGGATGGCGATGCGCGCGGTCTTGCCCCTCGCGCTTGCCACGGCGGAGAGCATGTCGAGTTCGGGTTCGGATTCGATGTTGAACTGGCCGATGCCGGCGTCGAGCGCGCGGGCCATTTCGTCGGCGGTCTTGCCGACGCCCGAGAACACGATGTTTTCAGGCGCCATGCCGGCGTCGAGCGCGCGGTACAGTTCGCCGCCCGACACGACATCGGCCCCCATGCCGGCGCGCGCCAGCGTCGCCAGCACCGCCTTGTTCGGGTTGGCCTTGACCGCGAAGGCGACCAGCGGCTCGCCCTTGCCCAGCCCGGCCACCGCGTCGCGGAACACGCGGACGTGGCGTTCGAGCGTGGCGGTGGAATAGACATAGACCGGGGTGCCGACCGCCTCGGCGATGGCGGGCAGCGGTACGTCCTCGGCGTGGAGGACGCCGCCGTTCAGGGTGAAATTGTCCATGGGCGGGTCTTTTAGAAGAGAGGAACGGCGGAAGAAATCATCCTTTTCGTCATTCCCGCGCGGGCGGGAATCCATCGACGCAACGGTTGTGAGAACCCACGGACCTTTGCGTATATGGATCCCCGCCTGCGCGGGGATGACGTGTCGGGCGGATCAGCGCGGCGGCAGGACGAAGGGGTCGTCGCCGCGTGCCTTGGATTCGGTCAGCAGTTCGTCGCTGCGCGAGGGGCGTTGCTGCGTCGTCGGGTCGAGCAGCTCGGCCGGGGTCGGCGTCGCGGTCGCACCATAGGGTGCGGGCGGCAGCGCGGCATTTTCCTGCGGGCGCAGGTCGCGGCGCGATCCGCAGGCGGCGAGCGCCAGCACCAGCGCGAGGGGGACGAGGGCGCGCATCACCCTGCCGCCCGTGCGGCGGCGATGGCTTCGCGTACCCGTTCGGGCGCGGTGCCGCCGAAGCTCTTGCGGCTGGCGACCGAGGCATCGACGCTCAGCACGTCGAAGATGCCCGCCGTGATGCGGTCGTCGATGCCGGTCAGATCGTCGAGCGTCAGGCCGTCCAGCCGGCAGCCCTTGCCCTCGGCCAGCTTCACCGCGCGGCCGGTGATGTGGTGCGCCTCACGGAAGGGCACGCCCGCTTCGCGCACCAGCCAGTCGGCGAGGTCGGTCGCGGTCGAATAGCCGGTTTCGGCGGCGGCGCGCATCCGGTCGGTGCGGAAGGTGGCACTTTCGATCATGCCGGTCATCGCCGCGATCGAGAGTGCCAACAGGTCGGTCGCCTCGAACACCGGCGGCTTGTCGTCCTGCATGTCCTTGGAATAGGCGAGCGGCAGGCCCTTCATCGTCACCATCAGCGCGGTCATGCAGCCCATGATCCGCCCGGAGTGCCCACGCACCAGCTCGGCGGCATCGGGGTTGCGCTTCTGCGGCATGATCGAGCTGCCGGTCGACCATTGGTCGGAAAGGCTGACGAAGCCGAACATCTGCGACGCCCAGATCACGAACTCTTCGGCGAGGCGCGACAAATGGAGCGAGCATTGGACGCAGGCGGTCAGATATTCGATCGCGAAGTCGCGGTCGCTGACCGAATCGAGCGAGTTGCGCGTCGGGCCATCGAAGCCGAGCGCCTTCGCCGTCGCCTCGCGATCGAGCGGAAAGCCGGTGCCGGCCAGCGCCGCCGAGCCGAGCGGATTGCGGTTCAACCGCGCGCGGGCATCGGCGAAGCGGCCGCGATCGCGCGCGATCATCTCGTGATACGCCATCAGGTGATGGCCGAGCGTCACCGGCTGCGCGACTTGCAGGTGAGTGAAGCCGGGCATGACGCTGGCGGCGTGTTCCTCGGCCCGGACCAGCAGCGCGGCCTGCAACTGGCCGACGGCTGCGTCGACCGAATCGATCGCGTCGCGCACCCACAGGCGGAAATCGGTCGCGACCTGATCGTTGCGCGAGCGCGCGGTGTGGAGCCGTCCGGCGACGGGGCCGATCTTGTCGGCCAGCCGCGCCTCGGTCTGCATATGGATGTCTTCGAGGGTCAGGTCGTCGGAGACGCCGTGTTCGGCGTAATCCTCCGCCACCGCGTCCAGCCCGGCGAGGATCGTGGCGATATCGGCCGCGTCGACGATGCCCTGCGCGCCGAGCATCGTCGCATGCGCCTTCGATCCGGCAATATCCTGTCGCCACATCCGCTTGTCGAACGGGATCGAGGCGTTTATCTCGCGCATCACGGCCGAAGGACCTTCGGCGAAGCGTCCGCCCCACATGCTGTTGGAGCCTGTCATGCGCCCAGTAATCGCGCTTCTCCTTGGATTGGCGATGTTCGTCGGCGGTTGCGATAAACGCGCCGACCCGCCGGAGCAAGCAGCACCGGTCGAGGACGGCACCGTTCCCGACGTCCCCGCCGCCAATACCGCCGCCGCGCCCGAAGCGGCGGGCAAGATCGACCGCAGCCACAAGGGCGAGGCACTGCCCGCCTATGGCTTCGAGGATGCGGCGGGCAAGCCGGTAACCTTGGCAGCGTTCAAGGGCAAGCCACTGTTGCTCAACGTGTGGGCGACATGGTGCGCGCCGTGCGTGCGCGAGATGCCGACGCTCGATGCGCTGGCGACGAAGGCGGGCGATACCCTGTCGGTCGTGGCGGTGTCGCAGGATCTGGAGCCGGCGAAGGTGCAGCCGTTCCTGACCGAACGCGGACTGAAGCTCGTCGGCTACCGCGACCCGAAGTTGCAGTTCACCAGCGGCATGAGGCTGAACCTGCCGACAACGATCCTGTACGATGCCGCCGGCAAGGAAGTGTGGCGCGTGGTCGGCGGCATGGACTGGGCCGGGGCGGACGCGGCGAAGCTGATCGCCGAGGCGTAGCGAAGCGTATTGCTCCCCTCCCTGGACAAGGGAGGAGTTGGGGATGGGTCGGCATGGGGCGTGCGCTACGTTCCCTCGCGGGCCTACCCACCCCCGGCCCCTCCCTTCCAGAGAGGGGAGGGGTTCTACTCCCGGTCGGGTGCTGCCCCGGCCTGCGGGATTTCGGGGGCGGCACCGGGCGAACCTTCGTCGAAATCCTCGCCTGCCGCGCCGCCGCCCGCGCCCATGCCGCTGCCGTGCGCTTCGCCGTTGGGCGCGATCCATGCGCGGCGGCCGTTGTCGGGCGGCAGGTCGCGGCCATCCTGCGCGTTCAGCGACGGTGCGGGGCCGGCGTCGGCGCGGGCCTGATCGGCATCGCGCGTCCGGTCATATTCCTGCCCGGTGCGCCCGTCGGGCCGGTCGAAGGCGTTGTGGGGTCGGGTCCGTTCGGGATCGACGGCGGGATGTGCGGGGGTGTCGGCCATGGAAACTCTCCTCAGGCGATCAACCGCTCGGGAGCGGGCGACGTTCCCTATTCGGTCGCGGCTGGCTTGCGTTCCAGCCGGTTGCGGACGCGCAGTCCGACGAACAGCATCGTCGGCCAGAACATGGTGTTGACGATGTCGAGCGAGGTATCGCCCCAGCGCCATGACCCATAATGCAGCCGGTCGAGCAGTTCGTTGCTGAATTCCGCCAGCGCCACGACCAGCAACGGGACCGGCGTCGACAACCGCCGTCCGGTAATGACGCGGGTGGCGAGCAGCACCGCCATGCCGGCATGGACGTGCAGCAGGCTGTCGGCCATGCCGGTGCCGTCGCCGATCTCGTGGATCAACTGGGCGTAGAGCGCGGGAATATCCATGGCATGCGACGTTGGCGCAGCCGGGCCTTGCCCTCAAGCGGAAAGCGATGGGCGGGAACCGAATTTGCTGCAGTGCAGAAGGGCCGTTGCGCCCATTTTGCCGCAACCATACGAAAGCATTGAACTTTCCCGGCACCGCGCGGTAGCATGGCTGACAACGCGGTCAGGAGGGATACGGGCGATGACGATCGAACGCCGGGACGTGCTGCGATCGGCGGCGATGCTGGGGCTGGGACTCGCCGCCCCCGCGATCGGGCAGCCGACCCGCAAGCTCGGCTATGCGATCGTCGGCCTTGGCTATTATGGCCTCGGCGTCATCATCCCGCAGTTCGCGAAGTGCGCGCACAGCCGGCTGGCGGCGGTGGTCAGCGGCGACCGCGCCAAGGCCGAACGGGTCGCGCGCGAACACGGCTTGTCGCCCAAATCGATCTATTCCTACGCGAATTTCGACAGCATCCGCGACAACCCGGACGTCGACATCGTCTATGTCTGCCTGCCCAACGGGTTGCACGCCGAATACACCATCCGCGCGGCGCGGGCGGGCAAGCATGTGTTGTGCGAGAAGCCGATGGCGGTATCGGTTGCCGAAGGACAGGCGATGATCGCCGCGTGCAAGGCGGCGAACCGCAAGCTGATGATCGGCTATCGCTGCCATTTCGAACCGTTCAACCGCGAGGCGATGCGGCTGGCGCGGAGCGGTGCGGCGGGCAAGATCCGGTTCGTCCGGTCGGAACATGGCTTCGTGCAGGGCGATCCCGGCGCGTGGCGGCTGAAACGCGCGCTGTCGGGCGGCGGCTCGCTGATGGACATGGGGGTCTATAGTTTGCAGGCGGCGCGCTACATGACCGGCGAGGAACCGGTCGCCGTCACCGCGCGCGAATCGACCGACCGGCGCGATCCGCGCTTTGCCGAGGTCGAGGACATGATCGACTGGACGCTCGAATTTCCGTCGGGCGCGATCGCGGGCTGCCTGTCGATGTACAGCGCCAACCAGAACCGCATCCTGTTGATGGGCGACAAGGGCCGGATCGAGCTGGAGCCGGCCACCCGCTATGACGGCAACCGGATGTGGACCGGCCGCGACGGGCGCGAGCGCGAGGTGACGCCGCCGGACGCGCAGGCGAACCAGTTCGCGGGGCAGCTCGACCATCTCGCCGACTGTGCGGTGAGCGGTCGCGAGCCGATCGTGTCGGGCGAGGAAGGGTTGCGCGACATGGCGATCATCAAGGCGATCTATCGATCGGCGCGCGAGGGGCGGACCGTGCGGCTGGAGCGCGGGGCATGATCGGCGCGTTGTTGCTGGGCGTCGTCATCGCGCAGGCGGCCCCCGCCCCCACGCCATTCGCGGACCAGCGGACGATCGACACCGCCATCGCCGACATGCGCGCCGAGATGCGGCGCAGCGGCAGCGGTTTCGCCTATCGCCCGCTGGTCGAAGACGGGCGCAGCGTCGCGGCGATCGAGGTATGGGGGCGGCCGGGCAAACCGGCGGTCCACCCGGATGCGGCGGAATATGCGATCGTCCTCGACGGTACGGGGACATTGGTGTCGGGCGGCACGATGGCCGATCCTACGAAAAGCGCGCCCGGACTGGTCGAGGGCAGCCGGATCGAGGGCGGCATCACCCGGCGGCTCGCCAAGGGCGACGTGATGTTGATCCCCGCCGGCGTGCCGCACTGGTTCGGCGTGACCGGCGACCGGCTGGTGCTGCTGGGGATGAAGCTGGGGCGGTAGGGTTCGATTCCGCCCCAAAACACACGTCATCCCAGCGAAGGCTGGGATCTCCCAGGGCTGATGCGCGACAGGAGCCGCTGGAGGCCCCAGCCTTCGCTGGGGCGACGTTTCCGTGCAGGCGAATTGAACGCTAACCAGCCACGACGACCGCCCGGCCGGCGTCGGCCGGCGCTTCCGCCGCGAGCGTCGCGCGGACCGCTTCGCCGACGATCAGCATCGCCGGATCGTGCGCGCTGATCGCCTCGACCAGAAAGGCGAGCGACGACAGGCGGCCACGGATGATCCGTTCGGTCGGCAGCGAGGCGTTGACCACCACCAGCACCGGAGTGTCGGGTGCGCGCCCGGCGGCGATCAGTTGCTGCATTACCGTCTGCGCGGCGGCGCGGCCCATATAGACGGCCAGCGTCGTGTCGGGCGCGGCCAGCGTCGCCCAGTCGAGGTCGAGCGGCTCGCCCGCCTTCGCATGCGCCGTCACGAGCGTGAGGCGACGGGCGCACCCGCGCAGCGTCAGCGTGGCCCCGGCCGAGGCGGCGGCCGCGCTGGCGGCGGTGACGCCGGGGCAGATGCGGACCGCGATCCCCGCGGCGGTGCAGGCCGCCAGTTCCTCGGCGGTGCGGCCGAAGATCGCCGGATCGCCGCCCTTCAGCCGGACGACGCGCTTGCCGGCAAGCGCCGCCGCGACGATCAGCCGGTCGATCGTCCCCTGATCCTTCGAATGGCGGCCCGAGCGTTTGCCGACGCTGATCCGGTCGGTGGCGGCGGGAATCAGGTCGAGCACGCCCGGCCCCACCAGCGCGTCGTGGAACACCACGTCGGCGGTGGCGATCAGCCGCGCCGCCTTGCGCGTCAGCAGGTCGGGGTCGCCGGGGCCGGCACCGACCAGCCAGACGCTGCCGGCGGGGAAATCGTCATGCGGCATGGGTGTTCTCCGTGGACAGGATGCGGGCGAGCGCGGGGCGGCACGATCCGCAATTGGTGCCGGCGCCGATCGCCGCGCCGATCGCGGAAACGTCGGCAAGCTGCCGGTCGCGGATCGCGGCGACGATGGTGCGCAGGCCGAGGTCGAAGCAGCTACACACGATCGGCCCGCGATCGACCTGCACGCCGGGCGCGCGGCCGGCGAGGACGGTCGGCGCGACCTGGGGTGCGGCAAGCTGGTCGATCAGCCAGTCGCGCGTCGGCAATTCGCCGGTTTCGGTCAGGAACAGCGCGGCGACCAGCCGGCCGTCGTTCAGCACCGCCACCCGCCGCGTGCCGCGCGCGGCGTCGATCGCCTCGATCCGCTCGCCGGCGGGCAGGCAGCCATCGAGCCGCAGCGGATCGCCGTCGCCCGCCAGTTCCCACAGGCTGCCCGCCGGCACCGTCACCCGCGTCGCCCACAGGCAGTCGGGTCGGCGCGCCGGATCGCCGGTCACGATCAGGAAGCCGCGCCAGCGGGTGGCGACGGCGGCGACGCTCGCCGGGGTCGATTTGAAGCCGGGCTGGCCCGACACCGGATCGACGAGCGGACGCGGCAACAGCCCGGTACGCCCGCCGCTCGACGTCTGGTCGGTCCAGTGGATCGGCACGAACAGTTCGCCCACGCGCTGCGCATCGGTGACGCGCGCGCGGTAGAGGCTGTCGCCCTGCGGGGTCGCCACGCGGGCGAGGCCGCCGTCGACGATGCCGAGCCGGTCGGCGTCCGCCGGATGGACCTCGACCAGCGGTTCCTCGCGGTGGCGAGCGAGCTTGGGCGCGAGGCCAGTGCGGGTCATGGTGTGCCACTGATCGCGATAGCGGCCGGTGTTGAGCGTCAGCGGCCAGTCCCTGAGTGGTGCGGGCAGCGGCTTCTGCACCGCCGGCACCAGCCGGGCGCGGCCGTCGGGCGTGGAGAAGCGACCATCAGCGAACGGCGTGCCGCCCCAGCGGAACGGCGTCATCGCGTCATAGGCGGCGTTGCCGCCATTGGCGCGGCCGGGCAGCGCGAACAGGCGCGCGCCATCGTTCTGATAGGTCGACAGGCGGACATGCTCGCGCCAGATGTCGGCGGGGCGATCATAGGCGAAGGCGGTCTTCCAGCCCATGCGCCGCGCCACTTCCTTGACGATCCACCAGTCGGGCTTCGCCTCGCCCGGCAAGGGGAAGATCGCGCGCTGGCGGCTGACGGTGCGGTCCGAATTGGTGACGGTGCCGTCCTTTTCGCCCCATGCGGCGGCGGGCAGGCGGACATGGGCGAAGGCCCCGGTATCGGTATCGGCCATCACGTCGCTGACCACCACGAACGGACAGCCGGCCAGGGCCTCGCGCACGCGGGTGGCGTCGGGCATCGACACGGCGGGGTTGGTCGCCATCACCCACAGCGCCTTGATCCGGCCGTTGCCCAGCTCGCGGAACAGGTCGACCGCCTTCAGCCCGGGCTTGGTCGCGATGGTCGGCGAGGCCCAGAAGCGCTGGACGCGGGCGCGGTTGTCCTCGGCGAAGTCCATGTGCGCGGCGAGCGTCGAGGCGAGTCCGCCGACCTCGCGTCCGCCCATCGCATTGGGCTGTCCGGTGATCGAGAAGGGCTGGGCGCCGGGCTTGCCGATGCGGCCGGTGGCGAGATGGACGTTGAGAATGGCGTTGACCTGATCGGTGCCGGCCAGCGCTTGGTTCACGCCTTGGCTGAACATCGTGACGGTGCGCGGGGTGGCGGCGAACAGCTCGTAGAAGCGGCGCAGGTCGGCGACGGGCAGGTCGCAGGTGCGCGCGACCGACCACAGGTCGCTGCCCGCGCCGGTACGCTCCCAGAAATCGCCGGGCAGGCTGAGGTGATCGGCGACGAAATCCTGATCCAGCACGCCCGCGTCGCGGCACCAGTGGAGCAGCCCGTTCATCAGCGCGACGTCGCTGCCCGGACGGATGGCGAGGTGGAGATCGGCCTCGTCCGCCGTTTCGGTGCGGCGCGGATCAATGACGACCAGCTTCGCGCCCGCGTCGCACCGTGCGCGAATCCGCTGATAGACGATCGGGTGGCACCATGCGGTGTTGGATCCGACCAGTACGATCAGGTCGGCGGCGTCGATGTCGTCGTACGAGGCGGGAACGATGTCCTCGCCGAACGCGCGGGTGTGGCCGGCGACCGCGCTCGACATGCACAGCCGCGAATTGGTGTCGATGTTGGCCGAACCGATGAAGCCCTTCATCAGCTTGTTGGCGACGTAATAATCCTCGGTCAGCAACTGGCCCGAGACATAGAAGGCGACGCTGCCGGGACCATGGCGGGCGATCGTGTCCTGAAATTTGCGCGCGACGAGGTCGAGCGCCTTGTCCCAGCTTGCGTGGCGCTTGCCGATCATCGGATGCAGCAGGCGACCCTCAAGGCCGACCGTCTGGCCGAGGTGGGTGCCCTTGGAACACAGCCGGCCGTGGTTGGCGGGGTGGTCGGGATCGCCCTCGATCTGGACCGATCGCTCGCCGGTGCGCGTGGCGACGATGCCGCAGCCGACGCCGCAATAGGCGCAGGTGGTCTTGATAGCCCTCTCACCTTCAGGGGAGAGGGTTGGGAGAGGGGCAGTCACGGGCGCTTCGGACATTGGACAACCCCCTCTCCCCGACCCTCTCCCCTGAAGGGGAGAGGGAGGTTGGTCGCGTTCACGCCGCTGCCTTCAGCGTTCCGGCGCGGCACAGCAGGACGCGGCCGCCGCTGATCCGGACCGGCACGGTCGGGGTGCAGCCCCTGTCCTCGCCCAGTGCCTCGCCGGTGCTGAGCGAGATGCGCCAGTTGTGCAGCGGACACGCCACCGCGCCGCCGTGGACGATGCCCTGCGACAACCGGCCATGCTTGTGCGGGCAGCGGTCGAGCAGCGCGAACACCTTGTCCTCGCCGGTGCGGAACACGGCGATGTCGTCGCCACCCTCGACCTGCACCGTGCGACTGCCGCGCAGCGGGATTTCATCGACCCAGCCGATGTCGAGCCATTCGCCCGCCAGAAAATCAGGGGTCATGCCATCGCTCCTGCGGGCTGGAAGCGCGCCATCGGCGCGTGTTGTTCGCGGTCGGCCCCGGCGACGCGCGCCGCCCATGGATCGTCCTGCATGAATTGCTGCGAGAAGCGGAACCGCCGGGCGTATTCGGCACGGACACCGGCGTCGGGCAGCAGCCGCGACTGGATATGGGCGAGGCCGACCCGCTCGATCCACGGCGCGGTCCGCTCCAGATAGCGCGCCTCCTCGCGGTAGAGCTGGATGAAGGCAGCGCACATGTCCATCGCCTCCTCCTCGGTCGCCACCTTGCACAACAGGTCGGTCGCGCGGACCTTGATCCCGCCGTTGCCGCCGACGTGCAGTTCGTACCCTGAATCGACGCAGACGATGCCGAAGTCCTTGATCGTCGCCTCGGCGCAGTTGCGCGGGCACCCCGACACCGCGATCTTGAACTTGTGCGGCATCCACGACCCCCATGTCGCGCGCTCGATCTTGACGCCCAACCCGGTCGAATCCTGCGTGCCGAAGCGGCACCATTCGGAACCGACGCAGGTTTTGACGGTGCGCAACGACTTGCCATAGGCATGGCCGCTGACCATGCCGGCGGCGTTGAGATCGGCCCAGACGGCGGGCAGATCCTCCTTCTTGATCCCGAAGATGTCGAGCCGCTGGCCGCCGGTCACTTTCACCATCGGCGCGTCGAACTTTTCCACTACATCGGCGATCGCGCGCAGCTCGCGGGGGTTGGTGAGGCCGCCCCACATGCGCGGCACGACCGAATAGGTGCCGTCCTTCTGGATGTTGGCGTGCATCCGTTCGTTGACGAAGCGGCTCTGCTGGTCGTCCTTGTAGACGCCGGGCAGCGCGCACAGCAGATAATAGTTGAGCGCCGGGCGGCACGACGAACAGCCGTCGGGCGTCGACCAGTGCAGTTTCTGCATCACCTCGGGGATCGAGCGCATATCCTGCGCGACGATCTCGCGGCGCACGTCGTCATGGCCGAAGCTGGTGCATTTGCACATCGTCTTCGGCCCCGCCTCGACCGCGTCGCCCAGCCGCAGCGCCAGCAGGCTCTCGACGATGCCGGTACACGACCCGCAGCTCGCCGATGCCTTGCACCCGGCGCGCACCGCGTCGAGGCTGCCCGCCCCGCCGTCGATGCAGGCCAGCACCTTGCCCTTGGTCACGCCGTTGCAGCCGCAGATTTCCGCATCGTCGGAAAGCGCCGCAACGGCCGCCTTAGGGTCCGCCTGCCCCCCTCCCGAGGCGAAGGCCTGGCCGAAGATCAGCGCGTCGCGGATGTCGGCGACGTCGGTGCCCTTCTTCAACAGGTCGAAATACCAGTTGCCGTCGGCGGTATCGCCATACAGCACCGCGCCGACGATACGGTCGCCCTTCACCACGACGCGCTTGTAGATGCCGCGCGAGGCGTCGCGCAGCACGATGTCCTCCGCGCCGTCGCCGCCGGAAAAGTCACCGGCGGAGAATACGTCGAGCCCGGCGACCTTCAGCTTGGTCGAGGTGGCGGAGGGCTTGTAGCCGCTGGGCGCGCCGACCAGCGCGTCGGCCAGCGAGCGGCACATGTCCCACAAGGGGGCCACGAGGCCATAGACCTGTCCGTCATGCTCGACGCATTCGCCGACCGCGAGGATCGCCGGGTCGCTCGTCACCATATGGTCGTCGACCCTGATGCCGCGCCCGACGTCGATCCCCGCCGCGCGGGCCAGCGCGACCGAGGGGCGGATGCCGACCGCCATCACCACCAGATCGGCAGGAATGACCGTGCCGTCCTTCAGGTGGACCGCCTCGACCTTGCCGTCGCCGACGATCGCGGCGGTGTCGGCGCCGGTCAGGATCGTCTGGCCGCGCGCCTCCAGCGCGGTCTTGAGCAGCCAGCCCGCCGCCTCGTCCAACTGGCGTTCCATCAGCGTCGGCATGATGTGCAGCACCGTGACCTTCATGCCGCGCAGCGACAGGCCGTGCGCCGCCTCCAGCCCGAGCAGGCCGCCACCGATCACCACCGCCGATCCGCCGCGCCCGGCGGCGGCGAGCATCGTCTCGACATCGTTCATGTCGCGGAAGCTGATGACGCCGGGCAGGTCCTTGCCCGGCACCGGAATGATGAACGGATCGGAACCGGTAGCGATCAGCAGCCGGTCATAGGCAAGCGTTCGTCCGCTGCGGCTGGTGACGGTGTGCGCCGCGCGGTCGATCGCGACGACCGGATCGCCGCTCATCAGGGTGATGGCGTTGTCGGCGTACCAGCCGGTCCCGTTGATGACGATGTCGTCGAACGTCTTTTCCCCGGCCAGCACCGGCGACAACATGATCCGGTTGTAGTTCACCAGCGGTTCGGCACCGACGATGGTGATGCGATAGCGTGCGGGATCGCGCGCCAGCAGTTCCTCGACCGCGCGGCAGCCGGCCATGCCGTTGCCGATGACGACCAAGTGTTCCCGGGCGTCGCCCTCGGGTAATTGAATGGGGTCGTGCTTCATATCGTCCAGTCCAGTTGGAGCCAGAATTTGCGGGTATCGGTCGCGAAGCGATCGGCGCGATAGTCGGCGTAGCGGACGCTGGCGGTGGTGCGGCCGAGCGTCGCCTGCGCGAGAAAGTTCAGTTCGTCGCCATAATGGCGGACCAGCCGGTCGCTTTCGAACCGGTGCCAGATCGCCTGCACGCTGACGTTCTTCGCCTGGCCGACCTGCTTCCAGCCCCAGCCGCCGCTGGCGTACAGGTCGCGCAGGCCGTCGGCGGGCTTGGGGGTGAATTTCTCGGCCCAGCCGTTGAATTTGAACACGGCGGCAAGCGGCGTCTGAAAGCTGGTGAACGGCCGCCCGTCGTCGGCGCCCAGCACTTCGTAGCCCAGCCCGAGCCGGGGTCCGGCAAGGTCGAGCGAGGCGTCGGCCAGCCAGTAATCGGCGCTATAGTCGTTGGGATTGCGGCCATGATCGGACTGGCGCGCCCAGCTTGCCTGATAGCCAAGCTTCGCCTTGCCGATCGCGCGGCTGCCGGCGAAGCGGAGGCCATAGGTCTGGCTCGACAGACGATAGGCCTGCACCGCCGCCTCGTCCTGATCGACCAGATAGGCGAAGCCGGTCAGCGTGCCGAGCGGCGTGGCATAGCCGAGGTTGGCGAGGATATTGTTCCCCTCGATCACGCCCTGCCGCGCAGCCGTGCCGTCGATGCCCCACACGGTATGCACCGCCCACGCATAGGTCACGTCGGCCTTCAGCCCCTTTGCCGGGGTCAGTTCGGCGCGCACCGCGTCGAAGGTCTGGCCGTTGTTGCGGATCGCCGCCGCGCCGACGAAGCGTTCGTCGTCGATCACGATCCGCTGCCGCCCGGCGGTAAGCGTCATCCCCGGCGCGCGATACTGCACCTGCGCGCGGTAGAGGGCGATCGACTGCGGATCGGCGATCAGCGGACGGGTGGCATCGGGGTGCAGCCCGTCGAAATAATCGCCGACGATCGCGAGATTGCCCTGCGCCTCGGCCAGCGCCGACCAGCGGCCGTCGCTGACCGACAGTCCGGCACGGACCCGCGCCGTCACCCCGTCGGCGGTGCGCGGCAGGCCGTCCTGATCGGCATGTTCGTAGCGCAGCCGGGCGTCGACGAGCGGCTTCACGCTCTGGGCCATGGCCGGCGACGCGATGCCGAGCAGGAGGAGGGTGGCGGGGGCGATACGCGGCATGGCGATCAGATCCTCACGCCCTGGGCGGTGCCCCACCGCGCGCGCCATCCCGCCTTCACCACGACGAGCCCGGCGAGCGCCACCAGCGCCAGCGCGGCGAAGACGAGAAAGCCGGGGGCGAAGCTACCGGTCCACTGCTTGGCGAGGCCGAGCGAGGAGGCGAGGTAGAAGCCCCCCACCCCGCCGGCCATGCCGACGAGGCCGGTCATCACGCCGATCTCGGCGGCGAAGCGCTGCGGCACCAGTTGGAACACCGATCCGTTACCCACCCCCAGCGCGAGCATGGCGATGACGAACAGCGCGAGTGCGGCGGGCATCGTCGTGACGCTGGCCACCCCGGCCAGCGCGACGGCGGCGACCACGAACACCGCCATCAGCGTCTTCACGCCGCCGACCTTGTCGGCCAGCGCGCCGCCCATCGGCCGCACCAGCGACCCGGCGAACACGCAGGCGGCGGTGGCATAGCCGGCATGGATCGTCGACAGGCCGAACCGGTCGGTGAAATAGATCGGCAGGCTGGCAGCAAGGCCGACGAACCCGCCGAAGGTGACGGCATAGAAGCCCATCAGCCACCACGCATCGCCCTGCTTCAGCGGGGACAGATATTCCCCCAGCCGCTTGGGCGCAGGCGCGTTCGGCGGGTCCTTGGCCATCGCCATATAGGCGACGAACACGAGACTAAGCGGGATGCAGGCGAGGCCCAGTACCGCGTTCCAACCGAACAGCTTGGCGAGGCCAGGCGCGAACAGCGCGGCGAGCACCGTGCCCGAATTGCCCATGCCGGCCAGCCCCATCGCCTTGCCCTGATGCTCGGGCGGATACCAGCGGCTGGCGAGCGGCAGCGCGATCGCAAAGCTCGCCCCGGCGAAGCCCAGCACCACGCCCAGCGCCAGCGTGCCGGCAAAGCTGGTGACGCCGAGCATCCATGCGGTGGCTAGCCCCAAGATGACGATGATCTGGCTGATCGCGCCCGAGCGCTTCGGCCCGATCCGGTCGACCAGCAGCCCGTTGACGACGCGCAACAGCGCGCCGGCCAGCGTCGGCACCGCGACCATCAGCCCCTTCTGCGCCGGGGTCAGCCCCAGCGTCGTGGCGATTTCAGGTGCCAACGGTCCGAGCAGCACCCACACCATGAACGCGAAGTCGAAATAGAGAAATGCCGCGATCAGCGTCGGCGTATGCCCGCTGTTCCAGAAGCTGTCGGGCGTGTCCTTCGCCCCGTTCCATGCCGTCGCCATGCCCTGCGCTCCCCCATGAGCCCGAAAATGAAAAAGCCGCCAGAACGACGACCCATCTCGGGCGCGTTCTGGCGGCTTCGTTGCCTCTGTTCGGATACCGGACGCCTCGCGTCCGGTGGTCCGTCAGCGGGAACCCCCCCGGCATTGGAGAGGCATGTCGCTGCTATGTCGTGTCCGACGCCATTGCCGGAACCCCATCAAGCTGCCTGATTCGCGGGTTCCGCACAAGCCCCTTTTCGCAGGTGCAACATTCGGATGATGCGGGGTGTCGTGCGGAGCGCGGTTCCGGCCCGCTCCCCCTCCCGGCCACCCTTCGAGAAGACCGTGTGGGTGGCCGGGAGGGAGAGCGGGCCGGAACCGCATTCGCGTCAGCGGATCAAGGCAACGACGCGAGATAGCCCGGAATATCGTCGGGATCGAACGCGCGCCCGTCGAAGAATCCGTCGGGGCCGAGCACGAGCCGCCCCTGAGTCGATCCCGCGCCGATCGCCTGGCCCAGCGCCCCTTCCAGCTTCGAACTGGCCCCCGGCAGCGGCGCACCCGATCCGGCAAGCGCCGCGCGATAAAGGTCGGGGCGGAAGGTGCCGACCGCCACCGCAGCGTCGGCCGGATCATGGCCGCGCCCGTCCCAGCGCGCCATCTGGGCATAGAGCCATGCCGCCTGGCTGCGCCACGGAAAGTTCGCCGCCTCGCGATACTGGAACATGAAGTCGGGATAATGGACCGGCACGCCACCGGCGACGAGGCGGATGCGATCGGTGATCGCGCGCAGGACCGCATCGACCGGCGCATCGAGATAGCACGCGCGCGCAAGGATCGCGGCGCTCGTCTCCGCCGTGTCGGGCTCGACGAAATGCGCGGCGGCGGCGTGGAGCGCGCGGACCAGCCGCAGCGTGGCATCGTGCCGTTCGGCGGCGACCCCGGCGCGCATCGCCAGCACCTTTTCGACGCCGCGCCGCCAGATCTGCGCGGTCGCCAGCGCGATCCGCCCGACGCCGCGATCGACCGCGATCGAATTCCACGGCTCGCCGACGCAGATGCCGTCGACCTCGCCCGCCGCCAGCGCGTCGGCGGCGAAGGTCGGGCTGGTGACGACGATCTCGACGTCATGATCGGGGCGGATGCCGACGCCGGCCAGCCAGTAGCGCAGCATGTAATTGTGGCTCGAATGGCGATGGACCACGCCGAAGCGCAACCGCCGGGTCCGCGTGACCTCGCGCAGCGCCGCGCCCACCGCGCGCGGATCGCCGAGCGTATCGCCAAGGCCACATGCCTGCCCAAGCGCGGTCGAAAAGGTGATCGCATTGCCGTTCAGCCCCAGCACGAACGGCACCGCCAGCGGCGTCGCCGGCCGGTCGCGGCCAAGACTGGTCGCGATGGCGAGCGGCGCGACCATGTGCGCGGCATCGGTATGGCCATACAGCAGCCGGTCGCGCACCGTCGCCCAAGTGACGTCGCGCACGAGGTCCAGCGCCAGCCCCTGTTCCTCGGCGAAGCCCAGTTCGTGCGCGAGGATCGGCAACGCGGCATCGACCAGCGGCAGGAAGCCGATGCGAAAGCCTTCGGTGCTCACGGCAAATCCCCCATCAGCGCGTCGCTGGTCACGATCGCCTCCGCCACTTCGGCGATCCGCCGGTTCGATTGCATCGCATGGCCGCGCAGCAGCGCATAGGCGGCCGGCTCGTCGATCGCGCGCCGGCGCATCAGGATCGCCTTGGCCCGGTCGATCGTATGGCGATCGGCCAGCGCGGTCTTGGCCTCGGCCAGTTCGGCCTGCAACCGCGAGAACGCCTGGAACCGGCGGATCGCGACGTCGAGCACCGGCTTGATCCGCTGCTTGGCGAGGCCATCGACGACATAGGCCGACACGCCCGCATCGACCGCCGCCAGCGCGCTTTCGGCATCCGACTGGTCGACGAACATCGCGATCGGCCGGTCGAGCGCGCGCGACATGGCGAAGAAATCCTCCAGCAGATCGCGGCTGGGATTTTCGAGGTTGATGAGCACGACCTGCGGCGCGCACGCCTCGATCTGGCGGGCGAGCGGTCCTGCCGGATCGATCACGACCTGATCGTCCAGCCCGGCCTCACGCAGCCCTTCGGCGATGATCGCCGCGCGCGTGGTGCTGGTATCGATGATCGCGATCCTCATGGCCCAGCCCGAATACCGTTACGCACGCGGTTCAGCCAGCCGGTTTCGGCGTGGGATGGCGATGGGTCGGGAAAAGCGCTGGATGCCCCGTGAGGATTCGAACCTCAATTAACGGAGTCAGAGTCCGTAGTCTTACCTTTAGACGACAGGGCAGCGTCGCAGCGAGGGCGGTCCGATAGGCTGCCCATTTTGCGGTGTCAACGCAAAATCGTCGCGGTTCGTCGCACCGCCTTGTCGTTCGCGGGGCGTTCCGCTACGTTCCTTGCCAACCACCGAGCGGCCGGATGCCGTGACGGACAGACCATAAAGCGAGTGACGGCATGGGGGATGTTTCCGCCCGGTTGCCGCACCGGGGAGCGCCCGACGCCCCCCGACAGGCAACTTCTTCGCCAGCGCGGCCACGCTGGCCGGGTGCGCGTCATTATGCCGCGCTCGATCTTGGCACCAACAACTGCCGGCTGCTCATCGCGCGGCCGCAGGGGGACGGCTTCGCGGTCGTCGACGCCTTCTCGCGGATCGTCCGGCTGGGCGAGGGGCTGGCGGCGACCGGCCGCCTGTCCGACGTGGCGATGGACCGCACCGTCGCCGCGCTGAGGATCTGCGCCGAAAAGCTCAAGCGCCGCGAGGTGACGCTCGCCCGCTCGGTCGCGACCGAGGCCTGCCGTCGCGCCAGCAACGGCGCGGCGTTCGTAAGGCGGGTGTTCGACGAGACCGGCATCCATCTCGACATCATCACCGCCGAGGAGGAAGCGCGGCTTGCCGTGCTCGGCTGCCATGCGCTGCTGGAGCCGGGCGACGGCCCGGCGCTGGTGTTCGACATCGGCGGCGGATCGACCGAACTGGTGCTGCTGGATGCCACGGGGCCGGTGCCGCGCGTGCTCGACTGGCATTCGGCGCCATGGGGCGTGGTGTCGCTGACCGAAAGTCTCGGCAGCGGCAAATCCGCGCCGATGACCTCCGGCGCCTATGACCGGATGCGCTCGTGCGTCGCGGAGAGCTTCGCACCGTTCGCCAAGCGGCTGCCGCCGGCCGATGGCCTGCGCCGGCTGCTCGGCACCAGCGGCACGGTGACGACGCTCGCCAGCGTGCATCTGGGGCTGCCGACCTACGACCGGTCGCAGGTCGACGGGCTGATCGTGCCGGCGCAGTCGATGCTGGCGGTCAGCCGGCAACTGGCCGGCATGACGCTGGCCGAGCGCGGGCAGGTGCCGTGCATCGGCACCGAACGCGCCGATCTGGTGGTGGCGGGCTGTGCGATTCTCGAATCGATTCTGGCGTTATGGCCCGCCGAGCGGCTAGGGATCGCCGACCGTGGGATTCGCGAAGGAATCCTGCGTCGTTTGATGGCAGGAACCCGATGACCCGCGGACTCCCCCCCGGCCGCCAGCGCGTGCGCACCGCCCGCGCCCGCTCGGCCCAATCGACCCGCTGGCTCGAACGCCAGTTGAACGATCCGTATGTGAAGAAGGCGCGTGCCGAAGGCTATCGCAGCCGCGCGGCGTACAAGCTGATCGAGCTGGACGAACGCTTCAAGCTGCTGCGCGGCGTGAAGCGGGTGGTCGATCTCGGCATCGCACCGGGCGGCTGGACGCAGGTGGTGCGCAAGAACCGGCCCGAAGCGACGGTGGTCGGCATCGACCTGTTGCCGGTCGACCCGATCGACGGCGTGACCATCCTGCAGATGGATTTTCTGTCGGATCACGCGCCCGAACGGTTGCGCGAGGAACTGGGCGGCGAGGCGGACCTCGTCCTGTCGGACATGGCGGCGAACACGGTCGGCCATCCGCAGACCGATCACCTGCGCACCATGGCGCTGGTCGAGGCGGCGGTACTGTTCGCCTGCGAGATATTGCGCCCCGGCGGCGATTTCGTGGCGAAAGTGCTGGCGGGCGGCGCGGACAACGAACTGGTCGCCGAACTCAAGCGCAATTTCCAGACGGTGAAGCACGCCAAGCCGCCGGCCAGCCGCAAGGATTCGTCCGAATGGTATGTGATCGCCAGCAACTTCAAGGGGCGGCGCGACGCACCGCCCCCCAAGCCGGTTACGGAATGATCCGCTCGGCGCGCAGCCGGTCGAACAGCGCGAAAAAGGCGTCGTCGGTCGCGCGGTAGCCGGTGAAGCCCATCCGGCGGCTTTTCGACATGTCGGTGACGACCTCGATCGGGCGGCCTAGATCGGCGTCGGTGTGCCATGGCGAGGCCAGCCGGTGCAGATCGGGTTCGATCAGACCGTTCGCCTGCGCGATCGCCGCCCAGCGCGGGGCGGCATCGGCCATCTGCGCTTTGAGCGGACGGAGCGTGCCGTCGAACGGTGCTGCCTCGACGCCGAACCAGTCGGCGATGCGGCCCCACATCCACTGCCAGCGAAAGACGTCACCGTTGACGACGTTGAACGCCTGATCGTGCGCCGCCGGGGTTTCGGCTGCCCACAACAGATGGTCGGCAAGCTGCCCGGCATCGGTCATGTCGGTCAGCCCGTGCCACTGCGCCGCCGATCCGGGGAAGACCATCGGCCGGCCCGCCTCGCGGCACAGCGTGGCATAGGCCGCCAGCGTCGTGCCCATGTTCATCGCATTGCCGACCGCCTTGCCGATCACGGTATGCGGCCGGTGGACGCTCCACGTGAAGCCGTCGCGCGCGGCGGCGGCGAACAGCTCGTCCTCCTGCGCGTAATAGAAATTGGCGACGTCGAGCCGTTCCTGTTCCTCGCGGAACGGCGTCTGCGGCAGATGGCCGTGCCCGTACGCCTCGAACGGTCCCAGATAGTGTTTCAGGCCGGTGACGAGCACGACATGGCGCGGCTTGTCGGGTTTGGGCAGGGCATCGAGCAGGTTGCGCACCATCGCTCCGTTGACGCGGATATTCTCCGCTTCGCTGTCCTGCCGCGCCCAGGTGGTGATGAACACCGCGTCGGGGCGAAGGTCGCGCAGCGCCTGTGCCGTGCCCGCCGCGTCCTGCAGGTCCGCCACGACCGGCTGCATCCCGTCTTGCGCGCCCGGCCGGCGGGCGAGGCCATGGACGCTCCAGCCCTTGTCGGCGAGCAGCGCCGCCGTTGCGCCGCCGACGATCCCGCTCGCGCCCACTACCAATGCCGTCCTGCCCGTCATTCGCCGTTCCTTTTCATTGTGATGCCTAGAAGCTAGGCAGCGACGCCACGATGTTGAAGACGGCACCGGGTCCGACCCCAGGCACCAAAAGGTATCCAGCCATGTACGCCGGAAGCGACGAGAACGAATGGCGCGAGGATTGCGCGCCGCGCCGGGTGTTGTCGCTGTTCGCGACCAAATGGACCAGCATGGTGCTGCACACGCTGCACGCCCGGCATGGCGGCGCGGCGCGGACCGGCGTGTTGCTGCGCAGCCTGCCCGGCATTTCCAAGAAGATGCTGACGCAGACGCTGCGCGAGATGGAGGCGATCGGCCTGATCTCGCGCGAGGTGCAGGCGGTGATGCCGCCCGCCGTCGAATATCACCTGACGCCGCTGGGCGAACGGTTCGTCGAGCCGGTTGCGCTGCTCTACGACTGGGGACGTCGCAATGGCGACGCGCTCGACGCGCTGGGCAGCCGTCCCGGTGCGCGGCGGCCGTAGAAACGCGAAAGGGCGGCCCCGAGGGACCGCCCTTTCGTTGTTCGGGAGGAACGCGACCGGCTCAGCCGTCGTAGTCGCCGCCGACGTTCTGGTTACGCGGCGGCGCGGCGGCGGTGAGGCGCAGCGCCTCCGCCGATGCGGCCAGCGAACCCAGTTCGTCGGGTGCTTCCTCGTCGTCGATCTGCACCTTCTGCATCGAACCGATCACCGATTCGCGCAGATGGTCCGGGGTGACATTCTCTTCGGCGATCTCGCGCAGGGCGACGACCGGGTTCTTGTCACGGTCGCGATCGAGCGTGAGTTCGGCACCGCCCGAAATCTGGCGGGCGCGCTGTGCGGCCAGCAGGACCAGATCGAACCGGTTGGGGATCTTGTCGACGCAATCCTCGACGGTGACGCGCGCCATGAAACGCCTTCCTTGTAAAACGGAGGGTATCGGAAAGCACCGCCCCTACGGGTGCATGTCCGAAAAGTCAATGAAACTGATCGGCCGCCCGCACCGTTACCCGATCGTATCGTTCCTTCGGAGTCGTCATGCCCCCTGCCCCGCATCCCGTCTTCACCGTTGCGGGCAATCGGTTGACGCTGCTGACCGAAGGGCCGGAACGAATGACCGCGCTGCTGGCGCTGATCGACGGTGCGAAGCGGTCGCTGCGCATCCTGTTCTATATCTGGGAACAGGATCGGGCGGGGACGCGGGTACGCGACGCGCTGGTCGCGGCGGCGGGGCGCGGCGTGCGGGTGTCGTTGATCGTCGACGGGCTCGGCGCGGAAGCGGCGACCAATCGCGGCTTTTTCGACTCGCTGCGCGCGGCGGGTGGCGAGGTGTGCGTCTTCGTGCCGCGGCTGGGCCGGCGCTATCTGCTGCGCAACCACCAGAAACTGGCGCTGGCCGACGAGGCCCGGGTCATCGTCGGCGGGTTCAACATCGAGGATGCCTATTTCGGGACCGAGGCCGATCAGGCGTGGCGCGACATCGGCCTGCTGGTCGACGGCCCCGCCGCCGGGCGGCTGGCGGGATATTTCGATGCGCTCAAGGCATGGATCCAGCTTCCCGGTGCGCCTCTACGCAAATTGTCGCGGATGCTGAACCAGTGGAGCGAGCATGACGGGCCGATCCGCTGGCTATTGGGGGGGCCATCCAGGCGGCTGTCGCCATGGGCGCGGACCGTCAAGCACGAGATTCGACGCGGGCAGCGGATCGACATCATCGCCGCCTATTTCGCGCCCGGACCGCTGATGATGCGCCGGCTGGACCGCGCCGCCGAACGCACCCGGCTGCGCATCGTCGTGCCGGCAAAGACCGACCATGCCATCGCCATCCTCGCCGCGCGCTTCACCTATCGCAACCTGCTGCGCCACGGCATCGAACTCTACGAATATCGCCCGACCAAGCTGCACAGCAAATTGTTCATCGCCGACGATGCGGTGCATATCGGATCGGCCAATTTCGACGTGCGATCGATGTTCCTCAACATGGAGCTGATGCTGCGCGTCGAGGATGCCGCCTTCGCCGCGCACCTGCGCGCTTATATGGACGGCGAAGTCGCGCGCAGCGAACGGGTGACGCGCGAACTGCACCGTTCGCGATCGGGCTGGTGGGCGCGGGTCAAGCAGGCCGGGGCCTATTTCATCATGTCGGTGCTCGATCCGCAGGTCACGGTACGCCTCAACCGCGACTGAGTGTTGCGTGGCACTTTCAAGCGGCTACACCCGGTCCGATTGAGAGGGACGGGCATGATCGTCGGAATAGACCTTGGCACCACCAACAGCGCCTGCGCGATCTGGCAGGGCGGTACATCGGTAATGGTGCCCAACGCACTGGGCGAGTTCCTCACCCCGTCGGCGGTCAGCATCGGCGACGACGGGGCGGTGCTGGTCGGCCGGCCGGCGCGCGACCGGATGGCGACGCATCCCGACCGGACCGTCACCAGCTTCAAGCGCCGCATCGGCACGCGCGAGACCGTCACCCTCGCCGGCAAGGCGTTCGATGCCGAGGCGCTGTCGGCGCTGGTCCTCGCCAGCCTGAAACGCGATGCGGAAGCGTTCACCGGCGAGGCCGTGACCGGCGCGATCGTCACCGTCCCCGCCTATTTCAACGATCGCCAGCGCAAGGCGACGAGGCGGGCGGGCGATCTTGCCGGGCTGACCATCCACCGCCTCATCAACGAGCCGACCGCCGCCGCGCTCGCCTTCGGCATCGCCGACCGGGCCGACCGCGAACCGTTCCTCGTGTTCGATCTGGGTGGCGGCACGTTCGACGTGTCGATCGTCGAAATGTTCGACGACATCATCGAGGTTCGCGCCTCGGCCGGCGACAATCGCCTCGGCGGCGACGACTTCAACGACTGCCTGATCGATCTCGCCCGCCCGCGGCTCGACCCCGAGGGGGTGCTGGGCAAGCTGCCGCCCGACAAGGCCGCCGCGCTGCTCGCCCAGGCCGCCGAACGCGCGCGCCGGGCACTGAGCGACAGCGACACCGCCGAGCTGACCGTCACCACCGGCGACGTGACCCTGACCGCGCCCGTCACCTCGACGCAGTTCGAGGACCATGCCAAGGGATTGATCCAGCGCATCCGCGAACCCGTGCTGCGCTCGCTGCGCGACAGCGGCATCGCCGCCGATACGCTGTCGGAGGTCGTGCTGGTCGGCGGGGCGACGCGCATGCCGATCGTGCGCCGCGCCGTCACCCGCATGTTCGGGCGGTTTCCGGCGATGACGGTCCATCCCGACCATGCGGTGGCGCTGGGCGCGGCGGTGCAGGCGGGGCTGAGCGCGAAGGATGCCGCGCTCGACGAAATCCGGCTGACCGATGTCTGCCCGTTCACGCTGGGCGTCGACACCAGCGAGCCCGACGGGCGCGGCGGGCACCGCACCGGGCTGTTCGCGCCGATCATCGAACGCAATTCGGTGGTGCCGATCAGCCGCTCGTCGATCTTTTCGACCGTCGCCGACAACCAGCGGCAGGTGGTGTTCGGCGTCTATCAGGGCGAGGCGCGCGAGGTTTCGGCCAACGTGAAGCTCGGCGAGGTGAAGGTGCCGGTGCCGCCCAAACCCGCCGGCATGGTCGCGATCGATTGCCGCTTCAGCTACGACAGTTCGGGACTGCTCGAAATCGACGTGACCGTGGCCGAGACGGGGCAGAGCCGCAATCTGGTGATCGTCGACGACGAGGACGCCCCCGACCCTGCCGAGCTGGAAAAACGCCGCAAGGCGCTGGCGGTGCTCAAGGTCCATCCGCGCGACGATGCGGTGAACGCCGCGCTGCTGGCGCGGGCAAGGCGCGCGTATGAATCCTTCCTCGGCGACCGGCGGACGGCGATCGGCCAGATGCTCGGCCAGTTCGAAAGCGCGCTGGAGACGCAGGACGCGCGGGTGATCGCCGAGGCGCAGGCGGCGTTCACCCAGGTCCTCGACCAGATCGAGGGCGAGCGCTTCCTGTGAGCCGCGGCATCTGGCGGACGCTCGGGATCGAGCCGACGACCGATCGCAGCGTCATCCGCCGCGCCTATGCCGCGAAGCTGCGCGCGATGGATGTCGAAGCCGATCCCGCCGGCTTCGCCCGGCTGCGCGACGCGCGCGACGCCGCGCTGGCGGGGATGGTCGATCCGGTGGCGATGCTGCCCGATCTCGACGACGATTCCGATGACGACGAGGTCGTTGCCGATGGGTTTTTCACCCCGGAACCCGAACCCTTGCCGCAAGCGAGGGTCGACCCGGTCGAAGCCGAGCGCGACGCCGCGATCGACCATAATTTCCGCGCGCTCGAAGCGCTGCTGTTCCCCGGCCACGACGATCCGTCGACGGCGGAGGAAGCGGCGGCGATCGCCCATCATGGCTATGCGCTGCTGGCCGACCCCCGGCTCGAACGGATCGACTTCGCGGTGGGGGCGGAGCGCTGGTTCGCCGAGCATCTCGCCATCGCGATTCCCCGCTCCGATCCGTTGCTCGAACGGGCCGCCGCCGTGTTCGGCTGGATCGCGCGGCGCGACGATCATACGCTGTCGTATCATGCGCGGCAGATCGTCGACCGGATCGGCGCGATCCGCTTTGCCACGCTGGTCGGCGATCCGGGCCACCGGCTGCATGGTGCGTGGGTCGAGCTGGTCCGTTCCGACGATGGCCAGCGCGATTGGCGCACGACCAAGGGGCGGGTGCGCGAACTGCTGTCGATCGTCCGCCAGCGCTATCCCGATGCCGAGCAATGGATGAACCCGGTTCGCCTCGCGAAATGGGACAGGCCGGCGTCGAACAATCCGCGAATCGGCTTCTATGTATGGATGGCTATCATCGTGATCGTAGCCGGACTGCGTATTTTCCTCTCGCCCGGCGGAGAACCGAACGCCGTCCCCGATACGCCGCCGCAGATCGCCTATGTCGCCGACCCGAACCGGATCGCGCTTGATCTGACTGGTCTGGGCTTCGCCCGGACAAAAGCTGTGAATCCCGACCTTGCGGCGGATATTCGATCGACCGCCACCACGATCAATGCAGGGCTGACACCGCAGCGGACACGGCAGGTGCTGATCGATCTCGCCAACCGGCGGCTGGATTCCGGACGTGCCCACGCACCCGACGGATTACTCCGCGACATTGTCCGGTTCGAGGTCGACGGAAAGAGGAATTTCGCGACGTCCGATCCGATCAAGTGCCACGATTTCCAGTTCCCGGCCAGCGCCATGCTGTTGCCCCCGCAAGCAGGTGCCCGGCAAACGGCGCTGATCCACCGGACCACGCTCGAATCCAACAACCGGCCTGTCACAGTGAGCCGCGGATTCGATGTTCCCGGAACCATAATCGAGGATATGCTACGTCGAACCGGAATACCGGAAAGCCGGCTGGTCGACGCACTGGCGCAAAAGGGCGAACACGCGGACATCTGTCGTGTGCAGATCGCGCTGCGAGAAGCCGGGCTGGCGGGTGGGAACGTCGGGATGAAGCTGCTGCGCAACATGCAGCCTAAAGTCATCGTACCGGCAACGACCGGATCGAACTGACCGGAAAGCTTCCCCCCGGCACCCGCCGGGGGAATTGGTGCGGTCGAGAAGACTCGAACTTCCACGGCCTTTCGGCCACAACGACCTCAACGTTGCGCGTCTACCAGTTCCGCCACGACCGCACAGTCACCTTCGGGGAAGCCCCCTGAGGCTGGTAGGAGGGTGCCCCTAGCAGCGGTTTTTCCGCCACGCAAATGCTTTTATCGCCCGCGCCCCGCCGCCCGCGCGATGGCGATCGCCTCGGCGGCGGTCATCACTTCGCCAAGGCCGCTGCCCGACAGGGCGGCGCGTTCGGCATCGCGCACCCGCTCGACCGCGCGGGCAAGGCGGGCTGCATCCCAGCGGCGCAGCGCGTCGCGCGTCGTCGCCTGTTCCTTGAAGAAGACGCGGTGTCGCTCCAGCACCTGATCGACCGGCTGGCCGTCGTCGATGTCGGCGCGCATCTCGGCCAGCGACAGCAGCCGCCGGGCAACCGCGCGCAGCAGCGGGATCGCACCGCCGCCGGGCGGTTCGGGCAGCGCCGCCGCAGCGGCATTGCCCGCGATCATCGCCGCGACGACGTTGTTCGCCTCGGCATCGGCGATCGACGCGCCGATCGCATCGAACACCTCGGCATCGGCATCGCGCGGCCGGTCGGGCGCGGCGTCGAGGTACAGCGCCAGCTTCTCGATCTCGCTGGCCAGCACCGCACGGTCGCCCATCGTCACCACCGCCAGCCGTTCGGGCACGTCGCCGAGCAGCCGCACCCCCTGTTCGCGCGCCAACCCGACCGCCAGCTTCGCCGCCTGCGCCGCATCGGGCACATAGCAGGCGACCGCGACCGCGTTGAGCGAGGCGGTGACGAGCTTGACCAGCTTCGACGTCGCCTTGGCGGTGGGCGCGATCGCGGCGACGGGGTTGCCGGCCGATGCGGCGTTCAGCAGCAGCGTCACTGCTTCGACCGATTCCTCGCCCATGCCGGTCACGCGGATATGGCGCTTGTCACCGAACAACGACATCGACGCCGATTCGTCGGCAAGCAATCCGGGCCGGGCTTTCAGCATCGCCCCGTCCATGTCGACGCGCTCGGCCCCCTCGCCCACGCCCTTCGCCAGCCGCGCGGCCAGCGCCATCGCGCCGGCCGTGTCGGGGCCGTGGAACAGGTAGAGGCGAAGATCGGGGCCGGGCCGGTCGAGCTTGGCGCCCACCTGCTCGGGTTTCAGCTTCACGGGCGCTGGCGCTCGGTGCCGAGCGCGATGCGGGTGACGATCTGATCGGCGACGATCACTGACAGCCGTTCGAGCGCGGTGCGTTCGGCGGCGATCGTGGCATATTCCGACGTGACGACGTCGATGCCCGCGTCCGATCCGGCGGTGGCGTCGAGCGTCACCGCGCCGTTCGACAGGTCGATCAACTGATAGCGCGCGCGCAGCGTCCGCCGCTCGCGCGTGATCGAATCGTCGCGCCGCACGCCCAGCCCGGTGATGTCATCGTCGAGCCGGATTTCGAGCCGGTAGCGCGCCGGTCCCTCCGCGCGCAGCCGGTCGCGCAGCGCATTGGCGACCAGCCAGCCGTTCTGCCCGGCGATCGGCGCGACCTCGACGCCTGACAGCGTCTGGCGCACCACGCCCGCCTCGCCCCCACCATATAGCGGCCGCAAGCCACAGCCGCCGAGCAGCAGGGTAAGGGCGAGCGCGGAGGCAGCGATGCGGATCATGCGACGATGTTCACCAGACGGTCGGGGACGACGATGATCTTGCGCGGCGTCTTGCCGTCCAATGCGCGGACGATCTTTTCGCTCGCCAGTGCTGCGGCTTCGGCTACGTCCTTCGCCGCACCCTTGGGCAGCGTGATCGTGTCGCGCAGCTTGCCGTTCACCTGTACCGCGATCGTCGATTCGCTGTCGACCAGCATCGCCGGATCGACCACCGGCCAGCCTGCATCGGCGATCAGCCCGGCGCGGCCCAGTTGCGACCATGCCTCTTCCGCCAGATGCGGGATCATCGGGCTGACGAGCAGCAGCAGCGCGTCGAGATCGGCGTCGGACACCGCATCCGCCTTCTCCGCCTCGCCGAGCAGCGTGTAGAGCTTGGCCACCGCCTTGTTGAACTGGAGCGCCTCAATATCGGCGGCGACGCCCGCGACGGTGCGATGCACCGCGCGGGTCAGCACCTGCGGACTGGTGCCGCCGGGGGTATAGCCTGCGACGAGCTTCCAGACGCGCTTGACGAAACGTTCGGCGCCTTCGATGCCCGCCTCGCTCCACGGCAGGTCGCGTTCGGGCGGACTGTCGGACAGCATGAACCAGCGCGCGGCATCGGCGCCGTAGCGATCGAGAATCGGTTCGGGATCGACCGTGTTCTTCTTCGACTTCGACATTTTTTCGATGCGGCCGACGGTGATGGCGTCACCGGTCGCGGCTTCGATGCCGTCGGTCACTTCGGCGGGGGCAAGCCAGCGGCCATCCGCCGACTTGTACGTCTCGTGCGTGACCATCCCCTGCGTGAACAGTCCGGCGAACGGTTCCTTCAGGTCGATCAGCCCGACATGGTTGAGCGCGCGGGTCCAGAAGCGCGCATAGAGCAGGTGGAGGATCGCATGCTCGACCCCGCCGATATATTGCCCGACCGGCAGCCAGCTTTCGGCGACCGCGCGGTCGAACGGTTTGTCGTCGGGCTGGCTGGCGAAGCGGATGAAATACCACGACGAATCGACGAAGGTGTCGAGCGTGTCGGTCTCGCGCCGCGCCGGGCTCCCACATGCCGGGCAGTCGACATGCTTCCATGTCGGATGACGGTCGAGCGGGTTGCCGGGGATGTCGAACGACACATCCTCGGGCAGCTTGACCGGCAGTTGCTCGCGCGGCACCGGCACTACGCCGCAGGCGTCGCAATGCACGATCGGGATCGGCGTGCCCCAATAGCGCTGGCGGCTGACGCCCCAGTCGCGCAGGCGCCACACCGTCGTGCCCTTGCCCCAGCCTTCGCTTTCGGCACGGTCGATGACAAAACGCTTCGCGGCGGCGACGTCCAGCCCGTCGAGCGGACCCGAGTTCACGAGGCGGCCGGGGCCGGTATAGGCTTCATCGCCGGCGAACACCGGATCGGCAGTCTCGTCGTCCGCCACCACGCGGCGCACGTCGAGGCCGTATTTGCGCGCGAAGTCGAGGTCACGCTGGTCGTGCGCGGGCACGCCCATCACCGCGCCGGTGCCATAGTCCATCAGCACGAAGTTCGCGATATAGACCGGCAGCGTCGCCGCCGGGTCGAGCGGGTGCCGCATCCGGTAGCCGGTGTCGAACCCCAGCTTCTCGGCGGTATCCAGTTCGGCGGCGGTCGTGCCGCCCTGCTTGCACAGTTCGATGAACGCGGCGGCTTCCGCATTGCCCTCGGCCAGCGCGCGCGCGACCGGATGGTCGGCGGCGATCGCGACGAAGCTGGCGCCGAAGATCGTGTCGGGGCGGGTCGAATAGACTTCGATCCCCTGATCGAACGGGGCGACCGGCGCGAAGGCGAATTGTAGCCCCTCGGACTTGCCGATCCAGTTTTCCTGCATCAACCGGACCTTGTCGGGCCACTGGTCGAGCGACCCCAGCCCGGCGAGCAGGTCGTCGGCGAAGTCGGTGATCTTCAGGAACCACTGGCTGAGCTTGCGCTTCTCGACCAGCGCGCCCGAGCGCCAGCCGCGCCCGTCGATCACCTGTTCGTTGGCCAGCACGGTCATGTCGACCGGGTCCCAGTTGACCGCCGATTCCTTGCGATAGACCAGACCGCCGTTCAGCAGTTCGAGGAACAGCGCCTGTTCGTGCCCGTAATATTCCGGGTCGCAGGTCGCGAATTCGCGGCTCCAGTCGAACGCGAGGCCCAGCCGCTTCAACTGCGCCTTCATCGCCGCGATATTGGCGTAGGTCCACTGGCCGGGATGGACCTTCTTTTCCATCGCCGCATTCTCGGCGGGCATGCCGAAGGCGTCCCAGCCCATCGGATGCAGCACCTCATGCCCCGTCATCCGCAGGAAGCGCGCAAGCACGTCACCCATCGTATAGTTGCGGACATGGCCCATGTGGATGCGCCCCGAGGGATAGGGAAACATCTCGAGGACATAGCGCTTCGGCTTGGGCGACGAATCGTCGGCGACGAAGGTGCCGGCCGCGTCCCACGCGGCCTGCCAGCGTGCATCGGCCTCTGCGGGCATGAAACGGGAAGTCATAAGGGTATCGCTCAGCCCGTCACTGCCCCGCGGCGCAGGTCGCGCGCCCGCGTCAGGATGATGTCTTCCAGCTTCTGCACGGTCGCGGCGGCGACCGGTGCCTCGACCCACTGGCCGTTCTGGTTGATCTGGCGCAGCGCCGCGACCCGCAGCGCGTCGGCACGCAAATCCTGGTCGAGGATCGACACCGTCACCTTGGTGCGCTCGGTCGGGGTCTGCGGATTGACGTACCAGTCGGTCACGATGACGCCACCGTTCGAATCGGTCTGGGTCAGCGGCATGAACGACAGCGTGTCGAGGCTGGCGCGCCACAGATAGCTGTTCACGCCGATCGTCGTCACCTTGGACGCGGCGAGATCGCCCGACACCCGGCCCTTGCCGCCGCTGCACGCGGCCACGGGCAGGGCGATCGTTGCCAGCAACGCGAGAAGCAGCGGGCGGTTCATCGGCGGATTCCTTGACTACAGGCCAATATGGCGGTTCCGCCCGCTTCTATAGGCGGTGACGCTATCGCGGCAAGCGTGATGCGTGTCCGTCTGGCCATGCCTCATCCCCACATCAACTCCGACAAATATGTGGGTTCGATGCAACAGGTGGCGGGAAAGCGACTTGCACCAGTGGAATGGCGCAACCGAATCGTGATAGCGCCATTAGCGGGGAGTGAGGAAACCATGACGGGCAGCCGGATAGCGATGAGCGTGGGATTGGGGGCGATGATCGCCGCCGGTCTTGGTGCGTCGCCTGCGCTGTTCGCGCAGGAGCAACGCTCGCCGCGCGTGTTGAAGCGGCTGTCGTCGGAAGCAATGCCGCTGACCGGTATCGGTTCGTTCACGCCCGCGTCGGCCGATCCGCGACTCGTCGCCGCCCTGTCGCGCACCGGCCTCAACGCCACCGGATTTCAGTTCACTCCGTCCGAAGGCGCGGTGATCGGCAATCGCACGGTGAAGGTCGCGGTGCGGTCGCGGACGCTGCGGCCCAACCGCCTGCCCGACCGCGTTGCGGCGGCGGCGCCGATGCCCACGCTCAACCCGCTCGCCTACAACCTCGGCGTCTCGGTCGGCTGGAAGCGATTCGCGGTGTCGGGCGATCTGGCGCGGCTCGACCTCGCCGGACAGCCGGGCAGCCGCGAGCAGATGGGGCTGGGCGTCAGCTACACCGGTCGCAAGCTTGCCGCCCGCGTCGGTGCCAGCAGCGATCGTCCGCTGGCCGACCAGCCCGCGCTGATCGCCGATCCGCAGGGCTATTCGCTCGACATGGGCGGATCGTACAAGCTGACCCGCAACCTCGATGTGACCGCCGGGGTCCGCTATCGTTCGGAACGCGAGCGGATGCTGCGCGTCGATCCCGATCGCCGCGACAGCCAGGCGGTCTATGTGGGCACCGCCTTCCGCTTCTAGGCTGGATCAACCGTCACATCCGCAGCATCACCCCGGACTCGTTCCGGGGTCTACGGCGCGGCAATCGATGCCGCTCGAGCCATTATCGATAGCCCAGGCGGCTGGGTGGACCCCGGAACAAGTCCGGGGTGACGATATGGAGATGAAAGCCCATCGGGGCTGAGTCCGGCGGGCATCGGCCTGCCCCTCGACAGATCGCCCTCGCTCCGCTCTAGCGGCGGCGATGCTCGATCCCCTTTCCCTGACACTTGCCGCCGGTGCCGGCATGGCCGGCGGCGCGATGAACGCGCTGGCCGGCGGCGGCACCTTTGCCACCATGCCCGCGCTGATCGCGCTCGGCCTGCCCGGATCGGTCGCCAACGCGACGTCGAATGTGGCGTTGCAGCCCGGCGCGATCGCCAGTGCATGGGCCTATCGCAACGGACTGGGGCCGCTCGGCGGGCTGCCGATCCGGTTGCTGGCGACGATCACCTTCGTGTCGGGGCTGCTCGGCAGCATGTTGCTGGTGTGGACGCCGAGCGACCTGTTCGATGTGATCGTGCCGTGGCTGTTGCTGGTCGCGTTCCTCGCCATTGCGCTGGGGCGGCGCGCGGCGGCGTGGCTGCACGACCGGGTGACGATCGGCCCCGCCACGCTGATCGTCGCGCAGGTGCTGCTCGGCGTCTATGGCGGCTATTTCGGAGGTGGCGTCGGCATGATGGTGACGGCGACCTATGGCCTGCTCGCCGGACAGAGCGTGCAGTCGATGGCCGCGCCGCGCACGCTGATGCTGGCGACCGCCAACAGCGCGGCGGCGATCGTGTTCATCGCCACCGGGATCGTCGCGTGGGCGGCGTGTATCCCGATGATCCTCGGCGGCATTCTCGGCGGATGGCTCGGCGCGAAGCTGACCGGCCGGCTGACCGCCGGACAGATCCGGGCGTGGACGTTGTTCGTGACCGCGAGTGTCACCGCCGTGTTCTTCTGGCGCGCCTATGGCTGAGTTTTAGGACCGATCGACATTTAGCCAGACGGCGGCTCCTGCATCTCCCCTCCCTGACAAGGGAGGGGTTGGGGGTGGGTTGGCCGGTTGTGGAGCGCTTACGTTTCCTCGCGGGCCGACCCACCCCCGGCCCCTCCCTTGTCAGGGAGGGGAGCAGATCGGGACGGCATTTCGTCGACTGCCGATCCCGACTAGCGCGGACGGTCCATGACGAAGTGCGCATCCTCGCCGATCTCGAAATAATCGCCTGCCCCGCCGCCGCGCAGGATCGGACGGGCGCGTGCCGTTTGATAGACACCGTCGTCAAGCAGCGACCGGTCGATATGGACGTGGACGACCTCGCCCAGCACCAGCCATGTCGGGATCGCGCCACCGCCCGCGTCGGTCAGTTGCACGATCTGGGTCAGGCGGCATTCGAACTGCACCGGCGACCCGGCGACACGCGGCGGTGCCACCGCCACCGAGGGCAGCGTATCGAGCCCGGTGAGCGCGAACTCGTCGCGGTCGGTCGTCGCCGATGTGGCGTTCATCGCCTCCCCCTGCGCGCGGGTGGCGAGGTTCCACACGAACGCGCCCGTTTCGCGCACATTCGCCAGCGTGTCCTTGGCCCCGGTCGACGCGAAGCCGATGATCGGCGGGCGATAGTTGAAGGCGTTGAAGAAACTGTACGGCGCGAGATTGCGTTTGCCACCCGCCGACACGCTGGAAATCCAGCCGATCGGCCGCGGGGCGACGATCGCGTTGAACGGATCGTGCGGCAGGCCATGGCCATCGGCGGGAACATAGGAATGGAAGTCGGTCATGCCACCCCAACGCACGAGGCGGACGAAGCGTGCAAGCCCCTTCGCAGCGCGTGGCAGGGCGGATAGGGTGCGGCGATGAACGCACGCACCGTCTATCGCCACCGGCTGGCCACCCGGTTGTGGCACTGGGTCAATGCGGTGGCGATCGTCATCCTGATCGGCAGCGGGCTGATGATCCTCAACGCCCATCCCCGGCTCTACTGGGGGCGTTATGGCGCGAACTTCGACACGGCGTGGCTGACGTTCGATCGCTTTCCCGGCTGGGTGACGATCCCGCAGACCTATAATCTGGCACTGGCGCGCAACTGGCACCTGAGCTTCGCGCTGGTGCTGGGGTTCGGCTTGCTGGCCTATATGATCGTCAGCCTCGTCAACCGCCATTTCCAGCGCGACCTGACGATCCGGGCACGCGAACTGTCGCGCACCCACCTGATGGCCGACGTGAAGGCGCATCTGGCGTTCCGCTTCCACAATCCCGAACGGCCGGGCGACTATAACGTGTTGCAGAAACTGAGTTATGCGCTGGTGCTCTTCGGGCTGCTGCCACTGGTGATCGCGACCGGCATCGCCATGTCGCCGGGGCTGAACGCGGCGTTCCCGTGGCTGCTCGACATTCTCGGCGGGCGGCAGTCGGCGCGGTCGATCCATTTCCTCGCGGCCAGCGGCATCACGCTGTTCGTCATCGTCCATCTGGTGCTAGTGATCCTCGCGGGCGCGGTGAACGAGGTGCGATCGATGCTGACCGGCTGGTGGCGGGTGCCACGATGAGCCGGCTGGTCTCGCGCCGTTCGGCGCTGGTCGTCGGGGCCGGCGGCCTTGTCGCTGCGTGTGACAGGGTGGCGCAACTTCCCGCAGCGCAGACCCTGCTCGGCGGGGCGGAGGACGTGCATCGCGGCCTCCAGCGCTCGATCACCGCGCGCGATGCGCTGGCGGTCGAATATTCGGCCGACCAGCGCTCGCCGGTCTTTCGCGCGAACGGCACCAACAACCCGAACACGCCCGATTACAACGCCCATGCCGCCAACCGCTTCGCCGACTGGAGGGTGGTCGTCGACGGGCTCGTCGCCCGGCCGCTGTCGCTCCGGCTCGATCAGGTCCGGCAGATGCCGTCGCGCCAGCAGATCACGCGGCACGATTGCGTCGAGGGGTGGAGCGCGATCGGCAAATGGACCGGGCCGCGGCTGTCGCGCCTCCTCGATCTCGCCGGGCTGCGGCCACAGGCGCGCTATCTGGTGTTCCACTGTGCCGATGCGATTGGCGGGCGGCGATATTATGAATCGATCGACCTGATCGACGCTTTCCACCCGCAGACGATCCTCGCTTGGGCGCTCAACGACCGGTTGCTCGGCATCCCCAACGGCGCGCCGCTGCGGCTGCGGGTCGAACGGCAACTGGGCTACAAACACGCCAAATATGTCGAGCGGATCGAGGCGGTGGCATCGCTCGGCCCCATCGCCGGGGGCAAGGGCGGCTTCTGGGAGGATGTCGCCGGCTACGACTGGTACGCCGGTATCTGACGCTGCCGACGGCCTCAAGGCTACACGCATTTCTTGCGCCCGCTGCGCGGCTCGCCTAGGCGCGCGGCAAACGTCCCCTTTGCACAAGGAGCCTTCGCATGGCCGACCCCATCAATCGCGTCGTGCTCGCCTATTCGGGCGGGCTCGACACCAGCGTCATCCTCAAATGGCTTCAGCAGAACTATAATTGCGAAGTCGTGACCTTCACCGCCGATCTGGGCCAGGGCGAGGAGCTAGAGCCGGCGCGCAAGAAGGCCGAGCTGATGGGCGTGAAGCCCGAGCATATCTTCATCGACGATCTGCGCGAGGAATTCGTCGGCGACTTCGTGTTCCCGATGATGCGCGCCAATGCGCTGTACGAAGGGCTGTACCTGCTCGGCACCTCGATCGCGCGGCCGCTGATCGCCAAGCGCCAGATCGAAATCGCGCGTCAGGTGAACGCCGACGCCGTCAGCCACGGCGCGACCGGCAAGGGCAACGATCAGGTCCGCTTCGAACTGGGCTATTACGCGCTCCAGCCCGACATCAAGGTGATCGCGCCGTGGCGCGAATGGGACCTGACCAGCCGCACCGCCCTGATCGCGTTTGCCGAGGCGCACCAGATCCCGGTGCCCAAGGACAAGCGCGGCGAATCGCCGTTCTCGACCGACGCGAACCTCCTGCACACCTCGTCGGAGGGCAAGGTTCTCGAGGACCCGTGGGAAGAAGTGCCCGAGTACGTCTTCTCGCGCACCGTCAGCCCCGAGGACGCGCCCGATCGCCCACAGATCGTCACCATCGCGTTCGAGCGCGGCGATGCGGTCGCGGTCGATGGCGAAGGCATGTCGCCCGCGACGCTGCTCGCCAAGCTGAACGACCTTGGCCGGGCGCATGGCATCGGCCGGCTCGACCTCGTCGAGAACCGCTTCGTCGGCATGAAGTCGCGCGGCATGTACGAAACGCCGGGCGGCACGATCCTCCACGCCGCGCACCGCGCGATCGAACAGATCACGCTCGACCGTGGTGCCGCGCATCTGAAGGACGAACTGGCGCCGCGCTATGCCGAGCTGCTCTACAACGGCTTCTGGTTCTCGCCGGAGCGCGAGATGTTGCAGGCGGCGATCGATCACAGCCAGCTCAAGGTATCGGGCGAAGTCCGGCTGAAGCTGTACAAGGGCGGGTGCCACATCATCGGCCGCCGCTCGCCCAATTCGCTCTACAGCGAAAAAGTCGTGACGTTCGAGGACGATCAGGGCGCGTACGACCAGCGCGACGCTGCCGGCTTCATCAAGCTGAACGCGCTGCGCCTGCGCCTGCTCGGCCGCCGCGACCGCTGATCCCGGATGGATTTGCGCCGTGTTAGACGGCATGGCGCAAATCCATCCCCCTCCCTTGCTAAACCGCCCCGTCCCGCCGTATCGCGGTGGACGGGATGGGACGGCAACCGGGGGATAGTTTGTTGGAGTCAGGCACCGATCGCCGCTTGTGGTGGCAGACGCGGTGGTTCGTGGCGGCGATGGCGTTCCTTGCCATGGTGCCGCTGCTGTGGCCCGACGTGCCGCCGATGGTCGACCTTCCCGGCCATATGGGCCGGTATCGCGTCCAGCAATTGTGGGACACCGGACAGGCCCCGTGGTTCCACCAATGGTACAACTTCGACTGGAGCCTGATCGGCAATCTGGGCGTCGACCTGCTGGTGTGGCTGCTCGAACCGCTGATCGGCCTCGAACCCGCGGTCAAGCTCATCATCCTGACGATCCCGCCGCTGACCGCGATCGGGCTGCTCTGGATCGCGCGCGAGGTGCATGGCCGCATCCCGCCGACCGCGCTGTTCGCGCTGCCGATCGTCTACAGCTTTCCGTTTCATTTCGGTTTCGCTAATTTCGCGCTGTCGATGGCGCTGGCGCTCAACGCCTTCGCGCTGTGGCTGCGTCTGGGGCGGCAGGGGCGGCTGGTGCTGCGCGGCGTCGTGTTCGTACCCGTAGCCGGGCTGATCTGGCTGACGCATACCTTCGGCTGGGGCACGCTGGGGGTGCTTGCCGCCTCGGCCGAGCTGATCCGCGAGCATGACAAGCGGCGCAACTGGTTTGCCGCCGCCTTTTACGCCGGGCTTCACTGTCTGGTGCTCGCTCCCCCTGCGCTGCTGATGCTGTTGTGGCGATCGGGTGGCCATGTCGGCGGGCAGACCGCCGACTGGTTCAACTGGCGCGCCAAGATGCAGTGGATGACGATGAGCCTGCGCGATCGCTGGCGGCTCTATGATCTGGCGTCGGTCGCGGTCTTCTATCTGGTGCTGTTCAAGGGCGTGCGCGACCCAAACATCGGCTATTCGCGCCACCTTGGCCTGTCCGCGCTGTTCCTGATCGCGGTCTATGCGCTGCTGCCGCGCATCGTGTTCGGATCGGCCTATGCCGATATGCGCCTCGTCCCTTATCTCTTCGGCATCTGCCTGATCGCGCTGCGTCCCAAACCCGGCGTGTCGATCCGCAACGCGGCGACGCTGGCGGCGATCGGGCTCGCCCTGTTCGTCGGTCGGATCGGGGCGACCACCGTCAGCTTCTGGCTCTACGACCGGGATTACGACCGAGAACTGGCGGCGCTCGATCATCTGCCGGTGGGTGCCCGGCTCGTCACCTTCGTCGGCGAGACGTGCTACAACGAATGGAAGATGACCCGGCTGCAACATCTGCCCGGCATGGCGCTGACCCGGCGGCTGGCCTATGCCAACGACCAGTGGTCGATGGCCGGCGGGCAGTTGCTGACGGTGCGCTATCGTATTGCGAAGGGCTTCGCCCACGACCCGTCCGAGCTTGTCACCGACGTGCAGTGCCCGCGCCAGTTCTGGCGGCCGGTGGCGGCGGCGCTGTACAAATTCCCGCGCGATGCGTTCGATTATGTGTGGATGATCCGCCCGCCCCGCTACGACCGGCGGCTGGAACAGGGGCTGATCCCGGTATGGCGCAGTGGCCGCAGCGCGCTGTTCCGCATCGATCACAGCGTTCCCCCGCCCGAATTGACGTGGAGCGATCTGGGCAATCGTCCGTTTGCCCGGCCCCGCCGCCGCGCGCCGCGCCAGATGGCGGCGAGCGGAAACTGACCGGCCCGATTTTACAGGAGTATATCATGGACCTGCTGAACAACGCCCTGAACTTCGCCGGGCGGTTCGACCTGCCCGCCATCGCCGAAAAGGCCGGCCTCTCGCCCGAACAGGTGCAGACGGTGATGGGCCTGCTCGCGCGCTTCGCCGACCATGCCGATCCGGCACAGGAAGCCGCCGACCACAGCGGCGTGTCGCGCCACCAGATCGAAGCGATCCTGTCGGAGATCGGCGGCGCGGACGCGCTCGGCCAACTGGCGCAACTGTTCGGCTTCGATACGGGCACGGGCACCGGCACCGGAGGTCTGGGCGACGTGCTCGGCAATCTGGGTGGCATGTTCGGGCGGAAGTAGGCGCCGGGACGCTGATCCAGCACTGCTGGATCAGCGCGGGACCGACCAGCTCCACCGAATACCCCTATCCGCGCCGGAACGGGGCCAGTTCGCCGAGATATTCCTGCTCCTGCGCGACCGCCGCACGCTCGCGCGTCAGGAAATCGGCGACGGCGGCGCGAAATCCGGGGTCGGGCAGAAAATGCGCCGACCATGTCGTGACCGGGGTATAGCCGCGCGCCAGCTTGTGCTCGCCCTGTGCCCCCGCCTCGACCCGGGCCAGACCGCGCGCGATCGCAGCGTCGATCGCCTGATAATAGCATAGCTCGAAATGGAGGAACGGCACCTCCTCCACCGCGCCCCAGTAGCGGCCGTAGAGCGCATCGTCGCCGATCAGGTTGAGCGCCCCGGCGATCGGCACCCCGTCGCGTTCCGCAAGGATCAGCAGCACCCTGTCGCCCATCGCCTGCGACAGCAGCGGAAAGAAGCTGCGGGTGAGGTAGGGCTGGCCCCATTTGCGGCTACCGGTGTCCTGATAGAAGCGCCAGAAGGCGTCCCAATGGTCGGGGCGGATGTCGGCCCCGCTCAGATGACGGATCGTCAGCCCCGCGACGGCGGCGGCGCGTTCCTTGCGGATCGCCTTGCGCTTGCGGCTGGCGAGGTCGCCGAGGAAATCGTCGAAGCCGGCATAGCCGCGATTGGCCCAGTGGAACTGCGTGCCGGCGCGGGTCAGCCATCCCGCCGCCTCGAACAGCGGGAGTTGCTCGTCGGTCACGAACGTCGCGTGCGCCGACGACAGCCCGTTTTGCGTCACCACCGCCTCGAGTCCCGCGATCAGCGCGCTGGCCTGTGCTCCGTCGCGCAACAGCAGGCGGGGACCGGGAACGGGCGTGAAGGGCACCGCGATCTGAAGCTTGGGATAATAGTCGCCCCCTGCCCGGCCCCATGCGTCGGCCCAGCCATGGTCGAACACATATTCGCCCTGGCTGTGCGCCTTGGCATAGGCCGGGGCGATCGCGGCGGGAACGCCGCCGGCATCATCGACGATCACCGGCAGCGCCTGCCACCCCGATCGCCCACCGACGCTGCCCGATTCCTCCAGCGCGGCGAGGAAGGCATGGGACAGGAACGGATTGCCGGGGCCGGCGCAGGCGTCCCACTGGTCGGCGGGAACGGCGCGGACGCCCTGGGCGATGCGGGCAGTGATGGTCGTCACAGGGTCCAAGATAAGCGCGCCGCTTCGCCCCGCAACGGTGCTCAGTCGCGCGTCATGCGGATTTCGTCACGGATCATCACCTCGCGCCGCGGCACGGGGATGGTGATGCCATTCTCCTTGAACAGATCCCACAGCCGGTTGAGCACGTCGGAGCGGACATTGCCGACACCCTGTTCGGGATCGCTGATCCACGCGAGGATTTCGTGCTCGACGGCATATTCGCCGTAGGAGATCAGCCAGACATTGGGCTTGGGACTGCGCAGCACGCGCGGGCTTTGCTGCGCCGCCTGCAACATCAGCTTCTGCGCGAGGCGCAGATCGGTTTCGTAGCCGACGCCGACGGGGATGCGCACGCGCACGTTGCGGTCGGAGAAGGACCAGTTCTCCACCTCCTGCGTCATCAGATTCTCGTTGGGGATCAGATGCTCCTTGCCGTCGCGGGTGATGACCGAGACGGCGCGCACGCCGATCTTGTTGACCCAGCCGAAGCTGTCGCCGACGACGATGACGTCGCCCGGCTTGATCGATCGGTCCATCAACAGGATGATCCCGGCGATCAGGTTGCCGATCGTTTTCTGCAGGCCAAAGCCGACCGCGAGGCCGAGCCCGCCCGAAAAGATCGCGAAGGTCGTCAGGTCGATGCCGAGCAGGTCGACGCCGAAGAAGAACGCGACGATGACGATCGCGATCGACGCCAGCTTCTGCGCCAGCAGCTTCTGCGCCGGATCGAGGCTGCCCGCCTGCGCGACGCCGTGGGCGACGATACGGTTGGTCAGGCGGACGACGGCATAGAGCACGACCACGGTCAGCAGCGTGCTGACCACCGCCAGCAGCGACAGGCGGCGTCGCCCGACCGAGAAGCCGATCGCGTCGAGCGTGTTCGTAATCGGTCCCAGCCCGCCGATCGCGCCCGACAATGCCGAGACGAACAGGATCGCCGCCACCGTCCACGCGATCCAGCGGGCAAGGCCGACGCCGCGCAGCAACTGCACCGCCAGCCGCGCGACCGCCGCGCCCAGCGCCAGCCCGATGACGATGTCGGCCAGCGCCCCCCAGTCGCGGACCTGCGCCACCACCGCCAGCACCAGCACCGCGACCAGATGGCGCAGGATGTCGCAGATGCGCGGGGCGATGCCGACGACATGGTCGCCGACCCGCTTCGCCCAGGCTTGCGACAGCGCCGGCCCCCACCGCCGCCCGGCGAACCAGCCGAGCGCGAGCGACAACAGGACGCAGCCGAGCGCCACGCCCGCCTCGACCAGTTGCGGCGGGTCCGGCAACGGCACCCCGCGCGCCGCCAGCCATGCCGCCGCCGGGTTCATCGCGCCGCGCGGAACCGGGCGAGGCCGGCGTCGAGGTCGGCGATCAGGTCGGCCGGATCCTCCAGCCCGATCTGGAGCCGGACCATCGGCCCCTGCGCCTGCCAGCGGGTGGCGGTGCGGTGGCGCTGCGGATCGATCGGCAGCGCGAGGCTTTCGAAGCCACCCCAGCTATAACCGATGCCGAACAGCGCGAGGCCGTCGATCAGTGCGGCGCGGGCGACATCGCTCCCACCGTCGAGCACGAAGGCGAACAACCCGGCGCTGCCCCGGAAATCGCGCACGAACAGGTCATGCCCCGGACAGCCGGGCAATGCCGGGTGCAGCACCCGCGCGACGCCGTCCTGCCTAGCCAGCCAGCGGGCGATGGCTAGCGAACTTTCGCCATGCTGTTTCAGCCGCACCGCCATGGTGCGCAGCCCCCGCGCGCCGAGCGCGGCATCGTCGGGGCCGACATGCTGGCCGAGCTGATAGGTCGCGTGGCGCAACCGCTCCCAGTGCGATTCGACCACCGTCGCCGATCCCAGCATCGCATCCGAATGGCCGACGACATATTTGGTGCAGGCCATGATCGTCACGTCGACGCCGTGGGCGATCGCCGGGAACAGCAGCGGCGTGGCCCAGGTATTGTCGAGGATCGTCGTTATCCCCCGCGCCCGCGCGACCGCCGCCATCGCCGGCACGTCCTGCACCTCGAAGGTCAGGCTGCCGGGGCTTTCGAGGAACAGTACGCGCGTCGCATCGGTCATCAGTCCGGCGATGCCCGCCCCGATCATCGGATCGTAGAAGGTGGTCGCCACCCCCATCGCCGCCAGCATGCCGTTCGCGAAGGCGCGGGTCGGGTCATAGGCGCTGTCGGGCAGCAGCAGGTGATCGCCGGGCTTGAGAAACGCGAGCAGCGCGGTGGTGATCGCCGCGACGCCCGACGGATACAGCAACGTGCCGTGCGCGCCGGGTTCGAGGTCGGTCAGCGCCTCGGCCAGCGACCATTGCGTCGGCGTGCCGCGCCGGCCGTAGAACAGCCGGTGGTGGGTATCGCTCCCCGCCGCCGCGCGCAGGTCGGCGACGCTGTCATACAGGATCGTCGAGGCGCGCCACACCGGCACGTTGACCACGCCGGTGGTCCATTCGGGGCGACGCCCGCCGGTGACGGCGCGGGTGGCGGGGGATACGGACAAGTCGGTCGGCTTCATGGCGTCACTTTCGGGGTGGCGGGGTCGGCGGCCCATTCGGTCCAGCTTCCGTCGTAGAGCGCGGCATCGCGGCCGAGCAGGTGGAGCGCGAAGGCGGGTACGGCGGCGGTGATCCCCGATCCGCAGGTCGCGGTGACTGGCCGGTCGAGATCGATCCCGGCATCGGCGAACAGCGCGGAGAGGGCCTCGGGCGACTGCCATGTCCCGTCGGTCTTAAAGAAGCGCGCGTAGTGCAGGTTGCGGCTGCCCGGGATATGGCCGGAGGGCAGCCCCCGCGGATCGGCCTCGCTCCCGTCAAAGCGCGCGGGCGAGCGCGCGTCGACCAGTTGCTCGCTTCTCCTGTCGAGCGCGGCCAGCACCATCGCCTTGGTCCGCACCGCCGCCAGATCGGGATCGGCGACGAAGCGCGTCGCATGTACCAGTGTCGTACCGGCTTCGACCGGACGCCCCTCGGCGCGCCACTTCGCCAGCCCGCCGTCGAGCAACGCGACCGGCAACGACGGCGCGAAGCGGCGCAGCAGCCACCACGCCCGCGCGCTCGTGCGGTGCGGCGAGTCGTCGTAGAGGACGATCCGGTCTTCGGGTCCGATACCGATCGCGCCCAGCCGCTCGGCGATCTTGTCTGCGGCGGGCAGCGAGGTCACCTGCCCCGACGACAGGCCACGCAGGTCGAGGAAGTGCGCGCCGGGGATATGGCCGGTGGCGAACTCGGCGGCCTCGTCGCGCGGCGGATCGGTCTGCACCGCGACATAGGTGGCGTCGAGGACGACGAGGCCCAGATCGTCCAGACGATCGGCGAGCCATGCGGTGGAGACGAGCGGTTGCATGACCGCCGGCTTAGGCGGCACCCCGCCAAACGGCAACGGCTTCAGGTGACGCTGCGCACCGCCAGATCGACATGCAGCGCGACCACCTCGGCGCTGTCCAGCCGACCGCCCGGCCGGAACCACGTGCAGACCCCGGTGAGCAGCCCAAGCAGCGCATAGGCGGTGACGCGCACGTCGCCGATACGCAAGCTGCCGTCGCCCGCCCCTTGCGCCAATATGTCGATCAGCCGCGCTTCGTACTCGCCGCGCAGGCCGGCGACGATCGCGTGGTTTGCCGGCGTCAGCGCGCGCAGTTCGGAATTGCCGACGAACACCGCCTGCTGCCGGGTGATGTGATGCTCGACATGGAAGGCGGCGAACCGCTCCAGCCGCGCCCTTGCCCCCGTCACCCCGTCGAGCGCGGCATCGCAGGCGGCGATCAGGTCGCGCAGATGCCCCTCGACCACATCGAACAACAGCCCCTGTTTGGTGTCGATATGGTTGTAGAGCGATCCGGGCTGAATGCCGACCGCCTGCGCCAGCATGCGCAGGCTCATCGCCTCATAGCCATGACGCGCCAGCAGTTCGAGCCCCTTGGCCCGGATCGCCGCCAGCGTCTGGGGACCGTTCGATCCGATCGTGCGCATCTGGCCGCGTTCCTTCCCCATGGCTGCGGGAACAAGCGGGTTGCTCCCTGCGTAAACGAACGTATGATCGTTTCTATAACTGTCGGGCAAGGGCGAATCGTCCCTGGACCCGTACGAACGATGGAGAGATGCCTTGGCCCCTTGCCGCCCCGCGCCCGCCCCTCGTCCGTCGACGAAGGGTTGAGCGATGCAGGACTTTGATTTCGCGCTGGGCGAAACCGCCGACATGATCCGCGAGACGGTACGCCGCTTCGCCGCCGATCGCATCGCGCCGCTGGCGGCGCGGATCGATGCCGAGGACTGGTTCCCGCGCGACGAACTGTGGACTGCGATGGGCGAACTGGGCCTGCACGGCATCACCGTCGAGGAGCAATGGGGCGGCCTTGGCCTCGGCTATCTCGAACATGTCATCGCGTGCGAGGAGGTCAGCCGCGCCAGCGCGTCGGTGGGGTTGAGCTACGGCGCGCATTCCAACCTGTGCATCAACCAAATCCGTCGCTGGGGCAGCGACGCGCAGCGCGAGAAGTATCTGCCCAGACTCATCAGCGGCGAGCATGTCGGCGCGCTGGCGATGTCGGAAGTGAGTGCGGGCAGCGACGTCGTGTCGATGAAGCTGCGCGCTGCCAAAGCCGATGGCGGCTATGTGCTGAACGGCACCAAATTCTGGATCACCAATGCGGCGTACGCCGACACGCTGGTCGTCTATGCCAAGACCGGCGAGGGATCGCGCGGGATCACCGCCTTCCTGATCGAGCGCGGCATGGCCGGTTTTTCGATCGGGCAGAAGATCGACAAGATGGGCATGCGCGGATCGCCGACCGCCGAACTGGTGTTCGACGATTGTTTCGTGTCGGACGATCAGGTGGTGGGACCGCTCAACGGCGGTGTCGGCGTGTTGATGAGCGGGCTGGATTACGAACGCGCGGTGCTGGCCGGCATCCAGCTCGGCATCATGCAGGCGTGTCTCGACGTGGTCATCCCCTATGTCCGCGAACGCCGCCAGTTCGGCACGCCGATCGGCAGTTTCCAGCTCATCCAGGCCAAGATCGCCGACATGTATGTCGCGCTCAATTCGGCGCGGGCCTATGTCTATGCCGTCGCGCGGTCGTGCGATGCCGGGCGGACCACCCGCTTCGATGCGGCGGGCGCGATCCTGCTGGCGAGCGAGAACGCCTTCCGCGTTGCGGGCGAGGCGGTGCAGGCGCTGGGCGGGGCGGGCTATACCAAGGACTGGCCGGTCGAACGCTTCCTGCGCGATGCCAAGCTGCTCGACATCGGGGCGGGCACCAACGAGGTCCGGCGGATGCTGATCGGGCGCGAACTGATCGGCCATGACGCGCCGAGGGCGCAATGACCCGGCTGACCAGCGCGATCGATCCCGCCGACGCGACGTTCAAGGCGAACGATGCGCATAACCGCGCGCTCGCAGCCGAACTGCGCGACCGGGTGGCGCGGACCGCGCTGGGCGGCGCGGAGAAGCACCGCGCGCGCCATGTCGCGCGCGGCAAGCTGCTGCCACGCGACCGGCTGGAGCGGTTGCTCGACGCCGGATCGCCGCTGCTCGAAATCGGGCAACTGGCGGCGAACGGCATGTACGATGGCGAGGCACCGGGCGCGGGCGTGCTGGCCGGGATCGGCCGGGTGTCGGGGCGTGACTGCATGATCGTCGTCAACGATCCGACGGTGAAGGGCGGCGCGTATTTCCCGATGACGGTGAAGAAGCATCTGCGCGCGCAGGAGATCGCGCAGGAAAACCGGCTGCCCTGTATCTATCTGGTCGATTCGGGCGGCGGTAACCTGCCGCATCAGGCCGAATTCTTTCCCGATCGCGATCATTTTGGCCGCATCTTTTTCAACCAGGCGCAGATGAGCGCGGCGGGTATCCCGCAGATCGCGTGCGTGATGGGAAGCTGCACCGCCGGCGGAGCCTATATCCCGGCCATGTCGGACGAAACGGTGATCGTGCGCGGACAGGGCACGATCTTCCTCGCCGGCCCGCCGCTGGTGCAGGCCGCGACCGGCGAGGTCATCAGCGCCGAGGATCTGGGCGGTGGCGACCTGCACGCGCGCACGTCGGGCGTGGTCGACCATCTGGCGGTGAACGACGATCATGCGCTCACCATCGTGCGCGACATCGTCGCGACGCTAAACGATGCACCGGTCAGCGACATCACCCGCCGCGAGCCGCACGCGCCGCTGTACGACGCGGAGGAGCTGTACGGCATCCTCCCCACCGACGTGCGCGCGCCGTACGACGTGCGCGAGGTGATCGCGCGGATCGTCGACGGGTCCGAGCTGCACGAATTCAAGCCGCTGTTCGGCACCACCCTCGTCTGCGGCTTCGCGCATATCCACGGGATACCGGTCGGCATCATCGCCAACAACGGCGTGCTGTTTTCGGAAAGCGCGCAGAAGGGCGCGCATTTCATCGAACTCGCCTGCCAGCGGCGTATCCCCCTGTTGTTCCTCCAGAACATCTCGGGCTTCATGGTCGGCGGCAAATACGAGGCGGAAGGGATCGCCAAGCACGGCGCCAAGCTGGTGACGGCGGTGGCGACCGCCAGCGTGCCCAAGATCACGCTGCTGATCGGCGGCAGCTTCGGTGCTGGCAATTACGGCATGTGCGGGCGCGCCTATTCGCCACGCTTCCTGTTCACCTGGCCCAATAGCCGGATCGGCGTGATGGGCGGCGAGCAGGCGGCATCGGTGCTGGCGACCGTCCACCGCGACGCGGCCGGCTGGTCGGCGGAGGAGGCTGAGGCGTTCAAGGCCCCGATCCGCGCGAAATACGAAGCAGAGGGCAATCCCTATTACGCGACCGCGCGGATGTGGGACGACGGGATCATCGATCCGGCGCAGACCCGCGACGTGCTGGGCCTCGCGCTCGCCACCACGCTGAACGCGCCGGTGCCGCAGCATCCGCGCTTCGGCCTGTTCCGCATGTGATCGGACGAAGGACCCTGACCATGATCGATTCCGTCCTGATCGCCAATCGCGGCGAAATCGCCTGCCGCATCATCCGCACCGCGCGCGCGATGGGCGTGCGGACGATCGCGGTCCATTCCGACGCGGACGCCGGCGCGCGGCACGTCGCGATGGCCGATGCAGCGATCGCCATCGGCCCGGCGGCGGCGCGTGATTCCTACCTGAACACCGACCGGATATTGGCGGCGGCGCGTGCGAGCGGCGCGGCGGCGATCCATCCCGGCTATGGCTTCCTGTCGGAGAACGCCGATTTCGCGCAGGCGGTGATCGATGCCGGCCTCGTCTGGATCGGCCCCCGGCCCGACAGCATCCGCGCGATGGGGTTGAAGGACGCCGCCAAGGCGCGGATGATCGCCGCAGGGGTGCCGGTGACGCCGGGCTATCAGGGTGCGGACCAGTCGCCCGAACGGCTTGAGGCCGAAGCAGCGACGACCGGCTATCCGATACTCATCAAGGCGGTGGCGGGCGGCGGCGGCAAGGGCATGCGCCGCGTCGACGACCCCACCGATTTCCTCGGCGCGCTGGAGAGTTGCCGGCGCGAGGCGGCGGCGAGTTTCGGCGACGACCGGGTACTGATCGAGAAATACATCCTGTCGCCCCGCCATATCGAGGTGCAGGTGTTCGGCGACACCCACGGCAAGATCGTCCACCTGTTCGAGCGCGACTGCTCGCTCCAGCGTCGCCACCAGAAGGTGATCGAGGAAGCCCCCGCTCCCGGCATGGACGACGCGACCCGCGCCAGCGTGTGCGCAGCGGCGGTACAGGCGGCGCGCGCGGTCGACTATGTCGGCGCGGGCACGATCGAATTCATCGCCGATGCGTCGCACGGCCTGCGCGCCGATCGCATCTGGTTCATGGAAATGAACACCCGGTTGCAGGTCGAGCATCCGGTGACGGAAGCGATCACCGGCGTCGATCTGGTCGAGTGGCAGTTGCGCGTCGCCTCGGGCGAGCCGCTGCCGCTGGCGCAGGACGAATTGTCGATCAACGGCTGGGCGATGGAGGCGCGGCTCTATGCCGAAAATCCCGCGACCGGCTTCCTGCCGTCAACCGGCCGGCTCGACCGGCTGGCGCTGCCCGATACGATCCGCGTCGACACCGGGGTGCGCGAAGGCGATGTGGTGACGCCGCACTACGACCCGATGATCGCCAAGCTGATCGTCCACGCGCCCGACCGGCATGATGCCGCCGCGCGGCTGGCGCAGGCAGCGGGATCGGTGCGGGTGTGGCCGGTGCGGACCAATGCCGGCTTCCTCGCGCGGGCGGCGGCGCATCCCGACTTCGTCGCCGGCCATGTCGATACCGGCTTCATCGAACGGCATCTGGCGACGCTGGTGCCGGGCGACACGCCGCCGCTGGTGGTGCAACAGGCAGCGGCGGCGGCGCTGCTACCACCAGCAAACGCCCCGCTCGCCGGGTTCCGACTGAACGCGCCGGTGCAGTGCGACGTGTCGGTCGAGATCGGCGGGGCGATCGTCCGCGTCACGCCGCAGCCGGCGGATGCGGTCGTGATCGATAGCGGCATCGCCTATCATGGCGGCGAGGGCTGGTCGTTCGGTCACCCACGCAGCGACCGGTTCGTCGGCGGGGCCGGCACCGCCAGCGGCACGATCGTCGCACCGATGCCGGGACGGATCGTCGCCGTGCTGGTCGCGGAAGGCGAGGTCGTGACCAGGGGCACGCGCCTCATCGTGCTGGAGGCGATGAAGATGGAACAGGCGCTGACCGCGCCGTTCGACGGCATCGTCGCCGAAGTGAAGGTGGAAGCCGGACAACAGGTGCGCGAGGGGCTGACGCTCGCGCGGATCGAGGAACAGGACTGATGGCGGGACGCTATTTCGAGGACTGGGCGATCGGCGACCGGATCGACCATGACATCCGCCGCACCGTGACCGAGACCGACAATCTGCTGTTCTCGTGCATGACCCACAACCCCCAGCCGCTGCACCTCGACGCCGAAGCGGCGAAGGCGAGCGAGTTCGGGCGGATCCTCGTCAACGGCACCTTCACCTTCGCGTTGCTGGTCGGCCTGTCGGTCGGCGACACCACGCTCGGCACGCTGGTCGCGAACCTCGGCTACAACGACGTGGTGATGCCGCATCCGGTGTTCATCGGCGACACGCTGCGCGCGTCGACCGAGGTCAGCGCGCTGAAGGACAGCCGGTCACGGCCGACCGCCGGCATCGTCACCTTCGCCCACACCCTGACCAACCAGCGGGACGAGGCGGTGTGTCGCTGTCTGCGCACCGCGCTGATCCAGCGGCGGCCGGCATGAGGCTGCGCTCGCTGCTGTTCGTGCCGGGCGACCGGGGCGACCGGATGGAAAAGGCGCTGGCGAGCGGCGCCGATGCGCTGATCCTCGATCTGGAGGATGCGGTCCTGCCCGCCGCCAAGGCGGCAGCGCGCGACACGACCGCGGCGTTCTTGCGCCTGTCCGACCGGCCGATTCCGTTCTACGTCCGGGTCAATCCACTCGGCAGCGGCATGACAGCGGACGATGTCGCGGCGGTACTCGACGCGCGGCCCGACGCGCTGGTGCTGCCCAAGGCCGAGGGGGCAATGAGCGTCGCGGCGCTGTCCGCGCTGGCCCCCGGCGTACCAATCCTGCCGATCGCCACCGAAACCCCGGCGGCGATCTTCGCGCTGGGCAGCTATGCGCAGGTCGCGGGCAGCCTCGCCGGACTGACATGGGGGGCGGAGGACCTGCCCGCCGCGATCGGCGCGACCAGCGCCCGCGAGGCCGACGGGCGCTACACCCCGCCCTATGAACTGGCCCGGTCGCTGACGCTGTTCGCCGCGCATGCCGCGCAGGTCCCGGCGATCGAGACGGTCTATCCGGCGTTTCGCGACCTGGAGGGGCTGGCGCACTATGTCGCCCGCGCCGCGTGCGACGGCTTCACCGCGATGCTGGCGATCCATCCGGCGCAGGTGCCGGTCATCAACGCCGGGATGACGCCCGATGCGGCGACGGTCGCCCATGCGCAGGCGGTGATCGCCGCCTTTGCCGCCGCCCCCGGCGCGGGGGCGGTACAGATCGACGGACGGATGCTCGATGCACCGCATCTGGCGCTCGCCCGGACCGTTCTGACGCGGGCGGGCAGGGATTAAAATACCAGTAAACTGGTATTTATAGCGCATAGCCCCGTGGCGAACGGCTGGTAGCATCGTTCTTATGAATGATCCGCGCGAACCCACCGCCATCTTCCGTTCGGGGCCGGATGAATGTGCCTATTTGCGGCGCCGTGCCGCCGATCACCGCCAACTCGCTGAAAAGAGCGGGGAAGCGCATGCCCGGTCGATCCACCTGCGACTGGTGCAGCTTTATGGGGACCGGGTACGGCTGCTGGATCTGGTGCTTCCCGACCAGCATACGGCGCAAAGATACTAGGAACGCGACACCCTGCAATCGGTTGATACGTCGGACCGGCGCACCCCCAGCACCGGCGGCGGGATGTCGTTCCTGCGGACTCCACGGCACAGGGCGCGTCCCCCGCGTCCGCCGCGCCGGGGAGGCCGACGGACCGGCTCCCGCTCCTTCTTCCCGGACAGGATCGAGGCGATGAACAAGGACGAATTTCACGGCGGCGTACGCTATGCCACCGGCAAGGTCGAGCAGGCGATCGGCGACACGGTCGACAGCCGCGAATGGCAGGTCGACGGGATCGTCGATCAGGTCGCGGGTGGCGCCCGCCACCTTTATGGCCGGGCGCGTTCGGTACTGCACGACGCGATCGACGGCGCACCCGAACTGGTCGACGACGCGCGCGACCGGTTGCGCAGCGTGTCGGCGCGGGCGGGTGATCGGGCGCGCAAGGGCGGCCGGGTCGCGAGCGACACCGTGCGCGATACGCCGCTGCTGTGGGTCGTGGCCGCAGCGCTCGGAGGCTATGCGCTGGCATGGGCCTTCCACGGGCGTCGCGCCTGATTCCGACGATGACCGCGCCGTCGTTCAAATCGCTTCGCGAGACCGCCGATCTGCGCCATTTGCGCCAGATCGTCGTCGGTCTGGACGAAGGGGTGATCCTGATCGATCCCGATCAGAGCCTGTTATGGGCCAACCAGGCGGCGCTGACGATGCACGGCGTGTCCGACATCGCCGAACTGGGGGCGACGGTCGACGAATATCGCGACCGGTTTCGCCTGCGCTATCGCAACAATCACCGGCTGGAGGCCGACGACTATCCGATCGACCGGGTGGTCGCGGGCGACCGTTTCTCCGAAGTGGTGGTCGAGGTGACGGTGGCGGGCGAGGAAAGCCCACGCTTCGTGCATCAGGTGCGCAGCCTCGTCCTGAACGACAGCGACGACGGCGAACCGGCCTGTCTCGTCCTCATCCTCCAGGACGTGTCGGCACGGTACGAGGCCGAGGACCGGTTCGAGCAGTCGTTCAATGCCAACCCCGCACCCGCCGTCATCTGCCGGTTGAGCGACCTGCGGTATGTGAAGGTCAATCAGGGCTTTCTGGATATGACCGGCCTGTCGCGCGATCAGGTGCTGTGCAAGACGGTGTACGACATCGACGTGCTGCGGCTGGCCGACCGGCGCGATCTGGCCAAGGAGCGGTTGAGCGAAGGGCGCACCATCCCGCAGATGGAGGCCGAGCTGGAACTGGCCGACGGCGCCACGCGGCTGGTGATCGTCGCCGGGCAACCGATCGACATGACCGGGCAGCCGTGCATGTTGTTCACCTTCGCCGACCTCGAACCCCGGCGGAAAGCCGAAGGGGCGCTGCGCCATAGCGAGGAACGCTTTACCCGCACCTTCCAGATGGCACCGGTGCCGATGGCGATCGGCGCGCGCGACGGGCATCTGCTGTGCGAAGTGAACGCCAGTTTCACCCAGATGACCGGCTATGGCGCGACCGAGATCATCGGCCGGCCGCTGGGCGAGGTCGAGCTGTGGGACAGCGGTGCCGTGCGCGAGACGATCGAGGCGGCGATCGCGGAAGGGCGCGACCTGCGCGGCCACGAGGCACGTATCCATGCCAAGGACGGCGCGACGATCGATTGCCTGATCTCGACCGAGGCGATCCGGCTGGGCGACGACGCCTGCGTCCTGTGGGCGTTTCAGGACATCACCCAGCGCAAGGCGACCGAACTCGAACTGGTCGAGGCGATCGAATCGGTGATGAAGGACACGAGCTGGTTCAGCCGATCGATCATGGACAAGCTGGCCCGCCTGCGCGCACCGCAGGAGGCGGCCGACGGACCCGGACTGGACGATCTGACGACGCGCGAGCGCGAGGTGCTGGCGCTGATCTGTCGCGGCTATGACGACAAGCGGATCGCGCGGACGCTGGATGTCGCGGGCAATACCGTGCGCAACCATGTCGCGCGGATCTACGCCAAGATCGGCGTCAACCGCCGGATCGCGGCGGTCGCCTGGGCACGGGCACGCGGGTTCGATGGCGAGGGCGTGCGGATCAAACGGGATCAGCGGGAGACGGCGGCATGAGCGCCAGCAGCGATAGCAACGGCACCCGGCGCACCAAGGCGTCGGTACAGGACGCGATCGGCAAGCTGATCGGCGACGATGCGGCGTGCGAACGGGCGCGCCGCGATGCCGACGAACCGGCCCCGGCCGAGAAACCGCCGGCCAAGGATTAGCGAGATTGCCGCAGCGCATGCGGCACAGCGTTCCGGCACGATGGCACTGCCCGCCGTCGTGCCGGGTGTACCGCGACGGGCCGGCGTATCGGGTCCGTCGCACCCCCGGATTCAAACGAGGAGAAGCATCATGAAGACCAAGATCGGGCTCGGCGTCGCATTGGGTGCCATGGTCCTGCTGTCGGCGTGCAACACCGTGAACGGCGCGGGCAAGGACCTGCGTTCGGCCGGTTCGGCGGTGTCGGGCGCATCGGGACAGACGAAGAAGTGACGCATCGGGTTCGGCCTGGCCCGGTAACGCCTTAAGGACCGATCGACATTCATCCGCGCGCCGTCACCCCGGACCTGTTCCGGGGTGACGAAAGGGGCGGCTGTTTCGGCCGGAAACGACGAAGGTTGACCGGAAATGCCAAATGTCGATTGGCCTAGGCGACGATCGACAGCGATGCGGGTGCCGCCTCGATCCGGTCGCGGCCGTCACGCTTGGCACGATAAAGTGCCTGATCGGCGCGGTGGAGCAATATGCCGATCGTCTCGGTGCCGTCGCTGGCCGCCACGCCGCCGCTGATCGTGATCGGGATGGCGATGCCATCGATCTCGACCGGCACGGTGCCGATCGACCGGCGGATGCGATCGGTCAGGACGCCCGCCTCGCCGAGCGTCGTCGCCGGCAGCAGGATCGCGATCTCCTCGCCGCCATAGCGCGCGACGCAATCGACGGTGCGCACCGCCTGCCCGATCCGTTCGGCGATCGCGCGGATCACGCGGTCGCCGGTCTGATGGCCATGGGTATCGTTGACCCGCTTGAAATGATCGATGTCGATCATCGCCAGCGCGAAGCCGTGCCCGGTGCGCGCGGCACGTTCGCGCTCCTCCTCCAGCCGCGCCATCAACGTGCGTCGGTTGGCGAGGCCAGTCAGCGGGTCGGTGGCGGCGAGGTGGGCGAGCGAGACGTTGGCAGCGCGCAGTTCCTGCGTCCGCTGGTCGATCAACGCTTCGAGCGTGCGGGTCCGCCGGCGCAGCACCAGCGTGCGCGTCTGCACCACGCCGAGGATCGCCAGCACCACCACCATCAGTCCGATCAGGCGGACCCACCAATGTTCGTACCACGACGGCGCGACGCTCAGGTCGACCGAGGTGGTGACGAAGCGCGGATCGACGCCGGGGATATAGGCCGACAGGTGCAGCACGTAATTGCCGCCGGGCAGGTTGGTATAGGTGGCGCTGGCGGGCGTTCCCTCCGGCACCGCCACCCATGCGTCGTCGAACCCCTCCAGCCGGTAGCGGTAGCGGACCTCCTGCGGCGCGGCATAATCGGTCAGCGCGAAGGCGATCCGTACGCTGTGCCGCCCGCCGGCGATGCGGATCGGATGGCGGCCGGGAAAGGGATCGACCGGCAGCGCGCGTCCGTCCTGCTCGACCTCGGTCGTCACCAGCGATGGCGGCGCGGTGCGACGCGCGCCGAGCATCGCGTCGGGCCGGACGACCAGCAACCCGCCGGTGCCGCCGAACAGCAGGTCGCCGCCCTGCGTCACCGCCGCTGCCCGTTGGTTGAACGAATCGGGGGTCAGCCCGTCGCGGCGGCTGACGATGCGGACCCCGGTGCCACCGGGCGGCACGACCGAGATGCCGGTGGCGCTCGCCGCCCAGATGCGGCCCCGGCGATCGGCGAGCAGCGAGGCGACATTGTCGTTCGCCAGCCCGTCGCCCTCGGTGATCGCCCGAAAGCGCCAGTCGCCGCCGTGACGGGTACCACGCGCCACCCCGCCATAGGTGCCGACCCACAGCACCGGACCGGCCGCGACGATCGATCCGGTATAGTTTTGCGGCAGGCTGGCCGGATCGTCGCTGCGGTTGCGATAGGTGGTGAAGCGCCCGGTCGCGGGATCGTACCGGCTGACGCCGGCCGGCGTCGCGATCCATGCGCCGCCGTCGCCGGCGGCGACGATGTTGATGACCTCGTTGTTCGCGAGGCTGGTGTCATCGCCGTCGACATGCCGATAGCGACGGACCGCATTGGTGGCCATGTTCCAGTCGAACAGCCCCTTGTAGGTGCCGATCAGCAGCCGATCGCCCATGCGCGCCAGCGAGATGACCGGCAGGTTGCCGAGGTCGGGCACCGCCAGCGGCCGTTCGCGAAGCGTCCGGGGATCGATCGCCACCACGCCGCGCCCCCCTGCGAGGATCCCGCCGTCGGCGGCCTCGGCGAACGCCTTGATGTCCTGCCCGGCATGGCCGCCCGACAGTTTCAGGTGGCGGATCGCGCCACCCGCCCGGTCAATCCGGTCGATCAGGCCGTTGCTCATCCCCACCCAGATGCGGTCGGCGCGATCGACCATCACTCCGCGGACGTTGGTGTCGGCCAGCGACTGCGCGGGATCGGGCATGGCGTTGGTGAGCGAGAGGATCGCATCGCGCGCGGGATCGGTCTGCGACACGCCGACGTCGGTCGCGGCCCACAGCCGCCCGGTGCGATCGAGCGTCACGGCGCGCACGGTATCGCCGCCAAGCGAGGCGGCATCGGCGGGAATGTTGCGCAGCGCGCGCACGGCATAGCCGCGATCGGGATCGATCCGCAGCACGCCCATGCCATCGGTGCCGACCCACATCGCGCCATCGGGACCCGGGGCGAACGAACGGATGGTGCGATGGCCGATCAGCGCCGACGAACCGGCGAGCGCCGGCGGACGGACGAAGCGGCCATCGGCCTGCCGGACGACGATGCCGTGCGATCCCGTGCCGATCCACAGCCGTCCGCGCGTGTCGCGCGCGATCGCCCAGACATCGCCGATGTCGGGAAGGGCGAGCGGGACGAAGCGGTCGCTGCCGGGCCGGCGGACGAACAGCCCCTTGTCCGCCCCCGCCATGATCGTACCGTCGGCGTCGCGGTGGACGGCGAACGCGCCACCCGCCAGATCGCGCGCCGCCGGCCCCGCCCCCAGCAGCGGCACCACGCGGTCGCTGCGCGCATCGTAGCGGAACACGCCGTGATCGGAAGCGATCAGCGCCCCGCCCTGCCCGTCGGGGGTGAAGGCGAGGATTCGCGCGCCGATCCGCGTGCCTTCGGCGCCGCGCAGCCGGACGAAGCCGCCAGCGACGGGATCGAACCGCACGATCCCGCCGACATTGGTGCCGACCAGCATGCTGCCATGCGCCAGCGGCAGGAGCGCGCGGATGTAATTGTCGGGCAAGCTGGTCGCATCGCCCGACCGCTGGCGAAAGGTGCGGATACGCTGGCCGTCATAGCGCGCGAGGCCGCCGCGCGTGCCGATCCACATCAATCCTTCGCTGCTCTGGACGATCGCGGTGGCGGTGGCGTGCGGCAGCCCCCCCCCGCCGCCCAGCGTCGCGAAGCGTGGCGCGCGCCAGCGTGCCCAGTCGTCGATCGACGCCGCATTGCCGGCGAGCGCAGGCGCGATGCTCGCCACGATACAGATCATCCACGCAAATCGCCGCATTCCCGCCTCCACCCGCCGGGATAGCCGGCGGGCGTTGAAACAGGGTTAACCGGCGGTGGGAGACGAGCATTGCGGCAGGACCGCGCATTGCCGCGCCATGCCCTTTGCGATACGCCGGACGCCTCTTTGCAGGAGCGTGCCATGACCTTGTTCGTCAACGGATCGCCCGTCCCCCTACCCGACGATCCCCGCGTCTCGCTGCTCGATCTGCTGCGCGACCGGCTTGACCTGTCCGGCACCAAGAAGGGCTGCAACCAGGGTGCGTGCGGGGCATGTACCGTGCTGGTCGATGGTGAGCGCATCCTGTCGTGCCTCGCGCTGGCGGTGCAATATCAGGGCCGGTCGGTGACGACGGTCGAAGGGCTGACGGAGGGCGAGGCGCTCCATCCGCTCCAGGCCGCGTTCGTCGCGCACGATGCGTTCCAGTGCGGCTATTGCACGCCGGGGCAGATCTGCTCCGCGATCGGCATGGTCGCCGAGCTGCGGCGGGGCAGCCCGAGCAATGTCACCCAAAGCCTGACCGCTCCGGCTGGCCTGACCCGCGACGAACTGCGCGAACGGATGAGCGGCAATCTGTGCCGCTGCGGCGCGCACAACGGCATCGTCGATGCGATCCTCGACGTGTATGGCGAGGTGGCAGCGTGACCCCGTTCACCTATCGCCGCGCGGCGGGGCCTGCCGAGGCGCTGACGCTGGTCGACATGCCCGATGCGATGTTCCTTGGCGGGGGGACCAACCTCGTCGACCTGATGCGCGAGCGGATCGCGCGGCCCGCCACGCTGGTCGATGTGACCGCCCTGTCCTCGGCGATCGAGGAACGGGACGGCGCGCTGCGGATCGGCGCGGCGGCGAGCAACAGCAGCGTCGCCGAACACCGGATCGTGCGCGACCGCTATCCGCTGCTCGCCCGCGCGATATTGGCAGGGGCCAGCGCGCAGATCCGCAACATGGCGACGGTCGGCGGCAACCTACTGCAACGCACCCGCTGCACCTATTTCTACGATGTCGCGGGATCGCGCTGCAACAAGCGGGTGCCGGATAGCGGCTGCGACGCGGTGGACGGGTTCAACCGCATCCATGCGATCCTCGGCGCCTCGCCTGCCTGTATCGCGACGCATCCCTCCGACCTGTGCGTCGCGCTCGCCGCGCTGAATGCTGAGGTCGAGCTGGTATCGGCGCAGGGGGTCCGCACGCTGCCGCTGACCGATCTGCACCGCCTGCCCGGCGACCGGCCCGATCGCGACACCGTGATCGGGCCGGGCGAGCTGATAACCGCCGTCACCCTGCCCGCGCTGCCCGGCGCGATGCGATCGACCTATCGCAAGGTGCGCGACCGGGCGAGCTATGCCTTTGCGCTGGTATCGGTCGCGGCCGTGATCGAGGTACGCGACGGCACGGTCGCCGACGTGCGGCTGGCGCTGGGCGGCGTCGCGCACAAGCCGTGGCGGGCGCGGATCGCGGAAAACGCGCTCATCGGCGGCCCCGCGTCGGTCGCGGCATTCCGCGCGGCGGCGGAGGCCGAACTGGCGGCGGCGGTGCCGCTGTCCGGCAACGGCTTCAAGATCGAGTTGGCGGCACGGACGATCACGGCGGTACTCGCCGAACTGAGCGAGGGCGACGCATGAAGCGGCTGGAACGCGCCAAGCAGGCGGCGATGGGCAAGGCGATCGGCGCGCTGCAAAAGGCGGTGCAACTGGCCCCCGACCGCTGGATGCCGGGGGCAACGCCCGATCCGCTGATCCGCCGGCAACATGGCCATATCGGCCGCGCGGTGCCGCGCATCGACGGGCCGCTGAAGGTGCGTGGGGAGGCGCGGTTCGCCGCCGAATTTCCGCTGGAGGGGATGCTGTACGCCGCGCTGGCGTATAGCAGCATCGCGCGCGGGCGGATTGCGACGCTGGATACGGCAGAGGCCGAGGCGGCACCGGGCGTGCGGCTGGTGATGACGCATCGCAACGCGCCGCGCATGGCGCCGATGCCGTTGTTCATGAGCAGCGAAAAGGCATGCGGCGGCAGCGACCTGCCGGTGATGCAGGACGATCGCATCCACTGGAACGGCGAGCCGGTCGCGCTGGTGCTGGCCGACAGCCAGGAGGCGGCCGACCATGCGGTGGGGCTGATCCGGGTGGCCTATGACGCGGCCCCCGCCGCCACCGGTTTCGCCGAGGCAATCGCCAAGGGCACCGAGCCAGCCCAGTTCATGGGCCAGCCGCTCGCCCAGTCGAACGGTGACGTAGCGGCGGCGCTGGCCAAGGCACCGTTCAGGGTCGACCGGCGCTACACGTCCCCACGCCACAACCATAATGCGATCGAACTGCACGCCGTCACCGCCGCATGGGACGGCGACGAGTTGCGCCTGCACGATGCGTCGCAGATGGTGGCGCATACCGCATGGTCGATGGCGAGGGTGTTCGGCATCGCCGAGCGCCAGGTCCATGTCACCTCGCCGTTCGTCGGCGGCGGGTTCGGCGGCAAGGGGCTGTGGCAGCATCAGGTGCTGGCCGCCGCCGCCGCGAAACTCAGCGGACGGCCGGTTCGGCTGATGCTGTCGCGCGAGGGGGTGTACCGCATCGTCGGCGGGCGCACGCTGACGCAGCAGCGCGTCGCGATCGGCGCGCAGGCCGATGGCCGTTTCGACGCGATCCTCCACACCGGCACCGTCGCGATGACGCCGCACAATGCGCTACCCGAACCGTTCGTACTGGCGACGCGCAGCGCCTATGCCGCGGGCGTAACGCAGCTTGGCGTCGACGTGGTGCGGCTCGATATGGTCGCCAACACCTTTATGCGCGCGCCGGGCGAAGCAGTGGGCAGCTTCGCGCTGGAGAGCGCGATCGACGAGCTGGCGGTCGAGCTGGGCATTGATCCGATCGAGCTCAGGCTGCGCAACGAGCCCGACAAGGACCCGACGAGCGGCGCGCCCTTTTCCTCACGCGAGATCGAGCGGGCGTATCGCGACGGGGCCGAGCAGTTCGGCTGGGACCAGCGAGGCGCGCCCGGCAGCCGCCGCGAGGGCGAATGGCGGATCGGGATGGGCTGCGCGACCGCGACCTATCCCTATTATCGGATGCCCGGTGGTGCGGCGCGGATCACGCTGACGGCCGGCGGCCATGCCACGGTCGAGATCGCGGCGCACGACATGGGCATGGGCACCGCGACCGTGCAGACGCAGGTCGCGGCCGATCGGCTGGGGCTGCCGATGGCGCAGGTGGCGTTCCGCTATGGCGACAACCGCCTGCCCGGCACCGTCATGGCCGGCGGGTCGCAGCAGACGGCGGCGATCGGCGCGTCGGTGATGGCGGCGCACCGCGAACTCGTGACCAAATTGCTCAAGCTGGCGGGGAATGATTCACCGCTCGCCGGGCTGGACGTCGACGCAGTCGTCTCGGTCGATGGCGGCCTTGCCAGCATCGCCGATCCGGGGCGGCACGAATCCTATGGCTCGATCCTCGGCCGGGCGCGGCGCAGCGAACTGGTGGTCGAGGCGACACCGCCGCTGCCGCTCGAATTCCTGCACTGGTCGATGCACTCGCACGGCGCGATGTTCTGCGAGGTGCGGGTGAGCGACGTGACCGGCGAGGTGCGGGTCGACCGGTTCCTCGGCTCGTTCGACTGCGGGCGCATCCTCAACCCGCTGACCGCCGCCAGCCAGTTTCGCGGCGGAATCATCATGGGGCTGGGCCTCGCGCTGATGGAGGAGACACAGTTCGACGAACGGAACGGCCGGATCATGAACCCCAGCCTCGCCGAATATCATGTGCCGGTGCATCTCGACGTGCCCGAGATCGACGTGATCTGGACCGACATTCCCGATCCGCACACGCCGATGGGCGCGCGCGGCGTGGGCGAGATAGGCATCACCGGGGTCGGCGCGGCGGTGGCGAATGCGGTCTACAACGCCACGGGCAAGCGGGTGCGCGACCTGCCGATCACGCTCGACAAGCTGTTGTAGGGGCGTCTGATCCGCTCACGCGGATGCGGCACCGGCCCGCTCCCCCACGGGTCCCAGCAAAGTAATACTTTGCTGGGCTACCTCCACCCGACCACCCATCAGGATACGCGAGTGGGTGATCGGGCGGCGAAGCAGGCCGGTGCGGAAAACCCTACTTCCCCACCTCCAGCGTCGCGACCGGGACCATGCCGTCGCGGGCATTACGGTTGCCGCCCTTCTGGAAATCGAGATCGGCGTCGACCATCACCTGCTGCTCGGTCGGGCGGGCATAGTTGCGGTACAGGCGCACCAGCACATGGCCAGCACCATTGGGGTTGATCCGGTCGGCGTCGAACCCGTTGATCGCGACGCCGTAGCGACCGGCCGGCGCACGGCGCAGCGCATATTCCTCCGGCCCATAGCCATCGGTCATGTCGTTGGTGATGACGCCGCCGATCGCGCTCAACGGATGGCTGTACATCACCCGCTCGCCGCCGGGCTCGCTGACCCACAGGTCGATGTCGGCATCGTCGGCGGTCCAGCCGATCACGATCCGCGCGTCCATGTCGAGCCGCCCGCGCAGGCGGGGGTCGAGCTGCCAGCGGCCGCCCGCCGCCTCGATCGCCGGGATCAGCGCATTGGCCTCTTCGAGCGCCACGACCTCGATCCCGTCGAAGTCGCTCGACGCGGGGTCGAGCGCCACCTGCGTCAGCAGCGTGAAAGCGCGTTCGAGGTCGGCGCGGCCGCGCTTGCCCGCCGCCTTGCCCCGCGCGGCGAGCGCCAGCGCGAGGTCGCGGCGCGGTTGCGGACGCAGCGTGTCGATCGCGCCGGCCAGCCGCTCGGCCAGTTCGACCGCGCGGTCGTGCGATCCATCGCGTTCGAGGCGGAAGGCGACGATCTGGCGCGTCTCGTCGTCGGCCAGCGGCAGATCGAGCGCGGAGAGCAGCAGCAGGTCGGCGAGCGCGGCGTCGCCCTTGGCCCGGAACCAGTCGGCGACGTCAAGATAGAAGCCGGGCGTGTCGCCATAGGCGCGCTCCTGCGCCGCCAGCACGCCCAGCCGCGCGGCGGGCGCGGCGGCGGCGAGCGCGGCGATATGCGGCTTGCCCGAGGCGCGTTCGGCGAGGTCGATCGTCATGGCCCGATCGCGGGCGGGTGCGCGGCGTTGCAGCCCGTCGCTGACGCGCGAACCGGTGACGACGATGTTGCCTACGTCCTCGGCGACAACGACTGTCGGCGCGGGAACGCTCACGACCGGCGGCGGCGCTGCCATCGGTGCGGGCGGCGGCGGGGGCGGCGGCACCATTTCGGGTGGCGGGGGCGGCGCATAGGCCGGCAGCGGGCCGGGGCGGCGCTTGGCCATTTCGACCGGGAACTGCCCGGACCACCAGCGGCGGCGGTCGGCCCAGCGTTCCAGCACCTCGTCGAACCGGCTGGCGCGGTCGGTCGCCGCATCCTTGATCGCCGCCGCCTTTTGCGCGCGATAGTCGGCCATCCAGTCGACGGCGAAGCCCGGTGGCGGGGCAAGGTCGGCGGTGAGATATTGCTCGGGGCGTTCGAGGACGAGGAACGACAGGCCGGCGGTCGCCACGCCATAGCGGCGCGCAGTGGCGGTCATCGCGTCGGTCTGCGCCGGATCGGTCGCGAGCGCGGCGACCTGGTCGACCGCCCATAGCGCGGCGGGGGCGTTGCCCGCCGTGCCGCCCGACACGGCATAGCGGCGGCGGGTGCCGTCGCCGAAGGTGACTTCGAGCTTGCCGTCGGCCGGGGCCGGTCCGGCGAACGCGATACGGCCGGGCGCGGCGGGCAAGACGATGGTGTCGAGCATCATGCCCCGGCCGTCGGTGATGCGGCGGACGGCTTGTGGCACGAGCAGCGCGCGGGCGGCGGCGGCATCGTCGCTGTCGGCGCGGACCACGCTGCCCCCGGTCGGGCGCACGAGGCGGGCGAGGCGCGCCATGTCCGCCCCGGCCGATCCGGTCAGCGCGGCGAGCGGGCAGTCGGGGACAAAGGCGGCGGCGCGATCGATCGTGATCGCACCGTCGAACACCAGCACGCAGCGGGTGGCGGCGGGGAGCTTCATCGCGGCAAGACCCGCAAGCGAACTGCCGCCGCGATAGACGGTCGCGGTCAGCGCGCGGCGCAGCGCGGCGGCGTCCGCCACCACCTGATAACGGGGCGCGTCGCTGGCGAAGGTGACGAGGTCGATCACGTCGGGCGCGGTCGTGTCGACCAGCCGGACCAGCGTGGCGATCTCGGCATCGGGGGCGCCGTCACGGTGCGAACGCGAGCGGTCCCAATAGATCCGCAGCCGTCCCCCGCGCGTCGGCGCGGGCGGCGGCGGCGGCGCGGCATCGGCAAGGGTGAAGAAGCGTTCGCCATTGGTGTGGGTGGCGAGCAGCGCGGCCGGGGCGAGCGTCCCGCCGGTAACGCTCAGCCCGCTGCGCAGCGGACGGCCGGTCCGGGTGATGGTGCCGTCCGCTGCCACCGCCTCTCCATCGAAGCGGATCGTCGGCGAGGTGGCATAGCCGGTGGCGGCGACGGTCAGCGCTACCCGCTCGATCGCGCGGTCGCGCAGCAACGGCAGGTCGAGGCCGCGTGCCGGATCATAGGGCAGCGCCAGCGTCAGGCGGAAGCGGCGCGGATGGTCGCGGTCGACCGGAAAGATGCGGGTGGCGAAGCGGTTGCCGGTCACTTCGGCAAGGCCGGGGTCGATGCCGGCGCGGACGGTATCGGCATAGACTTCGCGGGCACGGGGGGCGGCGAGCAACTGCCCGGGGATCATCCGCCCGCCGACGTCGAGCGCATAGCCGGTGACGATCGCCCCGTCGGGCAGACGCAGCACCAGATCGGCCTCGTGCGGTTGCGGCGCATCGGTGCGCAGCAGCATCTCCAGCGTCAGTTCGGCGACGGGGCCGGCGAGCTTCGCGTCGATCGCGAGATCGGCGATGGTGAGCCGGGTCGCCTCGGCCGGGGTGTCGGACTGGCGGATGCCGCGCTCGGCTTCGCTGAGGCTGGGGTTGAGCTGCGCCATCGCCGGGCTGGTGGCGAGGATCGCCGCCAGCATCCCGACCAGCATTGTGCGTGCCATGCCCTGCCCCTGTCCTTGTTTGGCGGGAGGGTAGGGCGAGACCAAGCGTGGGGCAAGGCGCGCCGGGCGAGGCATAGCGAAGCTATGCCGAGCCGCACGAGGCGCGCCCGGCCGGCGGCGCTACCAGCGCCGTCCGACGACACGGGCTTCGCCCGTGGCGGGGCCTGGGCCGGAAACGACGTACTCTCGTAACCTGCCCCCCTCCCTGACAAGGGAGGGGGGCAGGTTGTGGAGCGCTTGCGGTTCCTCGCGGGCCGACCCACCCCCGGCCCCTCCCTTGTCAGGGGGGGAGGAACAGGAGCCACGCCGTCAGCGTGTATGGATTCCGGCCTTCGCCGGAATGACGATGGAGGCGGGGTTGGGGGCATCCCCCTTACCGCCTTGTTTCCGCCCGAAGGAGGGGGGAACGGAGCGCTACGCCCGCAAATTCCCCCCAAAGTTTACAAAGTTTACACTTGCGACGCGATTGTTAAGAACCGTTCGCAGGTACGACTGCGATCATCGACGGAATCAAATGCACCGGCCGGCCACCGGCCCACTACCACCATCGCCGATCGCGCGCCTGTAGGACAGGCTCAGGCTACCGCCCCGCCCCCCGCGCAATTCCGCAGCGCCGTGACCAGCGCATGTGGCGTGCTGGGCTTTTCGCAGATGGTGGCGCCGGGATAGCGGTGGCGCAGTTCGGCGTCGTCGGCATGGCCCGAATGAAAGATCAGCGGGATGCCGCGATCGTACAGCCGGTCGGCGGCGGGAAAGACGGTGCCGTCGGGCAGTTGCACGTCGAGCAGCGCGACGGCGAAACGCGCCTTGGCCTGATCGATCGCGGCCTGCGCCTCGGCGACGCTGCTGCACGGCCCCTCGACCGCGAAGCCCGCGTCCTCGATCGTCATCTGCAGGTCGAGCGCGATGAACAGCTCGTCCTCGACGAGCAGCACCAGCCTATCCATGGGCGACGATGTCCCGGGGCAGGCGGATCGTCAGGCGATAGCCGTTCGCATCCGCCCTGCCGTCGATCGCGCCGCGCAACTGGCGGATGCTGGTTTCCACCAGTATCGACCCGAAGCCACGGCGCGGCATGGCGTCGTCCTCGCGGCGGCTGGCCCCTTCTTCGGTCCACATGATCTCGATCCTGTCGTCGTCCAGTGCCCATGCGACTCGCAGGCTGCCCCCCGCCGTGTCGCCCAGCGCACCATATTTCATCGAATTGGTTGCCCATTCGTGCAGCACCAACGCAAGCGGCGACAAACAGGTCCGGTCGAGTTCGGCCGCCGGCCCGTCGATGGCGATCGTGGCATGGTCGCGATAGGGCGCGAGCGTCGCCTCGACCAGTTCCTTCAGCCCCACCGCCTGCGGCTTGCCGGCGGGCGAGGCGAGCGAATGCGCGCGACCCAGCGCGGCGATGCGGTGGCGGATGTCGTTCGCGAAGGCGGGCACGTCGCTCTGGTTGCGCGCGGCGATGGTAATCATGCCGGCGATCACCGCGAACAGGTTCTTTACCCGGTGGTTCATCTCGCGCAGCATCAGCTCGCGGGTTTCGGCCAGCGCATATTCGGGCGTCACGTCGATCGACACGCCGACGAGGCGCGCCGGGCTGCTGCCGGCGATCACCCGGCCGAATCCCTTGACCCAGCGGACCTCGTCCCCCTCGCGCCGGACGCGGAAGGTCGCCTCGTAATCGCCGTTGCGCTCGACCGCGCGGCGCAATGCCGCCTCGACGCCGGCCCGGTCCTCGGGCTCGATCCGGGCGAGCAGCGGATCGATCCGCGTCGCGTCGCCGCCGGCGATCTCGAACAACTGCTGTTCGACCGCGTCGAGCACCGTCTCGCCCGTCTCGGGGCAATATTCCCACACGCCGATCCCCGCCGCCTTGATCGCGAGGTCGAGCCGCTCCCGCTCCGAGGCGAGTTGCCGTTCGAGCGAAAGCGCGTCGGTGATATCGGTAAGGACGAGGGTGGTGCCGTCGACCAGCCCGCTCTGGGTGCGATAGGGCAGCACGCGCATCGAGAAGACATGCGCGCCATCGGCGGTGCTCACGCGGCGCTGCACCGCCGGCGCGCCGCCCGCGACCGCGCGGGCATCGTCGAGGTGGCCGGTGCCGGTCAGCCGGCTGGCGACGTCGGTCAGCGGGCGCCCGCGATCGGCGGGTTTCAGCGGGAAGATGGCGGTCGCCGCCTCGGTATAGCTGCGCACCTTCAGATCGGCGTCGAGCACCACCACCGCCAGCTCGGTCGACTGGTAGAAGTTGCGCAGGTCCGAATTGGCGACGGTAAGCTGGTCGACCTTGCTCTTCAGTTCGTCGTTGACCGTGGACAGCTCTTCGTTGGTCGATTGCAGCTCCTCGTTCATCGACATCATTTCTTCGTTGGAGCTTTTCAGCTCCTCGTTCGCCGTCTCCAGCTCCTCGATCGCGGCGCGCAGGCGGTGGCGGGTCAGGCGCAGCTCGTCCTCCAGCGCCTCCATATGATCGTCGCTGGGTTCGAGGTCGTGCAGCTCGCCCTCGTCGACCGGGCGGAACGGTCCGGTGTCGCGGAACACGAACAGCAAGGTGCCGTCGCCCAGCGGATCGCAGATCACTTCGATCGGCTGGATGCCGTAATCGGTTTCGACCGCAACATCGCGCACGATCGCGCGGCGGCGTTCCTCGCGCGCCTGGCGCAGCAGCGGGCCGATGACGGTGCGCAGGCCGGGCCGGGCAAGGTTCACCGCGCTGCTGCCGCCGGTGCGCGTCACCGGAAATTCGAAATAGCGGCTGAGCTTGCCATAGGCCGAGATGATCGCCCCGTCCTGATCGACGATCAGGCTGGGCGGGGCATAGCGTTCGACCATGCGGCGGATCGCCAGCACTTCGTTGCTGAGCGCGCTCCCGCCGCCGGCCCCCGCGCGTTCGCGGCGCGGCGGGTGGGTCCGGCCGTTGCCGGGCAGGTCGATCGGATAATTGGGCGCGCCGGGCGCGCGTTCGAACAGCCGCGCGGGCTGATCGATCGGTTGAAAGAGATGCTCGAACCGGCCGACGCTTTCGGAGGGGCCGAGGAACAGATAGCCGCCGGGGCGCAGCGCGTAATGGAGCAGCGGCACCACCGATTGCTGCAACCGGTCGTCGAAATAGATCAGCAGGTTGCGACACGACACCAGATCGATCCGCGAGAACGGCGGGTCCTTCACCAGACTGTGGCTGGAAAAGCGGATCATGTCGCGAATCGGCGCGGCGATGGTGAAACGATCGGTATGCGGAACGGTATAGCGTTCGCGCAGGTCGGCCGGAATATCAGCCATGGCGGAGAGCGGGTAGCTGCCGTCGCGCGCCAGCCCCAGCATCTGTTCGTCGATGTCGGTCGCGAAGATCTGCACCGCCAGCGGCTGTCCGGTGGTGCGTGCGGCATCGGCGAACAGCATGGCGATGGTATAGGCTTCCTCGCCGCTCGAACAGCCCGGGATCCAGATGCGCAGGTCGTCGTCAGCGGCGCGGTTCTGCGTCAGCGGCTTGACGACCTGTTCGTTCAGGACCGCGAACGCCTCGCCATCGCGGAAGAAACGGGTGACGTTGATGAGCAGGTCGCGGAACAGCGCCTCGCACTCGTCGGCGTCGCCGCGGATGCGGTTGAGATAGGCACGGCCGGTGGCGATGCCCAGCACGTGCATCCGCCGTTCGACCCGGCGGACGAAGGTCGATCGTTTATAGCCCGAAAAGTCGTGGCCGATCGCGCCGCGCAGCACGCGGCACAGTTCGTCGACATGATCGGCGACGATCTCGGCCTGCGCCTCGTCCCCCTCGCGGCCGCGCCGCTGGAAAAAGCCCTGCAGGCATTCGAGGATGTCGCCAGCGGGGCGGACGAAATCGATCAGGCCGGTGCCAACCGCCGATAGCGGCATGCCGTCGTAGCGCGCGCTTTCGGGCTGCTGCACCACGCAGACGCCGCCATTCTCCTTGATCGCGCGCAGGCCCGTGGTGCCATCGGCGCCGGTGCCCGACAGGATGACGCAGGCGGCGTTCGCCTGCTGGTCGCCGGCCAGCGACTGGAAGAAATCGTCGATCGGGCGGCGCAGCCCGCGCGGCTGCTGAAATTCGGTGAGTTCGAGCACGCCGTCGCGAATGGCGAGGCCGCGCCCGGGGGGAATGATATAGACCTTGTCGGCCTCGATCCGCTCGCCGCCGGCGCTTTGCAGCACTTCGAGCACGGTGTTGCGGTCGAGGAGCTGCGCCAGCATGCTTTCGTGATTGGGATCGAGATGCTGGACGATCACGAAGGCCAGCCCGGTCGGCAGCCGCGCCGGGGCGAGCATGTCGCGCAGCGCCTCCAAGCCGCCCGCTGACGCGCCGATCCCGACGATGGGCACCGCCCCGGTGCCGTCAGCCATGATGGTCGACGTCCAGTCCGGCAAGCATCAGCTTGGCCTGGGCCACGGTGGCGGCGGTGTTGGCGATGGTCAGCAGCGTTCCTTCGATCAGAATGCCCGCATCCTCGGCGATCGGCATCAGCCGGTCGAGCGTCCGGCCGAGCGCTGCGTCATAGTCGGCCAGCAACCCGCCCTGCGACCGGCTGACGTCGAACTGCGAGGCGAGGATATAGTCGTGGACCCCGTCCTGCGATTTCAGCCGCGACATATAGAGTAGGTTGACGAACGGCGTGCCGTCCTTGCGAAAATTGACGATCGGCGTGCGGACATTCGCTTGGCGCGGATGGGTAAGAAACTCGCGCAAGCGGGCGCGGGGTTCGGCGTTGGCCGCGTCGCGCTGGAGCATGCGGCAGTTCCGCCCGACCACGTCGTCGGGCGCATAGCCGGTCAGCGCGGTGAACGCGGGGTTGACCAGCAGCAGCGCATTGTCCTCCCGCGCGCACGCCAGCGCCAGTGCGACCCGCGAGGCAAGCGCATAGTCGACCAACGATCGTGGAAGCTCGGGGGACACGCTTGCTCCGATCCTAAACAGCGTTCCGGGTTAGCCGCAAAGCCGCCTGCTCTACAAGGGCGGTGGCCGCGATTGGCCGGATCGGCGCGGCGACGGTACGAAAGCTGGCGCATTTTGGCCGAAACGCAAAAAAGCCCCCACGGAAAATTCCGAAGAGGCGTTGTAGTTTTGGTTGCGGGGACAGGATTTGAACCTGTGACCTTCAGGTTATGAGCCTGACGAGCTACCGGGCTGCTCCACCCCGCGACACCTTGTTCGCCGTT
>NZ_LMQO01000005.1 GCF_001425385.1 Sphingomonas sp. Leaf407
CTGGGCTATAGCGGGCACGGCACGCAGATAGTGCGTCGCCCCGTCCGGTGAACAGCCCTCTACGGGCACCCCGCCAAACCGTCAACAACTCTTTTCACTTTTATGGCCACTCCGTTGCAGTTTTGCGGAATCATAGGGGTTTACGCCCCGGCAACCGCGCTTGCGCTAGGGTGCGGCGATGACACCTACGCCCGAATCAACCATACCCCCGGCCGAATCCCGCACCGCCTGGGCCGATCAGGTGCGCAACGCGGTGCTGTGGCGCTCGGGAAGCCAGATCGTCGGGCAGTTGATCGCATGGGGATCGACCTTCGTCGTCATCCGCATGCTGACCCCGGCCGATTACGGACTGGCGGCGATGACCGGGGTCGTGCTGCTGCTGCTCAACATGCTGAACGGCCATGGCCTGGCGAACGCGCTGATCCAGCATGGCGAGGTTTCGCGGCGCGAACAGCGGCAGGTGTTCGGGATGCTGCTGCTGCTGAACCTCGCGCTAGCGCTGCTCCAGTTCGCCGCCGCGCCGTGGATCGCCGCCTATTACCACGAACCGATGGTGGCGCGGCTGCTGCGCGTGCAGACCTTGCTCTATCTTGCCACGCCGTTCAGTTCGCTGGCCTATGCGTTGCTCGCGCGGCGGATGGAGTTCCACCTTCAGGCACGGGTCAACCTGTTGTCCTCGGTTGCCGGCGCATTGGCCGCAATCGGCGGGGCGCTTGGCGGGCTGGGCGTGTGGACATTGGTGCTGGCGCCCGCCGTGTTGTTCGCGACGCGTGCCGTCGGGCTGACGATCGCGGCGCGGGCGTGGATGTGGCCGAGCTTCGACTTTCGCGGCGCGGGGCATCTGGCGCGCTATGGCGGCATCGTTGCCGGCGCGAGCATGCTGGGCTTCGTCCAGTCGCAGGCCGATGTGCTGATCGCCGGGCGCTGGTTCGATGCACACGGCGTCGGTGTCTATACCACCGCGCTGTTCCTGACGCAGATCTTCACCAACAAGGTCGTGCCGCCGCTCAACGAGGTCGCCTTCTCCGCCTATGCGCGGATGCAGCATGACCGAACGGCGGTGGCGAGCGGGTTCGTGCGGTCGGTGCGGCTGGTGATGCTGGTCGCGGTGCCGTTCTTCCTCGGACTGGCGGTGAGCGCGCAGCCGGTCGTCACGCTGGCGCTGGGCGACCAGTGGCACGAGGCCGCGCCGCTCGTCGTACTGCTCGGCATCGCGATGCCGTTCATGGCGCTCCAGACGCTGTTCCCGCCGGCGGTCGATGCGATGGGCCGGCCGGGAATCACCGCGCGGACGACGGCGATCGGCGCGGTGCTGTTGCCGGTCGCGTTTCTGGTCGGCGTGCGCTTCGGGATCGCCGGGTTGGCGGCGGCATGGATCGTCGCGCATCCGCTGCTGCTAGGGATCGTGCTGTCCCGAGCGCTGCCGGTGATCGGGCTGTCGCTGGGGACGTTCCTCGGCGCGGTGCGGCCGGCGTTCGCCGCCGGGCTGGCGATGGCCGGCGCGGTGGTGCTGGCGCAGGCGATCGTCGCGCCGCAGTCGCCGGTCGGGACGCTGGCACTGTCGGTCGTCGTCGGCGGTGGGGTCTATGCCGGGATGCTGCTGCTGTTCGCCCGGCCGGCGCTGGCCGATGCGATCGCGATGATCCGGCGGCGGGGTTGATCCGCTCGCGCAGCAGATGCGGTGCCGGCCCGCTCCCCCTCCCGTCCACCCATTCAGGATACGCTGTGGGTGGTCGGGAGGGGGAGCGGGCCGGCACCGCGCTGATCCAGCATCGCTGGATCAGACATCAGCACCCGTCGTGCAACTGGCGGATCGCGTCGCGGGTCGCGCGGAGATAGGCGGTGCCGTGGAAGCGGTAGGTGCCGATGAAATGCGCGAACGCCGCGCCGCGCGGCACGCGCTCGTTCCAGAAATTGAAATAGCGCGCATAGGGCAGCAGCACCGGATCGGGATCGTTGGCGACGACGAAATTGGCCGCGACCTGCTCGCTGCCCCAGCGCCGCCACTGCGACACGCCGATGATCCGATCCATTTCCAGCGACAGCGACTCGGCAAGGCCGCGCCCGTCGTCACTCCGCGCGAACCCGGCGAAACCGGCGCAGCCACGGACGTAGCGCAGCGATTCGCGCCCCGGCACGTCGATCCGGCCGAGCACCGCTTCCGACGCATCCTGGACATGGGTCGCGGGCGAGCGCGGATCGACCGGCCGCCTCGTCGCGACGAATGCCGCCACCGGCATCAACCGCGCATCGCCTTCGCCGAGCAGGGTGAAGCTGCGCCCGGCATCGATCGCCGCCGCGACCTCCGCCACCGGCCCCAGCGTCACCGTGTCCGAATCGAGCTGGATCACATAGTCGCGCGCGCGCAGGTCGAGGATCGTCAGCAACCGTTCCCACACGTCGCGGCGCGGGCAGGGATCGGTCGCGACATCGTCGATCGCGACGATCCGGGGGTTGCCCAGATGCGCCGCCAGCACCGCCTTGTCCTCCGGCGTCAGCGTCCCGTCGTCGAGGATCACCACCCGCCCGCGCCCCAGATGATGGAGCAGCGATTTGACCGCGACGAGATAGGGCAGCAGCACCGCGCCGCCGATCATCGAGAAGATCACGACCCCGTCGTCGCGCACGATCGCCGGCGGCGTCGTCAGGATGCCGCGCGCCAGCCGACGGTGTCGCCACTGTTTCCAGTGCCAGTTGAGATGTTCGCCGAGCGAGGCCATGGCCGGGTCCTATCGGCCGACAATTAAGGCGGCGTCAACGGCGTGGCCGGGTCAGGCTGGCGCTGGCCCCATCCCCTATCCCTGCTGGATATAGTCGCGCATCGCCGACGCCTCGGCCTCGATCCCGTCGATGCGGTGTTTGACGAGGTCGCCGATCGAGACGAAGCCGACCAGCGCGTCCCCCTCCACCACCGGCAGGTGGCGGATGCGGCGGTCGGTCATCAGCGCCAGCGCGCCGAGCACCGACTGGTCGCGGGTCACGGTGACGACCGGTGTCGTCATCCGCTGTCCGACCACCGTGTCGAGCGCCCCCGCACCCCCTTCCGCCAGCGACCGGATCACGTCGCGTTCCGAAAAGATGCCGGCGACCTGCCCGTCCCGCAACACCGGCACCGCGCCGATCCGGTGCCTTGCCAGCAGGGCGATGACCTCGGTCACGGCCATGTCGGCGTCGACCGCCACCACGGCGCGGTCGTGGATGATTCGTGCGATCGTCATCGGCGTATTCCCTCTCCTGTGCCCCGCTTCGTCGCGTTCCGGTGCGCGAGCGGGTTCCCGTGTTGAGACTTTCACGGTTCGCGCGCATTGGAAAGCCATGGAACAGGATCTGGACGATCCCGCCTATGCCGCCTTCGCATGGGGGCGGTTCCGGCGGATGCTGGGATGGATGGCGCTGCTGTCGCTGATCGCGGCGCTCGCCGCGCTGGGCGGCATCTGGTGGTGGATCGGCGCGATGAACTGGGTGATCGCGCTCGCGACGGTCGCCGGCGTAGGGCTGTCGGTGCTGCTCGGCGCCGCGCTGATGGGGCTGGTGTTCCTCAGCAACGGATCGGGGCACGACGCGGCGGTCGATTCGTTCAATGCCCCGCGCGATCCGGGGCGCGATGTGGAGCGCTAGGGATCGATCGACATTCATTCGCGCGTCGTCACCCCGGACTCGTTCCGGGGTCCACCTGGCCGCAAATGCGGTTGATCGAGGCTCAAGGCGTACCGATTGCCGAGCCGTGGACCCCGGAACAAGTTTGGGGTGACGAAAGGAGTGGCTGTTTCGGCCGGAAATGACGAAGATCGGTCGGAAATGCTGAGTGTCGATTGGCCCTGGGGATCGATCCATCCACCTTCAAACAAGCGTCATCCCAGCGAAGGCTGGAATCTCCCGGTGGCGGGGGGACGACAGGAGCCGCTTGAGGCCCCAGCCTTCGCCAGGGCGACGGCTCGACGCGATGGATCGGACACGAGGTTCGATCCGGTTCGCCCGGTCGGCCTCAAAACGACAAGGCCCGCCGGTCGCACCCATGGCGACCGGCGGGCCTTGGCCAAAGCGGCACCCCCGTCGCCGGGGGCGCAGGCGCTTACTTGATCTTCGCTTCCTTGAAGTCGACATGCTTGCGCACGACCGGGTCGTACTTGCGGAAGGTCAGCTTCTCGGTCTGGTTGCGCGGGTTCTTCTTGGTGACATAGAAGAAGCCGGTGTCGGCCGAGCTGACGAGCTTGATCTTGACGGTGGTCGGCTTTGCCATGACCCAAAAACCCCTTGGGCCTGACGCCCCAAAATTGACAACGAAAAGCGGCCCGCCATGCGCGGACCGCTGCATGACCGGAGCGCATGGTCCAAGCGACCGGCGAAGTCAAGACCAAGCACCTTCACGCCCCCGTAACCAATCATCCTTAGGTTGTAAAACAACAGCTTCGGGAGAGACGGTGATGCGAATCGAAAGCGCCCATATCGACGCGGAACATGCGTTCGCGCGCGGTGGCCATGGCGAACTGGACGCGATTCGGGCGATCGCCCATGCACGCGACAACCTGCCCGCGCTGTCGGTGCTGGCGGTGGTCGACGCCGCACTGGCGCGGGGCGAGCGGCGCTCGATCGCCGAATGGACCGCGCTGGCGCGCGAGGCGGTGCGCTGCGGCCTGAGCGATCCGGCGACCGCGCAGAGCTTCGCCGCCGCCTGTGCCGTCCGCATGGCCGACTGATTCGGGGTTGGACCCGCTCGTTCCCGCGTTCGTCGCGGTATTGCTGGCCGGCTGGACCGACAAGCCGGCGGCGCTGGCGGCGGTGCTCGCCGACCGGTTCGGCGCGCGCGCGGTGTGGCCCGGCGCGGTGCTGGCGCTGGCCGGCGGGTTCGCGCTGGCCGTCGTCGGCGGCGTGCTGGTCGCGCCGATGCTCGCCCCCAACGCCCGCGCGCTGTTGCTCGCGCTAGCGCTGCTGTCGGCAGGAGCTGCGGCGATGTGGCGCGGCGGGCGGTTCGATCGGCTGGAAGGGTGGAAGCTTCCCGGCAGCCTCACGTCGCTCTTCGGACTGTTCATCCTGACGCTGGGCGATCGCAGCCAGTTCCTCGTCTTTGCGCTCACTGCGCGGACGCCCCAGCCGTGGCTGGCGGCGATCGGCGGCACGCTTGCCGCCACGATCCCGATCGTCGCGGCGGCGATCCTCGGCGAGCGCGACTGGCAGCGGCTGCCGCACCGCGCGATCGGCATCGGCGCGGGCGGGCTGTTGCTGATAACCGGCGCGGTGATCGGCCTTTCCGCGCTACGGCTGCTCTGATCCGGTCTGATCCAGCGCGTCGATCACCGCATCCGGAATTTCCGCCACGCCTCCACGGGAAAGATTCGCCACCGCGATCGTTGCTCCCGCGACCCCATCATGGAGAATGTCCCGTGACCAATCCCGCGCTCGACACGCCGACCGACCTGCCGAACAACAAGACCGTGACGGTCGCTGACGGCCTCAACGCCGCGCTGTCGGACTGTTTCACGCTGTATCTCAAGACCAAGAACTTCCACTGGCACGTCTCCGGCCCGCATTTCCGCGACTATCATCTGATGCTCGACGATCAGGCGTCGCAGATTCTCGCCGTCACCGACGTGATCGCCGAGCGGGTGCGCAAGACCGGCAACACCACGTTGCGCTCGATCGGCGACATCGCGCGGCGCAGCGCGATCAAGGACAATGACAAGGATTTCGTGAAGCCCGACGACATGCTCGCCGAACTGCGCGACGACAATCTCAAGCTGGTCGAGCGCTTCCGCGAAGCGCGCGAAGCCGCCGAGGACGCCGGCGACACCGCCACCAGCAGCCTTGCCGACGACTGGATCGACCAGGCCGAGGAACGCGCCTGGTTCCTGTTCGAAGCCGCGCGCAAGGGCTGATCGACCGGCGGGGCGGGTGGCATGGTCCTCCGCCCCGCAGCTCGCGCCGCCCATGCGCGCCTTCGCCGACCTTCTCGACCGACTGGTCTATACCCGGTCGCGCAACGCCAAGCTGGCGCTGATCGGCACCTATCTGCGCGCGACGCCCGATCCCGACCGGGGCTGGGCGATCGCCGCATTGACCGGCGACCTCGATCTGCCCGCCGTCAAATCCTCTGCGATCCGCGCGCTGATCGTCGAGCGGGTCGATCCGGTCCTGTTCGCGCTCAGCCGCGATTTCGTCGGCGACACCGCCGAGACAGTCGCGCTGCTGTGGCCCGATTCGCCCGCAGGCACCGCGACGCCCGGCGACTCGCTCAGCCTCGACAGCGTCGTCACCCGTCTCGCCACCCTGCCCCGTGCGCAGGCCCCGGCGGCACTGGCCGAGATGCTCGACCGGCTCGATTCGGACGAACGCTATGCGCTGCTGAAACTCGCCACCGGCGGCCTGCGCGTCGGCGTGTCCGCCCGCCTTGCCAAGACCGCGCTGGCGCAGGCGTTCGCCCTCGACGTCGATGCGGTCGAGGAGGTGTGGCACGGCATCGCCCCGCCCTATGCCGAACTGTTCGACTGGGCCGAGGGGCGCGCGGAACAGCCGCATGCCGCCGACCTGCCGGTGTTCCGCCCGTTCATGCTGGCGCATCCGCTCGACGATCTGGTCGTCGACCTCGCCGACTATGCCGCCGAATGGAAATGGGACGGCATTCGCGTGCAACTGGTCCATGTCGGCGGCGAGACGCGGCTCTACAGCCGCGCGGGCGACGACATCACCGCCGCCTTTCCCGAAGTCGCCGCCGCCTTCCGCACGCCGGGCGTCCTCGATGGCGAGTTGCTGGTGCGCGGTGACGGACAGGGCGCGGCGCTCCATGCCGAGGACAGCGGGGCGGCCAGCTTCAACGCGCTGCAACAGCGGCTGGGGCGCAAGATCGTGTCGAAGGCGATGCTCGCCGACTATCCCGCCTTCGTCCGCCTCTATGACATATTGTTCAACGGCGGTGAGGACCTGCGCGAGCTACCGTGGGAACAGCGGCGAGCGCGGCTCGAAGCGTTCGTTCCCCGGCTCGATCCCGTCACCTTCGATCTCTCCCGCCTGATCGACGCCACGGATTTCGCCGCGCTCACCACCCTGCGCGCCGGCGCGCGCGATGCGGCGATCGAGGGGGTCATGCTCAAGCGCCGCACCTCGCCCTATTTCTCCGGGCGGCGCGTCGGGCTGTGGTATAAATGGAAGCGCGATCCGCTGGTCGCCGATTGCGTGCTGATGTACGCGCAGCGCGGCAGCGGCAAGCGGTCGTCGTTCTACAGCGACTATACTTTCGGCTGCTGGACCGCCGATCCCGCCGATGGCGGCGAGCTGCTGCCGGTCGGCAAGGCATACTCCGGCTTCACCGATGCCGAGCTGAAGGACCTCGACCGCTTCGTGCGCCAGCACACCACCGCCCGCTTCGGCCCCGTCCGCGAGGTGGAGAAGTCGCTGGTGTTCGAGGTGGCGTTCGATTCGATCCACGCCTCCAAACGCCACAAATCGGGAGTCGCGATGCGCTTCCCCCGCATCAGCCGCATCCGCCGCGACAAACCGGCCGCCGAAGCGGACCAGATCGCGACGTTGCTCAAACTGGTGAGTTGACCAAACACCCCGTCACCCGGGACGCGTTCCAGGGTGACGATCGCGGTCAACCGGCCGCCACCGGCTCCAGCGCGATCTCGAACAGCGTCGGCCACCATTTGCCCGTCACGAACAACCGCTTGGCCCCGGCATCCCATGCGATGCCGTTCAGCACCGCTTCGGGATCGAGCGGCCCCAGTTCGGCGCGGAGCGGCGCCAGATCGACCAGCGCATCGACCACCCCGGTCGCGGGATCGATCCGCACGATATAGTCGCGGTGCCAGATATTGCCCCACAGCTTGCCGTCGATCATCTCCAGCTCGTTGAGATTATGCACCGGCCGCCCGTTCGCCGTCACCGTCACGCGGCGCTGCTCGGCAAAGGTCGTGGGGTCCATGAAGCGCAGCTCGGGCGTCCCGTCGGACAGGATCAGCGATCGGCCGTCGCTCGCCAGCCCCCAGCCCTCGCCCGAATAGCGCGCCTTGCCACGCGACTTGAGCGTCTTCACGTCCCAGCGATGCGCGATCCCGTCCTGCCACGTCAGGCTGACCAGCGTATCGCCCTGTAGCGCCAGCCCCTCGCCGAACTGCCGCCCCGGCAGCTTCGCGCGCGCCAGCACCTTGCCATCAGCCAGCCGCACCCGCCGCACGTCGGAGACGCCGGGCTGGCCGGTACTCTCGAACAACTGCCCGTCGTGCCAAACCAGCCCCTGGGTGAACGCGGTGCGATCATGCGGATAGCGCGCGACGATCCGCGCGGCGATCCCCTCGACCGCGACCGGCGCGGTGGCGGCCGGCGGCGGGGTCTGCGCGCTCGATCCCGTCGCGATCAGGAGGGCGGCGGGCGCCAGCCAGCGCAGGAAACTCGTCATCGCCATGGCTTGGTCGCTCCTCGCTTGCCGCTTGCTGAACCGTTCAGAACGGCACCGCCGGCCCGGCCGGCACGATGCCGCTGGGATTGATGCCGGGATGGCTACGATAATAATGCTGCTTGATCTGGTCGAGGTCGATCGTCGCGGCGACGCCGGGCAACGCCGCGATCCGCTCCGTCAGCGCGCGCAGCCGAGGATAGTCGATCAACCGGCGGATGTTGCACTTGAAATGGCCGTGATACACGGGATCGAACCGCACCAGCGTAGTGAACAGGCGGATGTCGGCCTCGGTCAGCCGCCCGCCGACCAGCCAGTCGCCGGTCAGCCGCGCCTCCAGCCAGTCGAGCGAGTCGAACAGGCCATGGACCGCCTCGTCATAGGCTTCCTGCGATTGGGCGAAGCCCGCGCGGTACACACCGTTGTTGACGCTGTGATAGACCCGGTCGTTCACCGCATCGATCTCGTCGCGCAGCTCGGGCGGATAATAGTCGCCCGGCACCGCCCCCAGATCGTCGAACGCGGTGTTCAGCATGCGGATGATCTCGGCCGATTCGTTGTTGACGATCCGCCGCTCGCGCTTGTCCCACAACACCGGCACCGTGACCTTTCCGGTCATTCCCGGATCGGCAATCGCATAAAGCTGGTGAAGGTGTTCCACCCCCTCCACCGGATCACCGCTCCCGCCGAACCGCCCGGCGAAGCTCCAGCCGCACTCGCCCATGATCGGCCCGACCACCGTCACCGGCAGCAATTCCTCCAGTCCTTTGAGCGCACGCACCACCAATGTGCGATGCGCCCATGGACAAGCGAGGCTGACATAGAGGTGATAGCGATCCGCCTCCGCCGCATATTGGCCAGACCCGTCCGCGCTCAGCCGGTCGCGAAAGCCGCTGTCGGCGCGCTGGAACCGGCCCTTGTCGTCGGTCGGCGCGACCGGCGTTTCGTTGGTCCAGCGTCCGTCCTGCAGCATGCCCATCGCGTAATTCCCCTGTGGCCGAAGTGCTGCAACGCGCCTCAGGGGGTGTCGGGTTCCCGCGCCGCGCGCGCTGCCGCGCTCTCGCGCTTGAGCGGGCGGCCGACCGGGCAGACTTCCTGCACGAACCCGTTCAGCGTGTTGGTGAGATTGTCGGGCACCAGCGCATAGAACACGAACTGCCCGCGCTTCTCGCTGCGCACCAGCCCCGCCGCCTCTAGCACCGACAGATGCTGCGAGATCGACGGCTTCGACATGGCGAACCGCGCGGCGATCTCGCCCGCGCTCATCTCGGCATGGGCGAGATAGGCGAGGATCTTGCGGCGCGGCACCGACGCCAGGGCTTCGAACACACGTTGCATGGCGCATGATCTAGGGGTTCGCACCGCGCTTGACAAACATGCTTCGCTATTTAGGTATATACTTAATTACCGAAAGGACGCCTTATGGCGATGTCAACAGCACGGATGAAGGCGGACCCCGACACCTCGGCAACCGACGGCCGGGTGCGCTGGGCACCGGTCCGCTCGCTGTGGATCGGGGGCATGACGCTGGCGACGCTCGCCGCCGCGCCGTTCCACACGACCTGGGGCAGCGTGGCGCTGTTCCTCGTCACCAGCGGCGTGACCTTGTGCGCGGGCCATTCGGTCGGGCTGCACCGGCTACTGATCCACCGCAGCTTCGTGGCACCTCGCTGGCTCGAACGGCTGCTGGTCTATCTCGGCACCCTCGTGGGCATGGCCGGGCCGCTCGGCATGGTGCGGCTCCACGACACGCGCGACTGGGCGCAGCGGCAGAGCGACTGCCATCCGCTCCACGCCCACCGCGCGCACCCTTTACGCGATGCGTGGTGGCAGATGCACTGCCGGCTCGACCTCGCCCACCCCCCGCGCTTCGTCCCCGAAGCGTATCTGCGCGAAGACCGCTTCCTGCGCTGGCTGGAGGCGAGCTGGATGGCGCAGCAACTGCCATGGGCGCTGGTGTTCCTCGCGATCGGCGGCTGGCCGTGGGTCGTGTGGGGTGTGCCGGTGCGAGTCGCGGTGAGCGTCACCGGCCACTGGCTGGTCGGCCACATCACCCACCGCCACGGTCCGCAGGACTGGGCAGTCGACGGCGTCGCGGTGCAGGGCCACGACCTGCCCGCCGCCGCGCTCATCACCTTCGGCGAGGCGTGGCACGGCAACCATCATGCCTTTCCCGAATCGGCCCGGCTCGGGATCGAACCCGGCCAGCATGATCCGGGCTGGTGGCTGCTGCTGGCGCTGCGCCGCGTGGGGCTGGTGCGCGACCTCAACGAACCGGCGCACCTGCCGCCACGCACAGGGGTGCGGCGGGTGGGCGCCGACAAGCTGCCGGCGGGAGGGATCGCGTGAACAGCGTCGCTGTGCCCTCCGTCTGCTTGCGTATCGGCTCGCTGATCGTCGCCACCGTTGCCGGAGTCGTGATCGTCATCGCGCTGTGGCTGGTGCGCGGGATTCTCGCCACCGGAGGTCGACTTGCATTTAGCTGGTGGAGGATGTTCGACTTCCTGCCGCTGACCATCGTCGTCGGGTCGCTCATCGCCATCCCCTTCTGCCTGATGATCGGCCTGCCATTATGGCATCTGGCGGTGGGATCGGGCCGGCAGAGTCGCCGCGACGCGCTGCGCTTGGGGCTGATCGTCGGCGCGATCATCGGGCTGGCGATGGCCGTCTTCGGCGTGAACGATGGCGCATGGTATGACGAGCCACTCGATTTTCTCGGCTATTGCCTTGCCGGCCGCTGCGCCGGGTTCATCGCCCACCGCGCCGCCTATCCACCCGACTGATGTTTCGTGGCGCAACCGTTGCCTTGACGAATCGCTCGAACCGGAGCCGCCTGATGACCGAACAACCCGATCGATTCTTGTCGCGTGAGCGCAGGCTCACCGCACTTTCGCTTGCCGCCATGGTCGGCGTCATCGTCAACCTTGCGTTCGACTATGCGCGCGCCGTGATCGTCAGCACGGGCCAGAACGGGATAGCGGATGCGCTGCCTCCGGCCTTTTGGGCGTTCTACATCGCGTTCGGGTCCTTAATCGCGGTGCCGGTCTGCCTCGTCATCGGCATGCCGCTCTGGTACTTCGCCGAGCGCGCCGGATGGCGCAGCCGGCACAAGGCCATACAATTGGGCACGCTTGCCGGCGCGATCATCAGCTTCGGCTTCGTGCTGCTGGCCGGCCCACAACAGCTTGTCCGCGCCGGCTACGCCGGACTGTGGGAAGTCGCAGGATTCTGCATTGCGGGTGCGGCTGGCGGCCTGGTCGCACACTTCGTCGCATCCGGCGTCGACCGGTGACGGACACAGCATGGACCCGTCGCGCTACCGGCTCACGCCTTTCCTTGCCCGCCATCGAAAGCCAGACGCCATGATCGACCATTCCGGCCTCACGCCCGGCCACCGCGCATGCGCGCTGTCGCTCGCCGCCGTCGTCGGTGTCATGGTCGACGTATTCCTGTGGCAACTGCGCCCCGCGCTCGCCAACTGGCAGAGCGGCCTTGGCTTCACCCTGCCGCCGTTCGGGTTCTTCACCCTGTGCATCGTCGTCGGATCGTTCGTCGCGATCCCGCTCTGCCTCGCCACAGGCATGCCGCTGTGGCACCTCGCCGAGCGCGCCGGGCGGCGGCGCCGGCGGGACGCGCTGGGGTTCGGCGTGCTGACCGGGGCTGTCGTCGGCGCGCTGATGCTTGCGACAAGCCTGTCCCGCGAATACGCAGTTGGCGGGATCGACCGCGACGCGCTCCTCGACTTCCTCGATTATTGCGCCGCCGGTGCCTGCGCCGGACTGGTCGCCCACCGCGCGGCCTTTTCCCGCGAATAGCGGCCGATCGCCCTTATCCGACGACCGATCAGGGGTTCTGGATCAGCCGCAGCAACGACCCGTCGGGATCGAGCAGCGCGCCGATGCGCAAACCGTGCTGCATCGTCGGCGGGTGCAGCCGGGGAAAGCCGGTGGTTGCCTCCGGGATGCCTACCGCCCGTGCCACGCGGTACACCCCGTCGAGATCGTCGAGCCGCAGGCAACTGCCGAAGTTGTTCGTCGCCGGATCGAGGTCGGGGTACGGGAAAAATTCCAGCAGCAGGTCGCCCCGGCGCAGGATCATCCAGCCGCCATCGCGCCATTCCTCGGCGAAGCCCAGCGCCGCGTAGAAGCCGGCGGTCGCCGCGAAATCGCGCGACGGCAGGTTCGGGGTCGCCTGATCCATCGGACATTGCCTCCCGTCTCACGAACAAGAAAAAGGCCGGCCACCCTTTCGAGTGACCGGCCCCTTGTCTTCGCGATCGCGAGAACCTCAAAGCTTGTTGAGGTTCACCGCTGCGTGCTTGCCGCGACGATCGACTTCGAGCTCGAATTCGAGCTTGTCGCCTTCGTTGAGCGTCGGGAGACCCGCGCGCTCGACCGCCGAGATGTGCACGAACGCATCGGGCTGTCCGTCGTCGCGCTGAATGAAGCCGAAGCCCTTCATCGCATTAAAGAACTTGACCGTCCCGGTCGCGCGCTCGCCGGTGAGCTGACGCTGCGGACCACCCATGCCACCGGCACTGCCGCCGGCGCGGGGTTCACGCGGTTCGCGCGGCGCGCCACCACCACCGGTGGCAGCCATCGGCTCGCCATCGATCTTCAGGTCGGTCGCCGAGATGCGGCCGCCACGATCGACGAGCGTGAAGCCCATCGGCTGACCTTCGGCCAGCGCGCTGAGGCCCGCCTGCTCGACCGCCGAGATGTGGACGAACACGTCTTCGCCGCCGTCATCACGCACGACGAAGCCGAAACCCTTCTGCGCGTTGAAGAACTTGACCACGCCCGTCGCCTCGCCGACGACCTGCGGGGGCATGCCGCGGCCACCGCCGCCGCCGCCACCACCGAAGCCGCCACCGCCGCCGCCGCGGAAACCACCGCCGCCGCCGCCGAAGCCGCCACCGCCGCCACGATCACCGTAGCTGCTGCCGCCGCCGCCGAACCCGCCGCTGCTGCCGCCGCCGAAGCCACCGCCGCCGCCGAACCCGCCGCCGCCGAAGCCACCACGATCGCCGCCGCCGAAGCCGCCGCCACCGAAGCTGCTGCCGCTGCTGCTGCCGCCTTCGTCACCAAAACCGTCGCGCTTGTCCCTGCCGCGCCCACCGCGCTCGCCGCGCCGTCCTCGATCGAAACTCATTGCCCTGTTCGTCTTCCCGGTTCGCCCAAATTCATCCTAAACCCAAGCGCCGAGCGAAAAACGCAGGTGTTCGGGCACCACCAGACCGGGTGCCACTTCCCTGCCATAACCGAAAAGTCGGTGCGCCCAAACGAATTTCGCGGACGCAATCGTTTCGCACCCCCGATCCACGACGAGTTGTGGCGAAAGCGGCACAGAACTACGGCGCACCGGGCGCAATTCCCGTGCGATCGCTTGCACCTGCCCGGTACGAATCGACGATCGCGCCATTGAGCCGCACCCGCGAAGCCGCTAGGCGCAGGCGATGACCGTCCATTTCCATGAAGAAGACCTGCCCGAAGGCGTGTTCGCGCCCGGCACCGACATCGCCGTCGATACCGAGACGATGGGCCTCATCACCCCGCGCGACCGGCTCTGCGTCGTCCAGCTATCCGACGGCGGGCAGGACCAGCATCTCGTCCGCTTCAACCCGGGCAGCGATTATGCCGCGCCGAACCTGAAGGCGGTGCTCGCCGATCCGGCGCGGGTGAAGCTCTATCATTTCGGCCGGTTCGATCTGGCGGCGATCGAGCATTATCTGGGCGTCACCGCCGGCCCGGTGTTCTGCACCAAGATCGCGTCGCGACTCGTCCGCACCTACACCGACCGCCACGGGTTGAAGGAACTGGTGCGCGAACTGCTCGGCCAGGATATTTCCAAGCAGCAGCAGTCGTCCGACTGGGGCGGCCCGGTGCTGTCGGACGCGCAGCGCGACTATGCCGCCTCCGACGTGCGCTTCCTCCACGCGCTGCGCGAGGAACTGGCCAAGCGGCTGGCGCGCGAAGGGCGCACCGATCTCGCGCAGGCGTGTTTCGACTTCCTGCCGCACCGCGCGCGGCTCGATCTGGCGGGCTGGCCGGAGACGGACATCTTCGCCCATGTCTGAGGTCGCCCGCCTGGAGCGGAGCCGGCGGCAACGCCGCGCCGCGCCGGGCAGCGCCCACGACCGGCGCATCGCCTTCCTGTTGGTGGCGCTCCCGATCGCGATCGGGGTGCTCGCCGCATTCCTCGTCATGGCCCCGCTGTTCATGCGCGGCGATACCAGCTTCGTGCTCGACAAGAACAAGGTCGACATCGCGCAGGAACGCATGCGGCTGCGCGCCGCCGAATATCGCGGACAGGACGCCAAGGGGCAGCCGTTCGTCATCGACGCCCGCTCGGCGGTGCAGAAAAGCTCGGCCGAACCGGTCGTGCAGTTGCAGGAACTGGCCGCCGCGATCCGCCTGCCCGACGGGCCGGCGCGCCTCACCGCGCCGCGCGGCCGCTATGACATGGCCTCCGAACAGGTCGACGTGCTGGGGCCGATCCGCTTCCGCGCCGCCGATGGCTATTCGCTCGATACGACCAACGCGACGGTCGATCTCAAGACCCGGAAATTGCAGAGCGGCAGCGCCGTCACCGGCACGACGTCGATGGGCGTCTTCAGCGGCGACCGGCTCGACGCCGATCTCGAGTCGCGCACCGTGCGCCTCACCGGCAATGCGCGCTTGCGTATCGACCCGGCACGCACGAAATAGCCGCGATGATTCGCACCGCGCTTCCGAGCTTCGTCGTCACCGCCGCGCTGCTGGCGCTGGCCGGCCCCGTGCTCGCGCAGACGCGCCACGACTCGAACGCGCCGATCGATTTCTCGGCCAACGCCATCGAATTGCAGGACAAGGCGAATCGCGCGGTGCTGACCGGCGGCGTCACCATCCGCCAGTCGACGATGACGATGACCGCCGACCGCGTCACCGTCGCCTATACCGGTCAGGTGACGGCCGGCGCCTCGCCGCAGGCATCGCGGATGGACGCGACCGGCAATGTCGTCGTCACCCGCCCCGATCAGACCGCCCGGTCTCGCTTCGCCGTCTATGACGTGGGCGCGCGCGTCGTGACGATGATCGGCGGCGTGCGGCTGACGCAGGGGGCCAATACGCTGACCGGCGGACGACTGTCGATCAACCTCGACACCGGCCGCGCGACGATCGACGGATCGGGCGTGGGCAGTCCCGCGACGCCGGGCGGCACCGTTACCCAGGGCGGCGGGCGCGTCACCGGCCGATTCTCGGTGCCCAAGCGCAACTGATCGCGGTTTCCGGGCACGTCGCGGCGGTGCGATCTTTCCTTTCGCGTGCCCGTGATGCAACAATCCTGCCAAATCACCGGTGGTAAGCACCTGCTAACCACCGACATGCGATCAGGACGCCGCCGATGACCGACACGACCCTCCTCAGCCCGGCGGCCAACACGCCGCCGATCGCCGAACCGCCGAGCGACCATGGCCTGTCGGTCGTGTCGATCGCCAAATCCTATGACAAGCGGGTCGTGCTGTCCGACGTGTCGATGTCGGTCGGGCGCGGCGAAGTCGTCGGCCTGCTCGGCCCCAATGGTGCTGGCAAGACGACCAGCTTCTATTCCGCCATGGGGCTGGTGAAGCCCGACGCCGGCCGCATCCTGCTCGACGGTGAGGACATCACCGCGCTGCCGATGTATCGCCGCGCGATCCTCGGGCTGGGCTATCTGCCGCAGGAAACGTCGATCTTTCGCGGATTGTCGGTCGAAAAGAACATCCTCGCCGTGCTCGAACTGGCCGAGCCAGACAAGGCGCGCCGCGCCGCCCGGCTCGAACAGTTGCTCGAGGAATTCGGCCTCACCCGCCTGCGCACCGCCGCCGCGATGGCGCTGTCGGGCGGCGAGCGCCGCCGCGCCGAAATCGCCCGCGCGCTGGCCGCCAATCCGACGATCATCCTGCTCGACGAACCCTTCGCCGGGATCGACCCGATCTCGATCGCCGACATCCGCGACCTCGTCATCCAGCTCAAGTCGCGCGGTATCGGCGTGCTCATCACCGACCACAATGTCCGCGAGACGCTGGAAATCGTCGACCGCGCCTACATCATCTATGACGGGCGCGTGCTCTTCGCCGGATCGCCCGCCGAACTGGTCGCCGACGCCAACGTCCGCCGCCTCTACCTCGGCGAAGGCTTTGAATTGTAAGTGAGCCTCGCCCCGCGCCTCGACCTGCGCCAGTCGCAATCGCTGGTGATGACGCCGCAGTTGCAGCAGGCGATCCGCCTGCTCGCGCTATCGAATCTCGAGGTCGAGGGATTCATCGCCGAGGAGATCGAGAAGAACCCGCTGCTCGATTCCGGCGGTGGCGACGACGACGGCGGCCCGGCCGAACCGGTCGAGATCGCCCCCTCCGGCGAACCGGCCGGATCGGACGAACTGCTGATGGGCGGGAGCGGCAGCGAATCGCTCGACGTCGATCCGGGCGACACCTTCCACCACGACGGCCCGTCCGACGGCGTCGGCAGCCTCGACGGCGGCCTTGGGCTGGCCGCGACCGGCAGCGGCGGGTTCGACGACGCGCCCGATCTCGACGCGCTGGCCGGCGACGACCTCTCGCTGATCGACTATCTGCTGCAACAGGCCGGGACCAGCGTCGCCGGCAGCGACCTGTTCATCGCCAGCGCGATCATCGACCAGATCGACGAGTGCGGCTATCTCTCCGCTTCGCTGCTCGACATCGCGACCCGCCTCGGCGTGCCGCTCGCCCGTGTCGAAGCGGTGCTCGGCATCGTCCAGACCTTCGATCCCAGCGGCGTCGGCGCGCGCAGCCTTGCCGAATGCCTGACGATTCAGGCGAAGGAGGCCGATCGCTACGACCCCTGCATGGCGCGGCTGATCGACAACCTCGATCTCGTCGCACGCGGCGCGCTGCCACAGCTACGCCGCATCTGCGACGTCGACGACGAGGACCTGGCGGACATGATCCGCGAACTGCGCGGCTATGATCCCAAACCCGGCTGCCGCTTCGGGGGCGAGCGCACGCAATCGGTCGTCCCCGACCTGTTCGTCGCCCCGCGCGCGGCCGGCTGGGCGGTCGAGATCAACGGTGCCACGCTGCCGCGCGTCCTCGTCAACCGCGGCTATTACGCCGAACTGTCGACCGGCGGGACCAAGGCGTCGAAGGCATGGCTGTCCGACTGCCTCGCCAGCGCCAACTGGCTGGTGAAAGCGCTCGATCAGCGCCAGCGCACGATCCTGAAGGTCGCGACCGAGATCGTGAAACAGCAGGAGGCGTTCTTCCGCCACGGCGTCGCGCACCTGCGCCCGCTGACGCTGGCGAAGGTGGCGGAGGCGATCGAGATGCACGAATCGACCGTCAGCCGCGTGACCTCGAACAAATATCTCTCCTGCCCGCGCGGTCTGTTCGAGCTGAAATATTTCTTCACCTCGGCGATCCAGTCGGCCGACGGCGGCGAGGCGGTCTCGGCGCTGGCGGTCAAGGACGCGATCCGCACCCTGATCGCGCAGGAGGATGCGAAGAAGATCCTCTCCGACGACACGCTGGTCGAACTGTTGCAGGCCAAAGGCTTCGACATCGCTAGGCGGACGGTCGCGAAATATCGCGAGTCGCTGGGGCTGGGATCGTCGGTCCAGCGCCGTCGGCAGAAGGCGCTGGGGCGGTAGACTTTACCTATGCGATATATTCGACATTAAATCCGTTTCGGATAAGAAACGTCGTTGAGTCTGCGCTGGATATGTAGCACCATTGCGTGGGCGTTTTCCCGAGTTCGATCACGAGAACGGGAAGCATCGACCATGTACCTGCCGGCATCCGCAGCATTCTTACTGATATTGCCAACGGCGGTACAGGCGCAGGATACGCCTGCCCTGCCATCTGTCGCCGAAGCAGAAGCGAATCTCGCACGCGCCCAGCAAGTGCTGGCAACGGCTCGCATTCTCGAGGCCGCCGAGCATCGACGCATGGTAGCAGAGGCGGAGGCGGCTAAGGCTCGAGAAGCATTGGTAAAGCTACAGCAGCAGGATAGGCCTATCTTGGCTCCGGTACCGACGCCGGCTGCCGCGTTGGCCGCCAACCCGGGCAGACCGGCCATTGCCGCGCCTGCGGCGGCGACACCTCCCGCCGAAGCCTATGCCGCAGCGGCGAACGGCGTGACGACCACCGTCACTGCGACGCCTGACAAGGTGGAAACGAAAGTCTCACCTACGTCCCAGCAGGGCCTTGCCGGTAACGAAACCGGGCGGCAGCGGTTCGGCGGGATCGACTTCGGGATCGGATTCGCCTTTTCCTATGATCTGGGCAACAACGACCGGGTCAAGGAAGCCGAGATCGTGAACGGCATCGTCCGCGTGACGCATACCGAAAATATCCGCGCGCGGCTCATTCTCGAGTCACATTATTTCTTCACGCCGAAATCCGCTCTATTCAGCAACTATACCGGCGCGAACTGCGCCGGTTACACTGGGTATCCCGACCAATATGAGGATTGTACCAGCCGTCGAAAGACGTTCGGTATCGGTCCTTTCATGGCAGTCCAACCCGGCAGCGACAACATCATCGATGCGATCGGTGCCGGGGTGATGCTCGGTTTCCGCCGCCGCGAAGAAAAGTCAGCCAGCTTCAACATCGGCATAGGTGTACTTTACGACGTCGACACCCAGATACTGGGCGAAGGTTTCGTCGAGAATGGCGCGCCCCCGATAGGCGAAACACAGGTCCGCTTCCGTCGCCAGTCGCAAAGCGGACTACTCATCATGACGTCCTACTCGTTCTAATCCGAGTGGCAGACCGCTGTCCTACAGGGCGGTCGCCTGTCAAAGTCAGCACCGCTCTTCGACAATTGAATCAGCACCACGGCCCTCCCCTCCCCGACAAGGGGGCGGGGGTGGGTCAGTCCGTGATGGCCGCGCCCTTATAGCGAACACACCCGCCGTTAGTGTAAACTTTGTCAACTTTGGCCGATCCGCCGGCGAAAACCGGCTGGGCCAGCAGCCCCGTCAACCATGGGATGGGGAAACATGCGCCAACGGCGTCCACACCCCCTCCGCGCCTCCGCGCCTCCGCGTGAACCCATTCTTACTCGTCCGCACCGGCATGAAACGCACCGCAAGTGTAAACTTTGTCAACTTTGGGGGGAATTACCGGACCGACTCCCGGTCCAGCGGGTTGCTCCACCCACCGCCGTCCTTCCGGCGAAGGCCGGGATCGATACACGCTGACAGTGCGGTGCCTGACCGGGACCGCAAGCCCCGCCACGGGCAAAGCCCGTGTCGTCGGACGGCGCTTTTCGCGCCGCCGGCCGGGCGCGCCTAATTCGGTTCGGTCCAGCTACGCTGGACCTTGCCCGGCGCGCCTACACATCTAACTTCTCGTAATCCGCCGGCGGCGGCACCCCCTCCATCCGCTCGGCCAGCAGCGGCCGGAAGCTCGGGCGGCTCTTCATGCCGATGTACCACCGCTTGGCGAGGTCATGGGTCTTGAAGTCGATGCCCCCCAGATAATCGGCGATCGAGATCTGCGCCGCCGCCGCCAGATCGGCGAGACTCATCGTCGATCCCCCCAGCCATTGGCGATGGTCGAGCAGATAATCGATATAGTCGAGATGCTCGACCGCCGCCTTCATCGCCTCGCGCAACGCCTTGGTGTCGGGCGACTGGCGGTGGACGATGCGCTTTTCCATCCGCTCCATCAGCAACGGCCCGGTGATCTCGCGGTAGAATTGCGTGTCGAACCACGTCACCAGCCGCCGCTGCTCGGCACGGTCGGCGGCGCTGCCGTTCAGCATCGCCGGGCGGTCGCCGGTCTCCTCGATGAACTCGCAGATCGCCATCGAATCGATCAGCCGGATGCCCAGCGCCTCGTCGATCATCACCGGGGTCTGTCCGGCGGGGTTGAGGTGAAGGAACTCGTCGCGCCTGGCCCATGGCGATTCGCGCACCGGCTGATAGCCGATGCTCTTTTCGGCCAGCAGCAGGCGGACCTTCCGTGAGAAGGGACAAAGCGGGAATTGCAGGAGCTGCCACATACTCTCGTGTTAGGCGGGGCAATTGCTCGGTGGAAGGGGGTTCGGTGGGTTTGCTCGTATCGCTGCTGTGGCTGGTCGCGGCGCTGCTGGTCGCGCGCTTCGCCACGCGGCCGTGGATGGAAGGAGTGGCGGCGGTGCTGGCGGGGGTGGCGGGCACGACGCTGCCCGATCTCGACCTGCTGCTGCCGCTCGGCCATCGCAGCGGCCTGACCCATTCGCTGCTGCCATTGCTGCTCGCCTTCACCGTGCGCAACTGGCGGCCGGTGCTGGGTGGCCTCGCGATCGGGATCGGGCTGCATCTGGCGGCCGACGTGTTCCCCAATGCGATGCGCGGCTTCGCGACGGTCAAGCTGCCCGGCATCGGATCGATCGGGGCCGGCGCGTCCTACGGCTGGCTCGGGCTACAGGCGTTGCTGGCGACGCTGGTCGGCGTCGCCCTGCTCGTCACCCGGCTGCCGGTACGGATCGCAGGCGTGGTGGCGGTGCTGCTGATCGCGATCGGCGTCACCTATCTCCACGCCACCGACGGCGGCTGGCCGGCGCTGTGCGTTTATGCGGCATTTGGCTGGGCGGCGGTACGGCGACGCTCGACATCCGATAGGATGAATGGATAGGATAGCGCGGTGTGTCGAGCGGCCCAATGCCGTCGATGTCTCCGGGGGGCGGCGAAGTGGGTCGCACCGGCCATGCGTATGCAACCATCGCCCGCCCTGTGGAGAGTATCCCCATGCCTGCCGCTTCCGTGTCCCGTCGTATCGGCCAGTTGCTCAGCGCGACCGTCGTGGTGCTGCTGCTGGTCGATGGGGCGGTCCAATTGTTCCAGCCCGCGCTGGTCGCCCAGGAGATGATCCGCAGCGGCTGGCCGATGGAGATGGCCCCGGTGGTCGGCGGCATCGCGCTCCTGTGCGCGCTGCTCTACGCCATTCCGCAGACGGCGGTGATCGGCGCGATCCTCATCACCGGCTTCGTCGGTGGCGCGATCGCGACGCATCTCCGCCTGAACGAGATCGGATCGCCCGACGAACTGATCTGCGCCGCGATCGGCATCGCGGCATGGGCCGGCCTGTGGCTGCGCGGCCGGATCAGCCGCGAACCCGAAACGATGCAGCCCAACACCCGCCTCAGCAGCCGCGCACCGAACCGCCACCCGGTATAGGCCGGATCGACCTTCACGCTCCCATCGTCACCCCGGACTTGTTCCGGGGTCCACCTGGACGCAAACGCTGTCGGTAAAGCCTCAAGGCGCACCGATCGCCGAGCCGTGGACCCCGGAACAAGTCCGGGGTGACGAAAGGAGTGGCTGTTTCGGCCGAAAATGACGAAGACTGGCCGGAAATGCTCAATGTCGATCCCGTCTAGCGCCCGCTCCGGCATCCCTTCCGTTGGGAAGGGATGCCGGAGCAGGCCTCAGGCCGCCGCGACCGCCTGACCGGGTTCGCCGGCATCGTCGCGCAACGGGTGCGCCAGGCGGGTCAGCATTTCCTTGGGCACCACCTGCCAGAAGCGGCCCTTGGTCCGCTCCCAATCCTCGAGGATCGCGCCCGACCAGCGGCTGTCAGTCGCCTTGTGGTGCTGTTCGATCAGGTCGCGCAGGCTCGCTTCCCAATGCGCCGATCCCAGCCGGTGGAGCGTGATGCTTTCCGGGTTGTGATGCCGCTCGAAGCTCGCGTCATGGTCATAGACGAACGCCATGCCGCCGGTCATGCCCGCGCCGAAGTTCGTACCGGTCCGCCCCAGCACCACCGCGACGCCGCCGGTCATGTACTCGCAGCCATTGGCCCCGCAGCCCTCGACCACCACGGTCGCGCCCGAATTGCGCACCGCGAATCGCTCGCCCGCCTGCCCCGCCGCGAACAGCTTGCCGCTGGTCGCACCATAGAGGACGGTGTTGCCGAGGATCGTGTTCTCGTGGCTCCTGAGCGGTGACGACACCATCGGCCGCACCACGATCGTGCCGCCCGACAACCCCTTGCCGACATAGTCGTTGGCGTCGCCGAACACCTCCAGCTTCAACCCCTTGCACAGGAACGCGCCGAGGCTCTGCCCCGCCGACCCACGCAGCCGCACCGTGACATGCCCGTCGGCCAGCTTCGACATGCCGAACGTCCGGGTGATCTCGGAAGACAACCGGGTGCCGACCGCGCGGTGGGTGTTGCGCACCGAATAGGTGAGCTGCATCTTCTCGCCGCGCGAGAACACCGCCGCCGCATCCTTTATCATCTGCGCATCGAGGCTGTCGGGCACCGCATTGCGGAACGTCGACAGGCTGAAGCGCCGCTCGCTTTCCTCGGCATCGACCTTCGCCAGGATCGGGTTGAGGTCGAGATCGTCGAGATGCTCGGCCCCGCGGCTGACCTGCCGCAGAAACTCGGTCCGCCCGACCACCTCGTTCAGCGACCGCACGCCGAGCCGCGACAATATCTCGCGCACTTCCTCGGCGATGAAGGTCATCAGGTTGATGACCTTTTCGGGCGTGCCGGTGAACTTGGCGCGCAGCCGCTCATCCTGCACGCACACGCCGACCGGACAGGTATTGCTATGGCACTGGCGCACCATGATGCAGCCCATCGCCACCAGCGACAGCGTGCCGATGCCGAACTCTTCCGCGCCCAGGATCGCGGCGGCGACGATGTCGCGCCCGGTCTTGAGGCCCCCGTCGGTGCGCAGCACCACCCGCCCGCGCAGGCCGTTGAGCGTCAGCGTCTGGTTGACTTCCGACAGGCCCATTTCCCACGGCGTACCGGCGTATTTGATCGACGTCTGCGGCGAAGCACCCGTCCCGCCGACATGGCCCGACACGAGGATGACGTCGGCATGCGCCTTCGCCACGCCCGCCGCGACGGTGCCGATGCCCGCCGAACTGACGAGCTTCACGCAGACCCGCGCCTTGGGGTTGATCTGCTTGAGGTCGTAGATGAGCTGCGCCAGATCCTCGATCGAATAGATGTCGTGGTGCGGCGGCGGCGAGATGAGCGTCACGCCCGGCGTCGCGTGGCGCAGCTTGGCGATGAACTCCGTGACCTTGAAGCCGGGCAACTGCCCGCCCTCGCCGGGCTTGGCACCCTGCGCGACCTTGATCTCGATCTCGTCGCAGGCGTTGAGATATTCGGCGGTGACGCCGAACCTTCCGCTCGCGACCTGCTTGATAACCGAATTGCCGTTGTCGCCATTCTCATACGGCTGATAGCGGATCGAATCCTCGCCGCCCTCGCCCGACACCGCCTTGGCGCCGATGCGGTTCATCGCGATCGCCAGCGTCTCGTGCGCTTCGGGGCTCAATGCGCCGAGCGACATACCCGGCGTCACGAACCGCTTGCGGATCTCGGTGATTGCCTCGACCTGATCGATCGCCACGCCTTGCTCAGGGAAGTTGAACTCGAGCACGTCGCGCAGATAGACCGGCGGCAGGTCGCGCACCCCGCGCGAGAACTGCATATAGGTCGAATAGCTGTCGGTCGCGACCGCCGTCTGCAACAGGTGCATGAGCTGCGCCGAATAGGCATGCGCTTCGCCGCCGTTGCGCTGGCGATAGAAGCCGCCGATCGGCAGGTTCACCACCGCGCTGTCGAACGCCGCGTCATGCCGCTGCGTCGCGTTGACGTGGAGCGAGTGATAGCCCTCGCCCGAAATCTTGGCGGGCATGCCGGGGAAGAAGTCGTTGACCAGCGCGCGGCTCAAACCGACCGCCTCGAAATTATAGCCGCCACGATAGCTGGAGATCACCGCGATCCCCATCTTCGACATGATCTTGAGCAGCCCCTCGTCGATCGCGGTACGGTGGCGCGTCAACGCCTCGTCGATGCTGATCTCGCCGAACAGCCCGCGTGCATGGCGATCGGCGATCGCCGCTTCGGCCAGATAGGCGTTCACCGTCGTCGCGCCGACGCCGATCAGCACCGCATAATAATGGGTGTCGAGGCATTCGGACGAGCGAACGTTGATCGAGGCGTAGGACCGCAGCCCCTTGCGCACCAGATGCGTATGCACCGCCGCCGCCGCCAGCACGCCGGCGATCGGGACCTTCGTGGCATCCAGATGCTCGTCGGTCAGGAACAGCTCGCTGCGCCCTTCGCGCACCGCCTGTTCGGCCTGCGCACGAACGCGGGCGATGGCGGCACGCAGCGCCTCCGGCCCCTCGCCTGCCGGGAAGGTGCAGTCGATCTCCGCCGTCTGCGCGCCGAAATGGCTCTTGAGCCGCAGCCAGTCGGTGTTGGTCAGCACCGGGCTGTCGAGGACCAGCACCTTGCTCGACCGGTCGCCGGTGTCGAGGATGTTGGCGAGGTTGCCGAAGCGCGTCTTGAGCGACATGACGTAGCGCTCGCGCAGCGGATCGATCGGCGGGTTCGTCACCTGCGAGAAATTCTGGCGGAAGAAATGGCTGATGAGCCGCGGCTTGTCGGAAATGACCGCCAGCGGCGTGTCGTCGCCCATCGATCCGATCGCTTCCTTGGCCCCTTCGACCATCGGCGACAGGATCAGCTCCATGTCCTCCAGCGTCTGCCCGGCACACACCTGCCGCCGCGCCAGCTCGGCACGGTCGTAGCGCAACGGCTCGGCAGTGGCGGCGGGAAGATCCCCGATCGTCAGGAACTTGGCGGTCATGGCGGCATAGTCCGCCTCGCCCGCGATCTTGTCCTTGATCGCGCGGTCCTTGTAGAGTTTGCCTTCGGTCAGGTCGACCGCGAGCATTTCGCCCGGCCCGAGGCGACCCTTCTCGACCACCGTCGATTCGGACACCGGCACCATGCCCGCTTCCGACCCGACGATCAGCAGCCCGTCGCCGGTGATGGTATAGCGCAACGGGCGCAGCGCGTTGCGATCCAGCCCGGCGACCGCCCAGCGGCCGTCGGTCATCGCGAGCGCGGCGGGACCGTCCCATGGCTCCATGACGCTCGCGAGATAGTCGTACATCGCGGTATGCGCCGGCGGCATGTCGGCCGCCCCCTGCCACGCCTCGGGCACCAGCATCAGCTTGGCGGTGGGCGCGTCGCGGCCCGACCGGCAGATCGTCTCGAACACCGCATCCAGCGCCGCCGTGTCCGACGCGCCGGCCGGGATCACCGGCTTGATGTCCTCGCTGCGCTCGCCGAACGCGATGCTCGCCATCTTGATCTCGTGGCTGAGCATCCAGTTCTTGTTGCCGCGGATCGTGTTGACCTCGCCATTGTGCGCGAGGCAGCGGAACGGTTGCGCCAGCCACCATTGCGGGAAGGTGTTGGTCGAATAGCGTTGGTGAAAGATCGCGACGCGCGATTCGAAGCGTTCGTCGTTCAGGTCGGGATAGAAGTCCGACAGCGATTCAGCGAGGAACAGCCCCTTGTAGATGATCGAGCGGCACGACAGCGAACAGAAGTAGAAACCGGTGATCTGCGCGGCGATGATCCGCTTCTCGATCCGGCGGCGGACGAGATACAGGTGCTTCTCGAACTCGGCCTCGTCCATGTCCTCGGGCGCGGGGCCGGCGATCATGATCTGCTCGATCTCGGGCCGGGTCGCCTGCGCCTTCATGCCGATGACCGACACGTCGACCGGCACCTGCCGCCAGCCATAGATCGACCAGCCCGCCTCGATGATCTCCGATTCGACGAGCGTGCGACACGTCTCCTGCGCGCCAAGGTCGGTGCGCGGCATGAACACCATGCCGACCGCGAGGCGGGCGTGCATCGGCTTGTGCCCCGATCCGGCGATCGCATCGTCGAAGAAGCGGTGCGGCAGGTCGACATGGATACCCGCGCCGTCGCCGGTCTTGCCATCGGCATCGACCGCGCCACGATGCCATACGGCGCGAAGCGCATCGATCGCCGACTGCACGACACGGCGCGACGGCTTGCCATCGGTCGCGGCGACGAGGCCGACACCGCAGGCGTCGCCTTCATATTCCGGGCGGTACATGCCTTCGGTGGCAAGGCGGAGGCGTTCGGTTTCGAGGGTCATCTTACTTTCCCTTCACGGGGGCGGCCATCGACCGCATCGTCATCATCATCGCCTCGGCCACCGCTGGGGTGATCGCCTGTGCGAGCGTGTTGGTTTCGGCGGTGATCGCTGCCTGCAGCTTGGGAACTGCCAACTGGAAACGACGGCCGGTAGCGGTCGCACCGAAGCGCGCGAGCTCGGCGATCTGTGCCGGGGTCATCGCCCGCAACGATCCGGCCATATCGATCGCACCGGTCACGTCGCTGGTCGTCAGATGTCCGTTAGCCTGCCCAGCGGCCGCGATCTTGGCAGTATCGACATTGGCGGCGACCGCCCCTTGCAGCGCCCTTCCCGTCGGCGATCGCAGGAACCGGGTAACTTCGCTCAGGTCGGCGGGCGACAGGTCGGCGGCAGCGACTGCCGCAATCCGCTGCTGCAATACCGGCAGTCCGTCACGATAGGTCTGCTCGACCACGACGGCACCGGCATCGAGCAGCTTGGCCCGCGCACCAGGACTGCGCTGTTCCAGCGTGGTGATCGTGGGCTGTTGCGCCAGCGCCTTTCCCCCCTCGGTACGAAACGCAGCGACGGCATTACGTGTCGTCATTTCGGCCGGGACATAGGCCTCGGCAAAAGCAAGCGCTTCGGCCGAAACCTTGGCGGTCGTGGCGAGAGTGGGGGGCGGAGCGGCGGTCGGCGCCTGCACCAGCAACAGCGCTAGCGCAGCGATCACGCCGCCACCCTCGCCGCCTTGGCCTTCGCTTTCAGATAGGTGTGCATCCGCTCGGTCACGTCGCGGCCGTCGCGGATCGCCCAGACGACCAGCGACGCACCGCGCACGATGTCGCCGGCGGCAAACACGCCGTCGAGCGAGGTCATCATCGACTTGCCGTCGACGCGGACCGTGCCCCAGCGGGTGACGCCCAGTTCAGGGGCATCGAACAGCGTCGGCAGGTCCTCGGCATCGAAGCCCAGCGCCTTCACCACCAGATCGGCGTCGAGCAGGAATTCGTTGCCCGGATCGGTTTCCGGGGCGCGGCGACCCGAGGCGTCGGGCGCGCCCAGCCGCATGCCGGTCGCGCGGACCTGCACCACCTGCCCGTCACGCTCGTCGAACGCGGCGGGGGCGGAGAGCCAGACGAACTCGACGCCCTCTTCCTCGGCATTGGCGACTTCGCGCTGCGATCCGGGCATGTTCGCGCGGTCGCGGCGGTAGAGGCACTTCACCGACTTCGCCCCCTGGCGGATCGCGGTGCGGACGCAGTCCATCGCAGTATCGCCGCCGCCCACCACGACGACGTTCTTGCCCGCGGCGTTGAGTGATCCGTCGTCATAGGCCGGCACGGTGTCGCCGAAGCCGATCTTATTCGACGTGGTCAGATAGTCGAGCGCATCGACCACGCCGCCGCTGCCGACGCCGGGTGCCTTGATCGCACGCGGCTTGTAGACGCCGGTGGCGATCAGCACCGCGTCATGCTGCTGGCGCAACTGGTCGAGGGTCGCGTCGCGGCCGACCTCGAACCCTTCGTGAAAGACGATGCCGCCTTCCTTCAACCGCTCGACGCGGCGCATGACAACCGGCTTCTCCAGCTTGAAGCCGGGGATGCCATAAGTCAGCAACCCGCCGGCACGGTCGTAGCGATCATAGACATGGATGTCGTAACCGAGGTTGCGGAGCCATTCCGCCGCCGCCAGCCCGGCCGGGCCGGCCCCGACGATCCCGACCGACTGGCCGCGCGCCGGGCCGACCGCCACGGGCTCGACCCAGCCGTTTTCCCATGCGGTGTCGGTGATGAACTTCTCGACCGATCCGATCGTGACCGCGCCGTGCCCTGAAAATTCGATGACGCAATTGCCCTCGCACAGCCGGTCCTGCGGGCAGATGCGGCCGCAGATCTCGGGCATGGTCGAGGTACTGTTGGAAAGCTGATACGCCTCCTGCAACCGCCCTTCGGCGGTCAGGCGGAGCCAGTCGGGGATATGGTTGTGCAGCGGGCAATGCACCGAGCAATAGGGCACGCCGCATTGCGAGCAGCGCCCGGCCTGATCCTCGGCCGCCGGCGGCGCATAGCGCTCGGCGATTTCGCGAAAGTCGTCCGCGCGCAATTCGGCTTCGCGCTTGGCCGGATAGGCCTGCGGACGCGCGACGAACTTCAACATTGCTTGATCGGCCATGGTGCCCTCCGATCGTCCGAAAAGCATATTCGGGCGACGGAGTCACGCAACAAACTATCGATGGGTCAGCTTTGGTGTCCCATTTATCTTAATGCGAACGGTTTGCAGAATTTTCACAACCGTTCGCCATGCCGTTGAGGCCGATCCGGCCCTATCGCGCAAGCAACCAGATCAATGCCATGCTGCCGGCGACGATCCGATACCATGCGAACGGCGCGAAACCGAAGCGGCCGACGATCCTGACGAAACCCTTGACCACCAGCAGCGCCACCACGAACGCCGCGCCGAAGCCAATCGCGATTCCCGTCAGATCGTCGAGCGTCAGCAGCGCGCGATCCTTGTACAGCGAATAGACGGTCGCGCCGATCATCGTCGGCACGGCGAGGAAGAAGCTGAACTCCGCCGCCGTCCGCCGCTCGACGCCGAGCAGCAGCGCGCCCATGATCGTCGCGCCCGAGCGGCTGACGCCCGGCAGCATCGCGATACACTGCATCGCGCCGACCGAGACGGCGTTGCCGACGCTCATGTCCTCGACCGCGTGGATGCGGACCCGCTTCACCATTCGTTCGATCAGCAGGATCAGCACCCCGCCCACGATCAGCGCGACGGCGACGATCACCGGCTTCTGCATCACCGCGCGGATCGCGTCATAAAACAGCGCGCCCGCAACCATCGCCGGCAAAAAGCCGATCAGGATGTTGCGGGTGAACGCGATCGCTTGGCGGTCCATCCGGGTCAGCCCCAGCGCCACGCCGGTGAAGCGCGCACGATAGGCGACGAGTACCGCGAGGATCGCGCCCAACTGGATCGCGATCTTGAACACGATCGAGCTTTCGTCGGTATAGCCGAACAGCTCGCCCGCAAGGATCAGGTGCCCGGTCGAGGACACCGGCAGGAATTCGGTCAGCCCCTCGATGATGCCGAGGACGACGTAGGTGATCCACTCCACTTACGCGCCCTTCAGTTCGGCGATGCGACCGAAGCGCCCGCTCTTGCGATACTGCACCAGCCAGTCGGGGGCGACGGTGGCCATCGGCACCGGCCGCTGGTCGAACGCCTCGATCCCCAGAACGCCGTCGCCGACGACATTGTCCTGCGACAACATCGCCCATTGATCCTTCGAGATCGGGGTGAGCGGCATCGCCGCGATCACGCTGCCCAGTTCGTTCGGGATTTCGAGGAAGCGGACGTCGCGGCCGATCGCCTGCGCGATCCAGCGGTTGAGCCCGCCCATCGTCACCACGTCAGGGCCACCGATCGCATAGGTCTGTCCACCGAACCGGTCGGGATCGCCGAGCGCCTTGACGATCACCTGCGCCAGATCGACGACATAGACCGGCTGGAACTTCGCCGAAGCCGCCATCACCGGCACGATCGGGCGACCGATCAGCGCGGGCGCGCGCGCGATCATGCCGGCGAAGCGGTTGACGAAGCCGTCCTCGCGCCCGAACACGATCGAGGGGCGCAGGATCGTGGCACCGGGAAACGCCTGACGTACCGCCTCCTCGCCGCCCGCCTTCGAACGGCCATAGGCCGAGGGCGAGTTCGCATCGGCACCAATCGCCGAAATCTGCACGAACGCCGTGGCACCCGCCGCCTGCGCGGCTTCGGCGACCGTGCGGGCACCGGCGACATGCACCTTGTCGAAATCGCCCGCCAGCACGCCGACGAGGTTCACGACCCCGTCCGACCCGGCGACCGCGCGCGCGACCGTTTCCGGCTTCGACAGGTCGGCGGCGACGAACTGCGTCTGGCCCAGCCCGCCTTGCGTCTTGAGGTAGAGCGCCTGGCGCGGATCGCGCTGCGCGATGCGGACGCGGGCGCCGGCCTTGAGCAATTCCTGCACGACATAGCGGCCGACAAAGCCGCCACCGCCGAACAGCGTGATCAACTGGTTCTTCATCGTGCCTGCCTTCTGCTTCGCGGGGCGGTGATCGGTTCGAATGCGGGAACCCCATGCCGTTCCGCCACGCAAACGGCAAGGACCGCAATTATTCGCAACAACGTTGTTGACACCCCCGGCGACCCCCCGTAGAGGCGCCCTCCTACCCCGTGCCCAGATGGCGGAATTGGTAGACGCACCAGCTTCAGGTGCTGGCGATCGCAAGGTCGTGGAGGTTCGAGTCCTCTTCTGGGCACCATTTTTCCCGAGACCAATTTCATACCGCCCAGGCGTCGATCGCGGCCCAGCCGTGGATCGCCCGGCCCGTGAGGCTGCGCGCGCGTGGCGCGTCCATGCCGCCGAGCGCGATGGTCGGGAGGCGGTTGTTGCGCAGCAGCAGGCCGAGGCGGACCCGGCCGAGCGCACGGGCGCCGGGGTGCGAGCGCGTGGCGAAGACCGGCGAGACGAAGATCGCGTCCACCCCGGCGCGCTCGGCGGCGATGCGTTCGCGCAGCGTGTGGACCGGGCGGGTGGCGAGGCCCCTGCCCGGTCGCGCGGTGCGGCCGTGGATGCCGTCGGCGCGGGGCAACGCCGGTCCGGCCACCAGCAGCACCAGCCGGCGGGCGCGGGCGATGCGGCGGACCTTCGCGAATAACGCACGGCGCTCGACCGGCGGGGTCGCATAGTGGCGGAACACGATGCCGCTCCCCCGTGGCATCCGGGCGACGATTGCGGGCAGCGCTGCGCCCAGCCGTTCATCGGTCATCAGCCAGCATCGCGGCAAAGGGTGGCGGGAGCGCATGCACCCCCCTATAGCGCGCGCCATGTCTGAACCCGAGCCCCAAGCACGCCTGTCCGCCATCCGCGACGCCATTGCCCGTGCCGAGACGATCGCGCGCCGCGAGCACGGATCGACCACGCTGATCGCGGTCAGCAAGACGCACGACGCCGCGACCATCCAGCCGCTGATCGATGCCGGACAGCGCGCGTTCGGCGAGAACCGGGTGCAGGAGGCGCAGGGCAAATGGCCCGCGCTGCGCGAGGCGACGCCGGGCATCGACCTCCACCTGATCGGGCAGTTGCAGTCGAACAAGGCCGAGGATGCGGTGCGGTTGTTCGATGCGATCCATTCGGTCGACCGGCCCTCGCTCGTCACCGCGCTGGCGAGGGCGATCGACAAGGTCGGGCGGGCGCCAGCGTGTTTCCTTCAGGTCGACATTGGCGACGAGCCGCAGAAGGGTGGCTGTGCGCTGGCCGATCTGCCCGCGCTGTTGCGCGAGGCGGCGGCGGCGGGGCTGCCGGTCGCCGGGTTGATGTGCGTGCCGCCGTTCGACGTTGAGGCCGCGCCCTATTTCGCGCTGACCGCGAAGCTGGCGCGCGACCATGGCCTTGCCGGGCTCAGCATGGGCATGTCGGGCGATTACGAGGTGGCGGTGACGCTGGGCGCTACGCATGTGCGCGTCGGATCGGCGTTGTTCGGGCAGCGCCGGACGGTTTGAGGACAGGATGATGACGCGACCCAAGGCCATGCTGTTCGATTTCGACGGGGTGCTGATCGAGAGCGAGTTCGCCGGCAACCGGCATATCGCCGAGGTGCTGACCGCCGCCGGCCATCCGACGACGGCAGCCGATTCGATGGCCAATTTCATGGGGCTGTCGGGCAGGCAGTTCACCGATGCGATCGAGCGCTGGGTCGGCGGCCCCCTGCCCGCCGGCTTCGCCGAGGCGCGGGCGATCGAGGATGCGCGGGTGCTGGCCGAGGGGGTCGAGGCGGTGGCGGGGGCGGTCGCGTTCGTCCGCTCGCTGCCCGCCGATCTGCCAAAGGCGATCGTCTCGTCGAGCACGACGCACTGGATCCGCACCCACCTCGACCATATCGGGCTGGGCGATGCGTTCGGCGAGCATGTGTATAGCGGCAAGGAGCATGTCGCCAACGGCAAGCCCGCGCCCGACCTGTACTGGTATGGGGCCGAGCGGCTGGGGGTCGCAATCGAGGATTGCGTGATCCTCGAGGACTCGCCGGTCGGGGTGCGCGGCGCGGTCGCGTCGGGCGCGCGGGTGATCGGGCTGTGCGCGGGGTCGCACTGCGCGGTGGGCCATGATGCGCGGTTGCGCGAGCTGGGCGTAAGCGAAATCGCGCATGGGTTTGATGCGGTGGCGGAATTGATCGGCGGCGCGCCGGGCGAGGCGTAGCGCAGCTACGCCGCGCCGAACAAGGCGCGCCCGGCCGACGGCGCTGGCAGCGCCGTTCGACGGCACGGGCTTTGCCCGTGGCGGGGCCTGTCGCACGCTTCGATTCCCCCCAAAGTTTACATTTACCGCGCGTTTCGTCGGCACGCGGCAGAATGGGTTCACGCGGAGGCGCGGAGACGCGGAGGGGGCGTGGACGCCGTGGGGTCACGCTTCCGCACGGCCGTGTTGCAGGTTTGCCGGCGCGCCGGGCATGGTGCAGCGAAGCAGCACCGCGCCGCACAAGGCGCGCCCGGCCCGCGGCGCTGGCAGCGCCGTTCGACGGCACGGGCTTTGCCCGTGGGGTGGCGCAATCCCCGCCAAAGTTTACAAAGTTTACACTAACGACGCATTTGTTGCGAAGCGTTTGCAGCATGGGGCGGCGCATCGTCGGCTGGGTCGGCACGCGGCGATCCCGCCGGTCAGGAATGTTGCGTATCTCCACCACCCGCCCCCCGCATCGCGACCCGGCGGACCCTGACAGCGACCGGCGCTGTAGGACAGCGCGTTGACTGGATGCCATACGAACCATATATGTTCCATATGCTACACAAGGAACCGACATGGGTATCGTGAAGATCGACGATGCGCTGCACGAGGCGGCGCGGCGCTCCAGTACCGTGCTGTGCCGGTCGATCAATGCGCAGGCCGAATTCTGGATGAAGATCGGGATGCTGGCCGAGGCGAACCCGACGCTGTCGTTCAACGCCATCGTCGCGCGCGAGATCGCCGCCGCGCACCTGCCCGTCGCGGACGCCGCCTGACCATGGTCAAGACGACGGAGGAACTGGCGGCGATGCGGCGCTCGGGCAAGCTCTTGGCGCAGGTATTCGCGATGCTCGACCGGACCGTGCTGGAGGGCATGTCGACGCTGGCGATCAACGATCTGGTCGAGCGGTTCATCACCGATGATCTGGCGAGCCGGCCGGCGAGCAAGGGGCAATATGGCTTCGCCTATGTGCTCAACAGCTCGATCAACGACGTGGTGTGCCATGGCGTGCCCTCGGCCGGGGCGATCGTGCGGGGCGGCGACATCGTGAACCTCGACATCACGCTGGAGAAGGACGGATTCATTGCCGATTCGAGCAAGACCTATACGGTCGGCACGGTCAGCCCGCAGGCGCGGCGGCTGGTGGAGGTGACGCAGGGCGCGATGTGGCAGGGCATCGCCGCGGTACGGCCCGGCGCGCGGCTGGGCGACATCGGCCATGCGATCGAACGCCACGCCAAGCAGCATGGCTATAGCGTGGTGCGCGAATTCTGCGGCCACGGCATCGGCCGGGAGATGCACGAGGAGCCGAACGTGCTGCATTTCGGGCGGCGCGGCAGCGGCATGATGCTGCGCGAGGGGATGACCTTCACCATCGAGCCGATGCTCAACCAGGGCAGCCGGCGGATCGAGCAGAGTGACGACGGCTGGACGGTGACGACCGCCGACGGGAAGCTGTCGGCGCAGTTCGAGCATACCGTCGCGGTGACGGCCACCGGGGTCGAGGTGCTGACGCTGCGTGAGGGCGAGCGGCTGGCGGCGTGAGCGGCGCTTTGGTAATTTGGCAATTTGGTAAGGTGCTGAAGGTCGATCCATCGGCGTGAAACCGTTGCCCCGACGCAGGCCGGGTCTGATCCCCCACCCTGAAACAGACGTCATCCCGGCGAAGGCCGGGATCTCCCGGGGTTAATGCGCGACAGGAGCCGCTTGAGGCCCCAGCCTTCGCTAGGGCGACGTTCGTTTCCGGGTCCATGGGTCGGACCTTGGCGCGCCTTGCATGGCGCGCCCCCTTTCGACGAGGGTTGCATCGGCGCGGCGGGTGGCGATGATCGTGGCACCAGCGACTCGGGCGAAGGTGGGCGAGCATGACGCGGATGATCTTCGTGAATCTGCCGGTGAACGACGTGGCGCGGGCGACCGCTTTCTACCAAAGCGTCGGCTTCGTGCGCGATCCGCGCTTTTCGGGCGACGACAGCGCGTCGATGCAATGGTCCGAGCATATCGTCGTGATGCTGCTTCACCGCGATCGCTTCGCCGGTTTCGCACCGCTGCCGGTCGCCGACGAACGGACGGCGACGGCGCATCTGATCGCGCTGTCGCTGGACGACCGCGCGGGCGTGGATAGCTTCGTCGCGGCGGGCACGGCGGCGGGCGGGACCGCCGATGTCCGGCCGCCACAGGATCACGGCTTCCTGTACGGCCGCACGATCGCCGATCCCGACGGCCATGTCCTCGAACCGATGTGGATGGACCTTGCCGCGTTTGAGGCGATGCGGGCGGGAGAGACGGGGTGAGCGGACGGCCGGTCCTCACCGCCTATGACTGGGTGCCCGATTTCGCGCGCGGGCAGGTGCGCGACCTGCGCGTGCGCTGGGCATTGGAAGAGATCGGCCAGCCCTATGACGTCGCCTATCTGGCGCAGGGCACGCAGAAGCGCGAGGCGCACCGTGCGCTCAACCCCTACGGCCAGGTGCCGACCTATGCCGAGGGCGATCTGGTGCTGTTCGAATCGGGGGCGATCGTGCTGCATCTCGCGCGCATCCATCGCCGGTTGCTGCCCGACGATTCGGGCGGCGCGGCGCGGGCGAGCGAATGGCTGTTCGCGGCGCTGAATACGGTCGAGCCGCCGATCGCCGATCATGCGACGGCGACGATCTTCGAGGCGCACGAACCATGGTCGCGTGCCCGACTGCCCGGCATCGAGGCGCGGGTCCGCCAGCGACTGGCCGAGACGGCGGCGCGGCTGGGCGAGCGCGAATGGTATGACGGCGATTTCTCGGTCGGCGACCTGATGATGATTTCGGTGCTGCGGCTGCTGCGCGACGATCCGCTGCTGACCGGGGAACCGACGCTGGCCGCCTATGTCGCGCGGGGGCAGGCGCGCCCGGCGTTCACGCGGGCGCTGGCGGGGCAGATGGCGGGGTTCACCGGTGCGCCGCCGCCGGGGTTCGACCGATGGCGCGCCCGGCTGGCCGCCGCACAGGGAGCAGACACATGCGCTATGTCAGTGGATTCGTGACCCCGGTGGCCGATGCCGACCGCGACGCCTATCGCGCGTCGGCCGAGGCGGCGTGGGCGATCTTTCGCGATTATGGCGCGACCGGCCAGATGGAGGCGTGGGGCGACGACGTGCCGCCGGGCAAGCAGACCGACTTCGCCCGCGCGGTGGCGCTGAAGGATGGTGAAAGCGTGGCGCTCGGCTGGATCCTGTGGCCCGACAAGGCGACGGCGGAGCGGTGTTTCGCGGCGATGGAGAGCGATCCGCGCTTCGCCGAACTGCCGATGCCGTTCGACGGATCGCGGATGATTTATGGCGGGTTCGTGCCGATTTTTAGCGGTGGGGTGGTGGGGTAGCGGCTCTTTTGTGTCTCCCCTCCCTGACAAGGGAGGGGTTGGGGGTGGGTTGGCCCGCGAGGAAACGAAGCACCCGACAACCAGCCGACCCACCCCCGGCCCCTCCCTTGTCAGGGAGGGGAGCAGGTTGTCATGGCATCGCGTCGGGGGGCCGTCATGGGAATTAATCCCATGACGTCGGTCGCCGTTGCACGGCGCCGGCCGGTCTTGCGCGTGCGCTTTTGGCGCACCGGCGAATAAGTCCCTTATTCGCCTCGCTTAGACCCTCATCGGCATCAGCACGTACAACGCCGGCGACGCATCGTTCTCGCGGATCAGCGTCGGGGCGGCGGCGTCGGCGAGGTGGACTTCGCAGATGTCGCTGTCGATCTGGCCGAGGATGTCGAGCAGATAGCGGCTGTTGAAGCCGATCTCGAACGGCAGCGCGCTATAGTCGCCGGGAACTTCCTCCGCCGCCGCGCCGTTTTCGGGGCTCGTGACCGACAGGGTGATCTTGTCGCGGTCGAGCGCCATCTTGACCGCGCGGGTCTTTTCGGTGGCGATCGTCGACACGCGGTCGACGCCGGCCATGAAGCTTTTGGGATCGAGTTTGAGCAGCTTGTCGTTCGCGGTCGGGATGACGCGCGAATAATCGGGGAAGGTGCCGTCGATCAGCTTGCTGGTCAGGATCGCCTGCCCCAGATCGAAGCGGATCTTGCTGGGCGAGAGCGACACGCCGACCGAACCGTCGACCTCGTCGAGCAGCTTGCGCAGTTCGGCGACGCATTTGCGCGGCACGATGACGTCGGGCATCTTCTCGGCACCCTCGGGCCGGTCGACCGTCATGCGGGCGAGGCGGTGGCCGTCGGTTGCGGCGGCCTTGAGCACCGGCTTGCCGTCGTTTTCGGCGACATGGAAGAAGATGCCGTTCAGATAATAGCGCGTCTCTTCGGTCGAGATGGCGAAGCGCGTCTTGTCGATGATGTCCTTGAGCGTCTTGGCCGGCAGCTCGAACTGGGTCGGCAGTTCGCCTTCCGCGATGACCGGAAAGTCGTCGCGCGGCAGCGTGGCGAGGCTGAAGCGGGCACGACCCGCGATCACGGTCAGCCGGCCTTCGGCGGCGGCAAGCTGGACCTGCGATCCCTCGGGCAGCTTGCGGGCGATGTCGAACAGGGTGTGCGCCGACACGGTGATCGCACCCTGCTGATCGACGGCGGCGGGAACCGTCTCGTCGATCTGCAGGTCGAGGTCGGTCGCCATCAGGCGGATGGTCGATTCACGCGCGTCGATCAGGACGTTCGACAGGATCGGAATAGTGTTGCGCCGCTCGACCACCGACTGGACATGGCTCAGCCCTTTCAGGAGGGTCGCGCGTTCGATCGTCGCCTTCATGAATATCCCCCGCGCGGATGCGCTCGCAGCTCGGCCGGCGGGCTGGATTCGCCGGCAACGTATGAAACCTGAACGATACCCCTAGCGCAAAGAAAGGCCGGCGCAAACCGCCCCGGCCTTTCTTGCCATGGCAATATTCGACCCATTTTCGTCGTCCCCGCGCAGGCGGGGACCCATTGCCGCAGCGGCTGCGATCCTGCCGAAGCCTCGGCGGCTATGGATTCCCGCCTGCGCGGGAATGACGAGCGTCGGGGTTTTAGGGCCGATCGACATTCATGTCCTTATCGTCACCCCGGACTCGTTCCGGGGTCCACCTAGCCGCGAACGCTGTCGATAGAAGCTCGAACCGCACCGTTTGTCGCACCGTGGACCCCGGAACAGGTCCGGGGTGACCAGAATAGTGGCTCCGCACACCCGGAACGACACTGGATAGCTAAATGTCGATCCAGCCTAGAAGCGGATGCCGACGCCGGCGACGACCTGATGCCGGTCGGTGTCGATGTCGTAGCGCGGCGAGGTCGCGCCGTTGCCGAGCTGGAAATCGGCGTTCGAATAGTTCGAATAGCGATATTCGAGCTTGGCATAGGCGCGCGTGCCGATCGCCTGTTCGACGCCCGCGCCCAGGCGATAGCCGTTCAGTTCGAAATTCTCGCGGCTGTCGGTGGTGCCGTCGCTGGCCAGCACGTTGAGGCGCGCGTTGGTGTAGCCGCCCTTCACATAGACCAGCGTCTCGGGCGCAGCGAGGATGCCGGCGCGCGCGCCGACATACAGGTCGCGGCCGGTCTTGACGTTGCCGAAGCCGAAGAAATTGGGATCGGTGCGCGCGGTTTCGACCTTGCCGGTCGATCCGGTATATTCGCCTTCCACGCCGATGAGGAAGTTGCTGAGCGCGAAGTCGTAGCCGGCCTCGACGCCATAGAGCAGGCCGTTGACCGTCTCGTCGTCGCCGTCGAGGTCGCTGTCCTCGGTGCTGCCCGGGCGGATGCCGTCATAGCCGGCGAGCGCGCCGACGCGGAAGCCGGTGAACGCCGGGTTCACGTCCTGCGCCAGCGCCGGGGTGGCGAGCGCGGTGCCGGCGGCGAGGCCAAGGGCGATCAAAGTGGTACGCATGGTGTTACTCCGTCAACAAGTGCCCGCACGTCACATCCGGCGGGCGCACGGCTCCAATGGACGGTTTGGCCGGGCGTTGCATGAACCTCACCTAAACAGCGAAATCCGTTGCAATCGGGCAACATCCCCTTGAAAGCAGGGCCATGACAAACCAGCGCAAGGGGCGAGACTTCATCGCCCGTCACGGCGAGACGGTGTATAATATCGCGCAGCGGATGCAGGGCGACCACCCGCACACCCCGCTGACCCGTGCCGGCTTCGCGCAGGCCGATGCGATGGGCGCGGCACTGCGCGGGATATTGGGCGTTCGCCCCAAAATCACGCTCTGGGCGTCGAGCGCAGGGCGCGCGCTCCAGACGCTGGCGATCATCGCCGAGCATCTCGACCTCGACTGGCACGGCGCGCATCGCGACGACCGGCTGGTCGAGATCGGCATGGGCGAGTGGTCGGGGCGCTATTATCACGAGCTGACCGGTCCGCACGCCGACTTCCTCGATGTCGAGGCCAGGCTGTATCGCCGGCCCGCGCCCGGCGGCGAATGGTATGACGCGATCGCCGCGCGCGTCGGCGGCTGGGCGGCGGATACCCATGACGATCCCGGCGACCGGCTGGTCATCATGCACGGCATGTCGAGCCGGGTGTTGCGCGGGGTGCTGACCGGGGCCGAGGTGCTGCCGCCATTCGATGCGCCGGTCGCCCCCGATCTGCCGCAAGGGTCGATCGTGCGGATCGAGGGCGGTCGCGAGACGGTGGTGCATACCGGCAGCGGCCGGGCGTCGGTTTCGGCCCCGGCGTGATCGCGCTGCTGCTGGCGGTCGCCGCGCCGCCGCAGGCGATCGGCATCTACCGGCGCTGGGGTGCGTTCAGGGGCACCGGGCCCAGCCGCTGCTACGCCATCGCCCAGCCGGTCGAGCCCAAGGGCGGCCGCGCGTTCGCGAGCGTCGCCAACTGGCCGGGCGCAGGCGTGCGGGCGCAGGTCCATGTGCGGCTCAGCCGCGCGCGGGCCGAGCGCGCGCGGGTCGTGCTGGCGATCGGCGAGCGGCGCTTCGAGCTGACCGCGGGGGCGAGCGACGCCTGGGCACCCGATGCCGCCGCCGACCGGGCGATCGTGGCGGCGATGCGCGGCGGCCGGTCGATGAGCGTCGAGAGCGTGAGCGCCGCCGGCGCGCCGTTCGTCGACGTCTATGGCCTGAGCGGCGCGGCGAGCGCGATCGACGCGGCGCGGCTGGGGTGCCTGCGCGGTTGACTTTTTTTGTCAATCCGCTATGTAATTACTCATCAGGCCCCCGGTAGCCGTCTTGAGGCGCTCGCAAGAGCAGACATCAGCTCAAGGCCGCCCCCGGGGGCAACCTGTTTTTGGTGCCCGTCATGTCGACTGCCGTCGTGATCGACGGCGCGTTTTTCCTGCGCCGTTTCAGCAACGCCTTTCCCAATCTGGATTCGGATAGCGCCGAGGATGTGGCGCTGGGCGTCATCTCGATGGCCGCGTTCCATGTGTCGACCCGGCTGCACGCCACGCCGACATGGCAGGGCAATGTCGATGGCGAGCGGTATCGGCCCGAGGAAACCCGCGAACTCTATCGCATCTTCTTCTACGATTGCCCGCCATGGACCAAGCGGCTGCACACGCCGGTTGGCAAACGGTCGATCGATTTCAGCCGGACGCCGGCGGCACGACTGCGCATGGCGATCCATGAAAAACTGCACCAGACCCGCAAGGTCGCGGTGCGGCTGGGCCGGCTGAACGACAAGCTGTCGCCGTGGCGGTTGAAACCCACTGCGGTGGAACGCTGGCATCGCGACGGTTTCGCGCCGACCGACGATGATTTCGAACTGGACGTGATCCAGAAGGGCGTCGACATGCGCCTTGGCCTCGACGTCGCGTCGATGGCCTACAAGCGGCAGGTGGACCAGATCGTCATGGTCGCCGCCGACGCCGATTTCGTACCGCCCGCCAAACTGGCACGGCGGGAGGGCATCGATGTGGTGCTCGACCCGATGTCGGCGCATGTCGCCCCCGATCTTCTTCAACACGTCGATGGCGTCCGCAATTGTCGGATGCAGATCGGCTCGCCCCTGACGGAGCCACGCCCATGACCCCCGCGATGCCGATCCCCGGCCATGTCGATCCCGTGCCGGTGCCACGGCCTGCCGTGCCGCGTGCCGACGGGCGCACCGACCTGATCGGGCTGTCACGCCCCGAAATCCGCGACGCGCTGGCCGCCGCCGGGCTGGATGCGCGTCAGGCGAAGCTGCGCACCAAGCAGCTCTGGCACTGGATCTACAATCGCGGCGTGACCGAATTCGCCGCGATGACCGATATTGCCAAGGCGCAGCATCCGTTGTTCGAACGCCATTTCGTGATCGGCCGGCCTGACGTGAAAGAGGCGCAGGTGTCGAACGACGGCACGCGCAAGTGGCTGCTGACCTCGCCCGACGGGCAGGATTACGAGATGGTGTTCATCCCCGATGCCGATCGGGGGACTTTGTGCGTGTCGAGCCAGGTCGGCTGCACGCTCAACTGCACCTTCTGCCACACCGGCACGATGCGGCTGGTGCGCAACCTGACGCCGGGCGAGATCGTGGGGCAGGTGATGCTGGCGCGCGATGCGCTGGGCGAATGGCCGAGCCAGCCAGAGGGGCGGATGCTGACCAACATCGTGATGATGGGCATGGGCGAGCCGCTGTATAATTTCGACGCGGTGCGCGATGCGCTGGGCGTCGTGATGGACGGCGACGGCCTTGCGCTGTCCAAGCGGCGGATCACGCTCAGCACCTCGGGCGTGGTGCCGATGATGGCGCGCGCGGGCGCGGAGATCGGCGTGAACCTCGCAGTGTCGCTCCATGCCGTGACCAAGGAAGTGCGCGACGAGATCGTGCCGCTCAACCGCAAATACGGCATCGAGGAACTGTTGCAGGCGTGCGCCGATTATCCCGGTGCCAACAACGCGCGGCGGATCACCTTCGAATATGTCATGCTGAAGGACAAGAACGACAGCGACGCCGATGCGCGCGAGCTGGTGCGGTTGCTGCGCAAGTACCAGTTGCCGGCGAAGGTCAACCTGATCCCGTTCAATCCGTGGCCGGGGACGGTGTACGAATGCTCGACGCCCGAGCGGATTCGCGCGTTCAGCGAGATCGTGTTCGAGGGCGGGATTTCGGCCCCGGTGCGCCGCACGCGCGGGCAGGACATCGGCGCGGCATGCGGGCAGTTGAAGACCAGTGCCGAGAAGAAGAGCCGGGCGGAGCGCGATCGCGAGGCGGCGTTCTTGGCTGATCCGGCGTAGCCGGATCAGGGCGGTGCCGGCCCGCTCCCCCACCCGGCCACCCATCGAGAGTACCGTGTGGGTGGCCGGGTGGGGGAGCGGGCCGGCACCGCATCCGCGTGAGCGGATCAACCATCTGCCCTAATCATCCTCGTCCTCGAAACCGACGAGGTCGAGCGCGCGGGCCTTGATCTGGCGGGTCATGCACCAGTGGACCAGCGCGTCCTCGCGGCCGTGCGTCACCCAGACTTCGCGCGGGGCGATTTCGGTGAGCGTCGTCGTCAGTTCGTCCCAGTCGGCATGATCGGACAGGATCAGCGGCAGTTCGACGCCGCGCTGGCGGGCGCGCTGGCGCACCCGCATCCAGCCGCTGGCCATCGCCGTAATCGGATCGGGCAGCCGCCGCGACCAGCGATCGCCCAGCGCCGAGGGCGGGGCCATGACGATATGGCCCTGTAGATCGGCCTTGTCCGCGTCCATCACGGCACGCAGCTCGCCCAGATCGACGCCGAGTTCGACATAGAGATCGCACAGCCGTTGCAGCGCGCCGTGCAGATAGATCGGTTCGTGATAACCCAGCGCGCGAACCTCGGCGATCACCCGCTGCGCCTTGCCCAGCGCATAGGCGCCGACCAGCACGCAGCGTTCCGGCTCGGTGGTGAGCGCGGCGAGCAGCTTGCGCATCTCGTCGCGCGTGTCGGGGTGGCGGAACACGGGGAGGCCGAAGGTCGCCTCGGTCACGAACACGTCGCACTTCACCGGTTGAAACGGCGCGCAGGTCGGGTCGGCACGACGCTTGTAGTCGCCCGATACGACGACCCGCTCGCCGGCATGGTCGAGGACGATCTGCGCCGATCCCAGCACATGGCCGGCGGGGACGAACGACACGTCGATGCCGTCCATCGCGATGCTTTCGCCGTACGCGACGGGGACGCCGTTCTGCGGGCCGTAGCGGACGGCCATGATCGCCAATGTCTCGGGCGTCGCCCACACCTGGCCATGGCCGCCGCGCGCGTGATCGGCATGGCCATGCGTCACCAGCGCGCGGGCGACGGGTTGCGACGGATCGATCCACGTATCGATCGCGGGAAGATAGATGCCGGTCGGCTGCGGCGAGATCCAGCGGGCAAGGGCCATGGTGGACAAGATGGGACGCCCCGCCCCCGCTGCCAACCGGTCACGGAACCGACATGGTAGCGGTTCAATACAGCGTGCATCGTGCCGCCCCCCACCCCCACTAGTCGCCAGCTCCTGACCGCCGGGCTGGCCGCGTTCGCCGTCTATTTCGCGATGTACGCCTTTCGCAAGCCGGTGACGGCGGTGGGCTTCGCCGATCAGGCGGCGCTATGGCCGGGGCTGGACTATAAGGCGACGATCGTGATCGCGCAGGCGATCGGCTATGCGCTGTCCAAGATGCTGGGGGTGCGGGTGGTCGCCGCGCATCGTGCGGGCGGGCGCGGGCGGTTGATCCTCGCGCTGGTCGCGCTGGCGTGGGGGGCGCTGATCGGCTTCGCGCTGCTGCCGGCGCGGTTCGGGCCGCTCTGCCTGTTCCTGAACGGATTGCCGCTGGGGATGATCTGGGGGCTCGTGTTCCGCTATCTGGAGGGGCGGCGGGCGTCCGACCTGCTGGCGGCGATGCTGACCGCCAGCTTCATCCTGTCGTCGGGCGTGACCAAGAGCGTCGGGGCGCTGCTGGTCGCAGGCGGGGTGTCGCCGTTCGTCATGCCGGCGCTGACCGGCGTGCTGTTCGCGCCGGTGCTGGTCGTCGCGCTGGTGGTGCTCGGCCGGCTGCCCCCACCCGATGCGGCGGACGAGGCGGCGCGCGGCGTCCGCCTGGCGATGGATGGGCCGGCGCGGCGGGCCTATGTCCGCGCGCATGCCGTGCCGCTGATCGTGCTGATCCCCGGCTATATGATCCTGACCGCGCTACGCGATTTCCGCGACAATTTTGCCCCCGAACTATGGGCGGCGCTCGGCCACGCCGCCTCGCCCGCGATCTTTGCGGTATCGGAGGTGCCGGTGACGATCGTCGTGCTGGCGGCCATGGCGCTGCTGACGCTGGTGCGCAGCAATCTGGGCGCGCTGCTGACGATCCATGCGGCAGTGTTCGCCGGCGCGGTGCTGCTGGTCGTGGCGACGTTGCTGTTCCGCTCGGGGGTGCTCGGGTCGGTCGGCTGGGTGATCTGGACCGGGATCGGCATCTACATCGCCTATGCCCCGTTCAGCGCGGTGCTGTTCGACCGGATGATGTCGCTGTCGCGGATGCCGGGCAATGCCGCGTTCCTGATCTATCTCGCCGATTCGTTCGGCTATGCCGGCAGCGTCGCGCTGCTGGTGCTGCGTACGCTGACGCAGGGGCATGGCGCATGGCTCGGCTTCTTCGAGCGCGCGGTGCTGACGACCGGGGTCGTGCTGGCGGTGGCGAGCGCGGTGTCGGCGGCGTGGTTCGTGCGGCGGCATGGCGGCACACAATCGACGCGGTAGGAAACTGGTGCACCCGACTGGATTCGAACCAGTGGCCTCTGCCTTCGGAGGGCAGCGCTCTATCCAGCTGAGCTACGGGTGCATCGCCGGAACGCAGGCACCTAGCAAAGCGTGATGGCTTATGCCAGCCGTTTCGCCGGTTTTTCGGGCGGAGCCGGCGTTTTCGGGCGGAAAGCGCACAGATCGGCGACCGGGCAGCGCCAGCATTCAGGCCGCCGCGCCTTGCAGACATAGCGGCCGTGGAGGATCAGCCAGTGGTGCGCGTGGAGCCGGAACGGCTGCGGCACGACGCGGTCGAGCACCGCCTCCACCGCGTTCGGCGTCTTGCCGCGCGCGAGGCCGGTGCGGTTGCCGACGCGAAAGATATGGGTGTCGACCGCGAAGGTTTCCGCGCCGAACGCGACGTTCATCACGACGTTGGCGGTCTTGCGCCCGACGCCGGGCAGCGTTTCCAGCGCGGCGCGATCCGCCGGGACCTGTCCGCCGTAATTGGCGACCAGCGACTCGCTGAGCGCGATCACGTTCTTCGCCTTTGCGTTGAACAGGCCGATGGTGCGGATGTGCGCCTTCAGGCCATCCTCGCCCAGCGCGATCATCTTTTCGGGCGTGTCGACGGTGGCGAACAACGCGCGCGTCGCCTTGTTCACGCCGACGTCGGTCGCCTGCGCCGAGAGGACGACCGCGACCAGCAGCGTATAGTCGTTGACCGATTCGAGTTCGGTTTCGGGGTGCGGATTGTCCGACGCCAGCCGTTCGAAAAAGGCGAAGACGTCCGCCTTCCTCAAACGCCGACCACCGCGTCCATGCCATGGCGACCGACGGGAGCCTGCGTCAGCCACTGGGCGGCACGCACCGCGCCGCGTGCGAACAGCGCGCGGTCGTCGGCGCGGTGCGACAGCTCGATCCGCTCGCCCTCACCCGCGAACACCACCTGATGATCGCCGATGACGGTGCCGCCGCGCAGCGATGCGAAGCCGATCGTGCCGCCCGCGCGCGCGCCGACGAGTCCCGCGCGGCCGATCACCCCGCTGTCGGCGAGCGTGGTGCCCAGCCCCTCGGCGGCGGCATCGCCCAGCATCAGCGCGGTGCCCGACGGCGCGTCGACCTTCAGCCGGTGGTGCGACTCGACGATCTCGATGTCCCAGTCGGGACCCAGCCGCCGCGCGGCGTCGCGCACCAGCCGCGACAAGAGCGCGATGCCGAGCGAGGTGTTGCCGGTCTGGAGCACGGCAATGTCCTGCGCGGCGGCATCGATCATCGCCTGGTGACGGTCGCTCAGGCCGGTGGTGCCGATCAGGATCGGGGTGGCGTGCGCGCGCGCCGCCGCCAGATTGGCCTCGAGCGCCAGTGGCGAGGAGAAGTCGACCAGCACGTCGGCCTTGGCCGCGAGCGCCGCGGGATCGTCGCCCTGATCGGTGCCGCCGGCGAAGCCTTCGCCGATCCGTTCGATCTCGCGTTCGATCGCGTGCCCCATTCGGCCCTGCCGGCCGAAGATGCCGATGCTGGTCATTGATCTTCGTCCGCCATGATTCCGCCCAGGGGCTCCATGGCCCCGCGTGCGACGGGGTGCAAGCGGATCAGCGCCCGACGTGCGCGATCGGGGCCTCGGCATATTTGGGATCGGCGGAGTTGAAATCGGTCTGCGGCACGAAGGTGCGCGACGTGAGCGCGACATTGCCGAGGCCGAGCAGCTTGAACGTGCCAAGCTTCGTCACCTTGGGCGCGCTGCCGGCGCGTTCGACCGTCACCGCATCGACGTGCAGGTCGCCGTGCCGGGTCCACAGCATGTGCGGGGCGAGCAGCATGTCCATGTTGTTGTAGCGGACCGAGATGCAAATCTTCTGCATCAGCGCGAAGCGAATGATGTCGCTGATCGACGCGCGCAGTTCCTCGGTGGCGGAATCGGTCGCAGGGTCGCGATCCTGCGTGGAGGCGGTGACGTTGTGCATTGCAGCATAATGTAACGGTTGTGACCGCCATCGGCAAGAGGCGCGGCCTCATCCAAAAGCCCAAGTCCACATGACCCGCCCCGGCGCGAAGGCGAACATCCCCGGAATGACCAGCGCGCCGATATACATGCCGATCAGCCGGTTGCGATGCTTGGCGATCCGGCCGGCGCGGGCCGCGGCGATCGCGGCCCATGCGGCGAGGAGCGTGACCGGCACGAAGATGTGAATCCACGAGAAACCACCATGGTTGAGCTGGCGGATGAAGAGCGCGCTCAAGGCGGTCGACACCATCAACCCCATCCAGACGCGGCCGAGCAGGCGGTGGCGTGCCCCGCCCTTGCGCGTGAGCAGGACATAGAGGCCGAGCGGGATCGCGGGCAGCACGCTCATCAGGTGGATCGCGACCGCCACGTCATGCGCGCCGGGCGCGACGGGGGCGAGCCCGACGAGCGCGCGCAGCAGCGCATAGATGCTGCCAAGGCCGAGCAACCCGCCGCCGACAATCGCCACGATCCGCGCGGCGAGCGGCACGTCGGGGGTGACGGGGGGGCGGGAAAGCGTGGCGGCGGTCATCGATCGGCTCCAGTAGCTGGTGTCGGTCCCGGTGATGGCGTACCGCGCTTCGCGGGCAAGCGGGGTTACGCGAAACCGGCACGGGCCATCGTGAAAGCGGCGCCCTGCCCCTTCACGAAGCGTGAAATGGCAGGGTATTGGACGCCCGTCCTGTCCCTTTCCGAGCGAACCGCCGATGCCCGATGCCCGCCGATTGCTGATCGATCTTGCCATCATCGGCGGCGTGGGTGTCGTGCTGGCGGTGCTGGGGCCGTTCGGCAGCTTCGCCGCGCCGTTCGCGTGGCGGCTGGTGTATTGGGTGGCGGTCGTACTGGCGGGATACCTTTGCTACCGGCCGGCGACGGTGGCGGCGTGCCGGGTGGCGGACGCGCTCGACCTGCCCGAAGCGGCACTGTGGGTCGTCGCCTGCCTGATCGCGACGGTGCCGATGACGGTGCTCACCTGGGCGGCGAACGGGATCTGGCAGCCGCTGGTCCTGCCCTCGGCAAGCGGGTGGCTTGCCACCTATGCCAATGTGCTGGTGCTGGGGTCGGCGATCACGCTGATCTTCTGGCTCGGGCACCGGCGGGTGCTGCGCACGACGCCGGTGGTGGAACGGATCGAGCCGCCTGCCCCGCCGGTTGCGCCAGTGGCCAAAGCGCTGCCGGCCCCGGCGTTTCTCGACCGGTTGCCGCCGCATCTGGGACGCGAGCTGATCGCGCTGGAGATGGAGGATCATTATGTCCGGGCGCATACCCCGGCGGGGTCGACGCTGATCCTGATGCGGATGCGCGACGCGGCCGCCGAGCTGGAGGGCATCGACGGCCGGCTGGTCCACCGGAGCTGGTGGGTGGCGCGCGGCCATGTGCGGGGGATGACCCGCGACGGGCGCAACCTCCGCCTGACGCTGACCGGCGGGATCGAGGCCCCGGTCGCACGCGGACAGGTGGAGGCGTTGCAGGGCGAGGGGTGGTTTCAGGGCTGATCGACATTCAGCTGATGCCACCCCTTTTCGTCGTTTCCGCGCAGGCGGGAACCCATAGACGCAGCGGATTTGGTTCGATGACCGGCGGCGGCGTGTATGGATCCCCGCCTGCGCGGGGATGACGCTTGTATCAAGGTGGCGGGATCATGCGCCAGACCGGTTCCCCCCGGCGGCCTTATCGGGTAACGGCTGTCCGATCATGGGCAATTTATTTTTCGTCATGGCCGGCGGTGCTGTCGGCTCGGGGCTGCGTTACCTGTTCGGTCGCGTCATGCTGTCGCTGTCGGGGCCGGGCTATCCGTGGGGGACGCTGGGGGTGAACCTGATCGGCGGCCTCGCCATGGGGCTGTTGATGGGCACGCTCGCGCGGACCGGCGGGAGCGAGCCGGTGCGGCTGCTGCTCGGCGTCGGCGTGCTGGGCGGGTTCACGACCTTTTCGGCGTTCTCGCTCGACATGGTGACGATGATCGAGCGGGGGCAGCCGGCGCTGGCGCTGGGCTATGTATTGCTATCGGTCGTGGGTGCGGCGGTGGCGCTGTTCGCGGGCCTTACGATCACGCGGGGAGTGGCGGCATGAGCGGCAACGATGTGCGCCAGTTCACCGTCGGGGCGGACGACGACGGCATCCGGCTCGACCGCTGGTTCAAGCGGCACCTGCCCGACACGACCTTCAACGTCGTGTCGCGCTGGGCGCGCACCGGGCAGTTGCGGGTCGATGGCGCGCGGGTGCAGCCGGGCGGGCGGCTGAGCGCCGGGCAGGTGCTGCGCGTGCCTCCCCCTGAGTCGGCGGTGGTGGCGCAACCGCGTGCCAAGGCCGAACGCCCGCCGCTGACCGCAGAACAGACCGAGCTGGCACAGTCGATGGTGATCCACCGCGATGGCCAAGCGATCGTGCTGAACAAGCCGCCGGGTCTGGCGACGCAGGGCGGGACCAAGACCCACGACCATGTCGACGGGCTGCTCGACGCGCTGCAATTCGATGGCGAGGGGCGGCCCAAGCTGGTCCACCGGCTCGACAAGGATACGTCGGGCGCGCTGCTGATCGCGCGGACGTCGCGCGCCGCCGCGTTCTTCGCCAAGTCGTTTTCGGGGCGGACCGCCAAGAAGGTCTATTGGGCGCTGGTGGTCGGCGTGCCCGACATCGCCGACGGGATCGTCGACCTGCCGATCGCCAAGCAGCCGGGCACCGGCGGCGAGAAGATGCACGTCGACGAGGACGAAGGGCAGCCCGCGCGGTCGCGCTATCGCGTGATCGAACGGGTCGGCAACCGCGCCGCATGGGTCGAGTTGCAGCCGTTCACCGGGCGCACGCATCAGTTGCGCGTCCATATGGCGGCGATCGGCCATCCGATCGTCGGCGACGGCAAATATGGCGGGCAGGCCGCGTTCCTGACCGGCGGGGTCAGCCGCAAGATGCACCTGCACGCCCGGCGCATCCGCATCGACCATCCCGATGGCGGGCAGTTGGACATCACCGCCGAACTGCCGCCGCATATCGCCGAGAGCATCGACCTGCTGGGCTTCGACCTGTCGCTGGGGCAGGCGATGATCGACGACGGCCCGCCGCCCGTCACCCGCGCCGACCTGAAGGCCAAGGCCAAGGCGCATGCCAAGACGTATCGCAAGGAACGGCGCGGCGAGCGGCGGTCGCGGGGCAGCCGCGACTGATGCACCCCAATGCCGCGTTCCATATGGACGAGGCCGCCGGGCGGGACTTCGTCGCCGGGGAGGGCTTCGGGGCGTTGTTCGCGGTGACGCCCGACGGGCCACGGGTGGCGCAGGTGCCGGTGGTGATCGGCGACGACGGGACGCTGCGCTTTCATCTGGCGCGCACCAATGCGCTGACGCCGCATCTGGCCGGCACCCGCGCGCTGTTCGTGGCGGGCGGGCCGCACGCCTATGTCTCGCCGACATGGTATGCGACCGGGCCGGACGAGGTGCCGACATGGAATTACGTGTCGGTCGAGGTCGAGGGGACGATAGCGCCGATCGATCGTGCCGCGCTGATCGGACAGATCGGGGCGATGGCGGCGGCCTATGAGGACGCAGCCGGCTGGCGGCTCGACCAGATGGCGGCGCACAAGGCCGAGGCGATGCTGGGCGCGATCACCGGGTTCGCGCTGGTGCCCGATGTGTGGCGCGGCACCGCCAAACTGAGCCAGAACAAGCTACCGGCGGTGCGGGCGCGGGTGATCGCGGCGCTGGGCGATCATCCCTTGGCGGCCCGGATGCGCGCGGCATGACGAAGCTGGCGGTGTTCGATTGCGACGGGACGCTGGCCGACGGGCAGGCGAACATCTGTCGCGCGATGGCGCTGGCGTTCGCCGATGCGGCGCTGCCCGCGCCCGATCCGCGCGCGGTGCGGCGGATCGTGGGGTTGAGCTTGCCGCAGGCGGTGGCGCTGCTGGCCCCGGCGATCGGCGAGGCGGGACATCAAACGGTGGCCGAGGGGTACAAGCGCCATTTCCGGGCGATGCGGATCGACGGGCGGCTGCTGGAGGAACCGTTGTTTCCGGGCATCGCCGAATTGCTCGACCGGTTGATCGATGCGGGCTGGCGGCTGGGGGTGGCGACGGGCAAGTCCGATCGCGGCCTCGCGCTGCTGCTGGCGCATCATGGCCTGTCGCGCCATTTCGTGACGCTCCAGACCGCCGACCGGCATCCATCGAAGCCCGATCCGGCGATGCTGCTGGCGGCGATCGCCGAAGCGGGTGCGACGCGCGAGACGACGGTGATGATCGGCGATACCGCGTTCGACATGGGCATGGCGCGCGCAGGCGGCACCCGCGCCATCGGGGTGGAATGGGGCTATCATCCCCCCGCCGAACTGGTCGCGGCGGGGGCCGATGCGCTGGCGCAGGATGCGGTGGCGCTTGGACGGTTGCTGGAGGTGGCATGAGTGCGAACGATCCCGCGCGGAACCGCTGGCTGGTGCTGGTCGGCGTCCGCATCGCGACCGCGATCGGCGCGGTGTTCGGCGTGGTGTTGATCGCACGGGCGGGCGACACGTTACCCAAGGTGCTGGGCACCGCGATCGTGCTGTCGGCGCTGTACGCGATGGCGGTGGTGCCGCGTGGGCTGGCCGCGAAATGGCGCAGCAAGTGAGGCGGTTCTGGAAGGACGTGACCGTCACCCCGGAGGGCGGGATCGCGCTCGACGGAAAGCCGGTGCGCACGCCGGGGCGGCTGCCGCTGGTCGTGCCCTTCCCCGCGCTGGCCGAGGCGATCGCGGCGGAATGGCGCGCGGTCGGCGAGACGATCGATCCGCGCGCGATGCCGCTCACCGGCCTCGCCAATGCCGCGATCGAGCGGGTCGCGCCCGATCCGGTCGCGTTCGGTTCGGGCATCGCCGTCTATGGCGCGAGCGACCTCACCTGCTACCGCGCCGGGGACGAGCCGCTCGCCGGACGGCAGGCGGCGGCATGGGACCCGGTGCTGGACTGGGCGCGCGACCGGTACGGCGTCGAATTCATCGTGACCGACGGGGTGATGCCGGTCGAACAGCCGCCGCTGACGCTTGCCCGGTTGCGCGAGGCGGTGGTTGGATTGTCGCCATGGGTGCTGGCGCCGCTGTCGCCGATCGTGAGCCTGACCGGATCGTTGCTGCTCGGGCTGATGCTGGTCGAGCGGGCGATTTCGGCGGAGGCGGCTTGGGGCGCGGCGCATGTCGACGAGGACTGGCAGGCCGAGCAATGGGGTGAGGATTATCTGGCGGCCGAAGCTCGGGCGGTTCGGTTGCGGGAATATACGGCGGCTGTGGGAGCGCTTGGCGCGCCGGGCGAGGCGTAGCGAAGCTACGTCGAGCCGCACGAGGCGCGCCCGGCCGGCGGCGCGGAAAGCGCCGTCCGACGGCATGGGCTTTGCCCATGGCGGGTGTTGGAAGCACCCGGAACGGCTTCCGGTCAGGAACCGCATCGTCGGCGTGTATGGATTCCGGCCTTCGCCGGAATGACGATGGGGGCAGCGGTCGGGCGCGTTGCGGCGGCGGTAATTCCCCCCAAAGTTTACAAAGTTTACACTTGCGGCGCGTTTTGGCGGGGGTGTTGGTGTCTCGATCCGTCACCCCTAACCGTCGCCCCAGCGAAGACTGGGGCCTCGCGCGGCTCCTGCTGCGCGCTATCGCAGGGAGATCCCAGCCTTCGCTGGGATGACGCTGGTGGATGGGTTGGAAGAAGAAGGTTGGTTCACGCGGAGGCGCGGAGGCGCGGGGGGGGGGGGGCCGCATGGGGACACGCCGCGCGTTCCGATGTGGTGGAGGGGCTGCTCGCGCAGCCGGGGGCGGGACGGTCCATGCCGTCCACGCTGCATCAACGACCGCCCTGTAGGACAGCGCCTATCGCGGCGGCGCGGTCGAGCCGTGGAGGTCGAGGTCGAGCGTGACGCCCGGTTCGGCGTCGGCGGGGCGGCCCTCGATGCGGTCGATCAGGCGGCGGGTGATGGTGGCGGCCATGTCGGCGATCGGGCGGCGGACGGTGGTGAGCGCGGGCGTCAGCATCATTGCCAGGATGCTGCCGTCGAAGCCGACCACCGACAGGTCGCCCGGCACCGACAGGCCGTGGCCGGCGGCGACCTTCAGCACGGCGGCGGCCATCACGTCGTTGCCGGCGAAGATCGCGGTCGGGCGCGGATCATGCGCCAGCACCGCCTGCGCGCCGGCCACGCCCGAATCGAAGCCGTAATCGCCGATCGCCTCGGTCAGCAGGGCGATGCCCCGCTGCGCCAGCGCGGCAACGAAGCCGGCGCGGCGTTCAAGCGCGCTGTGCGCGTCGGCGGGACCCGAGATCAGCGCGACGCGGGTATGGCCGAGGTCGAGCAGATGCGCGGCGACGGCGGCGGCGGCACCACGCTCGTCAGCCACCAGCATCGCGTCATAGCCCTCCAGCCGGACCGAGGAGAGTGCTACCGCCGGCACGCCGACCTGCGCCAGCCGGTAGGGCAGCGCGGCGATGCCCGACACCGGCGGCACGACGACGACCCCGTCGACGCGCGAGCGCTGGACGAATTCGATCACGTCCTCGGCCGGATCGCCGCCATCGGCGCGGACCGGGTGGACGACCAGTTCATAGCCGCGCACCGACGCTTCGCGCACCATGCCGCGTTGCAGGGGATCGAGCACCAGCGCGTTGCGATCGTTGTGGACGAGGCCCAGCAGGAACGAGCGCCCGGTGGCAAGGCCGCGCGCGCGGGCGCTGGGACGGAACTGGAGCGCGGCGATGACCGCCTCGACCTTTTCGCGCGTCTCGGCATTCACCAGCGGCGAGCGGTTGAGCACGCGCGAGACGGTGCGGATCGACACCTGCGCGCGCGCCGCGACGTCGGCGATGGTGGTTCCGCTCTGGGGGGTGTCGTGCATCAGACGATGGGTATCGCCCGACGGGGCGGTCGGGCGCAAGGGGCGGCACGCGGACACCCACTTCGTCACCCCCGCGCAGGCGGGGGTCCATAGACGCAACGGCAACGCTTCTATCAGAAGCGTCAGCGTTTATGGATTCCCGCCTGCGCGGGAATGACGGGTTTAGTCGAACACCCCGCCCTTTGCCCGCAGCGCGCGGCTCGCACGGCGGCCGTAGGCGAGGTAGATCGCGAGGCCGATCGCGTTCCAGATCAGGAAGCGGACCAGCGTCGCGCCGGGCAGGCTGTGGAGCAGATAGAGGCAGCCGAGGATCGCCCCCGTCCCCACCACCATCGGCGCGGGGCAGCGGAACAGGCGTTTGGCGGTCGGCGCGGTGCGGCGCAGCACCATCAGGCAGGCACCGACCGCGACGAAGGCGACGAGCGTGCCGGCATTGGCCAGCTCGGCGATCTCGTCGAGGCGGAACAGCCCGGCGACGACCGCGATCGACAGGCCGGTCAGCACGGTGATCCGCGTCGGCGCGCCGCTGCGCTTGCTGACGGTGGCGAGGCTTGCGGGCAGCAGCCCGTCGCGCGCCATGACGAAGAAGATGCGGCTCTGCCCGTACATCATCACGAGGATGACCGAGGGGAGCGCGATGACGGCGGCGAGCGCGATCAGATAGGCGGCGGTCGGTTGATTGAGGGTGCGCAGCACCAGCGCGAGCGGCTCGGACGAATTGGCCAGCGTCTGGAACGGCACCGCGCCGATCGCCGCCACCGCGACGCCCATGTAGATCGCGGTACACAGCAGCATCGACCCGACGATGCCGATCGTCAGGTCACGGCCGGGGTTCTTCGCTTCCTCGGCCGAGGTCGCGACCGCGTCGAAGCCGTAGAATGCGAAGAACACGATCGCCGCCGCTGCCATCACTCCGCGCTTGGTCCCCTCCACCTCGGTACTGCCAAAGCCATAGGGCATGAACGGGTGGAGGTTGTTGGCGTCGAACGCGGGCATGGCGAAGGCGATGAACACGCCCAATGCCACCAGCTTGATGACGACCAGCACGATGTTGAGCGTCGCGCTCTCGCGCGTGCCCGCCACCAGCATCCCCATCACCGCCAGTGCGACCAGCACGGCGGGCAGGTTGACGATGCCGCCGCCATGCGGCCCGGCGAGCAGTTCGGGCGGGAGCGTGACGCCGATCGCCTGAATCCACCCGACCAGATAGCCCGACCAGCCGACCGCGACCGTCGAGCAGGCCAGCGAATATTCGAGGATCAGCGACCAGCCGACGACCCATGCCGCCGTTTCGCCCAGCGCCACATAGCTGAAGGTATAGGCGCTGCCCGCCGCCGGGATCATCGTCGCCAGTTCGGCATAGGCAAGCGCGGCGCAGGCGCACACTGCGCCGGCAATGGCGAAGGCGAGGATGACGGCGGGGCCGGCGCGCTCCGCCCCCACCCCGGTCAGCGTATAGATGCCGGTGCCGACGATCGCGCCGACCCCCAGCGCGATCAGATGCGGCCAACTGAGCGTCTTGGCGAGCGCCTGTCCCGCCGGGGCGTGCTGCCCCAATGGTTTGCGCGGTCCGATGATCGACATGGCCTGTTTCCCCCCCTGTGCCGTCGTCCGTCCGCTCAGGTCAGGCGGCGGTGAATTGTCCGTGCAGATCGTGCAGCGTCGCCTCGATATGGCGATGCAGCAAGGCCTCGAGCGCCACCGCGTCGCGCGCCAGCCACGCATCGATCAGGTGGCGATGTTCGAGATGCGCGCGGGCGTCGCGCCCGGCGGGTTCGAGATGGCGGATGACGTAGCGTTCGGCGAGGAACGCCAGCCGTTCGATCAACTGCGTCGTCAGCAGCCCGCCGCCCGGCCGCACCAGCGCGACGTGGAACGCGCGGTTGCACACCGCGACCTCGGCGAGATTGGTGTGCGCCGCCTTGTCGAGCGCATGGAACGCGGCCAGCGCCTCGGCCCGTTCGGCATCGTCGGCGAGCGCGGCGGCGCGCGCGGCGGCGGCGGGTTCGATCGCGAGGCGCAGCGCATAGATCTCGTCGGCCTGATCCGTCGACATCGGGCGGACCGAATAGCCGCGATTGGCCTGGCTGACGAGCAGCCCTTCCTGTTCCAATCGGCCGAGCGCCTCGCGCAGCGGAATCTTGCTCACCCCCAGTTCGGCGGCCAGCGCGTCCTGCCGGATCGGGGCATCCTCACCCAGACTGCCGGTGACGATGCGGTCGCGGACGATGGTGAACACCTGATCGGACAGGGTGCGGACGACGATTGCGGAACTGTTCACCGGACGACGAACCCCTGCCAGAACGGATCGGCGCGATCGATCCAGATGGTGTTGAAGCCGGTGGCGATCGCCGACCCCTCGATCGAGGGGATGATGGCGGGCACGTCGCCGAGGCTCGTCGCTGCCTCGACCCGGCCGGTGAAGCGGCTGCCGATATAGCTTTCGTGGACGAAGCTGTCACCGATCGCCAGCCGCCCGGTGGCGGCGAGGTGCGCGAGCCGCGCCGAGGTGCCGGTACCGCACGGGCTCCGGTCGATCGCGCCGTCGCCGTAGAAGACCGCGTTGCGGCCGTCAGCGCCCTCGCCCTTCGGCACGTCGGCCCATAGCACGTGGCTGACGCCGCGAATCGTCGGGTCGAGCGGATGGACCGGCTCGAACACCGCGCGCACCGCGTCGCGCAACGCCCGGCTGTGGGCGATGATCGCCTCGGCCCCGAGCGAATCGAGGCCGGTGTAGCCGCCCTGCGGCTCGACGATCGCGTAATAGTTGCCGCCATAGGCGACGTCGACCTTGAGCGGCCCGAGGCCGGGCAGGTCGATGGCGATGCCGGTCGCGGCGAGATAGGCGGGGACGTTGGTGATCTTCACCGACGTCACCCTGTCACCCTCGCTCCGGTAGGCGATGCCGATGATCCCGGCGGGCACCTCGACGCGCAGGAGGCCCGGCGTGGTCGGCTGGATCAGGCCGTGTTCGAGGCCGAAGGTGATGATGCCGATCGTGCCGTGCCCGCACATCGGCAGGCAGCCCGAGGTTTCGATGAACAGGATGCCGATGTCGCAATCGGGCTGCGTCGGCGGATAGAGGAACCCGCCCGACATCATCGCATGGCCGCGTGGTTCGAAGCACAGCCCGGTCCTGATCCAGTCGAAGCGGGACAGGAAATCCTGTCGCCGCTCCGACATGGAGGCCCCTTTCAACAAGGGTGCGCCACCTGCGACCAGCCGCACCGGATTGCCGGCGGTATGCCCGTCGATGCAGAAGAAGCTGTGGCGCATCGGCGTGCGATCAGGCCGCGGCGGCGGCGGCGGCGGGCTGGAACGAGGGCAGGTCGGGGCGAGTCGCCGCCGCCTGTTCGACCATCGCGATCACCTGGGCGCGGCGCTCGCCGATCAGCGGCAGGCGCGGCGGGAGCACGCGCTCCGACCCGCGACCCATGACCTGTTCGGCCAGCTTGATCGACTGCACCAGATCGTGATCGGCATCGAGGTGGAGCAGCGGCATGAACCAGCGATAGATTTCCATCGCCTTAGCATGATCGCCACGCTGGAACGCGCGCACCAGCTCGACCGATTCGCGCGGGAAGGCGTTGGTGAGGCCCGACACCCAGCCCTGCGCGCCGAGGTACAGCCCTTCGAGCGCGACGTCGTCGAGGCCGGCGAACAGCACGTAGCGGTCGCCGAACGCGGTCTTCACATCGGTGAAGCGGCGCGTGTCGGGAGCCGATTCCTTGATCGCGACGATGGTCGGCGCATCGGCCACCATCTCCAGCACCGTGTTGTCGATCTGGGTGCGATAGGCCGGCGGGTTGTTGTAGAGCATGATCGGCAGCGCGGTCGCCGCCGCCACGCCCTTGAAATGCGCGGCCAGTTCATGCGCCTTGGGCACATAGACCATCGGCGGGAGCAGCATGAGGCCGTCCGCCCCGGCCTTTTCCGCCGCGATCGCATAGGCGACCGCGCGGCGGGTATCATATTCGGACACGCCGGTGACGACGGGGACGCGGCCGTCGACCACCTCGACGATCGCGGTGAGGACCGTGATCTTCTCGTCATGGGTCAGCGAGTTGTTCTCGCCCACCGTGCCCAGCGCGATGACGCCGGTCACGCCGTCGCGGATCAGATCGTCCACCACGCGCTGGGTATCGGCGAGATCGATCGAGAGATCCTCGCGAAGCTGCGTCGTCACCGCTGGAAACACACCTTGCCAATCAATCGTCATGCTCTGGTCCTGAAGTCTTGTCTGTGAATACCGTATACGATAATAGCGGGTGATGAACAAGGGGGCAAAGCGGACCATGCCGGACGATCGTATCGCCGTGGTCGGGGCCGGGATCGTCGGCCGGTCGATCGCACTGGCGCTGGCGGCCCGCGGGGAGCGGGTCGTGCTGATCGATGCGGCCGACGACCGCGCCGCACCATCATGGGGGAATGCCGGACATATTGCCACCGAACAAGTCGCGCCGATCGCGTCGTGGGTGACGATCCGGTCGATGCCCCGGCGGCTGTTCTGGCGCGGCGGGCCGGTGGGGCTGCCGATCGCGCAGATCGCGACGTGGCTGCCCTTCGCCGCGCGGCTGGTCGCGGCGTCTACCCCGAAGCGATTCGCCGCTGGACAGGCGGCGCTGCGCGCGATGCTGGCGCAGGCGATGCCGGCATGGGAGCGGCTGGCCCAAGCGATCGGACGGCGCGACCTGCTGCGCGAGGACGGCCATTTGATCGCATGGGAAAGTGCCGCCAGCGCCGCGGCGGGCCGGGCGTACTGGGGCAAGGCCGATACCGGCACCGCGCGGCTGGGCGAGGCGAGCGCCGACGATCTCGCCCGGTTGCGCGCGCTGTCGCCCGGCGTGGTCGATGCGATGCGCTTCACCGGCACCGGGCAGATCGCCGACCTGACCGCGCTGGCCGACGCGCTCGACGCCGCGCTGGCGGCGGCCGGGGTCGAGCGGTTGCACCGGCACGCCACGCTCGAACGCCATGGCCGGCGGATCGTGGTGGAGGGAGTCGCGGCTACCCGGGTGGTGATCGCCGCCGGGGTCGGCTCGGCCGCGCTGATGGCGGCGGCGGGGCATGCCGCCGTGCCGCTGATCGCCGAGCGCGGCTATCATCTGCGCGGCGATGCGGCCGCCTGGCCCGCCGACCTGCCGCCGGTGGTATTCGAGGACCGCTCGATCATCGTCACCCGCTATGCCGACCAGGTGCAGGTGGCAGGCTTCGTCGAGTTCGGCCGTGCCGACGCCCCACCCGACCCGCGCAAGAGCGACCGGTTGTGCGCGCATGTCACCGCGCTGCGCCTGCCGATCGCCGGGCCGTTCCGCCGGTGGATGGGGGCCCGGCCGACGCTGCCCGATTATCTGCCGGCGATCGGCCGGTCGACTCGCGCCGACAATCTCTATTATGCCTTCGGGCATCAGCATCTGGGGCTGACGCTGGGGCCGATCACCGGGGAATGGGTCGCGGCGCTGATACTTGGCGAAGCGCCGGTGCCTGTGGCGTTCGACGTCGAGCGGTTTTGATTCGGGTCGACCTTCGGTCGGAACGTGAGCAGAATTGCTCCCCCTCCCTGACAAGGAAGGGGCTGGGGGTGGGTCGGCCGGTTGTGGAACGCACACCTTGCCTCGCGGGCCGACCCACCCCCGACCCCTCCCTTGTCAAGGAGGGGAGACGTCGAGCACTTGGTTGAATGTCGATCCACCATGATACGGGACTTTGCAGCATGACCATCGGAACCTCCGACGCCGCGACCGAACTGGCGGCGATCCGTCCGCCCGCGACTCGGGTGCCGCCGATCGCAGCAGCGGAATATGCCGCGCGGGCGGCCAAGGCGCGGGCGTTGTGCGCGGCGGCGGGCGCAGGCGCGCTGCTGGTCCATGCCGGGGCGTCGCTGCGCTATTTCACCGGGGTGCCGTGGGGTGCGACCGAGCGGATGGTCGCGCTGCTGCTGCCGGTGGCGGGCGAGCCGGTGATGATCTGTCCCCGGTTCGAGCAGGGATCGCTGGAAGCCGACCTTCAAATCTCCGCCGATCTCGCGCTGTGGGACGAGGATGAGGACCCGGTCGCGCTGCTGGCGAAGGCCGCGCAAGGCATGGGCGCAATCGCGGTCGATCCGCAGCTTCCCTTCGCATGGGGGGCGAAACTGGCGCGGGCCGGGGCGACGCTGGTCGACGGATCGGGGGTGATCGACGGGTGCCGGATGGTGAAGTCGGCGGCCGAGCTGGCGTGTCTGGCGCAGGCCAAGGCGATGACGCTGGAGGTGCAGGCGCGCGCCGCGCGCATCCTGCACCCCGGGATCGCTGCCAGCGAGGTGATCGCCTTCATCGACGCAGCGCATCGCACGATCGGTGGCGGCGGATCGTTCTTCTGCGCGGTGCAGTTCGGCCATGCCACCGCCTTTCCCCACGGCCTGCCCGGCGACCAGCGACTGGCCGAGAACGAGCTGGTGCTGATCGATACCGGGTGCCGGGTACACGGCTATCATTCGGACATCACCCGCAGCTATGCCTTCGGGCAGGTGGACCGGCACGTCCGCGACATCTGGGACATCGAGCATGCGGCGCAGGCGGCGGCGTTCGCGGTCGCAGGACCCGGCGTGCCGTGCGAGATGGCCGATGCTGCGGCGCGCGCGGTGCTGTCCGCCCATGGGCTGGGGCCGGACTATGCGCTGCCGGGGCTGCCGCATCGCACCGGGCACGGCATTGGCCTGTCGATCCACGAGCCGGCCAATCTGGTGCGTGGCGACGTGACGCCGATGTCGGTGGGCATGTGTTTCTCGAACGAGCCGATGATCGTGGTGCCGGGGCGTTTCGGCGTGCGGCTGGAGGATCATTTCCATGTGACCGACGATGGCGCGGCGTGGTTCACGCAGCCGCAGCCGTCGATCGACCGGCCGTTCGGGTAGGGGGGAACGGATAGGGGTGCTTGGCTGCCGTGGCCCTGCCCCTTTTCAGACGGGCGGGCGTTTACCGCGACGCCACGCCGATGCCCGCCTCAAACAATAATAACATACCACCAGAGGCGACAGTGCAAGCGAGCAGAAGATCGCAAGACTGCCTGGATTTTTGCCGATGCCTCCAGCGCCGAAGAACCCGATCGTAAACACGACGAGGAATACAATCATCAGCGTGTAGACAGACGCGGCGGCTATCAGAATCGCGGAAACAAACTTGTTCACCACATCCTCCACGTAAGCCTTACACGCTGGTCTAGGGCCATGGCCGGTGTTCGCAATCATGCGAATCCGCCAGCGGCAGGGATCGAACCCGCACCCGGTTCCGGGATCGCTGTAGCGATACGTCTACCAATTCCGTCATGCTGGCATGGATGGTGTAACGTCCGATCGGGTTGCCACACAATGTCCGGTTCCGGGCAGCGTGTACCGAAGGACCGGCAACCGTACCCCTACCCCAGCGGATACGGCCCCTTGCCGCCCTCGGCGATGAAACGGTCGACCCGCGCGTCGATCATCGGCAGCGGGACCGATCCCAGCGCCAGCATCGCGTCGTGGAAGGCGCGGATGTCGAACTTGTCGCCCAGCGCCTTTTCCGCCTTTGCGCGGCCCTGCACGAACGCCATCTCGCCCATGTAATAGCTCAGCGCCTGTCCGGGCCATGCGATGTAGCGGTCGACCTCGGTCGTGATCTCGTGGGTCGACAGCGCGGTATTGTCTTTCAGGAAATTCTGCGCGCGCTCGCGGGTCCAGCCTTGCGAGTGGAGGCCGGTGTCGACCACCAGCCGGGCGGCGCGCCACATCTGGTAGCTGAGCATGCCGAAGATTTCATACGGGGTGGTGTACATCCCCATCTCTTCGCCGAGCGCCTCCGAATACAGCGCCCAGCCCTCGCCATAGGCCGAGAGATAGGCGTCGCGGCGATAGGCGGGGAGGTCGTCCAGCTCGGCGGCGAACGACATCTGCCACGCATGGCCAGGCGCGCTTTCGTGGAGCGTCAGCGCGGGCAATGAATAGAGCGGGCGCGCGGGCAAATTGTACGTGTTGACGAGGTAGATGCCCGGCCCGCCGCGCCCGCCGGTGTAGAAGGGGGCGAGGTCGGCCGGCACCGGTTTGATCGCGAAACGCGCGCGCGGCATGCGGTTGAAATATTGCGCCGCCTTGCCGTCGAACGTCTTGGCGATCCATGCCGCGCGGTCGAGCAGCGCCTGCGGCGTGGTGACGTAGAATTGCGGATCGGTGCGCAGGAAGTGCAGGAAACCGGGGAAATCGCCCTGCCATTTCGCGTCGCGCATCACGGTCTGCATCCGTGCTCGGATACGGGCGACTTCGGCGAGGCCGATGGCATGGACCTGATCGGCGGTCAGGTCGCGCGTGACATATTCGCGGACCTTGGAGGCGTAGTAGGCGCGGCCATCGGGCAGGTCGTAAGCGGCGAGGCTGGTGCGCGCGCCCGGGATATAGTCCTGTTGCAGAAACGCGAGGAGCCGCTGGTGCGCGGGGATCACCGCGCTGCCGATCAGGCGCAGCGCTTCGGCGCGTAGGCTTGCCTGGGTTGCGGGTGGGATCGTCGCCGGCATGGCCTTGAACGGGGCGTAGAAGGGCGATGCCTCGCCGGGCGCGGCGACCACCGCCGCCACGCCGGCGTCGCGCCCTTGCAGCGTGATCGCCGGGGGCGTGAAGCCGCGCGCGAGGCCGGCGCGCATGTTGGCGATGTTCTGGTCGAAATAGCGCGGGATCTGCGCCAGCCGGGCGAGATAGCCGCGATAGCCGGCCGCGTCGCGCAGCGGTTCGCCCGCCATGCCGGCGATGTCGATCCAGAAGCTGCTGTCGGCGTTGAGCGGCTTTTCCCAGTCGCGGAAGCGCTGCGCGGCGAGCAGCGCGGCGACCTGCGCACGGTAGACGGTGTAGTCGTCGCGCACCCCGGGCGAGAGTTTGGCCGGGTCGATCGCGTCCAGTGCGCGGGCGGTCGTTTCCCACCGGGCGAGGCGGGCGGCCTGTGCGGCGGGGCCGACGTCGGACAGGCCAGCATCGGGCGCAACCGACGAATCCTCGCCGGGGCCAGCCTGCGCCTTGCGCCAGTCGTACTCGGACGTGGCGAGCGTGGCGAAGGCGGTGTCGGCGGGGGTCCCCTGCGGTTGCTGCGCCATGACGGGGGTGGCGAGGAGGAGGGCGAAGGCCGACACCAGCATCGTCACCCCGGACTGGTTCCGGGGTCCACTTGTCGGCGAGCGATGCGTGTCGTGGATCGGGCGACGACGTTCGTGGCGAGGTGGACCCCAGAACCAGTCCGGGGTGGGGATAGGGGTGTCGTTCCGCATCACTTCGCCTTTCCTGCCACTGCGTCGATGTCCGTGAGCAGCGCCCGCGACACCCGCACCCCTTCGCGTTCACTGACCGCGCGGGCGGCGTGGCGGCGGCTGCCGGGCAGGCGCGCGCCCTGCCCCTCGATCGCCTCGAACATCGCCTCGGCACGCGCGAGATGGTCGGCCGCCGCGTCGCCGAGGAAGCCGGCGGGATCGATCGCGAGGATCAGTTCGCCGCCGATCGGCGATCCCTTGCGGCCCGCATCGCGCGCGATCGATTCGGCGCTGGTCAGGTCGCCGATCAGCGGCCCGGCAATCAGTTCGACCATCGCCGCCAGCGCCGACCCCTTGTGCCCGCCGAAGGTGCGCATCGCGCCGGCCAGTACCGCTTGTGCGTCGGCGCTGGGGTTGCCGTCGGGGTCGATGCCCCAGTCGGTCGGGATGGCCTTGCCGGCGCGGCGGTGCAGCTCGATCTCGCCGCGCGCCACCATCGAGGTCGCGAAGTCGAACACGAACGGGTTGGGGCCCGGGCGCGGCCAGCCGAATGCGATCGGGTTGGTGCCGAACACCGGCTTCGTGCCGCCCGCCGGCGCGACCCACGCATGGCTGGGGGTGAAGGCGAGTGCCACGAGGCCGTCGGCGACCAGCGCCTCGACCTCGGGCCAGAGTGCTGCAAAATGGACGATGTTGTTGAGCGCCATGGCGGCGATGCCGTTCGCACGGGTCGCCTCGACCAGTGCTTCGCGGCCCGTCTCGAACGCCAGTTGCGCGAAACCACCCTGCCCGTCGACGCGGACCAGCGCGGGTTTGGGCCGCGAGAGGACCGGCACCGCATCGGGCACCACCACCCCGCTGGCGACGCTGTGCGCGGCGACGAGCAGGCGGTAGAGGCCATGGCTTCCGCAGCCGTCGCGCTCGCCCGCGACCATCGTCTCGGCAACCGCGACGACATGCGGTTCGGAGAGGCCGACGCGGCGCAGCGTGGCGCGGGCATAGGCGCGCACCTCGTCCAGCGTCATCAGGACGGTGTCGCTCATGCGGTCGTCCCCGGCTTGGCGGTGAACAGGCGCATGCCGAACACCGGGCCGGCGGTGTTCTTGTCGTGCGGCACGACGCGGATGGTGATCTTCGCCTTGCCGCGGGTCAGCGGTTCGGGGACCGGATAGTCGACGTCGAAGAACGTCCCCGGCCGGCTGCGGTCGAGCGACTGGGTGGCGATGCGCTGATTGTCGACGAGGATGTCGAACGAGCGCTTGCCCTCGTCGCCCCAATAGGTCGCCTGCAGCACCAATGGGCCGGGCTTCACCGCCATGGTGAACTGGAAGAAGCCGCCGGTGCGCGCGTCGCGCCCGGCGCGGCCGCGATAGCTGAGCGGGTAGGAGATGTCGGAGGTGAGATTGTGGTCGCGCTCGGGCTGCATTTCGCCGAGGTGCATCACGTCGACCGAGCGGGCGGCGAGTTCACGCTCGTCGGCCTGCCGCTTGCGGAAGGCGGCTTCCTCGACCGCCCATTCGCTATCGGTGAAGCGGCGGAAATAGACCGCGCTGCGCCGGTCGTACTGGCGATAGAAGGGGACGAAGGTCAGGTCGCCGGGGCGGATGAGACTGGCGGTGCGATATTGCGCTTCCTCAAGGGCAACGGGCTGGAACCGGGCGAGCAGGTCGTCGCCGACCATTGCCGGATCGGGCTGGTCCCATGTCCCGTCGGCGCGGCCGAGGTCGCCGGCCAGCACCAGCGGCCCGCGCAGCACCGCGACGGTCTGCGCATCGCCCGGCGTTGCCTCCAGCCGCAGGTCGAGCGGCAGGCGGATCGTCACGCGGTCGCCGGCCTTCCAGCGGCGATCGATCACCGCATAGCCGCTCGCGCGGGCGGCATCGTGCGGGCGGTCGTTGACCAGTATCTCGGCCGACTTCGCCCAGCCGGGGATACGCAGCGCGACCGGGAAGCGGCCGGCTTTGCCGAGCGTGGTGAAGGTCAGCGTCGCCTGGCCGTCGAACGGATAGTCGGTGGCAAGGCCGACCCGCGCGCTGCGCGCCGCCCACTCGGCGTCGGCGGGGATATAGAGGTTCACGATCAGCGTATCGTCGCCCGACCAGAAGATGCTCTCGCCGTGCTTGGCGTGGCTTTCCATGCCGGTGCCGACGCAGCACCAGAATTCCTCGCCATCGGGGGCCGAATATTCGCGCTTCGTGCCGGTCATCAGCGGGGTCATGTAGGTGAAGCCGCCGTTCACCGGCTCCTGCTGCGCCATGACGTGGTTGAGGTGGGCGCGTTCGTAATAGTCGAACAGCGCGCCGTCGGGTGCCCAGCCATAGAGGTGGCGGGTGAGTTTAAGCATGTTGTAGGTGTTGCAATGCTCGCACGTCTGTTCGGTGATGTGCTGGGCGATGCTGTCGGGCGCGCTGAAATATTCGCGGTCGGCGTTGCCGCCGATGACATAGCTGTGGTGGCGCGTGACGCGCTCCCAGAAGAAGCGCGCGGCGGTGGCGTGGCCCGGATTGCCCGTGATCTCGTACAGCCGGGCGAGGCCGATGAGTTTGGGCACTTGGGTATTGGCGTGGATATTGGCCAGTTCGTCGCGCTTCTCGGTCAGCGGGACCAGCACTTTTTTATGGTAGATGCGCTCGGCGAGTTTGAGCCAGCGCGGGTCGTTGGTGCGCGCATGGAGTTCGGCGAAACTCTCGTTCAGCCCGCCGTGTTCGCAGGCGAGGACCTGCTGCACCTGATCGTCGGTGAGCGCGGCGAATACCCGGTCGATATAGCCGCCCAAGGCCACCATGATCGCCGTCGCCTTGGGCGAAGGGCCGATATGGTCGAGGACGTCGAACAGCCCGGTATAGAGCTTGTGCCAGTTGTAGAACGGCACCCAGCAGCCGTTGAGATCGAACCCGGCCGAGCGGATGTCGCCGCCCATGATCTCGGGGAAGATTTCCTTCCCGTTGACGATCGTGCCGTCGCGGCGCTTGCGGCTGAACCCGGCGACATAGCCGTCGGCGGCCTGACACGCGACCAACTCGTCGATGATGTACGCGGCGCGCGCCGCGCAATCGGGGCAGCCGGTCTGGGCATGGGTCAGCGCGAGGCCGGAGAGATAATGGCCGAGCGTGTGGCCGGCGATGGTGTCGCTTTCCCAGCCGCCATAGACTTTGCCCTTGGGGGCGAGGCCGGCGAAGCTGCGATAATTGTGCAGCAGCCGGTCGGCATCGAGCCGCAGCAGATAGGCACGATTGACCTCGACCGCGCGGGCATAGTCCGACGGGCGCAGCCGCACCGCCGACAGGGGCAGCGGTTTGGGATGCGCGGGCAGCGCGGCGGTCATCCCCCGCGCGGCGGCGGGCAGCGTGGCCAGCGGCAGCGCGGCACCGCTGGCGAGGAAGCGGCGGCGGTCGATCGGCATATCCATCCCCTGTGAATACCGTATACGATAGGGCCGGGGGTGGGTTTGTCAATCTGGGACGGATCGACATTCCGCGAAAGGTTCGGCTTCTCCCCTCCCTGACAAGGGAGGGGCGGGGGTGGGTTGGTCGATTGTGGAACGCTCGTCTTTCCTCGCAGGCCTACCCACCCCCAGCCCCTCCCTTGTCAGGGAGGGGAGCAATGTTGCGGGACGACGCGGCTGAAGGTCGATCAACCCTATCGCGCGTTCCAGTCGCTCACCCCCTCCCCGCGCAGCGTGCGCAGGAAGAAGTCGTACTGGCGGCGCATCGCGTAGGGCACCGGGCCGGTCGAGCGGCCCGCGCCATGTTCGCCGTTGGGCACGACCAGCAGGTCGAAGCGTTTGCCTGAGCGGACCAGCGCGTCGACGACCTGCGTGGTCGAGGCGGGGTCGACGTTCGAATCCTGTTCGCCGACGACCAGCAGCAGCTCGCCTTTCAGCTTCGCGGCATGGACCACGCCCGATCCGGCGAGATAGCTGGCATCGACCGGCCAGCCGAGCCATTGTTCGTTCCAGTCGATCTTGTCCATGCGGTTGTCGAAACACCCGGCATAGGCGACCCCGGCCTTGTAGACATCGCCATGGAACAGCAGCGCGTTCAGCGTGCTCTGCCCGCCCGCCGATCCGCCGTAGATGCCGACGCGGGTGAGATCGACCGCTGCATCCTTGGCCGCCAGCGCGCGCAGCCATGCGATGCGATCGGGGAAGCCCGAGTCGGCGAGGTTCTTCCACGCGACGTCGTGAAACGCCTTCGAGCGGTTGGCGGTGCCCATGCCGTCGATCATCACGACGATGAAGCCCAGATCGGCCTGCTGCTGCATGCCGATCACCTTGTCGCCGCCCGAATAGCCGCCGAACGGCCAGAAGCCCTTGGGCACGAAGCTGTCGTGCGGGCCGGCGTAGATGTTCTCGATCACCGGATAGCGCCTGGCGGGGTCGTAACCCTGCGGGCGGACGACGATCCCGTGGATATCGGTGACGCCGTCGCGGCCCTTCGCCACGAAACGTTCGGGCGGGTGATAGCCGGCGGCGGTCAGGCGGGTGATATCGCCGCGCTCCAGCACCGCGACCAGCCGCCCGTCGGGGCCACGCAGCTCGCTCGTCTCGGGCAGGTCGCTGCGCGAATAGGTGTCGACATAGCGGCCCATGTCGGGGGCGAAGCGGACCTCGTGGGTGGCGTTCGCGGTGGTGAGGCGCGTGAGGTTGCGCCCGTCGAAATCGATACGGAACCAGTGTTTGTAATAGGGGTCCTCGCCCGGCACATAGCCGCTGGCCGAGAACCAGATCTGCCGCTTGCCCTCGTCCACCTTCGCGATGTCGCGTACCAGCCACTTGCCGCGCGTGATCTGCCGCTTCACCCGGCCGGTGCGGCCATCGACCAGATAGAGGTGCCGCCAGCCGTCGCGCTCGGAGGTCTGGATCAGCTCGGCGCCGTCCCTGCCCAGATCATGGGTGAAGATGCGGTCGCGGAACACGAAGGTCGTGGACTCGTCGCTCGCCGCGACATGCGCCTGGCCGCTCGCCGCATCGACCACGATCCGCTTTGCCGCGCCGAAGCCGCGCCGGACATAGTCGAACGCCAGCGTCCGCCCATCGGGCCGCCAATAGGGGGCACTGAGGGTATAGGCGTTGGGGAACAGCGTGTCGGCGATGTCGGTGTGCTTGGCCGTAGCGACATCGAACAGCACCGGCTGTTCGCGGTCCACCGTGTCGCCGGGCTTGGGATAGAGTTGCTGCACCACTTCGGGCTGGACCCGGCCGGGGGGCGCGGCGACGATGCGCGTCACCATCCGGGGATAGCCGGGGCGGACGCGATAGACCGCGACATGGCGGCCATCGGGCGACCACGCGATGGTTTCGGGATCGTGGAAGTCGCCGGGCGATCCGTCCTGCGCGCGCCACTTCTCCGCGCCGCCGCCAGCGGCGCGCACCACCAGATTATCGTCGACCACCAGTGCTTCGAGACTGCCGTCGGGCGAGCGGCGGGGCGTGTTGTCTGCAGGCTGGCGCAGGTCGCGCACCACGCCGAAACCGCGGTCGCGCTGCGGCACCGGTTCGGGCAGCCGTGCGCATACCGGCTGGATCAGCGTGCAGCGCATGCGGACCTCGCCGAGGGGCAGCTCGATCGCCTTGCGCCCGTCGACATAGGCGAAGCGGTCGAACGGCAGGCGCAGCGGATCTACGGGCACGCCGCCCGCCTTGGTCAGCGCGGCGGCGATGGCAGCGGCGTCGAACGCGGGGGACTTGGCGAGGGTGGCCGCATCGACGTCGATAAAGACGAAGCCGCCCTCGACCGTCTTGCGATAATGGAAATGGCGGCCGTCCGCGTCCCACTGCGCCGGTTCGGCGATGTCGCGGGTCAGCCATTGCCAGCGCTCGCGCAAGGCGAGCGAAGCGTCGATCCGCGCCGGCACGTCCTGCGCCGCCGCCGGCGCGGCGACCAGCGCGAGCGCGAGGAGCGCCCTCACTTCACCGTCCCCAGAGTAAACGCGAAAGTCGTGGGCCTGAGCGCGATGCGATAGGCCATGTGCGGTCGTCCATCGAGGTTCCAGCCGGTATCGCCGCCGACCCCGGCCTGCGCCGCGTCGATCAACAGGCTGGGCAGCCCATGGGCCGTGATCTCGCTGCTGTGTTTCTTCGTTTCGAGGTCGGCATAGGGAAAGGCCAGCGCATTGACCGACAGCGGCTGGACCCCGGTGACGCGCAGGCTTGGCAGCCCGGCCCCGCTCAGCGTCACCCGGCGCACGTCCTGTTTCGCGCCGGTTTCCTGCGGGCGGGCATAGCCGTGCGCCTGTTCCGCGAGCGTGCCGTGCCACTCGGCAATCAGCCCCGACACCTTGCGATCGGCATAGGTTTCGTGGGGGCCGCGCCCGTACCAGCCGATCCGGTCGAAACCCTGCGCACCGCTGAACGCGAGGCCCATGCGCAGCGGATCGGGCAGCGTGTCGCGGTGCGGGGTGAAGGTCATCGTCACGCCGACGCTGCCGTCACGGCCCATGGTCCAGCGGGTGACGGTGTCGACCGATCCCACCCCCATGTCGTGGCGCACGACGATCGCGTCGCCCTCCACGCCCACGCCATCGACGCGGCGGTTGTTCGAGAATTGCTTCCACATCGCATGGCTCTTCAGCACGCCGGTGCCGATGTCGTTGTCGGTCGGCGCGCGCCAGAAATTGGGCGCGCCGCCGGTCAGCAACGTCGTGCCGCCGCGCGCGTAGCGGCGGACGAGGCCGCTTGCCCGCTCGATCTCCAGCACCGCATCACCGCTGGCGAGGCGCAGCATATCGGCATCGACGACCGGCGCGACCCCGCCGGGCAGCGGCACCGCGCGTGGTGGCGACAGCGCGAACTGGTCCCAGCCGACGACATGGCCCGCCGGCACCAGCGGGATCGCCCCCGCCCGTGCCCGCGCGCGCAGCACCAGCCGCCGTTCGGCTTGGCGGTCGCGCGGGGCGGGCAGCGTCAGCGCGAGCGGCGCGGTCTGCCCCGGGGCCACCACCGGCGTAGGGATCGTGCCGGCGGCGACCGGGCGTCCGTCCTCCAGCACTTCCCAGTCGAGCGTGAAGCGCGACAGGTCGATATGATCGTGGTGGTTGACGACGCGGTAGCCCCCGGCGGCCTCAACGAAAGCGATCGGCGACTGGACCTTGGCCAGTTCGTGATATTCGGGGTCGGGCGTCCGGCCGGAGCGGATCACGCCGTCGCCGACCGGGCTGTCGTCGCCGCCCTTGTTGGCGAAATCGGGGCCTTGCGCGAAATAGTCACGGCCCGCCGCGTCCTTCAGGATCACCGTCTGGTCGACCCAGTCCCACACGAAGCCGCCCTGTAGCTTCGGATAGGCGCGGATCACGTCCCAGTACTCGGCGAAGTTGCCGAGGCTGTTGCCCATCGCATGGGCATATTCGCACAGGATCAGTGGCTGTTTCAGGTCGCCCTGCCGCGCATAGTCGGCGATCTTGAGCGTATCGTCGTACATCGGCGCGAAGATGTCGACATAGCGGTTCACCGGATGGCGCCAGCCGCTCATGCTCCACCCGAGGAAGCTGATGAGCCGCGTCCGGTCATGCGCGCGGACCCATGCGGCGGCATCCTCGAAGCTTTGCCCCACGCCGGTTTCATTGCCGAGCGACCAGAAGAGGATCGAGGGGTGGTTGCGGTCACGCTCGACCATGCGCTGCACCCGGTCGAGATGCGCCGCGCGCCACTTGGGGTCGTTGCCGAGCAGCACCGAGGGGTCGTTGTCGCGCTCCTGCGAGAGACTGAGATAGCCGTGGCTCTCGATATTGGCCTCGTCCATCACGTACAGGCCGACCTCGTCGGCAAGGTCGTACCAGCGCGGGTCGTTGGGATAGTGCGAGGTGCGCACCGCGTTGATATTGGCGCGCTTCATCAGTTCGAGGTCGCGGCGCATCGTCGCTTCGGAGACGATGCGGAAGGTGTGCGGGTCGTGTTCGTGGCGGTTGACGCCGCGGATCATGATGCGGCGACCGTTCACCCGCACCTCGCCGCCCGCCACTTCGACGGTGCGGAAACCGATGCGGCGGCTGGTCGCCTCGACCACCCGGCCTTGGGCGTCGAGCAGTTCGACCAGCAGCGTGTAGAGTTCGGGCGTCTCTGCGCTCCACTGACGCACGGTGGGAATCGTGGCGGTGAGCGTCGCGTGGGGTGCGGCGACCGGAGCGGTCTGCGTCCACGCATTGAGTTTGCCATCGAGCAAGGTCGCGCGGACCTGCGTTCCCGCCCCTGCCCCGGCGGTATCAATGCCGAGGCTCAGCCGCCCGTCGCGATAGGCGGCGTCCAACCCCGCCTCGACCGACAGGTCGCGCAGGCGGGTCTGCGGCGCGGCGTACAGCGTGATGCCGCGCTCGATGCCGTTGACGCGCCAGAAGTCCTGATCCTCCAGATAGCTGCCATCGGCGTAGCGATAGAGTTCGATCGCGACCGTGTTGCGGCCGGGTCTGGCGGCGGCGGTGACGTCGAACTCGGCGGGAAGCTTGCTGTCCTCGGAATAGCCGATGCGCACGCCGTTGACCCACAGATAATAGGCCGCGCCCGCCGCGCCGATCGTCAGCAGCAGGCGGCGGCCGGCGAAGTACGGCGGCACGATGACATCGCGGCGATACGAGGCGACCTCGTTGAGCTTGTGGTCGATCAACGGCTGGTTGCGCGGGAACGGATAGCCGCTGCCGACGAACACCGGCCCGCCATGCCCCGCCGCCTGCAGGATGCCGGGCACCGCCATCTTTCCCCAGCGCGATACGTCGTAGGACGGGGCCTCGAACCCGACCGGACGCGCTTCTGGCGTGGGCGAGAGCTGCATCGCCCAGTCGCCGTTCAGCGACAGATGATAGCGCGAGGCGGCGGGGTCGCCCGCCAGCGCCTTGGCCCGGCTTTCATAGCCATCGAAGGTCGCGTGCATCGGTTCGGCGCCGATGCGGATCACCTCGGGCCGTTCCCATTCGGCAGGTGGCGGGGGCGTGGTCTGGGCGCTGGCCGGGGTGGCGAGCAGCGCCGCCAGCAGCAGCGGAAAACGGCGTCGCGCGCGAAGGGTCATGCGGCCTCGGACAAAAAGGACCGGCGGGACGATGCCCGCCGGTCGTACCGGTATCAGAACTCGGCGGTCAGACCGACGAAGAACGAGCGCCCGGCGACGTCGTAGATGCCGGGATAGGTGTTGCCGTTGCCGAAGCTGGCGAGCACCCCTTGCGCGATCGCCGGCGGGTCCTTGTCGAACAGGTTGTTGACGCCGATGCGCAGCGCAATGTCCTGCTTCACCATGAACGATGCCGCCAGATCGAAGTAATTATAGGCGGGGATTTCGGCGTTGACGACATAGGTGGCGCCGGTCAGCGACGGATCGCTGGTGTTGAGCGACAGCTTGGTGCCGCCGATATAGCGCCAGTTGAGCGAGAGGGTCGCGAAATCATCGGCGGTCGTATAGCTGAAACGCGCCTGATGCCGCCATTCGGGCGAAGGCTGGCCGCAGGTGGCACCGAACAGCCCCTTGCAGTCATAGGAGGCGAGACCCGGCAGCGGCTGCGTCGTCAGGTCGCGCAACCAGGTGCCGACGAAATTGACGTCCATCCGGCCAATCGCCGTCTTGCCGCTGTAGTTCAGCCCAACGTCGACACCGCTGGTAGAGAGCGAACCGGTGTTCTGCGTGGTCGAGGTGATATAGCCCGCGGTCGTCGCGTCGCCGCCGAACAGCGACCCCGTGCGTGGATTGCGGCTGAACAGCGAACAGAAGAACGGATCGCCGGTCGACACGCACTGGCTGATCGCCAGCGGCACCGGGATCGAACCGATATAGTCCTTCACCTTGATGTTGAAGTAATCGACCGACAGCGACAGGCCACGGATGAACCGCGGGGTGAGGACGATGCCGGCGGTATAGGTGTCGGCCTGCTCGGGCTTGAGCGCGGGATTGCCGCCGAAGAAGCCGGTGCACTGCTCGCTGGGGCATTCGAGGATGGTGCCATATTGCTGGGCGGTGACGCCGGTGCGCTGGCACTGCGCCAGCGTCGCGGTGGGCGACACGGTGTTCGGATCATTGTCGACGACACCGGCGCACGGGTCCTGCGTCGTGACGTTGCCCGGGCTCTGCGCGCTGAACAATTCGGAGATGTTGGGCGCGCGGATCGCGCGATTGTAGCCGGCGCGCAGCCGCAGGTCCTGCACCGGTGCCCAGGCGATCTCGCCCTTGTAAGTGCTGATCTTGTCGTTGTTGCCGCTGTACTTCGACAGGCGATAGCCGCCGACCAGCGTCAGTTCCTCGAAGAACGGCTTGCCCTGCACGATCGGCAAGCTGACTTCGGTGAATACTTCGGACACGTTGAAGCCGCCAGCGATCTCCTTGGTGCCCTTGGCCAGCGCCAGCGCGTCGGCCCGGAACTCGAGGCTTTCGCGGCGATGCTCGAAGCCGACCACCGCGCTGATGCCGTCGTCGGCCCACGGCAGCTTCATGCCATATTCGCCGCCATCGAACGTCATGGTGGCGTTCAGCACGGTTTCCTTGTCCAGCCCTTCGGTGCTGGTCGGCGCATAGATATAGTTCAGCCCCGCTTCGGACAGCCCGCCGAACTGGAACACGTTGAGCGGTACGCAGGCCGGATCGGACTTGTCGACCACCGACAGACACGTCGGCACGCCGCCCACGTTGACGACCTTCAGCCCCTTGTTCGCCTTCACCGGATCGATGTCGTTGCGATAGGTTTCGTTGAAGATCACGGTCGAGAACAGCGCGTTCGCATCATAGCGGATGCCGCGCGCGATCTGCCCGCGCACGCCGCCGGTGACGCGGTAGTCGGTATGGCGCAGGTCGTCGCGACGCGGCTTGGCCGGTGCCGCGACCGGACGATAGCCGATGAACACGTCCTGCTGCGCCGCGGTGCCGTACGCGGTGCCGCACAGGAGCTGTCCCTGCTGCGCGCTCATCAGCGGATTGTTACAGTTGATGTTGTAGGTATAGCCCTGGAACAGCGCGGACGGCGCGATCTGCGAATTGGTCCGGTCGTCCATGAACATGAAACTGCCATAGAGTTCGGCGGCCGAGTTCACTTCGTAATGCGCGAAGGCACCGGCGGTGTAACGGGTGTCGTTACGCTGGAAATAGTTGAGCGGAGCGTAGTTGTAGCGGAAGCTGCTATTATACTGCGCCCACGTCTTTTGGCCATCCATCGTGTTGTTGTAGCCGCCGGGCGCGATACCGGTGCGCAGCGGTACGAAGCGGCCATACATGTTGTTCGACGATCCGCCGCAGGTCAGCGCGGTGGCCTGCGCTGGATTTCCGGAGAAGACCGGGTCGAGCGCGCAGGCCGACACATCGCGGTTGTACTGGAGGATCGGCTTCACGTCGCGATAGCCGAAGAACGCGGTCACATTGCCCCTGCCGTCGTCCAAATTGGCGCCGAACGCCAGGCTGGCATCCAACCGCTGGCCGTCGACCGGCGATCCAGTGGGCACGCTGAATCCGGCCGAGCGGACCAGCGCGCGGCGATCGGCATTGTCGTTGATGTGCGCCGAAAAGCCGTATTGCACGTCGCCCTTCACGCCGTTCAGGTCGTCGCGCAGGATGAAGTTGATGACGCCCGACACCGCGTCCGATCCATAGACCGCCGAGGCGCCGCCGGTGACGACGTCGATCCGTTCGACCAGCGCGGTCGGCACGAAGTTGAGGTCGGTCGCCTGGATCGGCAGCAGCCGCTGGCCGTTGATGAGGACGAGGTTGCGGTTGCTGCCGAGGTTGCGCAGGTTGACGCGCGCGGTGCCGTCCGACCCGTTCGACACGTTCTCGTTCGCATCGGGGGTGATCTGCGGCAGGCGGTTCAGCACGTTTTCGATGTTGGTCGCACCCTGCAACCTGATCTCGGCGGCGCTGACCGCCGTCAGTGGGCTGTTGCTGACCAGGCCGGGGTTGGGCAGGCGCGAGCCGGTCACGACGATCGCTTCGTCCTCGGCCGGATCGGCCGGCGGCGGCGTCGTTTGGGCAAAGGCCGGCATCGCAAGGCCGATCGCCAGTGTCGCCATGCTGGAACCACGCAACAATCGCATGAAATCGGTCATTTTATTTCCCCCGTTTTCTACTCGGGCAAAGTATATGTCCATAAACTGATATATATCAAATATATTATACGATTGTATCCGAAGGGTTTAGGACGCATAGGCCCTTTCGCCCACCGCCGCTTTGCTGGCATGATCCGCCGCGACCGGCCCGACGACCATGGCCGGCGTGACAGGGGAAGCGACGGCGATGGCGGCAGCGGGATTAGCGGACGGGCCGGCACCGATCCTGCCGGCGACGATGGCGGCGCGCGCGGGCTGGGCGGTGCTGGCGCTGGTCGGCGCGGGCGCGCTGGGCGTGGTCGCGCTGACGCGCGGCGAGAGCGTGAACGCGCTGTGGATCGTCATCGCGGCGCTCAGCGTCTATCTGATCGCGTACCGCTTCTATGGCCTGTTCATCGCGCGGCGCGTGCTGGCGGTCGATCCCGCCCGCCCCACCCCGGCGGTGCGCCGCGCCGACGGGCTCGATTTCGTCGCGACCGACCGCCACGTCCTGTTCGGCCATCATTTCGCGGCGATCGCCGGCGCGGGGCCGCTGGTGGGGCCGGTGCTGGCGGCGCAGATGGGCTATCTGCCGGGCACGCTCTGGCTGCTGGTCGGCGTGGTATTCGCCGGCGCGGTGCAGGATTTCCTGATCCTGTTCTTCTCCACCCGGCGCGATGCACGGTCGCTCGGCGACATGATCCGCTCGGAAATGGGGGTGGTGCCCGGCACCATCGCGCTGATCGGCGTGCTGATGATTATGGTCATCCTGCTCGCGGTGCTGGCGCTGGTGGTGGTGAAGGCGCTGACCGGCAGTCCGTGGGGCACCTTCACCGTCTTCGCGACGATCCCGATCGCGCTGCTGATGGGCGTCTATGGCCGCTTTATCCGTCCGGGGCGCATCGCCGAGATGTCGGCGATCGGCTTCGTGCTGCTGATGGCGGCGATCGTCGGCGGCGAGCCGGTCGCGCGGTCCGCGACGCTGGCGCCGTGGTTCACCTATAGCGGACCGGCGCTGGCGCTGATCCTGATGGGATACGGCTTCGTCGCCTCGGTCGTGCCGGTGTGGCTGTTGCTGGCGCCGCGCGATTATCTGTCGACCTTCCTCAAGATCGGGGTGATCGCGGGACTCGCGCTCGGCATCCTGATCGTGCGGCCGCAACTGGAGATGCCGGCCGTCACCAAGTTCATCGACGGGACCGGGCCGGCGTTTTCGGGCACGTTGTTCCCGTTCCTGTTCATCACCATCGCGTGCGGCGCGGTGTCGGGGTTCCATGCGCTGATCGCCAGCGGCACCACGCCCAAGATGATCGCGAGCGAGGGGCATCTGCGCTACATCGGCTATGGCGCGATGCTGACCGAAAGCTTCGTCGCGGTGATGGCGCTGATCGCCGCCTGCGTGCTCGACCCCGCCGTGTATTTCGCGATGAACGCGCCGCCCGCCCTTATCGGCACGACGGCGGTCGAGGCGGCGCGGACGATCGGCGAGTGGGGCTTCACCGTCACGCCGCAGATGCTCGACCAACTGGCGCGCGACGTGGGCGAGACGACGATCCTGAGCCGCGCGGGCGGCGCGCCGACGCTGGCGGTGGGCATGGCGCATATCCTCAGCCAAGTGATCGGCGGGCCGGGGATGATGGCGTTCTGGTATCATTTCGCGATCCTGTTCGAAGCGCTGTTCATCCTGACCACGGTCGATGCCGGCACTCGCGTCGCGCGGTTCATGATCCAGGACCTGCTCGGCAGCATGGTGCCGGTGATGAAGGACACCAGCCGCACCGCGCCCAACCTGATCGCGACCGCGCTGGCCGTCGCGGCATGGGGGTATTTCCTCTACAGCGGCGTCACCGATCCGCTGGGCGGGATCAACACGCTGTGGCCGTTGTTCGGCATCTCGAACCAGATGCTGGCGGCGATCGCGCTGACGCTGTCGACCGTCCTGCTCTTCAAGATGAAGCGGCAGCGCTATGCGTGGGTGACGATCCTGCCGACCGTGTGGCTGTTGATCTGCACGCTGACCGCCGGGTGGCAGAAGCTGTTCCATCCCAATCCGCGCATCGGCTTCCTTGCGCATGCCGAGCAATTCTCGACCGCGCTCGCCGAAGGGCGGTTGCTGGCCCCGGCCAAGAGCGTCGCCGAGATGCAGCGGATCATCCTGAACGACCGGATCGATGCGATCCTGTGCGCCTTCTTCATCGCGGTGGTGCTGGCGATCGTGTTCTACGGCATCGCCGGGGCGCGCCGCGCGCTGGCAAGCGACACCCCCACCACGCGCGAGGTCGGCGATGCGCTTCCTGCATAGGGCGGCGCAGACTGCGCGGCTGATGGTCGGCGTGCCCGATTACGACGCCTATGTCGCGCATCGGAACGCCGCGCATCCGGGCGAGCCGGTGATGACGCTGGCCGAGTTCCATCGCGACCGGGTCGACCGGCGCTACGGCGGCGGGAAGGACCGGGTGATGCGGTGTTGTTGAGGGGATACCGGCCTGATCGTCATCCCCGCGCAGGCGGGGATTCATAGACGCTGGCGTCGCGGATCGAGCCGAACCGGTTGCGTGTATGGATTCCCGCCTTCGCGGGAATGACGGAGGGAGCCGGGACCTCCCCTACCCCTCGTACTTCGGCAGCTTGTCGAGCTTCTTCAGAAACCCTTTCGCCTGTTGCAGCACGTCGGCGCGCGTGTCCTCGGCCATCTTGTCCCACGTCCGGTACGGCATCCCCATGCGCGGGTTGCGGCCGAGTTTCTCGCGGTTGCGGTCGAGAAAATCCCAATAGAGCGCATTGAACGGGCAGGCATCCTCCCCCGTCCGCTGCTTCACGTCGTAGCGGCACGCCCCGCAATAATCCGACATCCGGTCGATATACGCTCCCGACGACGCATAGGGTTTCGAGCCGAACAGCCCGCCGTCGCCGAACTGGCTCATGCCCAGCACATTGGGCTGTTCGACCCATTCATAGGCGTCGGCATAGACTTCGAGATACCAGCGTTGCACCTGCACCGGATCGGCACCGATCAGCAGCGCAAAATTGCCCGTCACCATCAACCGCTGGATATGATGGGCATAGGCGTTCTGGAGCGTCTGCCCGATCGCCTGGGCCAGACAGTGCATGTCGGTGTCGCCGGTCCAGTAGAAACCGGGCAGGTCGCGTTTCGCGTTCAGGAAATTGCGGCTGCCATAGTCCGGCCCCTCGCGCCAATAGATGCCGCGGATGAATTCGCGCCAGCCGATGATCTGGCGGATGAAGCCCTCCGCCGCGTTGATCGGCACCTTGCCCTCGTCATAGTGTTTGGCGACGGCTTGGGCGAGGTCGAGCGGATCGAGCAGCCCGGCGTTGATGTAGGGTGAGAGGACCGCGTGCCACAGATACGGCTCGTCGGTCAGCATCGCGTCTTGATTGTCGCCGAAGCGCGGCAGGGCATGGGTCAGGAACGCACGTTGCTGGCGTAGCGCATCCTTGCGCGTCACCGCGAAGTCGAAGCCGTCGAGCGTGCCGGCATGATCGCCGAAGCGGTCGGCGACCAGTGCCAGCACTTCCTGTGTCACGTCATCGGGCGCGAACGACAGCGGGCGCGGCATCATCAGGTCGCGGCCCGGCGGCTTGCGATTGTCCTTGTCGAAATTCCACTTGCCGCCGACCGGCTTGTCACCGTCCATCAGCAACCCGGTTTCGCGGCGCATCTCGCGGTAGAAATATTCCATGCGCAGCTCGCGCCGCCCCTCGGTCCATGTGTTGAACCGGTCGTGGCTGCACAGGAAACGGGTGTCGGCGCGGATGTCGACGGGGATGCCGAACATCGTCTCCCACGCCTCCAGCATCGCTTGCACCCGCCACTCGCCCGGTTCGGTGACGACGATTCGGGCGGGGTCATGCCGTCCGATCGCGCGCGCGACCTCGCCGGTGAAGCTGCCGGCATTGTCGGGATCGTCGAGCGTGACATAGTCCACGGTCCAGCCCGCCTCGCGCAGCGCGGCGGCGTGATGCCGCATCGCGGCGAACAGGAACGCGATCTTCTTGGGGTGATGGCGGACATAGGTCGCTTCCTCGACCACCTCCATCATCAGGATCGTCGTGGCGGCGGGATCGGCGCGCTTCAGCGACGACAGCGTGGCCGTGAGCTGGTCGCCCAGCACCGGGATCAACACCCGTTCCATTCGTGCCCCGCCTTTCCTATGTGGGCGGGCATGGACCCGAAATTCCTTGGCCAGACCAGCCCGCTTCCCGCCACACCGGAAGCCGCCGAGCTCGATTATGTTCCCAATCCGCGGGCAACGCCGTATCTGGTGCGCTTCACCGTGCCCGAATTCACGTCGCTGTGCCCGGTGACGGGACAGCCCGATTTCGCGCATCTGGTGATCGATTACGTGCCCGGCGACACGATCGTCGAATCCAAGTCGCTCAAACTGTTCCTCGGGGCGTTCCGCAACCATGCCGCGTTCCACGAGGATTGCACCGTGGGCATCGCGCAGCGACTGGTCGCGGAGATGCAGCCGGTCTGGCTGCGCATCGGCGGCTATTGGTATCCACGCGGCGGCATCCCGATCGACGTGTTCTGGCAGTTGGGCGAGCCACCCAAGGGGGTATGGGTGCCCGATCAGGATGTGCCGGGCTATCGCGGGCGGGGATAAGCATCCGTTTTCGTGGTGCCGGCCCGATCTCCCAACCTCGTCGTATCACGCGGCTCCGAACGATCCAGGCGGCATCGACAGTCAGCCAATGCTACGGCTTTTCGTCGTTCCCGCGCAGGCGGGAACCCATAGACGCAACGGGTGTGATTCTACCACCGTCGTCGGCGTGTATGGATCCCCGCCTGCGCGGGGATGACGCGCGCGGGGCTAACTCCCCTACCAAAGCTGAATGTCGATCCGGCCCAGGACAGGACGGACCCGTATCGTGCGGAACCGCTCGCCGGGCTGCTCCCCTCCCTGACAAGGGAGGGGCTGGGGGTGGGTCGGCCCGCGAGGGAGGGCAGGCGTTCCACAACCGGCCGACCCACCCCCGACCTCTCCCTTGTCAGGGAGGGGAGAGGTCGGGTGCCGCGTTGAATTGCAATCCGTCCCAACGCCCTGTCGAACAAATGTGACGGTCTGGCGAAAATGCTGCGTCGCAATACGCGCCGCATGCAACTATCTGCGTATCAAAATGTTTCCTCGATGCATACCGCCGCAATGCCGCGGATTCTGCAGCATCAAAAGGAAGCCGGATGGACCGCACCGTCGCCCCCGAATCGCTCGACCGTATCGCGCTGATCGGAAATTTCCTGCCGCGCAAATGCGGCCTGGCGACGTTCACCACCGACACCTACAACGCGCTGCGCGATCGCTATCCCGACCTTCAGGTCGACGTCTATGCGATGGACGACCGGCCGGGTGCCTATGCCTATCCGCCCGCCGTCACCCATGCGATCCCGCAGGACGACCGCATCGCCTATCTCGACGCCGCGCGCCGGATCGAGGCGAGCGGCGCGCAGGCGGTGTGGGTCCAGCATGAATATGGCATCTATGGCGGGTCGGCGGGCGAGCATCTGCTGGCGCTGCTCGACCGGGTCAACGTGCCGGTACTGGTCACGCTGCACACCATCCTCGAACATCCCAATGCCGAGGAGCGTCGCGTCCTCGAAGCGCTGCTGCGCCGCGCCGCCAAGGTGATCGTGATGGCCGAGAAGGGCCGCGAGATTCTGATGCGCGTCCATGGCACCAACAGCCGCCAGATCGCGATGATTCCGCATGGCGTGCCCGATCGCCCGTTCGCCGCCCCCGCAGCGATGAAGCCGGCGTTCGGCTGGGCCGAGCGCGACGTGATCCTGACCTTCGGCCTGCTCGCGCCGAACAAGGGGATCGAGACGATGATCGAGGCGATGCCAGCCGTCGTCGCGCGCCATCCCAATGCGCTGTACGTCGTGCTGGGCGCGACCCATCCGCATCTGGTGGCGCATGAGGGCGAGGCGTATCGCGACCGGTTGAAGGCGCAGGCGGCCGACCTTGGCGTCGCCGACAACGTCGCCTTCGTCGACGCCTTCGTCGAACAGCACGAACTGCTCGACTATCTCCAGGCGGCCGACCTGTATGTCACGCCCTATTCCAATCCGGCGCAGATCACCTCGGGCACGCTGTCCTATGCGGTGGCGATGGGCAAGGTCGTCGTGTCGACCCCCTATGTCCATGCGACCGAGATTCTCGCCGACGATCACGGCATCCTTGTCGATTTCGGCGATGCGGCAGCGTTCGCGCGCGAGATCGACGACCTGCTGTCGAACGATGCCCGCCGCATCGATCTGGCCGCCCGCGCCTATGCGCGGGGCCGCACCATGCTCTGGCCGTGCCTCGTCGAATCGGCGCTGAAGGAGGTGACGGCGGCCTTTGCCGCGCGACCGCGCCGGATGAAGATCGACATGGACCTGACCGCGCTGACCCCCGATTTCGCGGCGGTCGAGCGGATGAGCGACGCCACCGGCATGCTCCAGCATTCGATCTATTCGGTGCCCGATCGCCGTCACGGCTATTGCATCGACGACAATGCCCGCGCGCTGATCCTGATGTCGCAGATCGACGAGATCGACGAGATCGCGCGCGACAAATGGATGACGCTCTATGCCGCGTTCGTCCAATATGCGTGGAACCCCGATCGGCGGCGCTTCCGCAACTTCATGAATTTCGACCGGACGTGGTGCGAGGACGAAGGGTCGGAGGATTCGAACGGCCGCACGCTGTGGGCGCTCGCCATCACCGCGCGCGACGCACGCTCGCGCAAGCACCGCGACTGGGCGCTGTCGCTCTACGAACAGACCGCGTCGATCGCGCTCGACCTCGGCAGCCCGCGCGCCCGCGCCTTCGCCATGCTGGCGGCGGTGGCGATGCTGGAGGTCGTCCCCGGCCACGCGCTGTCGACCGAAATCGCGACGCGGTTCGGCGACGAACTGGTGACGTTGCTCGACACCGCGCGCCGCCCCGAATGGCGCTGGTTCGAAATCGTGCTGGCCTATGACAATGCCCGCCTGCCCGAAGCGATGATCCGCGCCGGCGCGGCACTGGGCCGTGAGGATTTCCTCGACGTCGGCCTCGACACGCTCGACTGGATCGTCGGGCGGCAGACCTCGCCCGAGGGCCGGTTCCGCGCGGTCGGCACCGAAAGCTTCGGGCGCCCCTATGCCGAACCGCTACCGTTCGACCAGCAGCCACTGGAAGCACAGGCCACGGTCGAGGCATGCGTCGCCGCGTTCCACGCAACCGGCGACCGGCGCTGGCGGGACGAGGCGCTCAAGGCCTATCACTGGTATCTGGGGGCCAACGACCTCGACCTGCCGCTGGCGACCGTCGCCGATGGCGGTTGCTTCGACGGGTTGATGCCGACCGGATTGAACCGCAACCAGGGCGCGGAGTCGATTCTCGCGCTGCAACTCGCCTCCTGCGCCATTTCGGCTCTTTCAAAGCGCGGCGCATCCGTGGCAGACCCGCGCCGCGCCGTCGCCTGAACAGGCACGGTGCGGCACCCGACGGTCGGGCCGGATTGAGTGGACGCGCGAATGCTGGATATTTTCAACCACCCCTTGCGGCTGTACGCCGATCCCTCGCGCGTGGTGGTGCGCCCGTTTCATATCGCGTGGCAGCGCAACGGCTCCGCACCCAGCCGCACCGAACGGCTGGTGGGCGAAGTGCTGGCGATGTCGGCGGCCGAGACGCGCGCGCAGCTCGAAACCGTCCTCAAGGATTTCGAGGCGCGCCACTGGCAGACGCGCCGGGTGTTCATGACCCGCTACGACGAGATCGAGACGGTACTGAACCTCGACGGCACCGAGATCGGCGACGAGAAGCGCCAGTTGATCGGCGCCTATTTCTGTCACGAATACAGCTATGCCGCAGCGGCATTGATGAACCCCAGCGCGGTGGCGCATTTCGACCAGTCGGGCATGCCTGAGGGCAGCTTACGCATCCTGATGTCGCTGCGCGCGGTCGGCGAGGGGCATATCTCGTCGGTGGCGTTCCGCGAGGGCATCATCACCGACGAGAACGAGCTGGTGCTGGCCCCCGAACCGCCGTTCGCGACGGCGGCGGACGCGATCGGCGAGGAAGACGAGGCGCCCGAGGGCGAGGTGACGGTGTTCCGCCACCGCGATTCGACGCTGTCGGGCACCGTCATCTTCCCGATCACCCAGGCGCAGTCGAAGGGGCTGGAGGACATGCGCCTCGTCCAGTTCCGGCACGACGACGGCAGCTTCGAATGGCTCGGCACCTATACCGCCTACAACGGATCGATGATCCAGTCCGAGCTGCTGCGCACCCGCGACTTCCGCGCGTTCGACCTCGTGCCGATGACCGGCAGCGCCGCGCGCAACAAGGGCATGGGCCTGTTCCCGCGCAAGGTGAACGGCCAGTATATGATGATCGGCCGGCAGGACGGCGAAAACCTGTTTCTCATCAAATCCGACACGCTGACCCATTGGGACGAGGGCGAGCTGCTGCTCAAACCCCATTATCCGTGGGAGCTGGTGCAGATCGGCAATTGCGGCCCGCCGATCGAGATCGACGAGGGCTGGCTGCTGCTGACCCATGGCGTCGGCGCGATGCGCAAATATGCGATCGGCGCGGTGCTGCTCGACAAGGACGATCCCTCCAAGGTGATCGGCCGCACCCGCGACCCGATCCTCGCGGCGGCGAACGAGGACCGCGAGGGCTATGTCCCCAATGTCGTCTATTCGTGCGGCGCGATCCGCCACGGCGACCGGATTTTCATCCCGTACGGCGTGGCCGACAGCTCGGTCGCCTTCGCCTTCGTGACGATCGAATCGCTGCTTTCGACGATGTGAGGGGGGCTGGGTAGCGGCGTACCTGCCCTACCCACCATCGTCACCCCGGACCTGTTCCGGGGTCCACCGTGCCGCTGACGCACCGGACGTCGCGTTCGCGGTGCCGTGGACCCCGGAACAAGTCCGGGGTGACGATGCCCTTGGAGGCTGATCCGTTCACCTCAAAACGAACGTCATCCCAGCGAAGGCTGGGATCTCCCGGGACTGATGCGCGACAGGAGCCGCGAGAGGCCCCAGCCTTCGCTGGGGCGACGTCCCTGTCTGGATGGATCAGGCGACCTAAATCCGGTGCAACGCCTGCGTCGGGCAGCCCAGCACCGCCGCCCGCGCACGTAACGATGCGGTTAGGAACAGCAGATCCTCCTGCACGAAGCGGCGCGGCGTCGTGCCCAGCACCGCCTGCGCATCGCGCAGGAAATGCGACGCGCTGACATAGGCGGCGTCGATCCGCGAATAATCCTGCTCGCCCTCCGCCTCGATCAACGGGATCAGCGAGCGCAGGAAGCGCGAGCGGATCAGCAGCGTCTTGGGACCGAAACCGAAATAGCGTTTGCACGTCCGCCGCACGACATCCTGCGACACGCCCCAGCTTCGCGCCGCCTCCGCCACGCCGCCGGGCGTATCGTCGGTGATGAGGTGGGCGATGCGCCGGATCAGTTCCTCGTCGGGCGACTTCGGCCCCATCTCGGCGATCAGGAACGCATCGAGCGCGGGCTTCATCGCATGTTCGTCGGGAATGGCCGACAGCACCGCCAGCAACCGCCGGTCGAACCCCGGCGCGGCGGCATCGGCCAGCGGCAGCGCCTGTTCGCGGGTACGCTCGGCCGATCCGGCGAAGAACCGTGCCCAGCCCAGCGCGCTGACGCCGAAGCCGATCGCGATGCCGCCGTTCGACCGGGTGTGGATCGCATGGCTGGTCGGCCCGAACAGGCTGGTCTGCGGCAAGGGATCGTACCGCCGCCGCCCGATCGTCACCGCGACCGGCCCGGCGTTGAGCAGCACCCGCACGGTGGCGGTGCCGGGCAGGAACCAGTTTTCCAGCCCCATCGCCTGCGGCCCGTCCGCCGCATAGAGGTGATAGCCGGTGACGTAATCGGTCAGCGCGTCCGCCGGCTGGTCGTAGCGGATCGCCATGCCGTGCGGCATCACGAACAGCGAATGGGGAATGTCGGGCGTCTCGGTCCCGCCGGTCACGGCCTGCAATGTCGCCATGTCAGCCCCGGAACAGCCCGCCGAGCACGCCGCGCAGCAATCCGCCGAGCGCCCCGCCGGCTTTCGCGCGGCCACCGCGCGTGGTGCCGAACACCTGCTTGCCGATTTCATTGACGACGATCCGCCCGACCGCCGACCCGGCCGATCGCGTCGCCGACTGGGTCGCACGGGTCCACGGGCTGTTCGCCGCCTCGCGCGCCGCCGCGCGATCAGCCTCCTTGGCGGCGCGTTCCGCCTCGCGCGCCGCCGCGATGCGCTGACGCTCGGCCTCCTTGGCGGTGCGGGCATCCTCCTTTGCCTGGAGCGCCGCCGCCTTGTCGGCGGCGACCTGCGCCTTGGCGGCGGTGGCGGCGGCCTGCGCTTCCTGTACCTTCGCGCCAAGCAGTTCGGCAGCGGATTCGCGGTCGATCGCGGTGTCGTAGCGGTCGCCGATCACGTCGGTGTCGATCAGCACCCGGCGTTCGTCCGGCGTGACCGGGCCGACGCGCGAGGCGGGCGGGCGGATCAGCACCCGCTCGACCGGGCTCGGCGTGCCATCGGCCTGCAAGACCGACACCAGCGCCTCGCCGATCGCCAGTTCGGTGATCGCCGCGCCGACGTCGATCGTCGGGTTCGGGCGGAACGTCTCCGCCGCCGCGCGGATCGCGCGGGCTTCCTTGGGCGTGAACGCGCGCAGCGCATGCTGCACCCGGTTGCCGAGCTGGGCGGCGATCTTGTCGGGGATGTCGACCGGGTTCTGCGTGACGAAATAGATGCCGACCCCCTTCGAGCGGATCAGCCGCACGACCTGCTCGACCTTTTCGACCAGCGCGTCCGACGCATCGTCGAACAGCAGATGCGCCTCGTCGAAGAAGAACACCAGCACCGGCTTGTCGGGGTCGCCCACCTCGGGCAGCGTCTCGAACAGTTCGGAGAGCAACCACAGCAGGAACGTCGCGTAGAGCCGGGGCGAGGCCATCAATTTGTCGGCGGCCAGCACCGACACGATGCCGCGCCCGTCGTCGCCCACGCGGCGGAAATCGGCGAGATCGAGCGCAGGTTCGCCGAAGAACCGGTCGCCGCCCTGCGACCGGAGTTGCAGCAACGCGCGCTGGATCGCGCCGACCGATTGCTTGCTGACATTGCCATAGCGGGTGGTGAGCTCGTCGGCGCGCTCGGCGCAATGCACCAGCATCGCCTGCAAATCGTCAAGGTCGAGGAGCAGCAACCCTTCCTCGTCGGCGACGTGGAACGCGATGGTCAGCACCCCGTCCTGCACGTCGTTGAGGTTCAGCATCCGGCCGAGCAGCAGCGGCCCCATTTCCGATACGGTTGCGCGCACCGGATGGCCGCTCTCGCCGAACAGGTCCCAGAACACCGTCGGCGTGTCGCGGTAGCGCCAGTCGCTGTCGCCGATCTGCGCGGCGCGCGCGGCGAAGGCGGCATGGCCCTTGGCGGTGGCGCTGCCCGCCATGGCGATGCCCGACAGGTCGCCCTTCACATCGGCCACGAACACCGGCACGCCGGCGGCGGCGAAATTCTCGGCCAGCCCCTGCAACGTCACCGTCTTGCCGGTGCCGGTCGCCCCGGCGATCAACCCGTGGCGGTTGGCGCGCTTGAGGACCAGCGACTGGCGCATGCCATCGGCGGTGCTGCCAAGGAACAGTTCGGTGGTGTCGGTCATGCCCTGCCCGTCGATCGTTGCAGGGGTTTGCTACCCTGTTTCACGGCGGCTTGCATCGTTCAAAACGAAAGGGGGGCGGCAATCGCCATGATCGCCACCCCCCCGATGCGGAACCGATCGTCGATCAGTTGCCGGTTTCGATACCCACCGGCACGAACACCGCCGCCCCCGCGCCGGGAGCCTGGGCGTACAGCAGGATATTCTTGCGGCCCGCCGACCGGGCGGCCTGCACCAATCGCGCCAGATCGGCGCTGGACGTCACCGGCTGACGATCGACGGTGAGGATCACGACGCCGCGCTTCAGCCCCTTGGTCGCCGCATCGCTGTCGGGATCGATCCCGGCGACCACGACGCCGCGCGTCGCGGTGTCGAAACCCAGTTGCCGTGCAATTGCCGGCGTGAGCGGCTGCACCGCGATGCCCGCCGTCGCGGTCAGCGCGTTGCCCGACGGCGGCGTATCCGGCTGTCCGTTCGGGTCGAACCGCTCATTCTGCGCCAGCAACTGCTGTTCAGGCGGACGGGTGCCGAGCGTGACCGGAAGCTGCTGACGACGACCATCGCGCAGGATGTCGAGCGTCACGCGGCTGCCCGGTGCCTCCAGCCCGACGAGATAGGTCAGCGACTGCTGCGGGTTGATCTCCTTGCCGTTGACCGAAAGGATGACGTCGCCCGGACGGATCCCCGCCTTCGCCGCCGGCTGGTTCGGCGTGACGCCGTTGACCAGCGCGCCGCGCTCCTTGGCGATGCCCAGCGCACTGGCAATATCCTCGCTGACTTCCTGCTGCGTCAGGCCCAGATAGCCGCGCGTGACCGACTGGCCCTGCATCAGCTTGTCGACGATCGGCTTGGCCTGTTCGGCGGGAATCGCGAAGCCGATGCCGATGCTGCCGCCGGTCGGCGACAGGATCTGCGAGTTGATGCCGATGACATTGCCCTGCATGTCGAACATCGGGCCGCCCGAATTGCCCCGGTTGATCGCGGCATCGGTCTGGATGAAGCGGTCGTACGGCCCCTGGCCGACGCGGTTGAGCGCCGAGACGATGCCCGCCGTCACCGTGCCCGACTGGCCGAGCGGGTTGCCGATCGTCACCACCCAGTCGCCGACCCGCGCCTGGCGCGAATCGCCGAAGCGGACGAACGGGAAATTCGCCCCCTCGATCTTCAGCACCGCCAGATCGGACAGTTCGTCACGCCCGATCAGCTTGGCGGTATATTCCTTCTGGTCGGCCAGCGTCACCTTGATCGATTCGACCGTGGCACCCTGCGCCCCGGCCGACACGACATGGTTGTTGGTGACGATATAGCCGGTGTTCGAGATCAGGAACCCCGACCCCAGCGACTGCGCCTCCTGCGTCCGGCCACCACCGCCGCCACCGCCGCCGCGCTGCCCGAAAAATTGTTCGAGCGGCGTGCCCGAGAACGGGTTCGCCTGCTGCTGCACGGTGATGCGCTGCGTGGTGGAGATGTTGACGACGGCGGGCGACAGCCGCGCGACCATGTCGGCGAAGCTCATCGGCGCGCCGGCGCGCGGTGCTGCGGCCGCGTTGATCGCGCCCGGTTCGTTCTGCGCGGTCTGCGCGTCCGACGGGTTGAGCGTCAGCGTCGCTGCAGCGCCGCCCAGCAGCAGTGCGGAAGTAATGGCGTAGGCGTAACGCACGATAGGATAGTCCTCTCAAATTGGCTCGCGACCCCTTTGGGAGCCAAGCGTGCCCGTCACTTGCTGAACGCGGATTGAATGTGCGGGAACGCTTACCGTTCCCGCCCGCCGAATTCGCGCAGATACCCGTCCTGCGGCGACAGGATGATCGACGTGTTGCCACTCTGCCCGCGCTGCGGGACCAATGTGGTGCGGTACGACTGCATCGCGCGCCAGAAGGCATAGAATTCGGCGTCCTTGCCGAAGCTCTGCGCATAAATCTGCGCCGCGCGCGCCTCGGCATCGGCGCGCACTACCTGCGCGTCGCGGTCGCCCTGCGCGCGGATCGTCACCGCTTCCTGCTCGCGCGCCGACCGCATCCGTGCCAGCGCCGATTCGAGCGGACTGCCGTCGGGCAGGTCGGCATGCTTGATCCGCACGTCGACGATCTCGGCGCCATATTGCCGCGCGGTGCGCTGGAGCGCGTTCTGGATATTGTCCATCACCGCGCCGCGTTCGGGGCTGAGCAGCGCGGCGAACGGCCGCCGGCCCAGCTCCGCGCGCAACGCCGACGACAGCAGCGGTTCGAGCTGCGCCGCGACCCGCTCCTCGGTATTGCCCGCCGACCCGGTCGAGATCACCGCCTGGAGCGGATTGACGATGCGGAAGCGCGCGAAGGCGTCGACCTCCAGCCGCAACTGGTCGGTCGACAGCACCGGCTGGTTGTTCAGCTCGATGTCGAGCACGCGCTTGTCGATCCACACGATGCGGTCGATGAACGGCACCTTGGCGATCAGCCCCGCGCCGGTCTGCCCGAACGGCTGGTCGGCGCGGTACGGGTTCACCGTGTCCACCGGCTGCTGGAAGCGCAGGATCACGCCCTGCCGCGTCTCGGGGACGATCACCAGCGTGCTGAACAGCACGATGGCGAACACCAGCAGCGCGATCGCCGCGACGATCGGGTTGCGCAGCACGCGGTTCATCGTGCCGCTCCCGTCGGCTGGGCGGTCGGGGCAGTCGGCGCGGCGGGGGCCGGAGCCTCCGCCTCGGGCGTGGCCTGCTGGCGGCGCACCTCGGGCAGCGGCAGATAGGTTTGCGTGCCCGGCTGGACGATCGTCTTGTCGGCGCGCGTCAACACCTGCTCCATGGTTTCGTAATACAGCCGGCGACGGGTGACGTCGGGCGCCATGCGATATTGTTCGTAGATCTTGTCGAATTCGGTCGCGTCACCCTGCGCGCGGGCGATCACCTGCTGCGCATAGGCGCGCGAGCGGTTGAGGTTCGACTGCGCTTCCTGCTGCGCCGCCGTCACCGCCTTGAACGCATCGTCGACCTCGGCCGGGGCCGCCGCCTTCTGGATGCTGACGCCAAGCACGCGCACGCCCGACTGATATTCGTCGAGCAGCCCCTGCATCCGCGTCTGCACCTCGACCTCGATCTCGCCGCGCCCCGATCCGATCGCGGTGGTCAGGTTCACGCCCGCCACCGCCGCGCGCATCGCGCTTTCGGCGACCGCACGCACGGTTTCCTGCGGGTTCTTGATCTCGAAGACATAATCCTCGGGGCTCTTGATGTTCCAGCGCACCGAATAGGCGAGGTCGGCGATATTCTGGTCGCCGGTCAGCATCAGGTTGGGCTGGCTGCCGCCCGCCGGGAACACCTCGGTGCGGGTGTTCTGCACATCCTCCACCTGCACCCGCGCGATCGGCGCCGGCAGCGTCAACTGGATACCAGGGTTGAGCGTGCGGCTGTAGCTGCCGAACATCGTCACGACGCCGCGTTCCTGCGGCTCGATCGAATGGATGCTGGTGAACGCGATCCAGATGACCACCAGCACGGCGACCGCCGCGCCCCACAGCCGGCCGACATTGGCGGGCAGTTGCGGCCCGCCGCCGCCCGGTCCGCCGCTGCGCGCGCGTTTCAGGAAATCTTCGAGCGAGGTCGACCCTCCGCCCGGCTTGCCGCGCCGGCCGCCCGGGGGCATCGACCACGGGTTGCGCGGGCCGTCGTCACCCCCGCCAGCGCCGCCGCCCGAGCTACCCTCCGAACCGCCGCCGCCCCATGGGCCCTTGTCGCTCATCCCCAGCACTTGCGCGCGTGCGCGCCGCCCCATGATCCATCGCATCTATCCTTTATAGGGGGCGTGCCGGCCTTTTACAGTGGTAACGAGGGCATGCCGCGCTACATCGCGCTCCATGAGCCGTTCCGAACCCGCCCAGGCGCTCTCCGCGCTGCTCGCCCCGGTCGCGGCCGGCCGCGCCACCATCCGTGTCCATGACGGCCGCGCGAACATCATCCTCGACGTGACCGGCCTGCCGCCCGCCGCACGCGACGCGCTGGAGGCCGATGTACGCGCGGTGGCCGGCGGCGTGCCCGGCATCACCGACGTCCGCGTCGCCCAGACCAGCGAGCGCACCCAGCAGCGCATCATCGCCATCGCCAGCGGCAAGGGCGGGGTCGGCAAATCGACGCTCGCCGCCAACCTCGCCATCGCGCTCGCGGCGCAGGGCCGGCGGGTCGGCATGGTCGACGCCGACATCTATGGCCCGTCACAGCCGCGCCTGCTGGGCAGCGAGGGGCGGCGTGCCGAGGCGCACGACAAGAAACTGGTGCCGGTCATGACGCCATCCGGCATCCCGCTGCTGTCGATGGGGCAACTGGTGCCCGAGGGGCAGGCGATCGCATGGCGCGGGCCGATGGCGGCGGGCGCACTCACCCAGTTGGTCGACGCGCATTGGGACATGGTCGACACGCTGGTCATGGACCTGCCGCCCGGCACCGGCGACGTGCAGTTGACCATGATCCAGAAGCACCGCCCGGCGGGTGCGGTGATCGTGTCGACGCCGCAGGACCTGGCACTCATCGACGCGGCGCGCGCGATCGACCTGTTCCAGAAGGCGAACGTGCCGATCATCGGCCTGGTCGAGAATATGGCGGGCTATGCCTGTCCGCATTGCGGCGAGACGTCCGACCCGTTCGGCCATGGCGGCGCGGAGGCGCGCGCGGCGGCGCTGGGCATCCCGTTCCTCGGCCGGGTGCCGCTCGCCACCGCGATCCGCACCGCATCCGACGCGGGCACGCCGCCTGCGGCCGGGAACGGCGCGGAGGCGCAGCCGTTCCAGACCATCGCCGGACTGGTCGGCGATTGGCTGCAAGGACCATGACATGCTCGACGACGACGGCATCCGCACCCTGCTGAGCGATGCGCGGACGATCGCGCTGGTCGGCGCGTCGGACCGGCCCGATCGCGCCTCGTGGGGCGTGATGGCCTATCTCCAGCGGCAGGGTTACCGCGTGATCCCGGTCAACCCGCAGATCACCGGCGAGCATCTCCACGGCGAATTCGTGTTCCGCGACCTGTCGCAGATCGGGGAGTCGATCGACATCGTCGACATCTTCCGCAACTCGGCGGCGGCTGCGCAAGCGGTGGATCAGGCGATCGCGGCCGGTGCCAAGGCGGTGTGGCTGCAACTGGGCGTCGTCAACGCGGACGCGGCGGCCCGCGCCGAAGCCGCCGGGCTGAAAGTGGTCATGGACCGCTGCCCGAAGATCGAGATTCCGCGACTGGGGATAGCGGCGGTCGGGTAGGGCTGTACTCGACCGGGTGGAGCCGAGAGCGTCGCCTTAGCGAAGGCTGGGGCCTCCACCGGCTCCTGCTGTACGCTACCACCGGAAGAACCCAGCCTTCGCTGGGATGACGGCTAGGGCGGATCGACATTCCGTCGACCGTGACGCCAGCAAAAACCGTTTCCGTCACCCCGGACTTGTTCCAGGGTCCACTTGGCCGCGAACGCTGTCGCTGGTGCCTCGAACGGCATCAATCGCTGCGCTGTGGACCCCGGAACAAGTCCGGGGTGACGAAGGAGCGTGGTGTTTCCGGCTACGGACTGCACCGGAAGCGCTGAATGTCGATCGTCCCTGGTTCAAACGGGCGGGATCAAAAACTACCGCCCCTTCTTCGCCGCCTGTTCCGCCGCCGCCGGATCGACCGAGGGCGCGCCCGATGCCGGGGTCGCGGCATTCACCACATCGGCGCTGTCCGCCGGCTTGCCTTCGTCGGCCACATTGCCCTCGGGCGCGGCGGCATTGGCCTCCGCGCCTTCGGCCGGCGCTGCACCGGCGGCGGGCGCCGCTGGCAGCGGCAGGTTCGACCCCTGCGAATTGAGATAGGCGATGACGTTCGCCCGGTCCTCGGCGCTGCCAAGGCCCGCGAAGGTCATCTTCGTCCCCGGCGCATATTTGCGCGGACTGGTCAGCCACGCATTCATCGCGTCGAAATCCCAGTTGCCCGCCACCCCGGTCAGCGCGCCCGAATAGGCGAAGCTGGGGAGATGGCCGTGCTTCTTGCCGAGCACGCCCCACAGGTTGGGGCCGATGCCGTTCGCCCCGCCCTGGTTGACGGTATGGCACGCGGCGCATTTCTTGAAGACCTCGGCACCCTTGGCCACGTCGGCGCTCGCCAGCAGCGTCGCGATCGGCACGGCCGCCGCCGCACCGCCGCCACCGGCCTCGACCGCGCCCTCGACCGGATAGCCGGGCTTGTCGGGCGCGCCGCTATGGAAGATCATGCCACTGGCGATGGTCAGGCCGAGGGCGGCGGCGCATCCGGCCAATACCCAGCCCGCGATCGTGTTCGTCCGGTCGTCCATGCGCTCAGCCGTCTCGCCTAATGGTGCTTATCTTTGGCCCATGCTTATACGGCAGCATCCGGCACTGGCAAGACAGGGTTGCCGATCCGGGCGACGACGGAGTATCGCGCCCACCCATGTACAAATATGCCGCCCCGGCGCGCCCGCTGGTGGCGCAGATGACACAGGCCGCCGCCCGCGAACCGCACCGCGCCGTCGCGTTTCAGGGCGCGCCCGGCGCCAATTCGCACGTCGCGCTGGCGCAGGCGTTTCCCCAAGCCTTGCCGCTCCCCTGTTTCGGCTTCGCCGACGCGATCGACGCGGTGCGCAGCGGCGCGGCGGATTGCGCGATCATCCCGATCGAAAATTCGCTGCACGGCCGCGTCGCCGACATGCACTTCCTGCTGCCCGATTCGGGGCTGGTCATCACCGGCGAACATTTCCTCCCCATCCGCCACGCGCTGCTGGGGCTGGGACCGATCGAGGCGGTGAAACAGGCGATGAGCCACGAACAGGCGCTGGGCCAGTGCCGCCGCTGGCTGACGGCGCGCGGGATCGAACCGGTCGCGCATCCCGACACGGCGGGTGCGGCGGCCTCGGCGGCGGCGATCGGCGATCCGGCGGTCGCGGCGCTCGCCCCCCCGGCGGCGGCCGGCCTCTACGGGTTGCGGGTGCTCGCCGACGACATTGCCGATGCCGACCACAACACCACCCGCTTCGTCGTGCTGGCCCGCAGCGCGCCCGACGATCTGCCCGCCGGCCCGTGCATGACGACGCTGATGTTCGAGGTGAAGAACGTGCCCGCCGCGCTGTACAAGGCGATGGGCGGCTTTGCGACCAACGGCGTCAACATGACCAAGCTGGAAAGCTACCAGCCCGCCGGCAGCTTCGCCGCGACGCAATTCTTCTGCGACATCGAAGGCGCACCGGGCGAACCGCATATCGACCGCGCGCTCGACGAACTGCGCTTTCACAGCAAATGGGTCCGCCTGCTCGGCAGCTATGCCCGCGCCCGCGCCCGGGGCTGACATACACCATTTGGAGTATGTGCGCTTGCCCCCGATCCATCCTAGGATGACAGCGCAAGAGCGCGGCCAATCTGGGGATGGAACATGAGGACGATATATCGGCTGGTCGCGGCGGCGATGGCGCTGGCGACGGCGGGCAGCGCTGCGGCATCGGAACGAAGCTATCGCGCCGATGCGAATGCGACGCGCAGCGTCGATCTCTCGCTCTGCACCAACCGGGTCTATGTGAAGGTGAAGGGCGATGGCGACACCGACCTCGACTTCACCATCACCGACGATCGCGGCAACGTCGTACACCGCGACTTCGATTCGACCGACCTCACCTTCGTGACGCTCACGCCGCGCATCGACGGCGGCTGCGCGAGCTATGCGCTGAAGGTCCAGAACCGTGGCAGCGTCTACAATAATTTCGTCGTGACGATCGAGGATCGCGGCACCACCGCCTCCACCACGACCACGGCGGCCAACACCGGGCAGAACCGGCGGATCGCGATCCACAACCATACGGCGGAGGCGTTCCGCAAGCTCTACTGGTCGAACACCGCCGAAACGACCTTCCCGACGACCAACCGCCTCGGCACGAGCCCGATGAACGCGGGCAGCAACCGCAACTTCGACGTGAACGACGGCAGCGGCGCCTGCCATTTCGACTTCAAGGTCGAGACGGCCAGCGGGCGCAGCTATACCAAGAGCGACATCAACGTGTGTACCGAATCCTCGATCGAGTTCGGCACCGAATTCTCGCACTGAGCCATCCTCCGGGGGCAGGCCGTCGCAACAGCGCGCAAACCAACGGCCGGCCCCCGCTCAAACGGCGGCATCGCCCCCGTCGAGCCATGCCCTGAGCAGGCTGTGCGCGATCGCATAGGCAGGCGGCGCGAGGAACGGCGCACCGTCCTCCCCCGCCAGTGCCGCGCGCAACCCGGCGCGGTCGACCCACATCGCATCCTCCAGCTCCTGCCCGTCGATCGCCAGCGTGGGCGCCGTGGCAGTCGCGATACAGCCGATCATCAGTTGCGACGGGAACGGCCATGGCTGGCTCGCGACATAGCGCACCGCCACCACCCGTACCCCGGCCTCCTCCATCACCTCGCGCGCGACCGCTTCCTCGATCGATTCACCCACTTCGACGAAACCGGCGAGCGTCGAATAGCGCCCCGCCGGCCACGACGGCTGCCGTCCGAGCAGCACCTGCCCGTCATGCTCGACGGCCATGATGACCACCGGATCGGTACGCGGAAAATGCTGCGTCTCGCACGTCGCGCACGCCCGTGCCCAGCCGCCGCGCGTGACCGTGCTGCGGCTCCCGCAGCGCGCACAGAAGCCATGGCGGCCATGCCAGTCGAGCAGGCTGCGCGCGATGCCGTACAGCGCGACCTCGTCCCCCGGCAGCTCCGCCAGCGCCGCCATCAGCGCGGGCGATCGCATCGCCGGCTGCGTGGCATCGCCCGCCCCGGCGACGAACAGCGGCGCTCCGTCCAACTCACCCAGCCACAGCGCGTCGCCCCGCGCCGGGTCCATCGGCGTCAGCGCCAGCCGCCCGTCCTCGATCGACGGTTCCAGATTGCCCAGCACCAGCAGCCGCGCCGCCGGATCGGCGAGCGCGGCGGCGAAGGCGGCGGGATCGTCACGCTCGTGATCGCCACGCACCAGCCTTGCCGCGGTAAAGCCGATCATCGGACCGGCTGCGCCAGATCGCTCGCCAGCGCCCTGACCAGATCGGTACGCAGCGGCCAGCGGTCCGCCGGGAAATAATTGACCATGACGGTGCCGCGCAGCCGCCGCGCCGGATCGACGAACGCGATCGTCCCCGCCGCCCCGCCCCAGCCATAAGTCCCCTTGGCCGGACGGCCGGGCAGCGATTCGAGATAGACCGATCCGCCCGCGCCGAAGCCCATCTTCGGTCCCGCCTCACCGCCGGTCCCGCCATCGACCCCGCCGAAGGTCACGCCGTCGGGCAGCAGGTTCGACATGCCCAGCGCCACCGTCTCGGGCTTCATCACCCGTCTGCCGTCCAGCGTGCCACCGTTCAGCAGCATGTGCAGGAACCGGTCGTAATCGCGCGCCGAACTGACCAGCCCCGCGCCACCATAGGGAAAGCTCGGCCGCTGGAGGAACACCGAGGTCGCCGCCGGATCGACCGGGATCATCGTGTCGCCGGCAAAGGCATAGTTGGTCGCCAGCCGCGCCTTGGCGCTGTCGGGCACCTGAAAGAACGTCGAGGTCATGCCCAGCGGACCGAACATCCGCGTCTGCAGGAACCGCTCGAACGACATGCCGCTCGCCACCTCGATCACCCGGCCCAGCACGTCGAGGCCGATCGAATAGCTCCATGTCGTCCCCGGATCGGCGATCAACGGCAGGCCGGCGACGCGGTTGGCGAATTCCTCCAGCGACGTCGGCCGCGCCTTGGCCATCGCCACCTCGGCCTGCGCGTTGACCGACGCCGGGATGATACCCAGCCGCTCATATTCCTTGAGGAGCGGCCCCTTGGTGACGATGTTGTAGCCAAGCCCGGCGGTATGCGTCAGCAGGTGGCGCACGGTGATCGGCCGCGCCGCCGGACGGCTGGCGAGCGAATTGTTCGGATCGGTCAGCACCCGCATATTCCTGAACGCCGGGATGAAGTCGCCGATCGGCTGGTCGAGCTTCAGCTTGCCGTCCTCGACCAGCATCATCGCCGCCATGCCGGTGATCGGCTTGGTCATCGAATAGACGCGCCACAGCGTATCGGCGTCGACCGGCCGCGCGTTGGCATCGGCGGCGGTGCGTCCGGCGGCGTGGATACTGGTCCAGTCCGGCCCGCCGACCGCGATGACGATGCCCGGCGCCTTCTTGGTCGCGACATAATCACGCGCCAGCGCCTCGGTCGCGGGCAGGCTGCGCGTCGCTGCCGGGCGGGGTTGGGGGGCATGGGGCGGCGCGGTCTGCGCCGCCATCGGTGTCGCCAGCAGCAGCGCGAGCGACGCAGTCGCCCCGCCCAGTGCCCGGATTGTCGTCAGCATCGCATTCCCTCCACCAGCGGCACGGCCCGCGCGAACAGCGTCGGCAACCCGGCATCGGCGATTGCCGCCACCGGCCACCATTCGCCGTCCAGACCTTCGGGTGCTGCATCCGCCACCATGACGGTGCAGGCAAGATCGAAATGGGTGAAGCCGTGGTGCACCACCCCTACGGTGCGCCACGCGCCCTCGAACGGCGCGCCCGCCGTCCCCGGCGGCACATCCTCCCACGGCCCGGTCGGCAGCGCGCGCATGCCGCCCAGCATCCCCTTGTCGGGCCGCCGCACCAGCAGCACCGCGCCATCGCGCTCGGCCCAGAACAAGGTGCCGTGGCGCTGCGGCTTCGCCTTCTTCGCCGCCTTGACCGGATAGGCATCGGGCGTGCCGGCGGCATGCGCGGCGCAGGCCATACGCAAGGGACATAACAAGCATTTGGGGCTGCGCGCGGTACACACGCCCGACCCCAGATCCATCATTCCTTGCGCGAAATCCCCCGCCCGCGCGTCGGGCGTGATCGAATCGGTCGCGGCGCGGATCGCCGGACGCGCACCGGGCAACGGTTGCGCTATCGCGAACAGCCGGCTCACCACCCGCTCGACATTGGCGTCGACCACCACCGCCCGCCGGGCGAACGCGATCGCGGCGATCGCGGCGGCGGTATAATCGCCGATGCCGGGAAGCTTTCGCAGTTCGCTTTCACTATCCGGCAGATGCCCCAGCGCCGCCACCACCCGCGCACATTTCAGCAGATTGCGGGCGCGCGCATAATAGCCAAGCCCCGCCCACGCCGCCATCACCTCGCCGTCATCGGCCGCCGCCAGCGCCGCGAACGACGGCCAGCGCGCGCTCCACCCCTCGAAATACGGCCGGACCGTCGCGACCTGCGTCTGTTGCAGCATCACCTCGGACAGCCACACCCGATACGGGTCGGGCGGCGGCGATCCCGGCGGGCTACGCCATGGCAGGCTGCGATGATGCCGGTCGTACCAGTCGAGCAGAAGATCGGCGACAGAGAGATGCTTGGCGTCCACGCCGGCTCTATGGCATGGGTCGGCGACAATGACGACGCGCACCCGCCCGCACCCGACGATTCCCGAACCCCGCCGCCGGGGGACCATGCGCCCGGTCAGCGAGCTGCTGCCCGACATCGGCGGCACCGCGTTCCGCAAGTTCGGCTTCGTCCAGTCGGCGGTGGTCAGCCGCTGGGGCGAGATCGTCGGCGATCGCTTCGCGCGCGTGTCGGCCCCCGAATCGATCCGCTTCCCGCCGGGCAAGCGCGCCGACGGCGTGCTGACGCTCACCGTATCGGGCGCGCACGGCACGATGATGCAGCATATCGCGCCCGAGATCATGGAACGGGTCAACCGCTTCTTCGGCTATGGCGCGGTCGCCCGGCTCCAGTTCCGCCACGGCGAGGTCCGCCCGCGCCGCGCGCTGCCGCCCAGGCGGGAGGCACCGGTGATCCCGGCCGACATGGGCGACAGCCTGCGCGACATCGCCGACCCCGAACTGAAGGCGGTGCTGACCGCGCTCGCCGGCGCGGTCGCCGCACCCCCGCCCCCCGCCATTCCCATATTGGGCAAGGTTCGCTGATGCGTATCCTCCTCCTCGTCTTTTCGTTCCTGCTGGCGCTGGTCGGCCTGCCGCACGGCACCGCCCATGCCGCACCGCGCCCCGCCGACGCGCGCGACTGGACGACCAGCATCGTCTTCACGCCCGACGGCCGGGTGCAGGTCGGCAATCCGGCGGCGAAGGTCACGCTCACCGAATGGCTGAGCTACACCTGTTCGCACTGCGCCGACTTCGCCGCCGAATCGAAGGTCGAGCTGCACGCGCTGATCCGCTCGGGCAAGGTACGCGTCGATTATCGCACGATGCCGCGCGACGCGCTCGACCTTGCCGCCGGGCTGCTGGTGCGCTGCGCCGGCCCCGCCAAATTCCTCCGCCTCCACGACGCGGTGTTCGCCGGACAGAAGGCGATGCTCGATCGGGCGCAGGCGTTCGCCGCCACCCCGCCCGCGCAGCAACCGGCCGCGACGATCGGCGCGCGGCTGGTGCAACTGGCCGACGCCACGCCGCTGCGCGCCATCGGCCGGGCGGCGGGCGTCACCGACGCCGCCTATACCGCCTGCCTGAACGACGACGCCGCGCAGAAGCGCGTCATTGCCGTCGCCGAAGCCGCGCAGACCGCCAATATCGCGAGCACCCCCACCTTCGAGGTGAACGGCCGCCGCGTCGAGGCGCACGGCTGGGCGGCATTGAAGCCGCAACTCGTCGCCACCCGTTAGACTGTCAGCAAAAGAGTATCGCCCCCATGCGTTTCCTCCCTCCCCTGCTCGCGCTCGTTGCCCTGTCGGCCTGTGGCGGCGGTGACGCCGCCGGCAACGCCACCACCGCTACCCCGGTCGCGGGCGTCGCCGCGCCCGCCGGCAAGCCGTGGACCGAAACGGTCGCGGTCACGCCCGAGGGCGGCTATCGCATCGGCAACCCCGATGCCGCGATCAAGCTGGTCGAATATGGCTCGCGCACCTGCCCGACCTGCGGCGCCTTCGCGCGCGAGGGCAACGAACCGCTCATCGCCAACTATGTCTCGACCGGCAAGGTCAGCTTCGAATTCCGCGACTTCGCGGTCCATGGCGCGCCCGATCTCGCCGCCGCCGTGCTCGGCCGCTGCAACGGCACCGCCACCTTCTTCCCGCTCTTGGAAGCGATGTACCAGGACCAGCTCGCCACGCTCGACCGGATGCAGGCGATCCCGCAGGCCGAACAGGCCCGGCTCCAGTCGATCCCGCCGGTGCAGGCGATCGCCGGCTGGGCCGATGCGGCGGGCTTCGTCGATTTCGTCAAGCAGCGCGGCGTCCCCGAAGCGAAGGCACGCGAATGCCTGCGCGACCAGAAGCTGATCGATCAGGTGGTCAAGATCACCGAGGAAGGCGGCGCGACCGTCACCGGCACCCCCACCTTCCTCATCAACGGCGAAAAGGTCGAGAACGCCGTACAGTGGAAGGACATCGAAGCCGCGCTGAAGGGCGCCGGCGCCTGACGCACCCGGCTCCCCCCCCGAGACGGGGAGGGGAGCAGCGAACGATGGCCACCGACCCGCCACCCCCCGCCCTCACCATCCGCCGGCTGCGCCTCACCGGCTTCAAGAGCTTCGTCGATCCCGCCGAACTGGTGATCGAACCCGGCCTGACCGGCGTCGTCGGCCCCAATGGCTGCGGCAAGTCCAACCTCCTCGAAGCGCTGCGCTGGACCATGGGCGAGAACAGCGCGAAATCGCTGCGCGGCGCGGGGATGGAGGACGTCATCTTCGCCGGCACCGCCACCCGCCCGCCACGCGACTTCGCCGAAGTCGCGATTCTGGCGGAGGATTCGGCGGGCGACGAGGTGGAGATCGTCCGCCGGATCGAGCGCGGGGCCGGTTCGGCCTATCGCATCAACGGCCGCGACGTGCGTGCGAAGGACGTCGGCCTGCGCTTCGCCGATGCCGCGACCGGCGCGCATTCGCCCGCATTGGTCAGCCAGAACCGCATCGGCGCGGTCATCGCCGCCCGCCCGTCCGAACGCCGCGCGATGCTGGAGGAAGCGGCGGGCATCGCCGGGCTGCACGTCCGCCGGCGTGATGCCGAGGCGAAACTGCGCGCCACCGAAGCCAACCTCGAACGGCTGGGCGAACTCCTCGCCGAACAGGACGCGCGCATCGCCGCACTGCGTCGGCAGGCGAAGGCGGCGATGCGCTACCGCGACCTGACGGCCCGCATCCGCGTCGCAGAAGCGCGCGCGCTCTACGCCCGCTGGCGCGACGCGGCAGCGCGCGCCGATGCCACCCGCGCCGCTGCCCGCGCCGCCGACGCCGCCGTCGTCGTCGCCCATGCGGCGCAGGAACAGGCCGCCACCGCGCAGACCCACGCCACCGCCACCCTCGCCACCACCCGCACCGCCGCGCAGTCGCTCCACACTCGCCTGTCCGAAGCGCAGCACGCCCGCGACGCCGCGCAGGCCCGCCTCGCCAGCGCCACCCGCCGCGTGGCCGACCTGACCGCACAGGCCGATCGCCTGACCGCCGACCACGCCCGCGAATCGCTGCTGGCGCAGGACGCCGCCGCCGCCATCGCCCGCCTCACCGACGAAGCCGACCGCCTGATCCAAGCGCTCGCCGACGCCCGCACCCGCCGCCCCGCGCTCGACGCAGGCCTCGCCACCGCCGAACGCGACGCGCTGACCGCCAGCGAAGCCCACGCCGCCGCGCTCGCCGCGCAGGCCGCCGAAATCGCCGAGGCCCGCGTCGCCACCGCCGCGCGCGATGCCGCCCGCGCCCGCCTCGACCGCGCCGACCGCGACGCCGCGCGCATCGCCGCCGAAGCCGCCACCCAGCACTCGCTCGCTCCACTCCTCGCCGAACGCGATTCGGCGCATGCCGCCCGCACCACCGCGATCACCGCTGCCGAGGATGCCCGCGCGGCGATCGCCCGCGCCGACGCCGACGATCGCGCCGCGCGCGATACCCGCGCCGCCGCACAGGCCACCCGCGCTGCTGCCGCCGCCGAACTGGCGGCCACCGATGCCGAGATCGCCGCGCTCGACCGCGCGCTGCGCCGGTCGGGCACCACCCGGCTGATCGACACGATCCGGGTCGAGCCGGGCCATGAACGCGCGCTTGCCGCCGCCCTCGGCGACGATCTCGACGCCGGCATCGATCCCGCCGACGACCGCCACTGGGCCGATGCCGAGAATCCCGCCCCGCCGCCCGCCGGCAGCCTCGCCGCGCATGTCGTCGCCCCGCGCCTTGCCGCGCGGCTGGCGCAGGTACTGCTGGTCGAGCGCGACGACGGCCGCCCGCTCGCCCTCGGCCAACGTCTCGTGACGCTTGCCGGCGATCTGCGCCGCTGGGACGGCTATGCCGCGCGCGCCGGATCGGGCGCGGCGGCGGCCGAGCGCCTCGCCCGTGCCAACCGGTTGCGCGCGTTGCAGGGTGCCCGCGCCACCTTAGCCGACCGCCGCAACGCCGCTGATGCCGCGCTGAACGCCGCCGACACCGCGATCACCACCGCGCAAACGAACCTCGCTTCCGCCCGCACCGCGCTCGACGCCGCCGACAGCGTCGCGCGCACCGCGACCCGCGCCGAGGATCGCGCCATCGCCGCGATCGAACGCGCGCAGGGTCGCGCCGACGACCTCGCCGCCCGCGCCGATCGCATCGCCCGTGACGTGGCCGATGCCCGCGCCGACCTGTCGAGCGCGGACATGATCGTCGCCCACCTGCCCGACGGCACCGCCACCCGCACCCGCGTCACCGACGCCGCCACCGCCGCCGACACCGCCCGCGCGAACGTCGCCGCCGCCCGCGCCGATGCGCTCGCCAACGCCTCCGCCGAGCGCGCCAACCACGCCCGCCTCACCGCCACAGCCAGCGAACGCACCGGCTGGCAGGGCCGCGCTGCGCAGGCCGCCGGCCGGCTGCAAGAGATCGCGGCGCTCGCCGCCACCCTCGCCGCCGACCGCGCGAGCCTCGCCGACCGCCCGCAGCGGCTGGCCGCCGACCTCGCCGCCGCCGAGCGCGACCTCGCCGCCCTACGCCCCGCCGCCGCACAGGCCCATGCCGCCGAAGCGGCCGCCGCCACCGACCTGCGCACCGCCGATACCGCGCTCGCCCGCGCGTCCGAAGCGCTCGCCACCGCGCGCGAGGCCCGCGCCGGCACCGCCGCCCGTGCCGAGGCCGACAACCAGCGCCGCCGCGACACCGCCCGCGAATCGGGCGAGCGCTTTCAGTGCCCGCCGGTGCTGCTCCCCGCGACCGGCTTCCCCGCCGCCGAGGTCGGCGCGGCCGACACCGAAGCCGCGACCCACGACCGGCTGATCGCCGAGCGCGACCGGATCGGCGCGGTCAACCTGATCGCCGAGAGCGAACTGGCCGAACTGGAGGCGGCACAAGGGTCGGCGGCCCGCGACCGCGCCGATCTCACGCATGCAATCGCCCAGTTGCGCGGCTCGGTCGCGACGCTCAACCGCGAGGGGCGGCAACGCCTGCTCGCCGCCTTCACCGCTGTCGACGCGCATTTCCGCCGGCTCTTCGCCGCGTTGTTCGACGGGGGGCAGGCCGAACTGGCGCTGGTCGATTCGGACGATCCGCTGGAGGCCGGCCTCGAAATCCTCGCCCAGCCGCCCGGCAAGCGGTTGCAGTCGCTGACCCTGCTGTCGGGCGGCGAACAGGCGCTGACCGCCGTCGCGCTGATCTTCGCGCTGTTCCTCACCAACCCCGCGCCGATCTGCGTGCTGGACGAGGTCGACGCGCCGCTCGACGACGCCAACATCGACCGTTTCTGCGACCTGCTCGACCGGATGGCGGCCGACACCGACACCCGCTACCTGATCGTCACCCACAACGCCGCGACGATGAGCCGCATGCACCGCCTGTTCGGCGTGACGATGGTCGAACGCGGCATCAGCCGGCTGGTGTCGGTCGATCTGGGGGGCGCGACGACGCTGGTGGCGAGTTGATTCACGCGAAGGCGCGAAGGGCGCGAAGCAGGGCTGGTTCACGCGGAGGCGCGGAGACGCGGAGGGGTTGCGTCTGCCGCGATAGCGGCTCTTCCTTATCGGACGGCAGCAGGGGTGAGGCTTCGCCGGATCGGTAACGCCGGCCTTACCCGGAACCTCTCTGCGCCTCTGCGCCTCTGCGCCTCTGCGCGAAAAACCCTTCCTTACGACGCATCCGAACCGAACACTGCTCCAACGCAGCCACCCCGGCCCCCAAGCACGCAACCCCTCCGCGTCTCCGCGCCTCCGCGTGAACCAAATCTACCCCAGCAACCGCCCCGACATCCGCGTCAGCCGGCACGCCAGATCCGCCTCCCCCGACGCCACGATCCAGTCCCCCCCGTCGCGCACGATGCCGGTCGTGAACACCACCGGCTGCGGCAGATACGCCTGATGCGCGATCGGCGCGATCAGCGAAGGCGCCGCCTCCAGCACCGCCCGCGTCTCGTCGCGCTCCAGCACCTCCCGCGCATCGGCCGACAGGAGCGCGCGATAGGTACGATACACCCCGACCGCGCCCTGTTTCTCGACCCCGTGGTACAGCAGCATCCACCCGTCCTTCACCCGCACCGGCGGCGTCCCCCCGCCCAGCTTGTAGGCCGCCGCGCCCTTCAAGGGCCGCAGCGCCGGCGCGGCCAGCGGCTTCCAGTGCAGCATATCGGGCGAGGTCGCGAGGTTGATGCTCGGCCCGCTTCCCTCGGGCGAATCGGGTGCGGACACGAACCAGGCATCGGACAGCGGCCGGGTCAGCGTCGCATAACCATCGCCGACGCGCCCCTCGAACGGCACCATGTCCTTGTTGCCATGGTCGAGCACGATCCCCTCGCTCGTCCAGTCGAACCCGTCGCCCGACCGGTACAGCACGCTGCACAGCCGCCCGCCCGACACGCCGCACACCGTCATCCAGTAGGTGCCGTCGATCGCCACGATCCGCGGGTCCTCGACACCATATTGCGCATAGTCCGCCGACGGTTCGACCGCGCGGTCGTAATGCACCGCCACCACCCGGCCGCCATCGCCCGACAGTTCCACCGGCAACAGCCACGACAGCGAGGTCAGGCCAAGGAACGGATAGGCCCCGCCCTTCAACGAAAAGAAGCGCGGATCGCTGACATCCGCCGCCGCCGCATCGAACGAATCGAGCGTATAGCCCGCCGGCGTCCAACGAATCGACCGCACCCGCCCATCCCGAACCGGCTCGACCAGCGCCTCGGCGATCCGCACCAGCAGCAGCAGATTGCCGTTCGGCAACCGCGTCAGCGCCGGATTGAACGCGCCCAGCACAAACGTCGGCTCGGCGATGCCCCGCCGCAGCGGCGATCGCGTCAGATCGACATCGTCGGGCGCAAAGACGATCCGTTCGTCGCTCACGCCGCGCCGCCATCCTGCATCGACCGGTGATGGCGAATGACCTCGTCGATGATGAAGCGCAGGAACTTTTCCGAGAATTCGGGGTCGAGATCGGCGGCGCGCGCAAGACTGCGCAGCCGCGCGATCTGCGCCTCCTCGCGCCCCGGATCGGCCGGGGGCAGTCCCTGTTCGGCCTTGTAGCGTCCGACCGCCTGCGTCACCTTGAACCGTTCGGCCAACATGCACACGAGCGCGGCATCGATGTTGTCGATGCTCTGGCGGAAACGGTCGAGCGTCTGGTCGGGCATGGCAACATATCCTTCACGCCGGATGGGAGGGGCGGGCCGGCACCGCTTCGACTAACGCCTTTCGCGCCTGCGATTGCCCTGCGCAACCCCGCCTTTCCCTTGCGTTCGCCCGCCCGACAGGCCACATCGCTTGGGACATGACGGCTACCCTCCACCGCCTCGACAAGCGGACCGACCCCTCGCTCGATCCGATGATGGCGCTGGTCGCGGACGATATGAACCGCGTCAACGCGGTCATCCTCGATCGCATGCAGTCGAAGATCCCGCTGATCCCCGAACTCGCCGGCCACCTGATCGCGGGCGGCGGCAAGCGGATGCGGCCGATGCTGACCCTCGCCTGCGCCCGGCTGATCGGCTACGGCGGCACGCGCCACCACCTGCTCGCCGCCGCGGTCGAATTCATCCACACCGCGACGCTGCTCCACGACGACGTGGTCGACGGGTCGGACCTGCGCCGGGGCAAGCGCACCGCCAACATCATCTGGGGCAATCCCGCCAGCGTCCTGGTCGGCGACTATCTCTTCTCCAAATCCTTCGAACTGATGGTCGAGGCGGAGAGCCTCAAGGCGCTGCGCATCCTGTCGGGCGCATCGGCGATCATCGCGGAAGGGGAAGTGAACCAGCTCACCGCGATCCGCCGGATCGACACGCCCGAGGACCGCTATCTCGACATCATCGGCGCCAAGACCGCCGCGCTGTTCTCCGCCGCCTGTCGCATCGCCGCGATCGTCGCCGACCGGTCGGAAGCGGACGAGGCCGCGCTCGACGTCTATGGCCGCAACCTCGGCATCGCGTTCCAGTTGGTCGACGACGCGATCGATTACGTGTCCGACGCCGATACCATGGGCAAGGACGCCGGCGACGATTTCCGCGAAGGCAAGATGACGCTGCCCGTCATCCTCGCCTATGCGCGCGGCAACGAAGAAGCGCGCGGCTTCTGGCGCGACGCGATCTCGGGCAAGCGCGCGTCGGATACCGATTTCGCCCATGCGATCACGCTGGTGCAGGCCAGCCGCGCGGTCGACGACACGCTGGCCCGCGCGCGCCATTACGGCCAGCGCGCGATCGACTCGCTCGGCCGCTTCCCGAACGGCCCGGCCAAGGATGCGATGGTCGAAGCGGTCGAATTTGCGATCCGCCGCGCTTATTGAGAAGTACCGCGATTTCCGTCGCCTGATACGTTGTCGCAACGGATTGGTAACAATACATCCGGCATGATGGTGCCGTTGCCCGCTGTGCGGTCGGGTGACGAAACCCTGTTTCGGAAAACGCATGACCCTGATCCCGATTGCCGACGACCCCGCCTTCGCCGCGGGAATCGACCCCGCGACCCGACGGCTCGACTTCGCGCTGTTCGGCCATTGGGATCTGCCGACCGTGACGCGGTTCGAAACCGCGATCCGCGCGACGGTGGCGCGGCTGCCCTCCCTCGGCATCCGTCCGGGCGATCAGGTCGCGCTGTTCGACACCACCCGCTTCACCGTCCAGTCACCCGACGTGCTGGCGGCGCTCGGCCGCATTGCGTCCGACCCGCGCGTCACCTCGCGCCGCATCGCGCTCGTCCTCGCCAGCGCGCTGCTCAGGATGCAGGCCAAGCGGGCGATGCCGCACCTCGCCTTCTTCGACAGCCGCGACGCCGCGCTCGGCTGGCTCGCCGGCAACGAGCCGCCGCCGGCGTAGAGTCCGATCCATCCACCCCGAAATAAACGTCATCCCAGCGGAGGCTGGGATCTCCCGGGGCTGATGCGCGACAAGCGCCGCGAGAGGCCCCAGCCTTCGCTGGGGCGACGGTTCGATGCAGGTGGATCAAACGCCCTCTTAACCGAACATCCCATAGCGTTCGCGCCACCCCGCCACCTCGCCGCGCAGCGCCGCCGGCGCGGGCGCACCGGACAGGACCAGCGCGGCGACCTCCCGCTCGGGGTGCATCAGCATCTTGCGCGCGCCGTCGCTGAACCACACCGGGACCAGCCCGCCGCACAGCGCATCGAGCACCCGCCCCGCCATGCCGCTCCCGATCGCGTCGCTGCCCGGCATCAGGCGGATGTTGATCGACACCCCCTCGAAGCAATTCTGCGGCTGTCGCACGAAGTTGAGCGACACCAGCAACCCCGACCGGTCGGGCCGTGCCGCGTCGGGCAACGCCGCCACCCGCCGCCACCCGCAGAACCACGTCCGGCAGATCGTCGGCCGCACCGCATGGATCGCGCAGCCGGCATCGGTCACATGCACGCACGCCACCCCGGCGGGTTTGCTGAATTCAGGGGTGTCCACCGTCAGCACCGAGCAGCAGGCGGTACAGTCGCCGCACTCGCGCCCCGGCAACACCGGCCCCAGCAGCGTGGTTTCCAGATCGGCGGCGCTCGACATCGCCCCCGCCTGCCCCGCCCGGCGGAGCGATGCAAGGGGGCCGGCAATTCCCACGGCACCCATGGGCTTTGAAACAAATGCTTGGGGGCCGCGAAGCGGGTCTGGATTGTCCGTTCCCGCCCGACCCCCGATCTAGCAGGCTTGGCGTGCCCGACGCCGCCGTTCTGGAGCCCGCCGCCGTGACACGTTCTTCGTACCGTCTGCCGTCGTTCGGCATCCAGGTCGCGGTCGGCATGGCGGCCGGCCTCGCGCTCGGCCTCATCGCGCGCGAGCTGGGACCGGACAGCGCGCTGGCGACCACGCTCCACACCACCGGCCAGATCTTCGTCCAGTTGCTCAAAGCGCTGGTCCCGCCGCTGGTCTTCACCGCGATCGTCGGATCGGTCGCGGCGCTGCGCGACCTGACCAACGCCGCGCGGCTCGTCGCGCAGACGCTGCTGTGGTTCGCGATCACCGCGCTGATTGCGGTGTCGATCGGCATCGTGCTGGGCCTGACGCTCCAGCCCGGCCTCCACGCCGGCGTCGACCTCGCGGCGGCCAAGGTGCCGACCACCACCGGATCGTGGATCGATTTTCTGAAAGGCCTCGTCCCCGCCAACGTGCTGGGCATCGGCGCGGGCACGACCATCGCCGATGGCGTCGCCACCACCAATGTCTCGTTCAACGTGTTGCAGATCATCGTCGCCGCCGTCGCGATCGGCGCGGCGGCGGTCAGCGTGGGGGAGGCGGGCAGCGCCTTCCTGTCGTTCAACGCCTCGGCGCTCGCCATCTTCCGCCGGCTGCTGCGCTGGGTGATCGCGCTCACCCCGATCGGCTCGGCCGCGCTCGTCGGCGATGCGATCGCGCGCTACGGCTGGAGCGCGCTGTCCTCGCTCGGGCTGTTCGCGGGCGCGGTTTATCTCGGCCTCGCGCTCGTCCTGCTCGTCGTCTATCCGGCGCTCCTCGCGCTCAACGGCATTTCGCCCGGCTGGTTCTTCCGCCGCGCATGGCCCGCGATCCAGTTGGGCTTCGTCTCGCGCTCGTCGGTCGGTACGCTGCCCTTGACCGAGGAAGTGACCGAACGTGCGCTGGGCGTGCCGCGCAGCTATTCGGCCTTCGCCGTGCCGCTGGGCGCCACCACCAAGATGGACGGTTGCGCCGCGATCTATCCGGCGGTGGCGGCGATCTTCGTCGCGCAGTTCTTCGGCGTGGCGCTCCACGCCAGCGACTATGCGCTGATCGTCGTCGTCTCCGTGCTTGGCTCGGCCGCCACCGCCGGGCTGACCGGCGCGACCGTGATGCTCACGCTCACCCTCTCGACGCTCGGCCTGCCGCTAGAGGGTGCCGGGCTGCTGCTCGCGATCGATCCGATCCTCGACATGGGCCGCACCGCCGTCAACGTCGCCGGGCAGATGCTGGTCCCGACCATCGTCGCCAAGCGCGAGGGACTGCTCGCCGCGCCCGCCGATACCCCGGCGGCCACGGCCACCTAACCCACTGTTTTTCTTGGCCCGATCCTGTCAGATCGGCTATCCCCCCGGCGAACTGCCGCCCGGAGGATCGATGCCACCCCTGCTCCCGCTCGCCGCCCTCGCGCTCCTCGCCGCCGCCCCGGCGCTCGGCCAGGGCACGATCCGCAACGACCGTTTCTGGACCGACACCGCCGGCACCCCGGTCTATTCGCAGGGCGGCGGCATCCTCAAGGTCGGCACCCGCTATTACTGGTACGGCGTGAAATATGAGGAAGCGGTCGCCTACGCCCGCGATCCCACCACGCCGCACCCCAACCCCCATTTCGCCGCCGTCACCGTCTATTCCTCCGACGATCTCGTGACATGGCGCTACGAGGGCGACGCGATCAAGGCGGGGGCGGCGGGCGAGCGCTTCCCGCGCGACGCCTGGTTCGGGCGGCTAGGCGTCGCCTATCACGCCGCCACCCGCCGCTACGTCCTCGTCAGCCAGTACGGCGGCAAGGACACCGGCCCCGGCATCGTCTTCGCCACCAGCAAATCCCCCGCCGGCCCGTTCACCTTCGCCCGCCATCAGCCGGTGATCGCCAACGTCTCGACCCCGACCTCGGGCGACCAGACGCTGTTCGTCGACGACGACGGCAAACCGTATCTGGTGTTCGGCAGCGGCGGCAGCCGCCGCGACCTCTATGTCGCCCCGCTGCGGCCCGACTATCTCGGCATCGAACCCGCCACGCGCATCTACACCGCCCCCGGCGCGGGCCGCGAAGGCAATGCGATGTTCAAGCATCGTGGCATCTATTATTTCTGCTCGTCCGATCTTCACGGCTGGAACGCCTCGCGCAGCTACTGCATGCACGCCGACCGGATCACCGGCCCCTATTCGCCCGACCGGCTGCTGGAGGGGACGGCGGCGGATTTCTCGCACGTCTCGCAGAACGGCTTTTTCATCCCCGTCCACGGCAGCGCCGGAACGACGATCGTCTATGCCGGCGATCGCTGGAGCGACTTCGCCGGCAACGGCCCCGGCTACAACGTCTGGGTGCCGCTGTCGTTCGACGGCCGCACCCCGCGCTTCCATTCGCTGAGCGAATGGCACCTCGACGCAAAGCGCGGGACATGGGCCATCGGCGCGAATAACAACTATGCGCTCAACCCCGGGTTCGAGGCCGACCGGGTGACGCAGACCCAGCTCGCCGGCTGGCAGGGGAGCTGGACCAGCATCAAGGACAACAGCCCGATCGTGAACCTGCGCGACGGCCGCACCGGCCGCTGGGCGCTGACCCTGCCCCACGCCGCCCCCAGCATGGCCACCGCGACGCAGGACGTGACGCTCCCCGACGGCGACTATACCCTGCGCCTCTGGATCAGGAGCAGCGGCGGCCAGAAGGTCGCGCGCGTCTTTGCGGTCGGCCACGGCGGCGCAGAGGTGGCGCAGACCCTGTCCGGCCGCATCGACGAGTGGCGTCAAATCACGCTCCCGACCATCCCGGTCCGCACCGGCCGCGTCCAGATCGGCGTGTACAGCGAGGGGCAGGACGACCAGTGGCTCCGCATCGACGACGTGAGTCTGACGCGCAACGGGTGACGCCAGCGCACCTCCCTTCCTGACAAGGGATTCCTCTGCGAACGTCGCACCACTTCGCCCGGAAGCTTTCGTACCCCCGCGTAGGCGGGGGTCCAGAGCCCAGAAAAACAACGGTTTGGGTGCGCGGCTCTGGATCCCCGCCTGCGCGGGGACACGATCAGGGTGAGATCGTCGGAGTTTCGCAGAGGAATCCTGACAAGGGAGGGGAGAACGAAGCTTGCCGTCGCGCGCGCCAGCGCTCGCCAAACCAGTCCGAACGGCCAGCACGCCGCCCGAACCGCAACCGCCTCCGCGCGAACCAATCTTCTACAATCCGATCATCCGCATCCAACCGTCGCCCCAGCCAAGGCTGGGGCCTCAAACGGCTCCTGCGGCGCGTTATCCCCGATAAGAACCCCGACGGCCGCCGGGATGACTTCCGGGGCAATGCGGACGGATCAGACCCCGCCGAACACGCGCTGTCCTACACCCCCGCACCCATGCGACGGTCCTCCGCCACGTTCTTTGACCGCAGCGAATCCCCTCAGGTACCCCGCCGCATCCGTACCGATGGCGGACGGTGGGTCATGCCCGACCCTGCCGCCCGACGATCGCCAAACGAGGCGAAATTGCGGCGAAACCCACCGCGACGATCACGCCATTAGTGTAAACTTTGTCAACTTTGGCTGAACACCGCCCGATTGATCGACTCAGCCGATCACCCGCCGGTCGAACGCCGCCGCCGCCTCGTCCATCAACGTGGCGATGATCGCGGCGGCGCTTTCCTCCTTCGTCACCATGCCGACCGACTGGCCGGCCATCAGGCTGCCATGCTCGACATCGCCGTCGATCACCGCGCGGCGCAGCGCGCCCGCCCAGTAATGTTCGATCTGCAACTGCGCCTCGGCCATCGCGACGCCGCCTTCGTCGAGGCTCTGCGCGACCTCGCGCTGCTTGGCGGTGAACAGCTCGCCGCCCGCGTTCTTGAGCGCACGCACCGGGATGACCGGCAGGCGCGGGTCGATCTGCACGCTCGCCACCGCATCACGCGCCGATGCACGCAGGAACGCCTTCTTGAACGCCGGATGCGCGATCGATTCGGTCGCGCAGACGAATCGCGTGCCAAGCTGCACCCCGGCCGCACCCATGTCGAGATAGCCGGCGATCGCCTCGCCCCGGCCGATCCCGCCCGCGACGAACACGGGCACCTGATCCGCGACCTCGGGCAGCATCTCCTGCGCCAGCACGCTGGTGGACACGGGGCCGATATGGCCGCCGGCCTCCATCCCCTCGATCACCAGCGCGTCGACGCCCGACCGGATCAGCTTCTTCGCCAGCGCCAGCGCCGGGGCGAAGGCGATGACCTTGGCCCCCGTCGCCTTGATCGCGTCGAGCGCCCCCTTGGGCGGCAGCCCGCCGGCCAGCACGACATGGGTGACGCGGTGGCGCCCGCAGACGTCGATCAGGTCGAACAGCGCCGGGTGCATGGTGATGAGGTTGACCCCGAACGGCCGGGCCGTCCGTTCCTTCGTCGCGGCGATCTCGGCATCGAGCAGCTCGGGGGTCATCGCCCCGCACGCGATCACGCCGAAGCCGCCGGCGTTGGAGATGGCGGCGACCAGATGGCGCTCGCTCACCCACGACATCGCGCCGCACAGGATCGCAGTATCGGAGCCGAGGAAGTCGCAGCCACGGGCCATGCGGCGGGTCAGGCGTTCACGCCCGGTCGAAGGGTTCGTCATGGCCCCGCCTAGCGCGACCGGGCGGCTTCGGGCAAGCAGGCGCGATGATACGACAGGAACATGGCGAGCTGGTGGTGACGACCAACGGACAGGGGCTGGTGCTCATCACCGGTCAGGTCCGCCACTGGATCGAGGCAACCGGCATCGCCAGCGGGCTGCTGACGCTGTTCTGCCGCCACACCTCGGCGTCGCTGCTGGTGCAGGAAAATGCGAGCGAGGCGGCGCGCGACGACCTCGAACGCTATTTCCGCCACATCGCCCCCGAAAGCGACCGCTATGCGCACGGCGAGGAAGGGCCGGACGACATGCCCGCCCACCTGCGCACCGCGCTGACCGACGTATCGCTGTCGATCCCGGTGATCGGCCACCGTCCGGTGCTGGGCACGTGGCAGGGCATCTACCTGTTCGAACACCGCCGCGCCGCCCACCGCCGGCGCGTGGCGGTGCATCTCATCGGCGAATAGTCAGCGGCGGTTTGGAAACCCGCGAAAGGGCGGGTTTCGAGAGCGGTGCCGGCCCGCTCCCCGTCCCGACCACCCATAGCATATCCTGATTGGGTGGTCGGGASGGGGAGCGGGCCGGCACCGCAAAACGCGCATCGGCGCGTTTTCAAACAAGCGCTCAGCCGTCCGGTGTACGCCGGATGTGGCGGCCACGCTCGACGGCGATATTGTCAAACAGCGCATGGACCGTCGCATAACCGCCTTGTGCGTCGCGCGGAGCCCACTCGGGCGCGTTGCCGCCGTGGAAAGTGCTGAAGAGGAACAGGCTGATCCGGGCGCGGGGCACGTCGCTGCCGCGCAGCCGGATCGCCTCCTGCTGCTCGACCAGCCGGCCGTCGACGAACAATTCGACCAGCCCGTTCGCCGCCGTCGCCGGATCGTTGAGCCGGACGTGGAGCGACACCGCCTGCCAGCGACCCGGCGTAAAGTCGCCCGGCGCGACGACGACGCCATGGTCGCCATATTGGTCGCGCTGGTCCTGATGATAGCTGTAGAGTTCGGCGCGCCCCTTCGCGCGCCACATCACCCGTGCGCTCCAGCCGTCGGGCCGGATCGGATTGCCCCCCGCGACCGGCCGTTCGGGGCCGAGGCCGTGGAGCTTGCCGCCCTCGACGAACGGAAAGTCCGGATCGAACCGCACGTCGTATGACAGGGTATAGTCCGTTCCGGCTTCCCCCAGCGGGATGCTGTGGACGATCCGCTCGCTGCCCATTGCCCCGCCAACATAGGCGGCACGCAACGCATCACCACCGCCGACGCCGGCCCCGGTGGCGATCGAAAGATGCGGATCGCGCAGCAACCGTCGCGCCACCGCTCCCCCGCCCTGCTCGAACCGCTCGTCCAGCACCGGCCGCTCGGCCGGTGCCGCCGCGAGCAGCGCGGCGAACGCGAGAAGCGGCCGCAGGATCAATCCGCGTCGAGCCCGTAGGCGGTATGGAGGACGCGCACCGCCAGTTCGGTATAATCCTCCTCGATCAGCACGCTGACCTTGATCTCCGAGGTGGTGATCGCCTGGATGTTGATGCCGCGCTCGCCCAGCGTGGTGAACATCGTCGAGGCGACGCCGGCATGGCTGCGCATGCCCACGCCCACGACCGAGATCTTGGCGACCCGCGTGTCGTGCAGCACCTTGCCATAACCGATGTCGCCGCTCGCCTTGTCCAGCGTGTCGAGCGCGCGGGCCAGTTCGGCGGCGGGCACCGTGAAGGTCACGTCGGTCGATCCCGCCGAATGGGCGATGTTCTGGACGATCATGTCGACGTTGATGCCGGCATCGGCCAGCGGCGCGAAGATCGATGCGACCGCGCCGGGCCGGTCGGGGACCGCCACCAGCGTGATCTTCGCCTCGTTCTTGTCGTGGGCGATACCGGTGATGAGCTGCCGTTCCATGTCCGTCACTTCCTCTTCGCCGACGATCAGCGTTCCACGATACCCGTCCTCGTCGCGGCTGTCGTCGAACGACGACAGCACGCGCACGCGGACCTTTTCCTTCATCGCCAGCCCGACCGAGCGGGTCTGGAGTACCTTGGCGCCGACCGACGCCAGTTCGAGCATTTCCTCATACGTCACCCGCGCCAGCTTGCGCGCGCGCGGCACGATGCGCGGGTCGGTGGTATAGACGCCGTCGACGTCGGTGTAGATGTCGCAGCGGTCGGCCTGCATCGCCGCCGCCATCGCCACCGCCGACGTGTCCGATCCGCCGCGCCCGAGCGTGGTGATCCGGCCCGCCTCGCTCACGCCCTGGAAACCCGGGATCACCGCGACCTCGCCCGCCGACAGGCTTTGGTCGAGCGCGGTGGTGTCGACCGATTCGATCCGCGCGGTCGCATGCGCGTCCGACGTGCCGATCGGCAACTGCCAGCCGAGCCACGAGCGCGCCGGCACGCCGATCGCCTGCAGCGCGATGGCGAGCAGCCCGCTCGTCACCTGTTCACCCGACGAGACGACCGCGTCATATTCGCGCGGGTCGTACAGCGGCGACGCCTCGCGGCAGAAGCCGACCAGCCGGTCGGTCTCGCCCGCCATCGCCGACACGACCACCGCGACCTCGTTGCCGGCCTCGACCTCGCGCTTCACCCGGGCGGCGACGTTGCGAATACGTTCGATCCCCGCCATCGAGGTGCCACCGAACTTCATCACGATCCGCGCCATGCGTGTCTGCCATTCATCCTTGGGGGGAATGGCGGCGGCTGATAGGAGGTGCCCATGACGAACGCAAGCAACGCAATCTTTGACGCGCCTAAAGCCGTTCCCGCGCAATCAAGCGTCGTGGCACGCGAAGCGACCCATTTCGGCGCGATGGCGGCGCAGTGGTGGGACCCGAAGGGCAGCTCGGCGATGCTCCACCGGCTGAACCCGGTCCGCCTCGGCTTCGTCCGCGCGGCGGTCGACGCGCATTGGGCGGGCGACGGCGCGGGCTTCACCCCGCTTGCCGGCCGGAGCGCGCTCGACGTCGGCTGCGGTGCGGGGCTGCTCGCCGAACCGCTCGCCCGGCTGGGCGCGACCGTTACCGGAGTCGATGCCGCGCCCGAGAATATCGGCGCGGCGGCGGCGCATGCGGCCGCGATGGGGCTGCCGATCGAATATCTGGCAGGCGGCGTCGAGGCGATCGCCGGGCGTACCTTCGATCTCGTTACCTCGCTGGAGGTGATCGAACATGTCGCCGATCCCGCCGCCTTCGTGGCGGGACTGGCCGAGGCGATTGCGCCGGGCGGGTTGCTCGTCGTCTCCACGCCCAACCGCACCGCGTTGTCGCGGCTCGCGATGATTACGCTGGCCGAAGGGGTGGGGATGATTCCGCGCGGCACCCACGACTGGCAACGCTTCCTCACCCCCGACGAACTGACCGCGCATCTGCGCGAGGCCGGGCTGACCGTCTCGCCGCCCGCCGGCCTCGCCTTCTCGCCGACGCGCGGCTTCACCCTGTCCGACAACACCGCGCTCGACTATTTCCTCACCGCGACGCGGGACTGACCTATCCCGATCGAAACGGACGTCACCCCAGCGCAGGCTGGGATGACGTTTGCGGGTCGGCTGGATCAGCCCATGACACTCACTTCCGGTCGAGGTTGATGATGAACAGCGGACCGAATTCGAACGTCTGCTTGCCCGTCGCCAGTTGCAGCGAGGCCGACAGCTCGCCTGCCGCATAATCGCGGTCGGCCTTGCCCGCCACCTGCAGGAATTCGAACTGGTCGCCGACCTCGACCGGCTGGCCGAACAGGCCGGTATAGGGAGCCTTGGCCAACTGCACCGAGGCATTGGCGATCCGCGCCTTGGTGCCCGCCGCCATGCCGGTCGCCCGCGCATGGAAGGCAAGGACGAGTCGGTCGCCCTTGTTCACCGGCTGGGTCGTGGAGGAGGACAGCGAGATTTTCCACGGGTCCTTGTCGGCGGCGGGAATCACGACCCGCATCGCCTTGCCCCCGTCGACGCCCTTCACCCGCACCACCGGCGGCGGACTGCCAAGACCATAGACGCTCAGGCTGGCGGGCAATGGCGCGTTGATGACCTTTGCGGCGAAATCGTCGGCGCTCTGTGCCACCACCGGCACGGCGACCATCGCGGCCACGACGGCCACGGCTTGCAGGTATCGCATAGTCCCCTCCCAAGGATATTTGTTTGTCTGACAAGGCTAGACAACAGCATGGCCTGAAATCAAGCGATGGATTGTGCGTGGCGTCTCACCCGATAGGATGACGACATGACCGATCCGCTCGACCGATTCGTGGAAGCGCAGCGCGCGACCTGGGACCAGGCACTGGCCGAACTGGTCGAGGGCGAAAAGCGCGGCCACTGGATGTGGTTCGTCCTGCCGCAACTGCGCGGGCTGGGCTTCAGCACCATGGCGCAGCGCTATGGCATCGCCGACGTGGAGGAGGCGAAGGCGTATCTCGCGCATCCCGTCCTCGGCCCGCGACTAAGGCAAGCGGCGCAGGCGCTGCTGGCGCACGACGGCCGCGACATCGACCGTATCCTCGGCGAGGTCGACGCGATGAAGCTACGCTCGTCGATGACGTTGTTCGAGGCGGTGGCCGGGGACGACACGCCGTTCGGCGACGTCCTCGATACCTTTTATGACGGCGAACGCGACGAACAGACGCTGGAGATGCTGCGGTAGCCGACCGCCAGCGCCCGGCGACGCGGGATCAGCGCGGCGCGGTGAGTTTCAGCAACCGACCCTGCGATCCTTGCGCGCCGTCCTCGATCACCCAGATCGCGCCGTCCGGCCCCTGTTCGACGTCGCGGATGCGGGCGCCCATGTCCCACTGATCGCCCTTGGTCGCGCTGGTGCCGTTCATGTCGACGCGAATCAGCGCCTTGCTCGACAGCCCACCGATGAACAGGTCGCCGCGCCACTGGGGAAACATCGCGCCCGAATAGACGATCAGGCCACCCGGCGAGATCACCGGGTTCCAGCTCACCTTGGGCGCTTCCAGATCGGGGCGGGTCGCATGGCGCGGGATCGGCCGGCCATCGTAATGATCGCCGTCCGACACCAGCGGATAGCCATAGTTCTTGCCCGCGACGATCAGGTTGACCTCGTCGCCGCCCTTCGGCCCCATTTCCTGTTCCCACAGATTGCCCTGCGCGTCGAACGCCAGCCCCAGCAGGTTGCGGTGGCCATACGACCACACCGCCGGATGGAAGCCGCGCGCGGTGAGGCCGGGGTCGCCCGCCGGCTTGCCGTCCAGCGTCAGGCGCAGCACCTTGCCCAGCGTCGCCTTGGGGTCCTGCGCCGGATCGAACTTCTGCCGCTCGCCATTGGTGAAGAACAGATGCTGGCCATCGGGCGCAAACGCGATCCGCCCCGAATAATGGCCATCGCCGCTGACGAACGGCGTGGCGCGGAACAGCGCCTCGATCTCGCCCAGCCGCATCTCGCCGCCATTGCCACCCTCGGCCGCGCGCAGCCGCCCGCGTGCCAGCACCACGCCCTTGCCGCCGTCGCCCGCGGTCGAATAGCTGAAATACACCCGGCCGCTGGTTGCGAAGTCGGGTGCCGGCACCACGTCCATCAACCCGCCCTGCCCCGCCGAATCGACCGGAATCGTCGCCACCACCTGTCGCTGCCGGCCATCGGCGCTCAGCAGCAGCATCTGTCCGGCCTTTTCGGTCACGAGGATGCGGCCGTCGGGCAGGAATGCCAGTGCCCATGGCGATTCGAGATCGGCGACGGGCTGAACCACGAACGGCTTGCCTGCCTGCGTCGGGGCCGGGGCGGGCACGGTCGTCGCGGCGGGGGCGGGGCTGGCCGGCCCCGGCTGCGCCTCCAGTTCGCCGCCGGAATTACAGGCCGCGAGCAACGCGATGGCGGGAATCAGCGAACGGAACGGAGACATTGGCGGCCCTCATGCGACGGTATCGACAGGATAACCGGCCAACGCACGGGGTTGCGGCATGCTCCCGTTCCCTCTTGCCGGGACATGCGATTTTACCTATATGCCGGTTGCTTCCTCGACATCGTCAACGTGCCGGGGCCGGTTCCATCAGGGACCGGCAGCGAAGCGACGTAACCTGTGGAGACGGCATGGCGAATATCGCCGAACTGACGCGACTGATCGAACCGGAGGCGAAGGCGTTGGGCTTCGCCCTCGTGCGCATCAAGATGTTCGGCGGCAAGTCCGACCCGACGCTGCAGGTGATGGCCGAGCGGCCCGACACCCGCCAGCTCACGATCGACGATTGCGCCGAACTCTCGCGCCGCATCTCGGACCTGATGGACGAGAACGACCCGATCGAGGAAGCGTACCGGCTGGAGGTATCGTCGCCCGGCATCGACCGCCCGCTGACGCGCCTCGCCGATTTCGACGACTGGAAGGGATTCGAGGCGCGTGTGACGCTCGACGCGCCGATCGACAGTCGCAAGCAATTGACCGGCATCCTGATCGGCACCGAGGGCGATCATGTCACGATCGACGTGCGCAAGCACAAGGCAATGACCGTGTCCTTCGCCGCGATCATCGATGCCAAGCTCGTCATCACCGACGCGCTGCTGAAGGCGACGGCCCCGCTCTCTGTCGACGGTGCCGAGGAATATGAAGACGAACCGGCCGACGACGATGCGGCCGATCAAGAAGGACTGAACTGACATGGCCACCGCCGTCACCGCCAATCGCGCGGAACTGATCGCGATCGCGAATTCGGTCGCTTCCGAAAAGATGATCGACAAGGGCATCGTGATCGAGGCGATGGAGGACGCGATCCAGCGCGCCGCCAAGACCCGCTACGGTTCCGAGAACGACATCCGCGCCAAGCTTGACGCGACGACCGGCGACCTGCGCCTGTGGCGCGTGCTCGAAGTCGTCGAGCTGGTCGACGATCACTTCAAGCAGATCGGCGTCGCCGACGCACAGAAGCTGCAAAAGGGTGCCGTGCTCGGCGACTATATCGTCGATCCGCTGCCCCCGATCGAATTCGGCCGCATCCAGGCGCAGGCATCGAAGCAGGTCATCCTGCAAAAGGTCCGCGACGCCGAGCGCGAACGCCAGTTCGAGGAGTTCAAGGACCGCCAGAGCGAGATCATCACCGGCGTCGTCAAGCGTGTCGAATTCGGCCACGTCGTCGTCGATCTCGGCCGTGCCGAAGGCGTCATTCGCCGCGACCAGCAGATTCCGCGCGAAGCGGTCCGCGTCGGCGACCGGGTCCGTTCGCTGATCCTGAACGTGCGCCGCGAGAATCGCGGGCCGCAAATCTTCCTGTCCCGCGCGCACCCCGACTTCATGAAGAAGCTGTTCGCGCAGGAAGTCCCCGAAATCTACGACGGTATCATCGAGATCAAGGCCGCTGCCCGCGACCCCGGCTCGCGCGCCAAGATCGGCGTCATCAGCCACGACGGCTCGATCGATCCGGTCGGCGCCTGCGTCGGCATGAAGGGCAGCCGCGTGCAGGCCGTCGTGCAGGAGATGCAGGGCGAGAAGATCGACATCATCCCGTGGTCGCCCGATACCGCGACGTTCGTCGTCAACGCGCTTCAGCCGGCCAACGTCGCGCGCGTGGTGCTCGACGAGGAAGAGGACCGGATCGAGGTCGTCGTCCCCGACGATCAACTCAGCCTCGCCATCGGCCGTCGCGGCCAGAACGTGCGCCTCGCCAGCCAGTTGACCGGCAAGGCGATCGACATTCTGACCGAAGCCGATGCGTCGGAGAAGCGCCAGAAGGAATTCATCGAACGCTCGGGCATGTTCGAGCGCGAACTGGACGTCGACGAGACGCTGGCACAGCTTTTGGTCGCCGAAGGCTTCGGCGAGCTGGAAGAAGTCGCCTATGTCGAGATCGAGGAACTGGCCGGCATTGAGGGCTTCGACGAGGATCTCGCGCAGGAGCTGCAAAGCCGGGCGCAGGAAGCGATCGAACGCCGCGAACAGGCCGCCCGCGAGGAGCGCACCACCCTCGGCGTCGAGGACGATCTGGCCGAACTGCCGTATCTGACCGAAGCGATGCTGGTCACGCTCGGCAAGGCGGGCATCAAGACGCTCGACGACCTCGCCGATCTCGCGACCGACGAACTGGTCGAGAAGAAGAAGGCCGAACCGCGCCGTCGCGGTGACGACGCGCCGAAGCGCGAGGCGCCGAAGGGCGGCATCCTCGCCGAATATGGCCTGAGCGACGAACAGGGCAACGAGATCATCATGGCCGCACGTGCGCATTGGTTCGCCGATGACGCCGCCCCGGCCGAGACTTCGGAGGACGCAGTTGCGGACTCCGAACAATGATACCGCGCGGCTGACCGAAGGCCCCGAGCGTAGCTGTATCCTGTCGCGTGAGCATGGTTCGCGCGACGGGCTGGTGCGGCTCGCCCTGTCGCCCGACGGCGATGTGCTGCCCGATGTGCGTGCCAAGGCTCCCGGCCGTGGCGCGTGGATCGGCGTGGATCGCAAGACGCTGGAAACCGCGATCGCCAAGGGGCGGTTGCGGGGCGCGCTGGCGCGGGCGTTCAAGGGCGCGGCGCTGACGATTCCCGACGACCTGCCTGAACGGATCGAAGAGGCGCTGCGGCGCCACGCGCTCGACCGGCTGGGGCTGGAGGCCAAGTCCGGCTTCGTCGTGGTCGGCGGCACTGCGATCGACAAGGCGGCGCGCCAGGGCAAGCTCCATGCGCTGTACCATGCGTCCGATGCTGCCGCCGATGGTGCTGGCAAACTGGCGCAGGCATGGCGTGTCGGCACCGACGACGAAGGTTCTGGTCGCAGGGGATTGGCATTGCCGGTCACGCGCACCATATTGTCGTTGGCGCTTGGGCGCGAAAATGTGGTACATGTCGGCCTGACCGACGCACGGGCGGCACAGCGAGCCAATGACGCGCTGTCCCGCTGGCTGCACTTTATCGGACCCGAACCTATCCCTACGCCTTGCGAAAGCGTTTCGCAGGGCGCATCGACGGCGCAATCTGCCGGCATTTCGGATGCCGGCCATATTGGCCTCGACCAATTGAAGCAGGAACCTGAGTAACCGGATGAGCGACATCGACAACGACAAGCCGAAGCTGGGCACCCGTCAGCCGCTCGGCGTCAAGCGCACCGTTGAGACCGGCAAGGTGAAGCAGAGCTTCAGCCATGGCCGCTCCAACACGGTGGTCGTGGAGGTGAAGCGCCGCCGCGAACTCCGCCGCCCGGGTGAGGAACAGGGTGCCGAACAGGCTGCCCCCGCGCCGACTCCGGCCGTCGCCGCCACGGCGCGTCCGGCACCGGTCGCCCCGCCGCCCCGCCCGGCGGCGAGCAATGCCGGCCTTTCGCGTCACGAGCTGCAGACCAAACTGCTGCGCGAGGCGGAGGAAGCGCGCATGAACGCCGCCGAGGAACATCGGCGTCGCGACGAGCGGATCGCCCGCGAAGCGGTCGAAACCGAACGTTTGCGCGTCGAGGAAAAGGCGCGTGCCGCCGCCGAGCCCAAGGCCGAACCTGCACCTGCACCCGAGCCGGAAGCTGCACCCGCGCCCGCCCCGGAACCAGCGCCCGCGCCTGTTCCGGTTGCAGAGCCGACTCCGGCACCCGTATCGACGCCGGCACCGGCACCGGTTGTGGAAACCCCTGCACCGGCACCGGTCGCGGAAACTCCCGCACCTGCACCTGCGCCGGCCCCCACGCCTGCGCCGGCCCCGGTCGCAGCGAAGCCTGCCCAGGCTCCGCTGCGGGCTGCACCGCCGCGTCCGGCACCGACCCCGGCACCGCAGCCGATCGTTCTGACCGCCGATCCCAACCGGCCGGCGCCGCGTCGCTTCACCCCGGTGCAGCGCCCGGAAATCCCCAAGCCGCAGCCCAAGCCCGAGCCGGCCCCCGCGCCCGCTCAAGCTGCTGCTGCCACGGCCGCTACTCCGGCACGCCCTGCCGCCGCCGGCGGGACCGCGCTGCGTTCCGCTCCGTCGGGCACCGGTCAGGCGACCCCGCGTCGCAACGAACCGGCGCGGCCCGCGCCGTCGCGCGACCGCAAGGGCGACGATCGTCGTCAATCGGGCAAGCTCACCGTTACCCGCGCGCTGGGCGACGACGGTGCGCGCTCGCGCAGCCTCGCCGCGCTCAAGCGCGCCCGCGAGAAGGAGAAGCGCGGCTTCGGTGGTCCGCGTGAACCGCAGATCAAGCAGGTTCGCGACGTTCAGGTGCCCGAAACGATCACGGTGCAGGAACTCGCCAACCGCATGGCGGAAAAGGGTGCCGATCTGGTCAAGACGCTCTTCAAGATGGGTTCGCCCGTCACGATGACGCAGACGATCGATCAGGACACCGCCGAGCTGCTCGTCACCGAATTCGGCCACAACATCGTTCGCGTGAGCGATGCCGACGTCGATCTGGCGCTCGACACGACCGAGGATCTGGCCGAGACGCTGCAGACGCGTCCGCCGGTCGTGACGATCATGGGTCACGTCGACCACGGCAAGACCTCGCTGCTCGACGCGCTGCGCGGCACCGACGTAGTGCGCGGCGAAGCCGGCGGCATCACCCAGCATATCGGCGCCTATCAGGTGACGATGAAGGACAAGTCGCGGATCACCTTCCTCGACACGCCCGGCCACGAAGCGTTCAGCGAAATGCGCGCGCGCGGTGCCGACGTGACCGACATCGTGATCCTCGCGGTCGCCGCCGACGACGGACTGATGCCGCAGACGATCGAGGCGATCCATCACACCCGCGCTGCCGGCAAGCCGATGATCGTCGCGATCAACAAGGTCGACAAGCACGAGGCGAACCCGCAGCGCATCCGCGAACGCCTGCTCGAACATGACGTGCAGGTCGAGGAAATGGGCGGCGAGACGCAGGACGTCGAAGTCTCGGCGCTCAAGAAGACCGGCCTCGAGCAACTGATCGAGAAAATCCAGCTCCAGGCCGAACTGCTCGAGTTGCAGGCCAACCCCGATCGCCCGGCGGAAGCCAGCGTGATCGAGGCGAAGCTCGACAAGGGCCGTGGTCCGGTGGCGACCGTGCTGGTCCGGCGCGGCACGCTGCGGGTCGGCGACGTGTTCGTCTGCGGCGCGGAAAGCGGCAAGGTCCGTGCGCTGATCGACGACAAGGGCCGTCAGGTGAAGGAAGCCGGTCCGTCGACTCCGGTCGAGGTGCTGGGCATGTCGGGCGTGCCGATGGCGGGCGATCCGCTGCAGGTGGTCGAGAGCGAGGCGCGTGCCCGCGAGGTCGCCGAATATCGTCAGGGCGTGCTGCTCCACAAGCGCACCACCCAGGCGCCGGCCAGCCTCGAGAGCATGTTCTCGGCGCTCAAGTCGAAGCAGGCGATCGAATATCCGCTGGTGGTCAAGGCCGATACCCAAGGGTCGGTCGAAGCCATCGTCGGAGCGCTCAACAAGATCTCGACCGACGATATTCGGGTGCGCATCCTGCATTCGGGCGTCGGCGGCATCACCGAGAGCGACGTGACGCTGGCAGCGGCATCGGGGGCGCCGATCATCGGCTTCAACACCCGTCCCAACGCCAAGGCGCGCGAGATCGCCGAGCGGAACAAGGTGGCGTTCAAATATTACGACGTCATTTACACGCTGACCGACGAGATTCGTGCGGGCATGGCGGGTACGCTCGGACCGGAAGCGTTCGAGACGGTCGTCGGCCGCGCCGAAATCCGCGAGGTCTTCTCGGCGGGCAAACATGGTCGGGCCGCCGGTTTGCTGGTCGTCGAAGGGATCATCCGCAAGGCGCTCAAGGCACGCATCACGCGCAACGATGTCATCATCTATCAGGGTGAGATCGCATCGCTGCGTCGCTTCAAGGACGATGTTCCCGAAGTGCGCGCCGGTCTGGAATGCGGTGTCACGTTCACGCAGAACTTCACCGACATCAAGGCGGGCGACTACCTCGAAACCTATGAAGTCGAACTGCGCGACCGTACGCTGTGAGTGAAGGGCGGCAGGGGGCGACCCTTGCCGCCATGCTCTGGCCCAGGCTCCGCTGGTGCGGCGTCTGGGTGGTCGGCGGGGCGGCGGCATTGTTCGTCGCCAATCTGTTCGGTGGCCGAGCGATGCTCGTCGCGGTCGGTCTGCTCGGCGGTTGCTGGCTCCTGCTGGCCCTCGATGGCGTGCGGACCGGCTGGCGCTGGCGCGGAATCGGCATTCCGGCGTTGCTGCTGGTCCTGTTACCGGTCGTCGCGGTCCCCTTCGCGGGCTTTGCCGGCGGGCGGGTGCTCTACTGGTCGCATGTCGCACCGTCGTGGTGGTCGCTTCGCTCGCATGGCCCGGCCTTCGATGCGGCGTTTGCGGGCGGCGAATTACCTCCCGGCGCTGTTGCGGTCGACCGCGATGGCAACCGAACCGCCTTCCGCACCATCGGCGACCCTTCGACGGACTGGGCGGCGATCGTCCATGATCCGACCGATCGCATGGCCGCCGCGCGCGGCTGGAACGGCGGACCGGTCGGGCGCGATATTGCCGCCATGTTCGGCAGCACCACCATCTGGTGCCAGCGACTCGACAGTCACTGGTTCCACTGTCAATTCGGTTGAGCCATGTCAGACACCACCCCCGAAACCCGCTCCGTCCGCCTGCTGCGCGTCGGCGAACAGGTCCGCCACATCCTCGCGGAAATTCTCGCGCGCGGCGACGTGCATGACGACGTGCTCGAAAAACACTTCGTCTCCGTCACCGAAGTGCGGATGTCGCCCGACCTGCGCCATGCGACGGTGTTCGTGAAACCGTTTCTCGGCAAGGATGAGGGCGTCGTGCTGAAGGCGCTGCGCACCAACACCGCCTATCTCCAGTCGGAGGTCGCGCGGCGGGTGAACCTGAAATATGCCGCCAAGCTCAAGTTCCTGATCGACGAAAGCTTCGACGAAGGCGGCCGCATCGACCAGTTGCTGCGCGATCCCAAGGTCGCGCGCGATCTGGAACCGGGCGACGCCGAGGACTGAGTGGCCAAGCTCTATTTCTATTATGCGTCGATGAACGCGGGCAAATCGACCACGCTGCTGCAAGCCGACTTCAACTATCGCGAACGCGGGTTGACGACGATGCTGTTCACCGCCGGAATCGACACGCGCGAGGGGATGGGCGTCATCGGCTCGCGCATCGGCCTGTCGGCGCCCGCCATTCCGTTCGATGCCGCGAGCGACCTGTTCGCGGCCGTCGGCAAGGCACCGGTCGATTGCGTGCTGATCGACGAGGCGCAGTTCCTGACCGGTGCCCAGGTCGATCAACTGGCGGCGGTGGCCGACGATCTGAACGTGCCGGTGCTCGCCTATGGCCTGCGTACCGACTTTCTCGGACAGTTGTTTCCCGGATCGGCGCGGTTGCTGGCGATCGCCGATGCGCTGGTCGAACTGAAATCGGTGTGCGACTGCGGGCGCAAGGCGACGATGAACCTGCGCGTCGATGCGACCGGCCACGCGGTCCGTGAAGGGCAACAAACCGAGATCGGCGGCAACGACCGCTATGTGGCGCTGTGCCGCCGTCATTTTTGCGAGGCGATGCGGGGCTGATGCACGGCTGGATCATCATCGACAAGCCGGTGGGGCCGGGTTCGACCCAGGTCGTCTCGGCGGTCAAGCGCGCGCTGCGCCATGGCGGCTATGGCAAGTACAAGGTGGGCCACGGCGGCACGCTCGATCCGCTGGCCTCGGGCGTGCTCCCGGTCGCGGTCGGCGAGGCGACGAAGCTGGCCGGGCGGATGCTCGATGCGTCCAAGACCTACGACTTCACGATCCGCTTCGGGTCGCAGACCGATACGCTGGATCTGGAGGGCAAGGTGATCGCCGAATCACCGGTCCGCCCGACCCGCGCCGCGATCGAGAATGTGCTGGCGCGCTTCACCGGACCGATCGAACAGGTGCCGCCCGCCTATTCGGCGCTGAAGGTCGATGGCGAACGCGCCTATGATCTGGCGCGCAAGGGCGAGGAGGTGGTGCTCGCCACGCGAGCGGTGACGATTCACGAGTTGCAGATCGTGGCGGCCTATGGCGATCCGCTCGAAGAAGTCACCCTTACCGCCTATGTTTCCAAGGGCACCTATATCCGCAGCCTTGCCCGCGACATCGCGCTCGCGCTCGGCAGCGTCGGCCATGTCACGATGCTGCGCCGGACGAAGGCCGGGCCGTTCACGTTGGAATCGGCCATTTCGCTGGACAAACTGGCCGAAATGGGTCAGGGGCGCACGCTTGAAGAAACGCTCCTGCCACTGGGGGTGGGGCTGGACGACATCCCGGCTCTATCGCTGGACGCCGATCAGGCAGGGCGGCTCCGTCAGGGGCTTCGCTTGATCGGTTTCGCTGCGACCGACGGTCTGGGCTTTGCGACACTGGACGATGTGCCGGTGGCGCTGGTCGAAACCCTCGCCGGGGAAACCCGGGTCGTGCGCGGCTTCAACCTCGCATAGAAAGGATCTACGATGTCGATCACTCCCGAAAACCGTCAGGCACTGATTCAGGAACATGGCCGCGCCGAAGGCGATACCGGCAGCCCTGAAGTACAGGTCGCCATCCTGACGACGCGCATCCAGAATCTGACCGAACACTTCAAGACCCATGCGAAGGACAATCATTCGCGTCGCGGTCTGCTGATGCTGGTCAACAAGCGGCGTTCGCTGCTCGACTATCTGAAGAAGAAGGACGCGGAGCGCTATGGCGCGCTGATCGCGAAGCTCGGCCTTCGGAAGTAACGGACAAGGGCGGCCCCCACGGGCCGCCCTTTTTCCATGACCACGGTCGCACGACCGTGCGTGAGATTCCCCGGAAAACGGGGTATGGGCTTTGTGACCGGTTGACCGGCCAAGCCGTCCCGCCGCAATCCGGCGATGCGGGACACCGGGCCGAAACGGCCTGATCCAAGGGGTGGAGATTCCACCCAAGCTGCCCCGGCGCGCATCTGGCCGCCGGACGCGAAGGAAACGATATGTTCGATATCAAGAAAAGCACCATGGACCTGGGTGGCAAGACGCTCACCCTCGAAACGGGCCGCGTCGCGCGGCAGGCGGACGGCGCGGTCATCGCGACGCTCGGCGAAACCGTGGTGCTGTGCGCGGTCACCGCCGCACGCTCGGTGAAGGAAGGGCAGGACTTCTTCCCGCTGACCGTCCATTACCAGGAAAAATATTCGGCGGCGGGCCGTATCCCCGGCGGCTTCTTCAAGCGCGAGCGCGGTGCGACCGAGAAGGAAACGCTGACCAGCCGCCTGATCGACCGTCCGATCCGCCCGTTGTTCCCGGAAGGGTTCTACAACGAGATCAACGTGATCTGCCAGGTGCTGTCGTATGACGGCGAGAACGAGCCGGACATCGTCGCAATGATCGCGGCATCGGCGGCGCTGACCATCTCGGGCGTGCCGTTCATGGGCCCGATCGGTGCGGCGCGCGTCGGCTATGTCAATGGCGAGTACGTCCTGAACCCGACGCTGGAGCAGGTGAAGGCGGGCGATCTCGACCTCGTCGTCGCCGCCACCGGCAATGCGGTGATGATGGTCGAATCCGAAGCCAAGGAACTGTCGGAAGAGATCATGCTCGGCGCGGTCGTGTTCGCGCATGATGCGTCGAAGAAGATCGTGAACTGCATCATCGATCTGGCCGAACAGGCCGCCAAGGAGCCGTGGGAGCTGGCGCCGGTCGCCGACCAGTCGGCCGCCAAGAAGAAGCTGAAGACGCTGATCGGCAAGGACCTTGCCGCCGCCTACAAGCTGACCGACAAGCAGGCGCGCCAGAACGCGATCAACGACGCGCGCACCAAGGCGCGCGAAGCCTTCGCCGACCTGAAGGAAAGCGATCCGGCGCAGTATCTCGGCACGCTCAAGCTCGTGAAGAAGCTCGAAGCCGAGATCGTCCGCACCGCCATCCTGAAGGACGGCCGCCGCATCGACGGTCGCGACACCCGCACGGTCCGCCCAATCGAGGCGATGGTCCACTTCCTGCCGCGCGCGCACGGTTCGGCGCTGTTCACCCGCGGCGAGACGCAGGCGATCTGCACGACCACGCTCGGCACCAAGGACGCCGAGCAGATGATCGACGGGCTGAACGGCCTGCACTATGAAAACTTCATGCTGCACTACAACTTCCCGCCGTACTCGGTCGGTGAAGTCGGCCGCTTCGGTGCGCCGGGCCGTCGCGAAGTCGGCCATGGCAAGCTGGCATGGCGCGCGCTGCACCCGGTACTGCCGTCGAAGGAAGAATTTCCCTACACCATCCGCGTCCTGTCGGACATCACCGAGTCGAACGGCTCGTCGTCGATGGCGACGGTCTGCGGCGGTTCGCTGTCGATGATGGACGCGGGCGTGCCGCTCAAGCGTCCGGTGTCGGGCATCGCCATGGGCCTGATCCTCGAAGGCAAGGACTATGCCGTCATCAGCGACATCCTCGGCGACGAGGATCATCTGGGCGACATGGACTTCAAGGTCGCTGGCACCAGCGAGGGCATCACCTCGCTCCAGATGGACATCAAGATCGCCGGTATCACCGAAGAGATCATGAAGGTCGCGCTGGCACAGGCCAATGAAGGCCGCGCGCACATCCTCGGCGAAATGGCCAAGGCGCTGGGCGAAACCCGTGGCGAGCTGTCGGCGCATGCCCCGCGCATCGAAACCTTCACGATCGACAAGTCGAAGATCCGTGAAGTGATCGGCACCGGCGGCAAGGTGATCCGCGAGATCGTCGCCACCACCGGCGCGAAGGTCGACATCGACGATGAGGGCGTCATCAAGGTGTCGTCGTCCGATCCGGCGCAGATCGAAGCCGCGATCAACTGGATCAAGGGGCTGGTCGAAGAGGCCGAGGTCGGCAAGATCTACAACGGCAAGGTCGTCAACCTCGTCGATTTCGGTGCTTTCGTGAACTTCATGGGCGGCAAGGACGGCCTCGTCCACGTCAGCGAGATCCGCAACGAACGGACCGAGAAGGTTTCCGACGTCCTGTCCGAAGGGCAGGAAGTGAAGGTCAAGGTCCTCGAAGTCGATCCGCGCGGCAAGGTTCGCCTGTCGATGCGCGTCGTCGATCAGGAAACCGGTGCGGAGCTGGAAGACAGCCGCCCGGCGCGCGAACCGCGCGAGCGCGGTGAGCGTGGTCCGCGCGGCGACCGTGGCCCCCGCGAGGGTGGCGATCGCGGCCCGCGCGAAGGCGGCGATCGCGGTCCGCGTCGCGACGGCGGCGACCGTGGCCCGCGCCGCGACCGTGGCCCGCGTCGCGAGGAATCGAAGGACGACGGCGGCAACGCCGGCCTGCCTTCGTTCATCACCGACAACTAAAACGTCGACCTGACGCAAGAAGGGGGGCCCGCGGCGACGCAGGCCCCCCTTCTTCGTTGCAGCGGATCAGGCTTCGGCGAGTTCGGCCTTGGCGTTGACCTTGTGTTCCGCCATCGCCGTCAGCTTCTCATCGGTCGCGCGTTCCTCGGCGAGCGTCTCGGCCAGCAGGCTGGCAAGGTCTTCGCGGCCCAGTTGCCGCGCCCATGCGATCAGCGTGCCGTAGCGGGTGATCTCATAATGCTCGACCGCCTGCGCCGAAGCGATCAGCGCCGCGTCCAGCACCTTCTTGTCGGCGATCTCGCCGGCGACCTCGTTCGCTTCCTTGATGATACCGTCGATCGCCGGGCAGGTGACGGCCTTCTTGGTCGCGCCGTGCAGTTCGAACACCTGGTCCAGCCGCCGGATCTGCCCCTCGGTTTCCGCCAGATGCCGCTCGAACCCGGCCTTGAGTTCGGGGTCGGTCGCCTTTTCGGTCATCTTGGGCAGCGCCTTGAGAATCTGGTTCTCGGCGTAATAAATGTCCTGCAACTGGTGGACGAACAGGTCGTCGAGCGTGGCGATGTCCTTGGAAAACAGGCCCATGGCAGGTTCCTTCGCTTGTGGGGTAATGCCCCCTCAACGATGCGACGGCCCGCTGGTTGCCTGTTCGCGCATCAGCCGCCGCGACAGGCGAGCGCTGCGACGACATCCTCCAGCCGGGCGGGGTCGCCGAGCGCGATGACCTCGCCGATGCTGCCGGCATGGAGCGGATCGCCCGCCCAGTCGCTCATCGTGCCGCCGGCGCCTTCGACGACGGGCACCAGCGCGGCGAAGTCGTGGAGCTTCAACCCCGCCTCGACCACCAGATCGATATGGCCCGAGGCGAGCGTGCCATAGGAATAACAGTCGCCCCCCAGCACGGTCGAGCGGACCTTCGCCTCGACATGCTCGAAGCCGTGCAACTGCCCGTCATCGAACAGTGCCGGGCTGGTAGTGGCGAGTAGCGCATCGGCGAGCGTCCGGCACCGGCGGGTCTGCGCCGGGCGACCGTTGAAGGTCGTGCCGCGGCCGACCGCGCCCAGCCAGCGTTCGGCGATGATCGGCTGGTCGATGATACCGAGGACCGGCCAGCCGTCCTCGACCAGCGCGATCAGCGTACCGAAGATCGGCCGGCCGGCGATGAACGAGCGGGTGCCGTCGATCGGGTCGAGCACCCAGTTGCGCCCGCTGCTGCCTTCGCGAACACCATATTCCTCGCCCTGAATACCGTCCGACGGCCGTTCGCGTTCGATGATCGCGCGCATCGCCGCCTCCGCCTCGCGGTCGGCGAGCGTCACCGGGGACGCATCGTCCTTGATCTCCAGCCCGAACTCGGCACGGAAGCGCGGGCGGATCGCCGCGCCCGCCGCATCGGCAAGTTTCATCGCGAGGGCGAGGTCGGCGGCGGTGACGGGCATGCGGGACCTTTTCGGCAGCGTGGATCGCCCCCGAATAGGCGGGGTGACGGCCAAAGCGCAAAGGATACTCGCAGCGGTCGCAAATCGCTGCCACACCCACCTCATGCTGCTCCTCGCCCTGCTTGCCGCTGCCCCGCCGCAAATCCGCATCGTCGCCGAACCGCCGGCATCGATCGCGGCGGCAAGCGAGGGCGTCACCGTCTTCGCGCTGAACGAAGGTGACGCCGCCGCCGATACGGTTCCGGTGCCGATCGACGTGGTGGCGGCCGACGGCGCGTCGCTGCGCCTCATGCCGGAGAACGACGCGGCGGTATCCGTCCCGGCCGGCGGGTTCCGCCGGCTGCGCTACCGGACCACCGCGCCACCGCCGCCGGCCCGCGAAACGGTGGTCACGACCGCCGAAGGTACTGCATCGGGCTTCCTCGACCGGTTCGAACCGCATGAACCGATCTATGGCGTGTTCGGCTTCGGATCGGACGGGGCGAAGCTGCAATTCAGCCTTGCCGTGCGACCGTTCGACGGCGCGGGGGTGCTGGACGGTGTGCGGGTCGCATGGACGCAGACGATGTTCTGGGCGATCGACCAATCGTCGGGGCCGTTCCGCAGCACGAACTACAGCCCCGAAGTCTATTATCAGCGCAGCATTGCGCCGCGGTTGGTGGCGGCGGGCGGCTATGCCCATGATTCGAACGGGCGCGGCGACATTGGATCGATCGACGTGAACCGTCTCTATCTTGCCGCCAGCTATGCCCTGCCGCTTGGCGACGACTGGCAGGTCGAAGTCGCCCCGAAGCTGTGGAGCTATGTCGGCACCGGCTACCGCGATCTCGACCGCTATTGGGGCAACTGGTCGCTGGGCGCGGCGATCGGGCAGCGCGACGGGCTGAAACTCGCCGCAAGGCTACGCAATCCGCTGGGCGCGCGGCGCGCGGGGGAAGTGCAGCTTTCCTATCCGCTCGCCCGGATCGGCGGCGGCACCGCGCTCTATCTCTTCGGACAGGCGTTCAGCGGCTATGGCGAGGCGATTGACGACTATCGGCTGCGCACCACGACCGCGCGTATCGGCATCAGCTTCACCCGCTAGGGACAGGATGGCACCGGCTTGCGAAGCTGCTAGGCTGTGCGCCAATCGTCACTCCCCAAGGACCTGATCCGATGCGTATCGCCCTGATTGCCGCCGCCCTGTGCCTGCCCTTCGCCGCGCCGCTGTCGGCCGCGCTCGCGCCGGGAGCGAAGGCTCCCGATTTCACCACCCGTGCAGCAATCGCCGGGCGGGCGTTCACGCTCAACCTGCGCTCGCAACTGCGCAAGGGTCCGGTAGTGCTGTACTTCTTCCCCGCCGCCTTCACCGGCGGATGCAATGCGGAAGCGAAGGCGTTCGCCGATGCGGTCGATCAGTTCAAGGCGGCGGGGGCGACCGTCATCGGCATGTCGGCCGATCCGATCGACAAGTTGCAGACGTTCAGCACCCAGCATTGCGCCGGCCGCTTCGCCGTCGCCGCCGCATCGCCCGCCACGATCCGTGGCTTCGACGTGGCGCTGTCACGTCCCGCCACCGGCGGACAGCCTGCCCGCGTGATGACGACGCGCACCAGCTATGTCATCGGCCGCGACGGGCGGATCGCCTTCGTCCATTCCGACATGAACCCGGCCGATCACGTCCGCACCACGCTGGCGGCGGTACAGGGCCTCGGCCCACGGTGATCGGTTCGTCTGCGAAACGGACCTTCCCAAAAGGTTAACGACGCGGCAACCCGATTTTAGCGGTCGCTCGCTACCCCCTGCCGTTCAACCTTTGACCGGCAGGGAGACGGCGCTTGTTCATGGACCGACAGATCGAAAGCGCGCCGGACGCCACGGCCGATGGTCTGTTTCAGGCGATCGGCCGTTTCCTGTTCGACCAGCGGCTGGAGCCGACGCCGGTCAACTACGGCTTCGCCTATCGCGTCCTCGGCGATCCGGCGGGGCCGCTGGCATATGCCGTGGCGACGCTGACCGATGGCGGGGTCCGGCTGACCAGCGACGAGGTGCTGACGCTCGGCGAACGGGTCGAGGCAGGGGATGTCGTCGGTCGCCGGATCAGCCCGCCCGACCGCCGCCTGTCGTTCCACGCCGAAACCGAGCGACAGGTCGCGGGCTTCGAATCGATCATGCAGGGGATCGTCCACGAAACCCACGCCTTCGGTCGCGATCTCGCCGCGAGCGAGGATGCGTTGCGGAAGTCGCGCGAAACCCATCCCGACAGCGACCTGTTCCTCACCGAACTGGCGCGGATCACCGCGCAGATGCGCGAACGGGTCGACGTCGCCGAAGCCCGGCTGGCGCAGGCGACGCAGGAAGCGAGCGAGCTGCGGCGGCAACTCGCCCGCGCCCGCGACGATGCACGGCGCGATGCGCTGACCGGCCTGCCCAACCGCCGGGCGTTTGAGGAAGCGCTGGCCGTCACCACCGGCGATTCGTGCCATCTGGCGATCTGCGACGTCGATCATTTCAAGGCGATCAACGATCGCTACGGCCATCCGGTCGGCGACCGCGTGTTGAAGGCGATCGGCGCGACGCTCGCCCGCGCCTGCGAGGGGCATCTTGTCGCCCGCTATGGCGGGGAGGAATTCACCATGCTGCTGAGCGACGTTTCCGCCGACGAAGCCTGTGCCCTCCTCGAAGCCGCCCGCAGCGCGGTCGCGGCGCGGCGCTACCGGTTGCGCGAGAACGACCAGTTGATCGAGGGCATCACCCTGTCGGCGGGGATCGTCACCTTGCGCGGGGACGAAAGCGCGTCAGATGCGCTGCGCCGCGCCGATGGCTATCTCTATGCGGCGAAGCAGGCCGGGCGCGACCGGACGGTCGGCGAATTCTGCCAGGGATCGGTGGAGATCACCTGACCGGAGCAGGGCGTGTCCGTCCTGTTCCGTTTCGCCGACCGTCAGCGCCATGTCGTAGCGCCCGGTGCCGCCCGGCTGGTTTGCACGATCCTGTTCCCGGTCGCGGCAGCGACCCTGCCCGTCGCCACCGTGCCGGCGGTCGCTTGGGGTCAGCGGGCGGCGGTCATTGCCTTGGCTACCGCTTCGGCGACCTTGATCCCGTCGACCGCTGCCGAAAGGATGCCGCCGGCATAGCCCGCCCCCTCGCCCGCCGGGAAGAGTCCGGCGGTGTTGACGCTTTCGAAATCCTCCCCCCGCCGGATGCGCACCGGCGACGAGGTCCGCGTCTCGACCCCGGTCAGCACCGCATCGGGATGGTCGTAGCCCGGGATCGTCCGCCCGAACACGACCAGCGCCTCGCGCATCGCGCGCACCACGAAATCGGGCAGCACCTCGGCCAGATCGGTCAGCGTCACGCCGGGGCGATAGGAGGGCACGACGCTGCGCAGCGCCGTGGAGGGCCGTCCGGCGAGGAAGTCCCCCAGCAACTGCGCCGGCGCGCGATACCCGCCCCCGCCCGCGTCATAGGCCTTCGTCTCCAGCGCGCGTTGCAACGCGATGCCGGCCAGCGGATGCCCCGGATAGTCGCGCATCGGATCGATGCCGACGACGATCCCCGAATTGGCGTTGCGTTCGTTGCGCGAATATTGGCTCATGCCGTTGGTCGCGACCCGTCCCGGCTCGGAGGTGGCGGCGACTACCGTACCGCCGGGACACATGCAGAAGCTGTAGACGGTGCGCTGGTTGCTGCAATGATGCGACAGCGTATAGGCCGCCGCCCCCAGATCGGGATGGCCGGCGCACGGGCCGAAGCGCGCCTGGTCGATCCAGCTTTGCGGATGTTCGATCCGCACGCCGACCGAAAACGGCTTCGCCTCCAGCATCACGCCGCGATCGTGGAGCATCTCGAACGTGTCGCGCGCGCTATGCCCCAGCGCCAGCACCACCGGCGCATCGACCGCCATCGTTTCCCCGGTTGACAGGTGCAGCGCCGCCAGCCGCCGCGTGCCATCACCCTGCGTTTCGATGGTCAGATCGTCGACCCGGTGGCCGAAGCGATATTCGCCGCCGAGTGCCTCGACCGTCGCCCGCATCGATTCGACCATCTGGACCAGCCGGAACGTCCCGATGTGCGGATGCGCCTCGGTCAGAATTTCCGGCGGCGCCCCTGCCTTCACGAATTCGATCAGCACCTTGCGGCTGAGGTGGCGCGGGTCCTTGATCTGGCTCCACAGCTTGCCGTCGGAAAAGGTGCCCGCCCCGCCCTCGCCGAACTGCACGTTCGATTCGGGGTTCAGTTCGCTCCGCCGCCACAGGCCCCAGGTGTCCTGCGTGCGCTCGCGCACCACCTTGCCGCGATCGAGGATGATCGGGCGAAATCCCATCTGCGCGAGGATCAGCCCGGCGAACAGGCCGCACGGCCCGGCGCCCACGACGATCGGTCGCGGACCGGCATAGTCGGCGGGCATGGTGGTGACGAAGCGATAGCCGGTGTCGGGCGTCGGCCCGACCGTCCGGTCGCGGCGGGTGCGCCCCAGCACCTGCGCTTCGTTCTTCAGCGTCACGTCGACCGAATAGACGAGCTGAATATCGTCCTTGTCGCGCGCATCATGCGCCCGGCGGGCGATGGTATAGCGGATCAGGTCGCGCGGGGTGATCCGCAGCTTGTCGCGAATCGCGGCGACCAGCGCCTCTTCGGGATGATTGAGCGGCAGTTTCAGTTCGGTGATGCGCAGCATCGGCGCATTTAAACGCGCTGCGCCACGAAGGGAACCGCCTTGGCGTGCCGCGACGATGACGATAGGCCATGCCGCATGACGCCGCTTTCCCGGATCGTGTTCGCCCTGTTCGTGCTGCTGATGGCGCCTGCCGCCTGGGCGCAGTCGGACCCCGTGGCCTATGCCCCCCGGCTCGACCGCGCGGCGAACGAGCTGGGCACGGTCGATGGCCTGCTCGACACCCGCCCCGAACGCGATGCCCGCGCTACCTTGCGCACCCGTGCGCAGGTGGTCCGCAGCGACACGCTCGACGCCGCGCAGCAGTCGCAGGCCGAACTGACCCGAATCGACGCGCGCCTTGCCCAACTGGGGCCTGCCGCGACCGGCGAGGACCCGGCGATCCGCAGCGAACGCGCCGCACTGGCCCGCCAGCACGGCGTCCTCGATTCGGCGACCAAGCGCGCGCGGCTGCTCGCGGTCGAGGCGCAGCAACTGATCGACGAAATCAGCGCGGGCGAGGCCGCCGAATTCAGCCAGAAGCTGTTCGGCAAGGTATCCTCGCCGCTCACGCCGGCGTTCTGGAGCGCGATCCTCCACGCCATACCGCGCGACCTGCACCGGCTGCAGCGCTTCGTCGCCGTCGAGGCCATGACGATCGGCCGGCCGGGGTTGCACCATCTATGGCCGCTACTGACCGGGCTGGCCGTCGCCATCGCGCTGCTGGGACCGGCGCGGCTGGCGATGGGGCGGGTCGGGCAACGCCTGCTGATCGAAGGCGCACCGGGCCGCCGGGTCCGGCGATCCGCCAACGCGCTGTGGCGGGTGCTGGTCGGCACGCTCGCCCCGTTGCTGGCGACGGCGGCGGTAGTGGCGGGTGCGCGCTGGTCGGGGCTGATTGCCGACCGCTGGGACGGACCGCTCGACGCATCGATCTTCGCGATCGGGTTCGCCAGCTTCGCCAGCGCGGTGCTCGGCGCGGTGCTGATGCGCGGCCAGCCGAGCTGGCGCGTCGCGCCGATCGGTAACGATGCAGCGAACCGGCTGCGCCCGTTCTCGTTCCTGCTCGCGGGTCTCGCGGCGGTCGCGGTAATGCTCGATTCGATCAATGCCGCGATCGGCGTCAGCGATGCGGCACGCACCGCGGCGCATGCGCTGCTCGCCCTGCTCCACCTGTCGCTCATCGCCGCCGCGCTGTTCGCGATCGGCCGGCTGCGCAGCACGCGCGACGACGGCATCACCGCCCCCGCCGATACCGGGCGTGCCGCGATCGCGCTGGTCGCATGGGGCATCGTCGTGGTCGCGCTGCTGGCGCTGGTGATCGGCTATATCGGCTTCGGCCTGTTCCTCGGGCAAATGGTCGCGTGGACCGTGGTGCTGGGCGGCGCGGTCTATCTGGCGCTCACCGCGATCGACGATGTCGCGACCTCGGCGTTCGATCGCGGCAGCCGGCTGGGGATCGCGCTGATCCGTGGGCTGGGGGTGCGCGGTGGCACCGTCGACCAGTTCGGCGTGCTGCTGTCGGGCGTGTTGCGGGTCCTGCTCGCAGTCGTCGCGCTCGGGCTGTGGCTGCTGCCGTTCGGCGGCAGCGGCGTGGCGGACGTGTTCGCGCGGCTGGGCGATCTGGCGCGCGGGGTCGAGGTCGGCGGGGTCGCCATCTCGCCCGGCGCGATCCTGCGCAGCATCGTCGTGCTGGTCATCGGGCTGACGCTGGTGCGCGGCTTCATGCGCTGGCTGGAGGGGCGCTATCTTCCCGCCACCGATCTGGATGGATCGGGGCGCAATTCGGTCAGCCTCGTCGCGCGCTATATCGGCATCGCGCTGGCGGTCATCTGGGCGCTCGCCTCGCTCGGCATCGGGATCGAACGGATTGCGCTGCTCCTCTCGGCGCTGTCGGTCGGCATCGGCTTCGGGCTTCAGGCGATCACCCAGAATTTCGTTTCCGGCCTGATCCTGCTCGCCGAACGACCGATCAAGATCGGCGACCTGATCCGCGTCGGCACTGACGAGGGCGATGTGAAGCGCATCAGCGTGCGGTCGACCGAGATCACGCTCGCCGACCATTCGACGCTGATCGTCCCCAATTCCGAACTCATTACCAAAAGCGTGCTGAACAAGACGCTGGCGTCACCGCTCGGCCGGATCCAGATCCAGTTCTCGGTCCCGATCGGCACCGATGCGGCGCGGGTCCGTGCGATCGTCCTCGAAGCGTTCGCGCGCGAGGATGCGATCCTCACTGATCCGGCCCCTGCCGCCTTCATCGATTCGATCATCGACGGGCGGATCGCGTTCAACTGTTTCGCGCATGTCGATTCGCCGCGCTCGGCCTATGGCGCGCGCAGCAACGTGCTGCTCGAACTGCTCGTCCGCTTTCCCGCCGAGGGGATCGAGATGGGCACGGTGCCGCAGCGGCTCGAACTGGTTTCGCCCTTGCCAGCACCGGCCGACGACCGCACAGGCACCCCATGATCCTGCTGACCGATCCACCCGTCGACCTGCCCGTCCACGAGGGCGCGGTGATGCGCACCCATGTGTTCCGCCCGGCGGCGGAAGGGCGCTTCCCCGGTGTCGTGCTCTATTCGGAAATCTATCAGGTGACGGCGCCGATCCGGCGGCTGGCGGCGTTCCTCGCCGGGCACGGCTATGTCGTGGCGGTGCCCGAGGTCTATCACGACTACGAAGCGCCGGGCACGGTACTAGCCTATGATCCGGCGGGGACCGATCGCGGCAACGACCTGAAATTCGCCAAGCCCGTCGCCGCGTTCGATGCCGATGCGACGCGGGTGATCGACTGGCTGGAACGCCATCCCGCCTGCACCGGCGCGATCGGTGCCGCCGGCGTGTGTCTGGGCGGGCATCTTGCCTATCGCGCCGCGCTCGACGCCCGGGTGCGCGCCACCGCCTGCTTCTATCCGACCGACATTCATTCGGGCACGCTGGGTGAGGGCCGAAGCGACGACAGCCTCGCGCGGATCGGCGAGATCGCCGGCGAACTGCTGTTCGTCTGGGGGCGGCAGGACCCGCATGTGCCTTTCACCGGACGCCAGGCGATCCGCGAGGCAATGGAGGTCGCCGGCACGGCGTATGAATGGCACGAGGTCAACGCGCAGCACGCCTTTCTGCGCGACGAGGGGCCGCGTTACGACCCGGCGCTGTTCGTGCAGGCGACGGCATGGATGCTCGCCTTGTTCCAGCGGGCGTTGCGCGACTGACGCTTGCGTGGACGCGGGCGGCGCGGCACCAAGCGCTGTCCGCTTAGTGGGAGATCGAGTGATGCGCCGTCTGGCTGCCCTGTTGTCCGCCGTCCTGCTCGCCACTCCCGCGCTGGCGCAGGGTCCGACCACCCCCGGCGGCCGGGAAGCGCTGTCGCTGCTGTCCCGGGGAATTGCGTTCCGCACCGTCGCCGGTCAGGGGCAGGTGCCGGTCTATGCCGCGTATCTGAAGGCGCAACTGGTCGCCGCCGGCCTCCCCGCCGAAGCGATCGAGTTCGTGGCCATGGGCGATACCGGCTATCTGGTGGCGCGCTATGCCGGGCGCGACCGGGCGGCCAAGCCGACGGTGCTGCTCGGCCATATGGACGTCGTCGCCGCCGATCCGGCCGACTGGACGCGCGATCCGTTCACCCCGGTGGTCGAAGGCGGCTATGTGTTCGGACGCGGATCGCTCGACAACAAGGGCGATGTCTCGATCCTCATCGCCACGCTGATGCAGTTGAAGCGTGCCGGCTGGGTGCCGGCACGCGACGTCGTGCTGCTGCTGACCGGCGATGAGGAAACGACGATGGCGACGACCCGCGCCGCCGCCGAACGGTTCAAGAACGCCGCACTGGTGCTGAACGCCGACGCCGGCGGCGGCACGTTGGACGAGGCGGGCAAGCCGACCGTCTATGGCTTGCAGGCGGCCGAGAAGGTGTACGGCGACTTCCGCCTGACGATCACCGATGCCGGCGGCCATTCCAGCCGCCCGGGACCGGTCAACGCCATTGCCCGGCTGGCGGCGGCGGTCGGCCGGATCGCCGCCTATCGCTTCCCGCCCGAACAGAATGCGATCACCAAGGCGTATCTGGCAGGCAGCGCCGCCAACAACCCCGGCCCCACCGGCGACGCGATGCGCGCCTTCGCCGCCAACCCGAACGACACCGCCGCCGCCGATCTGCTGTCGTCGAAGCCCGAATTCGTCGGACAGGTCCGCACCACCTGCGTGCCCACGCAGTTCAACGGCGGGCATGCGCCCAACGCGCTGCCGCAGCGCGCGGTCGCCAACATCAACTGCCGCATCTTTCCCGGCACCTCGCGCGCGTCGATTCAGGCGAAGCTGACCAGCCTCATCGCCGATCCGGCGATTCGGATCGAGCTGATCGACAACGGCACGATCGAGGCGGGAGCCTCCCCGCTCGAACCGCGCGTGCTGGCGGCGGTGCGGGCGGCGGTGGCGAAGCGCGCGCCGGGCACGCCCGTCATCCCGGCGATGGAAGCGGGCGCGACCGATTCGATGCACTTTCGCGCGCGCGGCATCCCCGCGTTCGGCATCGGCAGCGTGTTCATGAAGCCATCGGACGAATTCGCCCATGGTCTGAACGAACGCCTGCCCGTCGCGTCGTTCGATGCCGGGGTCGCGTGGTGGGAATCGCTGCTCAGGGCGCTGGCGTGATCGGTCCTGCCGAGCGCAGATAGGCGATGACGTCGGCACGCCGCAGCGGGTCGGCGATCCCGCCGAACATCATCCGCGTCCCCGGCACCATCGCGGCGGGGTTCGCCAGCCAGCGGTCCATCGTCGCCGCGTCCCATCGTCCGCCATGGTCGATCAGCGCCTGACTATAGCCGAAGCGCGGATCGGCGGCGACGGCGCGTCCCATGATGCCGTACAGATTGGGACCGGCGAGCGCCTGCCCACCCTGTCCGATCGTATGGCACTGGCCGCATTGCCCGAAGGCGCGTTTGCCGGCATCGACGCTGGCGACGCGCAGCAGCGCGTCGAGCGAGGGGTTCGGCCCCGCCGCGCGCAATCGGGCCGCGCGGTCGTCGTCACCACCGCCGCAACCCGCCAACAGCACCGCCAGCGCGAACATCACCGCCGCTCTCATCGATCGCGCCGCACCGTTTCCCACGCCACCCGCTGCAACGCGACCGCCGTCTGCGGCGACAACCCCAGATCGCGCGCGGCGCGCTCGTCTGCCCCTAGCTTGCGCACGTCATGGCCCGTCACCTGTCCGAAGATCGTCAGCGCCTCGAGATAATAGCCCTCGGTGCTGCCGTGATAGTGATCGTTGCCCCACAAGCCGATCTTGCCCGGATCGATCCCGTCATAGGGGTTGGCGTCGGCAAGGCCGGCGGCGATCGCGCGGTTCCACGCCAGCCCGACCGGCACGACGCGGCGGACGCCCGGTGCCTGCCGCTTCGCCGTCCGGTTCGCCCTCGCCAGGTCCTCGGCCATCGTCGCGATCGGCTTGCCCGACCACGGGCTGCCGGGGCGGTAGGTCAGATCGGCGCGCGACCAGGTGCTGACCAGCCGCACGTCGGCCCGGGGGTTGCGCGCGCGGACCAGGGCGGCGATCCGCGCGGCGGCGGCGGCATGGCGCGTCGGATCGCCCGGCCGCTCCGCATCGAGCGTCGAATAGCCCTGCAACAGCACCACGTCCCATTGCCGGTCGATCTGCGCGCGTTTGTTGGCGGCGTGATACGCCAGATCCTTGCCCGGCGACGTTTCGAGCGACACCCGCCAGTCTAGCCCGGCCTGTTCGGCGAAGCTGCGGAACAATGCGGGCACGCCGCCGATCCCCTCCCCGTTCAGGTCGGTGACGCTGTCGGGGCGGTAGCGTTCGACCGGCGACCCCGCGCCGAAGGTGAAGCTGTTGCCGATGAACAGGATATCGCGCGCCGGCGCCGGCGACGCGAGCAGGATCAGACCGAGGGTCAGGACGATACGCAGCATGGCGACCACCCTATCGGGTGCCGCCCCCGGCGTCACGCCGCCTTGCTGGCGGCGTCGAATTCGGTGCGCAGATCCTCGATGGTGCCGATCAGATGGCCCTTCAGCATCGCTTCCACCGCCGCCCCGTCGCCGGCCATCCATGCGTCCAAGAGCAGCTTGTGTTCGACATGCGCGCGGTCGCCGCGTCCGGCAGGGCGCAGATGGGCGACGACATAGCGTTCGGCGAGGACCGACAGGCGCTCGACCAGTTGCACGGTCAGCTCGCGTCCCGGCGCGCGGACCAGCGCGGCATGGAACGCGCGGTTGCACGCCGCCGCCTCGACCAGATCGCGGGTCATCGCCGCGTCGAGCCGTTCGAACGCATCCAGCAACTGCGCGCGATACGTGTCGTCGGCACGGGTCGCCGCATAGGCGGCCGCCGCGGGTTCGACGACGATGCGCAGCTCGTAGATTTCCTCGGCCTGTCCCGCCGACATCGGCTGGACGGTATAGCCCCGGTTCGCCTGGCTGGCGATCAGCCCCTCCTGTTCCAGTCGAGCCAGCGCCTCGCGCAGCGGAATCTTGCTCACGCCCAGTTCGGCGGCGAGCGAATCCTGCCGGATCGGCGCGCGTTCGATCAACGCCCCGCTGACGATGCGTTCGCGCACGATTTCGAAGACGCGGTCGGACAGGGTACGGACGTGAAGCGTCACACGATATTCCTTCGGCGGCGGAGGCATTCACGCCGAAGCGTGTCGTTAGGCATATGCACTGATTGTTTCAGATGCCCGCCCCACGATCAATCCGCTTTGTGACACCGGTATCCAAAATATCTTCGACGTGAGTGGGTTACCGCCGATCGCATCCCGACTTGCGCGCGCGGACCGCGCATGGGACGTCACCGGGCAATGTCCGCGTCGTGGTTCCATGCCCTTGCCCTCTCCGCGATCCTGCTGTTGTCGGCCTGCGCCGGCGGCGAGCGCGATACGCCGGCACCGCCCGCCATCCGCCCCCGTGCCGGCGGACCGATCACGCTGACCGGCGCGACGCCGCGCGACACGCAGCAATGCTATGCCGATCTGTCGGCGGCGGGGGTCCGTTTCAGCCCGCTGCCCGACCGCGATTACGGTTCGGGTTGCGTGGTGCTCGGCGCGGTGCAGTTGCTCGACATCGGCGTGCCGGTTGCGGGGCTGAAGGCGATCCGCTGTCCGGCGGCGCGGGCGATGATCGGCTGGATCCGCCATGGCGTGCGCCCGGCGGCACGGCAGATGCTGGGCAGCGACGTGGTGAAGATCGACAGTTTCGGCACCTATGCCTGTCGCGGGATCGTCGGCGGGGGTGCGCGCTCGGCCGGGCGGGTGTCCGAACACGGCCTTGCCAATGCGGTCGACATCGCCGCCTTCGTGCTGGCCGACGGGCGGCGAATATCGATCGAGCGCGACTGGAACGGCGACGATGCCGACAAGCGCGAGTTCCTGCGCGTGATCCAGCGATCGGCCTGCAAGCGATTCGTCACCACCCTCACCCCCGATTACAACGCCGCCCATTACAATCACCTCCACCTCGACATGGGCGGGCGACCGCTATGTCGTTGACGTATCGCGCTTGCTTGGGCGGGGGGCGGTGCTTACAAGTCCATCGTCTATGACCGACACCAAAGTCCCGTCCCGCGTGTTCCGCGGGGCCAAGCAGGAAGCCGAAGCCGCCCGCACGCAGCTCGCCACCCCGCAGACCGAGCATCCCGCCTATCGCCTGGCGTTCCAGGACATGGAATTCCTGCTGCGCGAGGATCTGCGCCCGGTGCGGTTCCAGCTCGAACTGCTCAAGCCCTCGCTGCTGCTCGACGAGGCGAACATCGCCTCGACCTTCGTCATCTATGGGTCGGCGCGCATTCCCGAGCCGGACAAGGCTGAAATGCTCCTCGAGCTGGCGCAGGACGATGCCTCGCGCGCGATCGCCGAGCGGATGATCGCCAAGGCGCGATATTACGACGTGGCGCGCGAGCTGGCGTTCCATGCCAGCCAGTTCCCCAACGACACGAACGGCAAGCGCCATTTCGTCGTGTGTTCGGGCGGCGGTCCCTCGATCATGGAAGCCGCCAATCGCGGCGCGAACGAGGCGGGCGCCGAATCGATCGGGCTCAACATCGTCCTGCCGCACGAACAGGCGCCCAACCCCTATGTCACCCCGGCGCTGTCGATGCAGTTCCACTATTTCGCGCTGCGCAAGATGCACTTCCTGCTGCGCGCACGGGCGGTGGCGGTGTTCCCCGGCGGCTTCGGCACGTTCGACGAGAGCTTCGAGCTGCTGACGCTGATCCAGACCGGCAAGATCGATCCGATCCCGGTGCTGTTCTATGGCCGCGAGTTCTGGGAACGGGTCGTCAATTGGGACGCACTGGTCGAGGAAGGCGTGATCTCGGCCCGCGATCTCGACCTCATCACCTTCGTCGAAACGGCTGAGGAAGGCTGGGACGTGGTCAAGCGGTTCTACGCCGACAAGAAGTAGGCGGTTCGGTTTCGAAGCTTACGGATACCGTTATGCTCCCCTCCCTGACAAGGGAGGGGTCGGGGGTGGGTAGGCTTGGGGCAGGCGGATACGTTCCCTCTCGGGCCGACCCACCCCCAGCCCCTCCCTTGTCAGGGAGGGGAGTCGTTCTAGTCGTGGCCCGGCCCCAGCGTCGGGTCGAGGTCGCGTGGGCGGGTGAAGCGGATCAGGTGGCCGCAGCCATCGTCCGCCGCCGCCCAGTCGCCGTCCAGTTCGAGCACCGCGACCGAGGCGGTCGGGAATTTCTCCTCGACCGCACCGCGCAACGGATTGCTCTCGGCCGACAGCAGCAGGACGAGATCCTCCAGCCCCGGATTATGCCCGACCAGCAACGCGCGATCGGTATCCGCCGGCAGCGCGCGCACCACGTCGAGCAGCGTCGCCGCCGATGCGAGATAGAGCGAGCGGTCGCTGTTGCACGCGGGCAGATCGCCATAGCCACGCCCGAAATGATCGAGCGTCTGCACCACGCGAAGCGCGGGGCTGGCGACGAGATGATCGAAGCGCAGCGCCTCGCGCAGAAGATGCCGGCCCATCGCGGTCGCGGCGCGCGCGCCCTTGGCGTTCAGCGGCCGGTCGAAATCGCGTGCGACGGGATCGTCCCAGCCCGACTTGGCGTGGCGCAGCAGCGTCAGCGTCTTCATGAAGGCGGCTCCATCGACAGGGCAGCCGCCCCATGCCCGACTTCGCCCCCCAAGGAAAGGGCGCGTGCGACCGCTTCGTCGAGGGTGCAGCGCGTGACCGGCGTCCCTTCGGGAAACGCCCCCAGCAGGCGCGAGGGCATGGCCGACGACAGCAACACGAACAGCCCGCGATCATCGGCGCGGCGGATCAGCCGCCCGAACGCCTGCGCCAGCCGCGCGCGCACCACCCGGTCATCATAGGCGCTGCCGCCGCCGGCCAGCCGCCGCGCGGCGTGGAGTACGCCAGGCTTCGGCCATGGCACCCCCTCCATCACCACCATCCTGAGCGACCGGCCGGGCACGTCGACGCCGTCGCGCAGCGCATCGGTGCCGATCAGCGAGGCGCGCGGATCGTCGCGAAAGATGTCGACCAGCGTACCGGTATCGATCGGGTCGACATGCTGGGCATAGAGCGGTAGCCCGTCGCGCGCCAGCCGGTCGGCGATACGGGCATGGACGCCGCGCAACCGGCGGATCGCGGTGAACAGGCCAAGCGTGCCGCCGCCCGCCGCGACGATCAGCCGGCCATAGGCGTTGGCAAGCGCGCTCAGGTCACCGCGGGTCACGTCGGTAACGATCAGCACCTCGGCCTGCGTCGCATAGGCGAACGGGCTCGGCGCCTCGAAATGGTCGGGACTGCGCAGCAGGTGCGGCGCGCCGACCCGCGCATCGGCGGTCGCCCAGTCGCCGCCCGCGCGCAGCGTCGCCGAGGTGACGAGTACGCCATGCGCCGGTTTGAGCACCGTTTCGGCGAACGGCCGGGTGGGGTCGAGCCAGTGGCGGTGCAGCCCCATGTCATATTCGCGCCCCTCGACCCGGTCGACCGCCAGCCAGTCGACGAAGTCGGGATCGGCCGGGCCGCCGATCCGCGCGAGCAACCGGCCCCATGCCCCGACCGTCTCCGCCCGCCAGCCAAGCGAAGCGATCGCCCCTTCGCAGCGCGCGCGCGCCGGGCCGTCGAGCCAGTCCGGCCCCTCGGCCAGCACCGCCTCCAGCCGTTTGCCGAGCGCCACCAGCGGGCGCAGCAGCGCGTCGAGCGCCTGCGCGGCCGGCGCGGCGGCATCGACCAGTTCGGGCGGAGGTTCGGCCAGTTCGGTCTCCAAGCCGTACCCCGCCTCGCCATCCTTCGCGCGGGCGAACACGACGCCGCGCACCGCGCCCAACAATGCCTCGACCGGGCCGAACGGCGCGCCTTCCTGCACCCGCGCCAGCCAGCCGTCGGCGGGGAGCGCGCGCGCCGCCTCGACCGCCGCCGCCACCGCCGCACCGCCTGCCGCGTCATAGCTCGCCACGTCGGACAGGCGCGCCGCCAGCCCGCGCCGCCGCCCGCGCCCGCCGCCTTCCGGCCCAAGCACCCAGCGGCGGATCTCGATCGCCTCTGCCCCGGTCAGCGCGGCGGAGAACATCGCGTCGGCGGCATCGAACAGGTGATGCCCCTCGTCGAACACATAGCGCGTCGGTCGCGTGCCCGTCTCGCGCCCGCGCGCGGCATTGACCATCACCAGTGCATGATTGGCGATGACGATGTCGGCCTTGGCCGAGGCCCGCGCGGCGCGTTCGATGAAGCATTTGCGATACTGCGGGCAGCCGGCATAGATGCACTCGCCGCGCCGGTCGGTCAGCGCGGTCGATCCGTTGCGGCGGAACAGCGTCGGCAACCATCCGGGCAGGTCGCCGCCGACCATGTCGCCATCGGCGCTATAGGCCGCCCAGCGCGCGACGAGATGGGCGAGGATCGCCGCCCGCCCCTGAAACCCGCCCTGCAACGCATCCTCGAGGTTGAGCAGGCACAGATAGTTTTCGCGCCCCTTGCGCGTCACTACCCGTTCGCGCCGTAGCGCCGGATCGGGGAACACCCGCTCGCTTTCCTGCGCCAACTGGCGTTGCAGCGCCTTGGTAAAGGTCGATACCCATACCGCGCCGTCCGCCGCCTCCGACCACAGCGAGGCGGGGGCGAGATAGCCGAGCGTCTTGCCGATGCCCGTTCCCGCCTCGGCCAGCACCAGATTGGGGGTGTCGCGCGCCATGCGCGGCGCGAAGGCGGCGGCGGCGGCACCGGCAAAGGCGCGCTGGCCGCTGCGCGCCTCGGCACTCGTTCCGGTCAGCCGCGCCAGCCGTTCGCCGATCGCATCGGCGGCGAGCGTGATGTTGCGCGGGGCGGCACGCGGCGCTTCCTCGTCCCATTCGGGAAGCTTGGTGAACAGCCAGCGTTCGGCGGTTTCGGGCTTGGGCAGCACCTGCCCCAGCGCCGGTGCCCATGGCCAGCGCAGGCGGAACAGCGACTGGGCGGCGGTCCATGCCCCTTCCTGTTCGGGCCATGGCGCCGATGCCGTCTCCAGCAGCCTGACGGCCGCCGCGCGCAACGATCCCGCGACCTCGGCCTCATCGACCGGGACCGGCTGGCCCAGCGCCTGTGCCAGCCCCTTGGGCGTCGGCACCGCGAACCGCGCGGGATGGACGAAGGCAAACAGTTCGAGCAGGTCGAGCCCCGACAGATCGGCATAGCCCAGCCGCTGCCCAATCAGCGGCGCATTGAGCAGGATCGTCGGCGTATCGGCGGCGCAGGCGATCGCCTCGCCCCGACTGACCTCGCGCACACCGTCACTGTCGGCGATCCAGACCCCCGAATGGCTGGCGTGCAGGGCGGGATAGGGCAGCATCATTCCGCCTTACCGCCGGACGGTCAGGAACGGAAGCGGAACGCTTCGCCCGTGCGGTTTTTCCGTGATGGCGATTGGCCCGATCGCGGCCCGCGTCCCCGCCCGACAACCGCCGGCCGGGGGATCGTCATCGTCGCCGGGCGGGCCGCGACGATCATCAAAATGGCCGGACGTTCGCTTACCACAGCACGCCCTTGTGCGGCGTTGCCGGTTCGGGTGCGGGATCGCCGATGCCCTGCAACAGATCGATCTCGATCGTGCGGCACATGGCGCACAGCGGCAGATCGTGGACGGTATTGGCGAAAGGATCGGTCAGATCCTCGCCGATCTGGAGCACGGCAAGGAACATCAGCCCGGCGATGCCCGACCCCAGCGGCGTCGCCACGCCCAGCGTCTCGACCAGTCCGATCGGCAGCAGCACGCAGAACAGGCGGGTGAACAGCGCGGGGAAGAAGCGATACTGGTTGGGCAGCGGCGTGTTCTTGATCCGCTCCATGCCGCCCTGCGCGTTGGCGATGTCGATCAGCACCCGCTCTAAGCTGTGCTGCTGCATGCTGTCGATCCAGCCGCGGCGATGGCTCTCGGCGATGCGCATGCCGGTGCCGTCGAGCAGCCCGTTGGCGGTGTTGGTGCGCCCGAGCGGCTCGCCCGCCTCGTCGCGCGACAGGAAACGGTGGACATCGTCCTTGGGGTCCTGTCGCCGCAACTGGCACCGCAACGCATTGACGTAGGCGATCTGACGCAACACGATCGAACGCTTGAGGTCACGCTTCTCGCCCTCGTCTTCCGGCCCCAGAAACGCGATCGCGCCGCGCGCCAGGTTGCGCGAGGCGTTAATCATCGACCCCCACAGGATGCGCCCTTCCCACCAGCGCTGATACGCCGAGTTCACCCGGAAGCCGAGGAACAGCGCCAGCGCCGACCCGAACAGCGTCAGCGGCAGGCTGGGCGCACGGAAAGGCAGCACGAAATAGATGATGGTGACGATCACGTCCCAGACGAACAGTCCGGTCGCCGGCTTCCAGACTTCGGCGATGATCCGCGTATAGCGGGGGGTAGCGGTCACGATCATGCGCGTTCGGTACGCGCAAATGGTGACATGGTTGCGTTGCGAAATGTTGCACAATGTAGAAATCGCGCGCCCAACCGCGTATCAGCAGCGCCATGACCGACGACACCCTCCGCAATGCAGCACTGGTTTCAAAGGCTTGGCCGTACGAAGAGGCGCGCAAGCTGCTCAAGCGCTATCCGAACGGAAAATCGGATGGCGCGGCGATCCTGTTCGAGACGGGCTATGGCCCCTCGGGTCTGCCGCATATCGGCACGTTCAACGAGGTGCTGCGCACGACGATGGTCCGCCGCGCCTTCATGGAATTGTCCGACCAGCCGACGCGGCTGATCGCCTTTTCGGACGACATGGACGGGTTGCGCAAGGTGCCGGACAATGTCCCGAACGGCGACATGCTGCGCGAACACCTCGGCAAGCCCTTGAGCGAAATTCCCGATCCGTTCGGGACGCATGCAAGCTTCGCGGCGCACAACAACGCGCGGCTGCGCGGCTTCCTCGACCAATATGGCTTCGACTATGAGTTCGCGTCGTCGACCGACTATTATCGCGGCGGCCGCTTCGACGAGGCGCTGAAGGGCGTGCTGCGTAACATGCAGGCGATTCTCGACATCATGCTGCCGACGCTGGGGGCCGAACGCCGCGCGACCTATTCGCCGGTGCTGCCGATCAGCCCGACGTCGGGGGTGGTGTTGCAGGTGCCGGTCGAGGTGCTCGACGCCGACACCGGCATGGTCGCCTTCGTCGACCAAGGGCAACGGATCGAACAGTCGATCCTGTCGGGCGGGGCGAAGCTGCAATGGAAGGTCGACTGGGCGATGCGCTGGGCCGCGCTCGGCGTCGATTACGAGATGGCGGGCAAGGATCTGATCGATTCGGTGACGCAGTCGTCGAAGATCGCGCGCGTGCTGGGCGCCCGTCCGCCCGAAGGCTTCAACTACGAGATGTTCCTCGACGAACATGGCCAGAAGATCAGCAAGTCGAAGGGCAACGGCCTCAGCCTCGAACAATGGCTGACCTATGGCCCGCCCGAAAGCGTCGCCTTCTATGCCTATCGCGAGCCCAAGAAGGCCAAGCAGTTGCACTTGGGGGTCATCCCCCGCGCGATCGACGAATATTGGCAGTTCCGCGGCAATTACGCCGATCAGCCGATCGAACAGAAGCTCGGCAATCCGGTGCATCACATCCACGGCGGCGAACCGCCGGCCGACACGCTGCCGGTGACGTTCGGGCTGCTGCTCAACCTCGTCGGGGTGATGGGCGACGCGACCAAGCCGCAGGTCTGGGGCTATCTCGCCAATTATGTCGCGGACGCCTCGGCGGAGCGCTATCCTGCGCTCGACGCGCTGATCGACCATGCGCTGGCCTATGTCCGCGACGTCGCCGACAAGCCGCTGCGTCGTGCGCCCACGAATGTCGAGCGGGCCGCGCTCGAACGGCTGGACGGCGAACTGGCGGCGATGCCGGGCGATGCCAGCGCCGAAGATATTCAGAACGTGGTGTACGAGATCGGCAAGACCGCCGGGTTCGAATCCTTACGCGACTGGTTCAGGGCCTGCTACGAAACGCTGCTCGGCACACCACAGGGGCCGCGCATGGGCAGCTTCATCGCGCTGTACGGCATCGACAATTCGCGCAAGCTGATCGCCGAGGCGCTGGCGCGGTAAGGACGACCTTCGTCATTCCCGCGAAGGCGGGAATCCATAACCGCGAACGTTTCGATCAATCCACGACGTCGGTGCATATCGATTCCCGCCTGCGCGGGAATGACGGCAATTACCGCGCCGCCATCCGCCGCGCGAAATACACCTCGACCGCGCGGCGGACGCTCTGCGCGATCGCGCGGCGACCTTCGGCGGATTCGAGCCGTTCGGCATCGGCCTCGTTCGAGATATAGCCGGTTTCGAACAGGATCGACGGCAGGTCGGGGGCTTTCAGCACCATCAGCGACGCCATGCGGTGGTAATTGGGCTTCAAGGGCACCTGCCCCTGCGCCTCGCGGCCGAGCAGCCGGGCGAAACCGGCCGAGGCGTTCATCGTCTCGCGCTGGGTCAGGTCGATCAGGATCGACGAAATATCGGCGCTCTGCTTGCCTAGATCGACCCCGGCGAGAATGTCCGCCTTGTTCTCGCGCGCCGCCAGCCGCGCCGCCTCGCGATCGGACGCGACTTCGGACAGGGTGTAGATGCTCGCACCCGTGGCATTGGGGTTTTCGGCACTGTCGCAATGGACCGAGATGAACAGGCTGGCCCCCAGCCGCCGTGCGATCGCATAGCGTTCCTGAAGGACGAGGAATTCGTCGCGGTCGCGGGTCAGCGCCACGCGCACCCGCCCGCCGTCGAGCAGCGCGTCGCGCATCGCGCGCGCGGCTTTCAGCGTCAGATCCTTTTCGCGCGCGCCGCTGTGCGGCGAGATCGCGCCGGGATCATGCCCGCCATGCCCGGCATCGATCACCACCAGCGGGCGGTCCGCGTCGCCCTGCACGCGCGGCAGCGCCATGCCGCCGCGCCGTGCCGGGACCGGCACCGATACCGTCGCGCGCCGGTCGACGATCATCGCGGCGCTCGACGACACCGGCACGCTTGCCGCCGCGACCAGTCCGGTGGAGAAACGCATCCGCCCCGCCGTCGTCGCGCGCAGGAACCGATCGGGGTCGACGCGGCGCAGGTTGATCGTCAGTTTGCGGCCATGATCCGAAAACCGCCCGCCCGTGACGACCGCCGGTTCGGCGAGGTCGAACACGATGCGCGCGCCATCGGCACCCCGCGCGCCCAGCCGCACCCCCGCTACCGGTCCACCGGTCGATCGACGGCCACCGGGCACCGCCCCGTCGATGTCCACCGCGATCCGGTCCGGCCCGCCGAGCAGGAAGGCGGCAGCCGCCCCGACCTGTTCGTCGAAGCGCACGACGATCCGGTCGTCGGACACGCGGACATCCTCGACCGCGCGTGCCGCGGCGGGTGCGCCGCCGAACCAGATCGACAGCATGGCGAGCATCCATCCCATGCCCTCGCTATGCCGTGGGTTCACAAACCCGGTCCAGCCCAAAACCATGATATGGCACCTGCCCCGACTATCGATGGTGATGGTGTATCCCACGCTCCTTCAACCCCGGGTGAACCAGCCTGCTGAATCGGCTGTTAACCTTTTGTTCGGCTTTGCTACGCTACCGCAACGATCCCGCAGCGCTGTTGCCGAGCGGCAGGGGCGGTGCTACGCATTAACCCACGTCGGTCTGGCCTCATGGTTTTCACGATCCGACGCGGCACCCCGCCGCGATCCGCTGCGGGGGTATTTCAGGTTGACGCTCGCATGTGGCAAGTTCCGTCCCGCCCCGCCCGTGCCGCTTTTGCGGCCGGCGTTCGGGCGACGGTGATGTCCCGGGAACCCGGGTTGCCCATGCCAGCAGACGCATTTTCCATCAATCGCGCGCAGGCCGGCGGCACACGACGCCCCGCCATGCGCCATGGCGCGCCGACGCGGACTGCGGTTCCGCGCGCCCGGAGAGTATCACATGACCACGAGGATGCTGATCGACGCACGCCACCGGGAGGAAACCCGGGTCGCCGTCGTCAAGGGTAACCGGATCGAGGAATTCGATTTCGAATCGGCCGAGCGCAAGCAGCTCAAGGGCAATATCTATCTCGCCAAGGTGACGCGGGTCGAACCGTCGCTCCAGGCGGCGTTCGTGGATTACGGCGGCAACCGCCACGGCTTCCTCGCTTTCAGCGAAATCCACCCCGATTATTACCAGATTCCCAAGGAAGACCGCGACGCGCTGCTGGCCGAAGAGGCCGAGCATGCCGCCGAGGAAGCGGCGCTGCGCGCGGGCGAGCATGACGACGACGTCGATTACGACGACGACGACCATCATGACGATGTCGACGGTGGCGTCGAACTGGTCGAGCGCGACGAAGACGACGACGATCACGAAGGCGACGAGGAGGGCGACGCCCCCGCCGCGCCGCGCCCTCGCAAGAGCGGCGGCGATGATGCCGCGGTCGAGGCGCTGCGCCAGCGCCGGCTGAACCTGCGTCGCCGCTACAAGATCCAGGACGTGATTCGCCGGCGGCAGGTGCTGCTGGTGCAGGTCGTGAAGGAAGAGCGCGGCAACAAGGGCGCGGCGCTGACCTCCTATCTGTCGCTCGCCGGCCGCTATTGCGTACTGATGCCCAATACCGCGCACGGCGGCGGCATTTCGCGCAAGATCAGCTCGGCCGCCGACCGCAAGCGGTTGAAGTCGATCATGGCCGAAATGACGCTGCCCGCGTCGATGGGCTGCATCGTCCGCACCGCCGGCCTCCAGCGCTCGCGCCAGGAGATCAAGCGTGACTTCGATTATCTCGCGCGGCTGTGGGACGGGATTCGCGACCAGACGCTGACCTCGTCGGCACCGGCGCTGGTCTATGGCGACAGCGACCTCATCAAGCGTGCGATCCGCGACATCTACAACAAGGACATCGACGAGGTGATCGTCGAGGGCGAGGACGGCTTCCGCCACGCCAAGGACTATATGCGGCTGCTGATGCCCGCGCACGCGCGCCGGGTGAAGCAATATGCCGATGCGGTGCCGCTGTTCCAGCGGGCGCATGTCGAGGATCAGTTGGCCGCGATGTACAATCCGGTCGTGCAGCTCAAGTCGGGCGGCTATCTGGTCATCAACCCGACCGAAGCGCTGGTGTCGATCGACATCAACTCCGGCCGATCGACCCGCGAACATAATATCGAACAGACCGCGACCGCGACCAACCTCGAAGCGGCGCAGGAAATCGCGCGCCAGTTGCGCCTGCGCGACATGGCCGGCCTCGTCGTGATCGACTTCATCGACATGGATCACGGCTCGAACGTCCGCAAGGTCGAGAAGGCGATGAAGGAGGCGCTCAAGAACGATCGCGCCCGCATCCAGGTCGGCCGCATCTCCGCCTTCGGGCTGATGGAAATGAGCCGCCAGCGGCTGCGCACCGGCGTGCTGGAGGCATCGACCCGCCAATGCCCGCATTGCGAGGGCACCGGGCTGGTCCGCACCGCATCGTCGGCGGGCCTGTCGGCGCTGCGGCTCATCGAGGACGAGGCGGCGCGCGGGCGCGGCTCGGTCATCATGCTGCGCGCGAGCCAGGAAGCGGCCTTCTACGTGCTCAACAAGAAGCGCGCCGACATCGCCGAGGTCGAGGATCGCTATGGCGTGATCGTCGAGATCATCCCCGATGCCGAGATCGAGGGCGCGCGCATGGCGGTCGAGGCGTCAGGCCCGCCGCCGGCGCATCCGCCGAAGATCGAGCCGCTGGTCGTCATCGACGACGAAGACGACGCCTATGACGAGGTCGAGGAAGAGGACGAGGTCGAAGCCGAGGACGAAGCGGTCGTCGAGGACGCGCCGCGTGCGCCGCGCAGCGACGACGAAGGTGAAGGCCGTGGCAAGCGCCGCCGCCGCCGGCGTGGTCGCCGCGGTCGCAACCGTGAGGAAGGCGAGGCCGAGGACAGCGAAGACGGTGCCGACGACGCCGAGCCGACCGACGAGGACGGTAGCGACGATGGCGAGGACGATGCTGTCGAGGAAACCGTCGAGGCGGACGCCGACACCAACGCTGCGGCTCCGGTCGAAGCCGGTGACGACAGCAACCGCCGCAAGCGGCGTCGGCGCGGTCGGCGTGGTGGCCGTCGCGGTGACGCTGCGTTCGATGCCGCCGATGGCGCGGTAGCGATCGCCGACCTGCCGACCGAGGACAGCGACGAGGGGGCGGAACCGGCCGCCATCGCCGCACCCGAGGCGGACGCCGAACCTGCCCCGCAGGCAGTGGTCGCAGCGGCGGAACCGGAAGCCGAACCGGCCCCGGCGCCCAAGCGGACCCGCCGCCGGCCCAGCGCCCGCGCCAAGGTCGAGGCAACGACGGCCGAGACGCCCGCCGAGCCGGTGACGATCGAGGCAGGCGATGCCGCGCCGGTGGTGACGCCCGAACCGGCGGCACCGGTGGAAGTGGAAGCCGAGGCCGAACCCGCGCCGAAGCCCAAGCGCACCCGTCGTCGCAAGGCCGATGCCGAAGCGGTAGCCGAACCGGCGGTGGAAGCACCCCCCGCGCCGGCCACGCCCGAGGCGGACGCCGAACCCGCGCCGAAGAAGCGCCGGGCACCGCGTCGCAAGGCGGCAGCTCCGGCCGAACCGGCCGTGACCGAGGCCGACGTGCCCGCTGATGCAGCGCCTGCCGCCGCCCCGGTGGCAGCGGACGTGCCCGACGCCGACGCCGAACCGGCGGAAGCGACCGACGATCCGTCGGAAGCGGGTGGCGACGCCAACGCGCCGCGTCGCGGCTGGTGGCAGCGCACCTTCGGCTGATCGCCGGGTTGAAGAATGGGGCGGCATCTCACGCGGGGTGCCGCCCCTTTTTTATGGACCGGTCAGCCGCGAACCAGTGCGCTGCCGGCAATTTCGATCCGCACCGCAAGCCCCTCGGCACGCCAGTCGCGGGTAATTGTACCGCCCAGTTGCTGTTCGACGCTGAGCGCCGCCAGCCGGGTGCCAAAGCCTGTCGTACCGGGCGCACGATCGGCCGGCGGGCCGCCCGTCTCGCGCCAGTCGATCGTCAACCGGTCGTCCGTCCGCCCGATTTCGATCGTCACCCGCCCGTCCGGCACCGACAGGCTGCCATATTTGGCGGCGTTGGTCGCCAGTTCGTGAAACACCAGCGCGACCGGCGTCGCGCCGCGATCGTCGATCGGCGTGTCCTCGCCCGCGATCCGCCACTGGCCGGCATCATAGGGCGACAGCAGCTCGGCCAGCACATGGTGCAGCGTCGCATCGCCGATCGACGGGCGCGAGCGTTCGCTGTGCGGGCGCGCCAGATCATGCGCGACGCCCAGCGCGGCGATCCGCGCCGCCAGCACGTCGGCGAAGTCGCGCATCGCCGGCTCCCGCCGGGCCGACATGCGCAACAGGCCGGTGATGACCGCGAAGATATTCTTGATGCGATGGCTCAGTTCGCGGCTGAGAATCTCGTTCTGCTCGGCGGCGCGCTTGGCGGCGTCGATGTCGGTGCAGGTGCCGATCCAGCGGACGATCGCGCCTTCGGCATCGCGCACCGGCACCGCCCGGCCCAAGACCCAGCGATAGGTGCCGCTATGGTGGCGCAGGCGATATTCGATCTCGTAATCGTTGCCGGTCGCAAGGCTGTGCCACCACCGCGCCCATGCCCGCTCCTGATCGTCGGGATGGAACATGCCGTTCCATCCTTCGCCATCGGTCGACCCGGCGGGAACGCCGGTAAAGCGATACCATTGCGCATTGTAGAAATCGTGATGGCCATCGGGCCGCGTCGCCCACACCATCTGCGGCATGGCGTTGGTCAGCGTGTCGAGTTCAGCCTGCGTCGCCGCGCGATCGGTTTCGGCGCGAAGACCCGCCTCGGCATCGAGCGCGATGCCGATCCACGCCCCCTGCGCCTGCGTGGCCGTCAGCGGCCGAAGCGTCAGCGTCGCGCGATACGGTCCGTCACGGCCGATCAACGTGGCCGGAATGGTGAGCGGCGCGCGGTGCGCGGCGGCGTGCCATGCGGCGACAGTTTCGGCACGATCCGCTTCGATCAGGTGATCGATCCATGAACTTCCCTGCCATCGATCGCTGATCTTCTTGTCCCAACATGGGTTAACCCGGAGTAGCCGCCCGTCGAAATCGCTGACCCAGGCGGGAAGCGGAAGCGTGTCGACGATCTCGTGCCACAATGGATCGGCGTGGGTCGCGCCGGTTGGAACGCTGGTCATCGCCATGTCCGATCTTGGAGGATGCGGTCACGACCGCTTGATTTGCGGATCGGCCCCGTTCGATGGTCCGCCAGAACATCCGGGAACACTATCCGCATGCTTATCATCCGGTTATTGCGCAGCGACGATAGTAACATGGCGAACGGGCCGGCTGAATTTATCGTCGCCATATCCATCCGCCGGATGAATTGTTCGGGTAGATTCAAACAACGCCATTGACCCGTACCGGTTTGCAACGCATGCGGATGGGTATTGAAGGAGACTTTCATGGCAGACGACAATTCCGAACTGAACGCGATCGAGCTTGCGGCCGAACTGACTATTGCCTGGCTGAACAACAGCAACAACCGCGTCGCAGCAGAGGATGTTCCGGCCTTCCTGCAAACCATGCACTCGACCGTTCTCGGCCTTGCTTCGGGCGTGCCGGAAACCGAGGACGCGGTGCCGCAGCAGGATCATGTGGCGGCGGTGTCGGTGCGCAAGTCGCTGGCGTCGAAGGACCACATCATCTCGATGATCGACGGCAAGCCGTACAAGACGCTGCGCCGTCACCTTGCCGGCCACGGCCTGACGCCGGAAACCTATCGCGAGCGCTATGGCCTGCGCCCCGATTATCCGATGGTCGCCGAAACCTATTCGCAGAGCCGTCGCGACATGGCCAAGCGGATCGGCCTTGGCCGCAAGGCACGCACGGTCGATGCGAACGAGGCTGGCGAAGGCGGTGCCGACGACGCCCCGCGCCGTCGTGGCCGCAAGCCCAAGACCGACGCGGAATAAGACCGGTTCGGGGCGGCCACCGCGCCGCCCCGTTCCCGTTCAATCGAGTGCGACGATCTCGTGCCCGCGCAGCAGGTGCGTGCAGAGCTGCGCTTCGGGCGTATCGCCCGGGCTCAATGCCGCGACCGTCGCCCAGCCTTCGCTGCGCAGCCGGGCGGCGACTGCCGGATCGCTGTCTTGCGGCAGGAACAATCGTACCCGTTCGCGCTGGCCCAGCCCGGCATCGAGCAGCGCATCGGCATAGAGCGAGAAGCCGACCGCCGATTCCTCGGCACCATCGGCATGGCACACCGCATAGCTGCCGCCGCGTCCGACCTCACCAAGCACGCCCTGTGCGAACAGCGAGAAGCCGAGCCACGTCTGATATTCGAACCCGTGCCGCTCGGTCGGATCCAGCGTCACCGCAATATCGTCGTCCAGCGTCGCGGCGATCGCCGCCACCGCATCGAGCCTTGCGGCCAGCCGCCCGGCCTGGTCCGACGCGCGCAACCGGTCGAGCGCCGTGCCGAACGGCCCCGCTGCCTCGACCAGCGGCAGATAGGCGGGATCGATCGCCGCGACCCGCCCGGCATCCTTGGCATCGAGCGCATCGATCAGCTCGCCGCGCACCGGCGGCGACAGGTCGCCCGCCAGCATCGCCACGAGATCGGGCAGGGTGAAGTCGATCGAGATACCGGTGACGCCGGCCGCCTTCAGCGCCTCGATCGCCACGGTCACGATCTCGCTGGCAGCGGCGACCGTATCGAGCCCGAGCAGTTCCGCGCCGATCTGGCGGCGTGCCCGGCGCGGCGACAATTCGCTGGCGCGCAGCTTCAGCACCGGGCCGGCATAGGACAGCCGCACCGGGCGCGGGTGATGGCCCATGCGCGTTGCCGCGATCCGTGCGACCTGCGCGGTCAGGTCGGGCCGGATCGCGAGCGTGCGCTGGCTGACCGGATCGACGAAGCGCACCGCATCGGTGACGCGCGTGCCCTTCAACCGCCCGGCCAGTCCTGCCTCGAACTCGGCGAGCGGCGGATCGACCTGCTCATAGCCATAGCCATGCGCGACCCCTAGCACCGCATGTTCGAACCGGCGCAGGCCGTCGGCGGCGGGGGGCAGGCGGTCGTGAAACCCTTCGGGCAGGAGGCCGGTGTCGTTCATGGCGCTCCCCTAGCCGGTGTGGGGCGAGCGGGGAAGCAAGCGTTGCTTGTCCCCGACGCAAACGGGCCGCCGGATCGCTCCGACGGCCCGTCGCATTCGTTCCGGCTGGATCAGAACGCCAGCGGCATCGCCGTCTTGACGCCGGGCAGCGCGCGGACCTTCGCGATCAGCTCGGGCGTCACCGCATCGTCGAGCGACAGCAGCACGATCGCCTCGCCACCCGCTTCGCGGCGGCCGAGGTGGAAGGTGCCGATGTTGACGCCCGCCTCACCCAGCGCGGTGCCGATGCGGCCGATGAAGCCCGGCGCGTCCTCGTTGACCACATACAACATGTGGCCCGCCAGATCGGCCTCGACCTTGATGCCGAACAGCTCAACGAGGCGCGGCTGGGCGTTGCCGAATAACGTGCCCGCGACCGAGCGTTCGCCGGCCTCGGTCTTGAGGCTGACCCGGACCAGCGTGTGGTAATCGCCCTCGCGATCGTTGCGGACCTCGCGCACCTCGATCCCGCGCTCTTTCGCAAGGAACGGGGCGTTGACCATGTTCACCGTGTCCGACTGGACGCGGAGGAACCCGGCGAGCACCGCGCCGACGACCGGCTTCTGGTTCAGCTCGGCGGCGGCGCCTTCGCTATGCACTGACACGCGCGCGATCGCGCCGGTAGTGAGCTGGCCCACGAGGCTACCCAGCTTTTCGGCCAGCGCCATGTACGGCTTCAACCGCGGCGCTTCCTCGGCCGACAGCGAGGGCATGTTGAGCGCGTTGGTGACGCCGCCCGACACGAGGTAATCGGCCATCTGCTCGGCGACCTGGATCGCGACATTGACCTGCGCCTCGCTGGTCGACGCGCCCAGATGCGGGGTCGAGATGAAGTTCGGCGTGTTGAACAACGGCGAATCCTTGGCCGGCTCGGTCTGGAACACGTCGAGCGCCGCCCCGCCGACCTGGCCCGAATCGAGCGCTGCCTTGAGCGCCGCCTCGTCGATCAGCCCGCCGCGTGCGCAATTGATGATCCGCACGCCCTTCTTGGTCTTGGCGAGATTCTCGGCCGACAGGATGCCCCGGGTCTGGTCGGTCAGCGGCGTGTGCAGCGTGATGAAATCGGCACGCGCCAGCAACTGGTCCAGTTCGACCTTCTCGACGCCGATTTCCATCGCGCGTTCCGGCGACAGGAACGGATCGAAGGCGATGACCTTCATTTTGAGGCCCTGCGCGCGGTCGGCGACGATCGAACCGATGTTGCCGGCACCGATCAGCCCCAGCGTCTTGGCGGTCAGCTCGACCCCCATGAAGCGGTTCTTCTCCCACTTGCCCGCCTGGGTCGAGGCATCGGCCTCGGGCAACTGGCGCGCAAGCGCGAACATCAGCGCGATGGCGTGTTCGGCGGTGGTGATCGAGTTGCCGAACGGCGTGTTCATCACGACGACACCGGCGGCCGAGGCGGCGGGAATGTCGACGTTGTCGACGCCGATGCCGGCGCGGCCGACGACCTTCAGGTTGGTCGCGGCGGACAAGATGTCCTTCGTCACCCTGGTCGAGCTGCGGATGGCGAGGCCATCATAGTTGCCGATGATCGCTTTGAGCTCTTCGGGCGTCTTGCCGGTGATCTCGTCCACCTCGACCCCGCGTTCGCGGAAAATCTGGGCGGCTTTCGGGTCCATCTTGTCGGAAATCAGAACTTTGGGCATGTCAAATTCCTTCTCCCTCTCCCCTTCAGGGGGAGAGGGCCGGGGAGAGGGCAATGCGGGGAGCCGGCGAAGAGGGTGCGTGACAGCCCCTCTCCCAACCCTCTCCCCTGAAGGGGAGAGGGCTTTTAAGCCGCCTTTGCGGTTGCGTAGGCCCAGTCGAGCCACGGTCCGAGCGCCTCGACATCTGCGGTGTCGACGGTCGCGCCGCACCAGATGCGCAGGCCGGCCGGCGCATCGCGGTATCCCGCGACGTCATACGCCGCGCCTTCAGCTTCGAGCAGCGACGCCATCTTCTTGATGAGTGCCTCGTCGGCACCCTCGACGGTCAGGCAGACGCTGGTCTTCGACCGCGTCGCCGGATCGGCGGCGAGATGGCCCAGCCAGTCGCGGTCCTCGACGATCCGGTCGAGCGCCGCGGCATTGGCATCGCTGCGCGCGATCAGGCCACCCGTACCGAGCGACTTGGCCCATTCGAGGCTGAAGATCGCATCCTCGACCGCCAGCATCGACGGGGTGTTGATCGTCTCGCCCTTGAACACGCCTTCGGTCAGCTTGCCCTTCGACACCAGCCGGAAGACCTTGGGCAGCGGCCATGCCGGGGTATGGGTTTCGAGCCGTTCGACCGCGCGCGGGCCGAGGATCAGCACGCCATGCGCGCCCTCGCCGCCCAGCACCTTCTGCCACGAGAAGGTCGCGACGTCGATCTTGGCCCAGTCGATGTCATAGGCGAACACGCCCGAGGTCGCGTCGGCGAACGACAGGCCCTCGCGATCGGCGGGAATGAAATCGGCGTTGGGAACGCGCACGCCGCTGGTGGTGCCGTTCCAGGTGAACAGCACGTCGCTGGTCCAGTCGATCGCCGACAGGTCGGGCAACTGGCCATACTCGGCGCGCACGACGGTGGGGTCGATCTTCAACTGCTTGACCGCGTCCGTGACCCAGCCCTCGCCGAAGCTTTCCCACGCGAGCGCGGTGACGGGGCGTGCGCCCAGCATCGTCCACATCGCCATTTCGAACGCGCCGGTGTCCGATCCGGGGACGATGCCGATACGGTGGGTGTCGGGCAGGTCGAGCAACTCGCGCATCAGGTCGATGCAATATTGCAGCCGCTGCTTGCCGATCTTGGAACGGTGCGAGCGCCCGAGGCTCGCCGGGTTCAGTCGCTCGGCCGACCAGCCGGGCGGCTTGGCGCAGGGGCCGGACGAGAAATAGGGACGCGCGGGGGTCGTGGCCGGTTTCGGCGGCAGGTCGGTCATGTCAGTCTCTCCTCACAGAGAGCACGCGCTGCGTTGGGACAGCGTGGCCCGCCGAGGCCCCTAACGATGTTGCGCGGAGCCCGCAAGCCGCGATTGGATCGTGCGTGATGGTGCAAAAGGATGGTTGGCATAGTGGAACCGGTAGTAGCCTTGCTGCGTTGCGGCTAATCTGGATCAACTGGATTGCGCACCATGACGATGCCTACCGTCCTGATCGTCGAAGACGAGATGCTGGTCGCGACCGATCTGGAAGCGTCGCTGGAAGAACTTGGCTATCGTCCGGTCGGCATCGCCGCCGACATGCCCAAGGCGGCGCAACTGGCACAGATGCGCCCCGATGTCGCGCTGGTCGATTGCAACCTGCGCGACGGGCTGACCGGTCCGCAGATCGGGCGGATGCTGGGCTGTACCTATGGCACCACCGTCATTTTCCTGACCGCCAATCCGCGCCTGCTCGAAGGCGGCGTGGAGGGGACGCTGGGCGTCGTGTCCAAGCCGTGCGGATATGATTCGGTCGGCCAGATCGTCGAGTTCGCCGTGCGCGCCCGCGCCGGCGATCGCAGCGCTCCGCCGATGGGCATGAAGCTGTTCGGCGCGACCGAACCCGTGGCGCTGCACGCTTAACGACACGTTCAGCCGTCCGGGCGCATCGGCGGCGCGTATCCGTTGACCGGCCGGGAGCACCCGCCGATAAGGAAGCCATGACGCGCCTGCTCGGTGGCCTCGGAGCCGCTCTCCTCCTGTTCGCGCAACCCGCCGCCGCGCAGTCGATGCTGCGCGATGCCGAGACGGAGGCGCTGCTGAACGACATGGCGCGCCCGATCGCGGTCACCGCCGGGCTCGATCCGCGCAACTTCAACGTCGTGCTGTTGCAGGACAAGTCGATCAACGCCTTCGTCGCCGGTGGGCAGACGGTGTATCTTCATTCAGGCCTGATCGACGCCGCCGACGACGCCAACGAGGTGCAGGGCGTCATTGCGCACGAGATCGGCCATATCGTCGGTGGGCACGTACCGCTCGCCGGACGCGGCATGGCCCCGGCGACCGGCATCACCATCGTCAGCCTGCTGCTCGGCGTCGCGGCGATGGCGGCGGGCGCGGGCGAAGCCGGCGCGGGCATCCTCGCCGCCGGGCAACAGGCGGCGATGGGCAGCTACCTCTCGTTCAGCCGGACGCAGGAAAGCGCGGCCGACGCCGCCGGCAGCCGCTTCCTGCGCAATGCCGACGTGTCGGGCCAAGGGATGCTGGACTTCTTCAAGAAGCTCCAGAACATGGAATATCGCCTCGCGATCCCGCAGGACAACAGCTACCAGCGCACCCACCCGCTGACCGGCGAGCGCATCGCCAACCTGACCGGCGACGTCACCGCCTCGCCATCGTTCCGCAAGGCGACCGATCCGGCGCTCGAACTGCGCTTCAAGCGGGTGCAGGCCAAGCTGCGCGGTTATGTCAGCGATCCCAAGGACACGTTGCGTCGTTATCCCGCCAGCGACCAGAGCGTGATGGCGCATTACGCCCGCGCCTATGCCTATCACAAATCGGGCTACCCCGAGCAGGCGGCGGCCGAGACGCTGGCGCTGGTGAAGGCCCAGCCCGACGATCCCTATTTCCTCGAACTCGAAGGGCAGATCCTGCTCGAATCGGGCAAGCCCAGGGATGCGCTGGCGGCGCTGCGCGAGGCGACCGAGCGGACCCGGTCGTCGCCGCTGATCGCCGCGACCTTCGGCCATGCGCTGATCGCGACCGAGGACCCCGCACTCCTGCCAGAAGCCGAACGGGTGTTGAAACAGGCGATCGCGCGCGACGGCCAGAACCCGCTGGCATGGTATCAGCTATCGATCCTCTACGAACGGCGCGGCGATCCGGCGCGGGTGGCGCTGGCGATGGCCGAATATGCGTCGCTGTCGGGCGACAACGGCATGGCGCTGGCAAGCGCCAGCCGCGCGCTGGCGCTGTTGCCACAAGGGTCGTCGGATTGGGTTCGGGCACAGGACATTCAGATGACGTCGCAGACCGCCGCGGAGGAAGAACGCCGCAACCGCCGCCGGAGCGGCCGTTGATGCGCGGCGCGATCGGACAGGGCGTCATGATCCTCGTCGCAGGCCTGGCCGGGGCGGGCGGCGCGATCCTTGCACAGCGGGGAACGGCCGGCCGTGCCGTGACCGAGACAGTGGTCCGCGACTATATCCTCGCCAACCCGGAAATCCTACCCGAAGCCATGCGCCGGTTGCAGGCGAAGGAAGCGGGCAAGACGGTGGCGGCCAATCGCGCAGCGATCGTCGAGCCGTTTCCCGGCGCGATCGCCGGCAACCCCAACGGCGACGTCAGCGTCGTCGCCTATCTCGACTATGCCTGCGGCTTCTGCCGCGCCAGCCTGCCGGCGATCACCGGGCTGATCGCCAGCGATCCGAACGTGCGTATCGTCTATCGCGAACTGCCGATCCTGTCGCCCGACAGTCGCAGCGCGGCGCAGATGGCGCTGGCCGCCGCGACGCAGGGCAGGTTCAAGCCGTTCCACGACGCGCTCTACGCCGCCGGGCGGGTCGACGCCGCATCGATCGCGCGCGCGGCGCAAGTCGCCGGACTCGACCAGAGCGCGGCGCGCGCGACCGCGAACGGCACGCAGGTGAGCGGCGAGATCGAGCGCAACCTCAAGACCGCGTCGCTGCTGGGCTTCACCGGCACGCCGTCATGGGTGGTCGGCGATCAGGTGCTCGGCGGCGCGCAGACGTTGCAGGGGCTACAGGCGGCGGTGGCCGAGGCGCGCAAGGCGAAAACCGGGGCATGACCGGCTGGACGCGGCGCGCCACGCTCGCCGGCCTTGGTGCCGCGAGTGCGACACCACTGCTCGGCGCGCCCGCGAAGGCGGGGCCGTTCGTCGATTCGCTCAGCTTCCTGCCCGACGATCTGGCCGACATCACCCGCGCCGGGCTTGGCGCGATGATCGCCGATGTGTCGGAAGTGGAGGAAATCCGCGATGCGGCGGGGACACCGCGCTATCTGCGCGGCTTCCGCGTCAACGACGCCGCGCTCGACAAGGCGGTGGCGCGGCTGGCCGATTCGCCGCACGCCTATGTCGCGCTGAAAGGGAGCGACATCGGCACGCGGCCGGGGTGCGCCATCTTCCTGCAATTCCAGTCGACCGAGACGGTCGGCGACGACCTGACCCAGATCGCGCGGTTTCATGCGAAGGGGCTGCGCGTCCTGCAATTCACCCATCACAACGACAACGCCTTTGCCGGTGGCGCGTTGCAGCGAGTGCAGAGCGGCCTCACCCCGCTCGGCCGGGCGGGGCTGGCCGAGATGAACCGGCTGCGCATCCTGCCCGACGTCAGCCACGGGTCGGACGCGACGATGCTGGAGGCGGCGCGCGCCTCGACCACGCCGATCGCGCTCAGCCATGGCGCGGCGCGCGCGATCGTCGACCATCCACGCTGCGCGCCCGACAGCGTGATTCGCGCCATCGCCGATCGAGGCGGGGTGATGGGCGTGTTCATGATGAGCTTCTGGCTCACCCGCCGCGCGGTGCCGACCGTCGCCGACTATGTCACGCAGGTCCGCCACGTCGCGAAGGTCGGCGGGATCGGCGCGGTCGGCGTCGCCAACGACTTTCCGATGGGTGGTCAGGCGAACCTGCTCAAACTGAACAACGACAATGCGCGCGGCATCGGCGAATATCTCGACTGGTGGCGGGCGATGCGCGCCGAACGTATCCCCGGCTTCGACTGGACGCCGGCGCATGTCGTCATCCCGGCGCTCAACCGGATCGACCGGATGCAGCGGATCGCCGATGCGCTGGGAAAGGCTGGCTTTGCCGCGCGCGAGGTCGACATGGTGATGGGCGGCAACTGGCGGCGATTGCTGACCGACGTGCTGGGGTAGGAGTCGGGGCTAAACGCCTTTCCCCGGTAATCGAATCATGGGACAAGCCGCCCATGGACCCCATTCTTTCGATCCGTGGCGTCGCCAAGACCTATGCGTCGGGCACGGTCGCGCTGTCGCCGATCGACCTCGACATCGCCAAGGGGGAGATCTTCGCGCTGCTCGGCCCCAATGGCGCGGGCAAGACGACGCTCATCAGCATCATCTGCGGCATCGTGACCGCCAGCGAGGGCACGATCACCGCCGCCGGGTTCGACACGGTGCGCGACTATCGCGAGACGCGCACCCGGATCGGGCTGGTACCGCAGGAACTGCTGACCGATGCGTTCGAGACGGTGATGGCCACCGTTACCTTCTCGCGCCGGTTGTTCGGGCGGCACGGCGATCCGGCATTCATCGAGAAGCTGCTGCGCGACCTGACGCTGTGGGACAAGCGCAATGCGAAGATGACCGAATTGTCGGGCGGCATGAAACGCCGGGTGATGATCGCCAAGGCGCTCAGCCACGAGCCCGACATCCTGTTCCTCGACGAGCCGACCGCCGGGGTCGATGTGGAACTGCGCCGCGACATGTGGCGGCTGGTCCACGACCTGCGGGAACGTGGCGTCACCATCATCCTGACGACGCATTATATCGAGGAGGCCGAGGAGATGGCCGACCGCGTCGGCGTGATCGCTCGGGGCAAGCTGATCCTCGTCGAAGAAAAGTCCGCGCTGATGCGCAAGCTGGGCAAGAAGACGCTGACGCTGACGCTTGCCGACCCGATCGAGAGGGTGCCCGACACGCTGTCGCACTGGCCGCTGACGCTGACCGACGGGGGGCATGTGCTGACCTTCTCGTTCGATGCCACCGCCGAGGACAATGGCGTCCGCGCGCTGCTGCGCGCCGTCGACGAGGCGGGTGTCGCGTGGAAGGACATCGCGACGAAACAGTCGAGCCTCGAGGATATTTTCGTCGGGCTGGTCCATGAACAGGAGGGCCGGGCATGACGTTCAACTGGCACGGCGTGCTCGCCATCTATCGCTTCGAACTGGCACGGTTCGGGCGCACCATCTGGACCTCGCTGCTGACCCCGGTCATCACCACCTCCCTCTATTTCGTGGTGTTCGGCACCGCGATCGGCAGCCGGATGAACGAGGTGTCCGGTGTCCCCTATGGCGCGTTCATCGTGCCGGGGCTGATGATGCTGACCATGCTGACCGAGAGCATCTTCAACGCCAGCTTCGGGATCTTCATGCCGAAATGGTCGGGGACGATCTACGAACTGCTCTCGGCGCCGGTCTCCACACTGGAGACGCTGGTCGGCTATGTCGGCGCGGCGGCGACCAAGTCGGTGATCGTCGCGCTGGTGATCTTCGCCACCGCGCATCTGTTCGTCGACGTGACGCTGGCGCATCCCCTGTGGGCCTTCGCCTATCTCCTCCTCGTCGCCGTGACCTTCTGCCTGTTCGGATTCATCCTCGGGCTATGGGCCAAGGGGTTCGAACAGTTGCAGGTGATCCCGCTGCTGGTGGTGACGCCGCTCACCTTCCTCGGCGGGGCATTTTATTCGATCGACATGCTGCCCGGCGTATGGCGGACGATCAGCCTGTTCAATCCGGTCGTCTATCTCATCAGCGGGTTCCGCTGGACCTTTTTCGGGACCGGCGACGTATCGGTCGCCGCCAGCCTTGGCGCGACACTCGGCTTCCTGTGCCTGTGCGTCGCGGTCATCACCATGATCTTCCGCACCGGATGGCGGCTCAAGAAATAAGGACGCAGCCCATGGACCTTGGAATTGCCGGCCGGACCGCGATCGTCTGCGCCTCCAGTGCCGGACTCGGCCGGGCGTGCGCGCTGGAACTGGCGCGCGCGGGCGTGCATGTCGTGGTCAACGGGCGCAATGCGGCGAAACTGGCTGCGACGGCGGCGGAGATCCGGGCCGAGACCGGCGTGACCGTGACCGAAGTCGTCGCCGATCTTTCGACCGAGGCCGGCCGCGCGGCGCTGCTCGCCGCCTGCCCCGCCCCCGACATCCTCGTCAACAACAACGGCGGACCGCCGGTCCGGCCCTATACCGAGCTGGAGGCCGATGGCATCCGTGCCGGGCTGGAAGCGAATTTCGTGACTCCCGCGCTGTTGTTGCAGGCGGTGCTGCCCGGCATGGTCGAGCGTGGCTTTGGCCGGGTGGTCAACATCACTTCGGGATCGGTCAAGATGCCGCTTCCCGGACTCGACCTGTCGAGCGGCGCGCGGGCCGGGCTGACCGGGTTCGTCGCGGGAATCGCGCGTCAGGTGGCAGGCGCGAACGTGACGATCAATGCGCTGCTCCCCGGATCGTTCGACACCGCCCGCATCGCATCGATGAGCGAGGCGGCGGCGGCGAAAAACGGCACGACGCCGGCCGAGGAAAAGGCGAATCGGGCGGAGACGATCCCGGCGAAGCGGATCGGCGATCCGGCGGAATTCGGCGCGGCCTGCGCGTTCCTGTGTTCGGCGCAGGCGGGGTTCATCACCGGGCAGAGCCTGCTGATCGATGGTGGGGCGTTTCCGGGAATTTTGTGAGGGCTGTGGTCACGCTGCAGCAGGAAACAGGTTGGTTCACGCGAAGGCGCGGAGACGCGGAGAAGAAGCAGAAGGATTTTTTCGCGCAGAGGCGCAGAGGCGCAGAGAGGTTCCGGGTGAGGCGATGGTGGTTCGTCCGGCGAAGCCTCTTTCCTACCGCCGACCGAGATGGAAGGCCGCTATCGCGGCAAACGATTCCTCTCCGCGCCTCTGCGCCTCTGCGCGAAAAAAATCATCCTAACCCCGATGAAGCCGGGCAATACCCCGGCCACAAGCGGAACCCCTTCGCGTCTCCACGCCCTCGCGTGAACCAACCTCCTTCCGACCGTCAGAAGATGCCAAGAAACTTCTTGCGCTGCTCCTTGCGCTCGCCCCGGTTCGACCGGCCGTTTTCCGCCTTGGCGGTGGTCCCCCGCCCCACGTCGTCGCGCGCCTCGCCACCGGTCGTACGCTGGGCCCGTGCGGTGGCGCCCGCCAGTACCGGCCCGCATGCCGTCGCCTTCGCATCGCCCGGATCGACGAACGCCAGCACCCCCGCCAGCGGCGTCGCCACCACTGCCAGCCCCAGCGCCGCCCCGGCCCGGCCGAGCAATTCGGGGCTGACGACCGAATAGGAGGGAGAAGCAAAATAGCCGCCGATGCCGACCGGCGACTGTCCCGCCAACAGCGAGAAGCGTTTGGAATCGGCCCGGAACGCCAAGTCGATCGTCTCGTTGCGGAAGCTGAACCCGCCGCGCCCGATCATCACGTTCTTCTGGGTATCGATCAGGATCGGGTCGGCCGCCGCCACCCCCGCTCGCACAGTGAAGCCGATCAGCCCGCAGTTGATCCGCACCGGCTCCTTCAACCGCCCCTCGAACATCTTCTGGGCAAAGGTGCCGAGGTCCAGTTCGGACAATTGCACGTTGCGCGTCCAGAAGCTGCCCGCCGGCAGGATGACCGCGATCCGCCCGTTCGAAGTGGCAAGCGAATCATGGACCGTATCGCCGACCCCGGTCAGCTTCACCCGCGCCTTGACCGTGCCGGTCGTTCCCGCCTCCTCGACCCCCCATCCGGCGAGCAGCCGCCCCATCGGGGTCGGCGACAGACGAATGTCGTAATCGGTAACGGACGGGCGCTTGCGCGCGTCGATCACGATGTCAGACGCGACATTGCCGCGCGCCATCGCGAAGGTGAGCGGTGACAGCTTGAGCAGCCGGTCTTCCAGGTCGAGCGTCAGATCGGCGTTCGAGATCGGCAGGCTACGGGCGCGCAGCGTGCCGACCTTGTAGCGGACTTTCGCGTCGAAATTCTTCAGCGCCTCGACGTTCAGCCGGGCATCGGGGAGCAGCCGGGGGGCACCGCCTTCGCGGGTGATGACGCCTGCCGCCCCCTGCGCCTCGACCCGTTCGAGGTCGTAGCCGACGAAGGCTGACACATCGACGATGTCGAGCGTCCGCGTCGTCAAATCAGCAGTCAGCAGCAGGCGCGGTTCGCGCTGGGTCACGGTCAGGCTGCCCGCCAGATCGCTGTCGCCGAACACGCCGCGTAACCGGGTGAATTTCCAGTCGGGCCCGTCCTTGGTCATGCGCCCGGTCAGGCGATAGGTGCGCGTGTCGGGCGTGACGATCCCCAGCACCGCGAACACATCGGCCAGATTGCGCCCGCGCAGCCGCACCGCGAGGTTCGATCCGTCGAGCTGGGTCGGTCCGGGTAGCGTTCCGGCGAGGATCGCCACCGATCGGGCGACCTCGATCCGCGCGGTCAACTGGTTCTCGCCGCCGCGGATCGTCGCGTTGGGCGACTGCAACTGCCCGGTCAGGCGGAACGGACGGCCACGCACCATTCCCTGTCCCCGCGCGCGGATCGCCGAATCGAAGCGGGTGTCGCTCGACGTGACGGTATCGAGCAGGAAATTGCCGTCGAGCACGAACTGCGGATCGCGGTAGCGGATGCGCGTGTCGCGGAACGTGCCGGCACGCACCACCGGCAGTTCGAGCTTCTTGCCCTTCGCGTTCGGATCGCCGAACGTCCAGGTGTTGCGCTGCCGCCGCGCGTCCCAGTGGAGGTCGGCACGCGCGCCGTCGAGCTCCAGCCAGTTGACCCGCCGCCGCCCGAACAGGAACGTCAGCGTCGCGACCGAACTGTCGAGCTTGCGCGCCTCGAACGTGTTGCCGCCGCCGGCCCATGCGGGGTTGGAGACGCTCAAGCCTTCCGCCAGAAACTTCAGGTCGATCGGCGCGAAATAGAACTGGAAATCGCCCGCCACCCGGATCGTCCGGCCGCTCTGCGCAGAGGCGATCCGCTCGAACGTGCCTTTCAGAAACCGGCCCTTGGTGATGAACAGCACCAGCCATGCCAGAAAGACCGCCGCGACGATGCCGAGCAGGACCCGCACGACGATCCGTCGCCAGTCGCGGCGGGGGCGGGGCATGTCGGCGGAGCCGATCGTCTGGGGAACTTCGGCCATGCGCGCTCAACCGTTCGGCGGCGTAACGAGTTCCGGCGGTTGCCTTTTGGCGCGCGCCCGGTTAGGAGCGCGCTCTTTCCACGACCCCGAAGGGATTCGCCCGGCCATCTGGGGCTGCCGCGGCAATCCGCACGTCGTGATTTTCAAGGAGACCAAAATGCCCAAGCTCAAGACCAAGAGCGGCGTGAAAAAGCGCTTCAAGCTCACTGCCACCGGCAAGATCAAGCACGGTGTCGCCGGCAAGCGCCACCGCCTGATCTCGCACAACGCGAAGTACATCCGCCAGAATCGCGGGACTTCGGTCCTGGCCGACGCCGACACCGCGCGTGTTAAGGCGTGGGCGCCCTACGGCCTTCGTTAAGGAGTACTGACCAATGGCACGCATCAAGCGCGGCACGACCACCAAGGCGAAGCACAAGCGGATTTTGGATCAGGCGAAGGGCTATTATGGCCGTCGCAAGAACACGATCCGCATCGCGCGCCAGGCCGTCGAAAAGGCCGGCCAGTACGCCTATCGCGACCGTAAGGTGAAGAAGCGGACCTTCCGTGGTCTGTGGATCCAGCGCATCAACGCCGGTGTCCGCGCGGAAGGCATCACCTATTCGCAGTTCATGCACGGCTGCAAGCTGGCCGGCATCGAACTCGACCGGAAGGTCCTGGCCGACATCGCGATGCACGAGGAAGCCGCCTTCAAGGCGATCGTCGCGCAGGCGAAGGCCGCCCTGCCGGAACAGGCCGCCGTCGCCGCATAACGCGCTGGCGGTTCCTGTCGGGACATGGAACGCCGGTGGGGCAACCCGCCGGCGTTTTTTGTTGTCCGGTTGCGGGCATACTTTCGTCATCCCGGCGAAGGCCGGAATCCATGAATACGCGACGCTGGCAAAAGACTATCGCAATGCGCTATTTGCTTCGTCATTCCCGCGAAGGCGGGAATCCATAGACGCTGACGCTTCGGCTCCGTTATCCACGTCAGCGCATATGGGTTCCCGCCTTCGCGGGAACGACGATGGGGCTGGCGTGACGCGCATCTTCGAACCCTGCGTCTACATCATCGCCAGCCGGCGCAACGGGACGATCTATACCGGCGTCACCAGCAACCTGATCCAGCGCGTCCACCAGCATCGCAGCGGCACCCTCCCCGGCTTCACCGCCCACCATGACTGCACCCGCCTCGTCTGGTTCGAACGCCACGAAACGATAGAAACCGCCATCCAGCGCGAGAAGCGGGTCAAGAAGTGGAACCGCGACTGGAAGCAGAATCTGATCGAGCAAACCAACCCCCACTGGCACGACCTCGCCACGGGGCTAGGCTTCCCGCCCATCCCGCAATAAAGCGGGGAATATCTGCGTTACCACCGGAGCCACCGTGACCCCCGATCTCGACCAATTGCGCGCCGATCTGCTCGCCGCCATCGATGCCTCCGCCGGGCTCGATGCGCTCGACGCGGTGCGTGTCCATGCGCTGGGCAAACAGGGGGCGGTGACGGGACTGCTCAAGACGCTGGGCGGCCTGTCGCCCGACGAGCGGCAGAGCGTCGCACCACGTATCCATGCCCTGCGCGAAGCGGTGAGCGATGCCATCGCCGTACGCAAGGCCGATCTGGAGGCGCGGGCGCTGGCGGCGAAGCTGGCGTCGGAGCGGGTCGACCTGACGCTGCCGGTCGATCGTCCGGCCTTGGGGGCGGTGCATCCGGTGAGCCAAGTCATGGACGAGCTGGCCGAAATCTTCGCCGATCTGGGCTTCGCGGTCGCGACCGGTCCCGAGATCGAGGACGACTGGCATAATTTCACCGCGCTCAACATCCCGGAGACGCATCCGGCGCGGGCGATGCATGATACGTTTTACGCGCAGCGCCGAAGCCCGCAGGGCGAGGAAACCGCAAGCGCGGCCGGCGGCGCCCAAGCGCCGTCCGACGACGGTGGCTCCGCCACCGGCGCCCCCGAACGCTACGTCCTGCGCACCCACACCTCCCCGGTGCAAATCCGCACGATGATGGCCCAGCAACCCCCGATCCGCATCATCGCGCCGGGCCGGGTCTATCGCAGCGACTCCGATGCGACCCACACACCGATGTTCCACCAGATCGAAGGACTAGTGATCGATCGCGGCATCCATATGGGGCATCTCAAATGGACGCTGGAGACCTTCCTCAAAGCCTATTTCGAGCGCGACGACATCGTCCTGCGCCTGCGGCCGAGCTATTTCCCGTTCACCGAACCGTCGGCCGAAGTCGATGTCGGCTATACGTTGGAGAAGGGCCGTCGCGTCGTCGGCGGTGATCCGGCGAAGGGCAATGGCGGCTGGATGGAGGTGCTCGGCAGCGGCATGGTCCATCCGAAGGTGATCGCGGCCTGCGGGCTCGACCCGGACGAGTGGCAGGGCTTCGCTTTCGGCACCGGGGTCGATCGGCTAGCGATGCTGAAATATGGCATGGACGACCTGCGCCCGTTCTTCGACGGCGATCTGCGCTGGCTCAGACATTATGGATTCAACAGCCTCGACGTGCCCACGCTGTCGGGGGGAGTAGGCGCATGAAGTTCACCCTTGGCTGGCTCCGCGAGCACCTCGACACCGATGCCGGGATCGACACGATCCTGGATGGCCTGACCCGCATCGGGCTGGAGGTCGAGGGCGTCGAAAATCCGGGCGAGAGGCTCGCCGCGTTCCGCGTCGCGCGGGTGCTGAGCGCCGAGCGCCATCCGCAGGCGGACAAGTTGCAGGTGCTGTCGGTCGATGCCGGTGACGGCCCGATGCAGGTGGTATGTGGCGCGCCCAATGCGCGCGCGGGGCTGGTCGGGGTGTTCGGCATGCCCGGCGCCACCGTGCCGGCCAATGGCATGGTACTGAAGGTCGCGGCGATCCGCGGGGTCGAATCGAACGGCATGATGTGTTCGACCCGCGAGCTGGAGCTGGGCGAGGATCACGACGGGATCATCGAACTGCCGCAGGATGCACCGGTCGGCACCCCCTTCCCCGCCTATGCCGGGCTGGACGATCCGGTGATCGACGTCAGCGTCACGCCCAACCGGCAGGACTGCATGGGCGTGCGCGGCATCGCGCGCGATCTGGCGGCGGCGGGCTATGGCACGCTCAAGCCGCTCACGGTGCCGCAGGTGGCGGGCGAGGGCCCCGGCCCCGACATCCGCATCGAGGATGCCGAGGGTTGCCCGGCATTCCATGGACAGGCGGTGCGCGGGCTGACCAATGGCGAATCCCCCGACTGGATGCGCCGCCGGCTGACCGCGATCGGGCAGAAGCCGATCTCGACGCTGGTCGACATCACCAATTACGTGATGTTCGATCTGGGGCGGCCGCTCCACGTGTACGACATGGCCAAGCTGGACGGCGGCCTCGTGGCGCGCAGGGCGGTGGCCGGCGAGAGCGTGGTGGCGCTCAACGGCAAGGCATATACGCTGGCCGGCGGCGAGACGGTGATCGCCGATGCGAGCGCGGTCCACGACATCGGCGGGATCATGGGCGGCGAGCATTCGGGGGTGTCGGGCGACACCACCGACGTGCTGATCGAATGCGCGTATTTCACCCCCGAAGCCATCGCCCGCACCGGACAGCGGCTTACGCTGACCAGCGATGCGCGGACGCGGTTCGAACGCGGCGTCGATCCGGCGTTCCTCGGCGACGGGCTGGCGATCGCCACCGATTATGTGCTGCGGCTGTGCGGCGGGACTGCAAGCAGCGTGACACGGGCGGGCGAACCGCCGCTCAGCGCACGGACGATCGTCCATGATCCGGCGCGGGTCGCGTCGCTCGGCGGGCTGGACGTCGCGCCGGAGCGGCAGCGTGCCATCCTCGAACGGCTGGGCTTCACGGTCGGCGACGACTGGCGCGTGACCGTGCCGTCGTGGCGGCGCGACGTCGACGGCGTGGCCGATCTGGTCGAGGAAGTGATCCGGATCGAGGGGTTGGACAAGGTGCCCTCGACCCCGCTCGATCGCGTGGCGGGCGTCGCGCGGCCGACCGCGACGGCCGAACAGAAGCTGGAGCGGCGGATGCGCCGCGCAGCGGCGGCACGCGGGCTGGCCGAGGCGATCACGTGGAGCTTCATCGCCGACGACGCAGCCGCACCGTTCGGCGGTGGCGCGTGGGAGGTCGTGAACCCGATCGCCAGCGATCTGGCGGTCATGCGGCCGTCGCTGCTGCCCGGACTGCTCAGTGCCGCCGCGCGCAACCTGAAGCGTGGGCAGTCGAGCGTGCGGCTGTTCGAGATCGGGCGGCGCTATCTGGCCGAGGGTGAGCGGGCGACGCTGGGCATCGTGCTGGCGGGCGAGCGTAGCCCACGCGGCTGGCGGGGCGGCAAAGCGCAGGGCTTCGATGCGTTCGATGCCAAGGGCGAATTGCTGGCGCTGCTCGAAGCGGCAGGCGCACCGGTCGGCAATCTTCAGGTGATGGAAGCGAGCGGCGAGGTGTTCCATCCGGGGCAGTCGGCGACGCTCCGGCTCGGCCCCAAGACCGTGCTGGCCGCATTCGGCGTGCTGCATCCGCTACTGGCGAAGACGTTCGATCTGCCGCAGGGCACGGTCGCGGCCGAACTGTATCTCGACGCGCTGCCGGCGAAGCGGGGCAGCGGCTTCATGCGGCCGGCCTATGCGCCGCCAGCGTTGCAGGCGGTGACGCGCGACTTCGCGTTCCTCGTCGGCGATGGCGTCAGCGGCGACCAGTTGGTGCGCGCGGTGCGCGGCGCGGACAAGGCGGCGATCGTCGATGCGCGGCTGTTCGACGTGTTCGTCGGTGCCGGGGTCGAGGCTGGCCACAAGAGCCTTGCCATCGAGGTGACGTTGCAGCCCGGTGCCAAGAGCTTCACCGATGCCGAACTGAAGGCGGTGTCGGACAAGGTCGTCGCGGCGGCGGCGAAGATCGGCGCGAGTCTGCGCGCATGACCACCATCCTGTCGAACGGCATCCTGACCGCGACGATCGCCGAGCTGGGCGCGGAACTGTTGTCGCTCAAGGATGCCCAAGGGCGCGAGCTGATGACCGACGCCAACCCGGCGTATTGGACCGGACATGCGCCGATCCTGTTCCCGATCGTCGGGCGGTTGCACGGTGATCGCTATCGACTGGGCGACACGAGCTACGTCATGCCGCAGCATGGCTTCGCGCGGCGGCGGACGTTTGCGAAGGTTGCGCAGGACGAGGGGGTGTCGGCGACCTTCGCCTTGGCGGACGATGCCGAAACGCTGAGCCAGTATCCATTCGCATTCGTGCTCCACGTGGAACATTCGCTGGAAGGTGCGACGCTCAAGACCTTGGTAAGCGTGACCAATTCGGGGGAGCACGACCTGCCGGCGAGCATCGGCTTTCATCCGGCGTTCGCATGGCCGCTGCCCTATGGCGGGGCCAAGGAAACGCATCGGATGGTGTTTTCCGACGCCGAAAGTGACACGATCGCCGAAATCACCGCCGACGGGACGATTGCGGCCACGCCCCGGCCTTCGCCGCTGGAGGGGCAGGTGCTGCATCTGCGCGATGCGCTGTTCACGGACGATGCGCTGGTCTGGGACCCGGTTGCCAGCAAGTCGGTATCCTATGGGACCGAGGGCGGACGGCAGTTGCGGGTCGATTTTCCGGGGATGCCGCGATTGGGAATCTGGACGAAGCCGGGTGCGCACTTCGTCTGCATCGAGCCGTGGGACGGAATCGCCGACCCCGAAGGGTTCGATGGCGATATTTTCGACAAGCCGGGGATTCGGCGGGTCGCTCCCGGAGAGACTCATGCCGTGGCAATGGCGGTGACATTGGTCGATTGATTTTCACGCGAAGGCGCGAAGCACGCGAAGTAGAACAGATCGATTTCGCGCAGAGGCGCAGAGGCGCGGAGAGGTGCCGACTGCCGCGATAGCGGCGCTCCATTTCGGGCCGCAGCGAACGAGCGGCTTCGCCGGATCGATGACGACCGACGCATCCGCAACCTCTCCGCGCCTCTGCGCGACAAACCTCCTTCTTACTTCGCGCCTTCGCGCCTTCACGTGAAAACAATACACGAACGTCCCACCCGTTGCGGTTCCCCCGCGCGCGCCGTAGAGCGCGGCCATGACTCAGTTTGCCGATCGCCGCACCTTCGCGATCATTTCGCACCCCGACGCGGGCAAGACCACGCTCACCGAAAAGCTGCTGCTGTTCGGCGGCGCGATCCATCTGGCCGGCGAGGTCAAGGCGCGCGGCGCGGCGCGGCGCGCGCGCTCCGACTGGATGAAGATCGAGCAGCAGCGCGGCATTTCGGTCACGTCGTCGGTGATGACGTTCGAACGGAACGGGCTGACCTTCAACCTGCTCGACACGCCGGGCCATGAGGATTTCAGCGAGGACACGTATCGCACGCTGACCGCCGTCGATTCGGCAGTGATGGTGATCGACGCCGCCAAGGGCATCGAGCCGCAGACGCGCAAGCTGTTCGAGGTCTGTCGCCTGCGCAACGTGCCGATTATCACCTTCGTCAACAAGGTCGATCGCGAAGGGCGCGATCCGTTCGCGCTGCTCGACGAGGTGGCGGAGATGCTGCAACTCGACGTGTGCCCGATGACGTGGCCGGCGGGCATGGGCGGACAGTTCGAGGGGATCTATGACCTCGTCGACAACCGGCTGCTCCAGCCCGAAGCGGGAACCAAGGATTTTCAGGGCAAGGTCGAGCAGTTCGCCGGCCTCGACGATCCCCGCATCGACAGCGTGCTGTCGGCCGAAGGGGCCGAACGGCTGCGCGAGGAAGCCGAGCTGGCGATGGCGGGCTATGCCGCGTTCGACGGCGATTCCTATCGCGCGGGCGACCTGACGCCGGTGTATTTCGGATCGGCGTTGAAGGAATTCGGCGTCGATTCGCTGATCGACGCGATCGCCGCCCACGCCCCGCCGCCAAGGCCGCAGCCGGCCGAGCCCGCCCCCGTCGCGCCGGGCGATGCGCAGGTGACGGGGTTCGTGTTCAAGGTGCAGGCGAACATGGACCCCAACCACCGCGATCGTATCGCGTTCATGCGGCTGTGTTCGGGAACGTTCCGGCGCGGCATGAAGCTGACCCCGACCGGCCACGGCAAGCCGATCGCGATCCATTCGCCGATCCTGTTCTTCGCGCGCGAACGCGAACTGGCCGACGAGGCGTTTCCGGGCGACATCATCGGCATTCCCAACCACGGGACGCTCAGGGTCGGCGACACGCTGTCCGAACGGGCCGATGTGCGCTTCACCGGGCTGCCCAATTTCGCGCCCGAAATCCTGCGGCGCGTCGTGCTGAAGGACCCGACCAAGACCAAACAGTTGCGGAAAGCGCTCGACGACATGGCCGAGGAAGGGGTGACGCAGGTTTTCTATCCCGACATCGGATCGAACTGGATCATCGGCGTGGTCGGGCAGTTGCAGTTGGACGTGCTGCTGTCGCGGCTGGATGCCGAATACAAGGTCGCGGCGGGGCTGGAAATGGCCCCGTTCGAAACCGCGCGCTGGGTGTCGGCGGGCGATCCGGTCGACCTTAAGGCGTTCACCGATCTGCACCGATCGGCGATGGCCAAGGATCGTGACGGCAACCCGGTGTTTCTGGCGAAGAGCGCGTGGGAGGTCGGCTATATCGCCGATCGATATTCCAAGGTGACGTTCGCGGCCACGCGGGAGCGTTGAGGCTCACGCGAGCGGCGGGAAGGCCCGAGGCAGGCTGGTTCACGCCCTTGGGGTGAGCCCGAAACTCAGGCCACCCAGTCGCGCTCCAGCCGCCGGCTGGCGAGCGCCATCAATGCGCCGGCAACGAGATACAGGCACAGCGCCGCCGCGATCGCGTAGCGCAAGGATTCGGTGCCGTAGGTGGGTGCGAGGCTTTTCGACAGTTCGCCGACGACCCAACTTCCCAGCCCCAGCCCGATCAGGTTGTTGACGAGCAGGAAGCACGCCGAGGCGGTCGCGCGCATATGCGCGGGGACGAGGTGCTGCACCGCCGTCAATACTGGCCCCAGCCAGACATAGACCAGCGCCTGCGGCAGCAGGAACAGCGCGAACGCCGCCGCCCATCCGCCCGACAGCACGCCGGCGATGAACAGCGGCGTGCCGAGCACGTAACAGGCGGCGGGCAGCAGCGCGTACCAGCGCTTGTTCCGCGCGCCGAGCCGGTCGCCGAGCGCGCCGCCGAGCAGGATGCCCGCCACCCCGCCGGTCAGCAGCAGCGCGCCGAAGAACTGGCCGGTCTGCACCAGCGACAGGCCGAAGCTGCGCATCATCAGGCTGGGCAGCCAGAACGCCACGCCATAGCCGCACATCGACCCCGCCGCCGCGCCGAACGCCAGCAGCCAGAACCCCGGCTTGGCGGCGAGGATGCCGAACACCCGGCCGACGGGAACGCGGTCGGCGGCCACCGGTCCGCGCGGAACGTCCTTCACCAGCCAGCGGAAGAACGGCGCGATGACGAGCCCGGCGAGCCCCACGGTGAAGAAGGCGGTGCGCCATTCCACCGCCTGCGCGATATAGCCGCCGAGCAGCACGCCGCCCGCCGCGCCCAGCGGAATGCCGAGCGAATAGACGGCGAGCGCGCGGGCGCGGCGTTCGGGCGGAAAGCTATCGGCGATCAGCGCATAGGACGGGGCGACGCCGCCCGCCTCCCCCACCCCGACGCCGAGGCGGAACAGGAACATCTGGGTAAAATTCTGCGCGATGCCGCACAGCGCGGTGAACGCGCTCCATACCGCCAAGCTGATGGTGATGACCCAGCTTCGGCTGGTGCGATCGGCGATCAGCGCCAGGGGAATCGCCAGCGTCGAATAGAGCGCGGCAAAGGCGAGGCCGCCGAGCATCCCCATCTGCGAATCGTCAAGGTCGAGGTCGCGCTGCACCGGCTGGGCGAGGATCGACAAGATCTGCCGGTCGAGGAAGTTGAAGCTGTACACCAGCAGCAGCATGGCGAGGGTGAGACGGGGGTTCTTCATGATGGCCCTCTACAGGCAGTGCCGGGTTTCCGTCATTCCCGGTTGCGCGGGAACGACAGACGTCGTGGTTTTGGCTGGATCGACCTTCGACGAAATGCCGTCCCGACCTGCTCCCCTCCCTGGAAGGGAGGGGTTGGGGGTGGGTCGGCCGGTTGTGGAACGCTTCTGTTTCCTCGTGGGCCGACCCACCCCCGGCCCCTCCCTTGTCAGGGAGGGGAGGCGCCAAGCGCCGCCGTCTGGCTGAATGTCGATCGACCCTAGAACCGCACCTCGAACGTGGCGGTGGCGGTGCGCGGCGGGCCGTAATAGCCGATCACCGAATTGCCGAAGAGCGCGCCGGGGAAATTATAGCCCCCCACCCGATAGCGCTGATCGGTCAGGTTGCGCAGCGCCACGCCAAGACGGTAGCGGCCGCCCTCCGAAATCCAGTTCGCGGCGGCGTTGACCAGCGCATAGCCGTCCTGATCCAGCGCCGGGGTCGGGATTTCGAACAGCGAATAATCGCTGCGCAACGTTACTTCGGGGGTGATCGACAGCGTGCCGCCAGCGACGTCGGTCGAGGCGGTGAACGAGGCGGCGGCGGTGAACTCAGGCGTGTTCTGGAACACGCGGCTGTTGGCGACGTCTACGGGGGTGGTGCCGCCGCCGACGAACGTCAGGAATTCCTTGTAATCGGCGTTGGTGTAACCGAACGACACCTGCGCCGAGAAATGGCGCGACGGGACCATGCGGCCTTCGATCTCGAGGCCGTAGATGTCGGCCTTGCCGGCATTGTCGACGAAGCTGGCGATGCCGCCGGCGACATTGGGAACCTGGATCGTCACCTGCTGGTCGGTGTAGCGCGAATAATAGCCGGCGAGGTTCAGGAACAGCGTGCGGTTCAGGAACGCGCCCTTCATGCCGATTTCGGTGCTGCTGATCTTTTCGGGATCATAGCCGTTCACCGTCGTCGGGGTGAACACCGCGTCGCCGCGCATGTCGAAACCGCCCGATTTGAACCCCTTGCCCCATGACGCATAAAGGTTAAGGTCGGGGCGCGGTTCATAGGCGATCGAGACGCGCGGGGTGAACTGGTCGAAGCTGCGGTTGTTGGTGTAATCGGTGCGGATCAGCCCCGGCACGGCGGCGGCATTGCCGAACCGGGTCGAGCGGATGCCGGTATAGTTGCGGCGGAACACCGTGCCGGTCTTGTCGTCCTTGGTATAGCGCAGGCCGGCGGAAATCCGCAGCTTGTCGGTCAGGTCGTAGCTCAGGTCGCCGAACGCGGCATAGCTCCTGGTCTTGACCTCGCCGGCGGTCAGGGTGGTGAGGTTCAGCCCGCCCAGCACGGTGTCGAACGCGCCCGATGCTTCGGCGTTGAGGTAGAACAGGCCGAATACGCCCTGCAACCGGTCGCCCTGCAGCAACAGTTGCAGCTCCTGCGTGAACTGCCAGTCGTCGTACTCGGCCGGCACGTCGAGCGTGGGGAGCGCGGTATTGTCGAAATCGATGACGGTGTTGGTGGCGCCTTCGCGGTACGCGCTGATCGATTTGAAAGTGAGCGTGTCGGACAGGCCGAACTCGCCGGTCAGCGACAAGCCCTGCGCCACCACCCGGTTGCGATCGCCCACCCCGGCGCGGGTGTCGTAGACGCTGGCGGTCGGCGCATAGCGCGCGTCGGTGCCGTTGCCGAGCAGGCGGGTGCCGTGGCGCGGGTTCGACCGGTCGAGCGTCCGGTCGCCCGCCAGTCGCACGAACACGCTGTCGCTGGGCGTCCATTCGGCCGAGACGCGCGCGGCCAGCACGTCCTTGTCATATTGATCCGCCCCGGTGGTCAGGTTGGTGCCATAGCCGTCGCGCTTGTAGCGCGCGACCGCGCCGCCGATCGCGAGGCTGTCGGTGAGCGGCACCGTGACTTGTCCGACAAGGTCGAACTGGTTGTACGAGCCATAGGAGGCGCGGGCGGTGGCCGCATAGTCGTTGCCCAGCCGCTTCGTCACATATTTGATCGCGCCGCCGATGGTGTTGCGGCCGTAGAGCGTGCCCTGCGGCCCGCGCAGCACCTCGACCCGCTCGACGTCGAAAATGTCGAGTACCGCGCCCTGCGGGCGGGCGACGTACACATCGTCGAGGTACAGCCCGACGCCGGGTTCGAAGCCCCACAGCGGGTCCTGCTGCCCGACGCCGCGGCTGAAGGCGATCAGCGTGGAGTTGGAGCCACGCGCGATCTGGAGCGTCAGGTTCGGCGTCTTGTCCTGCAGCGCGGTGATGTCGACCGCGCCGGTGCGGGTGAGTTGATCGCCGGTCACGACCGACATGGCGATCGGCACGTCGATCACGCTTTCGGCGCGGCGGCGCGCGGTGACGACGATGTCGCCGTCGCCCTGATCCTGCGTGATCGACTGCGCCTCGGCCGGGGGTTCGCGCGGGGTTTCCTGTGCGAGGGCCGGCATGGCCATGGCGCTGCCGAGCAGCATGACGGTGCGGATTGCGAACGTGCGGCGCATCAACCTCTCCCTTTTGGACGCCACCCGTTGGTTCGGGTTGTACGTTGTTGCGAAGCGCTATACTGAAAGTCGAACCGGGTTTCAACTTCAACCGGATGGAGAGGCCGAAAATGGCGAGCGAGGCGCACACGCCCGACAAGACGCCGCGTACCGAGCGCGGGCGGCGCACGCAGCGCGCGATCCTCGACGCGGCAGCGACAGAGTTCGGCGAGAAGGGGTTTCACGACGGGTCGGTCAGCGGCATCACCCGGCGGGCGGGCGTGGCGCTGGGCAGTTTCTACACCTATTTCGATTCGAAGGACGCGGTGTTCCGCGCGCTGGTGGCCGACATGTCGGCGCAGGTGCGCGACCATGTCGCCCCCGCGATCCGCGACGCTGACGGGCAGATCGCGGCCGAGCGCGCCGGGTTGTTCGAGTTCATCCGCTTCGTGCGGGCGCACAAGGAACTGTACCGGATCATCGACGAGGCCGAATTCGTCGACCCGGCCAGCTTCCGCCGCCATTATGCGACGACGGCGGAGCGGATTCTGGCGCGGCTACAGGCGGCGGCACAGCGCGGCGAAGTACGCGCAGACGTGTCCGAGGTCCATGCGTGGGCGATCATGGGAATGAACGTGTTCCTGGGCCTGCGCTACGGGGTATGGGACGAGGATCGCTCCCCAGAAGCGGTGGCGGATGCGGTGGCGACCCTGCTGGCACGGGGGATCGCGTCGGATTCCTGATTCACGCGAAGGCGCGGAAGGCGCGCGCTTGCGGTTGGCGGCAGCGCTTCCCGATGCTGATCGGCTGCGACTGGGCAAAGCCGGCAAGTCGCCCGAACGCCCGTTTGTGGGAACGGCAGCTAACGCTCAGTTTGTCACCAACAGTAGCGGGGTCGAGCAAAGGCTGCGTCAACTTTGGAGTGGCTACTTCTACGGTATTCCTCAGATCGAAGGCACGATCGAGGTCCGGTGCATCAACGGTGCGCGGATGCAGTGGGGCTATGTCACAAGCCATATCCATACGAGAGTGCGGGTCGTTGGAAAGCGGCCGTGCGAACGACTTGTCGACGCGGGCTGAAGAACCCGCGAACATCCGTTTTCGACCAGACCCGGCCATTCCCGAAATTCGATCCCGATAGAGACAGCTTCCGACGCCAAGGGCGTCAACCCGCCCTCGCCCGGAACCCCTCCGCGTCTCCGCGCGAACCAGCCTTCTTCACGCACATCGAACGAAGCGGCCTATACCGCCGGATAGCGCAGGCGACCGATGAAGCGCGACAGGCTGAGGCTGCGTTCGGGGTCGCGCGACGAGAGGAACTGGTGCTTGAGCTTCTCGAAACGCATGATGCCGTCGATCCGCCGGGCGAGGAAGGCGCGGGTGTCGGCATGGCCGCCGCTCTCGTCGTCGAGGAACACGGTGACGGTGGCGGCATAGACCGCGCCAAGCATCGCCCGCTTGGTATAATGGTTGTAATCGGTCGCGGTATCGCCGGCGAGGCGCCAGATCAGGTCCATCGTCCGCCACCCGAGCCGCGCCGCGCGCGCGACGTTCTGCGGCATGGCGAGGATCGCGAGCGCGCGGCGCAACGCCTCGCGCTCGCCCGCCACCGCCGCCAGACGCGCCTCGACCAGCACGGTGATGCGCTGGCGGATCTTCATGGCGGCGAGCGCGTCGGCGGGCACCGCATCGATCATCCGCCGGTCGATCTCGGCGAACCACGCATCGATCATGTCGACCGCGCCGCCAGCGAAGGCGAGGCGCGCGACATCGGGATCGGCCCCGAACGTCTCCGCCGCCGCGCGCACCGCCGCATCGGACCAGCCATCGAACGCCGCATTGGCCGCGACCAGCGGGGCAAGCCCCTCGCGCAGTTCGTCGAGCGTCAGATCGGCGGGGGCCATCGCATCCTCCTTGGTCATGCGCCCTAGCTAGGCGCTCCCCCTGCCCCGCGCCAGCCCTTCGCGCGGACCTTGCGGCGCGATGGGTGCGTTGGGGCGGCTGACCTGAGGGAGTTCATGCCATGACCGAAGCTCGCGACGCCGTCCTGTACCGCATGGTGCTGAGCGATCACACCTGCCCGTTCGGGGTGAAGGCCAAGCAGTTGCTGCAACATGCCGGCTTCGCCGTCGACGACCGCATCCTGCGCACCCGCGACGAGGTGGATGCGTTCAAGGCCGAACACGACGTCGCCACCACGCCGCAGGTGTTCGTCGGCGATGAACGCATCGGGGGCAGCGACGATCTCGAACGCTGGCTGGAGGGTCGGTCGGGCTGATCGGTACGCAACGGCGGCAGGAAGGTTGGTTCACGCGGAGAGACGCAGCCCTCGCTACAATAGCGGTACTCCATTGCGGACGACAATGGACGGGAAGCTCCGCCGGATCGGTGACGGCCGTCCGTCCCGCTTGAACCCCTTCGCGTCTCCGCGCCTTCGCGTGGATCACCCTTCTTTCTGCCGTCGCGTATCGGAAGAAGATGTTTTCACGCGAAAGCGCGGAGACGCGAAGGAGTTGCGGTCGTGGTGAGGCGTTCGCGTAGCCGGTATGGCGCTGCGGACGGCTGCGTCCGGCAGGAAGGTGTTTTCGCGCAGAGGCGCAGAGATGAGACGCTTGCCGCGATAGCGGCGCTCCATCTACCGGCTGCAACGAACAAGAGACTTCGCCGGATCGGTGACGGCCGTCTCGATCGCAACGCCTCTGCGCTCTCTGCGCCTCTGCGCGAAAACATCTTCTGCTTCTTCTCCGCGTCTCCGCGCCTCCGCGTGAACCCACCTTCTGCACCGCGCCTTTCCAACGCCACCCGCTTGTCCTATCGGACGCGCATTCCGACCCGCACGATGCAGCGCCGCACGCGACCGCCGCCGGTGGGTCCCGTTCCAGTCCGGGGATACCCATGCCGTTCCGTTCGCTCGTCGTACAGCCTGCCGATTCACTGCTCCGCCTGATCGGGGCGTATCGTGCCGATCCGCGTGCCCACAAGATCGACCTCGGCGTCGGCGTGTTCCGTGACGATGCCGGCCATACCCCGGTGATGCTGGCGGTGAAGCAGGCCGAGATGCGGCTGATCGCGACGCAGGACAGCAAGGCGTATCTGGGGCCGGAGGGCGACAAGGGGTTCACCGCGCTGCTCGAACCGCTGGTGTTCGGCGATACCCTGCCCGCCGACCGCCGCTGCGGGTTGCAGACGCCGGGCGGCACCGGTGCGCTCCGGCTCGGCGCGGAGCTGCTTGCCAAGGCCGGGGTGCGCCGCATCCTCGTCGGCCAGCCGAGTTGGGCCAATCACGCGCCGGTTTTCGCCGCCGCCGGCCTCACCGTCGTATCCCATGCCGCGTTCGACATGGCGGCGCAGCGGATCGACCTGCCGGCGATGCGCGCCGCGATCGGCCAGGCCGAGGCGGGTGACGCGATCCTGCTGCACGGTTGCTGCCACAACCCGACAGGAATCGATCCCGATGCCGGCGAATGGCGCGCGATCGCCGATGCGGTGGCCGACAGCCGGCTGATCCCGTTCGTCGACCTTGCCTATCAGGGGCTGGGCGACGGCATGGAAGCCGACGCGCTGGGCACGCGGACCGTGCTGGGCGCGGTGTCGTTCGGGATCGTCGCCTATTCGTGCGACAAGAATTTCGGGCTGTACCGCGAGCGCACCGGCGCCCTGTGGGTGAGCGCGCCCGACGCCGATCACCGCGACGTGGTGCTCTCCAACCTGCTGGCGCTGGCGCGCGCCAACTGGTCGATGCCGCCCGATCATGGCGCGGCGACGGTGCGGATCGTGCTGGAGGACGAACATCTGGCGGCCGACTGGCGCGGCGAGCTGGACGGTCTGCGCGGCCGGTTGCAGCGGTTGCGCGCCGAACTGGCGGCGATCGGCCAGGCGGGATCGGTCGATCTCGCCCCGCTCGCGCAGGGCAAGGGCATGTTCGCCACCCTGCCGCTCAGCCCGGGGCAGATCGAATGGCTGCGCGCGACCCACGGCATCTACATGGCCGGATCGGGCCGGATCAACATCGCCGGCTTCGCGCCGGGCGACATCGCGCGCTTCGGCGAGGCGCTGGTCGATCTTGGCCGGGCGGGCGTGAGCTAACCCGCCTTCCGCCGCTGCGTACCCACAATGGCGAGCGCGGTGGCGACCAGCGCCGCGCCAATCGCGTCGGTGGCGGTCAGCCGCTCGCCATAGGCCAGCCAGCCGATCGTCGCCGCCACCAGCGGCTGGACGAGCAGCGCGAGGCCGACGACCAGCGGCGTCAGCGCGCCGAGCGCATAGATCATCAGCCCCTGCCCCGCGATCTGGCTGACCAGCGCGAGCAGCAGCAGCGGGGACCAGGTGCCCGGCCAGATCGGTTCGCCGAGCAATAGCGCGAAGCCGAGCAGCGGCAGGACGCCGGCGATGCTGGAGAGCGCCAGCGCGGGGAGTGGCGCGACGCTGCGCCGCACCCCGGCCATGACGATGAAATAGACCGCGTAGAGCACGCCGGCGAGCAGACAGAACAGATCGCCCGCCAGATGCCGCGACGACAGCTCGGCCGAGCGCCCGATCAACAGGCCGCCGCCCACCGCCGCGAGCAGCAGCGCCGCGCCCTGCACCCGCGTCGGCCATTGGCGCATGGCGAGGAAGCCGTAGAGCGGGAAGATCAGCACCGCGCAATTGCCGAACAGCGTGGCGTTGGCGAGCGTGGTGCGGCGAATGCCGATGTGCCAGCTTCCCAGATCGACCGCAAAGGCGAGGCCGGCGATCAGGATCGGCAGCCACAGCGACCCCGCACGGGTCATCGCGCGCGGATTGGCCCATGCGGCGGCGACCAGCAGCACCGGCAACGCGAGCAGGATGCGCCAGAAGGCGGCGGCGACCGGCCCGGTATCGGCAAGGCGCACGAACCACGGCCCGAATGCCAGCGCCACATTGGCGACGATCACCGCCAGCACCGCGCGACGCGGAACGCTTGGGGGGAGCGAAGCTTTTGTTTCAGGGGATACCGGCTGCATGCCGCCCCCTACCCCCCTATCTTTCGCACGTCGCCCATAATTGATGCAGAGAGCCGCCATGCCGAGTTTGTTCGATTCCATTGCCTTCGGAGACATCGAAGCCCCCAACCGCATCCTGATGGCGCCGCTGACCCGCGGCCGGTCGAGCCGCGAACATGTGCCGAGCGCAATCATGGCGGACTATTATGCGCAGCGCGCCTCGGCCGGGCTGCTGATTTCGGAAGGCACCGGCATCAGCCGCGAGGGGCTGGGCTGGCCCTATGCGCCGGGGCTGTGGACCGACGAGCAGGTCGAGGCGTGGAAGTCGGTCACCGCCGCGGTCCATGCCGCCGGCGGGCGGATCGTGACCCAGCTCTGGCATATGGGTCGGGTCGTACATCCTGATTTCCTGGACGGGGCGGCGCCGTTGTCGGCATCGGCCACCACCGCGCCGGGACAGGCGCATACCTATGACGGCAAGAAGCCCTATGCGCAGGCGCGCGCCGCAACGCTCGACGACATCGCGCGGGTGCTCGATGATTACAGCCGGGCGGCGCGCAACGCGAAGGCGGCCGGTTTCGACGGGGTGCAGTTGCATGCCGCCAATGGCTATCTGATCGACCAGTTCCTGCGCGACGGTGCCAACCAGCGCGACGATGATTACGGTGGCAGCGCGGAGAACCGCATTCGCCTGCTGGGCGAGGTCGTCGACCGGCTGATCGCCGAAGTGGGTGCCGGGCGGACGGCGGTGCGCTTCTCGCCCAACGGCGATACGCAGGGCGTGATCGACAGCGATCCGGCGAGCGTGTTCGTGCCCGCCGCGAAGCTGCTGAACGACAAGGGCATCGCCTTCCTCGAACTGCGCGAGCCGGGGCCGGACGGCACCTTCGGCAGCACCACCCAGCCGCGCGTGTCGCCGGCGATCCGCAAGGTGTTCGCCGGCCCGCTGGTGCTGAACCAGGATTATGACGGCAGCAACGCGCAGGCCGAACTGGATGCCGGTATCGCCGATGCGATCGCGTTCGGCCGGCCGTATCTCGCCAACCCCGACCTGCCCGAACGGCTGCGGCAGGGCGCGCCGCTCAACAAGGACGATATGGCGACGTGGTATTCGCGCGGGGCCGAGGGCTACACCGATTATCCAACGCTCGAAACGGCGGCGGCGTAACTTCTACCCACAGCGGATGGTGGCGGTGCCGCGCGTGCGACAGCGTGGGGTGCCGCCAACCGTGACGCTGCCCGATCCCGAGGCGGTGATGTCGGCGGTGTAGCGGGCGCGGTAGCGGCCGTCGCCGGTGCCGCTCATCTGGACCAGCAGGTCGCCGACGTCGAGTGCGTCGGCGGCGATGCTGCCCGCGCCGTTGACCATGATCCGCGCCCGGCCGCTGCGCCCGGCGAGGACCGCCCTGCCCGCGCCGAGCAGCGTCAGCGTCAGTTGCTCGGAGTCGACCTCGCCCACCTCGATCGTGCCGTCGCCGGTCAGCGCCAGATCGACCCGGCTGGCCCGCGCGCGATCGAGCCGGACGGTGCCGCCGCCGCGCAGGCTGATCGCGGCGACGCGCGGGGTGGTGACGATGATCGCCGGGGCGGCGGTGGCGGGCCGGCCGCGATCGTCGCGCAGCGGCTGGACGATCAGCGTATTGCCCTCGACGCGCAATTGCACCTGTTCGAGCGCCTTGGGATCACCGGCGGCACGCGCCGAGGCTCCGCTGCCGGTGGTGATGGTGACGGCATAGGGTCCGTCGACCCGCACCCGGTCGAAGCCGGTCAGCATCCATTGCCGTTCGGACGCAGGCTGGAGCAGGAGGACGGCGAGCAGGGTGGCGAGCATGGACGCAGCATCGCGCCGCGCCCCGCCGATCGCAAGCGCGATCAGCCGCCGCAGCGCGCCTCGCCCGATCCCGCCTTGCGCACCGTGCAGCGCGCCCGTGCCCCCAGCGTCGCCGATCCCGATCCGGTGAGCGACACCGCCGCCGGACCGTCGACATCGGCCGAGACGTCGCCCGATCCCGCCACCGCGACCGATGCCTGCGATGCCTTGACCTGGCGCGCGTCGATGTCGCCCGATCCGCTGAGCGACAACGCAAGGCTGTCGACCCGGCCGGCGGCGGCGATGGTGCCCGATCCGCGCAGGCCCAGTTGGGCGGTGCGGCCGGTCAGCCGGGCGATGGTCATGTCGCCCGATCCGGTCAGTTGCGCGGTCAGATCCGCCGCGCGATCGACCGACAGGTCGCCCGATCCGCTGAGCGTCGCCGCCTTCAGCGCGGGCAGGGTGACGCGGATCACCGCCGTCCGGTCGCGCCAGTTCCAGCCGGTCTGCGGCTTGCGCGCGATGCGCAGCGTCGTGCCCTTCACCTCGAAGGTCAGCCGGTCGAGCACGGCGGCGTCGCCGCGCGCCTGTACCGCGAAGTCACGGCCGGTGACGACATCGACCCGGTCGGGCCCGGCAAGGTCGACCCCCGAAAAGCCGCGCAGCGCGACGGTGCGCTCGGCGGTTCGGGCAGGTTCGCTGGCCCCGCCATTGCTGCACGCCGCTACCATCAACAGTCCGACCATCGCTGCGCGCATCGCTTCCCCCTGTGTATTGCCGTTACAATACAGCATGGCGTTGACTACGCAACCGCAAAAAGGGCGGCCGTTGCCGACCGCCCCTTTCGCAACCGCAGCCGACCCAAGGTCAGGCGGCGGTCTTTTCCTTGTTATAGATCGCCGCGGCTTCGCGCAGGATCTCGACGATGCGGTCGAGCGCCTTGGGCTCGTCGACCTGCTCCATCGCCGCCAGTTCGCGCGCGAGGCGGCTGGCCGCCGCTTCAAAGATCTGACGCTCGGAATAGCTTTGTTCGGGCTGGTCGTCGGCACGGAACAGGTCGCGGACCACTTCGGCGATCGACACGAGGTCGCCCGAATTGATCTTGGCTTCATATTCCTGGGCACGGCGCGACCACATCGTCCGCTTGACCTTGGGCTTGCCCTTCAGCGTTTCCATCGCCTCGCGCATGGTCTTGTCCGACGACAATTTGCGCATGCCGACGCTTTCGGCCTTGTTGGTCGGAACGCGGAGCGTCATCCGCTCCTTTTCGAAACGCAGAACATAGAGTTCGAGCTGCATGCCAGCGATTTCGCTGCGCTGAAGCTCGATCACACGACCAACGCCGTGTTTGGGGTACACGACATAATCGCCGACATCGAAGGACAATGCCTTGGCAGCCATTGGTAACCTTTCCGTGGTCGTCACCCCGTTCGACGAGCGCAGCATCGGCCACGCGGAACAGCGGGCAGACAGGTCGGCGACGGGGGCGTAAGCTAGAGGTGGCTCTCCGGGCGGGGGCGCTTGGACAAGTGCCGCCGTCGGGCGAGGCTATAGCATCACCGCAACAAAATTACCAGTGGCAAAGCCGAACCGGTTTGGCACGGTCCGGCAGCGCGCTGTTCCACGTGGAACAAGCGCTTGGCCGATCAGTCGCCTGCGCCGGGTTCCGCCGAGAAATGTTCCTCGTACTTTTTCTCGACGCCTTTCCACTTGTCGGCATCGGGCGGGGTCTGATTGTCGTTGCGGGTGACGTTGGGCCATTGCGCGGAGAAGGTCGCGTTCAGCTCCAGCCATTGCTCCAGCCCGGATTCGGTATCGGGCAGGATCGCTTCGGCGGGACATTCGGGCTCGCACACCCCACAGTCGATGCACTCGCTGGGGTTGATGACGAGCATGTTCTCGCCCTCATAGAAGCAGTCGACCGGACACACTTCCACGCAGTCCATGTATTTGCAGCGGATGCAGGCGTCGGTGACGACGTAGGTCATGGGTCGAACAAGCTCCGGGACTATTGCGGTCCCGCGTTATGCCGGGGAACCCGCCCCGTCAACGGGGCTGGACGACCCTGGTTCCAGCAGCGTGTAAAGCGCCTGTACTTCGGACGGGGGACCGCGCCGGACCGGCAGCGCCTCGACCCGCAGCACCCGCACCCGCCCATGAAGCGGAAAGGCGAGGATGTTGCCGACCCGCACCGGGCAATGCGCGCGTTCGATGCGACGGCCGTCGATCCGCAGCATCCCCGCCTCGGCGATCCCCTGCGCCGCGCTGCGGCTTTTGGCGAAGCGGGCGAACCACAGGAACAGGTCGAGGCGGATCGACGGGTCGGCGGCGGTGCGCGGCATCAGCGATCGAACGCCAGCCCGGCGAGCGCGCCAAAGGCATTGCCGGGGCGGGCAACCGGCGGCGCAGCGACGGGAAGCGGAACACGGCGCGGCCCGCCCCAGCGCCACCGGGGCACGGCATCGACCGGGGCGACGGGGCGAAAGCCGAGCAATGTCATCAGCGGGGCAATGGTATCGGGCTTCAACCCGATCGAGGTGGCCAGCGCGACGTCGGGGGTGAAGGGCGCTACACCCTTGCGACTGTCGTGGATGGCGCGCGCGATGCGTTCGAGCAGGTCGACGCGCACCGCCTGCGCACCCAGCCGGCGGAAGCCCCACGCCCCCTGCCCGGCGGCAAGAATGCTCGCGCCGACCGGGGCCAGCGGTTCGATCGGCTGCCCGTCGCGCGCCGCGAGCAGCGCCGCGCGCCAGCGGGCGGCGGCGGGACGGAACAGGCGCGGGTCGAACAGGTCGAGCGTACCGATGGTGATGCCGGCGCGACGCAGCCGGCGACGGTCGTCGGGGTCGAGCGCGTGGGCCATCGTGTCGAACCCGTCGCGCGGGGCGATACCGCCGACCTCGGCCAGCGCGGCGGCGATCGCGCGCAGCGTGCCATTGGCCGCCGGGTCGCGCGACAGCGCGGCGAGTGTGGTGAGCGTCGGCACCTGCCTTGCGCTGCTCGTCGCGACCCATGTGGTCAACCGGTCGCGGACCTGCCCCTGCGTGTCGCGCGACAGGACGGCAAGGCTGCGGTCGAGCGCGATCACCGGTCGGTCGAGCGTCGGCCCCGGCCCCAGCGTCGCGACGGTCAGGCCGTTCCACGTGACGCCCGGCACACCCCCCGGATCGGCGAGCAGCGCCAGCTCGGCATCGGCGGCGACCGCCAGTTCGCCGCCACGTTTGGCGAGTTCCTTCGCCAGCCCTTTCTCGGCGGCGGCGATCAGCAGGCGTTTGTCGGCGACGCGGGTGTCGGGCGACACGTCGAAGCGGAAGCCGGTCAACCGACCGATGTCATGACCATCGACGCTGACCATGCCATCCGGCGCGACGTCGACCGGCAGGTCGGCGGCCCCTGCCCCGATCCGCCGCAGCAGCACCGTCGTCCGCTGATCGACGAACCGCTGTCGCAGGCGATCGTGCAGCACATCGGACAGCTTCTCCTCGACCGCGCGGGTTCGCGCCGCCCAATGCTCGGGATCGAGCAGCCAGTCGGCGCGGTGGGCGATATAGGCCCAGCTTCGCGCGGCGGCGATGCGGCCGGCGATCGTCTCGACATCGCCGTTCATCTGGTCGAGCCGTTGCAGTTCGTCGGCGAACCACTGGTGCGGGATATGCCCCGCCCCTTCGCTCAGATGGCTGAAGATGCGGCCGACGAACCGGCTGTGCGGGTCCGGCCCCAGCTTGCGGAAATCGGGCACGCCGCACGCCGCCCACAGCCGCCGGACCATCATCGGCGAGCGGGTGCGCGCGCGAACCCAGTCCTCCTCGGCCAGCCGCTTGAGCACGATCAGGTCGATCGCCTGCGGCGCGGCGGTCAGCACGGGATGCTGCGGTTTTTCCTCCAGCGAGGCGATGAGCGCGTCGAGGCTGGCAAAATCGGGCTCGCCCCGCCGCCAGTAAAGCCGTTCGAGCGGGGGGATATGATGCCCCTCGATCGCCAGCACTTCCTCGGGCGTAAAGGCGTTCGGCCCTTCCTCGACCAGCGCGCCGAAGCTGCCGTCCTTGTGGTGCCGCCCGGCGCGGCCGGCGATCTGCGCCATTTCGGCGACGGTCAGCCGCCGCTGCCGCCGGCCGTCGAACTTGCGCAGCGAAGCGAAGGCGACATGCGCGACGTCGAGGTTCAGCCCCATGCCGATCGCGTCGGTGGCGATCAGATAATCGACCTCGCCCGACTGGAACATCTGCACCTGCGCGTTGCGGGTACGTGGACTCAGCGCGCCCATCACCACCGCCGCGCCACCGCGCATCCGGCGGATCGCCTCGGCGACCGCATAGACTTCCTCGGCGGAGAAGGCGACGATCGCCGAGCGACGCGGCAGGCGCGACAGCTTGCGCGCGCCGGCGTAGCTGAGCGTCGAGAAGCGCGGCCGGGTGATGATCTCCGCATCCTTCACCAGCGCGCGGACCATGGGTTTGAGCGCATCGGAGCCGAGGATCATCGTCTCCTCGCGCCCGCGCGCGCGCAGCAGCCGGTCGGTGAACACATGGCCGCGTTCGGGATCGGCGCCCAGTTGCGCCTCGTCCAGCGCGACGAACGCCGTCTCGCGCTCCAGCGGCATCGATTCGGCGGTGCAGAGGAACCACCGCGCCTTGGGCGGCACGATCCGTTCCTCGCCAGTGACGAGCGCGACATTCTCGACGCCCTTCATCGCGACGACGCGGTCGTAATTCTCCCGCGCCAGCAGCCGCAGCGGAAAGCCGATCATGCCCGAGGCATGGCCACACATCCGCTCGATCGCGAGATAGGTCTTGCCGGTATTGGTCGGCCCCAGCACCGCAGTGACCGGGCTACGCGCGAACTGACTCATCACCAGTAACATCGGGTCTGCCGGGCGCGCATGCAACGGCTTTCGCGTGCTTTCCCTTTGCCGCTTCGTCGCCACCGCCGGTCGCGATGCGGGGCCCGGTTCATTTGACTTTAAACCATTGCCTTCACAGGAGGAGCATCGGGCCGGGACGGGCGGCCACAGCATGGGATTGGGGCCGGCGTGTTCCTGCGCAACGAAGACGGACTGGAACTGGCCGGCGGCACCAGCGCGCTGCGCTTCGGCCGTGCGCCGATCATGGCCGCGCCGCGCGTCGTCGCCGATTGGCGCGCGGCGGCCGAACGCACCGACTGGACCCCCGATCTCGGCGCGGCGATCGGATCGCGCGACTGGTGGCGCGGGCTTGCCACCTGCACCGCGCTGTGCGGCGCGGTCTGGATGCTGGCCCCGTCACTAAACCAGCCGATCTGGAGCGCAGTCCCCGCCCCGCTGAGCGACACCGCGCTCGACGAGGCCCGGACATTGTCGTTCGGGGCAAGCGCATTGGGCGCGACCAGCGGGATGCGGATTGCGCCGACCGCGCGGGTCCGGCCGCTGGACAATACGCCCGAACGGCCGACGCTTGAGGCGACCGCGACGCTGGGCAGCGGCCTTGCCGGTGCGCTCGAACGATCGGGCGTGGGCGCGGGCGAGGCGCGGCAGGTTGCGGCACTGGTCGCCGGCCGCGTCGACCCGGGCGAACTGTCGCCGGGCACCCGGCTCGACATCACGCTCGGACGGCGCGACAGCCTGGCGCAGCCGCGTCCGCTCGAACGGCTGGCATTCCGCGCGCGGTTCGATCTGGCGCTGGACGTGGTGCGCGAGGGCGGCGTGCTGCACCTCGATGCGCGGCCGATCGCGATCGATCATCGGCCGCTTCGGATTCAGGGGCGGGTCGGCACCAGCCTCTACCGCGCGGCGCGTGCTGCCGGCGCCCCGGTCCGCGCGGTCGAAAGCTATATCAAATCGGTCTCCGGCCTCGTCCCGATGGGCCAGTTGGGACAGGACGACCGTTTCGACCTGATCGTCGAACAGGCGCGCGCCGCCACCGGCGAGGTGCAGTTGGGCGATTTGCTATACGCCGGGCTGTCGGGGCGGCGCAGCGTGAAGCTGGTCCGCTGGCAGGATGGCGCGCGGACCGAATGGCTCGACCCCGCCGGCGTCGGCGAGCGCAAGGGGGCGATGACGTGGCCGGTGGCGGCGCGCGTCTCGTCCAACTTCGGCTGGCGGGTGCATCCGGTCCTCGGCTTCCGCCGGCTGCACAAGGGCATGGATTTCGCCGCCGCCTATGGCTCGCCGATCCGCGCAACCACCGATGGCGTGGTGGCGACGGCGGGGCGACACGGCGGCTATGGCAATTTCGTCAAGCTGCTCCACGGCGGCGACCTCGCCACCGGCTATGGCCATATGAGCCGCATCGTCGTGCGGCCGGGGATGCGCGTGTCGCAGGGGCAGGTGATCGGCTATGTCGGGTCGACCGGCCTGTCGACCGGGCCGCACCTGCATTATGAATTGTGGCGGCGCGGCGTGCCGATCGATCCGCGTGGCGTGGCGTTCGCGACGGTGCAGCGGCTGTCGGGCGAGGAACTGGCGCGCTTCCGGCGGACGGTCGCGCAGTTGATGGCGCTCTGATCCGTTTCACGTGAAGGCCGGGGTGGCGTGCTATCGCCCCTGCGCGCGCCATCGGCGGATAGTGCGTTCGACGATCGCATCCTCGTCGCCCGTCTCGCGCCACAATGTCGTGAACGACGGATCGGCCGAGGCCGGCCGCAGATGCGGTTCGAGGTCGTCGAACAGAATGCGGATCGGCGTCGCCACCCCCTCCCCAACCGCGATGCACTCGCGGTTGCGCAGCGCCGGAATCGCATCGAGGAAGCCGCGCGCCCCCTCGGGCATCGCCGCGCGGACGAATGCCTGATCGCGTTCGTTGTTGAGCCGCATCGCGAGGATCGTTCCGCACTGCGACAGCACGCCTTCGGCCAGATCGGACGGGCGCTGGGTGATGAGCCCCAGCGAGACGCCGTATTTGCGCCCTTCCTTGGCGATGCGGTTGAGGATGTGCGCGACCGACGATCCCTCGGCGTTGCGTTCGTTAGGGACGTAGCGATGCGCCTCCTCGCACACCAGCAGGATCGGGCGACGCGGCTCGTCGCGCGACCACAGCGCATAGTCGAACACGAGGCGGGCGAGCACCGACACGACGACCGAAGTGACTTCGGACGGCATGCCCGACACGTCGACGATCGACACCGGTCGCCCGTCGGCGGGCAGGCGAAACACCCGCTTCAGGAACGCCGCCATCGTATCGGCGACGAGCAACCCCGAGAACATGAAGCCATAGCGCGGATCGGCGCGAATCTCCTCGATCCGCCCCTTGATGCGCAGATAGGGCGCGGTGTCGCCCGCGCGGTTCATCTTGCCCATGTCCTGTTGCAGGATCTGGAGCAGGTCGGACAACAGATAGGGGATCGGCGAGTCGACCGTCAGCCGGCCGATGTCCTGCGCCAACCGGTGCCTGGCGCGGGCGGCGAGCAGGCAGCGGCCGAGAATATCGGCATCGACCTGCCGTTCGGGGCCGCTGCTGGTCAGGAAGATCTCGCCATGTTCGCGCAGGTCGAGCAGCCAATAGGGCAGTTGCAGGTTGCTCGCGTCGAGCCGCATCCCGCGCTCGCCGAACGCGGCGGCATATTCGCCGTGCGGGTCGACCATCACGATATGCGCCTGCGGATTGGCTTCGCAGATGCGGTGGAGGATCAGCGCCGCCGAAGTCGACTTGCCGGTGCCGGTCGAACCGAGCAGCGCGAAATGCTTGCCGAGCATCGCATCGACGTTGAGCATCGCCCGCACGTCGCGCGCGGGATGGACATGGCCGACCGCGACATGGCCCTGATGATCGGCGGCATACAGGCGGCGCAGATCGGTGGTCGTCACCGGATGGACCGGAGTGCCCGGCAGCGGAAAGCGGGTGACGCCACGACGGAACGCGCCGATCTCCCCGGACAGGTCATCGCCCTCGCCCATGAAATCGACCTTGGCGACCAGCGCGTCGTCACGCTCGGCAAGCCGCAGCGCGCGGATGCTAGCGATGATCCAGCGCTGGCCGACGCGCATCTTCACCTGCGCACCGATCTGGCCACCGGCCGCCGTGACCGGATCACCCTCCCCCGCCAGCGCATGGATCGCCGGCAGATCGAGCAGCAACTGGCTCGCCGAACCGGCGACGTCGAGCACCGCGCCGATGACCGGCGGGTGGCTGGCGGGATCAGGTTCGGAACGCGGCTCCATCCCCGCGTATTGCAATACGCAGGGTTAAGAATTGCGTATCAGATACCTTCGCCGGTCAGCCGCTGACAGACGAGGTCGAGCTGTCCCAGCGTCGAATAGCCGATGGTGATCGCGCCGCCCTTGTCGCCATGGACGATCGATACCTTGAGGCCCAGCACATCGCCCAACTGGCGTTCGAGCGCGCGCAGATCGGCATCGATCGAGCCGTCGTCGGCCGCCAGCGGATCGCGTGGCGGGCGGGGTTTGGCCGGTTCGTCATTCCCCTTGGCCCCGCGCGCGAGCTTCTCGACCTCGCGCACCGACAGGCCCTTGGCGACGATGCGTTGGGCAATATCCTCGGCCTCAGGCACGTTGATGAGCGCACGGGCGTGGCCCATGCTGATCCGCTGGTCGCCGAGCATGTCCTGGATCGATCGCGGCAATTCGAGCAGCCGCAGCAGATTGGCGATGTGGCTGCGCGATTTGGCGACCAGATTGGCGAGCACTTCCTGGGTATGGCCGAATTCGTCGATCAGCCGGCGATAGCCCTCGGCCTCCTCGATCGCGGTCAGATCGCGCCGCTGGATATTCTCGACCAGCGCGATTTCCATCGTCTCGGCATCGCTCAGGTCGCGGACGACGACCGGCACCTCGTGCAGCCGGGCGCGCTGCGCCGCGCGCCAGCGGCGTTCGCCCGCGACGATCTCATAGCCCTTGCCATGCGGGCGGACCACGATCGGCTGGATGATCCCGCGCGCGGCGATCGATTCCGCCAGTTCGTTCAATGCAGCTTCGTCGAAGAAGCGGCGCGGCTGCCCGGCCATCGGCGTCAGCGCGGTGATCGGCAATTGCCGGACGCCCGCCGCCGGGGTGGTGCCGCTGCGGCCCGCCGCGCCGTCGCCGTCATTGTCGCCGAACAGCGAACTGAGGCCGCGACCAAGGCCGCCGGCGCGGGGGCGACGCGGGGTCTGGGTATCGTTCATGCCGCTTCCGCCAGTACCGGCAGGCGGGCGATGACTTCACGGGCGAGCGCGATATACGCCTCCGATCCGGCGCAGCGATAATCATAGATCAGCGCGGGCATGCCGTGGCTCGGCGCTTCGGACAGGCGGACGTTGCGCGGGATCACCGTGTCGAACACGACCTTGCCCAGCACCGCGCGGACGTCGTCGCTGACCTGATCGGTCAGGCGGTTGCGCCGGTCGTACATCGTCAGCACGACGCCGAGGATCGACAGGCCGGGGTTGAAGCGGCCGCGGATGCGCTCGACGGTGCTAAGCAACTGGCTCAACCCCTCCAGCGCGAAGAACTCGCATTGCAGCGGCACCAGCAGCGCATGGCTGGCGACCATCGCATTGACGGTCAGCAGCCCGAGCGACGGCGGGCAGTCGATCAGGATCACGTCCCAGCGCCCGCCGCTCGCCTCCACCACCCGGTCGAGCCGGTGGGTCCGCGCCTCAAACTCGATCAGCTCGATCTCGGCACCCGACAGGTCGACCGTGGCCGGCACGATCGACAGGCGCGGCACCTTGGTCGGGATCACCGCTTCGTTGAGCATCATGTCGCCGACCAACAGATCATAGGTCGAGAATTGCCGGTCGTTGCGGCCGATGCCAAGCCCGGTCGAGGCATTGCCCTGCGGATCGAGGTCGAGGATCAGCACTTCGAGGCCGGTCGCGGCCAGGGCGGTGCCGACGTTGATCGCGGTGGTGGTCTTGCCGACGCCCCCCTTCTGGTTGGCGATCGCGATGCAAATCATGCCTTCTGCACTCCGGTGGCGACCACGATCGACGACGTCGGATCGGTGATGCTGTGTTCCACGTGAAACGTTCCGCGCCATTCCGCCCGGGCTTCGGCAAGCTCGTCGGCGGCGGCGCGGCCCTTGGGCAAGACCCATAGCGTATCGCGGTTCGCATGCCCAAGGCCGATTGCGAACAACGCGGACAATCGCGCAACCGCCCGCGCGGTGATGATCGCCGCCGGCCGATCGGCAGAGAGCCGCTCGATCCGCGCCTGATGGACGACAACGTTGGCGAGGCCAAGGTCGCGGGCCATCTCGCCCAGCAGCGCCGCGCGGCGTGCGCGCGGTTCGACCAGCACGACCCGGCGATCGGTAAGGATCGCGGCGACGATGCCGGGGAAGCCCGCGCCCGATCCGATATCGATCCAGTCCCCCACCCCGGCCCCATCGGTCAGCGGGACCAGTTGCGCAGAATCGAGCAGATGGCGTTCCCAGATGTGCGGGATGGTCGAGGTGGCGATCAGATTCTGCCCGGCGGTTTCGGCAACGATGCGCCCGGCGAAGGCGGCCAGTGTCGCCATCCGATCCGCGCCGAACCGCGCGGCGATCCACGCGCGGGCGTCGTCCTCGCTCATGCCGCGATCCTCTGGCCACGATGGTGGAGCAGGATCGCGACCAGCGCGGCCGGCGTCACGCCCTGCACCCGGCTGGCGGCGGCGAGCGTCTCGGGCTGGGCCGTGGTCAGGCGTTCGATCATCTCGTTCGACAGACCCGGCACGCGCCCGAACGGGAAGTCGCGCGGCAGGACGACATGATCCTCGCGCGCCGCGGCCAGTTCGGCCGACTGGCGTTCGAGATAGGGAGCGTAGCGCGCATCCTCGATCAGTTCGCCCAGCACATCGTCCTGTTCGGCGATGCCGAGATGCGCCGGGGTGACACCATGGACCAGCAGCCAGCCGGTGCCGCTGCGCTGATCGGTCCCGCCAACCGGGGCGCCGGCCGCCTGCAACGCGGCGGCACCATAGCGCCGGTCGAGCCGGGTCTGGAGCACGGCGCGACGATCGGCACGGTCGCGGTTGTAGGCCAGTCGCTCGGCCGACAGCAGTCCGGCCTGTTCGGCCAATCCGCCAAGCCGGGTCGTCGCGTTGTCCGACCGCAGGCGCAGACGATATTCGGCGCGCGCGGTCATCATGCGATAGGGTTCGGACACGCCCTGCAAGACGAGGTCGTCGATCATCACCCCGATGTAGCTCGACGCGCGATCGAGGATCAGCGGATCGAGGCCCAACGCCTGCGCGGCGGCATTGGCCCCGGCGACCAGCCCCTGCCCGCCCGCTTCCTCATAGCCGGTGGTGCCGTTGATCTGCCCGGCGAAATACAGCCCGGCCAGCGCGCGCAACCCCAGCGTCGCATCGAGCGCGCGCGGATCGATATAGTCATACTCGACGGCATAGCCCGGCGTTTCGATCACCACCGCTTCCAGCCCGGCGACGCTGCGCAGCATCGCCACCTGCACGTCGGTCGGCAGCGAGGTCGACACGCCGTTGGGATAGACGAGGTGGGTGTCGAGCCCTTCGGGTTCGAGGAAGATCTGATGCCCGTCGCGGTCGCCGAAGCGGTGAACCTTGTCCTCGATCGACGGACAATAGCGCGGCCCCCGCCCCTCGATCGACCCGGAGAACAGCGGCGAGCGATCGAGCCCGGCGCGAATGATGTCGTGCGTCTCGGCCGTCGTCCGGGCGATGGCGCAGGCGAGTTGCGGCAACCGCTTCGCCGGATCGCTCAGCGGCGACATCGTCCAGACATCGGCGTCGGACGGCTGTTCGGGCAGCGCCGCCCAGTCGATCGTCCGCCCGTCGAGCCGGGGCGGCGTGCCCGTCTTGAGCCGGGCGATCGGCAGCGACAGGTCGCGCAACTGTTGCCCAAGCCGGGTCGCGGCACGCTCACCGATGCGCCCGCCGACCGATCGCTCGTCGCCGCGAAACATCGTCCCGCCGAGGAACGTGCCGGTCGCCAGCACGACCGCGCGCGCCGCGATCACCGTGCCATCGGCGAGTTCAATCCCGGTCACGCGGTCGCCGGCAACAGTCAGCGCGACACTGTCCCCGCCGATGATCGCGAGGTTGGGATGGGCGAGCAGCGTCTTGACTGCGGCGGCATAACGCACCCGGTCGGCCTGAATGCGCGGCCCCTGCACCGCCGCGCCTTTCGACCGATTCAGCATGCGATGGTGAATCGCCGCAGCATCCGACGCCTGCGCCATCAGCCCGCCGAGCGCATCGATCTCGCGGACGATATGGCCCTTGCCCAGACCGCCGATCGCCGGATTGCACGACATCGCCCCGATCCGGTCGGGCATGAAATCAATGAGCGCGGTTCGTGCCCCACGCCGCGCGGCCGCTGCCGCCGCTTCGGTGCCAGCATGGCCGCCACCGACGATCACTACGTCAAAAGTCATGCTATCTCGTCGTTCCACGTGGAACATCATTTCCCGATACAGAAGCGCCCGAACAGTGCGTCGAGCATTGCCTCGGTCGCCTGTTGTCCTGTCAATGCTGCAAAGCCGTTAAGAACATAGCGCAGTTCCTCGGCGATCAACAGCGGGTCGCGCTGGGCCGCCGCACGGTGCAACGCGGCCGCAGCGTGCGCGGCATGCGATGCCTGCCGCCGGTTGAGCGCGAGGTCGTCGATCGCGGGAAGCAGCGCGCGTGCGGTATCGGCGAGTGCGGTCCACAACGCATCGATCCCCTCGCCGCTATGCGCAGAGACGGCAAGCCGCCCCGCCCCGCCCGGCCGGTCGGGCAGGTCGGCGCGCGGGCACAGCGCGATGACATGGGCGTGGTCGGGCGGCGTATCGTCGCCGAGCCACACCAGAATATCCGCTGCCGCGATCGACCGGGCAGCACGGTCGATGCCGATCGCCTCGATCGCGTCGTCGGTCGCCTCGCGCAGCCCGGCGGTGTCGAGGAACAGCCACGCGATGCCGCCGCGCGTCACCGGCGTTTCGATCACGTCGCGCGTCGTCCCCGCGATCGGCGAGACGATCGCCGCCTCGCGCCCGATCAGCGTGTTGAGCAAGGTCGACTTGCCGGCATTGGGCGGCCCGGCCAGCACGACGCGGATGCCGTCGCGCAACCGTTCGACCGGCGGCGCGGCGAGGACGGTATCGATCGCGCGGGCAAGGTCGGCGGCATCGTGGCGAACACCGTCGATCACCGCGTCACCGGCATCGACATCATCCTCGTCGCCATGATCGAGGACTGCCTCGACCGTCGCCGACAGACCGGTCGCGGTCGCGGTCCAGTCGGCGACCTCCCGCCGCAGCCGACCGCCGCTGGTGTCGATCGCGACACGCCGCTGTGCTTCGGTTTCGGCCGACAACAGATCGGCAAGCCCCTCGGCTTCGGTCAGGTCGATCCGGCCATGCGCCAGCGCGCGGCGGGTGAACTCGCCGGGGAGCGCCGCGCGCAATCCCGGTTGCGCGGCCAGCACCCGCTCGACCGCGTCGACCACCGCGCGTCCGCCGTGCAGGTGCAGCTCGACCAGATCCTCGCCGGTCGCGGTCGCCGGACCGGGAAACACCAGCACCAGCGCCTGGTCGAGCAGCCGGCCATCGCCGGGATCGCGCAGGTCGCGCACCCCGGCGCGGCGCGGCGGTGGGAGCTTGCCCGCCAAGACGCCGGCGGCGGCGATCGCGCTCCCCCCCGATAGTCGCAGCACCGCGATCGCGGCGGGCGGGCGGCCGCTCGATACCGCGAAGATCGTGGTCGTCATGTCACCCGCCGCGCGCGGCGCTCTCGAACATCTTGCGCCAGAAATTGATGCCCGCCTCGCCCATCGGCGCCCAGCTCCGCATCATCTGGTCGAGCATCTCGGGGCTGGCGCCCTTCTCCATCGTGTCGGTCAGCATGCCGATGTAACGGTCATGGACCGGCGTGAAATCGGGCAGCCCCATCGCGCGCCGTGCTTCCTCGGGCGTGCAGTCGACGGTGAGGTTGATCTTCATGGGGTCCCCCGGATTTCGTGTTCGGGAGTATGAATAGGGGCGAACGCGGCGGAATGCGAGGATGCCACGCTTTCGGTCGGGGAAGTACCGGCATTGTGGGCGGACGCGGGCGAAGCCCACGTCGTCGGTCGGGGCGTTGCCCCGCCGGCCGGCCGCATTCGACTCCTGCGACAGCATGTCGCTGGGCGAACGCGGCGGAATGCGAGAACGCCCGCACTTCCGGTCGAGGAAGTACGGGCGTCATGGAATGGATCGACCTTCAGCCGATGCCATGGCCTTTCACCGTTCCCGCGCAGGCGGGAACCCATGGACGCAGCGGGTTTGGCTCGATCCCTGACGTCGGCGTGTATGAATCCCCGCCTACGTGGGGATGACGAAGGGGTTTCGAGGGCAGATTCCCCTGCCGAGGTTGAATGTCGATCCCGCCTGGGGGGACGTGGGCGAAGCCCGTATCGTCGGTCGGGGCCTCTGCCTCGTATTTCGGTCGGGGAAGTACGGACGTCATGGCATGGATCGACCCTCAGCCGATGCCATGCCTCCTCATCGTTCCTGCGCAGGTGGGAACCCATAATCGCAACGGGTCCGGCTCGATCACCGGCGTCGGCGTCTATCGGTCCCCGCCTGCGCGGGGTGACGCGAGGGATTTGACGGCAATTCCCCCCGCCGACGGTAAATGTCGATCCCGCCTGGGCGGCACGCGGGCGAAGCCCGCGTCGTCGGTCGAGGCTTTACCTCGCCGGCCGGCCGCGTTTGTGATCCGCGCCAGCATGGCGCGGTCCAAACGCTACTGGTTCATGCTGTCGAAGAAGTCCTCGTTGGTCTTCGAATTCTTCATCTTGTCGAGCAGGAACTCCATCGCGTCGACGGTGCCCATCTGCATCAGGATACGGCGCAGCACCCACATCTTGGAGAGCTTGGTCTTGTCGACCAGCAGCTCTTCCTTGCGCGTGCCCGACTTGCCGACGTCGAGCGCCGGGAAGACGCGCTTGTCCGCCACCTTGCGGTCGAGGACGATTTCCGAGTTGCCGGTGCCCTTGAACTCTTCGAAGATCACTTCGTCCATGCGGCTGCCGGTATCGATCAGCGCGGTGGCGATGATCGACAGCGAGCCGCCCTCCTCGATGTTGCGCGCCGCGCCGAAGAAGCGCTTGGGCCGCTGCAACGCATTGGCATCGACGCCGCCGGTCAGCACCTTGCCCGACGAAGGCACGACGGTGTTATAGGCGCGGCCGAGACGGGTGATCGAATCGAGCAGGATCACGACGTCACGCTTGTGCTCGACGAGGCGCTTGGCCTTTTCAATCACCATTTCCGCCACCTGGACGTGGCGCTGCGCCGGCTCGTCGAAGGTCGAGGAGACGACCTCACCCTTCACGCTGCGCTGCATGTCGGTGACTTCTTCGGGCCGCTCGTCGATCAGCAGGACGATCAGGAACACCTCGGGGTGATTGTCGGTGATCGCCTTCGCCATGTTCTGCAACATGACGGTCTTGCCGACGCGCGGCGGCGCGACGATCAGCGTGCGCTGGCCCTTGCCCTGCGGACTGACGATGTCGATGACCCGCGCCGACTTGTCCTTGATCGTCGGATCGAGCTGATCCAGCGTCAGCTTCGATTCGGGATAGAGCGGGGTCAGATTGTCGAAATTGACGCGGTGGCGCACCGCATCGGGATCGTCGAAATTGACCGACACCAGCTTGGTCAGCGCGAAATAGCGTTCGCCGTCCTTGGGCGCGCGGACCTCGCCCTCTACCGTGTCGCCGGTGCGCAGCCCGTGTTTGCGGACCTGGTTGGGCGAGATGTAGATGTCGTCGGGGCCGGCGAGATAATTCGCCTCGGGGCTGCGCAGGAAGCCGAAGCCGTCCTGAAGCACCTCGATCGTGCCGACGCCCATGATCTGCTCGCCGTTTTCGGCGCGCGCCTTCAGGATCGCGAACATCAGATCCTGTTTGCGCATCGTCGACGCGCCTTCGACCCCCAGTTCCTCGGCCATCGAGACGAGGTCGGCGGGGGCATGTTTCTTGAGGTCTTTGAGGTGCATCGGAAGCGAGGTCCAGATCAGCGGTAGAAGGGCAAGGTCGGCAGCGAGGCGGACACGAGCGGCTGGGACGGGCGCACCGAGGACCGGGCACCGTTGGACGGGAAGTAGGTCCGGCGGCGAATCAAGTCAAGCGGCGGTCGCGGGCCGGCACCCCCAAACCGACGTTCAGCGCGCTTCCCTGACCACTCCCGCGTTGGGGGTGAGCGCCTCGAACACATCGGACCGGACGACCAACTCGCCGATACATCCCATGCGGACGCGGTCGATCTCTTCCTGTGGCAGCGTTTTCTTCCGCGCCTTCGTCACAGCCGTGGCGATGTCGGTGTCCGGCGCGGCACCGTCGATCCGGCCGACGAAATACAGGATGCTGGTGGAAATCGATACGCGCTCGATATCGAGTTTCGCCAGTTCGAGCGCGTCCGTCAGCACGGCGAGACAGCGGATATCGTCGGCGACCCGATCGGGTGGTGCGACCGGTTGCGCCGCCATCAACATCCACGCCAGCATGGCATCCTCCCCCTCAGAACGGCTTCACCACCGCCAGCACCACCGCCGCGATCGCCGCCAGGGCGGGCAGTTCGTTGGCGAGGCGCAACTGGCGCGGGGTCAGTGTCGGCCGCCCCGCCGCCAGCTTCTTGGCATAGCCGACCGCCCAGCCGTGATAGCCGGTGAGCAGCACCACGACGAGCAGCTTGGCATGGAGCCAGCCCAACCCCGCCCCGCCGTCGAACAGCCCGACATTGGCGGCAAGCACCAGTCCCAGCGTCCAGACGATGACCATCGCCGGGGTCAGGATCATCCGCCGCAGCAGCGCCTCGCGTTTGATCCAGCGCGGCGGCTCGGCCGGGTCGGCGAGGCCCTCCTGATGATGCACCATATAGCGCGGCAGCATGAACAGTCCCGCCATCCAGAAGATGACGAACACGACATGCGCCGCCTTCACCCAGAGATAGGCACCGCCGAGGAACCCGCTCATCCGCGCACCCGGCCCACGAGGCGTTCGACATGCGCGATCGGCGTATCCTGCTGGATACCGTGGCCGAGGTTGAAGACATGCGGGCGCTCGGGGAAGGCGGCAAGCACCCGGTCGACTCCGGCGTCGAGTGCCTCGCCCCCGGCGATCAGCAGCAACGGGTCGAGATTGCCCTGCACCGGCAGGCCGTCGGGGAGCACATCGTTCGCCCAGACCGGATCGACCGTTTCGTCGAGGCCGATCGCATCGACTCCCGTCTCGCGGGCATAGGCGGCGAGCTTGCCCCCTGCGCCCTTCGGAAAGCCGATCACCGGCACGCCGGGGCGCGCCGCATGGAGTTTGGCGGCAAGCCGCGCGGTGGGGGCGATCACCCACGCCTCGAACTGCTGCGGCGACAGGCTGCCCGCCCAGCTATCGAACAACTGCACCGCCTCGACTCCGGCATCGATCTGGCCGAGCAGATAGGTGAAGGTCGCGTCCTCGATGGCGGCGATCAGCGCGCCGAACGCCGCCGGGTCGGCATGGGCGAGACGGCGAGTGGCAGCCTGTTCCTTCGATCCCTGTCCCGCGACCATATAGGTAGCGACGGTCCACGGCGATCCGGCGAAGCCGAGGAAGGTGACGTCCGGCGGTAGCATCGCCGCCACCTGCCGCACCGTTTCATACACCGGGTCGAGCCGTTCGGGTGCGCGGGTCAGCGCATCCACCGCCGCATCGACCAGCGGTGGGGCGAGCCGTGGCCCCTCCCCCGCCTCGAACCACAGATCCTGTCCCAGCGCGTGCGGGATGACGAGGATGTCGCTGAACAGGATCGCCCCGTCGAAGCCGAACCGGCGCAGCGGCTGCACCGTCACCTCGGCGGCGGCGGCGCTGTCGTGGACGAGCTGGAGGAAACCGCCCTTCTTGGCCCGGAGCGCGCGATATTCGGGAAGATACCGCCCGGCCTGCCGCATGAGCCACAGCGGGGGACGTACCTGTCGCTTGCCGAGCAGGGTCGAGAGGAGCGGTTTGGGGGAAATCGGAACGGACAGCGTCATGCCTCCACTACAGAGATAGGAATCTAGAAAGGTGGTTGAAGTGGTTGGGCGGTGGACAACGGGGCTTATGGTGGATTGCCCACAATGCCAACAGATTGACTCATCGCTGAATCGCGCAAAGCCCGCGATTCCGGTTTCATGATTCACATTATCCACAGCCTGTGGATAACTTTTGGCCCTGTGTCGGGTTTGTGGATCGCCTGTGGATAACTTCCGACTTATCCACAGCTTCCCGAGGGGCCCGGGTTACGCTAGCGGTTTCCCCCGCGTTATCCACAGGCTTGTCCACACGGGGTCCCCATGCGCCTGCACCTCCATCTCCTGTCCGATTCCACCGGTGAGACGCTGGAGAACATTGCCAAGGCCGCGCTCGCCCAGTTCGACGATGTCGAGACGATGCGCCATTTCTGGCCGATGGTGCGCTCCGAGACGCATCTGGAGCGGATCCTCGCGGAGATCGCGGTCAATCCGGGACTGGTGCTCTACACGCTGGTCAATCCCGCCATCCGTCGGATGCTGGAGGCGCGCTGCGCCGCACTGGGCCTGCCGATCGTCGCGCCGATGGATGCGGTCAGCACCGCGCTCTCCAGCCTGCTGGGACAGGAGGCGAAGGCGCGGCCGGGGCGCCAGCACAGCCTCGACGCCGCCTATTTCGCCCGGGTCGATGCGATCCAGTGGACCATCGCCCATGATGACGGCATCGCGTCGGAGGATTGGGAGGAGGCCGACATCGTGCTGGCCGGCGTGTCGCGATCGTCCAAGACGCCGACCTCGATCTATCTCGCCAATCGCGGCTACAAGACCGCCAATATCCCGGTCGTGGTCGAAAGCCCGCCGCCACGCATCCTGTTCGGGTTGAAGAACCCGCTGGTGGTCGGGCTGACGACCAGCGCCGACCGGCTGATCGCGATCCGGCGCAACCGGCTGCTGTCGCTCAACCAGATGCCCGACACCGATTATGTCGAGCAGGATGCGGTGACGCGCGAACTGTCCTTTGCACGGCGGATGTTCGCCGATAACGGCTGGCCGGTGATCGACGTCACCCGCCGCTCGATCGAGGAGACGGCGGCGGCGATCATCACGCTGTGCAACGACCGCCGGATGGAGAAACCCGCTTGATCGTCCTCGCCTCGCAAAGCGCCGCCCGCCGCTCGATGCTGAGCGCGGCCGGCATTCCGCACGATGCGATCCCCAGCGGACTGGACGAGGATGCGGCCAAGGCCGCGCTCGCCGCCGAGGCACTCAAACCCCGCGACCTTGCCGATGCGCTGGCGGAGATGAAGGCGCTGCGCTGCGCCACGCGGGTGCCCGGCACGATCGTGCTGGGATCGGATTCGGTCGTGGCGCTGGCCGACGGGACGGTGCTCGACAAGCCGCTCGACCGCGCCGATGCTGCGCAGCATTTGCGCAAGCTGGCCGGCGGGCGGCACGACCTGTTCAGCGCCGCCGTCATCGTCGAGGGCGGCCGGCCGGTGTGGCGGCATGTCGGCCATGCGAAGCTGACCGTGCGGCCGATGAGCGATGCCTTCATCGATTCCTATCTCGACGCCGAATGGCCGGCGATCGCCGGCTGCGTCGGCTGTTTCCGTATCGAGGGGGCAGGCGTGCAGTTGTTCGACCGGATCGACGGCGATCACTGGACGATCCTGGGGCTCCCGCTGCTCGAACTGATGCGCTTCTTGCGCCAACGGGGAATGCTGCCGTCATGACACCCTATGCCGAGGTGATCGGTGATCCGATCGCCCAGTCCAAATCGCCGCTGATCCATGGCTTCTGGCTGAACCAACTGGGCATCGACGCCGGTTATCGCGCGACCCACGTCCCGCCCGAGAAGCTCGGCGAGTATTTCGCCGAACGCCGCACCGATCCGGCATGGCGCGGCTGCAACGTCACCGTGCCGCACAAGCTCGCCGCGCTCGACCATGTCGCCGATCCGGGCGACGTGCGCGGATCGATCGGCGCGATCAATACCGTGTTCCGGGGTGACGGCGGCGACTGGATCGGCACCAATACCGATGCGGCGGGTTTCCACGCGCCGATCGCCGGGCTGGACCTGACGGCTAAGCCAGTGGTGGTGATCGGTGCCGGTGGTGCTGCGCGTGCGATCCTGTTCGCGCTGTCGAAGCTCGGCGTCGGGCGGGTGACGATCCTCAACCGCAACGTGCTCAAGGCCGCCGGGCTGCTCGCGACCTTTGGGCTGAAGGGCGACGCGCTGCCGCTGACCGCGCCGCTGCCGGCGGCGAAACTGCTGGTCAACGCCAGCACGCTCGGCATGACCGGCCAGCCGCCGTTGACGATCGATCTGACCCCCCTGCCCGACGATGCCGTCGTCTATGACGCGGTCTATGCGCCGATCGAGACGCCGCTTTTGGCGCAGGCGCATGATCGCGGGCTCGATACCGTCGACGGCCTCGAAATGCTGGTCGGACAGGCGGCGCTGGCGTTCGAGCTGTTCTTCGGGGCTGCGCCGCCGCGCGACCGCGACGATGAACTGCGGGCGGCGCTGTTGAAGTGAGCGGGTGGGGTCCGTTCGTCCTTGGCCTGACCGGATCGATCGGCATGGGCAAGTCGACCGTCGCGGCGATGTTTCGCGACGCGGGCGTGCCGGTGTTCGACGCCGATGCGACCGTCCACGAGCTGCAGGGGCCGGGCGGCGAACTGCTCCCCGCGATCGAGGCGGCGTTTCCCGGCACCACCGGTCCGGGCGGCGTCGACCGCGCGGCGTTGCGTGCCGCGATCTTCGGCGACGCCGACCAGCGGCGACAGCTCGAATCGATCGTCCACCCGGCGGTCGCCGAAGCGCGGCAAGCGTTCCTGCGCGATCACGCCGCCGCACCACTGGTCGTGCTCGACGTCCCATTGCTGTTCGAGACGGGGGGCAAGCGATATTGCGACGCGGTGGCGGTGGTGTCGGCCGACGAGTCGGTTCAGCGCGCCCGCGTCCTCGCCCGGCCGGGCATGACGCAGGCGACCTTCGCCGCGATTCGCGCCAGCCAGATGTCTGACGCCGAAAAACGGGCGCGTGCGACCCATATGATCGATACCGGCACGACGCTGGACGCAACCCGGGCGCAGGTCGCCGCGCTCGTCGCTTGCATGGGGGCGGGGGAAGGCGGATAAGGTGCGGATGCGCGAGATCGTGTTCGATACCGAAACCACGGGGTTCAAATTTTCGGAAGGCGACCGGCTGGTCGAGATCGGTTGCGTCGAACTGGTCAACCGGGTGGAGACGGGCGCGGTCTTTCACGCCTATTTCAATCCGGGCCGATCGATGCCTGCCGAGGCGCAGGCGGTCCACGGCCTGTCCGATGCGTTCCTCGCCGACAAGCCGGCGTTCCATACCGCGATCGACGATCTGCTGGCCTTTCTGGGCGACGCGCCGCTGATCGCGCATAACGCCAATTTCGACATGGGCTTCCTGAACGGCGAGATGAAGGCGGCCGGCCGCCAGCCGGTCGCGATGACGCGGATGGTCGATACGCTCGCCATCGCCCGCAGCCGCCATCCCGGCGCCAAGCACACGCTCGACGCGCTGTGCAGCCGGTTCGGCATCGATCGCAGCCGCCGCGTGCTGCACGGCGCGCTGCTCGACGCGCAACTGCTCTCGCAGGTCTATGTCGAGCTGATGGGCGGGCGGCAGATCGGCTTCGGGCTGGATGCCGCGCCGGCGACGACCATGGCGGAGACGGCCGGGGCACCCGTGCCCGCCGCCGCGCCGGTGCGGCCGCCGCGCGATTTCGCGCCGAGCGAGGCCGAACTGGTCGCGCATGCCGCTTTTATCGCCACGCTCAAGGAGCCGTTATGGGGCCAGTCCGCCCCTTAAGGCGTTGATGCCCCCCGCTTCCAGCGGGTTTAGAGTTCCACAATGACGGAGGATTACATGGACATCCGGGTTTCGGGGCACCAGGTCGACACCGGGGACGCGCTGAAGGCGATGGTCCAGGACCGGTTGCAGGGCATCGCCGATAAATATTTCCAGCGGGCGATCTCGGCGACGGCGACGTTCGGCAAGGGTCCGCACGACAACGGATTCATCTGCGACATCGTCTGTCATGTGACCCAGGGTCTTGTGCTCAAGGGGCATAACGACGGGCAGGACGCGCAGGGTGCGTTCGCCGGCGCCGCCGACAAGATCGAAAAGCAGCTCCGCCGCTACACCCGCCGGTTGAAGGATCGCAACGCCGCGCAGGTCGTGGCGATGGCCGAGGCGGGCGGATACGACAATGGCTTCGACAATGCCGGCTATACCGTGTTCGGCGGCGGCGACGATCATGAGGAAGAGGTGGCCGACGCCCCGCTCATCATCGCCGAGACGCGGGTCGACGTGCCCGATGCCAGCGTGTCCGACGCGGTGATGATGCTCGACCTGCGCAACACCAACGCGCTGCTGTTCCTCAACAGCGGGACGGGGGCGTTCAACATGGTCTATCGCCGGCATGACGGCACCATCGGCTGGGTCGAACCCAATCGTGCGGCACAGACCCCCCAAGCAGCCTGAGTGTACGATTTCCACGACCTGATAGGCCCGAAGTCGGTGCTGGCGGACGTTTCCGCCAGCACCCGCAAGGGGTTGTTCGCGCACCTCGGCACCGTTGCCGGGCCGTTGTGCGCCCTCGACGCGCGTGTCGTCGCCGACCTGCTCGCCGATCGCGAGCGGTTGGGGTCGACCGCGTTCGGCGGTGGCATCGCCATTCCGCATATCCGGGTGGAAACCCTCGACCGGGTCGTCGCGGTATTCCTGCGGCTGGCGCGGCCGCTCGATTTCGGGGCGGTCGACGATCTGCCGGTCGATCTGGTCTTCGCGCTCTTCTCGCCGGTGCACGCCGGCAGCGAGCATCTGAAAGCACTGGCCCGTGTGTCGCGCTCGCTGCGCGACGCGGCGTTCCGCGCGAAACTGCGCGGCGCGGGGTCGAGCGACGCGCTCTATGCGCTGCTGTCGGGCGTCGAGGCGCGTGACGCCGCCTGACACCCCCGCCGGCGAAACGGCGCATTTCCGGGCACTGGAGGCGCTGTATGCGGCGGCCCCGGTCAACCGGCTGTTCGATTCGCGACTGGAGATCGTCGCCGCCGGCATCGCCCGCATCCATTTCCGCATCGACGAACGCCATTTCCACGCCGCCGGCGCGGCGCATGGCACGACCTATTTCAAGATGCTCGACGATGCCGCCTTCTATGCCGCCAACAGCCTCGTCACCGACCGGTTTCTGCTCACCACCGCGTTCAACCTGCTGCTCACCCGTCCGCTGGGACCCGGACCGGTGGTGGCGGAGGGGCGCTGGGTCAGCGGCAAGCGGCGCGTGTTCATCGCCGACGCGCATCTGACCGATGCCGGTGGCGAGGAAGCGGCGCGCGGCACCGGCACCTTCATGAAAAGCCGGATCGCGCTCGCCTCGCTTCCCGGCTACGCGCCGGCATGAGCGACTGGCCGACGACGCTGCGCGTCAACGCCTTCTGCCGCGTGGTCGAGGCGGCGGGCGGACAGGCGATGGTGCTGGCGCGCGGCGACCGCGAATCGGGGATCGTGCTGCTGCTGACCATCGATTCCGACGGCAGCGCCAGAGTGTTCGAGCGCGAACGCGATCTGGACGGCGTCTCGCGTATCGTCCGGCGCAAGGCCGATGTCGTGTCCGAAGCGCTGCTCGGCGACTATTGGCGCGATCGGCGACGGGCCGATCCCGACCTGTGGGTGGTCGAGGCGATCGTCGCAGGCGGCGAACGGTTGGGCGCTGAAACCCTGTGGGCTGATTGACACAGGATCGTAACGAAACCTAAGCCGCGCTCCAACAGGCACAAGCGTTGTGTCGGTCGGGGTGCGATACCGATCGGTTACGCAGTCGGGGGGCACGTCCGGTCGTCGGTCTTTCGTTCGCGAAGGGCATGTCTGCCGCGCACCAACCGCATATCATTGACGACCGATGAAGCTGCGCTTCCCCACGGCGACGATCGCCGCCGTGACCTTTTTCGCCAGCTTAGCCGCTGGCATGACTTCTCCGGTCCTTGCGGAAGAAACCGCATCACCGACTATAGTCACTAACCTTCGGGCCACGCCGATGGTTCCCGCGAACGCCCCGGTGCGGTTCGCCCCCCCTGCCGAAGTCGTGCAGACCCTCTCTGTAGTGCCGGCCGAGTTGACCGCCGCGGATGACAGCGTCACCGATTCGACCACCGATTTCTCCACGCTCGATGCCGCCGTCGCCGCACAGAGCGCCGCGATCGACGACGAAGAGCTCAACTGCCTCGCCGTCAGCATCTATTTCGAGTCCAAGGGTGAACCACTCGCCGGACAGTTGGCCGTCGCCGACGTCATCCTCAACCGCACGACGTCGGGCCGTTTTCCCAGCTCGGTCTGTTCGGTCGTCAAGCAGCCCGGCCAGTTCTCGTTCGTGAAGGGTGGCCGGCTGCCCGACATCGACACCAGCCGCCGCGCATGGAAGACCGCCGTTGCCGTCGCCCGCGTCGCCACCAAGGACCTGTGGCAGAGCCCTGCCAAAAACGCGCTGTATTTCCATGCACGCCACGTCAGCCCCAATTGGGGCAAGGCGCGGGTCGCATCGGTCGGCAACCACATCTTCTATCGCTGAACCGGGGGTCTTTCCCCGTTCGCATAATGTTCCTATACTGACGCGATGGTGAGCCTCGCCCCGTCGCATCCCGAACCCGCGCTCGACACCCATCCGCTGATCGCCGCCGAGGTCGCGCGTGGCGTCACGCGGATGCTGCTCGCGCATGACCTGACCGCAATGGCCGAAGTGCCGCTCGACGGCGGACGGCGCGCCGACCTGATGGCGATCGACGCGCGCGGCGGAATTGTGATCGTCGAGATCAAGGTATCGCGCGCCGACCTGCTCGGTGACGGCAAATGGACCGACTATCTGGGCCATTGCGACCGCTATTTCTGGGCAGTGCCGGCCGGGTTCGACACGACGCCACTGGGACAGGAAGCGTTCCTGCCCGAACGGACCGGAATCATCATCGCCGATCGCTACGAAGCGACGATCCTGCGCGAAGCGGCGACGACGCCGCTGCCCGCGCATGTCCGCAAACGCTGTACGCTGGCATTCGCCAGACGGGCGGCACGGCGGCTGATCGGGGCGATCGACCCGGATGCGATCCGGGGCTGGTAGGCGCGTCTAGAACCGCCGCCAGAGCGTGCCCGCCGCCCAGCCGAAGCCGACCGACAGGATGACGGCGACCAGCCCATAGAGCACCGACGCCTGATCGGCGGCGGTCGCGACGAAGCGTTCGAACCCCGATTTGCGGATGTCGATCTCGCGCACCGCCGCGGCAAGCACCCGCCCGTCGCGGATCAGGAAGGTTTCGGCGGTGAATCGCCCCACCGGCACCCGCGCCGGTATGGTGATCGTCGCGCGGTACAGCACGTCGTCGGTGATCTCGACCGCGTCCGGTTCCTCGCGGTACAGCCCGGCGCGGCGGCGCAGATCGACGAAGCCGGCGGCGAACCGCGCCTGATCCTTCGCCGACGTGCCGGCGGCGGGCGAGAGTTGCAGGCTGCCCAGTCCCAGTTCGTAGATCGCGCGGGTCCGGTCGTCGACGATGGCGGCGAGCGGCCGCGACGAGGCGATGGCATAGAAGGACGGGGCAGAGCGGTAGCGCATCCGGTCGGCATTGACCCAGATGCCCGCCACCTTCTCCTTTTCGCGCACGACGATCGACTCGGGCGGGCCCTTCACCACCACGACGATCTCGGCCGGCCGGTCGCCCTGCGGCACGCGCCCGCCGGGATAGAGGATCGCGCCGAACAGCAGCAGGTCGGCCCCGGTGAAGCTGTAGGCGATGCGCACGTCGCGGCTCGACACGTCGGGCACCAGCACCGGGGCGGCCGCCCCCATCAGCAGCGGGGCGAGCAGCGCGGCGGCAATCGCGCGCCTCACGCCGGCTGCACCGTATAGAGTTCGTCGGGCCGCCAGCCGAGGCCCAGCGCCATGCGGAATGCCACCGCCAGCACGATGATGGCCAGCGCGAGGCGGAGATATTCGGGCTTGGCCCGTTGCGCGAACCGCGCGCCGATCTGCGCGCCCGTCACCGATCCGATCAGCAACAGCACCGCCAGCACGATGTCGACCGCCTTGGTGGTCAGCGCATGGACCATCGTCGCCGCCGCCGTCACGAACAGAATCTGGAACAACGACGTGCCGACCACCACCCGCGTCCCCATGCCGAGCAGATAGAGCATCGCGGGCACGAGGATGAAGCCGCCGCCGACCCCGAGCAACACGGTAAGGATTCCGGTGGCGAAACCGAGCAGCAACGGCGCAAGCGGCGAGATATACAGCCCCGACGCATAGAAGCGCCAGCGAAGCGGCAGCGAAGCGACCAGCGGATGGTGCCGCCGCCGCGCAGGACGCGGCGGGATCGCGCCGCGCAACACCCGCACCGCGCCGATCGCTTCCTTGAGCATCAGCCCGCCGATCGATCCGAGCATCACGACGTACAGGATGGCGATGACGGTATCGATCTGCCCGCTCGACTGGAGCAGGCGGAACACGAACGCCCCGGCGATCGATCCGAACACCCCGCCCGCCACTAGCACCCCGCCCATGCGGAAATCGACCCCGCCGCGGCGCAGATGCGCGAACACGCCCGACACGCTGGCGCCCGTCACCTGGCTGGCGGCCGAGGCGGCGGCGACGGTCGGCGGAATGCCGTAGAAGATCAGCAGCGGCGTGGTGAGGAACCCGCCGCCGACGCCGAACATGCCCGAGAGGAACCCGACTCCACCGCCCAGCAGCACGATGACCAGCGCGTTGACCGACAGGTTGGCGATGGGGAGGTAGAGATCCATGACGAGTCATGGGGTAGCCGCTTGGAGTCCGTTTGGAAACGCGCCCATGCGTGTTTGGCGGTGCCGGCCCGCTCCCCCTCCCGACCACCCATTCAGGATACGCTGTGGGTGGTCGGGAGGGTGGCGGGCCGGCACCGCCTCGAAACTCGCCCTTCCGCGAGTTTTCAAACAGCCGATTAAAAGTCGCTGCCGAGCGTGACCGCCGGTCCCGATCCGGGCGCGGCATTGCCGCCGATCCGCTGCCGCCAGTCGATCGACAGCCGCAGCGGTGCCGGGCCGACCGGCAGGCGCAGTACGGCGGACGGACCGACATCGAGCCGCCGGGCACCGCGCTGCGCCCCACCCCAGCTTCCGATGCCGACGCTGAGCGTCACGCGACCGGCATCGGCGACCGGGCGCAGCAGCCGCACCGCGCCGTCGGCATAGGGTTCGACGCCGCGTCGAACCACCGCCCCCGCCTGCCCATAGGCTTCGAGCGCGAATCCGGCGAGGAGTGCGGGCCGATCGACCCCGGCGACCAGCCCGATTCCGGTGCCGCTGCCGCTCGAGTCGAGCGCGATGCGCCGTTCGGCGACCACTGCCACCGGCAGCCCGCGCGGTCGCCATTCGACGCCGAGCGCCGCCTCGCGCCCCGGCCCGGCCAGCGGCGTCGCCAGCCGGCCGACCAGCGCGACCCGCCCGTCCGCCGCTACCGGAACGCGCATCCGTATCCCGGCCTGCCCGCCGCCCAGTTGCACCGGTCCGCCGGTCGCGACACCGGGGCGCGCCATCGCCCACAGGCTGAACGACGTGCCCTGGCGCGCGGGTGGTATCGGCAGTCCGACGCCGACCGGCCCGGGGGCGACCAGCGGCGCGGGGCCGGGTTCGACGGGGGCGACCAGTGCGAGTTCGATCGTCTCGGCGGGTCGGGCGTCAGGCAGGATCGCTGCAGGAGGCTTTGCGCCCGGTTGCGGCCGCAGCGGGACGACCGGCGATGCGACCCACCGCGCGACCTGTCGCGACGTCCCGACTGCCGGCCGGCGCGGCAGCGCTGCCGCCACCGGGCGCACCACCCCGAGCACGTCCGGCACGATCGCCGTTTCGGGCCACAACAGCGTGACCCGCAACGCGACCCATCCGCCGCTGACCAGCATCAGGAAACGCAGCGGCCGCCCGCGTCCGGCGGGACCATGCGCACTCAAGGCAGGTTCAATTCGGCGGCGGTCGGGAAATGATGCGCGGTCTTGTCCCACACCAACGTGCCGCCGCGAAGCGACCTCAGATAGCGCATGATGGCGCGGCGCGCGGCGAGCAGCGCAATGCCATTTCCGACCAGCAGGCGCGGGACCGACCGCAGCGCTTGCCCACGGCCGTAATTGCGCGCGACCAGTATCGCGCGAATCAGCACGCGCCACGCCAGCAGCGCGAAATTGACGGCCAGCAGCCAGCGCATCGCGCTGTCGGGGACGGGCAATGTCGTTCCGGCGATCGCATGCGCCGTGCCCGCCAGCCCCCAGACCAGCAGCGCGAGATAGGCGAGCGCCAGCACCGGAATGGCAAGGATCGTGCGTCGGTCGCGCATCCGCATCCAGTGTTCCTGCACGCCCGCACCGCGTTGCCAGCCGGTCCGGTCCCACCCCGCCAAGGTGATGCCGGTCATCCAGCGCGCCTTCTGCCGGACGGCGGCGTCGAGCGTTGCCGGGAAAAAGGCGCGAACCGCGACCGGCGGTCCGCCCGGTGTCTCGAGGACGCGCACGAACAACCCGCGTCCGCCAAGCGCCCGCACCGTCAGCCCCAGCTCGTAATCCTCGGTCAGACTGGTTTCGTCGAACGGCAGGCCGCCGCGCACCCCGGCGATCCGCTCCAGCATCGCCGCCGAGATCGCGCATCCCACCCCGGCCAGCGGCAATCCGGCACGCAGCGCGGCGCGCACCGGCATCTGCCGGCCATGCGCCTCGGAAAATTCGTCGATATAATGACCCGATACCCAGAGGGAGGCGGGATCGGGCAGCGGCAGGACCGGCAACTGCACCGTGTCGGCGAACCGCAGCATCCGGTCGTACACGCGCAATTCGCCGGGATGCACCACATCCTCGGCGTCGTGCAGCACCATCGCGGTGAACGGGTGCCGTTCGCCCACGCCATCGGCGGTGGCTGCCCGCCACAGCGCGTTCAGACAATCGGCCTTGGTCGTCGGACCGGGCCGTTCGGTCAGCACCAGCCGGATGCGTCCGTCGCCATTAGCGACCGCCGCGATGGCATCGATCGTCGCGCGGTCGTTGGGATAGGCCCCGACATAGAGCCGCCAGTCGGGGTGGTCGATCCGCGCGATCGTGGCGCGCAGCATCGCGCCGATCACCGCCGATTCGTCCCATGCCGGTACCAGCACCGCGATGCGCGCCGAGCAGCTTTCGACCGGAAAATCGGCAAGCGTCAGGGCGCGCGACCGTCGCCAGCGACGGCGCAGCGCACGGATGAGATAGGCGAGATCGACCGCCAGATCGTCGATGCCACCGATCAGCAGCCCGATCGCGGCGGCCAGCATCGTCTCACGCACAATCGCATCGATCCACGGGATCGCCGTCGCCATCGTCCATCCCCCCGGATGCTCCATGGCGGATGTAATCGAATACGATCCGGCGTCACAAGCGGGGCAGCGCACCGTTCGGACCGAAACGGAATATTTTGCCGCCGGCCGTGAACCGTTCGCGCAAGTGGACGTTGGCGAAAACGGTCCTCAATCCCCTTTCGGGACTGGTGCCTTTGCGCACCGGCCGCGCCGCTCCGCAGCGGCGCGGCCGAACGCCGCCGTTACCAATAGAATCCGCGAATCACATCGACCACCCGACCCCGGCGATGATCGACGAGGACCACGTCGTTGTAATGCCGGACCCAGCGCTGGCCGCCCCGCACCGGGGGCAGGCGATAGCGGCCCGGATCGGCGATCCAGTAGCGCTGCGCGTAATAGGGCCGGCCGATCGCGACGCCCGGACGGAAGCTCTGGTAGCGGAACGGCGCGTTCCAGTTGCCGCGCGCATAGAGGCTGCGGTGGCTGTTGCGATAGGGACGCCAGTCGCCGCGACCCCATGCGCGGTCGCGCCGGTCCTCGCGAAATTCGCGGCGGGCGCGGTTCAGGTCGCGGCGTTCGTCGCGAATGTCGCGGCGATCGCCATAGCGCAGCGCCTGGCGATATTCGCGCCGCTCTTCGCGAATATCCTGCCGGTCGCGGCGCAGCTCGTGACGCGACTGCGCCATGGCGGGGGCGGCGAGCGTCGGGATCGATACGGCGGCAGCCAGTGCCGCGAGGATCAGTTTGCGCATGGGAAAGCTCCTTCCTTCCGTGATGGCAGGAGGAATGCCCGAGTCGCCCTGAACGCTACGCGAATATGATTGTAATGCTACAGCAAGGCGGGCGGATCGTTGGGTCCGCTCCCCCGCCCAGCCCGAACCGTCAGTTCGGCCGCTGCGACGGTCCCGCCGTGCCCGGCGCGCCGACCGTGCCGATGTTGCCGAACAGATCGCTGAAGAAGTTCGATTCGCGGCCCAGCGTCGGGGTCTTCTTGTCCGACGGGCTGATGCCGACGACCTGATCGACGCCGGTACGGTCGATCGCGGTCACGTTGCCGCGCTGGTCGAACGTGATCTTCAGCGTCGTCTGGTCCGCCGCGCGCGGTCGGTTGAACGCGAAATTGCGGCTGTCGCGCGACAGATAGAACCATTCGCGGTCGGAGAATTGCCCGGTGAAGGTCGGCGTGCCGAGCGTCTGGAGCACCGACTGGCGCGTGTCGATGCCGGGCTGCACCGCGTTGACCAGATCGGGATCGATCACATAGCCCTGATGGCTGCGCAACTTCGTGCAGCCGGGCAACGCGACCGCGGCACAGGCGATCATCAGCGCCGCTGCGCCACGGGTGGGAAACCGAACCATAACTTCTCCGTCCTGCGAACGCGCGACCGGGCCGGCGCGCGTGTTGCATCGCGCGGCCATGCGTTCAATATGACGGACCCGCGCCATCCACAAGCGCGCCCTTCCTGTTCCATCCGGAGTGTCATGGTCCTCAGTCGCCTGTTCCGCCGCGAACCGCCCCCGCGTCAGGCCGCGACGCTCTACCACGCGGTCGTCGCGCGCGGTCGCCTGCCGCACTGGTATCTGGCGGGGCGGGTGCCCGACACGATCGATGGCCGGTTCGACATGATCGCCGCGATATTGACGATGGTGATGCTGCGGCTGGAGCGCGAAGGCGCCGCTGCCGCCGCCTCCGCCAGTCTGGCCGAATGTTTCGTCGACGACATGGACGGGCAACTGCGCCAGATCGGCTTTGGCGACATGGTGGTCGGCAAGCATATCGGGCGGATGATGGCGATGCTCGGCGGGCGGATCGGCGCGTATCGCGACGGGCTGGCCGATAACACGCTGGGTGCCGCGCTGGTCCGCAACCTCTATCGCGGTGACGATCCGGGGCCGGACGCGCTGGCCCATGTCGAACGCGAGCTGCGCGCGCTGCGCACCGCGCTCGACCCCGTGACCCTCGACCATCTGCTTGCCGGAGACGTGCCGCAATGACTTCCGAATTCCACCGCCCGATCCGCATCGACCAGATCGGCGAGGGCGAATTGCGCCAGCGGATCGAGGCCGACGGCGACGAACGTCGGCGGCTGATGGGCCGGTTCCGGCTGCTGGCGATCGATTCGCTCGTCGCCGACTATGCGCTGCGCCGCGATGTCGCCGGCATCGTCGCGACCGGCCGGTTGACCGCTCAAGTCGCCCAGGCCTGTGTCGCCAGCGGCGAACCGGTGCCCGAATCGGTCGACGAACCCTTCGTCCTGCGCTTCCTGCCCGAAGGCAGCATCGAGGGCGACGCCGCCGAACTCGACGATTCGGCGATGGACACGATGTTCTATGCCGGCGCGGCGATCGATCTGGGCGAAGCGGCGGCGGAAACGCTCGCGCTGGCGCTCGACCCCTATCCGCGCAGCCCCGATGCCGAGGAGGTGCTGCGCACCGCCGGCGTGGTCCGCGAGGAAGATGTCGCGCCGATCACCGCGCTCGGCGGGTTGAAGGACCTGCTGACGAAATAAGCCTTTCCTTGGGCGGTGCTTATTGATAATCAGTCGCAATGTTATCCCCCGGTCTGTATCTCGCCCAACTGCCGCGTGCCGCCCGAGCGACGGTCGCATCGGTCGATTGGGAGCGACTGTCGCCCAGCGAGGCGCGGCGCCTGCGCGAATTCGGACTGGACGAGGGGGTCGACGTCGAACTGCTGCACCGCGCGATGCTGCGCGGCGGGCCGATGGCGTGCCGGATCGGGCGAATGACCGTGGCGCTGCGCTCGCATGTCGCCGGCGCGATTCGCGTGGCACCACTGGGCGGTTGACGGCACCCTTTACGTGAACCCCGCTCCCCTGGTTGCACTGGTCGGCAATCCCAATGCCGGCAAGACCGCCCTGTTCAACGCGCTGACCGGCGCGCGGCAGAAGGTGGGCAATTATCCCGGCGTCACCGTCGAGCGCCATTCGGGCCGGCTGGCGCTGAACGACGGGCGGCCGATCGAGCTGGTCGACCTGCCCGGCACCTACAGCCTCGACCCCAGCAGCCCCGACGAAGCGGTGACGCGCGACGTGGTGCTCGGCCGCCAGAGCGGCGAGCGGGTGCCCGATGCGATGATCGTCGTCGCGGACGCCACCAACCTCGACAATCATCTGCGCTTTGTCCTCCAGCTCCAGTCGCTCGGCCGGCCGATGGTGCTGGCGCTCAACATGATCGACATGGCGACGCGCGACGGGCTGACGATCGATCTGGCCGCGCTGTCCGCCGAACTGGGCGTGCCCGTCGTCGCGACCGTCGCGGTGCGCAAGCGCGGGCTGGACGAACTGCGCTCGGCGCTGGGCGACATTCTGGCCGGAGCGCCGCGCAAGGCGGCGACCGACACGATCGAGACCGACATCCGCCATTTCCAGCGCGAGGCGCGGCGCATCGCCCGGCTGGCGGTGGTCGAACAGCCGCGGATGCGTGCCGTCACGCTCGGGCTCGACCGGGTGGCGCTGCATCCGGTGGTCGGCCCCATCCTGTTGCTCGCCATCCTGTTCGTGATGTTCCAGGCGGTGTTCACCTGGTCCGAAGCGCCGATCGGCTGGATCGAGGGCGCGCAGGGCTGGCTGGCCGACAGCGCCACCGCCGCGCTGCCGGCCGGATTCCTGCGCGATCTGCTGGTGCAGGGCGTCATCAACGGCGTCGGATCGGTCGTGGTGTTCCTGCCGCAGATCCTGATCCTGTTCCTGTTCATCCTGCTGCTCGAGGCATCGGGCTATATGGTGCGCGCCGCGCTGCTGATGGACCGGTTGATGAGCGGGGTCGGCCTGTCGGGCCGCGCGTTCATTCCGCTGCTGTCGTCGTTCGCCTGCGCGATTCCCGGCATCATGGCGACCCGGTCGATCGACGATCCCAAGGAACGGCTGACCACGATCCTGATCGCGCCGTTGATGACCTGTTCGGCGCGGTTGCCGGTCTATGCGGTCATCATCGGCGCGTTCATTCCGGCGCGCTCGGTGCTGCCCGGCGTCGGGTTGCAGGGGCTGGTGCTGCTGGTGTTGTACCTGACCGGTATCGTCGGCGCGGTCCTCGCCGCCTTCGTCCTGCGCCGCACCGCGACCAAGGGGGCAGGAGGCGGTTTCCTGATGGAGATGCCGCGCTATCAGCTCCCCTCGATACGCGACGTCGCGATCGGGCTGTGGCAGCGCGCCTATGTGTTCCTGCGCCGCGCGGGGACGATCATCCTGCAGGTTACGGTCGCGCTGTGGATCCTCACCTCCTATCCGGTCGCGCCGGCGGGGGTGAAGCAGTCGGAATATTCGATCGCCGGACGCATCGCCTCGGGCCTTGAAGTCGTGCTGCGGCCGATCGGCTTCAATCACGAGATGGCGTTGGCGGTGATTCCAGCGATGGCGGCGCGTGAGGTCGCGGTATCGGCGCTCCAGACGGTCTATGCGATCGACGCGACGGACGAGGAACAGGGCGCGCAGGAACTGGGCGGACGGCTGGCCGGACGCTGGAGCCTCGCCACCGCGCTCGCCTTCCTCGCGTGGTTCGTGTTCGCGCCACAGTGTCTCTCGACGATCGCGGTCGCAAGGCGCGAAACCAACGGCTGGAAATGGCCGGTGGTGATGATCGTGTATCTCTTCGCGCTCGCCTATGTTGCGGCGGGTGCCACCTATTGGACGGCGGTCGCCTTCGGGCTGGGATAGGCCGCTATTCCTCGCGCTTCGCCCCGTCGAGCAGCGCCTTTGCCCGTTCGCGTTCCTGCGCCTCGGCCTGTTTTTCCGCCTTGGTCCGGCCGAATTTTGCGCGGTTGGCGTCGGCGGTGGCCGCTTTGGTCGCAGCGGCGCGCGCCTTGCGGACGTGGTTGAGGTTGATGACGTCACCCATCGCCGGCTCCTTCCCCGACAAACTGCGCCGAAACGGGGCGAAAGGGAAGGCGGATCATCCCATGGGATCGATTGCGGGAGACGGGTCGACGCAGTAGCCGCAGCCCCGAGCGATAAGGTGGAACGATGCGGATCAGGGACGGGGTGCGGCAGGGAATCGGGGTGAGCCTGATCGCGCTGATGGCGGCATGCGGCGGCGGTGGCGGTGACGACGGCGACGGCACGGTCAGCGCACCGCCGCCGGTCGCGACCGCGACGCCCACCCCGACGCCCAGCGCTAGTAGCTCGACGACGCCGCCTGTGACCGGATGGTGGCGGCCCGGCGCGACCGCGACGACGTGGCAATGGCAGCTCACGGGGACGGTCGACACCAGCTATGCCGTCACCGCCTATGACGTCGATCTGTTCGACACGCCGGTCGCGACGATCCAGAAGCTGCACGATGGCGGGCGGCGGGTGATCTGCTATTTCTCGGCCGGATCGTCGGAAAACTGGCGCAGTGACGATGCCCAGTTCGCCGCCGCCGATCGCGGATCGGCGCTCGACGGCTGGGTCGGCGAACGCTGGCTGTCGGTCACGTCCGCCAACGTCCGGCGGGTGATGCAGACCCGGCTCGATCTGGCGCGGACCAAGGGCTGCGACGCGGTCGAGCCCGACAATGTCGATGGCTATGCGAACAAGAACGGCCTCGGCATCACCGCCGCGCAGCAGCTCGACTATAACCGGTTCCTCGCCGGCGAGGCACATGCGCGCGGGCTGGCGGTGGGATTGAAGAACGATCTCGACCAGGTGGCGGCGCTGGAGGGAGCGTTCGACTTCGCGGTCAACGAACAATGCCATGAATATGACGAATGCGCGACGCTCAAGCCGTTCATCACCGCGAACAAGCCGGTGTTCGTCGCGGAATACAAGGCAACCTATCGCAGCAACACCGGCGGCGCGCGCGACAGGCTGTGCGCGACGTCGCGCGCCGAAGGGGTGCATACGCTGGTGCTGGCCGAAGCGCTCGACAACAGCTTCCGCTATAGCTGCGACGGCTAAGGGTTAGTTTGAAAACGCGCCGATGCGCGTTCTGCGGTGCCGGCCCGCTCCCCCACCCGGCCACCCATCGAGGGTACGCTGTGGGTGGCCGGGTGGGGGAGCGGGCCGGCACCGCCTTGAACCAGCCTCTAACCCCTAGCGTCCCCTGCGGCGCTGGCTTAGGAAGCTCGGCCATATCCCATTCGTGAAGAAGGCAAGCGCCATGGCTGGCAGCGTCAACAAAGTGATCCTCGTAGGCAATCTGGGCCGCGACCCCGAATCGCGATCGTTCCAGAACGGCGGCAAGGTGGTGAACCTGCGCATCGCCACGTCGGAATCGTGGAAGGACCGCAACAGCGGCGAGAAGAAGGAAAAGACCGAATGGCATTCGGTCGCGATCTTCAACGAAGGCCTCGCCAACGTCGCCGAACGCTTTCTGCGTAAGGGCAGCAAGGTCTATATCGAGGGCCAGCTCCAGACGCGCAAATGGCAGGACCAGCAGGGTCAGGACAAATATTCGACCGAGATCGTGCTGCAGGGGTTCAATTCGGTGCTGACGATGCTCGACGGCCCCGGCGGCGGTCAGGGTGGCGGCGGTGGTGGCGGTGGTGGCCGCAGCGGCGGCGGCGACTTTGGTGGCGGCGATGATTTCGGTGGCGGATCGTCGGGCGGTGGCCAGGGCGGCGCATCGCGTGGCGGCGGCTTCAATTCGGGCGGCAACAAGGGTGGCGGCTTCTCGGGCGGGTTCGGCGACGATCTCGACGACGACGTGCCGTTCTGAGCGCACCCCCTCCTACCCCCGCTTGAGGACGAACGTCGTCACCGAGCGGGGGTCGGCGACCGGCGTGATTCGGTCGGCGGCCGCATTGCGCCGGGCATCGGTCACGATCCGCCGCGTCAGGCGATAGCCGCCGGCGGCGGGCGCAAGCGTGAGGCGGCGTGACAGCATCCCGCCGTTGACGTGGACGATCACCAGCGTGGTGCCATCGCCCGAAAGGGCGGCGACACTGTCGGGATCGTCGACCGGCACCAGGCGATAGCCGGGGTGGATATGGCAGCTGAAATTGGCCATCGCCCAATATTTGCGGGTGATGCGGATCGCCTCCGGCCCCGGCGCGGCGGCGGTCAGATCCATCTTGACGATGCCCCAGTTCGATCCGGGCTGGCCGTCTCGCGCGCTCCGGTTTTCCACCGCCTGCCAGAATACCCATGCGGCGGGTTCCAGCCGGCGCAGATCGCCCACGACATGCTCGGCAAAGGCCAGCGCGGTCGCGACGTCGTCGACCTGCTCCGGCGTCTTTTCCAGCGCCATATCGTGTTCGCTCATCCACAGGCGAATGCCCGAAGCACGCGCGATGTCGCGTACCCCGGTCTGATGGACCGTGCCATAGCTGTGGACGTTGAGCTGGCCGATCCGTGCCCGGGTGGCGGCGGGATAGGCGGCCCAGTCGGCGAGGAAGAGGTGCGAGTTCGTCTCGTCGGGCGCGGCGACGACGGTGGTCAGGCCGCGCGCTTTCAGCGCCGCATCGCTCGCGTCGATCATTGCCGCCTGCCGCGCGGGCGACCAGTGCGCGCCTTCCTGCGTGTTGGCGGCGAACCAGTAATCGGTATTCGGCTCGTTGACCGGTGAAAGCGTGCGGAAGGCGATGCGGTGGCGGCGTTGCAGTTCGTCGACGACGCGCGCCAGATAGGCGGCGAACGCGCCTTCCTGTCCCGCGCGCAGATTGTCGTCGGTGCCGCTCGTCGCACCCGATACCCGGCCGCTGACCGTCATGAACCATGGCGGCGAGTTCGAGAACGCCTCGAACAGCGGGGCGTCGACCCGGCGGCGAATCGCATCGAGCCACCAGCGTTGCGCGGCATCGGCGCTCCAGTCCCACATCGCCGGATCGTCGGCGCGCCATGCGCTGCGGGCATCGACCCCGGCCGGCACGCGCCAGAAACCGGGCACCGCCCCACCGGTCCGCAGATAGGGCGGCGTATCGGGCGCGTTGCCGCCGCCGATATTATAGCGTGCGATCGTCCAGCCGAGTCCATCGGCACCGTAGAACAGATCGGCCAGCCGCTCGCGCGTCGCATCGGGATAGGCCCCGGTCACATTGGCGAACCACGCGAGCGCGGTGCCCCAGCCCTCGAAGGTCGTGCCGGGCCGGTCGGTCGCGATGCGCAGCGTCACCGGAACCGATTCGCCATGGCCGGCAGGCACGCGAGCGTCTTGCGCGGCGACACCGCCGGGCAGGATCAACGCGAGCGGGAGAAGCCAGCGCAGCCGTACCTTGAGGCCAGTCATTCGGTTCCTCCCCTTTTGCGGCTTCGGCGTTGCATCGCCGGTTCAACCGTATATTGTCATACAAAACATCGTTTCCGGGGAGATGCAAGACATGATGGGCAAGCTGTTGTTGGGCGTGGGCATGATGGCGCTGGCGATGCCGGCGTGGGGACAGGCACCGCGGGTCGAACCGGTTCAGGTCGATCCCGGCCGTCCCGACTGGGAAAATCCGGCGGTCTACGCGCGCGGCAAGCTGCCCGCCCGTGCGACCGGCTTCGCCTATGAGAGCCGCGAGCGCGCGCTTGCCGGGCATCGTACCCAATCGGCGCGCTTCCTGTCGCTGGACGGCGACTGGGCGTTCGCGTTCAGCCCATCGGTCGACGGCGCGCCCAAGGGGTTCGAGTCGCCCAGCTATGACGTGTCGCGGTGGAAAACGATTCCGGTGCCGGCGATGTGGCAGGCGCAGGGCCATGGCCAGCCCAAGTACAACAATATCACCTATCCCTTTCCCGCCAACCGGCCGCTGGTGCCGCACGATACGAACGAGACGGGATCGTACCGCCGCGACTTCACCCTGCCCGACGGGTGGCGCGGGGACGACGTGATCCTGCACATCGGCGCGGCGGGATCGGCGTATCGCGTGTGGGTCAACGGGCGCGAGGTCGGCTATTCGGAGGACAGCAAGCTGCCGTCCGAATTCGACGTGACCCGCTTCGTCAAACCGGGGCGCAACATGGTGGCGGTGCAGGTGATCCGCTGGTCCGACGGATCGTATCTGGAGGATCAGGATTTCTGGCGCGTGTCGGGGATCGAGCGCGAGGTCTTTCTGGCGTCGGTCCCCAAAACGCGGATCGACGACGTGTTCGTCCATGCCGGGCTGGATCGCAGCTTCCGCGACGGGCGACTGGCGGTCGATCTGGCCGTGACCGGTGCGGCGACGGCGCGGGCGCGTGTCGTGCTGCTCGACGGGACCCGCGAACTCCTGTCGCGCGAGGCGGCGGTGCCGGCCGGGGCCGCGCGCAAGCTGACGATCGCCGCCGACGTGCCGGGCGTGCGCCCATGGAGCGCGGAGATGCCCAACCTCTACACGCTGCTGGTCGAACTGCTCGATGGGTCGGGGCGGGTGATCCAGTCGACCCCGCAGAAGATCGGTTTCCGCGACGTGGCGATGATCGGCGGGCGGGTGAGCGTCAACGGCCGGCCGATCGTCCTGCGCGGCGTCAACCGCCACGAGCATGACCCCGTCACCTTCCACGTCATCTCGCTCGAATCGATGCGGCGCGACATCGAACTGATGAAGCGCAACAATATCAACGCGGTGCGCACCTCACACTATCCCAACGATCCGCGCTTCTATGCGCTGGCCGACGAAATGGGCCTCTATGTCATGGACGAGGCCAATATCGAGAGCCATGCCTATATGGACTATGCCAACAAGCATCCCGAACTGCGGTCGAAGCTGCAGATCGGCTTCGATCCGGCATGGGAAGGCGCGCATGTCAGCCGCGTGATGAACATGGTCGAGCGCGACAAGAATCATCCGTCGGTGATCTTCTGGTCGCTCGGCAACGAAGCGGGCATCGGCCCCAATTTCGAAAAGGCGGCGGCATCGATCCGCGCGCGCGACCCCGGCCGGCTGATCTCCTATCTCGGCTGGGGCACGCTCGACTGGGACCATCAGCCCAACCCGTATGTCGACATCTATGCGCCGATGTACGACGACGTCGAGAAGATGGTCGACTGGGCCAAGGACCCGACCCGCACGCAACCGATGATCCAGTGCGAATATGCCCATATGCAGGGCAATTCGGGTGGCAATTTCAAGGAATATTGGGACACGATCTACGCGCACCCGAACAAGTTGCAGGGCGGCTTCATCTGGGACTGGGTCGACCAGTCGATGTTCCGCACGACCCGCGACGGCAAGCGTTACTGGGGCGACGGCGGCGAATATGGTCCCAATCCGGGCGGTGACATCGAATTCGGCGACGGGCTGAACCAGCCCGACCGCACCCCCAATCCGCATCTCTACGAAGTGCAGAAGGTGCTCTCGCCGATCCAGTTCGAGCGGTTCGATCCCGCGACCGGGCAGGTCACGGTGCGCAACCGGCATGATTTCCGCGACCTGTCGGGTTTCGCGTTCGACTGGGTACTCGAAGCCGACGGCGTGGCCGTGGCGACCGGTGCGTTGCCGCCGATGACCACGGCGGCGGGCGCGACGCAGACGATCACGCTGCCGCTGCCCAAGGACGCCCGCAAACCCGGCGCGGAAGTTTTTGTGACGGTGCGCGCCAGGGCAAAGGCGAACGCGATCCCGCTGGTGCCGGCCGACTATATCGTCGGTTGGGAACAGTTCGCCGTCGCCCGGTCGGGCGAACGCGCGCACGTCGCCACGAGCGCGACCGTGCAGGACAGCGCGCAGGCGGTCAGCCTGAGCGCGGGCGGGGATACGCTGACGATCGACCGGGCGACCGGGCTGGCGCGGCTGACGCGCGGCGGCACGTTGCTGGCCAGCGGGGGCGCGCCGAATTTCTGGCGGGCGGAAACCGATAACGACACGCTGACCGGCACCGCGCGCCAGCAGGAGCCGTGGCGGGCGATGAGCGCCGAGCGGCAGGTGCGCGCGATCACCGTCGTCCGGCGCCCGAACGGCGGCGCGACGGTGACGGTCGACCATGCGCTGGGCGCGGGCGCGGCGCGGTTCGTCACCACCTATGCGATGGAGGCGATGGGCGAAATCGCGGTGTCGGGCGAACTCACCCCGCTGAAGAGCGACCTGCCGCCGCCGGTCCGCGTCGGGTTGATGTGGTCGTTGCCGACGACGATGACCACGGTCGAATGGTATGGTCGCGGACCGCATGAAAGCTATGTCGATCGCAGGACCAGCGCACCGATCGGCCTGTGGCGCGGGCAAATCGCCGAACAGAACCATGATTACATGCGGCCACAGGATACCGGCAACAAGACCGACGTGCGCTGGATGGAATTGTCGGGCGGCGGACAGGGGCTGCGGATCGAGGGCGACGGCCCGCTGATGATGCAGGCATTGGCGTTTCCCTACAGCGATCTCTATCGCCGGCCGGAGGGCACGTGGAAGTCGAGCGACATCGTGCCGCATGACCAGGTATCGCTGATCGTCGATGCCGGGCAATGGGGCGTCGGCGGCGATACCGCGTGGAACTGGGTCGGCCAGCCGCACATGCAGTATCGCACGAAGCTGGAGCCGATCCGCGTCGCCTTCCGCTTCAAGCCGTTCGCGGGCGAGGGGACGACGCCCGACAAGGCGCGGCCGGCGCGCGCGACCGAGGTGCAGTGATGCGCGCGCTGGCGGCGGTGGTGGCGGGGGGCCTGTCGCTCGCCGCCGCCGCGCCCGAACCCCGCTTCGATGCGGCGCACGCGGGCAATCCGCTGCTGCCGGGCTATTTCGCCGATCCCTCGATCGTGCGCGACGGCAACCGCTGGTATATCTTCGCCACGATCGATCCATGGGGCGGCGATGCGCTGGGACTGTGGACATCCGACAACGGTCGCGACTGGCGCTTCTCCACGCCGAACTGGCCGACGAGGGCCGCCGCGACGAGCCCGACGTCGAGCGATGCCAAGGTCTGGGCACCGTCGGTGGTCAAGGCGGCGAACGGGCGCTGGTACATGTACGTCTCGGTCGGGAGCGAGGTGTGGGTGGGCAGCGCGACGTCGCCCGCCGGGCCATGGGCCGATGCCAATGGCGGCAAGCCGCTGATCGGCCGCGATTTCGACCGGCGCTATCACATGATCGATGCCGAGGCGTTCGTCGATACCGACGGGCAGGCGTATCTCTATTGGGGGTCGGGGCTGAACTGGGTCAACGGGCACTGCTTCGTGGTGAAGCTGAAGCCCGACATGGTCCGCTTCGACGGGCCGGTGCGCGACGTCACCCCGCCGAATTATTTCGAAGGGCCGTTCATGATGCGGCAGGGGAAGCATTATGTGCTGAGCTATAGCGACGGCAAGACGACCGAAGACACCTACAAGGTCCGCTATGCGATCGGCGATACCCCGTTCGGCCCGTTCCGCGAAGGGCCGGGCAGCCCGATCCTGTCGACCGACGCCGCACGCAACGTCATCAGCCCCGGCCACCACGCGATCTTCCGCTCGGGACGACAGGCGTATATTCTGTATCATCGTCACGGCCTGCCGTTCCTGCCCTCGGGCGATGCGGTGCTGCGGCAGGTGGCGATCGACCCGATCCGGCTGAACGACGACGGCACGATCGCGCGGGTGTTGCCGGGGCATGGCGGACCGGTGCGGGGGTTCGCCGCGCGGCGCGCTCAGGGCCTGCCATGGCGCGCCAGCGGGCAGGGCCGCGATACGCTGCACGGTCCCGAACGTGCCGGCGATGATAATTACGCCACCGGCTGGATACCGGCCACCGCCATGCCGCCGCGGATCGTCGCCGATCTGGGCACGGCGAAGCCGGTGGGCGAGAGCAGCCTGCGGATGGGCTTCCCGGTCCAGTCCCATGCGCTGACGATCGAGGGATCGGCGGACGGCAAGCGCTGGACACGGCTGGCGGGGGAGAGCGCGGCAAGCGGATCGCCGATCGTCCTGCGCCATGCGGCACGGACGCGCTACCTGCGGCTTACCGTTCCGCAGGACGCGACGCTGCTGGAGTGGACGATCCGCTGAGCGCCGGTCCGCGTTACAGGCGCGGGCCGGCGACCGCCGCCTTGGGCTTGGCCGGGGCGGCCTCCAGCAGCCGGAGGAGCGCCGGGGTGCGGGTGTCGCGCCGGGCATAGTCGCGCGCCGACAGGCCGGCGATCACATCGGCCTGATCGGGGTTGGCGCCCGCCGCCACCAGCGTGCGGACCATGTCGGGATTGCGCAACTGCACCGCGCGGATGAGCGGCGTCTCCCCGCTCGAATTGCCCAGATTCAGGTTCGCCTTGCGCGCCGCCAGCGCGTCGACCGCCTCGACCGAGCCCGATTCGACCGCATAGATCGCCGCCGTGTTGCCGCGATTGTCCTGCAAATTGGGGTTCGCCCCCTTCGCCAGCAGGAAGCGCAGATAGGTCAGATTGCCGCTCTTGGCGACGATGTGCAGCGCGCCTTCGCCGGTCGAACGGTCCTTGGTGTTGATGATCGTCTGTCCGGGCTGGCCCAGAATGTCGTTCACCTTGTTGCCGTCCTCGTCGCGCACCGCTTTCAGGAAGCTGTAGCCCGGCGACGTCTGCTGGCCCTGCGCGGCGGCGGGCAGCAGCAACGCCGCGGCGAGCAGGACACGGATCGGCTTCATTCCAAATACTCCCCGGCGGACACACGCATGGCTTGCATGGAATCGCCTATCAGATCATGGGCAACAACACCATGAACAGCTATCTGCGAACCGTCGGTCCCGCGCTCGCGCTGCTGCTTGCCGCATGCGGCGGCGGCGAGCAACCGGCCGAGACGCCGCCGCTGGCGGGCGCGCGGATCGGCGGGCCGTTCGTGCTGACCGACGGGCAGGGTCAGGTGGTGCGCGACACCGACTTCGCCGGCAAATGGCGCATCGTCTATTTCGGCTATACCTATTGCCCCGACGTCTGCCCGGTCGATCTCCAGACGATCGCCGCCGGCCTGAAGGCGTTCGAGGCTGACGAGCCCGAACGTGGCGACAAGGTCGTGCCGATCTTCATCACCGTCGATCCCGAACGCGATACGCCCGCCGTCGTCGGCAAATATGTCGCGGCGTTCCATCCGCGCATGGTCGGGCTGACCGGATCGGCGCAGGCGATCGCCGACGCGGCACGTGCCTACGGCGTCACCTATGCCAAGTCGCAGCCGCCCGGTGCGTCGGAATATCTGATGGACCACAGCCGCACGGCGGTGCTGATGGACCCGCAGGGCCGCCCGGTGGCGCTGCTGCCGCAGGACGAGGATGCGGCGGCGGTCGCGAAGGAGCTGGCGAAGTGGGTGCGATGACCGGCCGCTTCTGGGACGACCTGCCCCTCGCGCAACTCGACCGCGCACAATGGGAGGCGCTGTGCGACGGCTGCGGCAAATGCTGCCTGCACAAGCTGGAGGACGAGGACACCGGCGAGGTCCATGCGACCAACGTCGCATGCAAGCTGCTCGACCGGCGGATGGGCCAGTGCAGCGATTATCGCCACCGCCATGCCTATGTCCCCGAATGCGTGCGGCTGAACGCGCGCAACGTCGCCAAGATCGAATGGCTGCCCTCGACCTGCGCCTATCGCCTGCGCGCCAATGGCGAGACGCTGCCCGAGTGGCATTATCTGAACAGCGGCGACCGCGAGAGCGTGCATGCCGCCGGCCAGTCGACGCGCGGCTGGACCGTCAGCGAGGTCGACGTGGGCGATATGGAGGATCACCTGACCGACCGCGTGCTGTGATCGACGGGGTCGAGGTCGTCCGCCATCCGCGCGCCCGGGTCGCGCGGCTGTCGGTCGATCCAGCGACCGGGCGGGTACGCCTCACGGTGCCCAGACGCATGGCGCTGGCCAAGGCGGTGGCATGGGCCGGCGAAAAGGCCGAATGGATCGCGGCGCAGCGGGCGAAGCTGCCGCAGGGCCGGCCGTTCGTCGACGGCGCGGTCGTGCCGGTGGCCGGGCGCGACGTGCGGCTGGTGTGGGATGCGGGCGTGTCGCGGACGCCCGTCCTCCGTCCTTCCGGCGAAGGCCGGGATGACGAGGCGGTTCTGGTCTGTGGCGGTCCCGCCGAAGCCTTCGCCACCCGCATCGAACGCTGGCTGCGGCGCGAGGCGCTGCGCGCGCTTGCCGAGGATACCGCCCACTATGCCGCGAAGGCCGGCGTCACCGTCGCGCAGGTCGCGGTCGCCGATCCCAGGGCGCGCTGGGGCAGTTGCAGTTCGACCGGCGCGATCCGCTATAGCTGGCGGTTGCTGCTCGCCCCCGTCGCCGTCCGCCGCGCGACCGTGGCGCATGAGGTGGCGCACCGTGTCCACATGCACCACGGCCCCGCGTTCCACGCGCTGGTCGCCGAACTGTTCGAGGGCGATCCCGACGACGCCCGCCGCTGGCTGCGCGCATCGGGCGCGGCGCTTCACTGGTACGGGCGCGACTCTTCTTCATAAGGGCGGTCGGGCGCGCGCCGTTCGGGCGGCGGGGCGCGGCGCGGCGGCGGTGCCGCCTCGCGCGGACCGCGTCCCAACGCGCGATCGATCCAGTCCTGATCGAGCTGTTCGTCGGGCACGCGCTGCACCTGCGGCTGCTGTTCGGCCGGATCGACCTCGTCGCCCTCCTGCGGTGCCGGCTGCTGCTGCGGCGCGGGCACCGGGTTGCCGTTTTCGTCGACATAGACCTGATCGTCGGGCTGGCCGTAATAGCTCTCAGCGTCCGGCTCCTCCTGCCATTCGGGCAGCGTCACCTTGGTGTCGAACTGCTCGACCGGGCGGCTGGCCACCGCCTGTCGCATGAACGCGGCGAAGGCGCGCGCCGGGGCGGTGCCGCCCTGCAACCCGCTGACCGTCTTGGCATCGTCGCGGCCCATCCACACGCCGGTGGTGATCCCTGACGAGAAGCCCATGAACCAGCCGTCCTTGTTCGAACTGGTCGTACCGGTCTTGCCCGCCACCGGGCGGCCGATCTGCGCGGCGCGGCCACTGCCGGTATTCACCGCCGTCTGGAGCAAGTCGGTCATCTGCTGCGCCACATAGGGCGCGACGAGCACGCGCGAACTGTCGACCTGATGCTGGTAGATCACCGATCCATTGGCGGTGACGCGGGTGATGCCATAGGGGACCACCGCCGTCCCGCCGGAGGCGACCGAGGCATAGGCGCGCGTCATGTCGATCAGCCGCACGTCCGACGTGCCGAGCACCATCGCCGGCCGCGTATCGACGGGCGTAGTGATGCCGAAACGCCGCGCCATGTCGGCGACGGTGCCGAAACCGACCTGCTGCCCCAGCCGCGCGGCGACCGTGTTCAGCGAATAGGCGAAGGCGGTGCGCATCGACACCTGCCCGCTGAACCGGCGCGAGCTGTTGCGCGGGCTCCACCCGTCGATCGTGATCGGCGCGTCCTGCACCTGGCTGTCGGGGTTCATCCCCGCTTCCAGCGCCGCCAGATACACGAAGAGCTTGAACGACGACCCGGGCTGGCGCGTCGCCTGCGTCGCGCGGTTGTAGATCGACGAGACATAGTCCTTGCCGCCGACCATCGCCCGCACCGCCCCGTCGCGGTCGAGCGCGACCAGCGCCCCCTGCGTTCCCGCCGGGGCATTGGCGCGGATCGCGGTATCGGCGCTCGTCTGCATGCCCGGATCGAGCGTGGTCCACACGTCGAGCGGTGCCTCGGTCTCGTCGATCAGCGTTTCGAGCTGTGGCAGTGCCCAGTCGGTGAAATAGCGCACGCTGTTCTGCTGCGGCCCCGGCGACAGCTTGATCGCCTGCGGGTCGGCATCGGCGGCCTCGCTCGCGCTGATCGCGCCGGTTTCCTGCATCAGTTGCAGCACCACGCCGGCGCGGCCTACCGCCGCCTCGGCATCGGCGGTCGGCGAATAGCGCGACGGCGCCTTGACCAGCCCGGCGATGACCGCCGCCTCGGACAGCGACAACCGGTTGCCCGGATGGTTGAAGAACCGGCGCGACGCGGCATCGATGCCATACGCCCCGCCGCCGAAATACACCTTGTTGAGATAGAGTTCGAGAATCTGGTTCTTGCTGAACTTGCGCTCGATCGCGAGTGCCAGGATGATCTCGCGGAACTTGCGGCCGACCGTATAGCTGTTCGACAGGAAGATCGTGCGCGCGACCTGTTGCGTGATCGTCGATGCGCCTTGCAGGCGGCGGCCGGTGCCGCGCGTCTCGATCGCGAATTTGGTGATGCGCGCGATCGCCACCGGATCGACGCCCCAGTGCGAGCGGAAGCGCCGGTCCTCGACCGCGACCATCGCGTCGCGCATCACGTCCGGTATCTCGCTGTAGGGAATCCATTCGCCATAGCTCGGCCCCAGCGACACGAGGATCGTGCCGTCGGCGGCGCGCACCCGGATCATCTGGCCGTTGGGCGAGGATTTGAGCTGGTCGAAGCTCGGCAGGTTCGCCTTGGCATTATACACCGCCACGACGAGCGCGATCACCGCCACCAGCGTCAGGACGACGCCGGTGCCGATTACCCAGCGCAGGACGCGCCGCCAGCGGGGCTTTGCGGCGGACCGCTTGCGAGAGCGTTCGGAGGAGCGTGCCATGAAGATGTGCCGGATACCGCGCGGGTGCCCCGGGGCACAAGCCCCGGGGCACCCGTGCTTCAGGAAAGTCGGGCGCTGTAGCGGCGGGTGGCTGAACGCAGGGTGACGATCATTGTGGCGGATCGATCCGGGTCCAGCCCGCCAGCCGGTGGACGAGGCCGGGAAACACGCCGCCCAGCAACAGCGCGCTGCCGTGCCGTTCGGCGACATGGCGCAGCATCCCCGCCACTCCGAGCGGCCGGCGCAGCGCGCGCGCCAGATCGCGCTGATAGACTTCCGCCGTACTACCGCCCAGCGCGACCTGCGCCGCGCGGATGCCGCTGCGGATCGCGATGCCCATGCCTTCGCCCGCCAGCGAGGGGATGACCCCGGCCTGATCGCCCAGCCGATAGACGCCGGGAGTCGTCTGCGCGGTGCGCCAGCCATAGGGAACATTGGCGATCGCATCGATCTGCTGCTCCGCGCCAAGATGGGCGAGCCGTTCGCCGAGCGCCGGTGCCTCGGCGGCGAGCGCGTCGAGCAGCGCGGGCAGGCTCCCCGCCGCCTGCAACCGCGACCGGCGCAGCGCCATGCACACGTTCGCGCTCCCGTCCTCCTGCAACACGATCCCGGCATAGCCGCCGGCGAAGGGATGCAGTTCGATCGCATCGCCGATCATCCGCGCCAGCGCGGGCGACGCGGCCAGCCGGACGCGCACCCCCATCGCCGGATCGGCATCGCGCGGGGCGGGGCGGGCCAGTCCGCGCAGGTCGTGCTTGCCGGTCGCGAGGAACAGGTTGTCGCCGGCCACCGCGGCGCCATCGGCGGTATGCAGCACCCGCTGGTCGGCGGAGCGGATCGCCACGCCGCGCTCGACGGCCGCGCCCAGCGCCTCGGCATGGGCGAGCAGCAGCGAATCGAGCCGGCGCCGCGACAGGCCGATCGCCGGCGCGGGGAGCGATGCCCCGGCGAGCCGTCCGGCGGCATGGATGGTGATCCGGCGCACGACATGGCCGCCCAGCGCCGCCGCCTCGACGCCGACCGATTCGAGCGATTGCAGCGTGCGCCACGACAGGAACCCGCCGCACAGCGCGTCCTGCACCTCGCGCGCGCGCTCGATTACCAGCGGCCGCATCCCGCCGCGCGCGAGCAGCGCCGCCGTGACCGCGCCGGCCGGGCCGCCGCCCGCGATCAGCGCCGGCGTTCGACGCATAGCCGGAACGGAAAACGGCGGACGACCCGCGCACCCCGCACCCCCGCCGCGTCGAGCAGCGGCGGCCATTCCTCGGGACGATACGACCGCGCGATCGACAGCGTGCCATCGGCGCGGACGATCGGGTGCCAACGCAGGATGCGGGCGAGCAGCGGATAGCCGGCATGCGCGAAGCGGTGGCGATGCAGATCGTTGACCAGCCAGCCGCGTGCCGCCTCCGCCTCCATGAAGCGCAGGAAAGCGATCAACTGATCGCGCGTCATGTGATGCGCGACGAGGCTGGAGACGATCACGTCGAAGCCTGCGCCCGCCAGATCGGCATAGTCGCCGGTGCGATAGGTGATCGGCAGATCGACCGGGGTATCGGCACGCGCGACGTCCGCGCTGTGCGGGTTGAGGTCGATGCCGACCAGCTCCGCCGCCACGCCGCGCGCCGCCGCCCAGCGCGCGATCCGGCGCAGCATGTCGCCATCGCCGAAGCCGACGTCGAGCAGCTTCAGCCGGTCGCCCCTGCCCGCCAGCGAATCGAGAAAGCCAAGCGTCGGGCGCGCCGCCATCGTCACCGTGTTTACCCGCGCCAGATCGCGCAGCACCGCGGCATAGACGGCGGGATCGAGCGCGGGATCGTCCATCGCCTCTTCGGCGTGGACGCGCGGGAAGCTCATGCCGCGCTCCGAAAGCCGAAACCCTCGGCGGCGAGGCCCGGACCGAAGGCGAGCGCGATGCCATTGTCGACACGCGGCCCGGCCAGCATCGCCGCCAGCACGAACATCAGCGTCGCCGACGACATGTTGCCATTCGCCGCCAGCACCCCGCGTGACACGGCGAGCGAATCGGGTGGCAGCGACAGGCTGCGCTCGACCGCGTCGAGGATCGACCGCCCGCCGGCATGGACCGCCCAGCCGTCGACTGCCGCCAGCGACCGTCCGCCGGTCGCCGCCGCCGCGAACGCCGGATCGGTCAGCGCGGTCGCGATCCGCCCCGGCACCTCGCCCGACAGGTGCATCGCGAAACCGGCATCGGTGATGTCCCAGCGGATCAGCGCTGCCGAATCGGGCAGCGTCGCGGCGAACGGCGTGTCGATCGCATAGCCTTGCGCCTTACCGCTCACCAACGCCGCCGCCGCGCCGTCGCCGAACTGGAGCATCGCGAGCAGCGGTTCGAGGTCGGTGGCGGGTTGCAGGTGCAGCGTCGACAGCTCGACCGTGACCACCAGCACCCGTGCGTCGGGGTCGGACCGGACGATATGGCGCGCGCTGCGCAGCGCGGCGACGGCGGCATAACAGCCCATGAACCCGACCAGCAGCCGTTCGACTGTGGGGGCAAGGCCGATCCGCGCGGCGACGATCTGGTCGATGCCCGGTGCCACGAAGCCTGTGCAACTGGCGACCACCAGATGGGTGATGCCGCTCAGATCGACCTGTTCGCGCAAGGCCTCGATCGCGGCGATGGCCAATATCGGCGCCGAATCGGCATAAATCCGCATTCGCGCCGCCGTGCCGGGCATGGCATCGGCATAGAAACCGCCTGCACCCACCGGCGATCCGCCGTCTTCGCTTGCCGGCAATACCGACCAGCGATGGCCGATGCCGGCACGATCAACCATCCGGTCGAACAACCGCGTCTCACGTGCATCCAGCCGCTCGCGTGCCCAGCCGATGAAAGCGGAATGAATGTCGTGGCCGGGCACGGCGGTGCCGATGGCGTTCAACCATGCGGTGGTGGGGGTGGCGGGCATCATCGGCTCAACGCATCATCCACCGGAAAGTCGTTTTCGCACCGCAACATTTCGGGGGGGCGGGAAAGCTCAGTCCTTCCACGCCCACCACAGTTGCGCCGGCGGCATGTTCCACCATTCCATGTCGTGATCGATCCGGGCGAACTGCCGGTCGAGGAAGTCGCGCACGCGCGGATTGAACTGATAGACGAGGAACGCCCCCCCGCTGCGCAGTACTGCGCGCGTCGCGGCGGCGATCGCATCGCCGACACCGGGCGGCAGCGTGGAGAAGGGCAGCCCCGACAGCACGTAATCGGCATGGGCATGGCCATGATCGGCGACGATCGCCTCGACGTCGGCGGCCGAGCCATGCACCGCCGAGAAGCGCGAATCGAGGATCGTCGCGTTCAGATAATCGATGAAATCGGGATTGGTGTCGATCACGATCAACTGCGCATCGGGCGCCAGCCTTTCGAGGATCGGGCGACAGAAGGTGCCGACGCCCGGACCATATTCGACGACGACCTTGGCGTTCGCCCAGTCGATCGGCCCCAGCATCTTGCGGATCAGCTTGTTCGATGACGGGATCACCGACCCGACCATCACTGGATGCTTGACGAACCCGCGCAGGAAAATGCCGGCCGGCGAAGGGACACCGCGCGGCTTCCGTCGTGTCGCGGTGCTGGAACTCGTCGTCATGGAAATCCTCGAAGGATGGCGCTGGCGCACCCGTGGTCACGTCGTCGTCGCAAAAGCGCAACGAACATGCAAGCCGAACGGTTGCGGGGGTCGCGTTCGGTGCGGTGGGTAGAGCATGCCGCCCATCCGTCCGGGTGGTCCATCCGTCCGACCTGCGCCGGACGGATGGACCGGATTCTCACCCCTTCGGCCCGCGCCCCTCGACCATGCCCGGCGCGATGAAGCCGATCGGCTGGATCGCGATCGCATCCTGCTTCAGCCGGGCGGACATGGCGCGATATTCCGCTTCCATCTCCGCCGTCACCGAGGCGCGCGATTCACCCAACGCCGCGTCGAAATGCACCATCGTCACCTCGCGCGTGTCGAGCCCGTCGCGCAGCGCGAACAGGCCGGCGCGCCGCACGACATCCTCCAGATCGGCACCGGTGAACCGGTCGGTACGCTTCGCGACCGCGTCCAGATCGACATCGGCGGCCAGCGGCATCTTCTGCGTCTGGATGTTCAGGATCCGCGCCCGACCCGCCGCATCGGGCACGCCGACATAGACCAGCTCGTCGAACCGGCCGGGGCGCAGCAGCGCCGGATCGACCAGATTGGGCCGGTTGGTCGCGCCGATCACCACCACCGACTGGAGTTCCTCCAGCCCGTCCATCTCGGCAAGGATGGTGTTGACCACGCGCGCCGTCACTTCCGGCTCGCCCATCCCGCCGCCGCGGGCGGGCACCAGCGAATCGAGTTCGTCGATGAAGATCACCGTCGGCGCGACCTGCCGTGCGCGGGCGAACAGCCGGGCGATCTGCTGCTCGCTCTCGCCATACCATTTGGACAGCAGGTCGCTCGACTTGGTGGCGATGAAATTCGCCTCCGCCTCGCGCGCCACCGCCTTGGCCAGCAGCGTCTTGCCGGTGCCGGGCGGGCCATAGAGCAGGAACCCCTTGGCCGGGCGGATGCCGAGGCGGCGGAACGATTCAGGGCTTTTGAGCGGCAGCTCGACGCCTTCCTTCAACCGCATCTGCGCATCGTCGAGCCCGCCGACATCGTCCCAGCGCACGGTCGGCGCCTGCACCATCACCTCGCGCATCGCGCTCGGCTGCACCCGCTTCAACGCCTCGACGAAATCCTCGCGCGTCACCGACAGGCTGTCGAGCACCTCCTGCGGGATCGTGCCCGCCGACAGGTCGATGCGCGGCATGATCCGCCGTACCGCATCGATCGCCGCCTCGCGGGTCAGCGCCGCCAGATCGGCCCCGACGAAGCCATAGGTGGTGCGCGACAGCTCGTTCAGCTCGACATCGTCCGCCAGCGGCATGCCGCGGGTATGGATGCCCAAGATCTCGCGCCGGCCGCGCTCGTCGGGCACGCCGACCACGATTTCGCGGTCGAACCGGCCGGGCCGGCGCAACGCCTCGTCGATCGCCTCGGGCCGGTTGGTCGCGGCGATGACGACGATGTTGGCGCGCGATTCCAGCCCGTCCATCAACGTCAGCAACTGCGCGACCAGCCGCTTCTCGGCCTCGCCCGACACTTGGCCCCGCTTGGGCGCGATCGAATCGATCTCGTCGATGAACACGATCGAGGGCGATGCCTTGGTCGCTTGCTCGAACACTTCGCGCAGGCGCTTTTCCGATTCGCCATACGCCGATCCCATGATCTCGGGACCGTTGATGAGGAAGAATTCCGCATCCGATTCATTTGCGACCGCGCGGGCAAGCCGCGTCTTGCCGGTGCCGGGCGGCCCATGCAGCAATACCCCCTTGGGCGGATCGACGCCGAGGCGCTGGAACAGTTCGGGGTAGCGCAGCGGCAACTCGACCATCTCGCGCAACTGGTCGATCGTCTGGCCCATGCCGCCGATGTCGTCATAGGTGACGTCGGCGCGGCGTGCCTCGCGCGGTTCCTCATATTCGGCGCGCAGTTCGATCTCGGTCGATTCGTCGATGTGGACCACGCCCTTGGGCTGGGCCGAGACAACGAGCAGGCGGATTTCCTGCAACGAGAATGCCGGCGCGTTGACGTAGCGGCGGACACCGGGCGACAGATTGTCGACCCGCTGGTGCCCGGTCGTCGCGACGATGTCGCCCTGGCACAGCGGCCGGCCGAAGAACGTGCGTTTCAGCGCGTTGGCCGACCCCTGCAACCGCAGATTCTGTTGTGCGGGCGCGAACACCACCCGGGTCGCGGCGCGTGATTCGGCCTTGCGCACCTCTACCTGATCGCCCGAACCGACCCCGGCATTGGCGCGCTGCAACCCGTCGATGCGGACGATGTCGAGCCCTTCGTCCTCCGGATAGGGGGCGACGGCGCGCGCCGGCGTCGTCTTCTTGCCGACGATCTCGACGACATCGCCCTCGGCGACGCCAAGGATCGCCATGACCGACCGGGGCAGGTGGGCGATGCCGCGTCCACTATCCTCGGGCCGTGCGTTCGCGACCTGCAACCGCCGCCCGCCCGTTTCGCTGTCTGCCATCCAGTTCACCCCAGCATTCGTCGAAAGCGACGAACGGCGAAGATGGGGCGCATGTTGCCGGCAACAAGACGAAAAAAAAGGCCGATCGAAACGACCGGCCGTAAAGTTTTAGGAGAGGATGCCTGAAAGGCACCTCCTATGTGCAGTGCAGCGCATTATTGTGCAAGTGCGAACAGATCAATTCATATTGCAAATTTTGCAATCGCATGCGTTCAAGAAGTTGCGTTGGAACGCGGAGCGGTGCAGCCTGTGCCGCAGTGCAACCAGAGTAGGATGGGTCGGATGCGTCGGCTTCCCCCGCTGACTGCCATTGAGGCATTTGTTCACGTCGCGCGGCTCGGCTCGGTGAAGCTCGCCGCCGACGAACTGGCGCTGTCGTCGCCCGCGCTCAGCCGGCGGGTGCAGGCGCTCGAGCGATTCATCGGCAAGCCGTTGTTCGAACGGCGGCATCAGGCGCTGCGCCTGAACGACGATGGCGAGCGGTTGCTGGCGCTGCTGTCGGGCGCGCTCGATACGCTCAGCGACGCGGTCGAACAGATGTCGGGCGCGGTCGAGGTGCTGCGGCTGCGCCTGGGCGTGCTGCCGCTGTTCGCGATCCAGCGGCTGATGCCGCGCATGGGCGACCTGAAGGAACGCCATCCCGAACTGCATCTGGACTTCGATACCGCGCACCATGGGCTGGGGCGGCTGGGCGAAGGGCTCGACGTTGCGATCGTGCTCGATCATGCGATCGACCCGGCGCTCTATGCGCGGCGGCTCGACCGCAACCGGGTCTATGCCATCGCCGGGCGCGCGCTGATCGAGCGGTCGCCGATCACCGATCCGGCGCAATTGTCGCAGCATACCGCGCTGATCCACCGCGACATGCCCGATACCTTCGCCGACTGGATGCACGCCGTCGGGTTGCCCGACCTCGAACCCGCCGCAATCGACCGGTTCGATTCGGGCACGCTGATGCTGGAGGCGGCGGCGCAGGGGCTGGGTGTCGCCTTCATGCTCGAATCACATTTCGAAACGGCGCGCGACGACCGGCTGGTGCCGCTGTTCGACCGGGCGGTCAATTCGACCTACAGCCACTGGTTCGTCTGCCGCCCGCGCCTGTTGCAGCAGCGGCCGGTGAAGCTGTTCCACGACTGGCTGGTGCAGGCGCTGGACGCGCCGGCGGAGTAAACCGCCACAGAATATACCCGCCCGTCACCCCCGCGCAGGCGGGGGTCCATAAACGCCAACGTGAACGATAGAACCGCAGCGTCAGCGTCTATGGATTCCCGCCTTCGCGGGAATGACGACAGAAGGCCAAGCCTTACGCTTCCGACCGCGCGGTCACGATCTTGCCCGGATTGCGCGGCGGCTCGCCCTTGGGCAGCTTGTCGACGGCGTCCATGCCGCTCTCGACCACGCCCCACACGGTGTACTGCCCGTCGAGGAAGGTCGCATCGTCGAGGCAGATGAAGAACTGGCTGTTGGCCGAATTGGGGTCCATCGTCCGCGCCATCGAGCAGACGCCGCGCGCATGCGGTTCCTTGCTGAACTCTTGTTTCAGGTTCGGTTCCTTCGACCCGCCGGTGCCGTCGCCGCGACCGCCGTCGCCGCCCTGCGCCATGAAGCCGTCGATCACGCGGTGGAACACCACGCCGTCGTAAAAGCCCGAATCGGCCAGCTTGACGATGCGCTCGACATGGTTCGGCGCAAGATCGGGGCGCAGCTTGATGCGCACTTCGCCCGTGTCGAGCGTCATAACGAGCGTGGAGGGGGTATCGGCCATTCAGCTACTCCTTGAAATCGGCGCCCTAGCTAGGGACTGGCAACCGCACTGGCAACCGTACGGGCGTTGGCACGGCGGTGCAGCATGGCTACAGCGGGGGTGAATCGTGCCGAAGGAGGGTTGCGCCCATGACCGAACTCGACCTTCCCGAGCCTGAGACGAGCGAACTGGACGAGGACGACCGGCTCAAGCCCGAATTCGTCCGCGCGGTCTGCGACGCGGTCGAGAACGGCGACGACGAGGCGGTGCGCGACTTGGTCGAGCCGCTCCACCCCGCCGATCTGGCCGACCTGTTCGAACTGGTCCCGGGCGAACAGCGCGCGGCGCTGGCGGCGGCGATCCCCGAGCGGCTGAACGGCGACGTCCTCGCCGAGATGAACGACTGGGTGCGTGACGCGGTGATCGACGCGCTGACCGCGACCCAGGTCGCCGATCTGGCGGCGCAGCTCGACACCGACGATGCGGTCGCGATCATCGAGGACCTCGACGATGACGATCAGCGCGCGGTGCTGCGCGCGCTCGACCCCGACGATCGCGCCGCGATCGAGGAGGCGCTGTCCTACCCCGAGGAATCCGCCGGCCGCCTGATGCAGCGCGAGCTGGTGGCGGTGCCCGAACACTGGAGCGTCGGCGACGCGCTCGACTATCTGCGCGCCGACGAGGTGCTGACGACCGATTTCTGGGAAATCTTCGTCGTCGATCCCGCGCACAAGCCGGTCGGCACCTGCCAGTTGTCGTGGATATTGCGCACGCCGCGCTCGGTCGCGATCGCCGATGTGATGGCGCGCGAACAGACGCTGATCCCGGTCGACATGGATCAGGAGGAAGTGGCGCTGCGCTTCCAGAAATACGCGCTGATCTCGGCCGCCGTGGTCGACAGCAGCGGGCGGCTGGCCGGCATGATTACCGTCGACGACGTGGTCCACATCATCCAGGCCGAGGCGGGCGAGGACGCGCTGCTGCTGTCGGGCGCGGGCGAAGGCGACATCAACGAACCGATCCGCGATTCGTACAAGGCGCGGGTGCGCTGGCTCATCACCAACCTCATCACCGCGCTGCTGCCCGCGACGATCATCGGCGCGTTCGGCGCGACGATCGACCGGATGGTGACGCTGGCAGCGCTGATGCCGATCGTCGCCGGCCTGGGCGGCAATGCGGGCACGCAGACGATGGCGGTGACGGTCCGCGCGCTCGCCACCAACCAGTTGACGCAATCGAACACGCTGCGCGCGATCCGCCGCGAAATGGTGATCGCGCTGATGAACGGGCTGACCGTCGCCGCGCTGATCGGGACCGGCGTGACCCTGTGGTTCGGCAATCCGCAACTGGGCGGGGTGATCGGCGTCGCGATGCTGCTCAACGTCGTCATCGCCGGCTTTGCCGGCGTGTTCGTGCCGCTGACGCTCGACCGGTTCAACGCCGATCCGGCGGTCGCCTCGTCGATCTTCGTGACGATGACCACCGATTCGATGGGGTTCCTCGTGTTCCTTGGGCTGGCGACCGTCAGCGGACTGACCGCTTGAGGCGGGCGGCCGCGCTCCCCATCTGGACGCCGTGCCGCTTCACCTGACCAAAGTCGCCTTCGCCATCGATCATGTCGAACAGCTCGTCGAGCGGCTGGCCGCGCGCCATGCCGAAGGCGAGGCGCTGACTACGCGCTATCTGCCCAAACGGGTCGCCGAACTGGAGGGCGGCTCGCTCTTCTGGATCCTGAAGCACCGGCTGGTCGCGCGCTCGCCGATATTGGGATTCGGCGAGGCCGAAGGCGGGCGCGTCGCGATCCATCTCGGGCCGAAGCTGGTGCTGGTCGAAGCCCGCCCGAAACGCGCGCATCAGGGCTGGCGTTATCTGGAGGACGCCGACGCGCCGGCCGATCTCGGCGGGGAGGGGACCGGTGCCGACGAACTGCCGCCCCGGCTGATCGGGGAGTTGATGGCGCTGGGGCTGCTGTAGAGAAGAAGTTTGGGTTCGCGCGGAGGCGCGGAGGAGGGTGCGGCTCCTTCGCGTCAGCGGAATTGTCCTCCCATGCTCTCAACGAGTCGGCCGACAGATCGCTGCGCGATCCGGCAGCAGCGGACGCAACCCCTCCGCGTCTCCGCGCCTTTGCGTGAAACCGAATCTTCGCAGGCACGTCTGGAGCAGGAACCTCGGATTCGGCGGTTGCGGCGGGTCATGATCCGCAGGGCTTCGCGCGTCCAAAGTTGACAAAGTTTACACTTGCGACGTGAATGTGGGCGAAATTGGGGCAGGTTTCGCGGCCGCTATTCTGACGGTGGGAAAGAGCGGAGGCCGGGATAGCGGTGCTCCTGCGTGTAGGACAGTCGCCGCTGGAGGCCCCCGCCTACACCACCAACCCCGGATACGCTGCCCTCGCCGCCGCGATCTTCGGCTTGTCCCAGCGCATGATATACGGATGCGACGGGTTCCGCCGCGCGAAGTCCTGATGATAGGCCTCCGCCGGATAAAAGGCCCCGCCCTCGATCCGCGTCGCGATCGGCCTGGCGAACGCCTTCGCCCGCGTCAGTTGCGCGATATAGCGTTCGGCGGTCAGCTTCTGCGATCCGTTCTGCGGAAAGATCGCCGAGCGGTAGCTGGGGCCGCTGTCGGGCATCTGCCCGTTCACCTGCGTCGGATCATGCGCGACCGAGAAATAGACGCGCAGCAACGTGCCATAGCTGACGATTCGCGGATCATAGGTGATCCGCACCGCCTCGGCATGGCCGGTGCGTTCGGTCGATACCTGATCGTAGCTGGCGGTCGCCTTGGTGCCGCCGGCATAGCCGCTCGTCACCGATTTCACGCCCTTCACCTGCTCGAACACCGCTTCCATTCCCCAGAAACAGCCGCCCGCCAATACGGCGGTGGCAAGGCCGGGGGTCGGCGGCACGTCGCTGGCGACGGTCGGGATCGGCACCGCGCGGGTGGCGACGGCGGGAGAGAGGGTCAGCACGGCACCACCCAGAACGGCGGCCACGAGCGACACGGGAATCAGCGGGTGCATGATGGTTCCTCGGCAAGAATGCGAGGCCGCCGATATGGGGAACGCGATCGCTCCCCGCCAGATCAGCCGAGCTGTTCGATCACCGCCGGTGCGGTGTGGACCGATTTGGCTTCGCTGGGGCCGGCGAACTGCACCGCGACCAGCGCCACCGCGCCAAGCGCGAAGCCGCTGATGAAATGGCGAAGGAAACCGGTGCGCGTCTGTGTCATCTGTCTCGTCCTCTTGCCACCGCAACGCGACCGGGAGGGGCGCGCCATCGGACGGCAGGAGCCGCCCGTTCGTTCGAGGCAAGATATAGTGGGTGGGGGTGAACCGCCGCTGGCGCGTCCGTTCATCTCGTCGACAGCCTCAACCATGTTGCGAGTGCGAAATCAAGCGGCGGGTCGTATCGTTTCGGCAACGCTGCGTTGCCGTTCGGTGTCGCTGCGCCGTGCGCGCTTGGCGGCGTACATCGCATCGTCCGCCTCGGCGAGCAGCCGTTCGACCTCCGACAGCGGGCCGCAGGCGGTGCCGATGCTGACCGTCACCGGCAGATCTTCGGGCGCGACGGCGCAGACCGTATCGGTGAAGCGCTGCGCGATCCGCGCGCTGGCCTGGTCGGCCGCCGCGCGATCGGCACCGGGCAGCACGCCGACGAACTCGTCCCCGCCCCACCGGAACACGCTGCCCCCCGCCGCCAGCACGTTCTGCGCGACGCGGGTGGCGATGCCGAGCGCGGCGTCGCCCACCGCATGGCCGCAGCGATCGTTCAACTGCTTGAACAGGTCGAGATCGATGACCAGCACCGCGCCGCTGCCCTGCCATTGCTGGCGTATCCGGTCGAAGGCGGTGCGGTTATAGGCCCCGGTCAGCCCGTCGCGCTCGGCCAGCCGCGCCAGTTGCTGCTGCCCGCGCTCCGCCTCCAGCGCGAACAGCGAAAAGCCGCGGAACAGGATGAAGGTGATCGCGATCGCGACCAGCCATGCGGCGATCCCGCCATGCTGCCCGGTCACGCGCGTGCTGACCTGTCCGTCGAACGCGCTGATCGACCGGGCGAGGAACAGCGGCACCGTCGGCGCGAACAGCGAAAAGACGATCCAGCCGGTATGCAGCGATTCGCGCCGCGCGATCCGCCATGCGACCAGCGCGGTCGCCCCGTCGAACAGCGCGCGCACGATGCTGAGATACCCGACGCGGGCACCGATCGCGGTCGGATCGGTCGACAGCAGCAGCGGCACCCCGCCGATCGCCGCGGCGATCAGCAGCACCCGGTTGCTGCCGCCGGGATGGGCGAAGTTGCGCATGCCGGCAAAGATCGCGGCATAGGCAAGGATCGCCAGCGGATTGCCGATCCACGCGATGATATAGGGCGCGCCCATGTCGCGCAGCAGCGCGACCGAGGAGGTGAGCCCGAGCAGGATGTGGCCGAATCCCCACCATGCCGCCCAGCGTCCGAACCGCCCGGTCGCCCATGGCACGATATGGACCACCCCCGCGACGATCGACGCGAAGGATACCATGACGTACAGGGTAGACAGATCGAGCAACCGGGCCTCGCGCTTCACCGAAGCACCGGCCGATAGCGGCAAATCGCTAATAGTCCGTTTTGATACGACCGGTCGCGACGCGCCGGCCGGGGAAGGGCCTGCCCGGCGGCACAGCCCGTTCCCCGCGCCTTCGCGCGAAGCAGAAGCGTTATTTCAGCGCGTGTGCCGCGGTGCGAATCCGCGCGCATGCCTCACGCAGCAACTCGTCCGACGTCGCATAGCTGATCCGCATCGCCGGCGAGAGGCCGAAGGCGGCACCCTGCACCGCCGCGACCTTGGCATCCTCGAGCAGATAGCCGACGAAATCCTCGTCGGTATCGATGCGCTTGCCCCCCGGCGTCGCCTTGCCGATCAGCCCCGACACCTCCGGGTAGACATAGAAGGCGCCATCGGGCGTCGGGCAGGTAACGCCTTCGATCGCATTCAGCTCGGCCACCACCATGTCGCGGCGACGCAGGAAGGCGGCGTTGCGCTCCGCCAGGAACGACTGGTCGCCATTCAGCGCGGCGACGGCGGCGGCCTGCGCGATCGAACACGGGTTGGAGGTCGATTGCGACTGGAGCTTGGCCATCGCCTTGATGAGCCATGCCGCGCCGCCGGCATAGCCGATGCGCCAGCCGGTCATCGCATAGGCCTTGGAACAGCCATTCACGGTCAGCGTGCGGTCGTAGAGGCCCGGATTGACCTCGGCGAAGGTGGCGAACTCGAATCCCGGATAGACGATATGCTCGTACATATCGTCGGCGAACACCCAGACATGCGGATGCCGCTCGATCACCTGCCCCAGCGCGCGCAGCTCGTCACGGGTATAGCCCGCGCCGGTCGGGTTCGACGGCGAATTGAGGATGACCCACTTGGTCCGTGACGTGATTGCCGCTTCGAGCTGTTCGGGGGTGATCTTGTAATTCTGCGCCGCACCCGCCGCGACGAACACCGGCGTGCCGCCGGCGAATTGCACGACATCGGGATAGCTCACCCAATAGGGCGCGGGCACGATCACCTCGTCGCCCGCGTCGATCGTCGCGACCAGCGCGTTGAACAGCGTGTGCTTGCCGCCGACGTTCACGCTGATCTGGTTCGGCGCATAGATCAGGCCGTTGTCGCGCTGGAACTTCGCGGCGATCGCGTCCTTCAGTTCGGCGGTGCCGTCGACGTTGGTATATTTGGTCTTGCCCGCGCGGATCGCCGCGATCGCGGCATCCTTGACGAAATCGGGCGTGTCGAAATCGGGCTCGCCGGCACCCAGGCCGATGACGTCGACGCCCTGCCGCTTCAGCTCGAGCACCTTCGACGTGATGGCGAGGGTCGGCGAGGGATTGATGCGATCGAGCGCGGCGGAGGGCTTCATGGGTCGTCCGATGCTGTTGGGAAAGAACGCGCGCCGCTTAGCCCGGCATGGGTCCTTCCGCAACCAGCCGCGCACGAATCAATCCACGAACCGCGTTGCCGATGTAAAATCCTTGCGCGAGATCGGCCGGGGTCAGCGGCATCTCCACCGCCTCGCCGCGCGCGATCAGCTCGCCGCGCAGCACGCCCGGCAACAATCCGTGCGCCAGCGGCGGGGTGAGCAACTGCGCCCCGCCGCCGACGAAGACCGAGGTGAAACTGCCCTCGGTCAGCTCGCCGCGCGGATTAACGAACACCGTCTCGAAACAGCCCGGCGGCGGCGCGGGCCAGAACCGCCGGTCGCTGGTCTTGTGTGCCACCCGCACGTCGCCGCACGCCACCGGCAGCACGGCGAGCGCCACCGCGACCGGCCCGGCGGGCGTCGCGGGCAGCGGCTGCACGTCGATCGCGGTCGCCCCGCTGCGCGACAGCAGCAAGCGTACCCGCATCGCCTTGCGCAGCCGAAAGGTCGCCGCCTGCAGGTCGTTGCGCGTCGCATGGCGATCGAACGCGAAGCCCAGCGCGCGCGCGCTGTCGTGCATCCGCGCCAGATGGCGTTCGAGCAGCGGGATGCCGGTGATCGGATCGAACGCCATCGTCTCGACCAGATCGAACCGGGGGGCGGGCAGGTCGAGGAACCGCGCCTTGGCGAGACATTCGCGCCATTCCTCCGCCGGCACCGAATCGGCGACGATTCCCGATCCGAGGCCGATCGTGGCGTGGAGCCCGCCGGCGGGCAGGTGAAGCGTGCGGATCGCGACGTTGAACGACGCATCGCCATTGCCCGCGATATGGCCGATCGCCCCGGTATAGATGCCGCGCGCTCTGCCCTCGATCGCGTCGATCGCCTGCATCGCCCGCCGCTTGGGTGCGCCGGTGATCGACCCGCAGGGAAACAGGGCGCCGATCGCGTCGACCGCACCCTTGCCCGGCTGCACCGTCGCGGTGACGTGCGACACCATCTGGTGGATGCTCGGATAGGTTTCGACGACGAACCGTTCGGGCACCGCCACGCTGCCCGGCACCGCGACGCGCGACAGGTCGTTGCGCATCAGGTCGACGATCATCAGGTTTTCGGCGCGCTGCTTGGGATCGGCGGCGAGGGCGGCGGCGGCGGCGGCATCCTTCGCCGGATCGGGATCGCGCAGCGCCGTACCCTTCATCGGCCGCGTGGCGATTCGCCCGCCCTCGACCGAAAAGAACAGCTCGGGCGAAAACGACAGCAGCCAGTCCTCGCCGGTCCACACCAGCGCGCCATGGCCGGCGGCGGCGCGCGGCCGGATCGCGGCATAGAGCGCGACCGGATCGCCCGCGACCGGCAGGGTGGCGGCGAAGGTCAGGTTCGCCTGATACAGATCGCCCGCCGCGATCAGTTCGAGCACCGCCTCGCACTGGCGCAGATAGGTGGCATGATCGATGTCGGGCACGACCGGCCCCGCCCATGCTCCGGCGGGGTCGGGCAGGATCGCGGGCACGTCGACCGGCTCGGCGGCATCGAACACCCCGAACCACAACAGCGGCGTGGGCGCGGGGCGGTGGGGCACGCCGGGGATCAGGCCCGCGCCAGCATCATAGCCGACGAACCCGGCGACAGCGCGCCCGCCCGCCACCTCCGCCGCCAGTGCGTCCAGCGCCGCCGGCACCGCCGCCACGGTATCGGCGCGGACGATCCGCACCGGCGCGCGATACAGGAGCGCGCGTCCCCCCGGCCGGGCATCGTCGAGCAGCACGAAGGGCCGGGTCGTGTCGAACATCCCGCCCGCTTGCCGGTTGCGCGCCTGCGATGCAACGCTTTGTGTACCCCGCGTTAATCAACTGGAGCGGGTTGTGACCACAGGGAGGCATCATGACGGAGCCGATTTTGGTTCAGGGCAAGAAGCGAGGAGCGGAGCGATGCTTTAGCATCGTGACCGACGAGCGACGCCGCCCTGGGCCAAAATCGGCCCGCCGCACGGCGGTTGCCCTGTCGTGCCCGCCGGCGGCGTCGGGGTGCCCCGCAAAGTACTACTTTGCGGGGGCCCGGCCGCGAGGCTGGCAGGTAGCGCCGCTACCTGCTGCACCACGCTCCTTGCCGGACGAACACGACAGGGCAATCACGATGCTTCCCTGTGGTCACAACCCGCTCTAGGGGTCGGTCATGACCCCATCCCCCATCCGTGCGGCGATCGTGCCGGTGACGCCGCTGCAACAGAATTGTACCCTGATCTGGTGTACGAAGACGATGCGCGGCGCGTTCGTCGATCCCGGCGGCGACCTGCCCAAGCTGCTCAGGGCCGCCGAACAGCACGGCGTGACGATCGAGAAGATCCTGCTGACCCACGGCCATATCGACCATTGCGGCGAGGCCAAGCCGCTGGCCGAGCAACTGGGCGTGCCGATCGAGGGGCCGCACGAGGCGGACCGTTTCTGGATCGCGCGGCTGGACGAGGACGGACGCAACTGGGGCATGCCCGGCGTGCCGTTCGAACCCGATCGCTGGCTGGGCGAGGGCGACATCGTGACGGTCGGCGAGGCGCGCTTCGCGGTGTACGAGACGCCGGGCCACACCCCCGGCCATATCATCTTCCACCATGCCGACACGAAGTTCGCGCTGGTCGGCGACGTGCTGTTCCAGGGATCGGTCGGCCGCACCGACTTTCCGCTGTCGGACCATCATGCGCTGCTGACCTCGGTCGTGACCAAGCTGTGGCCGCTGGGCGACGACACCGCCTTCGTCCCCGGCCATGGTCCGGGCAGCACCTTCGGCCATGAACGCCGGACGAATCCGTTTGTCGGTGACAAGGTACTGGCCACGCGCTAACCCTTGCCCTTGCAACCTTTGCCAGAAACGCTATAGGCGCGGCTCGCTTCGCGACCAGCCTGCCTGCCGGTCCGGCGGGTCGTCGGTCCTGAATTCGGTCCGGCGCTTGCCTGGGCCGCGTTGACAGTTGGTGGTGAAACCGCCCGATCCATAAGTCATAAAGGTGCCGAAATGGCAGTTCCCAAGAGAAAGACCTCGCCCTCCAAGCGCGGTATGCGTCGCAGCCACGATTCGCTGAGCGTCGAGTCGTTCCAGGAATGCCCGAACTGCGGCGAACTGAAGCGTCCGCACAACCTGTGCAACGCCTGCGGCCATTACAACGGTCGCGAAGTCGTCTCGGTCGAAGCGTAAGCTACCGTACCGGACAGGGAAGAACGCATGGCCGACGGGTCCTGGATCGCCATCGATGCGATGGGCGGTGACGGAGGGCTCGCCACCATGTTGGCGGGCGTCGCGCATGCGCGACGGCAGCAGCCGGACATGCGCTTCCTGCTGGTGGGCGACGAGGCGGCGATTCGCGCCGGGCTCGATTCGCACCCCAATCTTTCCGCCGCGGCCGAAATCGTCCACGCGCCCGAAGTCGTCGGACCGTCGGACAAGCCCAGCCAGGCGATTCGCCGCGCCAAGACGACGTCGATGGGCATCGCCATCGGTCTGGTGAAGGCGGGCCGCGCCACCGCCGCCGTCTCCGCCGGGAACACCGGCGCGTTGATGGCGATGGCCAAGCTCGCGCTGCGCACCATGCCGGGCATCGACCGGCCCGCGCTCGCCGCGCTGCTTCCCAGCCTCGGCGACAATGATCTCGTCATGCTCGACCTCGGCGCCAATGCCGAGTGCGACGCGCGCAACCTCGTCCAGTTCGCGGTGATGGGCGCGGCCTATGCCCGCACCGCGCTCGACCTCGAATCCCCCCGCGTCGCGTTGCTCAACATCGGGACCGAGGAGCTGAAAGGCATCGACAGCGTGCGCGAAGCGGCGGCGACGCTGCGCGCCTCCCCGCATCTGCCGATGACCTTTGCCGGTTATATCGAGGGCGACCGCCTGTCGCGCGGCCAGGTCGACGTGGTCGTCTGCGACGGTTTTTCGGGCAATATCGCCCTCAAGACCGCCGAGGGCACCGCGCGATTCGTCGCCGACCTGCTCAAGCGGGCGTTCCGTTCGTCGGTCCGCTCCAAGATCGGCTTCCTGATCTCGCGCCCGGCGACCGAGTTGCTGCGCCATCACCTCGACCCCAACAACCATAATGGCGCGGTCTTTCTCGGCCTCAACGGGCTGGTGGTCAAAAGCCATGGCAGCGCCAATGCCGCCGGCATCGCGAACGCGATCCAGGTGGCGTCGAAGATGGTGCGCGACGACCTGACCCGCCGGATCGCCAGCGATCTCGCCGGTATCGAGGCGCAGGCGGCATGATCCGCGCGCGGATCACCGGCACCGGATCGGCGCTGCCCGAACGGCGGGTGTCGAATGCCGAACTGGCCGAGCGGGTCGATACCTCCGACGAATGGATCGTCGAGCGTACCGGCATCCGCTTCCGCCATATCGCCGGCGATCACGAAACGACCGCGACGCTCGCCGCCGATGCCGCGCGCGCCGCGATTGCCGCCGCCGGGATCGATGCGGCACAGATCGACCTGATCGTGCTGGCCACCGCCACCCCTGACCAGACGTTTCCGGCGACCGCGACCAAGGTGCAGGCGATGCTCGGCATCGACGATTGCGTCGCGTTCGACGTGGCGGCGGTGTGTTCGGGCTTCCTCTATGCGGTGCAGGTCGCCGATGCGATGCTGCGCGCCGGGGTCCATCGCCGCGCGCTGGTGATCGGCGCGGAGACGTTCAGCCGCATCCTCGACTGGGAGGATCGCACCACCTGCGTCCTGTTCGGCGACGGCGCGGGCGCGATCGTGCTGGAGGCCGACGAGTCCGGCGACGGTCGCGGCATCCTGTCGACCCGGCTTCACGCAGATGGCCGCCACAACGGCCTGCTCTATGTCGACGGTGGCCCCTCGACCACCGGCACCGTCGGAAAGCTGCGGATGAAGGGTAAGGAAGTGTTCCGCCACGCCGTGGTGAACCTCGCCGCCGTCATGGGCGAATCGCTCGAACTCGCCGGCCTCACCTCCGACGACGTCGACTGGGTCGTGCCGCATCAGGCCAATGCCCGCATCCTCGACGCGACCGCGCGCAAGCTCGGCCTTCCGCCGGCCAAGGTCGTCGTCACCGTCGACCGGCACGCCAATACCTCCGCCGCGTCGGTGCCGCTGGCGCTCGACACGGCGGTGCGCGACGGCCGGATCAAGGCCGGCGACCTGATCGTGCTGGAGGCGATGGGCGGCGGCTTTACGTGGGGCGCGGCGGTAGTGCGTTGGTAACGCTCATCCTTTTGGATTTTTGAATCTTCGTATACGTCGTGCTAGCCGGTACGCTGGCTTTAAGCAGGAGACGATCATGACCACCGCTGGCACGCTGACCCGCGCCGACCTCGCCGAAGAGATGCATCGCGAGATCGGATTGTCGCGCGCCGATTCGTCGCGTGTGGTCGAACAGATCCTCACCCATTTGTGCGAAGCGCTGGCCAAGGGCGAGAACGTCAAGATTTCCGGCTTCGGCAGCTTCGTGCTGCGCGACAAGGGCGAACGGGTCGGCCGCAACCCCAAGACCGGCGTCGAGGTGCCGATCGCGCCGCGCCGCGTACTCACCTTCCGCGCCAGCCAGATGATGCGCGACCGCATCGTCGCCGACTGATCCAGTCCCGCGTGGCCGATAAATCCGCCACCGCCTATCGCACCATCGGCGAGGTCGCGCGCGAACTGGGCGTGCCCCAGCATCGCCTCCGCTATTGGGAAAGCCGTTTCCCGCAGGTCAAGCCGGTCACGCGCGCCGGCGACCGCCGCTATTACGCCCCGGCCGATGTCGACCTGCTGCGCCGCATCCACACGCTGCTGGGGCAGGACGGCTATACCGTGCGCGGCGTGCAGGCGCTGCTGACCCGCGAGGCCGAACCGCCGGTCCCCTCGCGCATCGACGAACTGCACGCGGTGCGCCGCCTGCTGAGCGACGCGCTGGCCGAAGCGGGATAGGCGCCGCCCGCCCGCATAACCCCGTGCTTTCCTGCGCGACCAAACCTGCTACACCGCGCGGGCGATGAGCGTATCCCCTTCCGAGACCGATCCCCGCCCCGCTGTTTCCTGGCGGACACGGTTCGCGCGTATCCAGCGACGCTGGTGGTTCCGTATCCCGGCGATCGCCGCGCTGCTCGCCGGGATCGGCGTGTTCCTCATCTGGCTGCTGCTGTGGCGGACGCTGCCGTCGGTCGATTCGCTGCGCGCCTATGAACCGCCGCTGCCGACCAATGTGCGCGGGATCGACGGGACGCCGGTCCACAGCTACGCCCGCGAACGCCGCGTTCAATTGTCCTATGCCGAATATCCGCCGCTGCTGGTCCGCGCGTTCCTCGCTGCCGAGGACCGGACCTTCTTCGAGCATCACGGCGTCGACTATCCCGGCATCGCCGGCGCGATCCTGACCAATTTGCGCAGCGACCGCCGCCCGGTCGGCGCCTCGACGATCACGCAACAGGTCGCCAAGAACCTGCTGCTCACCAACGAGGTGAGCTATGTCCGCAAGGCGAAGGAAGCGCTGCTCGCCTACCGGATCGAGGATGCGCTGACCAAGCAGCAGATCCTCGAACTCTATCTCAACCAGATCGCGCTCGGCCGGAACGCCTTCGGCGTCGAGGCCGCCGCCCATGCCTATTTCGGCAAGGAACTGCGCGAGCTGACGCTGCCGCAAATGGCCTATCTGGCGATTCTGCCCAAGGGTCCGTCGAACTACACGCCCGAACGCGGCTACGACCGTGCGATCGGCCGGCGCAACTGGGTGCTGGGCGAAATGGAGCGCAACGGCTTCATTACCCCCGCCCAGCGCGCCGAGGCGGTCACGCAACCGCTGGGCGCGATCCCGCGCCAGACGCCGCGACAGGAACTGGCCGGCGGCTATTTCATCGAGGAAGTCCGCCGCCAGTTGCTCGACCGCTTCGGCGAGAAGGAAACCGATGGCCCCTACAGCGTCTATGCCGGTGGCCTGTGGGTGCGCACCTCGCTCGACCCGGCGATCCAGGGCGATGCGCAGGACGCGCTGCGCGCTGGCCTCATCCGCTATGATTCGGGGCGCGGCTGGTCCGGCCCGCTCAACAAGCCGCGCACGAAAATCGAGGACGGCAACTGGCAGCAGGCGCTGATCGGCACCAACATCGGCCTCGATTACCAAGACTGGCGCGCGGCGATCGTCATCGCCAAGTCCGATGCCTCGGCGCAGATCGGGTTTGCCGATGGACGGACGGGCACGCTGCCACGCTGGGCGGCGACCATGCCGGTGCGGGGGCTGGGCGGCACCGCCTTCGCCGCGATCGAACCGGGCGATATTCTCGCGGTCGCGCCCTCGGGTGGCGACTGGGCGCTGCGCTCGGTGCCGCGCGTGTCGGGCGGCATGGTGGTCGAGGACCCGCGCACCGGCCGCGTGCTGGCGATGCAGGGCGGGTTCGATTACCGCCTGAGCGACTTCAACCGCGCGACGCAGGCGATGCGCCAGCCGGGCTCGACGATCAAGCCGATCGTCTATGCCGCCGCGCTGGAAGCGGGGATGACCCCGGCGTCGATCATCGTCGACGGGCCGTTCTGCGTGAATCAGGGCGGGCGGCTCGGCACCAAATGCTTCCGCAACTTCGGTGGCGGTGGCTCCGGGCCGCACACGATGCGCTGGGGCGTCGAACAGTCGCGCAACCTGATGACGGTGCGCGCCGCCGCGCAGACCGGCATGGAAAAGGTCAATTCGCTGATCCAGCGCGTCGGCGTCAGCGACGACCGGTTCCCGCCCTATCTCTCCTATGCGCTGGGCGCGGGCGAGACGACGGTGCTGCGCATGGTCAACGCGTACTCGATCCTCGCCAATCAGGGCCGCGAGCTGAAACCCACGGTCATCGATTACGTGCAGGACCGGCGCGGCAAGGTGATCCTGCCCGAAAACTGGCGCGGCTGCGACGGCTGCAACGCCCCCGACTGGAACGGCAAGGCGATGCCCCGCCCGCAGATCCGGGCGCGGCAGGTGATGGACGCGATGAGCGCGTATCAGATGGTCCATATCATGGAAGGCGTCATCCAGCGCGGCACCGCCACCACGCTGCGCGACCTGAACCGGCCGATCATGGGCAAGACCGGCACGTCGACCGGCCCCACCGACGTGTGGTTCGTCGGCGGCACGCCGCAGATGATCGCCGGCCTGTATCTCGGCTATGACACGCCACGTAATCTGGGCGGCTATGCGCAGGGCGGCACGATCGCCGCGCCGATCTACAAGGCGTTCGCGACGAAAGCGTACAAGGATGTCGAGGTGCTGCCGTTCCGCGCGCCCGCCGGCATCCGCATGGTCCGCATCGATCGCGGCAGCGGCCGCCCGGTCTATGGCGCATGGCCCGGCACCGATCCCAAGGCCGGGGTCATCTGGGAAGCGTTCAAGCCCGAGACCGAGGCGCGTCGCGCCACCGGCCGGCTGGGCGAGGCGCGCGCCCCCGTCACCCGCGATCCCGCGCGCGCGGTGCAGCGCCGCGAGGCCGCCGCCCCGCGCGATAGCGACTTCTTGCAACGCGAAGGGGGAATCTACTAGCGCCGCCCCCATATCGGCGGCATCCCCCGTTCCTGACGTTTTTTCCCGGAGTTTTTCCCATGCGCGCCGAAGCGCAAGCCCATGTAGACAAGATCAACGATGCGCTCTCGCTGCTGCGCCGCTTCCTCGACTGGGACCGCGCGCTGCGCCGGCTGGACGAGCTGAATGCGCGTGTCGAGGATCAGGCCCTGTGGAACGATCCCAAGGCCGCGCAGGACGTGATGCGCGAACGCCGCCGGCTGGACGAGGCGATCACCGCCACCCGCACCATCGAACGCGATCTGGCCGACACCGTCGAGCTGATCGAGATGGCCGACGAGGAAGGCGATACCGAGATGGCCGAGGAGGGCGTCGCGAATCTCGCCGACCTCGCCCGGCGCGCGGATCACGACAAGGTGCAGGCGCTGCTCTCGGGCGAGGCCGACGGCAACGACACCTATATCGAGATCAACGCCGGCGCCGGCGGGACCGAGAGCCAGGACTGGGCCGGCATGCTCAGCCGCATGTACACCCGCTGGGCCGAACGCCGTGGGCTGAAGGTCGAACTGGTCGACCAGCATTCGGGCGAACAGGCGGGCATCAAGTCGGCGACCTTGCTCATCAAGGGCGAGAATGCGTACGGCTTCGCCAAGACCGAGGGCGGGGTCCATCGCCTCGTCCGCATCAGCCCGTACGACAGCGCGGCACGGCGGCACACCTCGTTCGCTTCCGTCTGGGTCTATCCGGTGATCGACGACAATATCGAGGTCGAATATAACGAAAGCGACCTGCGCATCGACACCTATCGCGCGTCGGGGGCGGGGGGCCAGCACATCAACACCACCGATTCGGCGGTGCGCATCACCCATATCCCGACGGGCATCGTCGTGCAGTGCCAGAATCAGCGCTCGCAGCACAAGAACAAGGCCGAAGCGTATAACCAGCTCCGCGCCCGCCTGTACGAGCGCGAACTGGCGATCCGCGAGGCGGAGGCCAATGCCGAGAACGCGACCAAGACCGACATCGGCTGGGGCCACCAGATCCGGTCGTACGTCCTGCAACCCTATCAGATGGTGAAGGACCTGCGCACCGGCGTCGTCTCGACTGCGCCGGGCGACGTATTGGACGGCGCGCTCGATCCGTTCATGGCCGCCGCCCTGTCGCAGCGCGTGACCGGTGAGGCGGTGGAAGTCGAGGATGTCGACTGAGATGCGCTGGCTGCTCCTCCCCGTGCTGTTGCTGGCCGGCTGCGACGCGACGCAGCCGCGCCCCGCCAATGCGCAGCATGAGGAGGACAAGCCCGACTTTCCCCGGGCCGATCGCCCGGTCGCGACGATCGTGTCGGCGCGCTGGTCGACCGAGGAAGCGCGCGACCGGCTGAACGAGGCCGAGGCGGTGATGAACCTCGCCGGCATCGCGTCGGGCATGACCGTCGCCGACATCGGCGCGGGCGAGGGCTATTACACCATCCGCCTTGCCCAGCGCGTGGGGCCGGACGGGCGGGTGCTGGCCGAGGACATCATCCCCGAAATCCGCGACGCGCTGGCGACGCGCGTGGCGCGCGAACGGCTCGACAACGTCAGCGTGCGGCTGGGCGAGCCGGACGATGCGAAGCTGCCCGAAAACAGCTTCGACCGGGTGCTGATGGTGCATATGTACCACGAGATCGCCGAGCCTTATGCGTTCCTGTGGAACCTGCGCCCGTCGCTGCGCGCCGGCGGACGAGTGGTGGTGGTCGACGCCGAACGCCGTACCCAGAACCACGGCACCCCGCCCGCGCTGCTGCGCTGCGAATTCGCGGCGGTCGGCTACCGCCAGGTCGCGCTGCAACGCATGCCCTCGGCCGGCGGCTATATCGCGATGTTCACGCCCGAGGGTGCGCGTCCTCGCCCCGAGGACATCAAGCCCTGCCGCCTGCCCGGACCAACGCCCACGCCTTCGCCAAGCGGCAATCATCGCGGCTGACGTTCGGCAGGATTGATTCACGCGAAGGCGCGAAGGGCGCGAAGAAGAAGGGTTGTTCGCGCAGAGGCGCGGAGGCGCAGAGAGGGGTTGTATTCGCCGCGACAGCGGCTCTCCATTTCACCCTGTCACAAGCGAAAGGCTGCGCCGGACGCGCAACCGTTGTCTCACGCACAACTCTCCGCGCCTCTGCGCCTCTGCGCGAAAATCTCTTCTACTTCACTCCGCGCCTTCGCGCCTCCGCGTGAACCACCTGCTTCTGCTACCCCAGCAACCATGGCGAAAGCAGCAGCAACAACTTCACATCGATCGCCTTCCCCGCCGCCCGCTGCTCCGAAACGAACGCCGGCAACCCATCCAGCGCGACCCGGTGGACGAGAATATCCTCCCCCTCCACCCCGCCACCCTCGGCGACGCGGACCAGTTCGCCCGCGCGGAACAGGGTGAAGCTTTCCGACACCATCCCCGGCGACGAATGATATTCGCCGAGCGACACCATCGTGCCGGCGCGAAACCCGGTTTCCTCCTCCAGCTCGCGCGTCGCCGCCACCGCCGCCGCCTCGCCCGCCATGTCGTCGCCGACCAGCCCGGCGGGCAGTTCGATACACGCCCGTCCCAGCGGCACGCGATATTGCTCGACCAGCAGGACATGGCCCTGGTCGATCGCGACGATCACCGCCGCGCCGATCCCATTGGCCCGGCCGACATATTCCCAGCGGCCACGTTTCTTGGCGGTGATGAACCGCCCGGCCCACATCACCTCTTCGGGGGCATCGGCGTCGATCACAATTCGATCACTCGGTCCGGCAGTTCGTTCACGTCATCCGCTCCCTTGGGAAAATGTTCGGCCAGTACCACGCCGATCGCGCCCACCGCCGCGACGATGCCGTCGCCCGGCTGCCCGTCCTTCACCGCCGCCAGCAGCGCCGCCAGCGCATCGCCCCACACCTCGGGCGCGACCCGGTCGTGGATCGACGCATCGGCGATCAGCTCGGCACGATGCTCGGCCATCGACAGGTACAGCAGCACGCCGGTCGCGGCGACGGTGCGCTTCTCGGCCGCCGCGCGGAACAGCGTCAACGCCTGTCGGTGGACCCGCCGCGCCTTGGTGGAACGCGGGGTCAGCGCCATCCGCAACGGCTGCCAAGCACAGGCATAGCGCACGATCAGGAACACCGCGCCCTGCACCCATGCGACCACGCCCAGCAGGAAGGCGGGCGTCGGCGCCTCGCCCCATGGTTCGATCCAGCCATGGATGCCATACAGCCACCCCGGCCACACCGCCGTCGCGGCGATAACCAGCAGCATCGCCAGCACCGCCATATGCAGCCCGACGTCGTGATAGGCGTCCGACGTCCGCGCGGTGACGACCACGATCTCGCCCGCCGTGGCCGCTTCGGCCGCCGCCACCGCCGCGCTGATCGCGGCATGATCCTGTGCGTTCAGCCGCATCACCAGTCCCCCGACGCGCCGCCGCCGCCGAACGATCCGCCGCCGCCGCCGGTGAACCCGCCACCGCCCCAGCCGCCGCCACCGCCCGACGATCTGCCACCGCCGCCACTCCAGCCGCCGCTGCCGCGCGAGGCGCTGCGCGCGATCTCGTCGGCGATCGACCACAGGATGACCGGCCCGATCCCGCTGTCGCTACGCTTGTGCGCGCGGCCCCATGGTCCGACGCGCCGCTTCCGTCCGGCCGACAGCGCGATCAGCATCACCACGAAGATCAGGATCACGACGATCGCCACCACCGGAACCCCGCCGCCCGACGATCGCGCGCGCGGCTGCGCCCGGTCGAACTCCTTGATCGCGGCATCGACCTTGGCCTGCGCTTCCTCCGGTGCCGCGCGCAGTTGCGCGACCACCGCGTCGGTACCCGCCGTCATCGCGCCGGGAATATCGCCGGCGCGCAATCGCGGCACCATCAGCGTGCGCACGATCGTCGCCGACACCGCATCGGTCAGCACCGGCTCAAGGCCATAGCCGACCTCCAGCCGGGGCCCTCGCTGCCCGGCCGGATTATTGGGCGCGATGAACAGGATCGCGCCATTGTCGGCATTCTTCAGCCCGATGCCCCACGCCCGTCCCAGCTTGTAGCCGTACTCGTCGAGCGGAAACCCCTGCGTATCGGCGATCGTCGCGACGACCAGTTGCCGCTTGGTATCGCGCTGCAACGCCTCCAGCTTCGTCGTCAGCGCGGCGCGCGTCTCCGCCGGCAGGACGCCCGCGTCGTCGACCACCAGCCCGGTGAACTTGGGAAACGTCTGCGCCTGCGCGCCTGCCGCCAGCCCCAGCAGCACGAGCGCCAGCCACAGCCGCCCGAGGCGCAGCGCCGCGATCAGTTGGAATTCCCGAAATTCACCTGCGGCGCGACCTCCGCGCCACCTTGCGCCTGGAAGCTCTGCTTGGGCTTGGCACCATAGAACACCTTTGCGCCGATCGCGTCGGGGAAGGTGCGGATCCGGGTGTTATACGCCTGCACCGCCTCGTTGTAATCACGCCGTGCGATCGTGATGCGGTTCTCGGTCCCCTCCAACTGCGATTGCAGGTTCAGGAAATTCTGGTTGGAGGTAAGCTGCGGATACGCCTCGACGACGGTGCGGAGCTGGCCCAGCGCCTGCGTCAACTGGTTCTGCGCGCCTTGAAACCGCTGGAACGTCTCCGGGTCCGACAGGTCGTTGGTCGTCACGTTGATCGACGTCGCCTGCGCGCGCGCCTGCGTCACCTGGGTCAGCACCCGCTCTTCCTGCCCGGCGAAGCCCTTCACCGTCGCGACCAGATTGGGGATCAGGTCGGCGCGGCGCTGATACTGGTTCTGCACCTCGCCCCATTTGGCGTTCACGTTTTCCTCGGCGGTCGGCACGCTGTTCACGCCACACGCCGCCAGCGGCACTGCCGCCGCCATCACGATCGCCGCCCGTATCCGCATTCGCCTCGATCCCTGTCTTGCTTCCCGCCACCGTATCGCACCATTAAGGCACCCTCAAGCTGGCATGGAGGGCAACATGGCGATCATGAACGAGTTCCGCACTTTCGTCGCACGCGGCAACGTGCTCGATCTCGCGGTCGGGGTCATCATCGGCGCGGCGTTCGGCACTATCACCAAGTCGCTGACCGACGACATCATCATGCCGGTGATCGGCTATATCTTCGGCGGATTCGATTTCTCGAGCTATTTCTTGCAGTTGGGGCCGATCCCGGCGGGCTTCGCCGGATCGCCGACCGATTACAAGGCGCTGAAGGCCGCCGGCGTGCCGCTGTTCGGCTATGGCGAGTTCATCAGCGTCGTCATCAACTTCGTCATCCTCGCCTTCATCGTGTTCCTGCTGGTGAAGTTCGTGAACCGCGCGATCGCGGTGGTTCAGGAAGAGCAGAAGAACGGCGAGGCCCCGCCCGCCGCCGATCCGGCCGACGTGGCGCTGCTGCGCGAGATCCGCGACGAACTGCGCGCGGCGCGGAAGTAAAGGCGCGGCTTACCCACGGGGCCGGGGAACCGGCAACGTCATTCACCCAGACGGCAGCGCTTGGCGGCTCCCCTCCCTGACAGGGAGGGGCCGGGGGTGGGTCGGCCCGCGAGGAACCGTAAGCGCCCCACAACCGGCCAACCCACCCCCAACCCCTCCCTTGTCAGGGAGGGGGGCAGGTTCCGGGGGAATGTCGCGTCCGGCCTAGAAGCTGTACGCCAGTCCTACCGCGCCCAGCCACTGGTCGGCCGATCCGTTGCGCGACACGATCGGGCTGTCGGCGAAGTCGTTCAGCATCCGGCGATAGACGACCGTGCCGAACACCTGCAGCCCCGAGCGCAGATCGCCGGTCAGCGAGCGGCCGACGAGGCTGCCCAGCGTCCAGTTCTTCCACCCGGCCCGCGCGTTATAGACCGGCAGCCCGCTGGCGAGCGACTGGCCGGGCGTGATCGAGAAATAGCTGTCGGCATAGCCCTCGCCCACGCGCTCGCCCGATACGAACAGGCCGGCGACCATCTTGGTGCTCAGCGGGGTGACATAATTGACCGTCGGGGCGAGCACGGTCGACTTGTGGCCGCCCGCCACATCCTTGCGATAGCTGATCGATGCCGACAGCCGGTCGAACTGCGACGTGAGGACACCGGTCTTGCCGATGCCGACATAGCCGCCCAGCTCGATCGCGGTGTCGACCTTGCCCAGCGCGCGGACCTGGGCATCGTCGATGCCCTTGGTCGAATTGCGGTTGAGGTTCACGACCGCGATCGGCCCCGCCTGGAAATCCCACGTGGGACCAATGCCGTCGGGGATCAGGTCGACGCTCAGCCGGTTGCCGGCAAGCAGGAAGTTGAAGCCCGAGACGCGACCGGTAGCGGCGGGCACCGGGCTGAACGAATAATCGTCCGACCCTTCGTAATCGGGCAGGATCGCGGCGCCGAGGCCCACGACATAGAAGTCGGCGCCGGTGTCGGTGTTCGCCATGGTCGCGGCGGACGGTTCGGGCGGGGGCGACGGCGCGACCGCCGCGTCCTGCGCCAGCGCGGGGGTGGCGGCAAGGGTGGCGGCGGTCAGAACGGCGGCGAGAATGGCGCGCAAGGGCGTGGCTCCGAGGAATTGTTGCAACAGCGTAACGCTGTCGCTTCCCCTTCGGTCCATCGCGATCGACTAGAGCAGGTAGCGAATCCGAACCTGTTGCACGGTTGCATCACCCGCGATCGGGAATTCGGCTGCACTGAACCGCGGCGGACCGAACCCGATCGCCGGATTGCGCGAGAAACCAAAGCCTTCGCGCGGGATACCGGCAAAGGTGTCGAGCTTCTTGTTGTTGTTCTCGTCGTGGATCACCGACACGGCATAATCGCCGCGCCCCAGCCCGGCGATGCGCACGCCGCGATCGCCCGCCGGAAAGCTGCGCGTCACCGCGTTCTTGTCGTCGGTGCAGCCGGGGAAATTCTCCGGCTCGGCGGTCAGGCACAGGCGGATGACGCCCTTGGTCGAACGCAGGTCGGTCAGGCGGACGTCAAGCGTGCCCGTCGGCATGGCTCCGGTAAGGCTCAGGATCATCGCGCCCCCCAGCGCGGCGATTGCGGTGACGCGCCGCGCGCGCCCGGTCTTTCTCGAAGTCACCAAGTCCCCCATCGGTCTTGCACAACCGGTCCCAGAACCGGAAATAAAGTCCATAGTTACACCCGTATTTCTCGTGATGCCGCTGATGATGGCTGGCGGTAATCAGCCATCCGCCCAGTTTTCCCGACCACATCCATTTGGGAAAGATTTCCCACCCCATGTGGTTGGTCACGCCCATAACCGTCATGATGCTCAGCACCAATCCCAGCGCGCCGACATGGATCGGAATACAGAATACCAGTAGCGGAATTACCACAGCCCCGGTCAGCGCCTCGATGGGATGGAACGCCATCGCCGCCCATGCGGTGGGCGGGCGGCTGGCATGGTGGACCGCATGCGCGATGCGGAACCATTTGGGGACGTGCATCCAGCGATGCGTCCAGTAGAACCACGTATCGTGCGCGAACAGGTAGAGCAGCACCGACAGCGGCAGATACCACAGCGGCATGGCATCGACGTCGCTGTAGATCTGCGTCCAGCCGCGATGCTGCCATCCCCAGGCGACGACCCCGGCGGGTACGCCATAGAGGATCGCCGAGAGCAGCGACCAGCGGATTTCCTTGGCGATCTGCGCATCCAGCCCGGCGTAGAGTCCGGGGTGCTTCGCCCGCGTCGCAAAGGCGAAGCCGGCGGAGGCGAGCAGATAGCGGACGCCGACGATCAGCGTCATCGCCACGGCGGAAAGCAGGACGGTCAGCGCGATTGACATGGGCGCGCTGTAGCGGGTTTCGCGGGCCGGGGACAGCGCGCCTTTTCCTCCCCTCCCTGACAAGGGAGGGGACGGGGGTGGGTCGGCCCGAGAGGGAGTGCAAGCGCCCGCCACCAACCGACCCACCCCCAGCCCTTCCCTTGTCAGGGAGGGGAGTTTGCAGGGACCGACCGTTGCCACTGTCGGCTCGCTCCCCTAGGGCATGGAGCCATGCCCACCATCCATCATTGCGACCTCGCCATCGTCGGCGGGGGACTGTCGGGGGCGTTGATCGCGTTGGCGGCGGCGAAGCGGCGGCCCGATGCGCGCATCCGGCTGATCGAGGGGGCGGCGACCTTCGGCGGCAACCATGTCTGGTCGTTCTTCGGCAGCGACGTGCCCGGCCCCTATCGCGCGCTGATCGCGCCGCTCGTCACCTATGGCTGGCGCGCCTATGACATCGCCTTTCCCGCGCACGCCCGCACCATCGACACGACCTATTATTCAATCACCTCCGACCGGCTGGACGAGGTGGTGCGCGCCGCGCTGCCGCCCGAATCGCTGATGACCCGCGCGCGCGTGCTAGGCGCCAGCCCGACCGCCGTGGTGCTGGCCGACGGCGACCGGGTCGAGGCGCAGGGCGTGATCGACTGTCGCGGCCCCGGCGATACCAGCCTGCTCGACCTCGGCTGGCAGAAGTTCATGGGGATGGAGGTCCGCACCGCCTATCCCCACGGCGTCGAACGCCCGATCGTGATGGACGGATCGGTCGAACAGCATGACGGTTTCCGCTTCGTCTACACGCTGCCGTTCGATGCGACGACGCTGTTCATCGAGGATACCTATTACAGCGACACCCCCGATCTCGACACCCAGGCACTGGCCGGCCGTATCTCGGCCTATGCCGAGGCCAAGGGCTGGCCGGTCGCGACCGTCGGGCGCAGCGAAACCGGCGTGCTGCCGGTCGCGATGGGCGGCGATTTCGAGGAATACTGGCGCTCGGGCGGTAACCGCGTGGCGAAGGGCGGGATGCGCGCCGGGCTGTTCCATCCGCTGACCGGCTATTCGCTGCCCGATGCGCTGCGCCTCGCGCACAAGGTCGCGGACAGCGGCGACTGGTCGGGCGGCGCGCTCCACACGCTGACGCACGATGTCGCCGCCGGGCTGTGGCGCGAGCGCGGCTTCTATCGCATGCTGGCGACAATGTTGTTCAAGGCGGCCGAGCCGGAGGAACGCTACCGCGTGCTCGAACGCTTCTACCGGCTGGACCCGAAGCTGGTCGCGCGTTTCTATGGCGGGCGATCGACCATCGTCGACAAGGCGCGGGTGCTGATCGGCAAGCCGCCCGTGCCGATCGGCCGGGCAGTGGCCGCATTGATGGGTCGAACGGGTTGAGGGGACGAACGGGCGTGAGAACGGCAGCGGTCATCGGGGCAGGGTTCGGCGGACTGGCACTGGCCATCCGCCTGCAATCGGCAGGCGTGCAGACGACCTTGGTCGAAGGGCGCGACAAGCCGGGCGGCCGCGCCTATTACTGGGAGCGCGACGGCTTCGTCTTCGACGCCGGCCCCACCGTCATCACCGCGCCCGAGGCGTTGCAGGAGCTGTGGGGCCTGACCGGGCGCGACATGGCCGAGGATGTGACGCTGCGCAACGTCTCGCCGTTCTACCGGCTGAACTGGCCCGACGGCACCAATTTCGACTATACCAACGACGATACGCTGCTGCGCTCCGAGATCGCCAAGCTAAACCCCGACGATATTGCGGGCTATGCCCGGTTCCTCGACTATTCGGCGGGCGTGTACGAGGAAGGCTATGTGAAGCTCGGCCATGTGCCGTTCCTCGACTTCGCCTCGATGATAAAGGCCGCCCCCGCGCTGATGAAATATCAGGCGTGGCGATCGGTCTATTCGATCGTGTCGTCGTTCGTGAAAAACGAGAAGCTGCGCCAGGCGCTGTCGTTCCACACCCTGCTCGTCGGCGGCGATCCGATGAAGACCAGCAGCATCTATGCGCTGATCCACAAGCTGGAGCGTGACGGCGGCGTGTGGTTCGCGATGGGCGGCACCAACCGCCTCGTCGCCGGCATGGTCCGTCTGTTCGAAAAGCTGGGCGGCACGATGATGCTCGGTGATCCGGTCAAGAGCATCGACACGCTCGGCGACCGCGCGACCGGCGTCACGACGCAGGGCGGCGTGGTGGTCGGCGCGGACATGGTCGCGACCAACGCCGATCTGGTCCACAGCTACCGCGACCTGTTGTCGGGATCGCGCAGCGCCAAGCGGACGACGCAGAAGCTGGAGAAGAAGCGCTTTTCGCCCTCGCTGTTCGTCGTCCATTTCGGGGTCAAGGGAACGTGGCCGGGCATCCCGCATCACATGATCCTGTTCGGCCCGCGCTATAAGGGGCTGCTCGCCGACATCTACGACCATGGCGTGCTGTCGGAAGATTTCTCGCTCTACCTCCACCACCCGACCGTTACCGATCCGTCGATGGCGCCCGAGGGGCATTCGACCTTCTATGCGCTGTGCCCGGTGCCGCACACCGGCAAGTTCCCGGTCAACTGGGACGAGATCGGCCCGATCCTCGAAAAGCGCATCCTCGACGAAGTCGGTCGCCGGCTGATCCCCGACATCCACGAGCGGATCGTGACGAAGTTCAGCTATATGCCGAGCGACTTCACCCGCGACCTCAATGCCCATCAGGGATCGGCCTTCTCGCTCGAACCGATCCTGACGCAGAGCGCCTATTTCCGCGCGCACAACCGCGACGACGACATTTCGAACCTGTACGTCGTGGGTGCCGGCACCCATCCGGGCGCGGGCATCCCCGGCGTCGTCGGTAGCGCCAAGGCGACCGCCGGGCTGATGCTGGGCGACGAGGGGTAAACTGCTCCCCTCCCTGACAAGGGAGGGGTCGGGGGTGGGTAGGTTCGGGGCGGGCGTACCGCTCCCTCATGGACCGACCCACCCCAACCCCTCCCTGTCAGGGAGGGGCTATATCGGCACCTTGCCCACGCTCCCCACTTGGCGTAGCGCCCCTCCCATGAAGCGTCTTGCCGTATATTGCGGGTCGGCGACCCCGGCCGATCCCGTCTATATCGATTCCGCCCGCGCCGTCGGTCGCGCGCTCGCCGAACGGGGCATCGGCGTCGTCTATGGCGGCGGGCGACTCGGGTTGATGGGCGCGGTCGCCGATGGCGCGATCGAGGCGGGTGGCGAGGTGATCGGCGTGATCCCGACCGCGCTGGTCAAGGCCGAAGCCGCGCACCGCGGCCTCAGCGAACTCCACGTCGTCGAGACGATGCACCAGCGCAAGCAGGCGTTCACCGATCTCGCCGACGGCTTCGTCACCATCCCCGGCGGCACCGGCACGATGGACGAACTGTGGGAGGCGATGAGCTGGGCGCAACTCGGCTATCATGCCAAGCCGGTCGGGCTGCTCAACGTCGCCGGCTTCTACGACCATCTGATCGCCTTCGTCGCGAAGATGGCCGAGGTCGGCTTCGTGCGGCCGATGCACCGCGACATATTGATCGTCGCCGATACGCTCGATGTGCTGCTCGACCGGATGGCGGCGCACACCCCGGTGCGGGCGATCATCACCATGGCCGCCACCGACCTTTGATGCTCGATCGGCCCGCGCTGGTCGCGCATGCCCGCGACACCATCGCGCGCGGCTCGAAGAGCTTTGCGGCGGCGAGCAAGCTGTTCGACCCGCAAACCCGCGAACGCGCATGGCTGCTCTATGCGTGGTGCCGCGCATGCGACGACCTCGCCGACGGCCAGGATCTGGGCCACGGCATGCAGCGGGTGGGCGACGCGCAGGCGCGGATCGACCTGATCCGTGCGCGCACCGCGCAGGCGCTTGCCGGGCAGGCGACCGGTGATCCGGCGTTCGACGCACTGGGCGTCGTCGCCGCCGAGGTCGGACTGCCCGAGGCGATCATTCATGATGTGATCGACGGGTTCCAGCTCGACGCCGACGAGTGGCGGCCGGTGCGCGAAGCCGATCTCTACCAATATTGCTATCATGTCGCCGGCGCGGTCGGCGGGCTGATGGCCGTGGTGATGGGCGTCCCCGCCGACCAGCACGACACGCTCGACCGCGCGTGCGACCTGGGGCTGGCGTTCCAGCTCGCCAACATCGCGCGCGACATCGCCGAGGATGCCGGGGCGGGGCGCTGCTACCTGCCCGCCGACTGGCTGGACGAACTGGGCATCGATCGGGCCGACCCGCTGGCCGACCGCGCGAAGCTCGCGATCCTCGCCCGGCGGATGGCGACGCGCGCGGCGCTTCATGAGGACAGCGCGCGCGTGGGCGCGGCGCGGCTGCCGCTGCGCTCGGGCTGGGCGGTGCTGGCGGCGGCCGACATCTACGGCGGCATCGCCCGCAAGGTCGCCGCCGCCGGCCCCCGCGCATGGGACCAGCGCCAGACGACGTCGAAGGGCGAGAAGCTGGTGGCGATCGCCAGAGCCTATGTCGCCGCGCGCCGGCGCCCGGCGAAGGACACCCCGCGCGATCCCGTGCTGTGGACCCGGCCGCGCGGGTAAACTCCGTCCCATCTCGCTTCAACCGTCATCCCAGCGAAGGCTGGGATCTCCCCGTGATAGCGCACAGCAGGAGCCGCGAGAGGCCCCAGCCTTCGCTGGGGCGACGCCACGGGTTAGACGAAGTCAAACGCTACAACTGATGCCCGGTCCTATCGCGCTTGGTCGCGAGATAGCGTTCGTTGTGCGGGTTGGCCGGCAGGTGATGCGCCACCCGCTCGATAACGGTGATGCCGGTCGCCTCCAGCCCGGCGACCTTCGCCGGGTTGTTGGTCAGCAACCGGATGCGGTTCTGTCCCATCAGCGACAGCATCCGCCCCGCCACGCCGAAATCGCGCGCGTCGATCGCGAAGCCCAGCCGCGTGTTGGCGTCGACCGTGTCGAACCCCTGATCCTGCAACGCATAGGCGCGCAGCTTGTTTACCAGCCCGATCCCGCGCCCCTCCTGCCGCAGATACAGCAGGATGCCCCAGCCGGCATCGGCGATGGCATGGATCGCGGCGTGCAACTGCGGCCCGCAGTCGCATTTCAGGCTGCCCAGCACGTCGCCGGTCAGGCATTCGCTGTGCAGCCGCACCAGCGGCGGCGCGCCACCCGGCTGGCCGATCAGCAGCGCGACATGCTCGCCCGCCGCATCGGGGGTGCGGAACGCCACGATCTCGCTGTCCTCCGCGCCCGCGACCGGCAGCCGCGCGCGCGCGACGATCGCCAGCCGGTCGGCATGTTCATGCGCGTCGATCGCCACCGGGGTGATCGTCACTTCCGCGCCTTCGCCCCCCGCGACGAACGCCGGGAGGAGCCCCGCGACCCGCGCGAGGCGCAGCGCGGCGGCGGCCGCCACCGGTGCCGGCGACTCGATCCCCCGGAATGGCCCCTTCATCGGCGTCGCCAGATCGAGCTGGGGATCGGCCAGCGCGGTCAGCGCGGCGAAATCGGTCCACGCCTCGCGCCGGATCGCCACCGGCTGGTCGGGTTCGGCCGCCGCGCGCTGGTTGACGATCTTGAGCGTCTCGGCCCGCCCGAACGACAGCAGGACATGCGCCGAGCGATCGGGATCGAAGCCGGCAAGGCGCAGCGGATCGGCGGTCTCGATCGGCAGCAGGGTCAGCACCGGCTCGCCCGGCGCGGCAATCGCGATCGGCCAGCCGCGGCGCAGCGCGTCGATCGCGCGGGCGACGTCGCGCGGCTCGCTCAAAACGCGAACTCGGTCACGATCGGCACATGGTCGCTGGGTTTCAGCCAGCTCCGGCAATCCTCATGGACGCGGTGGGCGACCGCCCGTGGCGCGAGCGCGGGGCTGGCCCACATATGGTCGAGCCGCCGCCCGCGATCCGACGCCGCCCAGTCCTTCGCGCGGTAGCTCCACCACGTATGGAGCCGTGCCGGTGCGGGGTGGAAATGCCGGCCGAGATCGACCCAGTCGTTCGCCGCCTGCAACCGCGCCAGCGTCTCGATCTCGATGGGGGTATGGCTGACCACGTCGAGCAGCGCCTTGTGGCTCCACACGTCGCTCTCCAGCGGGGCGACGTTGAAATCGCCGGTCAGCAGCACGGGCGTGTCGCCCAGGCCCTTAGACCAGTCGATCATGCGTTCGAGGAAGTCGAGCTTCTGCCCGAACTTCGGGTTCACCGCGCGGTCGGGCACGTCGCCGCCCGCCGGGATATAGACGTTCTCGATCCTGAGGCCATTGGCCAGCGCCACGCCGATATGCCGCGCCTCGCCGTTCGCCTGCCAGTCGAGCCGGTCGTCCTCCGCCAGCGGCAGCTTGGATAGCACCGCGACGCCGTGGTGCATCCGCTGGCCGTTGATCGCGATATGGGTATAGCCCAACCGCCGCAGCGGATCGAACGGGAAGTCCTGGTTCACGACCTTCGTTTCCTGCAGGCACAGCACGTCGGGCCGCGCTTCGCGCAGGAAGCGTTCGACGATGTCCATGCGGAAACGAACCGAATTGATGTTCCACGAAGCGACGGAAAGCGTGTCCATGGGCGATGCCTGTATCGCGGCGTGTCGCGGTGCGCCAGACATGGAAAGGCCCTCGCTCCGGGGGCATGGAACGAGGGCCGACCGTGCGTTCATCACGCAGGCGGGCGTCGAGGACCCGGGCAACAGGGGGAAAAATCCCGGACGCGCCCCAACACCGCAAGACCAGTCCTAGCGGGAGAAACCTGTCGCTTTGATGAACGTCATGCGTATTCGTTGTAAAAAGATGGCGGCCGGCGGCACGCACCACCTTCTCCCCTCCCTGACAAGGGAGGGGCTGGGGGTGGGTAGGTCTGGGGCGGGCGTACCGTACCCTCATGGGCCGACCCACCCCCGACCCCTCCCTTGTCAGGGAGGGGAGAGAAAACTCCTACCGCCGCCCGCGCGACGGTTCGTTGAAGCGAAACGCCGAATCGGCCACCGGCGCATTGAACCGCTGACCCGTCAGCCGCACCGTCGTGCGATTCGCCTGCGCGTCGAGCGCGACCCAGCCTTGCAGCATCAGCCCCGCCGGCGCTGACGCCTGCCGCGCGAAGATCATGGTGATGCGGCCATATTCGGGCCGCTTGGGGTCGTAGGCTTCGACGCTCACGACGCGCGGATCGCTCGACGGCACGACGCGGGCGAATTTCGACGCATCGCGCGCCGGGTTGAGCAGGATGCCGAGCGGCGAGTTGCCGATCGGCCAGCGCTGCTTCTGTCCGACCTGATAGTCGAGGAAATAGAGCGACTTGCCATCCGACACGAGCAGGATCGGCACGCCCTTCTCATATTGGAAGCGAATCTTGCCCGGCTTCTTGAGCGTCAGCACACCCGACAGGACCCGGCCGTTGCGATCGGTCTGGGTAAAGTTCGCGGTCATCGTCTCGACGGCGGAGAGGTGCCGCTGGACCGAGGCGAGGTCGTTCTGTGGCGCCTGCGCGTGAAGCGCGACGGGGGCGGCAAGGGCAACGGCAAGCGCGAGCGGGCGAATGGGGCGTCTCCAGATCATGACCACCCTGTTGGCGGCGGCGCATTGAACGCGGCGTGAACCCGACCGGTTGCGGTCACTGTCGAAACTCGTGGAAGCACAAGTTTCGAGGCGGTGCCGGCCCGCTCCCCCTCCCGACCACCCATTCAGGATACGCTGTGGGTGGTCGGGAGGAACGCGCCTCGGCGCGTTTTCAAACAACCTCTTACAGCCGGTGTTCGCCCTTCACCCAGCGCACCGTGCCCGAACTGGCGCGCATCACGACGCTTTCGGTGGTCATCTTGCCCGGCATCCGCTTGACCCCGTCGAGCAGCGAGCCGTCGGTCACGCCGGTCGCGGCGAAGATGCAGTCGCCGCGCGCCAGCTCGGTCAGGTCGTACTGTTTGTCGAGGTCGGTCACGCCCCACTTCGCCGCGCGCGCGCGCTCGTCGTCGTTGCGGAACAGCAACCGGCCCTTGAACTGCCCGCCGACGCAGCGCAGCGCGGCGGCGGCCAGCACGCCCTCGGGCGCGCCGCCCTGGCCCATGTACAGGTCGATGGTGGTGTCGGGGTTGGTGGTGGCGATCACGCCGGCCACGTCGCCGTCGCCGATCAGCATCACGCCGCAACCCACCGCGCGCAGCTCGGCGATCATCGCCTCGTGGCGCGGACGGTCGAGCACGCACACGATGATGTCGTGCGGGTCGACGCCCTTGGCCGCCGCCACCGCCGTCACATTCTCGGTCGGCGACCGGTCTAGATCGATGATGCCCTCGGGATAGCCCGGCCCGCAGGCGATCTTGTCCATATACACGTCCGGCGCGTTCAGCAGCCCGCCCTTCTCGGCGATCGCCAGCACGGCAAGGCTGTTCGGCCCGGCAGTGGCGCAGATGGTGGTGCCCTCCAGCGGATCGAGCGCGATGTCGATCTCCGGCCCCTTGCCGATGCCGACCTTCTCGCCGATGAACAGCATCGGTGCCTCGTCGCGCTCGCCCTCGCCGATCACGACGGTGCCGTCCATGTAGAGTTCGTTGAGCGCGGCGCGCATCGCCTCGACGGCGGCGGCATCGGCCGCCTTCTCGTCGCCGCGCCCGACCAGCGTCGACGCGGCGATCGCCGCCGCTTCGGTGACACGCACCATTTCCAGAACGAGTACGCGGTCGAGAGTGCTGCTCACAGGATTCATTCAGGTATCCTCCCCGTTAAACGGTTTAAACACCCGATAGGCGACCTGCTCTTGCCGAGCAAGCCGCGTCGCGCGATGCTGTTCGAAGTCTGTCCGGAAATGCGTCGACACGCATTGCGCGGCGCCGGCCCGCTCCTCCACTCGGCCACCCATCAGGATACTCAAGTGGGTGGCCGGGTGGGGGAGCGGGCCGGCACCGCCTTGAAATTCGCTTTTCCGCGAATTTTCAAGCAGGCTATCAGATAGCGGCGGGCGGAGGAGCGAATCGATGGCGGCGGTGGCACTGTGGCTGGCGATGCTGGCCGACGAGACGAGCGTGGCGGCGGCGATGGCGCGCGCCCGCGCCGCGACTCGCATCGACACGCCGTGCCGCGAAGGGGCTGCCCCCGACGAGATCGTGGTGTGTGCCGCGCGCAACGCCGATCGCTACCGTGTGCCGCTCGTCACCGCGCCCGCGCCGGGCGATCCCAGGGCGGTCGATGCGCTGGGCGAGCGCGAGCGGTTGCTGGCGGTGCCGCAACTGCCCTGCGGGGTCGGCGCGTTCCTGCAAGGCTGCGGCTCGGTCGGCGTCAGCGCCAGTACGCGCGGCGGGGTGAAGCCCGGCACGCCGCGCCCGCTCGCCAGATAATCGCCGGTGGTGTTGGCGGACGGATCGGCCTAGGCTCCTGAAATCCGGTCGGTATCACCACCGGATGCCAAAGGGATTTCCGCCGATGCCGTCGCTGCTCCTGCTCGCGCTGCTGCTACAGGCCGCGCCGGCCGCCCCCACGCTCGGGATCGAGGACCCGGTCGATTGCGCCGCCACGCCCGGCGCGCTGGCCTGTCGCAAGGGCGCGGCGCGCTATCGCCTGCCGATCGACGACGACCGCGTGTTCGACCGCAAGGCCGACGGACTGAGTCAGGACGGCCGCGAATGCGGACTGGTCGGCCCGAAAGTCTGTACCCGCAAGCCACGCACTATCCTGTCGACCGCGCCGAAGGAATAGGAGCGGGCCGGTACCGCCTTTCAAACCCCGATCCACCCCCGCAACGGATTGCCCGGATCGGCGACCAGCTTCACCGTCAGCGCCAGCGACAGCACGACCAGCAGCGGCCGGATCGCCCGCCCGCCCCAGCGGATCGCGAGCCGCGCGCCGAGCTGCCCGCCCGCGACGCTCGCCACCGCCATCGCCAGGCCCAGCCCCCACCAAACCGCCCCGCCCATGACCAGCACCGCCAGCCCGGCGAGGTTGCTGGCAAGATTGAGCAGCTTGGTATGCGCCACCGCCCGCGTCGCGCCCAATCCGGCGGCGGTGACGAGCAGCAGCGTGAAGAACGATCCGGTGCCCGGGCCGAAGAACCCGTCGTACAGCCCGATCCCGGCGACCGCGAGCAGCAGCCCGGCCGGTGCCAGACGCACATGGGTATCGACGTCGGACAGCCTCGGCCCGAACAGGAAATACCCCGCCATCGCGACCAGCAGGATCGGCAACAGCCCGGCAAGGAACGACGGATCGATCGTCTGCACCAGCGCCGCGCCGACCCCGGCTCCCGCGAACGAGGCAAGCGCGGGCCGCATGAAACGCCGCACGTCGATCTGCCCGTCGCGCCAGAAGGCCCAGGCTGCACCCGCCGTCCCGCACGCGCTTTGCAGCTTGTTGGTGCCAAGCGCTGCGACCGGCGGCACCCCCGCCGCCAGCAGCGCGGGGATGGTGAGCAACCCGCCGCCGCCCGCCATGGCGTCGATCGTCCCGGCAACGAACGCCACCGCCATCAACGCGAGGATGCTCTGGAGATCCATCGCCGCCGCCTACCCGATGGGGTGTGGGACGCATAGGGGGCTATCTCTCCCCTCCCTGACAAGGGAGGGGTCGGGGGTGGGTAGGCTTGGGGCGGGCGTGCCGCTCCCGCATGGGACGACCCACCCCCAGCCCCTCCCTTGTCAGGGAGGGGAGCTTCAGGTGGCGGAGGTAACGCGAATATCGGGTGGGGAGCTTCTGTTGCCCGGTGCCCCCCGTACCGCTGGAATCCGATTCTGTTGCCCGGTTCGGTCCAACCGCGCTATTTTAGAGTAACTTCAGGCCGTGAGGCCCTCAGTTACGCCGCAATCGCGAGTGCTTCGTTATCGTTGGCACTTGTGTGTATGGGCCGTTGCGGTGGTCCCATTCCGAGCGAAAACAGCGCTTTTCAACACACGTCGATCCTGGTTCGGCCCCGTCAGAAACGGTGTCCAGAAACACCACCTTATGGTGGAGCCGCCGGGTACTGCCCCCGGGTCCGCTGCGTCTATTGCACGCCGCAGTTTATCGCCATAGCCGGCTGGAAGCCGACGGACAGGGATATAGGCGCATCGACGGCGTTTGAAAAGAAGCGGACTTTCCTTGTTGGCACACAAGTGGCATGGGCAGGGGCGACCATGCTTACCCAGCGTTCCCGCTATGCGCTGCGCGCCATGCTGTTCCTCGCCGAACAGCCCGCGGGCGAGGCACCGATGCCGATGCACCGGATCGCCACCGCCGCCACCGTGCCGCGCAAGTTCCTCGAACTAATCCTCGCCGACCTGCGCGAAGCGGGGTTCCTCCATTCGACGCGCGGCAAGGCGGGCGGATACCATCTCGCGCGGCCCGCGCATCTGATCTCGCTCGGCGAGATCATCCGCGTGATCGAAGGGCCGCTGGCGCTGGTGCCCTGCGTCAGCCGCACCGCCTATCGCCCGTGTGGCGATTGCAAGGACGAGGCGTCGTGCGCCATCCGCCTCGCGATGGCGCGGGTCCGCGACGAAACCGCGCGGATTCTCGATGGTACCAGCCTCGCCATGGCCGCAGCACAGGAACTGGCGGCGGCGTAACCTTGCCAGCCTTGCGCCGCGCGATAGACTGGCGGGCAGGGGGATGATTCGATGGCCTATGACGAACGGGCGTTGCGCGGCGTGGGCGGCTGGCTCGCGCTGCTGATCGTGTTGCTTGGGATATTGTCACCGCTGCGCACGGTTTTCGAGGCGATCAACCTCTGGTCGCTCGAGCCGGGGCAACTCGGCGAGGATACCGACATCCTGCCGTTCCAACTCGTCGAGACGGCGGTGATCCTCGTCAAGCTCGCCGGTTCGTTCTACATCGCATGGCGGCTCTACGCCGTCCACCGCCCGGAAACGGTGCGGATCGCCGTCCGTGGCCTCTGGCTGCTGACGATCGTGCTGTCGCTGGTCGAGATCATCCTGGTGACGATCGTGACCGGCATGTCGATCGGCGCGCTGCTCGGGCGCAGCATCCTCATACTGGCGCAAGGAGTGATCTTCGCCGGACTGTGGACCGCCTATCTGCTGCGCTCGCGCCGCGTCGCCAACACCTATACCCCGGACTACGACAGCGCCGACGTATTCGCCTGAGGCGTGCGTCGAAACGACGTTCGCTTTTTCCGCTCCAGCGAAGGGTGCAGGTCGCCAAGGCTCCAGCCGAAGCTCGACCGTAGCTGGCGTCTGATCCATCCCGTTTGAACCAGGCGTCATCCCAGCGAAGGCTGGGATCTCCCGGTGATGACGCACGGCAGAAGCCGCTTGAGGCCCCAGCCTTCGCTGGGGCGACGCCTTTGGTCAGGTGGGGATCGACATTCAGCTATTCCGGTGCAGTTCGTAGTCGAAAACGTCATCCTCCTTCGTCGCCCCGGACTTGTTCCGGGGTCCACCTGACCGCAAACGCTGTCGCAAGTGTCTCGAGCGGCATCGATCGCTGCACGGTGGACCCCGGAACCAGTCCGGGGTGACGGAAATGGTCGTTGCTGGCGTCACGGCCGACGGAATGTCGATCGGCCCTGGACGAATCAACCTTCGGCTCCCCGACTGCCGCCGCCAAGCCGCCTCGACGTCGTGATGCCTGCTTGATACAGCGCGCAAACGGCGACGAACGAGGGAGGAACGCATGACGGCGCACCAGTCCGCGGCCCCGCGCGTGCTGCATGTCATCACCCATCTCGCCATGGGCGGCGCGGAAAATGTCGCGCTCGGCCTGATCGATTCGCTGCGCGACGACATCGACTTCGCGCTGTTCGCGGTCATCGACCATGCCGAACCGGGGCCGGTGGGGCAGGCGATGGCCGCGCGGCTGACCGACTGGGGCGTGCCCTTTGCCTTCGGCACGCGGCGCGGCTTCAAATCGGGCGGGGTGGTGCAGGCGGCGTGGCGGCTGGCGCGGATGGTCCGGCGCTTCCGGCCCGACGTCATCCACGTCCACACCGAGATCCCCGAACTGACGCTGGCGATTGCGCACGTCCTGTCGCCTGCGGTGCGCGCCACGCCGATCCTGCGCACCGTCCACAACAGCGTGTTGTGGATCGACTGGGCCGGGATCGGCCGCTGGGTCACGCGGCGGCTGGCCGGGGCGCAGGCCGTCGCCGTCTCGCGCGCCGCCGCCGATGCCGACGCGGCGATCCTGCCCGGCCGCCCGCGGGCCGAGGTCGTCCATAACGGCATCGTGGCGCAGGCGGCACCCGCGCCGACTCCGCGCGACCCCTCGCCGCTGCGCATCCTCTTCGCCGGCCGGCTGGTCCATCAAAAGGGCGCCGACCTGCTCCCCGCGATCCTTGGCGAAGCCCATGCCCGCACCCCCCGCCGCGACGTGGCGGTGACGATCGCCGGCTCGGGCGACCTCGCCGACATGGTGGCGCGCGGCGTGGCCGGCATCGCGCCGGGCTGGACGATCGCGCTGACCGGGCCGATCGCCAACCTCGCCGCCCGCCTCACCGACCATGACATCGTCCTGCTGCCCTCGCGGTTCGAGGGGTTTCCGCTGCTCCCGGCCGAAGTGCTGATCGCCGGCGTGCCGCTCGTCACCACCATCGCCCCCGGCCTCGACGAGCTGCTGCCCGCCGACTATCCGTTCCATGCGGCATCGGGCGACGTCGCTACGCTCGGCCGCCTGCTGGCGCGCGTGATCGACGATCTGCCCGCCGCCCGCGCCGTCGCCGCCGGGCAGGGCAGGGTGATCGCCACCCGCTTCGATCCGGTCGTCATGGCCGCCGCCTATCGCGACCGGTATCGCCTGCCACTGGCTCCCCCGCCGGCGGCGTGATAGGGCACGGCCATGTACCCGCCGGCCGATCGACTGCCCCGCCCCGCGCTCCGATCGCCGTCGACGGCGCGCCCCGGCCGTTCGGGCGGCGGCGTGTCCGTTACCATCGCCGCCATCGCCTTCGTGCTGCTGCTGGCCGCGACGCTGGTCGGCGTGACCGCCTTTCAGGGCGGCGGCGACGCGGGAATCGGTCAGGCGACCGAGGCCGGCCTCGGCAACCAGTTGCTCTATGGCGGCATCTTCGTCCTGCTGCTGTTCGGCACCGGCCTTCGCAACCTGCGCACGATGCTGTGCGTGCCGTTCGGCGTCACGCTCCTGTTCGGGTATTGCTATCTTTCGACGCTGTGGGCGATCGATCCGGCGACCTCGTTCCGCCGCGTGACGCTGGTCGCGATGATGACGTGGATCACCTTTCGCAGCGTCGGCGAACTGGGGCCGGACCGCACGCTGCGCCTGTTGCGCCAATTCCTGCTGGTGTTGCTGGCCGTCAATTTCCTCGCGGTGTTCCTGCTGCCCGACGGCATCCACCGCAACCTGATTTCGGAAGAGGAAACCGTCATCGGGAGCTGGCGCGGGATCGTGTCGCACAAGAACCCGGCCGGGGCGATTACCGCGCTGACCATGGTGCTGTTCCTGTTCGACAATCGCCAGTTCTCGCGCGGCGTGACCATCGCCGTCGTTGCGGCAGCGGCGGTGTTCCTGTGGTTCACCCATTCCAAGACCTCGCAGGGGGTCGTCGTGCTGGCGATCCTCGCCGGCTGGGCGATCCGCCATCACGACGCCGACCGCCGCGTCGTGCTGGCGGGCATGCTGATGGTCGTCGCCACCCTCGCGCTGCTGCTCGTCTCGGCCAATATCGCCTTCATCGACGAGGTCGTGAACGATCCGAACGCGCTGACCGGCCGTGCCCAGATCTGGCCGCCGCTGATCGACTATGTTGGCCAGCATCCATGGACCGGCGCGGGGTTCCAGTCATTCTGGGCGATCGGCGACGCCAGCCCGATCTTTTCGCTGACCTCCAGTTGGGTGTCGACCAACATCCAGCACGGCCACAACGGCTATCTCGACCTGCTCGTCACCATCGGCGTGCCCGGCACGCTGCTCGCGGTCGCCACGCTGATCGTGTGGCCGCTGCTGCGCCTGCTGTTCAGCCTGTCGATCGCCAAGCCGCGCCGCTCGCTGCTGCTCGCGATCATCCTGTTCTGCGCCGGACAGAATATGGCGGAGACGACGATCCTCGCCGCCAGCTACGGCCATGTGTTCCTGATGATCGCGCTGGCGATCGTCTATCGCCAGTCGCAGGGCAGCGCCGGCCAGCACCACCAGCTCCGCCGCCGCGCGCTGCGCCTCCTCGGCCTGCGTCGCGCCGCCCGACCCGCGCGGTAGTTTCGCAATCGGCCCCTGCGCACCTACATCTGCTGCGTGCGCAAGATCATCCATGTCGACATGGACGCCTTCTACGCCTCGGTCGAACAGCGCGACGCCCCCGACCTCAAGGGGCAACCGGTCGCGGTCGGCGGATCGAGCGGGCGGGGCGTCGTCGCCGCCGCTTCCTACGAAGCGCGCCGCTTCGGCGTGCGCTCGGCGATGCCCTCGGTCACGGCGCTGCGGCGCTGCCCCGACCTGATCTTCGTCCGCCCCCGCTTCGAGGTGTACAAGGCGGTGAGCGCGCAGATCCGCGCGATCTTCCACGACTATACCGATCTGGTCGAACCGCTCTCGCTCGACGAAGCCTATCTCGACGTGACCGAAAACCGGCGTGGCCTGCCCAGCGCCACCGCCACCGCGCAGGAAATCCGCGCCCGCATCGCCGCCGACACCGGCCTCACCGCCTCGGCGGGGATCAGCTACAACAAGTTCCTCGCCAAGCTCGCCTCGGACATGAACAAGCCCAACGGCCAGTGCGTCATTCCGCTGAAAGCCGGCCCGCGCGTCGTCGCCGCGCTGGAGGTGAAGCGCTTCCACGGCATCGGCCCGCGCACCGCCGAACGCATGGGGGCGCTCGGCATCCACACCGGTGCCGACCTCGCACGCTGGACCCTCGCCGACCTCACCCGCACCTTCGGCAAGGCCGGGCGCTGGTATCACGACATCGCGCGCGGAGAGGACGACCGCCCGGTCCGCCCCGACCGGGTGCGCAAGTCGTCCGGCTCCGAAACCACCTTCCACCACGACCTGACCGACCCCGACGCCATCGCCGAGCGCGTGCTGGCGATGGCCGACGACGTGTGGGACTGGGTCGAGAAGACGCGGCAATACGGCCGCACCGTCACGGTAAAGGCCAAATACGCCGACTTCCGCATCGTCACGCGCAGCCGCACGCTGACCACCCCGGTCCGCGACCGTGCGACGCTCCACCGCACCGCGCTGGCGCTCATCGAAACGCTCTACCCGCTGCGCATGGGCCTGCGCCTCGTCGGCGTCACGCTGGCCGGCTTCGGCACCGGGGAACCCAGCGGCCAACTCGATCTGCTTTGACCAAACACCCCAACCCGCCTACAACCATCCGGTCCCCGGGGGAGCGTTACCGTCACGCTTGAGAGGAAGGCCACAGCCTTCGACCCGCTGAACCTGATCCGGCTGACACCGGCGTAGGGAGGGAGCGGCAGCCCCGCATCCCTCCGCATGGAGTGGAATATGGCAGACATCCCCGCAAAGACCGAAATCGGCGTCACGACCGGCCCGATCCGTGGCAGCCGCAAGATTCACGTCGGCCCCTTGCAAGTAGCGATGCGCGCGATCGACCTCGATCCGTCATCCGGCGAAGCGCCGCTCAACGTCTACGACACCTCCGGCCCCTATACCGATCCCAACGCGCGGATCGACATCATGGCTGGCCTCTCGCCGCTGCGCCGCGACTGGATCGTCGGCCGCGGCGACGTCGAGTCCTACGACGCGCGCGAACTGCGCCCCGAGGACAATGGCCAGCTCGGCCCCGATCGGTCGGGCGGCGTCCAGCCGTTCCCGAACGTCGTCAAGCGCCCCCTGCGTGCCAAAGCCGGCGCGAACGTCAGCCAGATGCACTATGCCCGTCGCGGCATCATCACGCCCGAGATGGAATATGTCGCCATCCGCGAGAACATGGGGCGCGAGATGCTGCGTGGCCACATCCGCGACGGCGAGGATTTCGGCGCGTCGATCCCCGATTACGTGACCCCCGAATTCGTCCGCGACGAAGTGGCGCGCGGCCGGGCGATCATCCCCAGCAACATCAACCACCCCGAATCCGAACCGATGGCGATCGGCCGCAACTTCCTCGTCAAGATCAACGCCAACATCGGTAACAGCGCCGTCGCCAGCAACGTGGCGGCCGAAGTCGACAAGCTCGTCTGGTCGATCCGCTGGGGCGCCGACACCGTCATGGACCTGTCGACCGGGCGCAACATCCACGACACCCGCGAATGGATCATCCGCAACTCGCCCGTGCCGATCGGCACCGTGCCGATCTATCAGGCGCTCGAAAAGGTCGGCGGCATCGCCGAGGAGCTGACGTGGGAGATCTTCCGCGACACGCTGATCGAACAGGCCGAACAGGGCGTCGATTACTTCACCATCCATGCCGGCGTCCGCCTGCCCTATATCCCGATGACCGCGAAGCGCGTCACCGGCATCGTCTCGCGCGGCGGGTCGATCATGGCGAAATGGTGCCTCAGCCATCACCGCGAATCGTTCCTCTACGAACATTTCGACGAGATCACCGAGATCATGAAGGCGTATGACATCGCCTATTCGCTGGGCGATGGCCTGCGCCCCGGATCGATCGCCGACGCCAATGATGAGGCGCAGTTCAGCGAGCTCTACACGCTGGGCGAACTCACCCACCGCGCGTGGGCGCAGGACGTGCAGGTCATGATCGAAGGCCCCGGCCACGTGCCGATGCACAAGATCAAGGAGAACATGGACAAGCAGCTCCAGGTCTGTGGCGAGGCGCCCTTCTATACCCTCGGACCCCTCACCACCGACATCGCGCCGGGATACGACCATATCACCAGCGGCATCGGCGCGGCGATGATCGGCTGGTTCGGCTGCGCCATGCTCTGCTACGTCACGCCCAAGGAGCATCTGGGCCTGCCCGACCGCGACGACGTGAAGGTCGGTGTCGTCACCTACAAGCTCGCCGCCCACGCCGCCGATCTCGCCAAGGGCCACCCCGCCGCGAAACTGCGCGACGATGCGCTGAGCCGCGCCCGCTTCGACTTCCGCTGGCGCGACCAGTTCAACCTCAGCCTCGATCCCGACACGGCGGAGGACTATCACGACCAGACGCTCCCGGCGGAAGGCGCCAAGACCGCGCATTTCTGTTCGATGTGCGGCCCCAAATTCTGCTCGATGAAGATCACCGCCGAAGTGCGCGAATTCGCCGCCAAGCAGAACGCCGGCGTCGAGACGTTCCTCGCGGCGGGCGATGCGGAGAAGGGCATGGCGGAAATGAGCGACAAGTTCCGCGAAAAGGGCGGGGAGGTGTACTTGCCGGCGGAGTGAGGATGCTGCCCCCTCCTCGCGCGCAAGCGGGGAGGGGGCGACCCATCCCGCCCCAACCCGTCGCCCCAGCGCAGGCTGGGGCCGCAAGCGGCTCCTGCCCCGCAGGACCCGCGAGCGATTCTGGCCTGCGCCGGGAGGACGTCGGGTTCGGCGTGGACAGGTCAGGTCCCGAACGGGCGCGTCACCCGGCATCGGTCCACCCCGTCGCCCCGACGCGAACTGGTAGCAGGCGAACCCGGCCCAGCCTGCCACCAGCGCGCCGCCTGCCGCAAGGCGACACGATCCGACCACCCGTCACCCCGGACTGGTTCCGGGGTCCACGGCACCGCCAGCGATGCGGTGGCAGTCCGATCGACCCACGTCGAAACGAACGTCATCCCAGCGCAGGCTGGGATCTCCCGGAGCTGATGCGTGACAGGGGTCGCGGGAGGCCCCAGCCTTCGCTGGGGCGACGTTTCCGTGCAGGTGGATCAGACCCCGACAGGCCACGGGCGAACCCCGGTCCGCCGGCCATCCACGCGCGGCCCGCCGCAAGACGACCCGATTCCCCCACCCGTCACCCCGGACCTGTTCCGGGGTCCACCGGGCGGCGCACGCCCGGGTCGCATCTCCAGCGCCATCGCCTGCGGAGCGGTGGACCCCGGAACAGGTCCGGGGTGACGAAGGGGAGGCATCCCTTCGCCGATACCAAACGAAAAACGGGGCGGCACCGATGATGTGCCTCCCCGTCCGTTTAGGTATGCAACATCAACGTCCACTTCGTTGAAACGCCATCACACAATGGCATACGGCTGCCCTGTACGAATGTCGCTTCTCCAACGCCTTCGGAGCGCCAGATTCCAGTTGCCGGACAAAGTTTGCCGCTTTTGACGGTATGGCCAAGAGGGGTCATCGTTCTTTACCTTTGTTGACGGCAACGCCGGGCGCGCGCGTTGACGCAAGGAACAAGGGCAACTAGGTTCTACTTGCGGTTGCAACGCAAAGTAGGCGCACGCCTGCATCGTGGGCCGGCACTCGCCAAAGCGCCGGCCCACCATGTTCAGGATTGGAACCACGATCTGATGACATATCGCGCTCCAAAAAATTGAAAATTCCCCGCGCATGCGGGGGAGCCGCATGTTCGTGCTGCAATAACAACACGCGATATGGTCTATCCCCGCAGTTACGCACGGGGGAACGTGTTCTGTCGTTCGCTATCGCAGGAACATAATGCGCAATAACACCCGATAGTTCAACGGATTTTTGGCGAATAGCGGACTTTGGCATTTTTCTGGCAATAGTGGTTATTCTACAGAGGCTTAGCTGACAAGGAGGCGCATTGGCTTTCAGAGTCGGTCTCTCACCAGATCATTTCCTCAATCGCCGCCCAATCCCCCGCTGCAACCATCACCACGCCAACGCCATCGTCGCGCTCAATCGCCACCGGCGTTCGCTCTGCGACTACCCGGTCAATCAGTGCTCCAAGATCGCGCGTCGCGTCGCCAAGGCTGATGCTGTCCATTCCGCGACCATAGCCCATTCCCACCCGTCCAAACATCCCCACCCCCCAAAAACCGCTGTCCTACACCCCCCGACCCATGCTCGGCTGCCGCCCATGCAGACCCCCACGCCAGCGCGCCCTGCGCCCTCGCCCGCCCTGCAACCGCTGCCCGAGCCGCATCCGCTGTTGCAGGTCGATCCCCCCACCGACACGCCCTATATCGACGCGCACGGCTTCGATCCGGCCGCCTATGAATGGATTCCGGTCAAACGAAAGCCGCGCAGCGACGGCTGGACCGAGGCGCGGCAGCGCGAGTTCATCGAGGCGCTGGCCGATGGCGGTTCGGTCGATCAGGCGGCACGCTCGGTCGGCATGAGCCGGGTCAGCGCCTATGGCCTGCGCCGCGCCGAGGGCGGCGAGCCCTTCGCCCACGCATGGGACGCGGCGATCGCGCAGGCGGTGGCGATGCTGGTCGATGTCGCGTTCGAACGCGCGGTCAACGGGTCGGAGGAAGTGGTGTTCGATCGCAACGGCCGCCGCGTCGGCCTGCGCCACCGTCACGGCGACCGGATGCTGATGTTCCTGCTCGCCGCCCATTATCCCGATCGCTACGGCCATCACGCCCGCGCGCGCTCGCGCGGCGCGCCCGATCCCGCGCGGGTCGAGGTCGCGCCCGTTGCCGCACCGGCCGCCACGCTGCCCGACGAACCGGCCGCCGATCGCCCCCGGCTCGATCCGCCGTTGCCGCTGGCGCAGGCGCTCGAACGCCTCGCCCCGGTGGCACCCGCCGAACCGCATCGCGCGATCGATCCCGCCGACCTCGATACGCGGATCGCCTGCGCCGATATTCTCGACGGCCGGTTGCCGCGCTGGTGCGACCCCCATCGCCCCCAGCCCGAGGAACCGCTCCAGCCGCCGATCCACATCCCCAACGAGGACGACGGCGACGATGACCTGCCCTATATTCCCGCCCCCGGTCCGCTGGGCGTGGACTTCGAAATTCAGCTCGCCCTCGCCAAGCGCGCCGCCGCGACCGGCCTGACCCCCGACCATCCGGGCAAGCGCGCCCGCCGCCGCAAGGCGCGGCGAGTGTAAACTTTGTAAACTTTGGGGGGAATTGGGGAGCGGAACCGCCGGCTCCACCCCCCTTCGTCATTCCGGCGCAGGCCGGAATCCATACACGCTGACGGCGCGGTTCCTGCCCGGACGGCAGTTGCGACCGGCGCGGGAGGCGACCGGTCGACGGCCGCGCCACGGGCAAAGCCCGTGGCGTCGAACGGCGCTGCTGGCGCCGTCGGCCGCGCGCGCCTTGTGCGGCTTGGCGTAGCTGACGCTACGCCTTGCCCGGCGCGCGTTACATCCGGTTCGCGACTGCCTGCTCGATCTGGGCATTGTCGTCGTCGTCAGCCTTCTCGGCGGCGTCCTCGCCCATCTCGCGAACGTTCTCGGCGCGATCCTCGAGCGCGTCCTCGACCTGCTCGTTGCTCGTCAGATCGGCCTGATCCTCCAGCGCGTCGGCGCGGTTCTCGGTCATCGCCTCGATGTTGTCCGCCGCCTTGTCGTCGGCATTGCCGCCGCACGCGCCCAGCATCAACAGTCCGGCCATGCCGGCCGCTTTCATCATCGTCTTCATGGTGCTTGTCCCCTTCGAAACCAACCGGCCCGGCCATTCGCCGGACAGGCGGCATCAATCGTCCGCCGCGTCCAAAGGTTCCGCCTGCGTACCGACCGCCGGCACCGCCCAGTCGATCGCGCCCCGGCCCTGCGCTTCCAGAAAGGCATTGGCCTGCGAAAACGGCCGGCTGCCGAACCACCCGCTATGCGCCGACAATGGCGAGGGGTGCCGCGCTTTCAGCACCAGATGCCGCCCGCCGGCCGCGCCGTCCTGCACGAACGCCGCCTTCTTCTGTGCATGCGATCCCCACAGCATGAAGACGCTGGGCGGGGCATGTTCGGCCACCGCATGGACGATCGCGTCGGTGAACGCCTCCCACCCATGCCCCGCATGCGACGCCGCGCGCCCCTGCTCCACGGTCAGCACGCTGTTGAGCAGCAGCACGCCCTGCTCGGCCCAGTGTCCCAGATAGCCATGGCGCGCCGGCGCGATCCCCAGATCGTCGTGCAGCTCCTTGTAGATGTTGCGCAGCGACGGCGGCACCGCGACGCCCGGCCGCACCGAAAAGCTCAGCCCATGCGCCTGCCCCGGCCCATGATAGGGGTCCTGCCCCAAAATGACGACCCGTACCTGGTCCAGCGGCGTGGCCAGCGCCGCGAACCAGTCGCGCGAATGCGGCAGCACCCGCTTCCCCGCCGCCTTCTCGGCGGTCAGGAACGCGCGCAGCGCCGCCATCCCCGGCCCGGCCAGCACCGGCGACAGGGCGGGGCCCCAACTGGGATCGATGCCGGCGGGAAGCGGGGCAGGGGTGTCGTTCATGGCGTCCTTCTTAGACGCTCGTCCCGTCGCGTGGAAGCGGCACCGGCCCGCTCCTCCTCCCGGCCACCCACAGCGTATCCTGATTGGGTGGCCGGGTGCGGGTAGCCCAGCAAAGTAATACTTTGCTGGGACCCGAGGGGGAGCGGGCCGGTGCCGCCCGACGTCAAAAGAGCCCCGGCACCTCGCGCTGCACGGTCGACGGCCGGTCGGGCTGGAGCAGCGTCCGCTCCTCTCCGCCAAGCGAGCGCGGCGAGGCGTTCAGCCCGTCGCCCCGCGCGCTGGCCGATGCGCCGATCCGCGAACATTGCCGCCCGGCAAGGAAGTCGAGCGCGCGCGCCACCGACTGTTCGCGAACATCGCCCAGCGGATAGCTGATGTCGTCGCTCGCCTGACAGGTGTTGGGGACGGTAGTGGCAAGCCCGTTATAATAGGCCGCCGACCGCGCCGAGTTCTGCACCGCCAGCGCCACGACGCGCAGCCGGTCGTCGCACCCGGCCCGGTCGAGCCCGATCTGGCCGACCGGCTTGCCATAGGTGTTGGTGCCGACCAGCGCCATGTTGTTGCCGAGGTAGGGCACGAAGGCGTTGATGACCAGTTCGCTCGCCGACGCGGTATTGCCGGTGCCGATGAAGGCGATCTTGGTCGGCGTCACCGACTGTGCGGTCGGGGCGAAATATTTGACCGTATTCTCGGACGCCTTCTCGGGCCGGAACGACGTATAGCTGTACACGTCGCTGCCCGACTTGCCGCCACCCAGTAGGTCGCCCATCAGCTCGGCGACCGAGATCAGCCCGCCGCCATTGTAGCGGAAGTCGATGACGAACTCGGTGATCCCCTGCGCCCGGAAACTGGCGAAGGCATCGCGCAGCGGCTGGTTGGCCGGCGAGATGAAGGTGCGCAGGTTGATGTAGCCGACCCGCTTCGATCCGTCCTGCAACACCTTGGCGCCATAACGGGTCGATACCGGCAGCAGGTTGAAATCGGTCTTGGCGACGTTCGCGGTGGTCGTCGTCCCCTCGATCGTGCGGAAGCGGAAGGTGCGCGTCGTCCCCGCACTGTCCGGCCCCAGCGCGGTGGTCAGCCCGGCGGTGCCCTCCGCGGCGATGATCGACGACACGTCGCGTAAGGTAGCGCTGCTGGTGCCGATCTGGGTGATCTCGGTCCCGCGATCGATCCCGGCGGCCAGCGCCGGCCCGCCCTCGAACGCCTCGGTCACGAGCAGCCGCCGCCCGGTCGAATCAAGCGCGAAGCGCACGCCATAGCCCGCGGTCGATCCCGAGCTGTAATAGGCGTTCTCCTCGGCGATCGAGGTGAGATAGGTGAAATACCGGTCCTTGCCCTGCGCCCGCGCGGTCGCGGTCAGCAAATCGATATAGCCGCCGACCGTGGTGAACGACGTGGGGTCGGGGCTGGCGGGCAGCGTTTCGGGAAAGAGATACCATTCGCGAAGCTGGGCCAGTGCCCAGTCCTGCCGCTCGCGCAGCGAACAGCCGGTCGTGGCGGTCGGCGTGGGGCTGGCGGTCGGCGTGCCCGTGCCGCCGGTCGATCCGCCACCGCCGCTGCCGACGGTCCCGGCGCCGCTCCCGCCGCCGCCGCATGCCGACAGCATTGCCAGCACGCCCAATGCCGCCCCGAACCGACCCCGCATACGCCCACTCCACATCCTGATCCTGCCCGCAGCCTATACCCGGGCCGACCAAAGGGAAATGGATTCTCGGTGCAGGCGGCGTACCGCCGGGATTACGGCTTCATCGCCTCGATCAGCCGCTTGACCTCCTGCGACCGGCCGCGCGGCAGGATCATCACGTCGTTGCCGCTGGCGACGACGATCAGGTCCTTCACCCCGACCATCGCGATCCGCACCCCGTCCGACCGGACGAGGCAGTTGGTCGAATCGAGGATGGTGACGTTGCTGCCGTGCGTGTTCAGTTCGGCATCGAGCTCGCTGATCGCGTGCAGCGCGTCCCAGCTCCCGACGTCGTTCCACCCCATCGCCACTGGCGCCACCGCGACCCGCTCGGCACGCTCCATCACCGCATAGTCGATCGAATCCGACGGACACGCGGCAAAGGATTCGGCGTCGGGACGGATGCAGATGCCGTCGCGCGCCGCCCGCTCCATCGATTGGCGCGCGGCGCGGCCCATCGCCGGGACATGCACGTCGAGCGCTTCGAGGAACTTGTCGGCGCGGAACAGGAAGATGCCGCCGTTCCACGCATGATCGCCCGACGCCAGCATTGCCTCCGCCTTGTCGAGCGGCGGCTTCTCGACGAAGCGGTCGACGCGGTGGACCCCCTCGACCAGTGGTTCGCCGACCTTGATCCAGCCATAGCCGGTCTCGGGCGCGTCGGGGGTGATGCCGAACGTCACCAGCCAGCCATCGGCGACCAGCGGCAAGGCACGGGCGATGGCGGCGCGGAACGCCTCCAGATCGGCGATGACATGGTCGGACGGCATGACGAGCAGCGGCGCATCGCCCGCGCCCGCCGCGATCGCCGCCAGCGCGATCGCCGGCGCGGTGTTGCGCGCCATCGGCTCGAGGATCACCGCCTGCGGGCTGAGGTCGACCGCGGCGAGCTGTTCCTCGACCGCGCTGGCATGGCTGGCATTGGCGACGACGATCGGCGCGGCATAATCCGCCCCGACCGTCCGCCGCGCGGTCAGTTGCAGCATCGTCTCCTCGGCGGTCAGCGCCAGGAACTGCTTGGGCTTTTCAGGACGCGACATCGGCCACAGCCGGGTCCCCGACCCCCCCGAGAGAATGACGGGGACGATGGCGGGTTGCGACGACATGCGATGGAGTCTCCGATGCGGCGCAGACAAGCGCCATGCCAGCCTGAAGCGGGTGGCCGTTGCGCTATAACAACAAGCGCGAAAAGAGTATCCGCCGCGTTCAGTATTTCTTTGCCCTTTCGCGCGATAGCGGGTGGGTGTCGGCTGGCCTTACACCTGTTTCGGGACTCCAACCATGATCCGGCTGTTCAAGCACTATGTGCCCAATGCCGTCCTCCTGCTGGGCGTCCTCGACTTCGCGGTCCTGCTGCTGGCGGGCGAGCTCGGCTGGGTCGTGCGCGCGATGCAGATCGGCATGGAAGTGGGGCCGACGCACGGCCGCATCGCCGAACTGGCGAGCTTCGCGGTCAGCCTCGAACTCGCGATGGTCGCGGTCGGGGTGTATGGCACTGATTCGCTGCAATCGCTGCGCTTCGCGACCGCACGGCTGCTGGTCGCGATCTCGCTCGGCGTCATCTTCATCTCGCTGCTGCTGTTCCTGTTCCCGACGATCATGTTGTGGCGTTCCAACCTGCTCTACGCGATGGGTTTCGCGGTCGTGCTGCTGGTGCTGTTGCGGATCGTCACCGGCACGCTGCTCGGCGGACAGGCGTTCAAGCGGCGCGTGGTGGTGCTGGGTGCGGGCGAGCGCGCGTTACGGCTCAAGACGCTGGGACAGGCGCCCGGCGCAGGCTTCGTCGTCGTCGGCTATATCGCGATGCGCGAAAGCGACCGAATGATCCCCGAAGCGATCGCCCGCGACGCGATCCACAATCTCGCCGATCATGTCGTGCTGCTGGGGGCGGCCGAAGTCGTCCTCGCGCTCGAGGAACGGCGCGGGGCGCTGCCGCTGAAAGACCTGTTGCGGATCAAGACCACCGGCGTCCACGTCAACGAGATCTCGACCTTCCTCGAACGCGAGACCGGCCGCGTCGATCTCGACAGCGTCAATCCGTCGTGGCTGATCTTCTCCGACGGATTTTCCTCGGGGCGGATGTTCTCCAGCATCGTCAAGCGGATGTTCGACGTCCTCGCCAGCCTGCTGCTGCTCGGAATCACGCTGCCGGTCATCGCGCTTGCCGCCCTGGCGGTGAAGCTCGACAGTCGCGGCCCCGCCTTCTACCGCCAGCGCCGCGTCGGCCTGTACGGCGTCAGCTTCGACATTCCCAAGCTCCGCTCGATGCGCACCGATGCCGAGGTCGCGGGCACCGCCGTCTGGGCCGAAAAGGACGATCCGCGCATCACCCGCGTCGGGCGTTTCCTGCGCAAGACCCGCATCGACGAACTGCCGCAATGCTGGAGCGTGCTGAAAGGCGAGATGAGCTTCGTCGGCCCCCGTCCCGAACGGCCGCAGTTCGTCGCCGACCTCGAAACGCAACTGCGCTATTATGCCGAGCGGCATATGGTGAAGCCGGGCATTACCGGCTGGGCGCAGATCAACTATCCCTATGGCGCCTCGATCGACGATGCGCGCCAAAAGCTCGAATACGACCTCTACTACGCCAAGAATTATTCGCCGTTCCTCGATCTGCTGATCCTGCTCCAGACGCTCCGGGTCGTCATCTGGTCGAGCGGGGCGCGGTGATCGCGTGCTGACCGGCATCGTCATCTGGGGCCATGCGGCCGCCGCGCTGCTGTTCGGCGTGCTGACATTATGGGTCGCCCGGCGCGACGAGGGCGAGGACGAACTGCCGCGCGCGCTGCTCGCCGTGGCACTCGGCGCGACCGCGCTCTGGGCGCTGTCGGTCGCCGGCAACGGCAGCGCGGAGCCCGAGACGCGACTGCTCGAAGGGGTGCGCACGCTCGGCTGGCTGGCGGTGCTGGTTGCGATCCAGCGGCGCTCGGGCGCCGGGGGTACGCTGGGGGTGGGCGCGACGCTCGCCTGTCTCGCGGTCGCCGCCGTCACCGCCACGCAGGCGCTGCTGCACATCGCCGTGCCGACCATCCACGATCCCGCCGGCGCGCAGGCAATGCTCGACGTGGCGACGATGCTGCGCGCGCTCGCCGCGCTTGGCGCGCTGGCGCTGCTGCACGGCATGTTCCCGCGCGCGGCATCCTCGGGCGCGCGGCTGGTATTGCTGGCGGTCGGCGCGATCTGGCTGATCGATGCGAATTTCAGCATCGCGCTCTATCTGTTGCGCGAGGTGCCGAGCGAACTGATGGCGGCGCGCGGGCTGGCGCTGGTCGCGCTGGCGGCGATGATCGCGCTGGCGCTGTCGCGACGCGGCGGTGGTTCGGTGCAGCTTTCGCGCGCGGTCGCCTTTCATTCGCTGTCGCTGCTCGGGCTTGCCGCCTATTTCGCGATCACCATCCTCGCCACCGCGCTGATCGCCGCGCTGGGTGGCACCCACGCCCGTATCGCGCAGACCGCGTTCGTGTTCGGCTCGACCGCCGCGCTGCTCACCGCCGCGTCGTCGGGCTGGCTGCGGGCGTGGATCAAGGTGAAGCTGACCAAGCACCTCTTTCGCCACCGCTACGACTATCGCGCCGAATGGACCCGCTTCACCGAGACGCTGGGCGAACCCAAGGGCGCCGCCCCGCTCGACGAACGGCTGGTGAAGGCGGTCGCCGACCTGACCGATTCGCCCGCCGGACTATTGTTCGTCGCCGACGACGGCGAACTGGCGCTGCAGGCGACGTGGCACTGGGACGGCGCGGTCCCGCCGGGCGATGGCGACGCCGCGCTCGCTGCCTATCTCGATACGACCGGCCGTATCCTCGAACTCGATTCGGTGCGCGAAGGGACGGCAGGCGTGGCCGACCGCGAGGCGGTATCGCCCGCGTTGCTGGCACAGGAGGACGCCTGGGTCATCGTGCCGCTGCCGCATCTTGGCCGGCTGACCGGCGCGATCCTGCTCGCCCGTCCGCTGCTGCCCCGCGCACTCGACTGGGAGGATTTCGACCTGCTGCGCATCGCCGGGCGGCAGGTGGCGAGCTATCTCGCCGAGGCCCGCGCGCAGGGCGCACTGGCCGAAGCGCGCCGGTTCGAGGAGTTCAACCGCCGCTTCGCCTTCATCCTGCACGACGTGAAGAACATCGTCAGCCAGCTAAGCCTCGTCGCGCGCAATGCCGAGCGCCACGCCGACAACCCCGCGTTCCGCGCCGACATGGTTGCGACACTGAACGAATCGGCCGCGCGGATGAGCGACCTGCTCGCCCGCCTTGCCGAACGCGAGCCGCCGCGCACCGCCGCGCCGGGGCCGGTGGCATTGGCGACCATCGCCGCCCAGTCGGCGCATCGCTTCCGTCTGCGCGGGGCGATCGAGGTTTCGGGCGATGGCGAACCCCATGCCGCCGCCGATCCCGCCCGGCTGCAACAGGTGGTCGACCATCTGGCCCACAACGCGCTCGACGCGGGCGGCAGCACCCCGGTGCGGATCGTCACCGGTGGCGATGCGACATCGGCATGGATCGACGTGATCGACACCGGCATCGGCATGACCCGCCAGTTCGTCCGCGACGAGCTGTTCCGCCCGTTCGTCTCGTCCAAGCCGACCGGCTTCGGCATCGGCGCCTATGAGGCGCGCCAGTTGACCGAGGCGATGGGCGGGCGGATCGATGTCGAGAGCATCGCGGGCCAGGGCACCCGCTTCCGCGTGGTGCTGCCCGCCGCATCCCCCCTTGCCCCGCCGACGCTGGAACAGGCCGCATGACCGACACCAAATCGCTGCTGATCGTCGAGGACGATCCCGGCCTCCAGCGTCAGCTTCGCTGGGCCTATGACGGCTATGCCATATCGGTCGCGGGCGACCGCGAGGCGGCGATCGCCGCCGTGCGCGCCACCGAACCGCAGGTGGTGACGCTCGACCTGGGATTGCCGCCCGATCCCGATGGCGTGGGCGAAGGCTTTGCGACGATGGAGGCGATCCTGGCGATCAAGCCCGATACCAAGATCGTGGTGGCCAGCGGCCATGGCGACCGCGCCAGCGCGCTGCGCGCGATCGAACTCGGCGCATGGGACTTTTATGCCAAGCCGATCGACATCGACGCGCTGGGGCTGATCGTCGCGCGTGCCTTCCACGTCCATGCGCTGGAGGCGGAGAACCGCCGCCTCGCCGAACGGGTCGAGGGGCAGACGGTGCTCGGCGGGATGCTGACCGCCGCGCCCGAGATGCTGAAGGTCACGCGGACCATCGAACGAGTGGCCCCGGCCGATGTATCGGTGCTGCTGCTCGGGGCCTCGGGCACTGGCAAGGAGCTGCTGGCGCGCGGCCTGCACGACGCTTCGCCCCGCCGCCGCGGCAATTTCGTCGCGATCAACTGCGCCGCCATCCCCGAAACCCTGCTCGAAAGCGAGCTGTTCGGCCATGAGAAGGGCGCGTTCACCGGCGCGGTCAAGACGACCGAGGGCAAGATCGAACAGGCGGCGGGCGGCACGCTGTTCCTCGACGAGATCGGCGACGTGCCGCTTCCGCTTCAGGTGAAGCTGCTGCGGTTCCTTCAGGAACGGGTGATCGAGCGGATCGGCGGGCGCAAGGCCATCCCGGTCGACACCCGCATCGTCTGTGCCACCCACCGCGACATCGACGCGATGGTCGCCGCGCAGACGTTTCGCGAGGACCTGTATTACCGGCTGGCCGAGATCGTCGTGCGCATCCCCTCGCTTAAGGAACGGCCGGGCGATGCGGTGCTGCTCGCCCGCGCCTTTCTCGATCGGCATGCGCGACAGATGGGGCAGGGGGGCAAGCGCTTCGCCCCCGACGCGCTGTCGGCGATCGACGCCTGGGGCTGGCCCGGCAACGTCCGGGAACTGGAAAATCGGGTGAAGCGCGCGGCGATCATGGCCGATGGCAAGCATATCACCGCCGCCGACCTCGATCTGGGCGCGGGCGACGATGGCCCGATCAACCTGAAGGCGGCGCGCGAGGCGGCCGATCGCGGCGCGATCCGCCACGCGCTGGCCCGCGCGCAGGGCAATATCTCCGGCACCGCGCGTCTGCTCGGCATCAGCCGGCCGACGCTCTATGATCTGATGAAGGCCTATGACCTGCAACCCTGATCGTCCCTTGCGCGCGCTGCTCGGCGGCGCCGGTCTGGCGCTGGCCGCCGCCTGTATCGCGGTGGCCGGCGGCGCGCGCACCGCAAGGGCCGATCCGGCCGACGCCCGGACCGGCATCGCCGAGGCGCTCGGCCAGTTTCAGGCGGGTCACTGGAGCGTCGCCCGACAGCGCGCGCAGGCGGCGGTCGCCGCCGATCCCGGCTGGGGCTTCGCGCAAGCGGTGCTGGCGCGGACGCATCTCGCGCTCGGCGATGGCCTCGCGGCGCAGGCGGCGCTCGATCGCGCGGTCGAGGGCGGCTTCGATCCGGCGCGCGCGCACCAACTGCGCGCGCACGCCCGGTTGTTGCAAGGCGATGCGCCCGGCGCGATCGCCGAAGCGGGCAAGGCCGTTCCGCGCTATGCCGGCTATGGCAACCGCATCCGCGCGCAGGCGCTGGCGCGGCAGGGCGATGTCGTGGCCGCGCTCGCCATCCTCGAGCCGACGGTCGCGCGCGATCCCGGTCGCGCCGCCGACTGGGTCGCGCTGGGGCAAATCCGCATGGGCGCTGGCGACATGGTCGGCGCGATCAACGCGGCGGCGGCGGCGGTCCGGGCCGATCCGACCTCGCCCGACACGCTCCGGCTGCGCGGCCAGACGATGCGCGTCCAATATGGCCTGACCGCCGCGCTGCCGTGGTTCGAGGCGGCGCTGGCGCGCGACCCCTACGCCCATGACACGTTGATCGATTACGCCGCGACTTTGGGCGACAGCGGACGGACGGGCGCGATGCTCGACGCGGTTCGCCGGGCAATGACGGCGCGGCCGGGCAGCGTGCAGGGCTATTATCTCCAGGCGGTCCTCGCCGCGCGCGCTGGCGATCCGGCGACCGCGCGCAGCGTGCTGCAAAAGGCGGGCGGCGGGGTGCAGGGCGTGCCCGGTGCGCTGCTGCTCGGCGCATCGCTCGATCTGGCCGAGGGTGCGCCGGCGCAGGCGACGGTGGGCCTGCGCGAACTGGTCGCGCGGCAACCGACCAACATCACCGCGCGCAAGCTGCTGGCATTGGCGCTGTTGCAAAGCGATGCCGCGCGCGACGCCTTCGACTATATCCGCCCCGCCGCCGACCGCGCCGATGCGGACAGCTATACGCTGACGCTCGCCGCCCGCGCGCTGGAGCGGATCGGCGATCGTGCCGGGGCGGCGGTGTTCCTCGATCGCGCCGCCTCGCCGGTCCGCGGCCGTTCGACCGCCTTCGCCCCCGACGAGAGTCTCGGCTCGCTCGCCGCCGCCGCGCGGCCGACGCCCGGCGATCCGGCGGTCGCGGTCCCCTACATCCGCGCACTGGCCAGCGCAGGCGATGCGGTGGAAGCGCTCGCCGCCGCCCGCGCGGTCGCCGCCGCCAACCCCGGTGCCCCGGCCGCGCAGCTCGTGCTGGGCGATGCCTATGCCGCGGCCAACCGCCCGGCGGAGGCCGCCACCGCCTATGCCGCCGCTGCCGCCAGCCGCTTCGACGAGGCGACGATGCTGCGGCTGGTCGATGCGCGTGCCCGCGCCGGGCAACGCCGCGAGGCCAGCGCCGCGCTGTCGCTCTATCTCGCGCAAAATCCTTCGAGCGTCCCTGCGCTCCGCCTGACCGGCGAATGGCAGTTGGCGGCGGGGGATGTCGCCTCGGCCGTCGCCACGTTCGAGCGGTTGCGCGACCTCGTCGGCGACCGCGACGTCGCGGTGCTGGCCGGCCTCGCCCGTGCCTATGCCGCCGCCGGGCAGGGCGACCCCGCGACCAGCTTCGGCGCGGCGGGCTATGCGCTGGCCCCGGCCAACCCGCTGGTCGTCGATGCCTATGGCTGGGCGCTCTACCGTGCCGGCAATCCGGGCGCGGCGCTGCCGTTGTTGCGCAAGGCCGCCTCGCTCGCGCCTGCCGACCCTGCGATCGCCGCGCATCTCGCCGAAGTGGCGGGGTAGTTCAAATCGGGCTGCCGTCCGCCTAAGGGGGTACGATGACCGATCCGCTGCTCCGTATCGCCGAGGCGCTCGAACGCCTTGCACCCCCGCCGCCCGCCGCCGCCGATCCGCTGGCGCATCCCGCCTATGGCTGGGACGGCCGGGTGCTGCGCGCGGCGCGCGGCTTTCGCCCGGTGCCGCTCGACCGGCTGGTCGGGATCGAGGCGCAGAAGACCGCGCTGACCGCCAATCTCGACCGGTTGGCGAAGGGCGCGGCGGCGCACGACGTGCTGCTGTGGGGCGCGCGCGGCACCGGCAAGTCGGCGCTGGTCAAGGCATCGGTCGGGCAGGTGCAGGCAGACGGCGGCGCACTGGCATTGGTCGAAGCGCCTGCGACTGCCTTGGACGGCCTGCCCCGGCTGTTCGCGCTGCTCGACGGCGTGGCGCGCGCCTTCGTGGTGTTCGTCGACGATCTCGGCTTCGACACCCCCGCCGAGGGCAGGGCGCTGCGCTCGCTGCTGGAGGGCGGTGCCGAAGGTCGCCCCGGCAACGTCCGCCTCATCGTCACCGCCAATCGCCGCCACCTCGTCCCCCGCGACCTCAAGGAACAGGATAGCGCGATCAACCCGCGCGACACCGTCGACGACGCGCTGGCGCTCGCCGACCGCTTCGGTCTGTCGCTCGGTTTCCATGTTGTCGATCAGGACCACTACGTCGCGATCGTCGAGCGCTACTGCGATGCCTACGCCCTGCCGTTCGACGCGCACGACGCGATCGGCTGGGCAACGAAGCGCGGCAGCCGGTCTGGGCGGGTGGCGTGGCAGTATGTCACCGATCTCGCCGGGCGGCATGGGAAGGCGGTGTAAGGAAGTCGGGTTCACGCGGAGGCGCGGAGACGCGGAGGAGTTGCGGGCGTAGCAGCCCGATCGCGTAGCGATCCCTGTCAGCGATGCTGGCCACGGGCGGATAGGGTTCCGCTGACGCGGAACGATCGGGAGCCGCAACCCCTCCGCGTCTCCGTGCCTCCGCGTGAATCAATCTTCTTTAAACAGCCGGAAGATCAGGCCTCCGCCATCTCCGCCAGCGCCAGCCAGCGCTCTTCCGCCGCATCCTTCTCCGCCCGCGCCTTATCGATCTGCGCGTTCAGCGAAGCGAACCGCTTCGGGTCCTTCGTATAGAGCGCAGGATCGGCCAGCAGCGCCTCGTCGCGTTCGATCGCCGCTTCCAGTTCCTCGATCCGCTTCGGTAGCAGGTCGAGGTCGCGCTGGTCCTTGTAGCTCATCTTGGTCGACTTGGGCTTGGACGCGACCTCCACCGGCTTGGCCTTCACCTTCGCCGCGCTGCGCTCGCGCCGCTTGGCGACCCAGTCGGCATAGCCGCCGGGCACGACATCGACATGGCCCGATCCGTCCATCCCCAGCGTCACCGTCACCGTCCGGTCGAGGAAGTCGCGGTCGTGGCTGACGATCAGCACCGTGCCGGCATAATCGCCGATCACCTCCTGCAACAGATCGAGCGTCTCGAGGTCGAGATCGTTGGTCGGCTCGTCGAGCACCAGCAGGTTCGACGGCCGGGCGAACTCGCGCGCCAGCAACAGCCGCGACCGCTCGCCACCCGACAGCGTGCCGATCCGCGCCTCGGCGATCGACGGATCGAATAGAAACTCCTTGAGGTATCCGTGGACATGCTTTTTCGAGCCGTTGACCTCGATCCAGTCACCGCCATCGGCCAGCACGTCGCGCACCCGCTTTTCCGGGGCCATCAGCTTGCGCTGCTGATCGATGACGATGCCTTCCAGCGTCTGCGCCCGCATGATCCTGCCCGAATCGGGGTCGAGATCGCCGGTCAGCATCCGCAGCAACGTCGTCTTGCCGGCACCATTGCCACCGACGATGCCGATCCGGTCGCCGCGCCGCACCCGCAGCGAGAAGTCCTTGATGATGGTCCGGTCGCCGAAGCCCTTGGTCACATGCTCGGCGTCGATCACGACCTTGGTCTTGGTGTCGTCGGCCTCGACCTGCAATTTGGCGGTGCCCTGCGGCCCCTGCATCGCCGCCCGCTGCGCGCGCAACTCGTGCAGCTTTTCCAGCCGCCCCATGTTGCGCTTGCGCCGGGCGGTCACGCCGCGGTGCAGCCAATGCTCCTCGATCTTCAGCTTGGCGTCGAGCCGCTGGGCGGCACGTTCCTCCTCGGCGGCGGCCTGTTCCATCCACGCCTCGAACCCGCCGAAGCCGATCTCGGCGCGGCGAATGCCGCCGCGATCGAGCCACAAGGTCGATTTGGTGAGGCGGGTCAGGAAGGTACGGTCGTGGCTGATGACGATGAACGCGCCGTTGAAGCGGTTCAGCCATTCCTCCAGCCATTCGATCGCCGACAGGTCGAGGTGGTTGGTCGGCTCGTCGAGCAGCAGAACGTCGGGGTTTTCCGCCAGCGCACGCGCGATCGCCGCCCGTCGCCGCTCGCCGCCCGATGCGGTCGCCGCCTCACGATCGAGGTCGATGCCGAGCTGGTCGGCGATCGCGTCGACCTCATGCTCCGCCGGTGCCTTCGGTCCCCGGAGCGCAAAGTCGCGCAGCGTGGTATAGCCATCGACCTTGGGGTCCTGTTCCAGCAGCACGACATGCGTGCCCGGCACGATCGTCCGTCGCCCCTCGTCGGCATCGACTGCGCCCGCGATCAGCTTCAGCAGCGTCGTCTTCCCCGCCCCGTTGCGCCCGATCAGTGCCAGACGATCGCGTTGCCCGACATGGATGTCGAGCCCGCGGAACAACCAGCCATTGCCCTGGACGAGTCCAAGGCCTTCGTACGACAAAATCGGTGCAGCCATGTGTGGCAGGTAAGCCGCACTCGGCGACGAAGCAAGTTACGCCAGCCTGTCTGCCCTATTCACGGGCTGTTCAATGCGTTGCCGCTATGTCACGCCCCATGACGATGGTCGTTCGGTTCCTTGTGGCGGGGTTGATGGCGGTATCGGGGGTCGCGCAGGCGATGCCCGACCAACTGTTGCGCGACCATCAGGCCGCCCGGACCGCGCGCGCGCAGGGCCGCATCCTGCCGCTGCGAGAGATCGAGGGCCGCGTCGTGCCGCAGATGCGCGGTGCGCAATATCTCGGCTTCGACTACGACCCCGACCGGGGCATTTACACGCTCAAGTTCCTGCGCGATGGCGCGGTGATCTGGGTCGATGTCGATGCCCGTACCGGCCAGGTCGTCGGCCGCAGCCGTTAACATAAGGGAGAGAAGCCGATGCGCGTCCTGATCGTCGAGGATGAACCGAATCTCGGCCGCCAGTTGCGCGCCACGCTGGAGGGCGCGGGCTATGCCATCGACCTCGCGACCGATGGCGAGGAGGGGCATTTCCTCGGCAGCACCGAAACCTATGACGCGATCATCCTCGATCTGGGGCTGCCTGAGGTCGACGGGCTGACCGTGCTCGATCGCTGGCGCAAGGAAGGGCGGACCGCCCCGGTGCTGGTGCTGACCGCGCGCGATAGCTGGTCGGACAAGGTCGCCGGACTCGATGCCGGAGCCGACGACTATGTCGCCAAGCCGTTCCAGACCGAGGAACTGATCGCGCGTCTCCGCGCGCTGATCCGCCGCGCCTCGGGCAACGCTTCGGCCGAACTGACCGCTGGTGACATCCGCCTCGACACGCGCTCGGGTAAGGTGACGAAGGCGGGCGAGCCGGTGAAGCTGACCGCGCAGGAATACAAGCTGCTCAGCTACCTGCTCCACCATAAGGGCAAGGTCGTCAGCCGCACCGAACTGATCGAACATATCTACGATCAGGACTTCGACCGCGATTCGAACACGATCGAGGTATTCGTGACCCGCATCCGCAAGAAGCTGGGCGCCGACGTCATCACCACCATCCGCGGGCTCGGCTACAGCCTCGACGAACCCGGCGCGCCCAAGCCCGCCGGCGCGGAAGCCTGACGCGACGCCCATGACCAAAGCAAGCGATCCTGCCTCCCGTGCCGCCGACTCGCGCGGCTATGTGCAGGTGACGGGATCGCTGTCGCGGCGGATGATCGTCATCGCCGCCTGCTGGATCATGCTGCTGCTGGCCGGGGGCGGCTTCGCGCTCGACCGGGTGCTGACCGGCGCGATCACCCGCAACTTCGACGACCAGCTCGACTATATCCTGACCTCGCTGATCGTCTCGGCCGAGATCGACACCAGCGGGCAGGTGACGTTCAGCCGCCAGCTATCGGACCAGCGGTTCCTCGAACCCTATTCGGGCCTGTACTGGCAGGTGAGCGGCGAGGGGTTCGATCCGTTCCCGTCGCGCTCGCTGTGGGACCGGCGGCTGCCCGGCAATCCGGCCAAGATCGGCAACGACCTGCGTGTCTATGACGCCAAACCTTTCCCCGATCAGAAGCTGCGCATTGTCGAGCGCGACCTGACGCTGCCCGGATCGAACACCGTGTGGCGATTCCAGGTGGCCGAGGCGCGCGACCTGCTCGACCAGCAGATCAATGCCTTGCGCAAGACGCTGGTGCGTTCGTTCGCGCTGCTCGGGCTGGGGCTGATCGTGATGGCGGCGCTCCAGACATGGTATGGGCTGCTCCCCTTGCGCGCGGTGCGCGACGCCATTTCCAAGCTGCGCGCGGGACAGGCCGCACGGGTCGAGGGCAGCATGCCCGCCGAGGTCGCACCGCTGGTCGAGGAACTGAACGCGCTGGTCGAACACAACGACCGGCAGGCGGAGGAAGCCCGCCGCCATGCCGGCAATCTCGCCCATGCGCTGAAAACCCCGCTCACCGTCATCATGAACGCCTCTGCCGCCGGACAGGCCGACCTTGCCGACACGGTGATCCGCGAGGCGCGGACGATGCGGCGGCAGGTCGACCATCATTTGGCGCGCGCCCGCGCGGTCGGGCGGCGCGGATCGGCGCACAGCCGCGCCGAGGTCTGGACCTCGGTCGAGGCGGTCGAGCGCGCGGTGGCGCGGCTCTATCCCAACGTCCGCATCGACGTGGACGGCCAAAAGGACCTGATCGCGCGGATCGAGCGGCAGGACCTCGACGAAATCCTCGGCAACCTCGTCGAGAACGCCGCCAAATATGGCGGGGGCAGCGTGTTCGTCACTGTCCGCGCCGATGCCGGTTTCGTCGAACTGCTGGTCGAGGATGACGGGCGCGGCATCCCTGCCGCCGACCGGCAGCGCATCTTCGATCGCGGCGTCCGGCTCGATTCGGGCAAGCCCGGCACCGGCCTCGGCCTCGCGATCGTGCGCGACGTCGCCGAAATCTACGAAGGCACCGCCTCGCTCGAGGAGAGCGAGGATCTGGGCGGACTGCTCGTCCGGCTCCGGCTACCCGCCGCCTGATCCGCTACAGGTCGTGCATAGCCTCCGCCGCGATGGTGGCGCTGCGCTTGCGTGCCGCGGGATCGAACATCGCGCCGGTCACGATCACCTCGTCGACCTGCGTACGGTCAATAAACGCCGCCAAGCCGGCTCGCACCGTCTCCGGCCCACCGATCGCCGAGCATTCGAGGACGTGGTTCAGGATGTTGTTGCCCTGTACCCCGATCTGCGCGCGATAGCCGGCGACCGGCGGCGGCAGTTCGATCGACTTGCCGGTGCGGATCGCGACGAACATCTGTTCGGTCGAACTGGCGAGGAGCCGCGCTTCGTCGTCGCTGTCGGCCGCCAGCACGTTGAAGGCGGCTGCCGCATAGGGTTTGTCGAGTATGGCGGACGGGCGGAAGTTGCGGCGATATGCTTCCAGTGCCTGATCGAGCGCGGCGGGGGCGAAGTGCGACGCGAACGCATAGGGCAGCCCCAGCATCGCCGCGAGCTGCGCCCCGAACAGTGACGACCCCAATATCCAGAGGTCGACCTTCGCTCCTGCGCCGGGCACCGCGCGGATGCCGGTGCGACCATCGTCCGCAAAATAGCTTTGCAGTTCGACCACATCCTGCGGAAAGGCGTTGGGATCGGTTTCCAGTGTCCGGCGCAATGCGCGGGCGACGATCTGGTCCGATCCCGGCGCGCGGCCCAGCCCCAGATCGATCCGGCCGGGATAGAGCGCATCCAGCGTCCCGAACTGTTCGGCGATCGTCAGCGGCGCATGATTGGGCAGCATGATCCCGCCCGCGCCGACCCGAATGGTCTTGGTCGCAGCGGCGATATGGCCGATCACCACGGCGGTCGCGGCGCTGGCGATGCCGGCCATGCCGTGATGTTCCGCCACCCAGTAACGGTAATAGCCGAGCGCTTCGGCATGGGCGGCAAGGTCGGCGGCCTGCGCCATGGCCTGCGCCGGGGTGCCACCTGCACGGATCGGCACGAGATCGAGCATCGAATAACGGGTCATTCGAGATAGATGGGAGGTGGGTTGCGGATTGCTACCGAAGCAAGGCTTGGCCGGTTGAAAGCAACGATCGTTCGTGGGCGGCGGGGGGTAGTGAAAGCCGTCTTCCGGTCCGGCCTCAGACCAGCAACTCGCCCCGCATCACCGTCACGCACCCGCCGCCCAGCACCGCCCGCTCGCCCGCCAGCGTGACCGTCAGATGCCCGCCGCGCGCACTCGCCTGAAACGCGGTGAAATGCTCGCGTCCCAGCCGCTCCGCCCAGAAGGGGGCGAGCGCGGCATGCGCCGATCCCGTCACCGGGTCCTCGTCCACGCCCCATGTGGGCACGAACACCCGGCTGACGACATCGGCGACGTCGCCGGGAGCGGTAATGATGGCCATCACGCCGCAGGCCGCCAGCGCGCGCATGTCGGGCGCGCAACCGCGCACCGCCGCCGCATCGGGCAACAGGATGATGCTGGTGGCCTGCGCGCCGCTGATGCTGGCGAACACCTCGCCCTCGCACCCCAGCGCCGCCAGCAGCGCCGGATCGGGCGCGGCGGCAACCCGCGTCACCGGCAGGTCGAGCGTATAGCCCGCGCCATCGCGCGCGACGGTCAGCACGCCCGCCTTGCGCGTGGCGAAACGAACCTCGTCGCGCTCGCCGATCAGCACATGGCCGCTCGCCAGCGTCGCATGGCCGCACATCGCAATCTCGACGGTCGGGGTGAACCAGCGCAGGTCGTAGTCGGCGTCGGCATCGTCGGTCGCCACGGCGAAGGCGGTTTCCGACAGATTATGCTCGGCGGCGATGTCACGCAGCAACGCATCGTCGGGCCATGCCGTCAACACCATCACCGCCGCCGGATTGCCGGTGAACGGGCGGTCGGCAAAGGCGTCGACCACGGTGAAGGGCAATGTCATCCGTAATTTCCGATGCGCTTGCCGAACCAGTGCGGCGTCACATCAGCCTCGACCAGCGGATTGTCGGTATCGACATGGCCTTCGGGGTCGAGGTGGATCAGGACCTCGACCTTGGGGAACGCCCGACGCAGTGCCCGCTCGACATTTTCGACCACGTCGTGCGCATCGGCGACGGTCATGTCGCGCGCGACCTCCATGTGGAATTGCGCGAAGTCGTGGCTGCCCGATCGGCGGGTGCGAAAGTCGTGAATGCCGCGTAAGCCCTCCTGCCGCGCCGCCACATCGAGAAAGGCGCGGCGTTCGTCCTCGGGCCATTCCTTGTCCATCAACTGGTCGATCGCCTGGCTCGACGCCTGGAACGCGCCCCAACCGAGCCACAGCGCGATCAGGATGCCCATCACCGGATCGGCCCCGCGCACTCCGAACACCTGATCGAGCACCATCGCGATGATGACCGCGAGGTTGAGCAGCAGATCGCTCTGGTAATGGACGTTGTCGGCGCGGATCGCGACCGATCCGGTACGGGCGATGATCGATTTCTGATACGCCAGCAGCGCGAAGGTCGCGATCATCGCGATCACCGATACGCCGATGCCGAACTCGACGTCCTGTGTTTCGCCGGGTGCGCCGAAGGCGGCGATCGCGCGCCAGCCGATGCCCGCTGCCGACGCGGTGATGAGCATCACTTGGAACAGCGCGGCCAGCGCCTCCGCCTTGCCATGGCCGAAGCGGTGGTCATGGTCCGCCGGCGTCGCCGCCAGTCGCACCCCGTAGAGCGTGACGAGCGACGCGAGCAGGTCGAGCGCGGTGTCGGCCAGACTGCCGAGCATCGCGACCGACCCGGTATGCCATGCGGCAAAGCCTTTCAGCCCCAGCAGGAACAGCGCCATCGTCACCGATGCGATGGCGGCCCGCGTGGCGAGCGGAATCACCCGCTTGCGCTCGGTCTCGGTCATGGGAACAGCAAACCCTCGCGCCAGCCATCGCCGTCGCGAGTGAACAGCCGGCGTTCGTGCAGGCGATGCGCCCGGTCCTGCCAGAACTCGATTCGCTCCGGCGTCACGCGATAGCCGCCCCAAAACGGCGGGCGCGGCACGTCGCGTCCCTCGAATCGTGCCTGCACCTCATCGAACCGTGCCTCGAAGGTCGCGCGCGCATCGAGCGGACGCGACTGGTCCGATGCCCATGCGCCCAGTTGCGAGTCGCGCCCGCGCGAGGCGAAATAGGCATCCGACTCGGCATCGCTGGCCAGCGCAACCGGCCCTTCGATGCGGATCTGCCGCCGCAGCGATTTCCAGTGGAAGAGCAGCGCGACATGCGGATTGGCCGCCAGATCGCCCGCCTTGCGGCCCTCGCGATTGGTGTAGAACACGAACCCGTCGGGGCCATGGCCCTTGAGCAGCACCATCCGCACCGAAGGATGGCCGGCGGCATCGGCGGTCGCCAGCGCCATGGCATTGGGGTCGTTCGGTTCCGAAGCGCGGGCTTCGGCGAACCAGTCGTCGAACAGGGCGAAGGGGTCGGTCATGCCGGCCCCTTACGCCCTTTTCGCCTCGATTTCATCCCGCCCGTTCGGCGAGCGTGCGCTCCCAGCCGAGCGCGTCGGCGACGATCTGGTCGAGATCGGCATGCGCCGGCCGCCACGGCAATTTGGCGAGGATCGCGCTATTGTCGGCGATCAGCGCGTCGGGATCGCCCGCGCGGCGACCCTCCAGCCGCCGGTCGATCGTCTGATTGGTCGCGCGGTCGACCGCGTCGAGCACTTCGAGCACCGAATAGCCCCGGCCATAGCCCGCGTTCATCGTGTGGCTCTGGCTTGGATCGGCGACGAGCAGGTCGAGCGCATGGACGTGCGCGTCGGCCAAGTCGCTGACATGGATATAGTCGCGTACCCCGGTGCCGTCGGGTGTCGCGAAGTCGGTGCCATAGACGCCGACATGGGTACGCTTGCCCGTCGCCGCCTCGACCGCGACCTTGATGAGATGCGTCGCCCCCGCCGTCGACTGGCCGCTGCGGCCCTTGGGGTCGGCACCCGCCACGTTGAAATAGCGCAGCGCGGCATAGTTGATCGGATGCGCGGCGGCGACGTCGGCCAGCATCATCTCGGTCATCAGCTTCGACATGCCATAGGGGTTGATCGGGCGCTTGGGCGAATCCTCGCGCACCGGCACGACCTCGGGGATGCCATAGGTCGCGGCGGTCGAGGAGAAGATGAAATGCTTCACCCCTTCGGCGACCGCGCTCTCGATCAGGCTGCGCGAGGCGGCGGTGTTGTTGCGGTAATATTTGAGCGGATCGCTGACCGATTCGGGCACCACGACCGATCCGGCGAAATGCAGGATGGCGTACACGCCGTGCTCGCGGATCGCGGCGCGCACCGCCGCGTCGTCGGCGATGTCGGCGACGACCAGCGAGGCGCGCGAATCGACCGCCCAGTCGAAGCCGGTGACGAGATTGTCGACCACCACCACCTCATGCCCCGCATCCAGCAGCGCCAGCACGGCATGGCTGCCGATATAGCCCGCACCGCCCGTCACCAGAACCTTGCCGTTCGCCATTGCGTTTCCGTCCCCGATTGTACCGGCGCAGCGCGCGCCTACATGGCTCTCTGTACGAAGGAGAGTATCCCATGGCTACCGAAGTCGCGACGTTCGCGGGCGGATGTTTCTGGTGCGTCGAAGCGGTGTTCCGCGACGTGATCGGCGTCGAGAAGGTCGAAAGCGGCTATATCGGCGGCACGACCGAACACCCGACCTACAAGCAGGTATGCGGTGGTGACACCGGTCATGCCGAAGCGATCCGGGTGACGTTCGACCCCCAAGTGGTCGGCTATCACGATCTGCTCGACATCTTTTTTGCGACTCATGATCCGACGCAGCTCAACCGCCAAGGCAACGACATCGGCACGCAATATCGCTCGGCGATCTTCCCGCACGATGCGGATCAGGAAGCCGAGGCGCGTGCGGGAATCGAGCGGGCGGGTGAGGGACGTGGCAAGATCGTCACCACCATCGAACCGCTGACGACCTGGTATCCGGCCGAGGACTATCACCAGGAATATTGGGAAGGCGAAGGCCAGCGCAATCCGTACTGCCTCGCGATCATTCCGCCCAAGTTGCAGAAGCTGCGCAAGAGCTTCGCCGCCCGGTCGCGCACCACGACCGACGCATAGGCGTTTCAAAGTTTTGCAAGGGTCGTGCCAGTTCCGGCGCGACCCTTGTCTGTATCGAGTGGAGTTGCTACGCCCGGATCGGCCGGCAGGGGGCGGTGTGATGGGGGCGATGACCGACTCGGCGGAGCAGCGACGGCGTCTGGACGCGATCGATGCCTATCGTCTGAACTGCGCATGGCATGATCCGGCACAGGACGATCTGGTTCTGCTGGCGGCCGACGCCTGCGCCGCGCCGGTGGCGCTGGTCACCCTGATCGAAACCGAACGGCAGCGGTTCTTGGCGCGGACCGGGACCGATCTCGACGGGACGCCGATCGATTACGCGCTGTGCATCCATGCGCTGCATTCGTCCGATCTCGTCGAAATCCGCGATCTGGCCGCCGATCCGCGGACGTGCGCCAACCCGATCGTCACCGATGGACCGCAGGTCCGCTTCTATGCCGGAGTGCCGCTGCGGGTCGGCGACGACAAAACGGCGATCGGAACGCTTTGCGTGCTCGACACGGTTCCCCGGCCCGACGGCCTGACCGCCGCGCAGGCCGACACGCTCCGCCGTCTGGCGCGGCAGGTGGTGACGACGCTGGACCTGCGCCGTTCGCTGGCCGAACGCGACGCGGCGCTTGCCCGGATCGTCGCCACCGAACGGCGTCTGTCGAGCGAGGAGCGCCGCTGGCAGCATCTGTTCGAAAATATCGGCGACGGCTTCGCGCTAGGCGAAGTGATCCGCGACACGGGCGGAAAGGTCGTCGACTGGCGCTATCTCGATGCCAATCCGGCATGGTTCGCGCTGTCGGGCTTCGATCGCGCGACGATGCTGGCGCGTACCGGCCGCACGCTGGACGTCAGCGCCCCCGCGCACTGGACGCACGATCTCGACCGGTTGCTGGCCGATGGCAAGCCGGTCGGCTTCGTCCACCATGCGCCATCGCGCGGGCGCTGGTTCCGTGGACGCTGCTTTCGTATCGAGGGCGACCGGTTCGGGGTGATCCTTCACGATACGACCGAGGAGCTGGCGGCGGCGGCACGCCAGGCGGCGCTTATCCGTCTTGGCGACGCGCTGCGCGACTGTCACGACATCGCCGATGTCACCCGGGCCGCGACGACGATGGTCGCCGAAACACTGGGACTGGTGCGAGCGGCGTTTGGCCGGATCGACTCGACGACGACGTTCATCGACGTCGGCCCCGGCTGGAGCGCGCCGGGAGTGTCGGAGATCACTGGCCGGCACCGGCTCGCCGATTTCGGGCCGCTGTGTGATCCTCTGACCCAGAGCGACGCGATCGCTATCGACGACGTCCGGCTCGATTCGCGTAGCATGCCGTATCTGGCGATGCTCGAATCGATCCAGGTCGGAGCGTTGGTGAAGATGCCGGTACGCCGCGACGGGCGGGTCGTTGCGATCCTCATGGCGCATCACGCGACTGCGCGCCACTGGACGCCCGAGGAACTGGGGTTTCTGCGCAAGGTCGCCGACCGGGTCGAGGTGGGCGTGGCGCAGGTCGAATCGGAGAAGCAGCAGAGCCTGTTGATCCACGAACTGGCGCACCGGTTGAAGAACACCCTGTCGATGGTGCAGGCGATCGCCTCGCAGACGCTGCGCGGGCTGGTCGATCGTGCCCCGCTCGATGCGTTCGAAAAGCGGTTGCAGGCGCTGGGCATCGCGCACGACGTGCTGGTCGATCGCGACTGGGTCGGCGCGGACCTGCGGTCGACCGTGCGGCAGGTGATCGCGGTGTTCGGCTGTGACGACCGGATCTCGCTGGGCGGACCGGATGTGGCGCTGGGCGCCCGTGCCGCGCTGGGACTGGCGCTGATCCTCCACGAACTGGGGACTAATGCGGTCAAATATGGTGCGCTGTCGAACGCAACCGGCCGTGTCGTGCTGACGTGGCAGGTCGAGGACGAGGTGTTGACGCTGATCTGGCAGGAACAAGGGGGTCCGGCGGTGACGTGTCCTGCCCGGCGCGGTTTCGGCACGAAACTGCTGGGACTGGGACTGGCGGGAACCGGTGGCAGCACGATCGCCTATGAACCGGATGGCGTTCGGGCCGAGATGCGGGCGACGCTCGGCGAACTTACCGGCGGCTGACCATCATGCCATAGGAAACGGGCCGCCCCATCAGGAGCGGCCCGCGTTGAACCCGGTGGGTTCGCTCGGTGCTTAGCGCACCGCACCACGACGAACGAGATTCACGATCGCCAGCAGCACGACCGCGCCGATCAGCGAATAGACGAAGCTCATCACGGTGATGCCGTTGTTGATGTTGGTTCCGGTGACGAAACCGGCGATCACCGCACCCACGATGCCGACGATGACGTTCAGGAGGATACCCTGCTGTGCGTCAGTCCGCATGATGATGCTGGCCAGCCAGCCCACGACGCCACCTACGATAAGCCAGATGATGAATCCCATGGTCCGTCCCTCCATTTGATGCCGCGCCACAGTAAGTATTCGTACCGGGCGTACTGAGGGAAAGACTCTTGATGGGCTGGCTTGTTCCGCTCCCGTTTTGAGCGAGGTTTCAATATTTTCGCTGCTGCCGGTCGTAAAGCGACCGATAGTGCTGGATTCGGGTGACGCGCAGTCCCGGCATGCCCGACCGGTCGACCGCACGCTGCCAACTGGCGAACTCTTCCGCCGACAGATTGTAGCGATCGCACACGTCGTCGATGCTGAGCAATCCGCCGTTCACCGCCGCGACGACCTCCGCCTTGCGCCGCACCACCCAGCGAGTCGTTTCGGGCGGGGGCAGCGAATCGACCGTCAGCGGCTCGCCGAGCGGACCGATCACTTTTGCCGGACGGATTTTCTGGTTCTCAATCATACTGGACCTCGAACGGGGTGGCGGTGCCCCGGGAAACCTGTTGTCGCGGTCATACGCGGTTGCCTTTAAACATGGTTTAAATCGGTTAGGTAAATATCGTATTCATTCGCAGTCCCTTGCCTGCCGTGGTGCGACGGGCGGGTCCCACGGCGCGACGGATGACGCGAGCAATGCCGCCGTCCAGCCATCGAACGCCCCGTCGGCGGGATGCAGCAATGATACCGGCGCGCGTTTCCACGCCAGCCGTGTCTGCAACCGCGCCGTCTGGCTGGCTGCCTGGCGTCCGGTCACGGCCGCCAGCAATACCGCCAGATCGGTCGGCAGTACCGTGATCGCGGTGCCACGATCGAAGCGGGCGAAACTCAGATCCAAACCAACCGTCCCAACCAACGTCCTTTAGAAACAGCGTCATGCGCCCACAGTGTTGAAGGTCCGGTAAATATCGTCATTTTTTGCAACTGATCGCGCAAGCGCCTATCTGACGCGCGATGACCGCCGCAGATTTTCAACTCGACCCGCCCCTTGCCGCGCGCCGAATCGTTGTCGCCATGTCGGGCGGCGTCGACAGTTCGGTCGTCGCCGCGCTTGCCCATGCGACCGGCGCGGAGACGATCGGCGTCACGCTGCAACTTTACGATCACGGTGCGGCGGTGGGACGTGCCGGATCGTGCTGTGCCGGGCGCGACATTCGCGATGCCCGCGCGGTCTGCGACCGGCTGGGCATCGCGCATTACGTGTTCGATCACGAGACGAGCTTTCGCGAGACGGTGATCGACGATTTCGCCGATGCCTATCTTGCCGGACGCACCCCGATCCCTTGCGTGAAATGCAACATGGGACCGAAGTTCACCGATCTGTTCGCGCTCGCGCGCGATTTGGGCGCGGACTGCCTTGCCACCGGCCATTACATCCGCCGGGTAGTGGGGCCTGCGGGCGCCGAACTGCACCGCGCGGTCGATCCGGCGCGCGACCAGAGCTATTTCCTGTTCGCCACGACCCAGCACCAGCTCGATTTCCTGCGATTTCCGCTGGGCGGCATGCCCAAGGCGCGGGTGCGCGAGATCGCCGCCGAACTGGGCCTTGGCGTCGCCGGCAAGCCCGACAGCCAGGACATCTGCTTCGTCCCCGACGGCGACTATGCCGGGCTGGTCCGCAAACTCCGCCCGGAAGCGAACGACGGCGGCGACATCGTCGACCTTGAGGGCCAAGTGCTCGGGCGTCACGGCGGCCTTGTCGGCTATACCGTCGGCCAGCGGCGCGGGCTCGAGATCGGCGGGCTTGCCGAACCGCTCTATGTCGTGCGGCTGGAGCCGGAGACGAAGCGGCTGGTCGTCGGCCCGCGCCGCGCGCTGGCGGTGGGCGGGGCGCTGTTGTCCGACATCAACTGGATCGGCGGCGATCATGTCGGGCCGCTGACCGCCAAGGTGCGTTCGATGGCCAAGCCCGTCCCCGCCGAACTGCACGGCGACCAATTGGTGTTCGACGCGCCCGAATATGGCGTCGCGCCGGGGCAGGCGGCGGTGCTCTATGCCGGCGACCGGGTGCTCGGCGGCGGCTGGATCGAGCGGACGCAAGCGGCTTGAGCTTGCCGCGCGGGCCGCTGCCGCCTAAGGCCCGCGTCCGATGCTGCCCGCGCTCGCCCATGTCCGTGACTGGATTTTCGACCTCGACAACACGCTGTATCCGGCGTCGTGCAACCTGTTCGCCGAGATCGAGGCACGCATGGGGCAGTATATCTGCGACCTGCTCGACTGCGACCCGCAGGAAGCGCGCCGGGTCCAGAAGATGCACTTCCATGCCCACGGCACCAGCCTGTCGGGGTTGATGACCGAGCATCAGGTCGATCCGCACCACTTTCTGAACTTCGTGCATGACATCGATCTGTCGCCGCTGGTGCCCGACCCCGATCTGCCGCGCCTGCTGGCCGGGCTACCGGGGCGCAAGCTGATCTTCACCAACGGCGACATCGACTATGCTGGCCGGGTGCTCGACAAGCTCGGCCTGTCGGACAGTTTCGCCGGCATCCACGACATTCATGCCACCGCCTATCACCCCAAGCCGCATGTCCGCGCCTATGAAGGGCTGTGCGCCGCATGGGAGATCGACCCCGCCCAGGCGCTGTTCGCCGAGGACATGGCGCGCAACCTCGTGCCGGCCAAGGCGGCGGGGATGACGACCTTGTGGGTCGACAACGGTTCCGAACAGGGGCCGGTCGAGGCCTACGACCATATCGATTACACCACGCACGATCTCGTCGCGTGGCTACGCTTCGTGGAGGAATCATGACCGACCTTGCCGCCCAGATCGATGCCGCGTGGGACGCCCGCGCCGACTTGACCGTCCATACGCAGGGCGAGGTGCGCGAGGCGGTCGACGCGGCGCTGGCGCTGCTCGATTCGGGCGAGGCGCGCGTCGCCGAACCGGTCGAGGGCGGCTGGCAGGTCAACCAGTGGCTCAAGAAGGCGGTGCTGCTCTCGTTCCGGCTGAACGACAACCAGATCATGGACGGCCCCGGCGGCACCAACTGGTTCGACAAGGTGCCGAGCAAGTTCACCGGCTGGGGCGAGCATCGTTTCCGCGAGGCGGGCTTCCGCGCGGTGCCGGGCAGCATCGTGCGGCGCGGCGCGTTCGTCGGCAAGGGTGCGATCCTGATGCCGAGCTTCGTCAACATCGGCGCCTATGTCGGTGAAGGCACGATGGTCGATACCTGGGCGACGGTCGGGTCGTGCGCGCAGATCGGCAAGAACGTTCATCTGTCGGGCGGTGCCGGCATCGGCGGCGTGCTCGAACCGTTGCAGGCCGATCCGGTCATCATTGGCGACGGTGCGTTCATCGGTGCCCGCGCCGAAGTGGCTGAAGGCGTCCGGGTGGGCGAGGGCGCGGTCCTGTCGATGGGGGTCTATCTGGGTGCCTCGACCAAGATCATCGATCGCGCGACCGGCGAAGTGTTTCGTGGCGAAGTGCCGCCCTATGCGGTGGTTGTGCCCGGATCGATCGGTGGCGGCGACGGCAAGCCCGCGCTCTACTGCGCGGTGATCGTCAAGCGGGTCGATGCGCAGACCCGGTCCAAGACCAGCATCAACGACCTGTTGCGGGATTGACCGGGGCGGCGGGGGCGGGGGACCACGTCGCATCGACCGGCTTCTCGGTCGCCAGCGACTTCGCCACCGCCTCCGCCCGCGCCAGCACGCGCAGCACATTGCCCTGCGCCAGCGCGGCGAGATCGGCATTGCTCCAGCCGCGCCGTGCCAGTTCGGCGAACAGCAGCGGATAGCCGTCGACCCCCTGCATCCCTTCGGGACCGGTGCCCGAAATGCCGTCATAGTCGCCGCCGATGCCGACATGCGCCCGGCCCGCGATCCGGGCGATATGCTCGACATGGTCGGCCATCGTCGCCGCCGTCACGCGTGGCGCGGGATTGGCGGCTTCCCATGCCGTGAGGGCAGCCGGTGCCCGCGCGCCATAGCGGTTGGTCGGCAGCCCCTGCGTCTTGGCATAGGCGCTGCGGGCATTGTCCCATGCGTTCCACTGCGCCGACAGGAAAGCCGGATAGGCGTTGACCATCACCACGCCGCCGTTCCGCCCGATCGCGGCGAGCAGCGCGTCGGGAATATTGCGCGGCCGGTCGGCCAATGCGCGCGCGTTGGAGTGCGACGCGATCACCGGCGCCTTGCTCACCGCCAGCACCGCCGCCATCGTCGCGTCGGACACATGCGCGACATCGACCAGCATCCCCAGCCGGTTCATCTCCGCCACCACCTGTCGACCGAATCCGGTCAGCCCGTTCGCCTGTGGGGCGTCGGTCGAACTGTCGGCCCAGCCGACGCTCTTGCCGTGCGTCAGCGTCATGTAGCGCACGCCCAGCACGCGATATTGCCGCAGCACCGACAGCCGCCCGTCGATCTGGTGCCCGCCCTCCACGCCGATCAGCGACGCGATCCGGCCGCTCCGGGCGATTCGCGCCATGTCGGCGGCATCCGTCGCCAGCGCCATCCGGGTCGGGTTCGCGGCGATCATCCGCCGGACGATGTCGATCTGCTCGATCGTCGTTTCCACCGCCTGCGGTCCGGTGGTCGTCGCCGGAATCCACACCGACCAGAATTGCCCGCCGACATGGCCCCGGGCGAGCCGGGCGAGATCGGTCTGGAGCGGGGGATCGATCCGGCTTGTATCGGCGGTCAGGTCGACCGATTCAACAGCCGCGCCATGTCCGTCACGCAATTCCCACGGCAGGTCGTTGTGCCCGTCGATGATCGGGTGTCGCGCCAGTACCCGTTCGGCTCGCGCCACATCGGCAGGGGTCGGGGCGGTGGCTTGCACAGCCAGCAGCAGCAGGGGAGCGAACATCATGGCGTCAGGCTACCGTGCGGCCATGCGGCACGACAAGCGCTTTACCCCAGGTGGTACGCCGTGCTTTGGTCACGGAAACCCTGTTGGGGAGGCCGTTCGATGTTTGCGCTGCTGTTGATCGCCCTTGGCCAGACCGCCGTCCCGCCGCCCGAACGGTTCTCGATCCTCGTCGATCCCTGTGCATCGCAGCGGCGCCATTCGCAGGACGACGAAATTCTGGTGTGCGGCGAACAGGCACGCGATCCGCGTATTCCGATTCCCGCCGAACGTACGCCGCCCGACCGGCCGCTCGCGTCGAACCCCTATACCGATGGTGCCGGAGCGATGGCCGCCGCCGCACCGCCCTGCGCCACCTTGTCGCAGGGCTGCACCACCGGCGTCGACATGATCGGCGGCGGCGTGTTCCTCGTCCGCGCGCTGGGCAAGCTGATCGATCCGAATAGCTGCTGCGAGGAGCCGGGCGAATACAAGGACGTCGGCAAGTTGATCGGCGATGTCATGCGTGGCGCGAAGCGCGGCCCGTCGAAGGCCGAACGTGCCAAGCGGGTGGCGATCCCGCTCGATCCGGCGGTGCCTTTGCCGGTGGCGGTTCCGGGAGGGACGACGCGGGAGTAAATCCCGCGTCGTCGGCCGTCGCCGTTGTATGCGCTACGGCTTCACCGTCGCGCACCGGCGCGTAGCTCCGCTACGTGCCTTACAACTTCGCGGTGATCTCCGGCACCAGCGTGAACAGGTCGCCCACCAGCCCGACATCGGCGACCTGGAAGATCGGCGCATCCTCGTCCTTGTTGATCGCGACGATGACCTTGCTGTCCTTCATCCCCGCCAGATGCTGGATCGCGCCCGAGATGCCGACCGCGATATAGACTTCGGGGGCGACGATCTTGCCGGTCTGGCCGACCTGATAGTCGTTGGGCGCATAGCCCGCATCCACCGCCGCGCGGCTGGCACCGACCGCCGCGTTCAGCTTGTCGGCCAGCGGATCGATCAGTGCATGGAACTGCTCTTCCGATCCGAGCGCGCGACCGCCCGAGACGATGATCTTGGCGCTGGTCAGCTCGGGCCGTTCCGATGCCGCAATCTCCGAACCGACGAAGCTCGACACGCCCTTGTCCCCGGTCGAGCCGACGGCCTCGACGCTGGCCGATCCGCCGGTCGCTTCCGCCTTGTCGAACGCCGTGCCGCGCACCGTCAGCACCAGCTTGGGATCGCTGGTCCTGACCGTCGCGATCGCGTTGCCGGCATAGATCGGGCGGGTGAAGCTGTCCGGTCCCTCGACCGACAGGATTTCGCTGATCTGCATCACGTCGAGCAACGCGGCAACGCGCGGCGCGATGTTCTTGCCGGTGGTGGTCGCCGCCGTGACGAAGGCGTCGTGGCTGCCCATCAGCTCGACGACCAGCGGCGCGACGTTCTCAGCCAGATTGTGGGCGAAGGCGGCATCGTCGGCAACCAGCACCCGGGCGACACCGGCGATCTGCGCTGCGGCCTGCGCGACGCTGTCGACCCCCTGACCCGCGACCAGCAGATCGACGTCGCCCAGCTTCGCGGCGGCGGTAACGGCGGCGAAGGTGGCGTCCTTGACGACCGAACCGTCGTGTTCGACCCAAACCAGCGTCTTCATGCGACCACTCCCAGCGTCTTGAGCTTGGCTACCAGTTCGTCGGCATCGGCGACCTTGACGCCCGCCTGCCGCTTGGCCGGTTCCTCGACCTTCACCGTCGTCAGCCGCGGGGTCACGTCGACGCCGTAATCGGCGGCGGTCTTGGCCGCCAACGGCTTGGACTTGGCCTTCATGATGTTGGGCAGCGAGGCATAGCGCGGCTCGTTGAGGCGCAGGTCGGTGGTGACGATCGCCGGCAGCGTGAGCGCGACCGTCTCCAGCCCGCCGTCCACTTCGCGGGTAACGTTCACGCTGTCGCCCGACACCTCGACTTTGCTGGCGAAGGTCCCCTGGGCATAGCCAGTGAGCGCCGCCAACATCTGCCCGGTCTGGTTGTTATCGTCGTCGATCGCTTGTTTGCCGAGAATCACCAGACCCGGCTGCTCCTCGTCGACCACCGCCTTCAGCAGCTTGGCGACGCCCAGCGGTTCGACTTTCGTCTCGCTGGTGATGAGGATCGCGCGGTCGGCACCCATCGCCAGCGCGGTGCGCAGCGTGTCCTGCGACTTCTGCTCGCCGATCGAGACGACGACGATCTCGGTCGCCACGCCCTTTTCCTTCAGGCGGATCGCTTCCTCAACCGCGATCTCGTCGAACGGGTTCATGCTCATCTTGACGTTGGCGAGGTCGACCCCGCTTCCGTCGGCCTTCACGCGGGGCTTCACATTATAGTCAAGCACGCGCTTGACCGGCACCAGCACCTTCATGGGCACTCCCTCTCAAAATTCTTGCACGGCGACGTCGGCGGTTTCTGTGGCGGTACTGCGTGGTTTTCGCAAGTCCGGTACGGAAAGGCCGGGTCGCGGGTGCGACAGGCGGCGACCCTAGACCGAATCACCTTGCCACCCAACGAAAAAGGGCCCGGACGTTTCCGCCCGGACCCCTTTCGGTTCGCTTGCGCGCGAAGGCGATCAGGCCGCCTTCTGCACTTCCGCCACGATCTTCTTGGCGGCGTCGCCAAGGTCGTTGGCCGGAACGATCGCCAGACCCGAATTGGCGAGGATGTCCTTGCCGGCCTGCACGTTGGTCCCTTCCAGGCGGACGACCAGCGGCACCGACAAATTCACTTCCTTCGCGGCGGCGACGATGCCCTCGGCGATGATGTCGCACTTCATGATGCCGCCGAAGATGTTGACGAGGATGCCCTTCACCGCCGGATCGGCGAGAATGATCTTGAACGCCGCCGTCACTTTCTCCTTGTTGGCGCCGCCGCCCACGTCGAGGAAGTTGGCCGGGAACATGCCGTTCAGCTTGATGATGTCCATCGTCGCCATGGCAAGGCCGGCGCCGTTGACCATGCAGCCGATGTCGCCGTCGAGCTTGATGTAGGCGAGGTCGTATTTCGACGCCTCCAGCTCCATCGCATCCTCTTCGGTCGTGTCGCGCAGTTCCATCAGGTCCTTGTGACGGAACATGGCGTTGCCGTCGAAGGCGACCTTGGCGTCGAGCACGACCAACTGGCCTTCCTCGGTGACGGCCAGCGGGTTGATCTCGATCTGCTCGGCATCGGTGCCGAGGAACGCATCGTACAGCTTCGACGCGACGCTGGCGGCCTGCTTGGCAAGGTCGCCCTTCAGTTCGAGCGCGGCGGCGACGGCGCGGCCGTGGTGCGGCTGGAACCCGGTCGCCGGATCAATGTCGATCGAATGGATCTTCTCGGGCGTGTCATGCGCCACGGTTTCGATGTCCATGCCGCCTTCGGTCGAGGCGACCATCGAGACGCGGCCGGTCGCACGGTTGACGAGCAGCGCGAGGTAGAATTCCTGCGCGATGTTCGCGCCGTCGGTCACGTACAGGCGGTTGACCTGCTTGCCGGCGTCGCCGGTCTGGATCGTGACCAGCGTGTTGCCGAGCATGTCGGTGGCGTGCGCGCGGACTTCGTCGAGGTTCCACGCGAGACGGACACCGCCCTTGGCGTCGGGGGCCAGTTCCTTGAACTTGCCCTTGCCGCGCCCGCCGGCGTGAATCTGCGACTTGACGACATACAGCGGCCCGGGGAGCTTGCCGGCGGCCTCGACGGCTTCGTCGACGGTGAGCGCGGCGAACCCCTGCGGGACCGGCACGCCGAACTTCGCCAGCAGTTCCTTGGCCTGATATTCGTGAATGTTCATGACGTTGCCTTCCGCCTCTCGGGTGGTTGTACGCAAGTTTGCGAAGTTGACGCGCGTAAAGCACATGCGCGCAGGCGAATCCAGTCCGAAAGCGCATTAATGCAATTGCGTCGCAAATGCTTTAACCGAGACGCCAGTTGTGGACGCGGCAACGGGCGGTGGTGGCGCGGACCCGTTGCGCCACATTGGCGGGAAGATCGCGTGCGATCGCTGCCTGCGCTTCGGCGAGCGTCCGCGGACGGTCGGCGGCATAGCCGTCGGGCGATGCCCGAAGTCTGACAACCACCGCGTCGCGGAACGCCTTTTCTTCCACCGGAGTCAGCGCATCATAGGTGCGTTCGGCGATGCAGTTGGCGAAGCGCTCGGGCAGGCTGTGCAACAGCCACGACTGCAACTTCTGTTCGTCGGTCGGCTGACACCCAGCCAGCAAAGCCATCGCGAACAAGGTCGCTGTCACCCTCGCGCTTTTCATGGGGCGAGGCTATATCGCCGCCATGCACTGGGCAATCGGTATCCTGATCTTCGTCGCGACCGTGATCTTCATGGAAGGGTTCGCCTATGTCGCGCACCGCTGGCTGATGCACGGGCCGGGCTGGTTCCTTCACGCCAGCCACCATGCGCCCCGCCATGGTAACTGGGAGTGGAACGACCTGTACGCCGCGATCTTCGCGGTGCCGTCGATCGTGCTATTGCTGGGCGGGGTGCAATGGGGCTGGTGGCCGGGCACGATCTGGATCGGCGCGGGGATCGCCGCCTATGGGGCGATCTATTTCGGGTTCCATGACGTGATCGTCCACCGCCGGCTCAGCCATCGTTATCTGCCCAGGTCGTCCTATATGAAGCGGATCATCTCCGCGCACCGGCTGCACCATGTCGTCGAAACGAAGCACGGCACGGTCAGCTTCGGTTTCCTGTGGGCCCCGAAGCCTGAGGACCTCAAGGCGACGTTGAAGGCGCGCGGAAACGCCGGGGTGCGCGCGCCGACCGCCGTCACCCGCGATCCGGTCGAGCATCCGTGACGCCCGGGGGGTGGCAGGCACGCGCACTGTCGTGGCTGCTGGCGGTGTTCGCTACACTGGCGATGGTCGGCGCGGTCGCCACCATGTCGACCAACACGCCTGGCGGCATGGCCGATGGGGGCGGGCAGGCAAGCCGCAGCGATGGCCCGCAGGCGGTCGACTCACGCGCCGCTGCACCCGAAGCTGACACTCCCGCCCCGTTCACCACCGGTGCGCCGCGCGAGTTGACCCCCGAGCAACGTACCGCCCGGGTTCAGGCCGATGCGTTGCACGACATCGCCGGTTGGCTGGCGGCGCTGACCTATGCGGTATTGGCGCTGGTCGCGGTGATGGCGGTCGGCGTGCTGGCGCTGTTCCGTATCGCGCAGATGCGGGGCGACGCGGTCCGTTGATCGTCGATCCATGGTTCTATGCGCTGGCGATCCCCGCCGTCGCCTCGCAGGGGCTGGCCAAGGGCGGGTTCGCCGGAGTCGGTTCGCTCGCCATGCCGATGCTGGCGCTGGCGATCGATCCGGTACAGGCCGCCGCGATCCTGTTGCCGATCCTGATCGTGCAGGATGTGGTGGGGGTATGGGCGTTCCGTCGGACGTTCGACGCGCATGTCCTGTTGTGGATGCTGCCCGGCGCGGCGGTGGGAATCGCGCTGGGCTATGGCTTTGCGACCATGGTGCAACCTTCGGCGGTGCTGGCGGCGGTGGGGAGCATCTCGATCCTGTTCGGCGGCTGGCGGCTGTGGACCGAGCGGCACGGCGTACCGGTCGCCTCCGCCTCGCCCGGCTGGGTCGGCAGCCTGTTCGGGGTGCTGTCGGGCATCACCAGCCAGATCGCCCATGCCGGGCAGCCACCGTTCCAGCTCTGGGTCTTGCCCCGCCGCCTGCCGCGCGACGTGCTGGTGGGGACGACCGCGATCTTCTTCTGCGCGGTCAACTGGTTGAAGGTGCCCGCCTATCTGGCGCTGGGGCAGTTCACGCGGACCAATCTGCTGACCTCGGCCGCATTGCTGCCGGTGGCGATCGCGACGACCTTCGTCGGCGTGTGGCTGGTACGGCGGGTGTCGGCCGAGCGGTTCTACCGGGTGATCTACTGGCTGATGATCGCGGTAGGGGTGAAGTTGTTGTGGGACGGGGTGGTGTGACCCACCCGTGCCGGGTGCGACGGGACGCATCGGTTTTTCGCCGAGAGGAAAGTCGTTCGGCGATGTGCCGCAACTGATCCGGTCGATGATTATGGCATGCTGGAAATTCCCGATCTACCGTCCTGCCATGCGTCATATCGCTTCCCGCCGGTTGATAGGCGTTGCATTCCTGCCCTAGTTTGTTCGGCGGCTGTGCCGGCGGGGGGCGGGTGACGTTGCTGCCGCCGGTGACAACGACCGCGTCGGCGGAGACGGCGTCCCACAAGATAAGGTCGCTCGGCGAGATTGATCCGTGGCGACCGCTGGCGGATGACGCAGACACCCAGACGCTGAGCATGTTCGGCCGCGAAGACCTGATCGCGCCGACCAGCAGCGACTATGCGGCGATGAAATGTGCGCCGCTGCCGGACGTGGGCGACCCGATGACGGTGATCGCCGAGCGGGCACGCGCGACACGCATCGTGATCGTCAACGAGAGTCATGAACGCTCCGAACATCGCGGCTTCACCGCGCGGGTGGCAAAGGCCCTGAGTCCGCTCGGCTATGACGTGCTGGCGATGGAGGCGCTGTCAAACCCGCCGGACAACGTGACCGGGCGGTTCCTGCCGCCGTTCCGGCAGCGGCCGGAGCAACCATTCCTCGAGGACGACGACGGCTATTATCTGTCCGAGGCCGGGTTTGGCCGGCTGGGGCGGCAGGCAAAGGCCCTCGGCTATCGGTTGCTGCCCTATGAGGCGCGCCACGATCCGGGTGAGGCCAACGCGCCATGGGAACAGCGTATCGCCAAGCGTGAGGAGGAGCAGGCGCAGACGCTGGCCGCCTATCTGCGCGAGAACCCGCAGGCGCGGGTGCTGGTGCATGTCGGCTATTCGCATGCTGGTGAGGTGCCGCATACCAACGGACAGCGGTGGATGGCGGCGCGGTTGAAGGCGATGACCGGGATCGATCCGCTGACCGTTTCGCAGACGACGTGCCGGGGTGGCGGGGCAACGACGCGACTGGCGGTGCTGCCCGCAAAGGAGCCGGCGGGCATGTTCGACCTGGTCGTCGACCATCCGACGGCGCGGTTCGTGCGCCGCCGGCCCGCATGGCGGCTGGCGGCGGGCGACCGCGCCGTGGCGATCCCCCGGGCGCTGCGCCCGATGAAGGGCTGGCGGATCGTCGAGGCGCGGGTCGAGGGCGAACCCCGAGGCGCGGTGCCGATGGACCGGGTGGCGATCCGGCCGGGCGAGGACGTCGCGCTGCTGCTGCCGCCGGGGCGCTACCGGTTGGGTGTCATCGATGTCGCGCCGGCGGCGAAATCGCCCGCGCAATAATCGCCTGGGCCGCGCACCGATCTGCTTCGTCCGTGCGTTCGCGGGAAGAAGGGGGCAATATGGTATCGGTTTCGCGTATCGCCTGGCTGGCCCGGCATGCCGGACGGCAGATCTGGTTCCGCGCCGCGCTCATCAGCGTGGCGAGCGTGGTGGTGGCCGGGTTCGCCGGGATCATCGCGCGGTGGCTGCCCTATCATTTCACCGGCGACATCGGTCAGGACGCCGTCGGCACGGTGCTGGGGATCATCGCATCGTCGATGCTGGCGGTGACGACCTTTTCGTTGACGGCGATGGTCAGCGCCTATTCGTCCGCGACGCAACTCGCCACGCCACGCGCGACGCAGTTGATGATCTCCGACCGAACGTCGCAGAACGCGCTGTCGACGTTCCTCGGCGCGTTCGTCTTTGCGGTGGTGGGAATCATCGGGTTGCAGACCCGGCTGTACGGCGGGCAGGGGCGGGTGGTGCTGTTGCTGGCGACCATCCTGCTGATCGTGCTGGTCGTCGTCACGCTGCTGCGCTGGATCGCGCACCTCGCCGCGTTCGGGCGGATGGCGGACGTGATCGACCGGGTCGAGGATGCGGCAGGTTCGGCGATGGCCGCGTTCGCCAGGGACCCGTACGGCGGCGGTCGCCCTGCGATCGCGCTACCCCCGGGCGCGCGGACGGTGACGGCGGACCGGATCGGCTATGTCACCCATATCGACATGGCGGACCTGATCGCGATCGCCCGCGAACACGGCATCGCGATCCATGTCGAAGCGCTGCCGGGAACGCTGGTGCATAGCGACCGGCCGTTGCTGCGGATCGTCGGCAAGGACGTCGACGAGGCGGCCGAGCGGGCGCTGGTGAAGGCGTTCATGGTCGAGCGGCACCGGCGCTTCGATCACGATCCCCGGCTGGGGCTGATCGCGCTGGGCGAGATCGCCGGGCGGGCGCTTGCCCCGGCGACGAACGATCCGGGCACCGCGATCGAAGTGGTGAACGCGCTGTTCCGCACCTTGTCGCTGTTGCCCGCCGAAGCGCCGCCGCCCGATGCCGAATTGCCGCCGGTGTATCTGCCGCGTCCCGGCATCGACGAGATGATCCGCGACGGGTTCGTATCGATCATACGCGAAGGTGCCGGCGAGGAAGAGGTGGCGCAGCGTGTGTTGAAAATCCTCGCCGCGCTCGGCAAGGCGCTGCCCCATGCCGGGGCGACCACCCATGCGCTTGCCGAGGAGCTGCGCCGCAATGTCCGGCGAGTAATGCAGGACGAAGCGGCGCTGGCGCGGACGTTGGGGGGAGTTTAGTCGAACAGGCTCGACACCGACGATTCGTCGGCGATGCGGCGGATCGCTTCGGCCAGCAGCGGGGCGATGGTCAGGTGGCGGATCTTGGTCCCCTGCGCGATCACGTCGTGGTTGCCGATCGAATCGGTGATGACCAGTTCTTCCAGCGCCGATGCCTCGACCCGGGCGACCGCGCCGCCCGACAGCACGCCGTGCGTGCAATAGGCGACGACGCCGACCGCGCCGGCCTGTTTCAGTGCGGCCGCCGCGTTGCACAGCGTGCCTGCCGAATCGACAATATCGTCGATCAGCACGCAGAAGCGGCCCTCGACATCGCCGATGATGTTCATGACCTCGGATTCGCCGGCCCGTTCGCGGCGCTTGTCGACGATGGCGAGGGGGGCGTTGTGCAGCCGCTTGGCAAGGCTGCGCGCGCGGACCACGCCGCCGACGTCGGGCGAGACGACCATCAGGTTATGCTCGCCGAAACGGGTCTTGATGTCCTCGGACATCACCGGCGCGCCGTAGAGATTGTCGGTCGGGATATCGAAGAAGCCTTGGATCTGCCCGGCATGGAGATCGACGCACAGCACCCGGTCGGCCCCCGCCTCGGTCACGATGTTCGCCACCAGCTTGGCCGAGATCGGCGTGCGGGGGCCGGGTTTGCGGTCCTGCCGGGCATAGCCGAAATAGGGGATGACGGCGGTGATCCGCCTCGCCGACGCGCGTTTCAGCGCGTCGATCATGATGAGCATCTCCATCAGATTGTCGTTGACCGGATAGCTGGTCGACTGGATGACGAACACGTCCTCGCCGCGCACATTCTCCAGCACCTCGACGAAGATTTCCTCGTCGGCGAAGCGCCGGACGCTCGCCTTGGTCAGCGGGATTTCGAGATAGTCCGCGATCGCGGTCGACAGGGGAAGGTTGGAATTGCCCGCCAGCAGCTTCATGGAATGCCCCGTGGTCCGTGTGTGGAGAAGATGGGCGCGCCATAGAGCGCATGAACGAAATGTGAAACCCATGTGACGCCCGTGTTTGCGCCGATCCTCCAAATGGGCGAGAGGGCGGCCATGATCGTCACCCGTTTCGCCCCCAGCCCGACCGGCACGCTGCACGTCGGCAACCTTCGCACCGCGCTCCACAACTGGATGTTCGCGAAGCGGCACGGCGGGCGGTTCCTGCTGCGGATCGACGATACCGACAAGGCACGCAGCGAGGAGCGGTTCGTCGAGGCGATCCGCGCCGACTTGGCGTGGCTGGGGCTGACCCCCGATGGCGAGGAACGCCAGTCGGCACGGTTCGACCGGTACGAGGCGGTGTTCGCCGACATGGTCGCCGCCGGGCGCATCTATCCGGCATATGAAACGCCCGAGGAACTCGACCTGCGCCGCAAGATCCTCGCCGGGCGGGGACTGCCGCCGGTGTACGACCGGGCGGCACTGAACCTGACCGACGCGGATCGCGAACGGCTGGAAGGGGAAGGGCGGCGACCGCACTGGCGCTTCCGGCTGGCGGCGGAACCGATCCTGTGGGACGACATGATCCGGGGGCCACAGCGCTTCGACGGTGCGCTGCTGTCCGATCCGGTCATCCGCCGCGCCGACGGATCGTGGCTGTACCTGCTGCCCTCGGTCATCGACGATGTCGACATGGGCGTCACCCATGTCGTGCGCGGCGAGGATCATGTGTCGAACACCGCCACGCAGATGCAGATGTTTCAGGCGATGGGCGCGACGCCGCCGGCGTTCGCGCACGAGGCGTTGCTGACGGGGAACGAGGGCAAGCTGTCGAAGCGGCTGGGATCGCTGGGGATCGATCATTTCCGTAACGAGGGCATCGAACCCGAGGCGATCATCGCGCTGCTCGCACGGCTCGGCACCAGCGATCCGGTGGAGCCGATCGTCGATCCGGCGCCGCTGGTCGAGGGGTTCGACTTCGCCCGCTTCGGTCGCGCGCCGGCGCGGTTCGACGAGGGCGAACTGGCGCAGGTGAACGCGCGGATCGTCCACCAACTGCCGTACGGGCGCGTCGCGGACCTGCTGCCCGAGGGCATGGATGCGGACGCATGGGCAGCGGTGCGCGGCAATCTGGAACGGGTGAGCGATGCCGCCGACTGGTGGCGGGTCGTGACCGGGCCGGTCGCGCGGCCGGCGCTGGGCGAAGAGGATGCGGCGTTCCTCGCCACTGCCGCGCGCGTTGCGGCGACGATCGCGTGGGAGTCACCATGGGCCGAACTGACGGCTGCGTTGAAGGCGGAGACGGGGCGCAAGGGCAAGGCGCTGTTCCTGCCGCTGCGCCTCGCGCTGACCGGGCGCGAGCATGGGCCGGACATGGCCGCGCTGCTGCCGCTGATCGGGCGAGAGGCGGCGATCGCACGGTTGACGTAGGCGTCAGCTTTACAGCCGTCCCCGACAGGTATCTCCTCGCAGCTCGGCCGATTTGGCCTGGGAGAGTTGCATCGAGGAGCGTGAGGGCATGGCATATCAGGGACAACGTGGCCTCAGTCCGACCGGGCTGGGAATAGCGATAGCGATCAACGGCGCACTGCTGGCGCTGATGACAACGATGGCGACGACGACCATCCTGCGCGGCGGGGACGAGCCGCTGACAACGATCAACATTCCCATCGACCCGCCGCCCCCGCCGATCGATCCCCCCAAGCCGTTGCCGCGGACCGCCGTGCCCGATCCCGCGCCGGCGCCGCTGCCGTTCAACCCGCCCGCGCCGTTCCCGGTGCCCGGTCCGGTGATCGCCAGCACCGACATCCTGCCGCCCATCGCGCCGCCGTCGCCGGTCACGGCATCGCCCGGCGGCACGGGCAGCGGCACCGGCGGCGTCACGGTCGCCTCGCCGCTTCCCGTGCTGGTCGCCGCCAGCGTCGATCCACGCTACCGCGCCGATTTCCAGCCCGACTATCCGGCGTTCGAGCGCAATCAGGCCCGCGACGGGGTGGTCGTCGTTCGCGTGCTGGTGGGCAGCAACGGCCGCGTCACCGCGATAGAGCCGGTCAGCGCCACCAGCGACGCCTTCTTCGAGGCGACCAAGCGCCGCGCGTTGTCCAAATGGCGCTTCCGTCCCGCGACGCGCGACGGCGTGGCGGTGGAAAGCTGGCGCGAGATGACCGTGCGGTTTACGATGACGGATCAATAGGCATGTAACGCCCGCCCCCGTTCCGCACTGGCGGACGGGGGCGCTCGCGCCTATCTTGGGCGGCGTCATGAGTCTGCTCCGCCTGTTCTCGCCGCTGCATGCCATCCGCGACTTCGTGGACTATGCCCGTACGCGCAAACCCTATGAATGGTGGTTCCTGCTGCTGTCGATCTGCATCGTGCTGGTGATCGGCTGGGGCTTCGTTCACGATTCGCATTTCGAGCGGCCGTACAAGAAAGAGATCATCTACGTCGAAAGCTGGCCGGCGAACCGCAGCGATGCGGATATCATCGCCCAGCAGAAGATCGACATGGAGAAGGACCGCATCGCCACCGAGGAGTTCCTGCGCGATCGTGCCAAGCGTCAGGCCGAATGGAAGCGGATCGACGACAAGCTGAATAGCTGGGGCATCTGACCCACGCCCCCGCCGCCGATCCGCGCCACATGGCGGCGGCGTTGACGCTCGGACAGCGGACGCGCGGGCGGACTACGCCCAATCCCAATGTCGGTTGCATCGTGGTCGATGCCGAGGGGCGGGTCGCCGGGCGCGGCTGGACGCAGCCGGGCGGGCGGCCGCATGCCGAGGCGATGGCGCTGGCTGAGGCGGGCGAGCGCGCGCGGGGCGGCACCGCCTATGTCACGCTGGAGCCTTGCGCCCATGTCTCGCCGCGCGGACCGGCCTGCGCCGACCTGCTGGTCGCGGCCGGCGTGGCGCGGGTGGTGGTGGCGATCGCCGATCCCGATCCGCGCACCGATGGCGTGGGGCTTGCCCGGTTGCGCGGGGCGGGCATCGACGTGGTGGTCGGAGCGGGAGCGGAGGATGCGCGGCGGTCGATGGCCGGGTTCCTGACGCGGCGCGCGCTTGGCCGGCCGTTCGTGACGCTGAAACTGGCGCTGTCGCTCGACGGGGCGGTGTCGCTGTCGGACGGGCGCAGCCAGTGGATCACCGGCCCCGTCGCCCGCGCGCACGGCCACTTGGAGCGCAGCCGGCACGAGGCGATCCTCGTCGGGCGCGGCACCGCCGAGATCGACCGGCCGAAACTAAACGTGCGACTGGCCGGTCTGGGCGACCACAGCCCTGCGCGGGTGGTGCTGTCGGCCGATTGCGCGGCGATGCCGGGGTTCGTGATGCTTCCCGGAGTAGAGGCGCTGGGCGAGCTTCCCGGCGATCATGTGCTGGTGGAGGGCGGCGCGGCCACGGCGGCGGCGTTCCTGCGCGCCGACGTCGTCGACCGGCTGCTGCTGTACCGTGCGCCGATCCTGATCGGGCATGGCCGGACGCTGCCCGACATCGGCCTCACCGATCTGACGCAAGCGCATGGTCGCTGGCGGTTGCACGATGCCCGCAGTCTTGGCAGCGACCGGCTGGAAGTCTACGAGCGCGCCAGATAGGAGCCGCCGAGTGTTTACCGGAATTGTCAGCGACGTGGGTCGCATCGAATCGATCGGCGGGGCGGGCGACCTGCGCGCGACCATTGCCTGTAGCTACGACACGCAAACCATCGACATGGGCGCGTCGATCGCCTGTTCGGGCGTCTGCCTGACGGTCGTGGACAAGGGGCCGGGCTGGTTCGCGGTCGACGTGTCGGGCGAGACGGTGTCGCGCACCGCGTCCGACCAGTGGCGCGAGGGCCGCCCGCTCAACCTCGAACGTGCGTTGCGGCTGGGCGACGAACTGGGCGGGCATATCGTCACCGGCCATGTCGACGGCGTCGGCCAGGTGGTCGACACCGCGCCGGACGGCGATTCGACCCGCGTGACGATCGCGGTCGACCGTGCGCTGGCGCCGTTCGTCGCGGCCAAGGGGTCGGTGACGGTCGACGGCGTGTCGCTGACGGTCAACACCGTCGCGGACGCGGCCGACGACGCCCGCTTTACCCTGAACCTGATTCCCCACACCCAGGCGGTGACGACACTCGGTACGTTGGCCACGGGCCAGACGGTTAATATCGAGATCGACGTCCTCGCCCGTTATCTGATGCGAATGGAACAAGTCCGTGGCCAACGCTGAACTGTCGGGCCTCGCCCACGCCTTTCTCTCCAGCCCCGAAGAGATCATCGACGAGGCGCGCAACGGGCGGATGTTCATCCTGGTGGATGACGAGGACCGCGAGAACGAGGGCG
>NZ_LMQO01000006.1 GCF_001425385.1 Sphingomonas sp. Leaf407
TGAACTGGCGACAGGACGATGCGATGAACTGGCGACAGGACGATGCGAAGGGATCGCCAAGTTCGTTATGGTCTGGGCGAAGCAGGATGGCACCTGGCGGATCACCAGCGTCCTCAGTTACGGGCACCGCGCCGCTACGCCTGCGGAGCAGCGAAGCGCCACTGACAGATAGCTCGTCGAGTGCCTCCTGATTCGGTTTGGCGGACCAGACCCACTTCCGGCCATTGAGATTGTGTTGCTCGCTTCCCAACTTCCGCCATTCATTCAGGTAAATTTGAGGCGGCGTCGGCAGGTGGCTGGGCCACGGCGCCGTACCCGGTCAGTTGGCTGCCGCTATGGCTTAAGCGGGTCAGACTGGACCGGAAGCCTCTCAGGTCCGCCGTCCCCCCGACGATTCCGACCACGCCCGAGCTCTGTGATGACGGCCATGGTCTCAAGCGCCGCCTTCAACTCGTCGGGTGCGGTGAGCCCGTACCTTGCGAAGTATGCCCGGATGTCGGTCGGGCAATTCACCGTCTTGGCCCAGCCTGTTGGATCAGATCCATACAGGGGCGACGGCCGTTTTCCTCGCCTACCCTCGTGCGAGCGTTGGCGCGACCAGCCGACGAGGGTAGGCCAGATTTTCTCGATCTCGAGGACGTATGACTCGATAACATCGACTTCGGGGAGCAGCTTCAGGTCCATCGCAGCCATGACTGCCTCGACTACCGCCAGCGTCTCCGGAATCCGCCTCGGTTCCAAGGGAGCCGCCCTCGTAACGGCACGATAGACGGAATGCACGGTGCCAAACCGCTCAATCGTGGCTGCGTTCGCTTTCAGGTCGCGAAAGCCCTCCCCCTTCTTTACACTCTTAGCTCTCGTTGCCTTCTCGTATTGCCCGCTGGCGAGCAGCATGAGTCTCAGGAATAGCGATCGCTCAACTACGGACTGCCGGCCAGCGAACCCGTTTTGAATCGCTTCGGCATATTCCCCGCGCTTGTGCTCGTACAGCAGGCCATGGGCCATAAACACGCGTTCGGCGAGCGCCCGCTGCTCATCGTTGGCCACTACGCGATCGGCGGTCACCACCTGCGTTTGCGAGTTGGTGGCCGAAGATATCTCCCGTACCAGCTCCTGCCTCTTCTTATGCTCAATGTCCGGTAGCGTAATGATTCGGACCACGACCTCCTTATCCTCGAAGAGAGCGGCGCGCTCGAGATCGGAGGCCGCATCCCAGATCCTGCTTAGGGTGAACGCCGTCTGCCCTCCGTTGATGATCTGCGGATTGCGCAAGGCCACCTGGGCCGTTTCTCTTTGACCCGTCCGCTCAGAAACGAAGGTTTCGTCAGACAATATGGTGATGCCGTTGTTCAGGAGCGCGAACTCGCCCGACGAACGATCCGTGATGCTTTCCCAAATCTGACGGTTTGTTGCCTGTTGCGAGAATTCGAGATATGATCTGGGATTAAAGCGCAGTATTGAATTGCGATATCGGGACATCAGCCGCGCAATCTCAATGGTTGGAGCAAGGATAACGGTGATATCCACCGGCCCGTGTTCTGTCCGCACCTTCGCACTTAGCCGGCTGCCCGCCGACTTATTGCTCATGTCGATATTAAACAGAAGATTGGCAAAGTAGGTCTGCTCACCCCGGAGCACGGGAATCACTAATTCCTCGTAGCACCGTTCGAAGTCATAGATCTCGACTTCCATGTCGGGAAACAGCCTGCCGGTCGCTAGCTGCTCATCAGTACGCACGTTAGCGAGCAAAACGACCCTGTAGCGGTAACGCGCGATGTCTGGCACCTCTGCCAGCTGCCGCTGCAGACCCTTGATGTGGCCGCTGTAGCTATTGCCATTCGCGTCCTGCCCCTCGCCCCTGAGAATCCGCTCAGCATCGATCCGGGAAACCTCGCCGATAGTAATATGTTTATCTGAGTAGTTCTGCGCGGTTGACCTGAATTTGGATTGGACGAGCACGACCACGCGGTTCTCGTGATCGATGTGGAATGCATCGACGCCACCGTCATAGGACGAGTCGGTAATTTGCTTCTCGCGATCGTTGAACTCGTGCAGGCCATATTTAGCTTCAAGGAAAAGGTGGATGTAAGCACGCGCGCGGGCTTGATCCCGCTCAGCGGGGGATTGGCTAGCGTTTCGGTAGATTGAACGCTGACCCGCCGCCGCGCCGCCCTGAACTATGCGGTCAAGGATATTCAGAAGGATTTGGTACTTGGCCTCTGCGCCCGTCATCCGGTGTCCTGCTCTCTGTAATTGCTTAAGGCTATAACGCTTCGCTGCAAAGCGTCACCTCCCGGGAAACGGCGCAAGGTTTGCTTTTGTGTCCTGTGGAACCGCGCGGTGAAGCAGTGCCGCGACCAGAAAGTGCCGCAGCGGACCCCTTCTGACGTTGTCACGTGACCCAGAGCCGGACGCTCAACGTCCGCCTGGCACCGCCCGAGAGCGGACACTCGTTCATCTTGATCGGACGCCCGCTTCGAGCAGCTCCGCTTGCCCCTCGATCATCGCGAGCGGGGTGGGGAGCAGACGTGCCGACAGTTGCTATCCTTCGCCGGTTTCGCCCCCGCTCGACTTAACTGGATCGATCTCGGCTGCAAAGGCGTCGAAGACGCCGTCCATGTCGCGGCACCGTCGTGGACGCGATGAAGCCAACTCGCTAATGTCGATCCTGTGCCTGGCGAGCGCAAAGCTGTCGCGCTGTTCGCGGATCTCGAAAAATCCCACAGCCCGACTGCGCTGCGCCAGCGCTTGCACCACGCTATATTTGACCGCGGTGGCGCAGCGCATACCGAAGACGATCTCTTCGAGCTCAAGCGGTGAATTCTGCTCGCCGCGCGAGCCGATCAGCCGCCATTCGCGCTCATAGATCCAGGGCTTGGCCTTGCGAAGCAGGACGTCGTCGTCAACGCGGCGGCGGGCCGCGTCATCGCCCCCGAGCATGGCGGCAACCGCACTGGCTTGGACAAGCCGGCTCCCGCCATAGCGCATCTTGCGGACATTTGACGTAGCGGCCGGCGGCACTGAATAGCCGATGCACAGTCCGCGATGCTGGTCGCCGTAATGGCTCCACATCAGCGGGCAGGTGGCGCGGGCAACCAGCGAGAATACGCCCTTGTCATAGCGGCGCAGCAGCTCTTCCTGGACATAATAGCCAAGCAAGAACCGCTCGGGATCCTCGATCTCATATTCCGGGTCGGTGGCGTTGTAGCGCAGATCGGCCAGCCCGCGCTGGGCCGCCTTGCGGCCATGCCGGGCGATATGGTCGAGGGTTTTGGGGCCACGGTAGCGGAGCGTCTTCGCTGCCGCCGACATCTCGGCGACGGTCCGGTCCTCGATCAGCCGCGCAAGGATGGTCTCGAGTGCGGCGTTGTCGATATCGGCGGCAAGCGCCGGTTTGGTGTCGAGCGGATCGTTGAACGTCGTTGGATCGGCAAAATAGACAGTATCGTCGATCAGCATCGACAGGGTCCGGTTGCTGAAATTGCGGTATTTGTAGAGCCGCCGCGGCACGCCTTCCCCCTTCACAGCGCCCACCGTACCGGATCGGACCCGGATCTGAACCCTTTATGCCCGGCGATCGGATAGAAGCGCGTCGCGATCGCGCGGGCATCGCTCTCGACCATGACGTCGTGGAGGAATTTGCGTTTCGCGACCAGAAAGATGCACCGCAGGCCGGAGTCGTCGTAGGTTTCGAGCTTCACCAGATGGTCGTTTCCAAAGTCGATATAGACCGGGCAGGTAGCATCAAGCCAGGTTCGGCGCGGGCGGACCCAGTCATATTGATGATGGCCGCGATAGGTCTGATCGACCTCAGTGCGAATCTCGTGGATGCCGTGCAGCTCGCCGAACTGCAGGTTCGCCTTGGTGATCGCCCGCTCGGGATAGTCGCGCCGGCCTTCGGATAGGCGGAAAAACATGCCGTGTGCCGCGCCCTGCATTGGCCGGCTCGCCTTTGCCCAGACGATGTCCTGGGCGAGTTCGGACGCGGGATCGGGCAGCAGATGGTAGATGTCGAAATTGTCGCGAAAGCCGCGGCCATCGATCACCCACACCAAATTGCCGTAAAATTGCTCGCGCGCGATGCGCTCGGCATCGGTCATCGCCGAATGCTGAACCTCGATGACGATTCCCGTCGGGGTCTTGATGTCGGCGCGGTGGATCTCGCCGTCGGGCGCGACGTGCGAAATTTCCCGGCACGCTGCGGGGAAGAGGTTCTTCCACGCCCGGTGCCACTCGGTCTCATTCTCCCACCAAGGATCGCAGCTCCTTCGGCCAACATGCGCCCAATGGTAGAGAATGCGCGGCCCGCATTTGGCGATCGTCGTCGCCCCGCAGTTCGGGCAAGCACCGCGGCCGCCCGTAAACGCCTCGCGACGCGCGCCATCGACTAGCGCATATTGCATGGCAAACGCCTTCCGCTGCGAATGGCGCGCTTAGTGCCCACGCAGTCCGAACTCCGCGATCACTGCAGGCCGCGCCGCGAGCAGCCGTTCGAGGTGACTTTCGGCCCACATCTCGATCCTCGGCAGGGACCCGGCGGCATTGTGCGCTTCGATTGCGGCGACGGCGTCGGCAGTGAAGCGGCCAGAGGTTGCGAACACCAGCACATCGACCCGCGGCGCTGGCCACAACGCCATCTGCTCTTTCGCGGTAGCCACCTCTGCGACGTTGACGCTCCGGCTCAGCCAATGCTTGCACTGGATGATGACGCGCAGCCGAAGGATGCCCGATAGCTCGTCTTGGCTGACGCGGATGACCGATAGGTCACGGCCGCGATCCGGCGCTCGGGTCTGCATCAGCCATTCGGGATTCTCATAACCCGGGGTGTCGCTGATCAGCGTGAAGACCAGCCGCTCGAAACCCTCATCGTTGAGGCTCGACCAATCGAGCGCGGTCGAAATCGGCCCCTTGGGCCGCGCTGCGACCAAGGCGGCAAGATCGTCGGTGCGGACGGGGACCGGTTCGTTGACGCCGTAGAGGCCCTTGCGCAGGGTCGATTTCACATTGGGCCAGTCCACCCGCTCGATGTCATCGAGATCGCCGACATAGCCAAATTTTATGTGACGCATCATGTCAGACCAGCGCACGGGCTTCGTGACGCTCGAGCCCAGTAGCACCTCGACCTGTTTCATATGCTCGCGCACCGGCGCCCACTGATCCGCGTGGAGCTGTGCGCCGGGCTTGGGGTCAGCGCCCGCGAGCGCACGAAGTTCGCGCAAGTCTGCGTCGATCTGATCGATCAGGCTGACGAGGGCATCGCGGATTAGAGCCTTGCGCGTGTTGCCCAGCCGGAAGCGGTATTCGCGCAACTCGCGGCCCGGCTCATCAACCCAGCGTTCGACCGACGCCTCCGCACCGACCTCGGCGAGCTCGAGCGCGTCGAGGCGGCTTTGCGCGATCTCGTCGAGATCGGGCGGCACAGCGGTCGGCTTCCACCCGTCGATCTTGGGCAGTGCGGCCAGCAGCAGCTCGAAGGAACGCGCGCGATCCTCATGCTCGATATTCTTTCCGAAGCCGATCCCGGTCGGGACGATTGCCGCGATTTCGTCCCAGAGGCGCTCCAGCTTCAGCAAGTTAGCTTCCGCGGCCTCGAATTGCTCAAGTGCGGCCATGATCGCGCTGGCTTCGCTAATCGTTTCTGGCATCGCTCGTCCCGGTCATTGATCAATCCACTATGCTGAGAAGATGCCAAAGAGTCGCGCCCGCTGTGCCCCCCGTCAACGGCGAGGCAATCCCGGCCAATCTGCACAAACTCGCAGCGGAACACGGTATGACGCAGGGAGACTGGGCGGCGGCAGCCGAGGTCGATTGCTCTAAACCAGCGAGATCGAGAACGAGCACAACTCGGGGCGCTGGATCTTGGCTGAGGAACTAGCCCGCTTGTGGCGGCATTCTCAGCCTCACCCGAAACCTGCCAGTCAGTTGACGGCCCAGCAGCGGCCATCACGCCGTCCGGATAATGCAAGGGCGGGAAGTGTGCCGAAAATAGTCACTCTGCCCCACCGTGACGACGACCCACATCCGGCCATTCAGACCGTACTGTCCGCGCGCCAAAAGCGGGCGTTCGTTCATCGCAGCATCATACGGCAGCTACGCGCCCCAATGTCAGTCAGTAGACCTACCAGTCGGCTATCCGGAAGCTGTCATTCGGATGCTCCGGCCTGCGCAGGCGCACAGCAATCGATGACAGTCCAGCCGCGCCCGGTGAGAATGTCGAGTTCGCCCGCGGCAAAGACATCCTTGCGCATCGCCAGGCACAGAAGATGGGTCGGTCGCGTCATCGCGACATAGTGCAGTCGCAGTCTGCCAAGCATCCGCGAACCTTCAGCGACCACATTGCCTCGGCCATTCAGGCGCGACCCGCCCCCCTTCGCGCCGAGGAGCCAGGGTTTGAGCTCGCTCAGGTGATGCGCGAAGTAAAAGCTGTCGAGCACGAGTGTCGCAGTATGGGTCTCGCCCTTAACCGAGTGGATCGATCCCAGGCGGACGCGGACCTGCGGGGCGTCCTCGGGATAGGCGAACAGATTGTCGGTTCGCGCGATGGCCGCAGCCCCGGCTTGGAGCGCTGGTGCGCCCTGCGGCCATGCTAGGAATGCCGCCGCATTGCCGAGCGCCTCGGCGCCGCTCAGCTGACGGACGACCGTCTCCGCGTGCGGACGCACCGCCGCCTGCCAATCGGCGTCCGCGATCTCGCCGCGGCCAGCGAGCATGCGCTCGATCAGGGCTAGATAGGCGGGATAAGCCTCGGTGCCGGTGAGGAGATCGACTACGCGGCGATGCGGCGACTTGCGCGTCATCCGCCCGTGCGTCCCGCCGGCCAGTTCGCTTGCTGCGAGCAGCGCCGATGCCGCCGCATTGACCAACTTGTCGCTGTTGCCGCTGCCTGCCATCTCGAACCGCGCGCGTGCCAGATATTGCGCGAAGCTGGCTGGCGCCGCTTCCTTGCGCGCACAGGCCGGATCATAGGTGGGGGCGTAATGGCCCATCGCGTGCGGCACCCGACCAGCATCGTCGAGATCGTGCACGCCCGCCACCGCGGTGAACACGCCGCGTTCAAGCACATGGGCGTCGAAGGTCGCGAGCAAATGCGCGCCATAGCGGGGCAGCACCGACCGCACGCTGGCGTCGTCGAACAGGAACAGCGTGGGCGCCTGGTGCGCGACGCCGTGCTCCAGCGGCGGCCCCGCACCGACCAGGTCCTGGGGGGCGACTCCGAGCGCCTTCACCTCATCGGCGAGCGGCTGCGCGAACCGATAGCTGCGTGGTATCGCCTGGACCGCGGCGCCGGGAAAGGGATCGGTCGCAGCGCCCGCGGCGCCGGCGCGCGCATAGATCGCTTGGTTCGAGTCCCCAAAGCGCTGCCGGCGCGACGGCGCGTCACCCGCGCAAAAGATCCGGTGCAGGAGCGCTGACTGCTCCTCGCTATTGTCCTGCGCCTCGTCGACGAACACTAAGGGGAAGCGCCGCCGGAAGTCTGCTGCGGCCTCTGGCCGCTTGTCGAGCAATTCGTTCGCCCAGACGAACATCTCGTCGAAGCAGAAATAGCCCTGTTCGCTGCCCGTACGGCGCGCTTCGAGGATCGCTTGGTAGGTCGGCGTCTGCCGCCCAAACTTGCCGGTGCTGCCGCCCGTATAGTCGGGGCGGGTGTAGATTAGGCACCCTTCGCTAAGCTGGGCCTTCTGGATCGCCCAGCGTGTGTTTCCGGGCAGAAGCCCCCAGCGCTTGGCGAGCGCGATTTGCGTATCGATGCACCGGACTACGAGACCCTTGGAGCGCAGCCAAGGCAGCGCCAGATACTCGTTCACGAACGCGTGGATCGTGCCGATGAAATGCGGGTAGCGGGTCAGCGAGATTCCCGCAGCCGAATTGCCGAGCTTGGCACCGATCTCGTTGCGCGCCGCATTGGTGTGCGAGAGTACGCAGATACCTTGGTGCCGGTGCGGCCAGCGCGTTGCCAACACGGCGAGCTTGGCGACGAGAAGCGTGGTCTTGCCGCTCCCGGGACAGGCCTCGAAATCGACCGTGTCTAGATTGAGCATCGCCCGGAGCCGGCTGTCGTCATCACCGACCGGCGCAAAGCCGTCCGGTCCAAGTCCCATGAGCGCCGCCGCCCAAGCGACGTCCTGCTCCCGGATGAGATCGTGGAACATTGGCTTCAGGCCGCCGCCGCCGGGCCCGGTGCCGCGGCGCCATTCGGCTCGGGCGCCGGGAAGGGCGCGGTGACGTGCGCAATTGCCGCGACAACATAGGGCGGCAGTAGCTGCCGCAACGCTAGGGCGGTGATCGTTCCGGCTTTCACCTCCTTCTCGAGCAATTCGGCGAGATATTGGGCGGCGATCGCCTTCGATGCGCCCTCGGCCTCGAACAGTGCATAGATGTGAGAGCCGAGCGTCTCCCGATCATGAGCGGCATCGGCCAAAGCCTGATAGGCCGCATCGGCCCCGGCGATCACCCCGGCCTGTACTGCGCCGCCGGCGTTGAGTGCGTCGTCCGCCAGCGCCAGCGAAGCGCCGCGATAGACCTGCTTGCTGAGCCCGTGAAAGGCGAGATCGTATTCAAGTGTCCATTCGTCGGAGACGAAGGTCTCGACCCGCTGGCCAGACGCCTTGGCGCGGCGTTCGGTACGACGCTGGGCAAGTTGCTCGCCGGGAAGGTCGGCCTTGATCCGCCATTGCCGCCGCGAGGGCGGTCGTGCCGGCACCGGATGGCCTGGTTCGAGCTTGCCGACGATCCACGGCGCCATATCGGGCATCACGTCCATGTCGGTCACGCAGGCGACGGGAATACCGATCTCGCCATCCCTTTCCGGGTTCTCGCGTAGGAAGATGCGCGCATAACGGCTAAGCCCGACGCCACCGACATTGACCAGCGACACCCCATACTCGTGAAAATCGCGCCCGAGCAGCTTGGCCACCACCGGTATCAGGATCGTCTCGGCATCGCCTTCGACGATCATCACCGCGCGCGCGAAAAACAGGTTCGCTTTGGTCACGTCGAGGAAGCGCTCGAGAAAGCGATAGTCGGAGGCGCTGAGCTGAGTCTTGCCGCGGCACAACGGGAATGCCCGCGCGCCCTCGATCAGCACCAGATTGTCCAGCTGCAGGTCCGAAGCGAGGTTCGGACTGTGCGTCGTGACAATGATCTGGATCTTCTGGCCATCGGCGCGGGGCTTGCTTGCCTGGGCCTGCAGGAACGACATGAGACGTAGTTGGCGCTGCGGATGGAGATGCGCCTCGGGCTCCTCGATCAGCAGCAGCGGGAAGCCGTCGCTTTCAGCCGCGAGGAGCAGCAGCTCGCAGGCCATGAACAGCAGATTGTTCGACCCAAGCCCGCGGTTGTGTGCGCTGTCCGCATCGGCCGACGCCGTCAAGGCCAGTTCCAGCTTTTCAAGAAGCTGGCGCAGCCTGAGATTGTCCTCCTGTGCTCCAGCAACACCGATGCGGGCAAGGAGCAGATCATCCGCAAACGACAAGGGCGCGAGATACTCCTCGTTGAGCCGCTTGCGCGCCTGCTTGATGCCTTCGCTTTCACCGAACAGGTGGCTGGCATAGTCGCCTAGCCCGAGCACACTGAGGTCTTTGGGCTCGGCTGGCGGGTTGGCGCTGCGATCGAAGCCGACGCCGGTGTTCCGAATCTCGGCGGTGTGCTGGAGGATCTGCGACAGCCGCGATCCGCGTCCGGCGCTCATCGCGCGTTCCGCATCGCGCAACGGGCGCAGATAGGTAGCGGTCAAAAGCGAGCGCGCGCCTAGGTCCATTAGGGGACCATCGCCTTTGGCGCCGGTGCGCCATTCGGGCGGAAGCACCCGCCGCGAGCTGCCTTCCTTCGCGTTGCGCTTGGCGATCCAGGTGACGATTAGCGCGGTCTCGAGCTGTTCGCCGACGCTTTCATAGGTGAGGAACTCGGCAAAGGCGCCACGGTCGGCAACGGTTAGGCCGCGGAAGGTCAGGCGGATGGCGATCTGGTCGGCGCGTCCCGCGCCGGGCGCGCTCTGGTGGAAATCAACCGGATCGACGCGCAGGATATCCTGGTCGCGCGTGCCGAGCACCAGCCGGACCGCATCAATGATCGCGGTCTTGCCCGCGTCATTCTCGCCGACCAGCGCCGTCAGCCCGGGATTGAGCGGAAGATGGAAGGCGCGCTCGGCCGATCCGAACAGCCGGAAGTTTTCGATCCTGATCTCAGCGATATACACGTAAGGCCCCCTCCAGGAGGGAGACTAGCACCCAAGTACACGCCAAGAACAGGTTCGCTGACACGAGAACGGGTTGATACTTTAGCGTAGACCTTCACCGAGGCGCATGCGCGGCGGTGCCGATACACGCGCGCAGCTCTCGGGACCGGTTGTATTTTGCGCGCGCAATTAAGGCATCCAGGAGGGGCCGCGTCCTCGATGAGGTAAGTAGGCAGCCCGCTTCTCGCGCTTTTCGACCCGAAGCTGCCAGTCGCCTTCCGGCCCAATTTCGGTCGGTTCAAAGCCCAAACGCTACAATGGCAGCTCTGGGCCGACAGCGGACAGGCAGCTTTTGGGAGATCGCGGTCGAAAAGCGGACACCGTAAGATTTGACCCCATCCCCCGTGAAAATCGGCCCGAGCCGGCTCCACACAGCGTCGGTTGATGCGGATGACAACTCCTTCCTCAGTGCGAACGCGCCAAACTATTATAAAATCGGTCGCAATTTTCGCAGCTACGGCGTCGCTTAGCGCCTCGCAGCTTGATCAAAAGTCGTCACGACGGATCAGCGCCAGCAACTCGCGAAACTCGTCGTTATCGTCACTCCCCTTCCAAAAATTGATAAAGCGGCAGACGATCTGAACATTGCCGTCGCTATAATGGCCCGCGCTGTCGATACGGTCGCACGATGGCGCTAGTCGCGGGTCGGCGCCACTATAGTCGAACGGGATGCCGGTGAGTGCACATCGGTCGCCTTGGACATCGGTGAGCCGCTCGAGCAACTTGCGCAGCGCATATTGGTCGAGATGCAGCTCCTTGTTCTTGACGGTGCGCAGAACGCTCTGGCCATTGGCGTCGCGCACGGTCTTCTCGACCGAGAGGATCATGGTGGCGATTGCCCGGTCACGCGCGCCGAGCTTGCGACCCGGATCGACGCCGCGCGACCCTGACCTGTTCCCGGCGGGTCCGGCAGCGGTAACCAGCGGCAGTTTGACCAGCAGCCAGCAGAAGGAATGGGCATCAATGAGATCGACATTGCCGAACCCTCCATGAGCTTCGAGCCGCGATCGCACGCCGGCAATGGCGTTCAAATAGCGCCGGTAATTGTCCCACGAACATTGGCCGCGCGTGACCAGGTCAATGCCGTGCTCGCGAAACGCCTCGTCGAAGCCGGTCGGCTGGATCGGCAGAAACCGGTCGCCGTCCTTCAGGTAGAAGAGATAGGCGAGAAGCGGATATTTGCGGTGCGTGAGGTCGGCGAGACGGTCGAAGACCAGACCCTCGTCCTCGCCGCCTGCGAACAGTCCGAACAGTGCGGCCTCGAGATCGCGGCGCGCCGCACCGCCATCAGCGGCTTCGAGGAGCGCGCGGTGATCACGGTTGGCGTGGCCGAAGCGGTTTTGCCAGAAGACGAGATTGTTTGCGAGATTGAGCCGGACATCCTGGATTTCGATTGCCGCGATGACATTGCGCAGGATCGCGCCCGCACCGATCGCGGCGTCAGTCCAGCTGGAAACATCGAGCAGCTCGAGCGCGCGGGCACGCAATCGCGGCTTGTAATCCTCCATCGTAGCCGCGACGCCCTCGGCGAAACCGGTGAAGGGACGACCCTTTTGCGCAACACGGACTTGGCCGAGGAAGCGCGCGGCACAGGCGTCGAAATTGCCGGCCGCCAAGCCGCCATTCAACCCGCTGTCTGACCATTGGTCACCGGAGACTCCGGGCGTTTGTGATGCGCCCGCGGTAGTGCCGACATCTTCAGGCGAGGTCACGAAGAAGCCGAGATTGATGAGCCGCTTCGCGGCGTCGTTACGACCGCCGCTCAAATCGAGAGCGCCCAGCGCCTGGCCGTCTCCGCCCGGCGCCCATTTGTACGCGACCGCGGCGATCGCCTTGGAGTCGTAACGCCGGCCTTCGTGGACAAGAAAATAGTCGCGCGCGCCGTTGAAACCGTAGCGTTCGAGAAACGCGGAGCGACCGATGTCGTCGAATTCCGCGATTGCGTTCAAGACGCCTGTGCGCGTGATGTCTCCCTTGGCGATAAGCCCCTCCTGTAATTCGACCTGACCCGGTCCGACCCGACCAACGCGAGATTGGCTAGGCTCGCCTCTCCGGCTGCGACCTGACCAACTTTAAGCTGGCTGGCGCTGCCCCGCCAATCCGGTTCTGTGCCGCGCACACCAAGTGAGCATGCCACCGACAATGCTGACCTGATCGAGCTGACCATGTTACGCAGACGTGGCCCGCCCGACCGCGTCCGTTCGGCAAGCCTAGTCCGGTCTGACCGAAACCCAGCCGGCCAGGCCTTACCGGCCTGACCCGGCCATACCCGCCCGTCCACGGACGATCGGCCAATCCAACGACGATCGTCTTAATCCGGCGACGGGCGGTCCGGCGGCCGCGGATCATTGCCTTTGGCTGCGCCGCGCGCGGCGATGTCCGCCAACACGGTTGGGCCTCGCTCGGCCAGTTCGCGAAGCATGGTTGCAATCTGTCGCTCATTGGTGAGCATCGCATGGACCAGCCGCCCCATGAACGACGGTTTGACGCCGATCGCGAATTGCGGTGCCCAGTCGAAGGTCGCGATCTCCTGGCGCCGCACCGCGTTGTAGTGCGCGCCGAAATGTTCGCCGTAGACGGTGGCCAGAACATTGGCGATGCGGTCGCTCGGCGCCGGATGAGTTTCGGTCGCGCCCGGCACCGCGAGTTCTAGGATCTCGAAAAACTCGCAGACCGACGAAATCCGCGCGATTTCTATTCCCATGCGCGTCTCGAGAGACGGCTCGGGGCCATCATGGTCGAAGTCGCGCCGTCGGGCGAGCTGATAGCCGATGATATCGGCAAGATATTCGGAGCGATGGCTCGGCGATCCGAAGCTCGAGTGCAGCCCATTGGCGAGCATCGACCTGAGCAAATGGTCGGCGAGAAGATGCCCGAGTTCATGGCCGACGATAAAGCCTTCCTGAAAGTCGAGCATGCCATGCACGACCTGGCTGCCGCGCTCGTCGAGCATCACAATCGGTCCGCGCGCCTCGCCGGCCCGGAAGTTGGCGGCGATCTCATAAACTATCGCGCGTGCCAGTTCGGCGGTCAGTTCCTGCGCCGGCCTGCGGTTGAAATAGACTACCTGATCGAGATGGTTTTCGGCGAAGACGAACTTCTTGATCTTGCTCAGGAGAATCATGAGCGAGGTGGTGACGATGACGGCGTAGCTGCCGCTGCCTGAACTGTAGACGGCGCCTTCGATCGCGATCGAGCGGACGCCGCGCACCCGCACATGGTCGCGGCAGAATTGCTGGAGCGCAGGCGGACAGTAGCCAAGCAGTTCGGCGTAGATGCGCTCGACCAACGTTACCAGGCCCAGGCCGCTGCTAATCCGCTCGACCTCGGCCGGATCGAGTGGCTCGCCAAGAGCCGCGTGCCGCGCGGTAAGCAGATCCTGCAGTTCGCGCGACGGCGGCTCCAACTCCGCTGGGATATCGAACCGGGCAGCGATGCGATCGGCAAAGGCGTCGGGCGTTTCAGTCACCGGTGAGGCGCAGTTCGCCGGCGTCGGTCATGCGGATACGATCGACGAGCTGGTAGCGGCCGGCGCCTGCATCAGCGATCATGCCGAGCGCTTTCAGGCGATTGAGCGCGTTCGTCAGCTTGGCTTCGGTGAACCCGGCGTTGCTGTAGGTTGCCTCGACCGCTTTCAGATGCGCGACCAACATGTCGAAGGTGACCAGCCGAAAGCCGTGCTCGACGCTCGAAAGTGCCCACGCCATGCTGAGCGCGGTCGCTTCATCGAGGCCAAAGGTCGCGACGAACGGCTTGCCGCGACCGATCAGCGCCAGTCCGATCGCGACCAACGCTGCGCCGCCGACCCAGCCAGTCACCGCACCGGCGGCGATCATGGCGGCGATGCCCGTTCCGCTCGTCATCATGGCGCCGGCAAGCCCGGCGGCGCCGAGGCGATCGCGCGCCAGATTGCCAAGCTTGACGCTGTAGAAGCGCTGATCGGCGAAGCGTACGACGCCGAAGCCGATACGCCCTTCGCCGCCGCCACCCGAGGACGGCACTGCGATTTGGTCGACGTTGATTTCGACCAGCGCGCGCAGGTTTTCCGCCAGCGCTGCCAAGCCGCCGCCGTTACTCCCGCCGCCATCAGTCGCCCGCTCGCCGCTCCCACCGCTTCCGTCGCTCGACGGTACGTGATTGTCAGCACCGCCGCGCGGCGCGAGATGCGCGTCGCCGTCTCTAAGGCGCATAAGCGCCGCAGCCAGATCTTCGTGGTTCATCGCAGATGTTTGCGCGAAGGCCGGTCAATGGTCCAGCCGATGCTATCACAACGCTGCAGCGATGCGGCGCGTGTCAGCCATGTTTGGCAGGCTGGGTGCGTTCGAACCATCGGTTCAACAAGGTGATCGCGGCCTCGCTCAGCGTGACTTGCATGCGGCGTCGATCGGACGGATCCTGGGTGCGGATGACCAGCGCGTGCTGTTCGAGAGACTTGAGATAGCGCAGCGCGGTCGTCGATGCCGATCCCGACGCGTGCGATGCGGAGGTGACCGAAACGCGGGTGCCGACCGACTGCGCGACGTAGAGATCGAGCAGCATGTCTTAGGACGGTTCGCCTAACATGCTGGAATATTCCCCGACGCACGTATCCCGTGCCCGTCGCGCGCGATACGCCGCTGCCGATGCGGCGACGCAGGTCGCGGCGTTCAACAAGCAGCGCCAGGAAGAGTATCTCAAGAATAGCGATCGGGTGGCGGCGCTCAAGAAGGAAATCGAGCTGCGCGACGCACAAGCCAAACTGGCGGCGTTCGATGCCGACCCCAAGCCCGACGAGTTGAAACCGGTCCAGCTGGCCAAGACCCAGGCCGAGGTCGAAGTCCTGAAGGCACAGCGCGCATTCCTCGAGGCGCAGGCAGCGGTGCTGGTGTCCAAGGCGAGCAACCCATGATGGCGGGACCGTCCCGACGCCAGTGAATGTCGGGTCAATGTCGGTACGGTGATGATGTGCTGGCTGATATTCGCCGTCGACCCGGTCGGCGCGGCGACCGGCCGTCGCCACCGGGCGGCCCATCGCCGCCAACTGCGCGACGATGCTTGCGCCCGGCATTGGCGCGCGTAAAGGTGCGATACGCGGGCTCAATTTTGCCCGGATGGGAAAATTATCGAACATGAATATCCGCAAGGACCAGTCGCTTGACGAATTGGCGCGTGTTGGAAACGTCGCCCAGTTTGTGAGCTACGTGCCGGTCAAGGGCGGTCTGGAACAAAGCTTCTGCCGGGTCGCCGGCTTCGAGCCCAATGCCGCATTCGACTCGGTGGCCAGCGCGGCGCAGGCGCTGCTCGACCGCTCGGTCGATGGCGCCGTGAACGTCCGCAGCTATACACCCGACAGCCCGCGCAGCCGCGAATTCGTCTATGGACTGACGACCAGCGACGCGGTGGTCGAAAATGTCAGCCGGCTCGCTGCCGATGGCCTGTTCATCATCATCAACGAGACCGTCGACATTCAGGATGGCGGCGTTTCGGGCGTTGTCCAGAACGGCATCATCGAGTTCGCGCCCGACGACACGCCGCGCTGCGTCGAGAAGCCGGGGGTCGCGTCGCTGCCATTCGATCTGGGATTGACGCTCCTGCAGCGGGTCTATGGCTTCACGCCCGAGGTCGCCCCCGCCGGCCGGACCGAGTTCAGCATCCATCCGCGTCCGCGCGGGTGGCGACAGACTCACACCCTGTTGTGGGAATGGGAAGACCTGCCTCCGCATGATGTCGCGCCGGGCTGGCGCTGGCCGAACCGGTTCAGCCAGCATGTCGGCGACAAGGCCTTTGGCTTGTTGATGGCGGATCTGGTCGGGTTGCCGGTGCCGCGCACCGAGGTCATCGCAAGGCGGGTAGCTCCGTTCGTGTTCGGTACGCCGACCGGGAGCGCTGAAAGCTGGATCCGTACCTGCCCGCGCGTGCAGGAGCCGGGGCTGTTCACCACGCACAAGGGTTGGCTCGATCCGTTCCGCCTGCTTGCCGACGAGGATCCCGACGGCGATCGCATTGCCTCGGTGCTGCGGCAGGATGCGGTGCCGGCGACGCATTCGGGCGCGGCGATCATCGACGCCAATGGCGAGATCGTGATCGAGGGTCTGTCGGGCGAAGGCGATCTGTTCATGCTCGGCAAGCGCACGCCCGAGGCTTTGCCGGACGCGGTTCACACAGCGGTGACAGCCGCGCAACAGCGCGCGATGGACGTGTTCGGGCCGGTGCGCCTGGAATGGGTCTATGACGGCGGCACGGTATGGATCGTGCAGCTCCATCTTGGTGCGACGGTGAGTACGCAGCGCGTGCTGGTGCCGGGCGATCGCGAGACCTGGGTGGCGTTTGAGGTGCGCGACGGCCTCGAGGCGCTGCGCGATACGCTGGCGCATTTCGACCCGAACCAGGGCCTCGAACTCCATGGCGACGTCGGCCTCACCAGCCATGTCGCCGACCTCGTGCGCAAATCGGGTATCCCGACCCGCGTGGTTGCTGAAGCCGACGCCTAAAGTCGGTCGAACACCGAACCCATGCGCGGGCTGAACAGCCGCTCATAGGTCTTGAGCAATGTCCCGTCGGTCATGGCGGCGACATGGTCGCAGATCGCCCGATTGCCGCCACCGGCATCATAGGCGGCGAACACCTCGTCGGGCAGGAGATGCCGCGGATCGGACGCCATCGCCTCGAAGACGGCGACGACCATGCGCTGACCCTTGAACTCGAGATGCTGAACGCGCGCGCTCTCGATAACTTCAGTCACGACGAGTGCCTGCAGGGCATCAAGGAAGTCGCGAGCGTCGGCGTTGAGGCGGATTCGACTACCGAGCACTTGGTCGGCGAACCCGGCCTCGATCGTACGCTCGATGTTGCGCAGGAGATGGTTGACCAGCCGGCCAATGGTGCGCTTGCGCGCGCCGGCCTCGCCGAACAGGGTGGAGACCAGGGCATCGTACGGTCCGGCGTCGCTATCGGCGAGCGGGCGATCGCGGAGTTCGTGGAGCAGCACGGCGCAGCGCTCGGGCGGAACTGCCGCGCAAAAACGCGCAAGATCGATGAAACCCAGCGCGATCGCGTCTTCAAGATCGTGGACGCCGTAGGCAATGTCGTCTGCAACATCCATGATGCTGCAGTCGAGCGTCTTGTGCAGCGCCTTGGCATGGCGGCCGGGCTTTGACGCGGATTGGGTGAACTGCTTGCGATCGGCGTCGCTGAAGGGTGCGAGCAGCCAGTCGACGATCGATCGCTCCTCGTCGCCATAGGCCTTGGCCGGTTTGCAGGTCGCGCGGTCGAGCACGGTGATCGTTGTCGCGCGCGGATCGAGCGAGGGCACGATCGCCGGATTAGTGACCTGGCTGCGGGCGACAGGATATTTGAGCAGGCCAAGCAAGGATCGCCGCGTCAGATCGGCGCCGTGCGCGGGCGAATAGCCTTCGAGCTTGCTGACGATCCGCAACGTCTGGGCATTGCCTTCGAACCCGCCATCGGCGCGCATGCAATAGTTGAGCGCGAGTTCGCCGCCATGGCCGAACGGCGGATGGCCAAGGTCATGCGCGAGGCCGATCGCGGAGATGAGCGATGGGTTCGGCAATTCGGGTTCGTCGTCGCGCCGGCGTGCGCGAAGCTGCTGCAGCACACCTTGGGCGACCTGCGCGACTTCGAGGGAATGGGTCAGTCGCGTGCGGTAGAAATCATCATCGCCGAGCGCGAGAATCTGCGTCTTGCCCTGAAGCCGACGAAAGGCGCTCGAGTGAACAATGCGCGCATAGTCGACTTCGTCGGGTGACCGAACATCGTCTACATGCGCCGTGCGACCGCTGCGTCGTTCCGACCAGAGAATTAGGGTTTCGGTCACGTCAGTCAGTCCACCAACCGGGCGCGCCAACGAGGATCCACAGGCAACCGAGCACCGGGGCTAGGCTTAAGAGTGCCGCGACCGCGTGAACGGCAAGATCGATGTACAACTGGCGGCGCGGCGATTTACCCCAGCTGACCGAAGCGGCTCGTGCGAACTGGGAGATCACGCGCTGGCCGGCGCCGAACAGGCCTGCGCGACCATCGACGAGCGAGATGCTGACCAGAAAGTATAGCACGAGCGCACCGATGCCGCCGGCAAGGAACGGGTTCCACGCCAGCAACGCGATGAAGTTGCCGCCGCTCGAGAACCCTATCCCACCATCCGGCATGCCCTGCGGCGTTCTAGCCAACGAACCATTGTTGGCGCTGACCAATGAGCCGACGACCGAAATTGCCGACAGAAACGCCGCGACCCCAGCAATGCAGAGTTGGATGGCCTGGGTTTTCTGCGCCGCGGTGACGTCGATGCTTGCCTTGATCGAGTCTTTGAGATGACCAAAGTCATAGGTGTAGCCGCTGGCGACGTTCGTGAACGGCTTATCCGGATCGTCGGTGCGCACATGTCCCATCAGCGAATGCTGGAACGCCTCGGCATAGGCGATGACGCCTTGCGAGCGGCGCAGGCTGATCAGGCTGCCGTCGCGGTTCAACCGCTCGACCTCGCGCGACAGGCTCCACAATGTCTCGCGCCGCCATGCGATCTCGCCTGAATGATCATCGACATCGCCTACCTGCCCCACAGCCTGCGCATCGGCGGCTGCGCACGCGCTGGTGGTCGCGGTAACGGCAGGCGAACGGTCGACCCGAATGAGGGGCGTGATCTGATCGGACGACGGCTCGTGGTGCGTATGATCGTGGACGATGTCCTTGATGAAGAAATAGGCCTGCTCGGCGATCTGATCGAGCTTCTGCTGATCAACCGCTGGTGCTGCCTCGGCGGCGAACCACAAGCGCACCTCGCCCGTGCGCATAAGGGCGAATTGCACCTCGATGCGGCCACTGGTGGCCGTGGCGAGATTGACGACGTTGGTTCTGACCGTCTCGAGCTCGTCGTCCGTTGGTCGGCGGGGCGCGCCCCACAGCTTGCGCATGATTGCCTTGCCCGCCTTTTTCTGGTCCGCCTCAGCGTATTTGTTGCGCTGGGCGTAGGGCAGGATGTGGACCTTTCCATTCAACATGCCCTGCCGATCAGGCACACCATTGACCTTTTCATCCTCGCCGATCACGGGAATGCTGGTCGAGCAGGTCGTCGCTTCCATCAGCCAATAATGGACAAGGTCGCGCCGCAACCACGCGACCACCGGCGTCCACCACGGATAGTCGTTCGACACCCGCCGCTCGATTGCAAGTACGAGGCGCGAGGCTCCGCCGCTATAGGCGCGCGTATAGGCTTCGGCACGGCGCGACGCGCCGATCATGCTGAACGATAGATGGCTGCGGACGTTAGGCACCCAGCCGGCATAATTAAGTTTTGCGCCAGCCCAGGGCGCCTGTGTTTTCGACATGGAACGACCTACCGGCTGCGGTTCAGAAGACGTCCTTGGCGACCGTCCTCGTCTCGTTGACCAGAAGCCCCTTGTCCGTCACGCGCAGGCTGATCCCGGCGCGCGTCGAAATGAGCGAACCGCTGTCCTGCTTCGCGACCGAAGCGCCGAAGAATTGCGGAAGTCCAATGCCCGCGCGAGCAAATTCGCGGGCCTCGGCCGTCCCGCCACGCCAGACATGCGCGAGCGCTGCCACCAATGCCATGAACAGCGAGAGGAAGATCGGGAGCGCGACACACGCTGCGATGATCAGGAACAGCTTCATCCGTTCTCCCTTCGTACCGGTTTAACGATAGTTTGGCAAGAGATCGACGATCGTGCGGCCAGGGGTCACTCAACGTGGCGGCCGACAACTTGTTCACCGGAGCCCGGACATCCGCATATGCGAGGGCCGCGATGGGCGCGAGTCCGGGGCGCCTCGGCGATGTCTGTGCGCGCATCGATCAGACCTCCAGGCTAGTCCAGACGCCGCTTTCGACGCGCTCGACCTTGAGCACCATGTCGGCGATATCGGGCACACCGCCTTCGACTGTCAGTTCGACGATCCTGGGCTTGGTCGTGGTGCCGACCCGGCCCGCACCGCTCGGAAATCCGGCGATCGGGTGGAACGTCGCGGTGCCGCGCGGCTGCGGTACGTAAAGCGTCTGGCCCGAGTTGATGGCACTCAACAGGATCGCGTTACGGTGGCGTTCGATGAGCGACTTGGTGTCGACGGTGAGCACAACCTGCGGATCCTTGGCATAGGCCTTGGCTTTCAGCAGCCGTTCGAGCCGTTCGCGCTCGACCCACAGAAAGCTCTTTCGGTTGAGGGTTTCGTACCAGTCCCGCGGGGTCAGGCCGTTCTGCAGGCATTTGAGCAGCGACGCTTCGAACATCGGCTTGTTGTCGCGCACCACCGCGTCGGGCAAACCGTCCGCCTTCAGGGTAACGCACTGCGGCCGCCGGGCGGATTCGATTGGCGCGCGCGCGCCGCCGGTCACGCCGTAGAGGTCGAGCAGCGCGGTGACGCTCAGCAATCCGTGATCGCGGATCGACGGCCAGCTGCCGTCGGCGGCCATATGCCAGACCTTGGGATGTCGCTCGATCAGCTCGTCTTCAGTCACTAGGGTCTCCGGTCGATCATGCCGCCGCGACGCGGGTCGGTCGAAATCAGCGTTACCGGCACACCCGTAACCTCCTCGATTTGCAACACCAGCGCCTTGGTATGGTCGGTGAGCGACGCGAAATGGGGGACGTCGACATTCTGGGCGGACAGATAGTCGGCGAAGGTCAGGGCGATCTCGTCGGCGCCGTTGAGTGCCGCCGCGCGACGAATCTGCCCGAGATCGAATTCGGCGATGCGTCGCGGCTTGCCCGAGACGGTGCCGACCTCGGTTTTCATGATCCCCTCGACGGCGAGGCCCGAGCGATCGGCGATCGTCTTGGCATCGATCTCGATCCCCATATAGCCCGAGTCGCCGCCGACCCGGATCGGATAAGTGCGCGCGACGATGATGACCTTGCGGACGCGATTGGGCGGGATCCCGGCATCGGACAGGCACCCGCTGGCGGTGGTTTCGCGCGAAGTGACGTGCGGCCACATGCCGTGGTGCAGGCTGAGGTCGGTCCCCTGGGTGCCCTCCAGCATGATGCGTTCACCGGCTGCGTAGGCGCGCTCGAGTTCGATCAGCACCGGCCGCACGAACGGCTCGAGTTCGATGATGTCGCGCGCCAGTCGAACGGGCGCGCCGAACGTCTGCTTGCCCCGGCCGAGGATCTTGCGCGCGGTCGCCACCCCGACCCCCTTCTTGGTCGAGCCGATCACCTCGAGCGCGCCGGTTTCCCACTCGACGTCGCTGTCTTCGATGATGATCGCCTGCGGGTCGATCGACAGCCGCTCGGGCGTGATCTTGAGTTCCGCGATTTCCCGCAGGATGACGGTCAGCGACAGGGTCGCGCCAGCGCCGATCAGCAGCCGGGCATCGGGGTTGTGCAACGCGCCCGAAGGCAAGTGGATGAAGTCGTAGTCGGGATCCTTGACCCGGTGACCGGCATTGGGACCGCCGACGCGCAGCAGCACCTGATAGTCGCTGGCGAGGTAGGAGCAGACATTGCCTTTGCCCTCGCTCCCGAACTGACCGCCGACGATGACATCGACCAGCGGGATCACCTCGCGCCGCATCAGCCCGAGCCCCGCCAGGGCGACAGCAGCAATCGCGCAGGAATCGAGGCGCGTGGCGTCGAACGTCACGTCGGCGATCTGCGCCATGCGGTCGACGTCGGCTTCGGTCAGATTGACGCGCACCGCGTCGTAGCTGTCGGGCTCGATCACATCATGGTCGCGCCGACGGTGGCGGCGCTCGCGCTCCGCCGGTTCGGCAATGACATGGACGTGGCGCACGATGTCGGGAAACAGTTCGCGCAGATAGGCCACCTGCTCCGGACGGCGAACCGCATCGACGATCACGATCGCATCGGGAGCAAGGTCGGCAACAGCGGCCTGGGTCGCATCCCCGACCCAATTCAGGTTGGTATCGACATCGAGCTTGTCGCCGGCGGCCTGGAGGTCTTCCCGGCTTTTGCCGCAGCCGGTCAGCTCGAGGATCATCGAGCGCGTCGACAATCGCGTTCCGTCGAATTGCGACAGGATCGCCGTAGCGACAGTTGATTTGCCGCTCGCAACCGCACCCGACAGGGCGACTATTTGTCGCATTCCCCCTCCTCGCGCTCAGATGTCCCCCGACATCGTGAAGCGAACATAATGATCCTGCGGCGAGATGCTATGATTATGACGTTCAACGCGCAGAAATCGTTCCGGATTTGGTGGCAATTCTCACCCATGCGCTTGCCAACCGCGACTGGCGGCCTCTCACCCGTATGAAGTTCAACAGATACAGTCGGCGCGACGTGGCGGCCTGTTCAAAGCAAAGGCCCGGCGATGGGCCTATCACCGATAATCTGCGCTGGAAGAAAGCATCGCCCCTTCGGGTAGGAAACCCGGAAGCCAAGCTGCGCATTACACATGAGCGACCGTGTCTGTTCCCACAGAGCCGCAAAAAGCAGATTGAATTTGTCTCATGCGTTTTCATGTGACCTACCATGTATCCAGCTAAGCACTTGAAAACATGGTGGGCGCGACAGGGATTGAACCTGTGACCCCACCCGTGTGAAGTGCAGGATTGATAGCCAGCTACGAATGACCACTTTCGGCTGTGGATCGTGAGTTCACGAACGACCGACTTTGGGGCGCGTAGCTGCCGGCCTTCGGTATCTGAATGAAGGGCAGCTTACGCCATTCCAGCGCCTAAAAGCGGTCGGTCCGGTCTCCACCATCAGTTGCCAGCGGCGAATCGATGCTCAGGAACAACGTCGAGTAAATAGAAGGAGCGACGACGATCGCTAGTGTTCCCATGGTGATCGGCGGGGCGGCGTGCGCCCATTTCGTACAGGAAATCTGCTGTCTCTTTCTTGTGTTTCCAATTTGCGACCGCTTCGCTCGTTGCCTGTGCCGATATGAATCCGTCGTGGTAGAAGGCGGCTAACTCATCTAGCCGCTCGGTTGCACCGCGCGGAAGTGTCATGTCGCAGTAGCTTGAGAGGCTGCCCCTGAGCAGCGTGGGGCGCTTGCTTTGCCGGTTGGCGATCAGATCATCAACGATAACCGGGATCTCATGCTCGGCCTGAATGAGGCGTCGAACGGCAGTCGCGATAACGGAAACGGGCGATGTGAGATGGTGCCATTTGGCGGGGAAGGTCTTCGGCCCCTTATACTTTACCAGACCATCGGGATACTCTGTCCTGGCCAGATCGGGATGGCGCATCTGGGCGGCGACAGCCCGCATCAACACCGTCACCTGCTTCAGGTCGGGTCCCGCCGGTGATTTCACGTTTGAGCGAAGGCGCCGAAGAATTCGGCCGAACCAGACGTGCTTCGGCCTGGCAAGCAGGGTTTCCGCCGCTGGTGCCGCAAGCTCGACATCCTTATAGCGCCAATCCTGACAGCCGAAGAACGCATCGAGCGTTTCTGCAATGGCGGCGTATCGCTCGGCCTGGCTGTTCGTGGCGCGCTGTGGTGATCGTTCCGCAGATACGTCGCGGAGCACGCCCAGTTTGCCGAGATCGACCGGATTTGCAATGCGGGCGACGACGAGTTGTACGTCGTGGCTGCACCAGATCAGCGCCTGGCGAATAAGGGCCCCACGCACCTTAGTAATATCGGCGGAGACATCGGCCGACTGAATGTAGCGGATGACGGGAGCAAAGCGGCCAGTAATCAACCCGGCATATAGCGTCATGTTTACATCGCGGATGCGCCACAGATCACTGACGTGATGATCGAGCGCGTGACGCGCACGATGCTTTCCAGCCCAGCCCTTGACGATCATGTCATAGTTCACCTCCTCGCCGTTGAGGATCATCAACCGCATCAGCAAGCGCTTCAGCTCTTCCCGAGTGCGCGGGACAAGGCTTGTTGGCAGCAGTTCCTCCTTGGCGTCGAGCAGCCCCGGCGGGAGCTTTCGGATGTCGGAGAGGCCGGGATCGAAGAGGCGGGTGCCGTACTCCGCTTCCTCGATGCCGCCGTTGTAGATGAGGTGGTGCAACTCGGTTACCAGTCCCTTCAGCTGGTACGCATTAAGCTCCAGCTCTTGAAGGATCGCTCGCGGATCGGCGGAATTCGAGATCAGGTGAGACGAGCGTTGCGCGTTCTCCGGCGGCGTCTGGCGCTTCATGGCGGTGAGCTGGCGCCGCTGCTCCGGTCGACTTATGCGTGCGCTCGTCATAACTCCTCCAGCGCCCGACTGATTCGATCCTGCAACGCTGCCCCTTCGATTATCAACGCCGCGTGCATTTTTTTCAAACGCGCGTAGCGATCCAGCCCCAACCCGCTCTTCGCCAAGATTTCCTCGCACTCGCCCAGCGCCTTTTCGAAGGCGGCGCGGTTCCGCTCGAAGCACCCGATCGCTGCCTCCAGATCCTGATCGTCAGTCATGCGCCAAACCCAGCGCAGGCGGCGATGCAGGCTCTTGCCAGTAGGTCGGATTACCGCCGCGCGCGTAAATCCAATCGAAGGCTTCGCCGCGGTTCGCCAGCTCGGGCAGTGCCTCACTAAGGATGTGGGCGAGCGTCGCGATCAGCGCGGCCTGATCGTCGCTGATCTCCTCGCGGCGCCAGCGCGCTTTCGGCCCAGCCTTGCCCGACGCCATGAAGCTGGTGACTGCGGCATCGTACAGCGCCTTGCGGCGACGCCACTGGAGAACTCTGCCCCAACGGCGACACCAGCTATAGCATGCCGGATCGGCGAACACGGCCTTGACGAGGTCGCCGAACATCGGCCCCGCGCCCCTCTCCCGAGCCTGACGGAGCCACGCCAGCATCTGGTCGGGGTGGGCCATCAGTCCAACCAGCGCCGTGTCGTCGACACCCTCCATGCCAACAAGAGTAAGCCCGGCGCCCAGCGCATAGTTGCTTGCATCGGCGGATCGTCCGCGTCCGCGGCGCTTGGTCAGCGCGTGGTGCTGACGACGTAACTCGCTGATCGAGGCTTCACAGATGCGGGTTGCCGCATCGACCTTTGCGGTCATGTCGGCGACATCGCGACGGCACACGTCAAGGTTCAGGGCAGGCGCGGTGCTGTTTTCCACACCTTGGTCGCTGCCCCAACCGCCGGGAGCATGTAGCAACTTAGCCCACCAAAAATGACGGCCCCTCGATTTCGAAAACGGTGGCCTGAGTTGCGTCTTTCACAACCGCGAGACGGCAAAAGGTGCAGGAGAGAGAGGGGGTGGTGCGCGATAAAGTGTTTTTCGGGCGCCAGAGGCGTACGACAAACCGCTGCGCCACCCCCTCTCTCCTGCGACGGAGAAAGTCATTGAAGGTCGGCTACGCCAAGGTGAAGGAAAGGTCGGATGCGATCCAGCGCGCGCTGGCTGATGCGCGCAGCGCTCGTAACCGGATAACCCGTCAACGGCGCGAGCAGGACCGCGATGCGGTTGCGGCAGGTCGCCGGCAGAGGGCGCGTACCGCGAAGGAGGATCGCGACCGGGAGCGTGCCGGCAAGCGCCGCATCCGGGTGCAGGTCGCCGAGCACGACCGGCCACGCAGAATTGGTACCACACCGCGGCGGCTGTTCACGCGTCAGATGATCTTCAGCACCGGCACGCCGCGTGCGCGTGGCCAAGAGCGTGCCGACGGTTTCAGGTCCATACACTTCTCGCTGGTCGCGCGCGGCTTCCGCTCGACGGCGGGGCGGCGTTGGCGCGCCGGTGAGGCAGGTCGTGCGGCCTTGTACGCGGTGCGGGAAGACGCACTCGAAGGCGGCGAGGTCGGCTGGTGGTCGAATATCGCCGCGGACCGGGCCGAACTGCTCGCCTTCTGGCGCACGGTCGAGGCGGTGGAAAGGCACGACCGCGCCAATGCCAACGTCTACGTTGTCGAGGTCATCGCGCTTGATGCGACGCTCACCGAGGCTGACCGCCGCGCCGTGGTGACCGACCTCTGCGACGATCTCGAGCGGCGCGGGCTCGCTTTCGTCGTCGGCATGCACAAGCCCGATTCCTCGGGCGACCAGCGCAATTTCCACTGCCACCTGATGTACTCGCTGCGTCCAGCCGAACGCCACGCACCCTATGACTGGAGCTTCGCCGTCTCTAAGGTCGGCGACATCAACACACCGGCTGGTATCCGGGCGCGGCGGTCGCTGGCGGTCGATACGATGAACTGGCAGCTGATGCTCGCCGGCAGCGACCGCCGCTACACAGCGCTCAGCAACAAGGCGCGCGGGATCGTGGACACGCCGCAGCCGAAGTTGGGCAAAAGGGCCGTGTGGGTCGGCCGGCGTCTGGATGCAGAGCGGGCGCGAATGAACCACCTCGATCAGCTTGGTGCTGGACTTGCCAGCCTCAACGCAAGCTTCTCCCTGTCTGATCGTTTCGTAAACATCCGGAATTCATTACGCGCAACGCTTCATCGCGCTTCCGTACGGGTAAACGCGCCTGACCCGACTAAGACAGTCAGTGTCGACCCGTTGGAGCTGCGGTCGGACGCCGTCCGCCGTGTTATCGCCGACCGGCTCCATAGGCTTCTGTCATTCGACATCGGATTGTACGATGCCCGGCTGAGCACGATCGAACGGGTGGTGCAGGAGCGCGTGGCGGCACTCCCTACGGCCAAGTCGAAAATGGTGCCGCTCAAAGCTGCGGGAGTTGTTGGCGAACAATCCATCGATGCAGCCTTGCAACCGGATCAGCTGCCGAGCGCCGAAACACCTGTTGCCGCGCCGGCGCCAATAGCTCCGATGGTGATAGCAAACACGACGAACCAGATCGACGCGCCCGAACGGCATCCGGGTGAGGTGCAGACCAGCGGCGAAACCAATACTGGCAAGCATCTAACCAACGACGAACATTCCGAGGAGGATCACGGGATACTTCAACTCGCCCTGATCGCCCGTCTCTTCCACGACGGGCAATGGGATCAGCGCGATTGGCAGTCCGGCGGCAAGAAGCGGTCTGTGGCGCGAGGGAGCCATGTGGATGCGGGAGAAAACTCAGGCCCTGCTGCGGCGGAGGCTGAAGCTGAAACTGAAACACCCGACTGGGATGAAGTTTTGCTGGCTAAGTTGCGGGATGGCGGAGGGCGTGGCGGCTAGGGCTGAGGATCACTTCAAGGATCCAGCATCATGACCGAGCCCATCGCGTCTTTACCGCCTACGAGCGCCCGCTACGTCCCACCGATTCTTCGTGATGGGAAGGTTCAAACGCCCAAGACCGTCTGCGCATCGTGCCCGGCGTCGCTGTGGTACTTCGATCAGCGCCTTCACTGCTTCTGCGGTACGATGAAAACGCTGATGTGGACGGCCGGCAGCGAGGTTCCGCTTCGGCGGTGCGACGGGCGGCGATTCGCCATCGCGCAGTTGCGAGGGGCTAGAAGCGAATGACCTGACCGAGCATCTCCAATCAAGTTGGAATATCAACCCATGCGATGGAAGATAAGGTATGTGCCAGTTCTCGAGTGTCGAGGTTGAGAATCGCCTCCGACCCGATATGATCGCGCAGGCCATGTGCATGCTCAAGAAGGTCGAGCGTGTCCTCGCTCACGGCGCGATCATTTACAACGTCCCAAATCAGCTGCGTGGTCAATCCGTTGGCGTCTACGGCGATTCGACCGAGGTCAAAATTGACTTCGACGCTTCCAGTGTACGGGTTGAGGTGGATGCCGAACGCTTCAGTTGCTGTGAAATGCAGGACTTTCGACCAACCTCCCCACCTCGTAATTTGGAAGACCTGACCAAACGCATGCCGGCATGGACATCGTACATCGCCACTTCGACCGATCCGCTGATTATTCAGTCACGGGATGAAGCAACGGAGCAGGCGCTCGACGCGCTGCAGGCCGCAGTGACTGCAAGCGACCCGGACTGGTGGCATATAATACTTTATCGCTATTCCGCCTCGGTCGTGCGGGCTACTATTCACGGCTCATCCTGTAGTCGCGACTATGCGACTGCAGACCTCGACTCGTCTGAATGGGCATTTCCGATGTCGGAAGCGCTGTCCCGGGCGTTGATCGATTTGCCGGATTACAGCTCGATATCGGATGGTGCTCGCCGTCGCAGCGACGCGCTCGACATCGTGATGTGGCCGCCCCTGCCTTCCATCAGGGATAACACCCTGTCTCCGATCGGTAAGCTTCGCGCGATCGCGCTCGCAGCGGAGAAGGATTACCGCCTCCTGGACTGATCGGTGATGGCGGCGCCGACGATCGACACGATTGCACCTGCACGAGCAGACCTTCCGGTCTGCGTGGCAGTACCGGTGGCAGCGCTGAGGCGCTGAGACGAAGGCCGCAGGGGCGGCAGAGGGGGAATGGAGGAGGATCTTCGAGCCTGAAGAGGAGGTGAAACTCCGAAGGGCTTGTCCCGAACCGATCGGTCGGGACCACGCAAGAAGGTTCTTCATCCTCATGTCCATCTACACCGTGACGGGCTTCAGCCTGACGAGCATTGCCGTCGGCCTGCTTCTCGAAGCGCTCACTGCCGGCGACATCTACGATCAGATCACGTTGCCTGGCCTGCCCAATGCCATCCACGTGCCCGAACGCGACGCGGTCATCGCCGCGACGACCGCGCCCGCGCCGCTGTTCGACGGCGAACTGGAGGCGATCGCCACCGAGCGTCACCTCGACGTTATCCTGTTGCAGATCGGCGGACTGGAGGATGGACGAGCCAGGATCGCCGTCGACTTCGCGCTCGGGTCGCTGCCCTGCACCGTGTGGGCCGAGTGTGGTTTTTCGCTCTATCAGGACGCCGACGGTACGTGGCTGGTGCCCGCCGGCTTCGGCCCGGCGGTGTCGGTCAGTTGGGAGGGCTTCAACCTCGAGATCGTGCCGCCATACGCCGATCTGATCGAGCGCGCCGACGGCATCGCGCGCGCCGCCCGCAGCCTCACTCGCTTCCTCCAGCCGGTGGAGGCGTGAGCGTGGCCAAGCCGTTCCCGATCAACGTCGACGTCCAGCCGAACCCGGCCAATCCGCACTCCTGGCTCCCGCTAATGGGTCACTCGCCCGGCGAAAGCGGTCCCGGAGGTGTCCGGGTGATGTGGGGCGTCCTGCGGCCCGAATATCGCTCGTTTTCACCATCGCTCTCGACCTTCGTTCGCATGAAACTGGCACCCGCCGCCGGTGCAAACGCCACACCTTGGGCTATCACGGCCTATCGGTACGAGGTGCTGCTGCCGGCGTTCGCCAGCGATCACTTGCGCGACCCGCGATTGTTGATCGAGGCCGCCGAGCGCGAACAGCCAGCGGATGCGAAGGCGCTGGCGGCCTACGTCACGCTGACCTCGTCGCCTGATCGACTGCATGCGGCCTGGGAGATCGGGCGTACGCTGGCGAAAAATCTGGTCGACGACCACGACGTCGCCGCGTTGCTGGTCCAGCACGTGCCCTCGCTCGCGGGCGGCAGCGCGCAACCGCACCTCCACCTCGTCATTCCCGGACCGCGTCGGGTCACCCGCTACGGCATGTTCTCCACCCTCGTCGGCGATCTCGCCGGCGACCGCGGACGCGACCTCGTCCTCACGCTGCTCGCCGGGATTGTCGGGGAGACAAGCGCATGAGCGCCCTGCTGCTGCGCACGCTGGACGAGATCGGTCGCCTCGGCCTGACCCACGCGCTCGATCCCGCGCCGCTTGGCGCGGCGCTCGGTGTCGAGTCGATTGATGTCGGAAAACTGATCGACACCGGCTGCGTCTCGGACACGCTTCTGATGACGAGCGAGGCTGCGGCGGCGTACCTTCTCGGGATCCTGGTCCGCCTGGAGGTGCGCTGCCACGGCGACAGTGTGGCCATTCGCGCCGCGCTCGATCGCCCAAGCCCTGACCTGAGTGGTCTCTCGATCGTGCAGGGTCTGCTTGCCCGCCCCGACATCGCCGGCCTCGCCGTGATCCACGAAGCCGCCGGTACGCTGCCCGTACCCCGCGTCCGCATGTGGCGCGTCGCCGACACCTACAGCTAAAAGGTATCCAACGATGAACGACGGACCTGCCGCCCGGCGGGCGGCGGAGGCGCGCGCGCTTACCGCTACGCTCGCCATCGCCGGGCTCGAGGGCTGGTCGCTGCGCGGCGGCGATATCAGCCTCGATTTGCCCTTCTCGCATTACCTGTACGTCGAGGCGGCCCAGTTGCTGCTCGTACCCACCATCCGACCGTTACCGGCGGAGATGAAGACGGTGACGCCAGGTACGCGCATCGCCCGCAGCGATGCCTTGGTCGTCCGCGTCGATCCGGCCGAGCCGTTCCGGGTCGAACTGGCATTCGCCCTGTGGGGTCGCGACGCGACCCGCTGGCTGGCGCCGATGGTACTGTGGCAGCGCAGTGATGTCGGCACGTGGCTGGTGCCGAACCCTTATTTTCACGGGGTGCGTGACGAGTGCTTTTCCCTGCGCGGTGGCCGGCTGCGACCCGGCCCCGCGCCGTGGCGGTCGGAAGCCGAGATGCGGGTCGGCTGCATGAACGTCGCCGTCTGGCTGTCGCGGATGCTCTCCATGTGACCGGCCAGCGGGCCGGCTCGACAGGGTCGAGGACAGGCAAAGGAGCTTGGAAGCCCGGAAGTGCTGGAGACGGGGGAGGGAAATGGACCCTGAAGCCGCTCCGGCGCGAACACGCCAGCCAAAGGACAACAAAGATGATCCCGCACACCATCGATCCCGCAACCGAGACCTACTTCTTCAAGATGTCGGCCTTGCGCGGTCACCACATGCTCTTTGTCACCCAGGCGATGGAAACGCAGAACCCCTGCACGCCGCTCTGGGTTGGGGCTTGCCCCGACGAACGGACGCTGAACGCGTTCGCGCGTTGGCTGGCAGTGCGCCGCGACGAATGGGCTGCATGGGGACGGCAGGTAGAACTTACCGGTTACGAGGCGTTCGACCGCTACCTGCGCGCCCGGATCGAAGCCGAGCCCTACGGCGAATCGGACGCCACGATCGTCCGCGTCGCCGAAGGCAGCCGCGAGGTCATCATCGGCCAGTCGGTCAGCGGACCATTCGGATATGGCGAGGAAATGCTCTACCGGCACATCTTCCGCACGCCCAAGGCACGGAAGCGCTTCCTGGCGTGGCTCGACAAGGACGGAAGCCTTTCGCGCATGCACGAACTCGTCGCACTCGCCTTCCAGCGCGGCACCGCCGCACTCGGCGAAGCCCTCGACGAGATCGCCGACCGATCCGGGACCGGCAAACCGAGCGGCGAGCAGCGGCGCCAACCGCAATCGCTGCAGGCCGGTTAAGCGGTCACTTCTGCAAAAGACGCTGTTTTAGCGGGGCTAAGTTGCGTCTCGTCCGCGGCCATCCTGTCATCTCGACAGGATGGCCCCACAGCCCTTCGATCAACATCCGCAGTCCGGCAGCCGTGTCGATGGCCGGACGGGCTGCTGTGGGCGGCTGATCGTCGACCGCTTGATCGCGCCGCCGATCACACCGGCCGAACTCCGCGCCGTGCTCGATGCCCTTCAGGACGAGCTTCGCAACCTGATCTGACAGAGGAAGACGGTGACCCGTTCCAACCCCATCCGCGCCTATGCCTATCTGCGCCTTTCCGTCGACAAGGAGGATGGTACGCCGCAAAGCATTCAGGCGCAGCGCAGTTCCATCAACGATTATGCGCGCAAGAACGGCATCACCATCGTTGAGGAATTTGCCGACGCCGGCTTCAGCGGCCAGAATGATCGTCGCCCCGAGTTCCGCCGCATGGTGGCTCAGGCCATCGCCGACGATCATCCGGTCGATGCGGTACTCATGTTCATGCTGAGCCGCATGGCCCGCAGCGCTCGGCTGTTCTTCGAGGTGACGGGCAAGCTGGAGGATGCAGGCGTCGAAGTCATCTCGATCACCGAAAATTTCGGTACCGGCCGGGGCCGGCGCATCGGTCGGGCAATCACTGCGGTCATAAACGAGGAACAGGCGCTCGACGCTGCCATCCTCACCCGCAAGAGCCGCCGCGAGAACGCGCGCCAAGGCTTCTATAACGGTGGACCGATCCCTTTCGGGTACGAAACCTATGTCGCCCGGACGGATGGCGAAAAGGAACGCAAAAAGCTGGCGATAGTCCTAGCTGAGGCCGAAATCGTCAAACGCATATTCGAATGGGCGGACAGTGGTCGTGGCGGCCGCTGGATCGTCAGGGCACTGAACAATGGTGCTTATTCGTTGCGAGGTGCCCGGTTCACCAACGGCAATATTGCAGGCATTCTCGCCAACGAGGCCTACACCGGCACCTACCATGATCGCACTGCCGACGACGACGGCGTCCGACCGGACATCGAAGACGCGATTCCGGTCGCCTGCCCGGCGATTGTCTCGCGCGAGCAATTCGATCGTGTCGCCTCTACCCGGGCCAGCCGGAACCCCCGAGCACTGGCGCCGCACGTGGCGGCCGGTACGACGCTGCTGACCGGCCTTGCCCGATGCGGTGGGCCGGGATGTACAAGCGGCCTTACCATCGCCACCGGCAAGGGTGGTCGCTATGCCTACTACCGCTGCAACGATCGGCTGAACCGGGGAGGCAGCTGTTCCACCCGCCCGATTCGGCGCGAGGAGCTCGACGGGATCGTCGTCGATGCGATCGAACGGCGGGTACTGGCACCGGAGCGCTTGCGCGAACTACTCGCCGGCGTGCTCGACTTGTCGGCAGAGCGGCACGTCGCGCGTCAGGCCGAGCTACGCCACCTCCGCGCCGAGAAGACGCGAACCGAAACGGCGATGAACAAGCTGCTTATTCTCGTGGAAGACGAGATCATGAGCCCTCGCGACCCGGTATTTGCCAGTCGCATGGCTGAGAACAAGGCGAAGCTCGCCAGCGTCTCGGCGCGGATCGACGTCGTCGAGGCGCAACTTGTCCGAGGCGCGCGGCAGATCGATGAGCATACCGTCGCCAAGTTCGGAGAGTTGCTTTCTGCCAAGTTGCGCGACGACGATCTGACTTTGCGCGCTCAGTACCTCAAGCTGTTCGTCGCTGAGGTGCGAGTGTCCGATACCCTGATCGAGATCATCGGTCCAACGGCAGCGCTCGAAGCCGGTGTCGCAACCGGCATGCCTGTCAAAGCTGAAGTGCCCAGCTTTGACCGGGAGTGGTGCCGCTTACAGGACTCGAACCTGTGACCCCCGCATTACGAATGCGATGCTCTACCAACTGAGCTAAAGCGGCGTGGGACGCGGTTGGCGTCCAGGCGGCGGCGCTTACCAAGGCCGGCGGCGGCTGGCAAGCGGTTCGTGCATGTTTTGGCGGGTCGCCCCCGGCTTTACGGCTCGTTTACCACGGAGGGCGCACAAGGGGCTGGATCGGGCAGGTTTCGCCCATGGGGACGGTGAGATGGACATGGCGCGCGGACCGGGCGAACAGCGGGGCGAGGACGATCGCGACGGCATCGGCGGCGAGACGGTCGCGATCGGCACCGACGAGCGCCGGATGCAGGTCCGCGCCTACAACCACTGGATCGCGCTGCTGCGCGGGCAGAGCTGCCCCGCGATCGCCGATCTCGATCCGGCCGGCATCGCCGATTTCGGCCCGTACAGCGTGCTGCTCGACTTCACGGCAGGCGTGGCTGACCCGGCGATCCGCTTCCTCGGCCATGCGCTGCGCACCGAATGCGGCGCCAGCGATTCGATCACCCGGTTGAGCGAGGTTCCGGCGCGCTCGCTGCTGTCGCGGCTGACCGACCATTATCTCCAGATCATCGCCAATCGCGCGCCGATCGGCTTCGAGGCCGAGTTCACCGGCACGCGCGGCTTTCCGATGATGTATCGCGGCATCCTGATGCCGTTTTCGTCGGATGGCGAGGCGATCGACTATCTCTACGGCGTCATCAACTGGAAGGAGGTCGTCGATGCGGCCACCCAGTCGCAGTTGCTCGCCGAACTGGAGGAATCGCGCCGGGTCACGCCGCGGCCGACGCCGGGAGCCGCCGTGTGGGCCGATGGCCCGAGCGCGGGGCTGAGCGACCTGAGCACCGATGCCGACACGCTGGCCGACCGGCTCGCCACCGCCCGCACCGCCGCCGACAGCGCGCGGCTGGCCGGGGGCGGCGCGCCCGGTGCGCTGGTCGAGGCGCTGGCGCAGGCGCATGACCTGGTGATCGCCGCCGGGCGCGAGCCCGCCGTCTTCGCCGCGCTGCTCGACGATGCGGGGATGCCGCCCGTCACCGACACGCCCGTCGAATCGGTCGCGCGGCTGGTGTTCGGTGGTGCCCGGCTGGCGGATCATGTCGCGCTGCTCGGGGCTGCGCGGCGGCATGGCGTGGCGGAAGGCGGGTTCGGCGCGTGGGTCGCGGCGCATCCGGGCGGCCTGCCGGCACTGGTCGCCGATGCTGCCCCCCCGCCCTCGCCCACCGACCATGCCCGCATGGCGCAGGCGGTCGCGACGGTGCCGATCGCGCCGGGCGACGACGAGTTCGTGCTGCTGCTCGCGCGCGCCGCCGGCAGCGGATCGGTCGCGGTGCTCGGCCGGGTCGACGGCGATCCGGCAACGCTGACCCGCGCGATCGCCCAGCTCGCCGCCTGACGCCGCTATCCGGTTGAATTGGCTGACCCCGGGGTCGCGCCAGCCCCGTATTGCCGGGCGGCCATGACCCGCGCCTGCGTATTATAATTACCGCAACGCGACATTTTGTTCGCAACTGCCACAAGGGTTGAGCCTGTCATTGTGACGGCGCATAGCGCGGCCATGACACCAAAAGCCAAGCTCGCCCGCCCGCTGGAAACGCTGCTGGTCGACAGCGCCTTGCCCGGCGAACTCGAAGGTCTCGATGCCGCCGCGCGGAGCGATGCGGCGCAGTTCGTCGCTGCCACCGCCGCGCATCGCTCGCCCGGCACGGTCAGCGTCGCGCTGGAGACGCTGACCCGGGGTGACGCGCGGCGGATGCGCCTTGCGGTGGTCAACGACGACATGCCGTTCCTCGTCGATTCGATCGCGGGGACGATCGTAGCGCACGACATCGCGATCGACCGCATCCTCCACCCGGTCGTCAGCGTCACCCGCGACGCGGCGGGCACGCTGACCGGCATCGATGGCGAGGGCCGCCGCGAATCGATGATCTATATCGAGATGGAGCGCGCCGATGCCCGCGTCCGCCACGCGCTGATCGCCGAGATCGAACGCAATCTCGACCATGTCCGCGCCGCCGTTATCGACTGGCGGGCGATGCAGGCGGCGATGCAGGGCGATGCCGCGCGGCTGACCGCGAATGCCGACACCGCCGAAGATGCCGCGCTGCTCGGCTGGTTCCTCGCCGGCAATCTGACACAACTGGCGCACGAACGCTGGTCGCGCGACGGGGTGGTGTCCGACCGGCTCGGCCTGTCGCGTGCGCGGCTCGACGTGCCGCTGCTCGCCGACGCCTCGCGTAGCCGTGCGATCGAATGGTTCGACGCCGGCAACGTCCAGCCGCTGCTGCTCAAGTCGAACTGCATCTCGACCGTTCACCGCCGCGCGCCGATCGACCTGATTCTCGTCCCCGTTCGCGACGGCGAGCGCGTCACCGGCCTGTCGATCCACGGCGGATTGTGGACCAGCGCCGCGCTCCAGGCCGAACCGGCCGACGTGCCGGTGCTTCGCCGCAACCTCACCGCGCTGCGCGCCAAGTTCGGCTTCGATCCACAAGGCCATGCCGGCAAGGCGCTGGCACACGCCATCTCGACGCTGCCGCACGACCTGACCACCGCGCTGCATCCCGAATCGCTCGAACAACTGGCGCTGACCGCGATGTCGGTCGCCGACCGGCCACGCTCGCGGCTCGTGCTGATCCGCTCGGCGCTGGGGCGGCACCTGTTCGCCTTCGTCTGGCTGGGGCGTGACGATGTGACGACGCAGCGCCGCCTCGCGATCGGCGACATGCTGGCGCAGGCGGCGAATGCGGCGATCCTCAACTGGTCGATCGCGATGGAGGATGGCGAGGCGGCGCTGCTGCGCTACGTCCTCGACCTGCGACAGGACGGGCGGATGCCCGATGCCGCCGATCTCGACCGGCGGATCGAACGCATGGTGCGCGGCTGGCGCCCGGCGGTCGAGGCGGCGCTGGCCGAGCGCGTGCCCGAAGGGGCGACGCGCATGGCGCTGCGCTTCGCCAACGCCTTTCCGGCCAACTACCGCAACTCGAATCTCCCTGAGGAAGCGGCCCGCGACATCGTCCGCGTGGCGGGGCTGACCGATGCCGGGGCACGCTCGGTCCGCATCATCGGCGGCGAGGGGCAGGCGCTGCGCATCAAGGTCTATCGTCGCGGCGGCGCGCTGGCGCTGTCGGACGCGGTGCCGGTGTTCGAGAACTTCGGCTTCCGCGTGGTCGAGGAACTGCCGACCCGGCTGGAGGACGACGAGAAAAGCTATATCCACGACTTCGAGGTCGCGCTGACTTCGGGCGGGCAGCCGCGCTTCGACTATACCACGGTCGAACATGCGATCGAGGCGGTGCTGGAGAACCGCGCCGAGAACGACGCCTTCAACCGGCTGACCGTCGAGGCGGGAATCGCGCCTGCCGCCGTCGTGCTGCTGCGCGCATGGTTCCGCTATCTGCGCCAGACCGGGGTCAGCTACAGCCTTGCCACCGTGGTCGACGCGCTGCGCCGCGCACCCGGAGTCGCCACCGCGCTGATCGAGCGGTTCAACGCCGCGCACGACCCGTCGCGCGCCGACCGGGAGGCGGCGATCGCCGCCGCCGACGCCGCGATCGAGGCCGGGCTCGACGCCGTCTCGGCGATCGACGACGACCGTATCCTGCGCAGCTATCGCGGGGTGGTGGCGGCGACGCTGCGCACCAACGCCTTCGCACCCGCCGCCGCCGAAGCGCTCGCCTTCAAGCTCGACAGCGCGAAAGTGCCCGGCCTGCCCAAGCCGCTGCCGTGGCGCGAGGTTTTCGTTTACAGCCCCCGGGTCGAGGGCATCCACCTGCGCGCCGGCCCGGTCGCGCGCGGCGGCCTGCGCTGGTCCGACCGGCGCGACGATTTCCGCACCGAAATCCTGGGACTAATGAAGGCGCAGCGCGTCAAGAACGCGGTGATCGTGCCGACCGGGGCCAAGGGCGGTTTCTACCCCAAGCAACTCCCCACCCCCACCAACCGCGACGCATGGATGGCGGAGGGGACCGAAAGCTACCGCATCTTCATCCGCACGCTGTTGTCGATCACCGACAACATCGTCGACGGCAAGGTAGTGCATCCCGAGCAGGTGACGCTCCTCGACGGCGAGGACCCGTATTTCGTCGTCGCCGCCGACAAGGGCACCGCGACGTTCAGCGACGTGGCCAATGCGCTGGCGCTCGAACGCGGCTTCTGGCTGGGCGACGCCTTCGCCAGCGGCGGCAGCGTCGGCTATGACCACAAGGCGATGGGCATCACCGCCAAGGGCGGATGGATCTCGGTCCAGCGCCACTTCCTCGAACTAGGCACCGATGTGCAGACCCAGCCGATCGACGTGGTCGGCTGCGGCGACATGTCGGGCGACGTGTTCGGCAACGGCATGCTCTTGTCGAAGGCGATCCGGCTGAAGGCGGCGTTCGATCATCGCCACATCTTCCTCGACCCCGCGCCCGATGCGGCGGCAAGCTGGACCGAACGCGACCGACTGTTCGCCCTGCCCCGGTCGAGCTGGGCCGATTACGATCCCTCGCTGATTTCGGACGGCGGCGGCGTGTTCCCGCGCACCGCCAAGACGATTCCCCTCACCGACCCCGTCCGCGCGATGCTGGGGGTGAGCGAGCGCGAGATGGAGCCGACCGCGCTGATTGCGGCGATCCTGCGCGCGCCCGTCGACCTGATCTGGTTCGGCGGCATCGGCACCTATGTGAAGGACCGCGCCGAGAGCCATCTGGACGTGGGCGATCCCGCCAACGACCGGATTCGCGTCGACGCGCAGACGCTGCGCGCCAAGGCGATCGGCGAAGGCGCGAACCTTGGCGTCACCCAGGCGGCGCGCATCGCGTTCTCGCTGAACGGCGGGCGGATCAACACCGACTTCATCGACAATTCGGCCGGAGTTGATTGTTCGGACAACGAGGTCAACATCAAGATCGCGCTCAACCGCGAAGTGATCGAGGGCCGCCTCGCGCTCGACGATCGCAACGCGCTGCTGGCGCGGATGACCGACGACGTCGCGCATCTGGTGCTGGAGGACAACCGGCTCCAGACGCTGGCGCTCTCAGTCATGGAGAATGACGGACCCGTCGCGGTGCCGAGCTATGTCCGCGTCATCGAGATGCTGGAGGCGGCGGGCAAGCTCGACCGAGTGGTCGAGGGGCTGAGCGGCAACGACGACTATATCCGCCGCGCGCAGGACGGCCTCGGCCTCACCCGCCCCGAACTGGCGGTGCTGCTCGCGAGTGTAAAATTGGCGCTACAGGACGCGATCGAACACGCGCCGATCGCGACCGACGACGACATGACCGGCGACCTGCTCGCCGCCTTCCCCACCGAGATGCGCGAGACGCAGCAAAAGGCGATCCTGTCGCACCGGCTGCGCGGAGAAATCGTCGCAACCAAGCTCGCCAACCGCATCGTCAACCGGCTGGGCGTACTCCACGTCTATGAACTGGCCGAGGAAGAAGGCGCGGCGCTGGCCGACATCGCGGCGATGTTCGTCGCCGCCGAGCGGCTGTTCGACATCGACGCGCTCTACGACCGGATCGAGGGGGCCGACATTCCCGAACGCGCGCGCATCGCGCTGCTCGATGAAGTAGCCGTCGGCATGCGCTCGCAGATCGCCGATCTGCTGCGCGCCTTTCCGGCGGGCACCAGCGCGGCGGAAGCGGTTGCGCATCTCGCCAAGGGGGTCGCCAGCCTCGCCACCCAGGCCAAGGCGCTGCTGCGTGCCGAAGCCGCGCAACAGCGCGACCGGATCGCCGGCGTGTTGCAGGATGCCGGTGCCCCGCAGGATCTGGCGGGACAGGTCGTGCGGCTGTTCGAGCTCGATGGCGCGGTCGGCCTCGCCGATCTCGGCCGCCGGTTGAAGCTGGACGAGACGAAGCTGACGCAGGCGTTCACCCATCTCGGCTTCGCGCTGGGGCTCGACTGGGCGCAGGCGGTGGCGGCGCGCATCCAGACCGGCGATCCATGGGAACGGCTGCTGATCGCCGGCCTCGCCCGCGATTTCCAGCAGTTGCGCTTCGATTTCCTCGGCCGGCGCGCGGGCAAGGACCCGCAGGCGGCGGTCGAGGCATGGCTCACCGCCAATGCCCCGCGCGTCGCGCAGTTCGCTGCCCTCGTCCACCGCGCGCGGCAGGCGCCGGTACCGGGTGCTGCGATGCTCGCGCAGATCGCGGGACAGGCGCGGGTGTTGCTCGGCCGCTGATCGCTACCGTACCCGGCCGTTGCGGCACGGCGGTGCTTTTCCCACATGGGCGATTCGAAAGGATCGCCCATGTTGCTCGATCGTCGTCGCCTGCTCGAACTCACCACTCTGACCGGCCTTGCCGCACTGATCGGTTGCGCGCCGGGCGAAAGCGCGGCCGCGCCGAACTTTCCGCTCAAGCTGACCGACGCCCAGTGGAAGGCGCGGCTGACCCCGGCGCAATATGCGATCCTGCGGCAGGAGGGGACCGAGCGGCCGTACAGCAGCCCGCTCAACAAGGAAAAGCGCGCCGGCATCTTCGCCTGCGCCGGCTGCACCCGCCCGCTGTTCAGCTCGAAGACCAAATTCGAGAGCGGCACCGGCTGGCCAAGCTTTTATGCACCGCTGAACGGCGCGGTCGTAGACCGGACCGACCGCTCGCTGATGATGAGTCGCACCGAAGTGCTGTGCAGCCGCTGCGGCGGGCATCTCGGCCATGTGTTCGACGACGGCCCGCCGCCGACCGGCAAACGCTACTGCATGAACGGCGATGCGATGACGTTCCGCGCGGCCTGACCCGGCCCTTCGTCATCCCCGCGCAGGCGGGGATCCATACACGCCGACGTTCCGGCTGGACTCGAAACGGTAGCGTCTATGGGTTCCCGCCTTCGCGGGAACGACGATCGCTGGAGGCTATGCCCAAAACGCAAACCGGCCCGGCGCTCTGGGGGAAGCGCCGGGCCGGTTCTGCCGTCGAAGCGGATACTTACTTGAGCGCCGCGACTTCCCGGTCGAGCGCGCCATGACCGGTCGGCAGCGCACGGGCGACCTGCACCGGCGCGACCGAGGCGACGACCACCGTCGTCACCGGCTGCGCCTTGGCGATCACCAGCGGTGCGTCGAACGGGCTGACCTGCGGCGCATGGCCCGAATAGATGAAGCCGTTGGTCGGATAGGACGAGGTGCCGAGGCCACCGAGCGGGCCGAACCATACCTTCACCTGGCTCCAGTCGCCCGCCGCCGACACGTCCACCGCGCGCACGTCGCGCTCGATGCCGCCGCGACGCGACCAGTTGGCATGGGTGAGCAGCACTTCACGCGCGCTGACGATCTTCGACACCATCGCGACATGGCCCAGACGCATCCGTGACGTCGCGGCGAACGACAGGACCGACCCTTCCTTCGGGGCATGGCCACGCTCGTACTTGCCGGCGGCCTGGTTCCACCAGGTATGGGCGTTGCCGAAAATCTCGACGCCCGAGATTTCGCGGGCATAGGGGGCGCACTGCCAGAAACGGGCCTGCGCCGGAGCCACCATCGTCAGGGCGCACAACACCATCAGCGCGAAACGCGCTGCGAAACCACCAAAACTCATCTGACCCCCAGGCCCCAATTACGCTGTGAGCGGTACCAAGCAGGGTTTTCTTCGCTCGGGAACCCCGGCAACGACTCGACCGGAACCTTTTCCGACGAAGCGTGTTTGCGCGGCGATGACCGGCGGTTGGTCGACGGATCAGGGCCGTGTCGCCGTCCGTTCATCGCCCGGACAGGCTGCCCGACGACGCCCTGGTCGATTCGGGGACAACGCTTTGCGCGCACCGGTCAAATGCGACGAACCGCATGACGGAATTGTTGCAATGCAGCAGCGTCCATGTTCGGATGTGTCGCGGGACGTTGCCCGAACGGTTCGTTCAGCAAGCTGTTAACCAGTTTCGGGCAATCTCCTGTCGGTTAATCCGGGGTGGGAGTTTGGATGATGGCGACTGCACGCAAACCGGCCGAAGGCGCGATGACGCTGGCGGAAATGAAGGAATTCGCGGGCTTCTCGTCCGCCACGCAACGGTATATCCGCCGCGCGCTCGACGTCGGGCTGGACCGCGACGATGCGATGAAGCGCTGGTCGCGCGACGTGGTGGAGGCGGCCAGCATTCGCGCGCAGGCCCGCGTCTATGACCGGTTGCCCGACATTCGCGCCTGCATCCCCGACGACAGCGGGCTCGACGCGATCGAACCGTTCATGACGCCGCTGCTGCTCGTCACCGCCTTCGATCTGGGACAGGGGCGGCTGACCACCTTCGGCGCCTATCGCTTCCTTTACGAACGGCTGGTCGGCGCCGAGGCGCGGCCATGGCTGCCCGCCGCGTTCTGCGCGTCGGCGGCGCTGCCGCACCTGCACCCCGAACTGCGCCGCAAGCTGCTCCAGTCGCTCAGCGAAGCCGCCGCCACCGCCTCGGGCTGGTCGCTGCGGCAGCCGGTGTTCTATCCGGCATGGGTCGAAAAGGTCGAGGCCAGCGCGCCGATGCACTGAGCAACATATTACTCCCCTCCCTGACAAGGGAGGGGCTGGGGGTGGGTCGGCCCGCGAGGAAGCGTACCAGCGCCCCCGAAACCGACCCACCCCCGCCCCCTCCCTGTCAGGGAGGGGAGAGTTACCTCACCGACACGCACCGCCCATTCCGCGACTGGCCTGGTCGAAATGGAAATGGTCGCGGTGCGCCGCATTGTAATCGGGCGACAGCACGGTCGAGAACACGCCACATGCCCCGTCGCGCACGTCGCGCAGGAACGCCGCCTTGTCGGCGTCCGCCTTGCCCTGCCCGGCGGTCCAATCGCTGACCACGCTGATCCGCCGCCCATCCTCCAGCACGAACGCGGCAATATCCAGAGCGTTGGCGGTCGAATGTTCGCTGAACGCCCCCGAATCGCGGCCATAGAGCCGGCGACAGCTATAGCTGCCGAAATGCTCGATCCGCGTGACGCCGCTGCCAAAGCGCGCCTGTGCGGCGGGCTGTACCACCTGCCATTCCCATAGCGCCAGCGCGGCGGCGACGCGGCACGACACGCCAACCCCGGCCGGGGCATAGGCAAGGTCGCGCGATCCCCCGGCGTTCAGCCGCACCGCATCGTCATAGCCGCATTGCGCCCCGCCATCGCGCGGCGGCAGTGCGGTATAGCGCACCCCCGCCGCATCCAGCAGCGCGCGACATCCAGCGAAATCATCCTTCAAACCGCCGATCTTGGAGCGGGTGAACATGCCGATCGGCTGCGACAGGTCGAGCGGGGTCCATGGCACGTCCTGCGGCCGGCTGCGCACAAAGGCGTAGAGCGCGAAGCCGATCGCCACCAGCACCGCCAGCCAGACAAGCGTGCGGACACCGGCCGAAAGCGCCTTCACCCGCGCACCGTCCGCGCCATCGGCTCGGCCGTCACCGGATAGCCGAGATCGTCCGGGATCGTCAGCCAGTCGCCGTCCGCCCGTCGCTCGACCCATGGCGTGATCGTCCGCACCGGCCAGCGCACGGCATCGGCCAGCACGCCCGCGACGTCACGCTGTGCGGCGAGCCGTTCGAGCACCCGCCGCGTCGGGAACAACAGGCTCGCCGCCCCCCGGTCCGCCGCCGCCAGTACCGCGCCCGGCCGAAGCCATGCCGCGCTCCGGTTCTCGGTCCCGTCGACCACCGGTTCGGGGGCGTCGTGGGAACAAGCCGCAACATAGAAATGCGTATCGAACACCCGGCTCACGCCCCGGTCGGGCAACCACCGCGCATAGTCGATCAACGGCGTCGGATCGACCGGCCCGATCGCGCCGAGCACCTGCCCCTCCGCCAGCGCTGCCCGCATCGCCGCGACCTCGCCCGCCACGCCGATCGCGATACCCGCTTCCTCGATCGTCTCGCGGATCGCCGCCAGTCGCGGTGCCAGAGCCTCGTCTCCCATCGCCAGCGCCAACGCGCGGTCGCCGGGGTCGATCCGCCCGCCGGGAAACACCATCGCCCCGCCGGCGAACGCCATCGCCGCCGCCCGCTCGACCATCAGCACCTCCAGTGCGCCCGCCCGGTCGCGAAGCAGGATCAGCGTGGCGGCGGGGATTGCGCCGGTCACGGCCGCGGCACGGTCAGCAGCCGCCATCCCTCGGGCAGATAGTCGATCGGCATATAGTAATAGAAGCCGCACGACCGGTCGCCGCGATAGCTGCTCCCCTTCAACAGCCCGATCGCGGTCGTGCCGATGAAGATCGGCCCGCCGCTGTCGCCGCCGCGACAACTGGGTCCGGCGACCGCGACCCACATCGGCAGGCACGCGCCGCCGCACAGGTCGCCCGACGGCGCGAAATCGGTCATCAGCACCCGCGCGCAGCTATAGCCGCTGCGCTCGCCCCGGTGACAGACGAGGTCGCCGACCCGCGTCGCCGCCCGGCCCCGCTGGTGCTCGACCTGCCGCACCTGCGTTCGCGCGGTATCGGCGAAGAATACCGCCCGGTCGGCCAGCGGTGACAGATTGACCTGCACGTCCTGAAACCCCCAGCCCCATTGCCCGACGAACGGCAACGGAATGCGCGATCCGTCGGTCGCGATATGCTCCAGCGTATCGGGGCAGTGCGCGGCGGTGACGATCGCGGTCCGCTCACCGTCGCTCACCGCGAAACCGGTGGTGCAGATATAGCGCCGGCCATTGACCGGGTCCGGCCCCATCACCTGCGATCCGCCGGGCACCACCGGCCCGACCAGCGGCGACGGCGGAGCATCAAGCGCCGCCGTACCGGCGAGCAATCCGTCCGGCCGGTCAGCGGGGGCGAGTCGCACCGGCACGTCGGTCAGCCGCTCGATCCGCTTGCGCAATTGCTCGCGGTCGCCTGCCGCATCGGCCCCGCCGATCATTATGACCAGCTCGCCACGCCGCGCATCGATGCCCATTGCGGGGGGCCGTGCCAGCATCGCGCGGATCGCCGCCTGATGCTCGCGGATCGCCGCCAGCAGTTGGTCGCGGGTGGCCTTCGCCCCGGTGCGAAAGCGCACCACGACGGTCGCCTCCCCCGCCTGCGCCATCATGTCGGCGACGGGCTTGCGCCCGGTCAGCAGCACGCTGACATCGCCACCGGTATCGAGCGACAGGCCGGCCAGCCGGTCGCGATACGCCCCCTCGATCCATTCGGTCAGCGCGACGCTCGCCCCCTGCGCGCGCAGTTCGGCGAGCGCGGCTTCGGCCGTGCCGCCTTCGGTCCGCGCCACCTCGGCGGCATCCACCGCCAACGCCTCGGCCTCGCGCTGCACCGGCCACACCTGCGCGGCGGCGGGACCAGCCACCGCCAGCGCAAGCAAACTCAGCACGCTCCGGTCAATCCAGCCGACGCGCCAGTTCCTTGTTGAGCGCCAGCGCCGCCAGCGTACCCACCGCACCCGACAGCAGGTACAGCCCCGATGCGAACAGCCCCAGCTTGCCCGCCAGCGCAAGTGCCACCAGCGGCGCGAAGCCCGCGCCGAACAGCCAGGCGAGATCGGAGGTCAGCGCCGCGCCGGTGTAGCGCGAATCCTTGGCGAAGTTCGCCGCGACCGTGCCCGACGACTGGCCGAACGACAGCCCCAGCAGGATGAAGCCGGTAATCATGAACGCGATCTCGCCCGCATCGCCACCGTTCAGCAGCAGCGGGGCAAGTCCCGAGAACAGCGCGATCGCGACCGCGCCGAAGCCGAGCAGCGTGCGCCGACCGACATGATCGGCCAGCACGCCCGAAATGACGATCGCGAAGATGAAGAAGATCGCGCAGGCCGTCTCGATCCACAGGAAACGGGCGATCTCCTGTTCGGTGAACAGGAAGATCCACGACAGCGGGAACACCGTGACCATGTGGAACAGCGCGAAGCTGGCCAGCGGCACCAGCGCGCCGATCACGATCGTCTTCCATTCGCGGCCGACCGTGGGCAGCACCGGCGATGCCTTCAGCTCGCGATTCTCGAACAGCGCGGTATATTCGGGCGTCACGACGATGCGCAGCCGCGCGAACAGCGCCACGACGTTCAGCGCAAAGGCGACGAAGAACGGATAGCGCCAGCCCCAGCTAATGAAATCCTCGGCACTCATATAGGCGGTGAAGAACGCGAACAGCGCGCTCGCCACCATCAGGCCGAGCGGCGCGCCAAGCTGCGGGATCATCGCATACCAGCCGCGCCGGTCCTGCGGCACATTGAGCGCCAGCAGCGAGGCGAGACCGTCCCATGCGCCGCCGAGCGCAATGCCCTGCAGGATACGCAGCGCCGCCAGCAGAATCGCCGACCATGCGCCCACCTGTGCGTAGCTGGGAAGGAAGCCCATCGCCACGGTCGAGGTGCCGAGCAGGAACAGCGCGATCGTCAGCTTGGTGCCGCGCCCGTGCCGCCGGTCGATCGCCATGAACAGCAACGTGCCGATCGGCCGCGCGAAGAACGCCAGCGGAAACAGCGCGAAGGAATAGAGCGTGCCGGTCAGCCGGTCGACATACGGAAACATCAACTGCGGGAACACGATCACCGATGCGATCGCATAGACGAAGAAGTCGAAGAATTCCGAGGTGCGCCCGATGATGACGCCGATGGCGATCTCCTCGGACTGGACGCTGATCTGGTCCTCGCCGTTGCCGGACGTGTTGACCGCCCGGGCATCGGCCTCGAGGTCGCGGGAATGGACGAAGGCCTCGGCCATGGGGACTCCAAGCATGCGGCGCGGCATGCGCGCGGGTGTAGACAGAATATGCGCCCGTTATCGCAATGCACCAAACACCGGGATAGGACAAAATGTCCTATCGCAGTGCAGCATCGGGCAGCATAGGTCGCGCGCATGATCCAGCCCCGCTCGCTTCCGTGGCACCGGCCACTGCGTTCGCTCCTGCCGCTCGGGCTCCTGCCCGCGCTCGCCGGCTGCGACATGGTCGTGCTCAATCCCGCCGGCGATGTCGCGCGCCAGCAGGCCGACGTCCTGATGATCTCGGTCGGCCTGATGCTGCTCATCATCGTTCCGGTGATGGTGCTCACCGTCTGGTTCGCGTGGAAATATCGCGCCGCGAACGAGAAGGCGACGTACAAACCCGACTGGGACCATTCGACCGGGCTGGAACTCATCATCTGGTCGGGACCGCTGCTGATCGTCATCGCGCTCGGCGCGCTGACGTGGATCAGCACCCATCTGCTCGACCCCTATCGTCCGATCGGACAGATTTCGGCGGGCAAGCCGGTGCCGCAGGGGCAGCAGCCGCTGGAGATCCAGGTCGTCTCGCTCGACTGGAAATGGCTGTTCATCTATCCCGAGCAGGGGATCGCGACCGTCAACCGGCTGGTGATCCCGGTCGACCGGCAGGTCCGCTTCCGCCTGTCGTCGTCGTCGGTGATGAACACCTTCTATGTCCCCGCGATGGCCGGCATGATCTACACCATGCCCGGCATGGAGACGAAGCTGCACGCGGTGCTGAACCGTCCCGGCACCTTTGAGGGCATGTCGGCGCATTACAGTGGCGCTGGCTTCTCCTACATGAACTTCAAGACGACCAGCACCGACCAGGCGGGCTTCGACCGCTTCGTCGCGGGTGTGAAGGCGATGCCCAACCGGCTCGACACGCAGCGCTATCTGGTGCTGGAGCGGCCGAGCGAGAAGGTCGCGCCGATGGGCTTCGGCGGCGTCGAGCAGGGCCTGTTCACCCGCATCGTCCAGATGTGCGTGAAGCCCGGCACGCCGTGCATGACCGAGAGCATGCACCACGGCGGCCCCGACGGCGCGCTGGGCGGACCGACCAACAACCGCCTGCCGCCGCAGGGCGAGGATACCAAGGGCGCGCTCGAAAAGGCCCCGTCCGACTATGGCGTCAGCCCGCACAGCAGCGGCGACGCCCCCGAAGGGTCGAAGGCCGCGCCCGGCAGCAACCAGCCGGGCAGCGCCAAGAACCGTAACATGACCCGCATCGCACCGAGCGCGATGCCGGGCCGCCCCGCTTCGGCGCAAGGCTGAGACACATCATGTCCGATACCCTTACCAAGCTGATCTTCGGTCGTCTCACGATCGAAAGCTTCCCGATCCACGAACCGATCATCGTCATGACCTTCGCGGCGGTCGCCATCGGCGGCGCGGCGGTGCTGGCGGCGCTGACGTACTTCAAACTGTGGGGCTATCTCTGGAAGGAGTGGTTCACCACGGTCGATCACAAGCGCATCGGGATCATGTATATGATCCTCGGCATCGTCATGCTGCTGCGCGGCTTTGCCGACGCGATCATGATGCGCGCCCAGCAATCGATCGCCTTCGGCCAGAACGAAGGCTTTCTGAACGCGCACCATTATGACCAGGTGTTCACCGCCCACGGCGTCATCATGATCTTCTTCGTGGCGATGCCGCTGGTCACGGGGCTGATGAACTACATCGTGCCGCTCCAGATCGGCGCGCGCGACGTGTCGTTCCCGTTCCTGAACAATTTCAGCTTCTGGATGACCGCGTCGGGCGTGGTGATCGTGATGGCCAGCCTGTTCGTCGGCGAATTCGCCCGCACCGGCTGGCTGGCGTTCGCGCCGCTGTCGGGGCTGGACTACTCGCCCGACGTCGGGGTCGACTATTATATCTGGGCATTGCAGTTGGCCGGCGTCGGCACATTGCTGTCCGGCGTCAACCTGATCGCGACCATCGTCAAGATGCGCGCGCCGGGCATGGGCCTGATGAAGATGCCGATCTTCACCTGGTCGGCGCTCGTCACCAACATCCTGATCGTCGCCGCCTTCCCGGTGCTCACCGCCGTGCTCGCGATGCTGTCGCTCGATCGCTATGTCGGCACCAACTTCTTCACCAACACGTTGGGCGGCAACCCGATGATGTACGTGAACATGATCTGGATCTGGGGCCATCCGGAAGTCTACATCCTGATCCTGCCGGCGTTCGGCGTGTTCTCGGAAATCGTGTCGACCTTCTCGGGCAAGCGGCTGTTCGGCTATACGTCGATGGTCTACGCGCTGCTGGTCATCACCATCCTGTCGTACCTCGTGTGGCTACACCACTTCTTCACCATGGGGTCGGGGGCGAGTGTCAACTCGTTCTTCGGCATCACCACGATGATCATCTCGATCCCGACGGGCGCGAAGATCTTCAACTGGCTGTTCACCATGTATCGTGGCCGCATCCGCTACGAACTGCCGATGCTGTGGGCGATCGCGTTCATGCTGACCTTCACGGTCGGCGGCATGACCGGCGTGCTGCTCGCGGTGCCGCCCGCCGACTTCGTGCTGCACAACTCGCTGTTCCTGATCGCCCACTTCCACAACGTCATCATCGGCGGCGTGGTGTTCGGAATGTTCGCCGGCATCAACTACTGGTTCCCCAAGGCGTTCGGCTTCAAGCTGGACAAGAAATGGGGCCTCATCAGCTTCTGGTGCTGGTTCGTCGGTTTCTGGGTCGCGTTCACCCCGCTGTATGTGCTGGGGCTGATGGGCATCACCCGGCGTCTGCGCCACTTCGACGATCCGTCGCTCCAGATCTGGTTCATCATAGCCGCGATCGGTGCCGCGATCATCGCAGTCGGCATCGCCGCCTTCCTGGTGCAGATCGCGGTCAGCATCATGAACCGCGACAAGCTCCGGGATTTCACCGGCGATCCATGGGGCGGGCGCAGCCTCGAATGGGCCACCTCGTCGCCGCCGCCCGACTATAACTTCGCGTTCACGCCGGTCGTCCACGATCTCGACGCGTGGTACGACATGAAGAGCCACAAATACGCCCGGCCGGTGGACGGCTTCACCGCCATCCACATGCCGAGCAACACCTGGGCGGGGATCGTGCTGGCGGGCCTGTCGACCGTGTTCGGTCTGGCGATGGTCTGGTACATCTGGTGGCTGGCGGCGCTGGCGTTCGTCGCCGTGATCGGCACCGCGATCGTTCACACCTTCAACTACAAGCGCGACTTCCACATTCCGGTGGAGGAAGTCATCGAGACCGAGGCACGGCGCACCGCCGACCTCCAGGCCGCGGGGGCGTAAAGACCATGGGTTCGTCGGTACAAATCCCCGCAGGCGCGTCGGAGCGCGCCTATCATCTGGCGGAGGAGCATGAGCATGAAGCCGGGTCGAGCACGATGCTCGGCTTCTGGCTCTACCTGATGAGCGACTGTCTCATCTTCGCCATGCTCTTCGCCTCCTATGGCGTCTATTCGGGCAGCACCGCCGGCGGCCCGGACGCCAAGGAGCTGTTCGACCTGCCGCTGGTCGCGCTCAACACCGCGATGCTGCTGTTCTCGTCGATCACCTACGGCTTCGCGATGATTTCCGCCGAAGAGGGCAAGAAGGCGGCGACGCTGCGCTGGCTGGCGATCACCGGCGTGTTCGGTGCCTGCTTCCTCGGCATCGAGCTGTACGAATTCAGCCACCTGATCCACGAAGGCGCAGGACCGCAGCGCAGCGCGTTCCTCTCGGCGTTCTTTACGCTGGTCGGCACCCATGGGCTGCACGTCACCTTCGGCATCGTCTGGCTGACGACGCTGATGGTGCAGGTCGCCAAGCACGGCCTGGGCGCGGCCAACATGCGCCGGCTGATGTGCCTGTCGCTGTTCTGGCACTTCCTTGACGTCATCTGGATCGGCGTCTTCACCTTCGTCTATCTGCTGGGAGTCCTTTGATGGCCGGCCACGCCCACCACGACGCGCATAGCCACGATCATGGCCACGGCGGCCACGGCGACGCCCCCGCCCATGGCTCGCGCCGCGAATATGTCATCGGCTTCCTGCTCTCGGTCGTGCTGACCGCGATCCCCTTCGGTCTGGTCATGACCGGCGTCATCGCCGATCCGCGCCTGACCGCCGGGCTGGTGATGGTCTGCGCGGTGGTGCAGATCGTCGTCCACATGATCTACTTCCTGCACATGAACACCAAGTCGGAGAACGGCTGGACGCTCATGGCGCTGATCTTCACGGTCGTGCTGGTCGGCATCACCATCGCCGGGTCGCTGTGGGTGATGTATCACATGAACGTCAACATGATGCCGCAGATGGGCGGAGACATGAGCTCGATGTGACCCTGCGCCGCGCGCTGCCGGTCGGGCTGATCGCCCTCGTCATCGCCGGCCTGATCGGGCTGGGCCTGTGGCAGTTGCAGCGCCGGACCTGGAAGCTCGACCTGATCGCGCGGACCGAAGCGATGCTGAAAGCACCGCCGGTCCCCGCCCCGCCGCCCGGAACCCCGGTCGGCGGACAAGACGAATACCGCCCGGTGGTCGCCACCGGGCGGTATCGCCCCGCCAGCGACACCTATGTTCAGGCCGTGACCGTGCTCGGCGGCGGCTTCTGGGTGCTGACTCCGCTCGACACCGGACGCTTCACCCTGCTGGTCAATCGCGGCTTCGTGCCCCCTGCCCAGCGCGGCAAGGTGCCGCCGCCGACCACCCCCGTCACCGTGAGCGGCCTGCTGCGCCTGACCGAGCCGGGCGGCGCGTTCCTGCGCTCGAACGATCCCGCCGCCGACCGCTGGTATTCGCGTGACGTGGGCGCGATCGCGGCGAAGCGCGGGGTCGCGCCGGTCGCCCCCTATTTCATCGACGCGGGCGCCAGCACCGGCTGGCCGCGCGGTGGCCTGACCGTCGTCACCTTCCGCAACAACCACCTCGTCTATGCGCTGACGTGGTTCGGTTTGGCGGCGCTGCTGGGCGGCATGACATGGTGGGCGACCCGGCGGCGAGGCTAACCTTCTCCCTGGAAGGGAAGGGTCGGGGGTGGGTTGGGTTGCGAGGGAACGTAGGCGCTCTACAAGCAGCCTACCCACCCCCAGCCCCTCCCTTGTCAGGGAGGGGAGCCAGCACCGCTACCGCCCACGCCCCCGCCCCCCTACATACCGCCCATGCAGCCCGCCCGCCCGCTCCTGCCGCCGCGCTTCCTGCCGCCCGCCGACGGCGTCGGGCGCAACATGCTGTTGCTGGTGCAGTTGCGCTGGCTCGCGGTCGGCGGACAGCTCGCCACGATCCTCGTCGTCGACGGGCTGCTCGGCATCCGCCTGCCGCTGCTCCCGATGGCCGGGGTGCTGGCAGGCCTCGTGCTGCTCAACCTGCTGACCCTCGCCCGCCGCTCGCGCTGGAGCGACACCAACCTGCCGATCTTCGCCGCGCTGGTGCTCGATGTCGCCTCGCTGACCGCGCAACTCTATCTCTCGGGCGGGGCGCGCAATCCGTTCGTCTCGCTCTATCTGTTGCAGGTCGTGATCGGCGCGATCCTGCTGCCACAATGGTGGAACTGGGCATTGGTCGCGATCACCAGCGCCGCCTTCGCGCTGCTCGCGGTCGTCTATCGCCCGCTTAGCCTCCCGCCAGGCTATGCCAGTGACCTGTCCGATGCGTACCTGATCGGCAACTGGATCAACTTCGTGCTGGCCGCGACGCTGCTCGTCGCCTTCGTCACCCGCATCGCCGCCAACCTGCGCGACCGCGACGCCAAGGTCGCCCAGCTCCACAACCGCGCGGTCGAGGAGGAACATATCGTCCGCATGGGCCTCCTCGCCAGCGGTGCCGCGCATGAACTGGGCACGCCGCTCTCGTCGATCTCGGTGCTGCTCGGCGACTGGAAGACCGAACCCGCGATCCGCCGATCCCCCCGCCTCGCCGCCGAGGTCGACGACATGCGCGGCGAGATCGCGCGCTGCAAGGACATCGTCTCGGGCATCCTGTTCGCCGCCGGCGAAGTCACCGGCGAAGCCCCGACCCGCACGACGCTGCGCACCTTCCTCACCGCCACGCTCGACCGCTGGCGCGGCAGCGATCCGGCGCGCGCAACCTTCGAGGACCGGCTCGGCCCCGACGTGCCGATCGTCGCCGACCGCGCGCTGGCGCAGGCGATTACCAACCTGCTCGACAATGCGGTAGAGGCCGGCGGCCGCGCCATCGCGCTGGTCGCGCTGCGCGACGGGGCGATGCTGCGCCTGTCTGTCCGCGACGACGGCCCCGGCTTCGCCGCCGCCATCCTCGCTGCGCTGGGCAAGCCGTACAATACCAGCAAGGACCGGCAGGGTGCCGGGCTCGGCCTCTATCTCGCCACCAACGTGCTGCGTCCGCTGGGCGGCACGATCGAGGCGGTGAACCGCGAGAGCGGCGGCGCCGAAACCACCCTCGTCCTGCCGATCGAATCACTCGCGCTGGAGAAACCGCGATGACCGCGCCCCGCCTGCTCATCGTCGAGGATGACGCCACCTTCGCCCGGACGCTATGCCGATCGTTCGAGCGGCGCGGCTATGCCGTCGAAGTCACCGGCGGTCCCGACCGGCTGGAAGACCTTGCCCGCGCGTTCGATCCCGGCTTTGCGGTCGTCGACCTGCGGCTGGGCGGTGCGTCGGGCCTCGCCTGCGTGTCGACGCTGTCGGCGATCGATCCGGCGATGCGGATCGTCGTGCTGACCGGCTTCGCCAGCATCGCGACGGCGGTGGAGGCGATCAAGCTGGGCGCGACCAACTATCTCACCAAACCCGCCAACACCGACGAGATCGAGGCGGCCTTCGCCAAGGTCGAGGGCAATGTCGCCGCCGACCTGACCGCCGCCCCCACCTCGATCAAGACACTGGAATGGGAACATATTCACCAGACGCTGGCCGACACCGGCTTCAACATCTCCGAAGCGGCCCGGCGGCTGGGCATGCACCGCCGCACGCTGGCCAGAAAACTCGACAAGCGGCATTTGTCGTGAAACTTCGCCATTCAGGGGGTGCGAAACGCCCCCGGCCCTGTGCTATGATGCGCCGCAAAGGGGAAACGGTTCATCGTGCGGCAGCATCGGTAGCGATAGACCGGCCCGCACCCGTAGAGTGTCAAGGATGAGAGCGATTTTCCACAACCGCCACCGCTTCGTAACTCCGGCCCGCCGTCTGCTGATCGCGGGCATCGCGCTCGGCTGCACCGCCGCCGCCGGCGCGCAGGTACTGCCGCCGCCGGTCGTGCCGACGCTGCCGCAGACCACCGGCGTGACCATGGCCGTGCCGGTCCTCACCCCGGCGCAGGAAGGCGAACTCGCCCGGCTGATCGCCCGCGACGAAGTGGCGCAGGGGCTGAAGGACCGCGAACCCGCGCTCGCCTCGCTGACCGGCCCGGCGCTGGTGCAGGCAGCGCTCGACCATGCCCGCGCGGTCCGTTCGGGCCGGCTCGACACCGCCGATTTCCAGACCGACTGGGCGATGCGGCCGCAGCCGTTCGATCCGCTCCCCTCGCTGCGCGCCGCCGTGGCGCAGAACCGGCTGGCATCGTGGGTCGCCGCGCTGCCGCCGCCCTATGCTGGCTATGACACGCTGGTCGCCGGCCTCGCGCGCTATCGCAAGATTCAGGCGGCGGGCGGCTGGGGCACGATCGGCGCCGGGTCCGAACTGAAACTGGGCGGTCGCGGACCGCAGGTCGCGGCGCTGCGCAAGCGCCTCGCCGCCGAGGATTCCGAGGTATCGGCCAGCGGCGACATGTTCGACGCATCGCTGCTCGACGCGGTGCGCCGAGCCCAGCGCCGCTATGGCCTGAACCCCGCCGGACAGGTCGGCGCGCAGACCATCGCCTCGCTCAACGTGCCGGTCAGCGAGCGGATCAAGCAGATCAAGGCCAACATGGAGCGCTGGCGCTGGTTGCCGACGCAACTTGAGAAGGACCGGATTCAGGTCAACATCGCCGCCGCCGTGCTGACGGTGTTCGACGGCGATCAGCCGGTCACGTCGATGAAGGCGGTGACGGGCCGTCCGGGCGATGAAACCCCGATGCTGACCTCGACGATCCACTCGATCGTGCTCAATCCGCCATGGAATGTGCCGTCGTCGATCGCCGACAAGGAACTGTGGCCCAAGGAGCGGGCGAACCCCGGCTATCTGCGCCGCAACGGCTTCCGCGTGATCGACACCGGCAATGGTGGCAAGCGGCTGCAACAGGCGTCGGAGCGCAGCGCGCTCGGCCGGTTCAAGTTCGATTTCGACAATCCGTTCGCGGTCTATCTCCACGACACCCCGGCGCAGTCGGGCTTCGCCAAGTTCGATCGCCTTGCCAGCCATGGCTGCGTCCGCCTCGAAAAGCCCGAGGATCTCGCCCGGCTGTTGCTGCGCACCACGCCGCAATGGCCTGATACGCAGATCGACGCGACGCTCGCCTCGGGCAAGACGGTGCGCGCGCAGGTCGCCAATCCGGTGAAGGTGTACCTCCTCTACTGGACCGCGTTCGCCACGCCCAACGGCACGATGAGCTTCCGCGAGGACCCCTATAAATGGGACGGCGTCCTCGCCAACAAGATCGCCGCGCGGTCGGACAAGATGCAGGTCGCCGCGCGATGAAGGGGGTACGAATGAACCGGAAATTTCGTGGGCTGATGCTGGCGGGCAGCGCGTTGCTGCTCGCCGGGGGTCTTGCCGCCTGCTCGAACGACACGGTCGACGAGGCGCCGATCGAGAACAGCGCGTTCGACGAGGAGGCACCGCCGCCGGTCGAAGCCAACACCGACGTCAGCTACGAACCCGTACCCGACATCGTCGGCAACGCGACCGCCGCCGCCCCGGTCGAGGACCTGCCGCCGCCCCCGCCGCCGGTCGAGCCCGACCAGCAGGTCCTCGACGACGCCTCGGCCACCGGCCTAACCTCGCGCAGCACCCGCGGCGAACCGACCCCGCCGGCCGACGACGCCCCGGTCGACGACGTCATGTCGAACCAGTCGGGCGAGTGATCCCCCCGCCCGGCGCATGGCGCGCCGGGCGACTGTCCTACAGCGGCAGTATTTGCCAGAGTGTCGGCAACGCGCGAAACCGCGTCCGCTATTTGACATGACTGCAACCCTCCCTCGCCCCTGACAGGGGAAAGGGATGCGCGGACCTGATCCTTGCGCAGCAAAGTCCGGGGCGATCGACGTTCAGCCGATGCTACCGCTTTTCGTCGTTCCCGCGCAGGCGGGAACCCATAGACGCAACGGGTCCGGTTCCATTGCTGGCACTGGCGTGTATGGATCCCCGCCTGCGCGGGGATGACGCGGGGAGGGGGCGAAGGCAAATCCCCCTGTCAGAGCCGACTGTCGATCCGCACTGATAGAAACAAGCGGAACGGGCACACTGAAGCAACCACGCACCGCTGCGGACACACCGTCTCAAGCGACTACATTATGCGGGCATCGCAACATCTTGGCGACACTATCGTCGAACGTGCGCGAAGGTCAGTCCGCAACTACGCCAATCCGCCACAATCTAACCACGAATCGCATCACGAGTGTAAAGTTTGTAAACTTTGGCCACCGCGTTCCGGCACGGCCAAGTACCGGTCAGGCCGCGTTGGCGACCGGCTCCGGCTGACCAACGCCTTGATCGGCATAGGCAATGTCGAGATACAGGTTGGCCAGTTCGTAATGGGCGTGAACCACCTGGGCATGGTCGGCGCGCTGCGCCAGTTCCAGTTGCTGTTCCGCACGACGCACGAAGTAGGACATTTCGTCCGGGCCGATCAAAGACACGCTAACCTCTCGCGGGCGGTATCCGCCCTGTTTGACAATCGCCCGGTTCAACCGGACGTCGTATCAACGCCCGACCCCGGATCGGGGATGCCTGTCGCCGCAAATTCTGACGCGGTCATGACACCACCGGTCGCGGGATCGCGGCCGTTGGCGCTCAGATCCGCCGGTGCTTGCCGCCGTAGCGCCCGCCGATATAGGCACCCAGCCGGTCCATCTCGGATGCGGCGGCGACCACCGCATCGCTCTGGCACGGCAGCGGATCGCGCTCGCGATCGGCGGCGCGCATCGCCACCTTCGCCGCCAGATCCTCGATGTCGGCACGCGAGAGCAGGTTCTTCTCGCGAAGCAGGCAGAGCAGGCTCTGCAAGATCACCATGCTCTGTTCACCCACGGCATCACGCGGTTCGATTCCAGCCATCGTTCCTCTCCTATATTATAGGGTGAGGATATGCCGATCGCCGCGCGATGCAAGGGGTGTGCCGTTTAGTTCAATCCACCTCCCAGCGTCCGGTACAGCGTGACGAGGTTGGTCGCCCGCGCCAGCCGGGTCTGCACCAGCGTCTGCCGCGCGGCATAGCTGGTCCGCTGCGAATCGAGCGTGGTCAGGAACGAATCGATTCCCGCGCGGTAGCGCGCATCGGACAGCCGGGCAGCGGTTGTCGCGGCGGCCGCCCGCGCGGTCTGCGCCGACAGCCGCTCGCCGATCGTGCCGCGGGTCGCCAGCGCGTCGGCCACCTCGCGGAACGCGGTCTGGAGCGTATCCTCATAGGTCGCGACCGCGCCCAGTTGCTGCGCGCGCGCCACCTCGACGTTCGCCCTGCGCCGGCCGCCGTCGAACAACGGCAGGCTGGCGGTCGGCGAGATCGAGAAATTCTCGGTTCCCGCGCCGAACAGCCCGCCGAGCGCGGTGCTGATCGTCCCCAGCGTCGCGGTCAGCGAGATCGTCGGGAACATCGCCGCCCGCGCCGCGCCGATATTGGCGTTGGCGGCATAGAGCTGCCGTTCGGCCTGCAACACGTCGGGCCGGCGCAGCAGCACCTGCGACGAAACGCCGGCGGGCAGGTCGGTCAGGATCGGGTCCTGCACGCCCAGCGTCGTCGGCAATTGCTCGACCGGCACGGTGGTGCCGGCGAGCAGGTTGATCGCATTCTGGTCCTGCGCGATCTGCGCGGTCAGCGTGGCGATGTCGCTGCGGGCCTGCTGATAGTTGGTTTCGGCCTGCTGCACCTCCAGCTCGGAGATGACGCCGACGCGGAACTGCGCCCGCGTCAACTCCAGTGACCGGCCGAAACTGGCCAGCGTATCGCGCGAGATCTGCAACTGGTCCTGATCCGACGCCATCGTCAGCCACGCGGTCGCGATCTCGCCGATCAGCGCGATGCGGGCGGCGCGCTGCGCTTCCTCGGTCGCGAAGTATTGCTGGAGCGCTGCCTGGCTCAGATTGCGGACCCGGCCGAACAGGTCGAGCTCGAACGCCGAAAAGCCGACCGACGCCTGATAGATTTCGAGGTTGCCCGACGATTGCGCCGGCACCCCGCCGGCGGCACCGCCACTCGCGCCACCGGCTCCGGCACCACCCGCCCCGCCCAGCGCGCCGAACGGGTTGTTGGTGTAGGTGACGCCACCGTTCGTCGTGGTGGTCGGTACCCGGTCGGCGCGGGTAATGCGGTATTGCGCGCGCGCCTGCAGCACGTTCGCCGCCGTCACGCGCAGGTCGCGATTGTTCTCCAGCGCGGTGGCGATCACCGCCTGCAACCGGGGATCGGTAAAGAACTCGCGGTAGCCGATCTTCGTCACATCGGCCTGTTCGGGCCCCAGCGGCGGATAGGCCCCGCCTTGCGGCAGGGTCAGCGGGATCGCGCCGTCGGGCCGGACATTCTTGGGCGCGAGGTTGCAGGCGGCCAGCGCGGTCGTCGCGCCGAGGATCGCCAGGGTACGCAGGGTCATCATATGCTTGCCCATGGTCATGCCTCCTGCGGCGCTTTGCCGCCGTCGGAGGCGTGGTTGCCGCCATCGGGTTCGATGTCGCGATTGGCCGATTTTTCGTTCTTGCCGCCCTGATCCTTGCCACCGTGTCCGAACAGCCGGAGCACGACGACGAAGAACATTGGCACGAAGAAGATCGCGAGGATCGTCGCCGACAGCATACCGCCCACCACCGCGCGGCCGATGGCGTTCTGCCCACCGGCACCCGCACCAGTCGACAGCGCGAGCGGCAGCACGCCGAAGATGAAGGCGAGCGACGTCATCAGGATCGGCCGCAGCCGCAGCTTCGCCGCCTCGATTGCCGCTTCCATCGGGCTCTTGCCGTCTCCCATCCGTTCCTCGGCGAATTCGACGATGAGGATCGCGTTCTTCGCCGACACGCCGATCGTGGTGATAAGGCCCACCTGGAGATAGATGTCGTTGTTCAGCCCGGTCAGCATCGCCGCCAGCAGCGCGCCGACAATGCCCAGCGGCACCACCAGCATGACCGAGATCGGCACCGACCAGCTTTCGTACAGCGCGGCGAGGCACAGGAACACGATCAGCAGCGACAGCGCGTAGAGCGCCGGCGCCTGCCCGCCCGACAGCCGCTCCTCATAGGACAGGCCGGTCCATTCGAGCGAGGTGCCCGGCGGCAGCTTGGCATGGATTTCCTCCATCGCCTTCATCGCCGCACCGGTGCTGGTGCCCGGCGCCGGCGCACCCTGTAGCTGCATCGCCGGCTGCCCGTTGTAGCGGGTGAGCTGTGCGGGTGCCTGCGTCCAGTTGACCGTCGAGAAGGCGGAATAGGGCGCCATCTGTCCGTTCTCGCCGCGCACGAAGAAGGCACCAAGGTCTTCCGGGCGCTGGCGATAGGGTTCGTCCGCCTGGATATAGACCCGCTTCACCCGTCCGCGATCGATGAAGTCGTTGACGTAGGCCCCGCCCCATGCGCTGGCGAGCGTGCTGTTGATCTGCCCCAGGTCGAGGCCGAGCGCGCGGGCCTTGTCCTGATCGATGTCGATCCTGAGCTGCGGCGCATCGTCGAGGCTGAGCGGACGCACCTGCGCCACCGCCTTGTTCTGCATCGACATACCGAGCATCATGTTGCGCGCGGCGACCAGCCGCTCATGCCCGATCCCGCCGGTATCGACCAACTGCAGATCGAAGCCGGTGGCGTTGCCCAGTTCCTGGACGGCGGGCGGCACGATCGCGAAGACCATCGCGTCCTTATATCCCGACAGCGCACCCATGGCGCGCCCGGCGATCGCCTGCGCACTGTTCTGCGCTCCCGGTCGTTCGGCCCAGTCCTTCAGCCGGACGAACGCCAGGCCGGTATTCTGCCCCTGCCCCGCGAACGAGAAGCCGTTGATGGTGAACACGCCGGTCACGCTGGCGGCTTCGTTCTTCAGGAAATGCTCGCGCACCTTGGTCAGCGCGACTTCGGTCCGCGCGGAGCTGGCACCCGAGGGTCCCTGCACCAGCACGACGACACCGCCCTGGTCCTCGTCCGGCAGGAAGCCCGACGGCAGCCGCACGAACAGCAGCACCATGACGGCGACGATGCCAGCATAGACGAGCATCGACCATTTCCAGCCGCGCGCGGTGCGCCCCACGCCCCGTTCGTACTTCTGCGTGCCCCGGTCGAAGGTCCGGTTGAACCAGTCGAAGAAGCGGTTGAAGAACCGGGCGATCGGGTTCCGGCTGGTGCTGTGGTGCTTGTCCGGGTCGTGCGGCTTCAGGATCGTGGCGCACAGTGCGGGCGTCAGGATCAACGCGACCAGCACCGACAGCACCATCGCCGAGACGATCGTGATCGAGAACTGGCGATAGATGACGCCGGTCGACCCGCCGAAGAACGCCATCGGCAGGAACACCGCCGACAGGACCAGGCCGATGCCGACCAGCGCGCCGGTGATCTCGTCCATCGACTTGCGCGCGGCTTCCTTCGGGGACAGTCCTTCGGTCTGGATCAGGCGTTCGACGTTCTCAACGACGACGATCGCGTCATCGACCAGCAGGCCGATCGCCAGCACCATGCCGAACAGCGTCAGCGTGTTGATGGTGAACCCGGCCAGCGCCATGATGCCGAACGTGCCGAGCAGCACGACGGGCACCGCGATCGTCGGGATCAGCGTGGCGCGCCAGTTCTGGAGAAACAGGAACATCACGAGGAAGACGAGGACCACCGCCTCGACCAACGTGTGGATGACCTGTTCGATCGACAGCCGCACGAACGGCGTGGTGTCGAGCGGATAGATCACGTCGATCCCCGCCGGGAAATTCTTGCGAATTTCCTCCATCTGCTCCTTCACCGCATCGACGGTGCCCAGCGCATTCGCGCCGGGGGCCAGACGGACGCCGAAACCGGCGCCCGGCTTGCCGTTCCACAGGGTCGAGAAGCCGTAGTTCTCGGCACCCAGTTCGACCCGGGCGACGTCGCTCAACCGGACGACCGCGCCGCCGACGCTGGTCTTCAGGCGGATGTTGCCGAACTGTTCGGGGGTTTGAAGCCGCGACTGGACCGATACCGTCGCGTTGAGCATCTGCTCCTTGGGCGCGGGCTGCGCGCCGAGCTGCCCGGCGGAAACCTGCGCATTCTGCGCCTGCACCGCCTGGGTAACGTCGGCCATGGTCAGCGCGTAATTGTTGAGCTTGAGCGGATCGACCCAGATGCGCATCGCATATTGCGATCCGAAAATCTGGAGTTCACCCACGCCGCTCACCCGGCTGATCGGATCCTGGATCTGCGACGAGATGATGTCGGCGAGGTCGGACGCGCTCTTGGTGCCGTCCTGCGACACCAGCCCTACTACCAGCAGGAAGCTGGCGGAGGATTTCGCGACGCGGATGCCCTGCTGCTGCACTTCCTGCGGCAACAGCGGGGTCGCCGCCTGCAGCTTGTTCTGCACCTGCACCTGCGCGATGTCGGGGTCGGTGCCCTGCTCGAACGTCAGCGTGATGGTGACGGTGCCCGCCGACGACGACGAGGACGAGAAATAGCGCAGATTGTCGATGCCCTTGAGCTGCTGCTCGATGATCTGCGTCGTCGTGTTTTCCAGCGTGGTCGCGTCCGCACCCGGATAGGTGGCGGAGATCGAGACCGCGGGCGGCGCGATCTCGGGGAACTGCGCGATGGGGAGCGAGCGGATGGCGAGGATGCCGAACAGCATCAACCCGACGGCGATGACCCATGCGAAGATGGGTCGATCGATGAAATAGCGAGACATGGGGCTTATTTCGCCTGTGCCTGAGAAGCGGGCGCGCCGCCGGCCGGGGCGGCCGCACCCTGCGGTGCTTGCCCCGCCGTCTGCGGCGTCCATGGATAGCCCTTGACGGGCGTGCCGGGCTGGAGGTTCATCGCGCCTTCGATGACGACCTTGTCACCGGGCTTCAGCCCGCCCGTCACCAGCCACGCATCGCCGACCGTGCGGCTGGTGGTCAGCGGACGGGGGCTGAGCTTGCCGTCCTGCCCGATCACCATCGCCGTGGCATTGCCCTTGGGATCGCGGGTGACGGCGCGCTGCGGCACGAGGATGCCGTCGCCCTGCGTCCCCTCGACCAGTTCGGCGCGGACGTACATGCCCGGCAGCAGCAGCCCGCGCGGATTGGCGAAGACCGCGCGGATCACCTGCGTCCCCGTCGCCGGATCGACCGTCACGTCGGTGAAGCGCAGCGTCCCCTCGATCGGATAGGTGCTGCCATCCTCCAGCTTCAGCCGGACCCGCGACGCGGCGGCACCGCGCGACAGGTCGCCGCCCATCAACTGCTGGCGCAGCTTCAGCACGTCGGCGCTCGACTGCTGAATATCGACATAGACCGGGTCAAGCCGCTGGATCGTCGTCAGCGCTTCGGTCTGCGCCGCCGAGACCAGCGCGCCGGTGGTCGATACCGACCGCCCGATCCGGCCGGAGATCGGCGCGGTGATGGTCGTGCGCGACAGGTCGATCTGCGCCTGACGGAGTGCTGCGCGCTGCGCTGCAATATCGGCCTCGGCCTGCTGCGCGGTGGTGGTCGCGTTCTCGAATTCCTGGCGTGAGATCGCGTTGATCTTCACCAGTTCGCCATAGCGCCGCGCGAGATTGCGGGTCGATGCGATCGCCGCCTGCGCACGGGTCAGCGCCGCGCGGGCGCTCGCCACCGCTGCCTGATAGGGTGCGGGGTCGATGCGATACAGCGGCTGGCCACGGCGGACGTAATCGCCCTCCTGGAACAGCCGCGCGAGGATCAGGCCGTTGACCTGCGGACGGACCTCGGACGTCTCGAACGCCGCCGTGCGGCCAGGAAGCTGCGTCGTCAGCGTCACCGGTTCGGTGCGCACGGTCACGAAGCCCACCTGCGGCGGCCCTTGCGGTGCCTGCTGCGGCTGCTGCTCACCCCCGCCGCAGGCCGAAAGAATGAGCGCCAGTGCCAATGGAGCCGTGCTTTTTTTCATGAACGTCCTCGACGGATGTGCTAAACAGTGAGTGATCGATCACTCACACATGGGCGGCGCGTACGCCGTCCCGGCGAATGAGGCAAGAGGTTGCAGGTGAATCTGACGTGAATTTGTTGCAGTGCGGTGCAGCGTGTCGGGCGAGCAAGGCGGCGGCCCGTCGCGAAAGGCTGGTTTCGGTGGCGCGACGGCTGTTCGCGGAACAGGGGTTCCACGGTACCGGCGTGGCGCAACTCGCCGCCGAGTCGGGAATCAAGGTCGGGCAGATCTATCGCGACTTCGCCGACAAGGAGGCGATCGTCGCCGAGATCGTCGAGAGCGACCTTGCGACCTTTCTGCACGAGGCCGATCTCGACCGGGCGATCGAGGCCGGCGACATTGCGGCGATCCGCCACTGGCTGCACGTCTTCGCCCGTTGCGAAGGGCCGAGCGATTCGCGGGCGCTGGTGCCCGAGATCATCGCCGAGGCGGCGCGCAACGATCGCATCGCCGCCATCGCGCATGCCATCAACGCGCGGGTCAAACATGCGTTGTTCCGCGCGATCGCCGCGCTGGCCCCCGATCCCGATCATGCCGAGCGCCGCGCGCAACTGGCCGACCTGATCCTGACGATCGGCGCGGGGTTGATGCACCGCCGAATCGCGGACGCCGAATTCGACGAAGCCGCCACCCGCCGCCGGATGGTCGCCATCGTCGAACGGGCGGTCGACACGCTGACCGACGAAACGCCATACCCGATCCTCCAAAGGGAGGATTGCACTTTGTCGGCAGAGGGCTACTAAGGGGGAACGCACTCCCTTGCGTATCGATGCCAAGGCCCGTCCGACCCGCCGTCGGACGGGCCTTGTGCTATCTGGCGAGCGCACGGTCGAGCACCACGAAATACAGGTCGCGGGTTCGGGGCAAGCCGAAGCGCGGATCGTCGAGCGGAAACGGCCGCGTCCCGCCGGTACGGCGATAGCCCTGCCGTTCATACCATGCGATCAGTTCGCCGCGCTGGGCGATGACCGTAATCTCCATCACGCCAGCCCCCGCCGCCGCCGCGGCATGTTCGGCCGCCGCGACCAGCGCGCGCCCGGTGCCGCCGCCCTGCAGGTCCGGCCGGACCGCAAGCATCCCCAGTGCGGCGCGCCCATCTGGCAGAAACGACAGCGCGACGCAGCCGATCATCCTGCCCTCCGCCTCGGCGACCAGCATCCGCCGCACCGGATCGCCGACCAGTTCGCTCAGCGCGGCGCGATCGGTCCGCTGGCCATCCAGCAGATCGGCCTCGTGCGTCCAGCCGGTGCGGGCTGAGTCGCCCCGGAACGCCGCCTCGACAAGATCATGCAGCGCCGCAATGTCGTCGATCGTCGCGACGCGGATCATGGCACCGCCCCCCATCCACCGCCCATCGCCTGATACAGCGCGACCAATGCGTTCAACCGGTCGGCGCGCACCTGTTCGAGCGACAGTTCGACGCTGAACAGCGCCCGCTGCGCATCCAATTGTTCGAGATACGGGCTGTAGCCGGCACGGTAGCGGTTGGTCGCGTGGCGCAGCGCCTCGGCGGTGGCGGTACGTTGCGCCTCCAGCGCGCGGGCCTGCGCGGCGAGACGGTCGACGCCGGCCAGCGCGTCCTCCACCTCGCGGAATGCGGTCAGCACGGTACGCTGATAGGCGAACGTCGCCTGATCGCGCCGTGCCGCTGCGGCGTCGAGGTTGCCGCGCAACTGTCCGCCGCGGAACAGCGGGGCAAGGATGCTCGCCCCGATCGACCAGATGCCGACCGGATTGGGCAGCGCGCTCGACAGCACCTCGCCGGTCGATCCGGTCAGACGCAGCGCCGGCAGGAACTGCGCACGCGCCGCCGCCAGACTGGCATCGGTCGTCGCCAGCGCCGCCTCGGCCTGCGCGATGTCGGGCCGGCGGCGCAGCAGGTCGGACGGCAGACCGGCGGGGATCGGCGGCGGCACCAGCCGATCGAGCGCCAGCCCGCGCGCGATCGGGCGCGGCGGCGTACCGCTCAGCAACGCCAGCGCATCCTCCTGCCGCCGCGCCAGCAGTTCGAGTTGCGGCAGCGTCTGGGTGACGCCGGCATATTCCGCCTCGGCCTGCCGCAGTTCAAGCTGCGAGGTATAGCCCGCCTGCGCCCGCGACCGCGCGATCCGCAGCGCCTCGCCGCGCGAGGCGATCGTGGCCCGGACCGTCGCGATCCGGGCGTCGAGGCCGCGGAGCGTCACATAGCCGCTGGCGGTGGCCGCCGCGACCGAGAGCCGCGTCGTATCGGCGGCAGCGGCGGCGGCATCCCCCGACAGGCGCGCTGCGTCGATCTGGTTCGAAATCCGCCCGAACAGGTCGATCTCGTACGACGACTGGAACACCGGCTGGAGCGAGGTGCCGGTACTCGCCCGGCCGAGCGCGTTGAGCGCGCGCTGTTCGGTCAGGCCGACGCCGACGTCGAGCGTCGGGAACCGTGCCGCCCGCGCCACCCCTTCCTGCGCGCGTGCTTCCGCCACCCGCGCGGCGGCAATGGCAATGTCGGGATTGTTGGCGAGCGCCGCCGTCACCAGCCGGGCCAGTTCGGGATCGCCGAACCCCTCCCACCAGCGCGCATCGATCGCGGCGGTGGCGGGCAGGGTCGTGCGCCACGCGGGCGGTGCCACCACCCCCGCCCCGGCGGGCGGTGGCCGGTCGGGCGGCGTGCAGCCGGCGAGCGCCAGCATCGCGATCAGGGGCAGGCGGCGGTTCATCGCACCGCCGGCGATGGACCGCCGCCGGTATCGACCCGGGCCTCCACCGACATGCCCGGGCGCAGCCGCGCGAACAGCGGATCGTTCCGGTCGATCGCGATGCGCACCGGAATGCGCTGCGCGACCTTCACGAAATTGCCGGTGGCGTTGTCGGCGCGGATCACCGCGAACTCGTTGGCGGCGGCGGGTGCGATCCGCTCCACCTTGCCCCGCAGTTCGGCGCGATCGAGCGCGTCGACCCGGATCGTCGCGGATTGCCCGGCGGCCATGCGCGCGGTCTGCGCCTCCTTGAAATTCGCCGTGACCCAGACGGCGGGCGGCACGAGGAACATCAGTTGCGTCCCCGCCGTGACATATTGGCCCAGCCGCACGCCGACCTCGCCCAGCCGCCCGTCCTGCGGCGCGCGGATGACGGTGTTGGCAAGATCGATCTGCGCCAGCCGTACCGTCGCCTGTGCATTCTCGACCGCCGCCTGCAATCCGCCCCGACCGACCTCGACGGTGCGGACCTGTTCCTGCGCAACGCTGCGCTGCGCCTGTGCCTGCGCGACGCCGGCCTGCGCCGCGCGGAGTGCCGCCAGCGTCTGGTCGCGTTCGCGCAGCGACACCGATCCCTCGCGCACCAGATCGTCGACCCGCGCCATGTCCGCCCGTGCCCGCGCCAGTTGCGCCTGTGCGTTCTGGACGGCGGCGGCCTGCCCGCCCAGACTCGCCTCGCTCGACCGCTCGCTCTGCCGCGAATTGGCGAGGTTCGCGCGCTGCGCCGCCAGTTGCGCCAGCGCCTGATCGACCCGCTGGCGATAGATGCGATCGTCGATCCGCGCGAGGATTTGCCCGGCGCGCACCTGTTCGAAATCGCGCACCAGCACCTGAGTCACATAGCCGTTCACCTGCGGCGCGATCACCGTCGTCTGGCCGCGGACATAGGCGTTGTCGGTCGCCTGCACCCGGCTGACGAACGGCCACAGCCCCCAGGCATAGAGCGCCAGCGCGACCCCGCCCAGCAACAGCGCGACGAAACCCAGCGTGGAGCGCAGGCTGCCGCGCGGCGGCGCCCAGCCCCGGGCGCGCGCCGGTTCGACGGGGATCTCGACCGGGTCGGCGAGGCGTTGCGCGTCGTCGCGCGGTATCTGGGTATCGGTCATGAGGATTGCTGCTGCCGCATGCGTTGCACCGCCGCCAGATCGGCCGCTAGCGGATTTTCCCCGCGCAGCCGGAAGCGCAGCCACAGCGCGCCGAGCCAGACGACGACCATGGCGGATAGGATCGCGACGGCAAGGAACACGTCGTTGAACGCGAGGATATTGGCCTCGCGCGTCACCTGTTGCGCCAGCAGCGACGTGCCGGTCCCCTGTCGCAGCACCGGATCGCCCTGCACCCGGGCATAGGCCCCGCCCAGTTGCTGGATGCGCTGTGCGACGACCGGATCGGTCAGAGTGAGCGACTGGACCAGCTCGAACGAATGATATTTCTCGCGCACGATCTGGAACGACCCGAGCAGCGCGGTGCCGGCAAGGCCGCCCAGCGTCTGGGTGATGCCGAACAGCGCCGAGAAGCTGACGATATGGGTGGTGCCGCGTGCCAGCGCGCGGAAGATGCCGATCATCAGCATCGGTCCGAGGAAATACAGCGCGGCGAAGGCGATGATCGTTTGGCTGAGGTACAGGCTGGAGGGTCGGGTGAGGTTGGTCGAATCCGAATCCATCCACGCGCCGATGCCGATCAGCGCGACCGCGATCACCACCGGCTTGTAGAGATCGGCCATGTTCAGCGTCTTGAGGCCGACAACCAGCCCGGCGAGCGACCCCAGCACCATGCACAGGCTGAGCGTCACCAACTGGTCGTTGCCCATGCCGACGACGCTCAGCAGCCCGACCGTGCCATAGGTCTGTTCGGACAGCAGGATGCGTAGCGACGCCGCGACGATGCCGAAGCGGATGATGTTGCGCCCGAGCATCCAGCGGGTGTTGAGCAGCGGATTGGCGCGATTATGCTCGATCAGCAGCGCCGCGCCGATCAACGGGATGGCAGCGGCGGTGGCATAGCCCAGCCACGGCGTCGACCACCACTGGATACGCCCCTGCACCAGCACCGCGCACAGCAGCGCGACGCCGGGCGCGAACAGCGCGAAGGTAAGAAAGTCGATCCGCTCGAACGCCGGAGTGCGTTCGGACGGCGGCAGGCGCAGCAGCGCGACCGCGCCGAGGCACATCAGCGTCAGCCCCAGTTCGAACCAGAACAGCGCCTCGATCCGCCCATCGGCCAGCAGCAGCGGCGACAGCGTCCGCGCGAGCGGCAGCGCGATCTGCGACGCGGCAAAGCCGATAATCATTCCCGATAGCCGCGCGGCGGCGGGCAGCGCCTGCATGATATACAGGAAACACAGCGTCGTCAGCGCGCTGGCGACGATGCCCGACGCGCCACGCACGATGAGTTGCACGCCGAAGCTGTGAACGATCAACTGGAGCACGTTGAGGACAAGGAACGCGCTAAGGAACACGCGGGTGAAGCGCTGCATCCCGAATTGCTGGCGGAACTTGATGAGCAGCATCGACATGCACACGCTCGTCATCGACGAAATCGCGGTCAGCCACCCACCCTGCACCTGGCTGAGCCCGAGCGATCCCTGGATCTGCGGCAGGTTGGCGAGCAGCAGCGCGTTGCTGAACCCGCCGGTCAGCCCCAGCAGGATGCCGATCGCGAAATAGCCCACGCGCCGCGCGAACGGATGGTCGGGCGTTGCGGGCGATCCGGGCAGAAACGGCCGTTCGTGCGGCTTGAACTGATAGGCCGTGGCGATCGCCGTGGCTCCGACTGGTCTGGGGTTCCCGTCGCAATAACTTGTAACAAAAGACTTCGTTCCGCACCGGTAATGGATCGCCGCTGGCATCGCCCGCCGCTTCGGTTACGATCAGTGCGATGGTCCGTCTGTTCTGTATCGCGCTACTAGCCGCGTCCGCCGCTTCCGCCCAGCCCGCGCTAGAAGCGCTGCTGCCGCCCGTCCGGCCGTGGCATGGCCGGAGCGAGGCGCTGATCGTCAGATCCGGCGGCCCGTGGATCACCCCTGCCGAGGCGGCCGCGTTCGACACCACCCCCGATTACGCCGCAACGCGGGGCTGGCTCGACCGGCTGGTGGCGGCATCGCCGCTGCTGTCGATCGAGACGTTCGGCCGCAGCGCGCAGGGGCGCGACCTTTACTATGTCCGCGCGCACAAGGGTGGTCCGACACCCAAGCCGGTCGTGCTGGTGCAGGCGGGCATCCATGCGGGCGAGATCGACGGCAAGGACGCCGGCCTCATGCTGCTGCGCGACATCGCGCTTCGCGGCAAGGATCGCCTGCTCGACAAGGTCGATCTGGTGTTCGTGCCCATCTACAACGTCGACGGGCACGAGCGATCAGGTCCGTGGAACCGCCCGAACCAGCGCGGCCCACGCGATATGGGCTGGCGGACGACCGCGCAGAACCTCAATCTCAACCGCGATTATTTGAAGGCCGACGCGCCCGAGACGCGGGCGATGATCGCGCTGATCCGGCGGCTCGATCCGGTCCTCTATCTCGACCTGCACGTCACCGACGGGATCGATCATCGCTACGACGTGACCTATGCCTTTTCCGGCTGGCGCGGCTATGGCGCGCGCTCGGCGGCGATCGGGCAGGTGCTCGACCGGCAGCTCCGCCCCGCGATGGACGCAGCACTGGTCCGCGCCGGCCATACGCCGGGCTATTACGTCAGCACGATCGACAATCGCGCCCCCGAAAAGGGCATGACCCAGGACGTCGACACGCCGCGTTTCTCGACCGGCTATGGCGACACCGCGCATATCCCGACGCTGCTGGTCGAGACGCATTCGCTCAAACCCTATCGCCAGCGCGTGCTCGGCACCTATATCTTCGTCGAGGAGGCGCTGCGCTTCGCCGGCGACCGGGGCAGCGACCTGCGCGCCGCGATCGACCGCGATCGTGCTGCGCGGCCGACCACCCTGACCGCGACGTGGAAGCCGAACCTGGTGCCGCTCTATTCGGTCGACTTTCTCGGATTGGCGCACGACAGCTATCGCTCGCCCGCCTCGGGTCGCGACGAACTGCGCTGGCTGTCGAGACCGGTGACGTTCAAGATGCCGGTGTTCGGCAGCCTGCCCGACAAGGTGGTGCAACTGCCGAAAGCATGGTGGGTGCCCGCCACCCTGCCGCACGTCATCGACCTCCTGCGGCTGCACGGCCTGACCGTGGAGGCCGTCGCCGCGCCCGTTACCCGCACGCTCGACATGGCGCGCGCCACCAACCCGAAACTTAGGCCGGCGAGCGAGGGACATGTTCCGCTCGACGCCACGATCGTCCATGAGAACCGGCGCGAGACGATGCCCGCCGGATCGGTCCGCGTTCCCGCCAATCAGCCGCTGGGCCTGCTCGCCGCCTATCTCCTCGAACCCGAAAGCGGGGAAGGCGTGCTGGCATGGAACCTGGCACCGGCCATGCTCCAGCGCACCGAATATATCGAAGGCTATGCCATCGCCCCCTTGGCCGACCGGATGCTGGCAAGCGATCCGGCGCTGAAGGCCGCGTTCGAGGCGAAGCTGGCCGCCGATCCCGCCTTCGCCGCCGATCCGACGGCGCGGCTGCAATGGTTCTATGCCCGCACGCCCTATTACGACGAACGCTATCTACTGTATCCGATCGGGCGCGAGGTGAATTGACCTTGATGGCCCACGTCCCTAGCCCACGCGACATGACGAGTTTGCCCGCATGACCGCCCCGTCCATCATCGTCGTCGAGGACGATCCCGCGCTGCGCACCCTCACCGCCCGCGCGTTGCAGGAAAACGGCTATCTCGTGCGCACCTGCTCCGCCGCGCCCGAGATGTGGCTAGCGCTGGAACAGGGGCCGGTCGACCTGATCCTGCTCGACATCATGCTGCCGGGCACCAGCGGCATCGACCTGTGCCGCCAAATCCGCCAGGCCAGCGCGGTGCCGATCATCTTCGTTTCGGCCAAGGGCAGCGAGGTCGATCGCGTCATCGGCCTCGAACTGGGGGCCGACGATTATCTGCCCAAGCCGTTCGGCACGCGCGAGCTGATCGCCCGCGTCCGCGCCGTGCTGCGCCGGGGCGAACTGAACGCGCAGACGACGCAGCGCGAGGAGGGCATCTATACCTTCGAAGGCTGGACCGCGAACCTGCCGCGGCGCGAGCTGACCTCGCCGACCGGCGCGTCGGTCGACCTGACCGGGGCGGAATTCGACCTGCTGGTCGTGCTGCTCGACCATGCCCAGCGGGTGATCGCCCGCGAACGGCTGATCGAGCTGTCGCGCACCCGGTTGGGCGACAGTTCGGACCGCAGCATCGACGTGCTCATCAGCCGGTTGCGCCGCAAGTTGTCGACCGCCGGTGCCACTCCGCCGATCGTGACGGTGCGCGGCGTCGGCTATATGCTGAACGTGCCGGTCGAGCGGCGGTGAAACGCACCCTGCCGGCGATGCCGTTCGGGTTGATCGGGCGGATCGTCGCGATCCTGCTGCTGACGATCGTCATCGAATTCGGCGTCTCGGTCCTGCTCTACGAACGCGCCAGCCAGTTTTCGGTACGCGACGACGAGGCGCGGCGGCTGGCCGAGCATCTGGTGATCGCGCGGCGGATCGTCGACGAACGCGCCATCGCCGAACGGCCGGGGATGGCCGCCGAACTGACCACCGAACGCTATGCCGTCCAGTGGCGGCCAACCCTCCCCGCCCTGCCCGTGCGCGGCACCGAGCTGCGCGAGATGGAACAGCAGGTGCTGGCATGGGAACCGACGCTCGCCGACACCGGGCTGCACCTGACGCTGGCATCGCCCGGCGGGCGATCGGTCGTCACCGGCGTGCTGCGGCTGGACGACGGAAGCTGGCTGTATTTCCGCACGCTGGAGCCGCTGCGCGCGTTCGATCTGGCGCTCGGGCGTATCCTGCTGGCGCTGATCCCGGCGATCGCGTTGATGGTCGCGGGCGGGCTGCTGATCCGCCGGACGTTGCGGCCGATGCGGCAACTGGCCGATGCGGTCGATCGCTTCGGCGCGGGCGGTGCCGCCGCGCTGCCGCCGGTCGAGGAAGCCGGCCCCGGCGAGGTTCGCCGGCTCGTCGTGGCGTTCAACGGATTGCAGGCGCGCATCCACCGGTTGATCGAGGATCGCACCCGCGCGCTGGCGGCGGTCGGCCATGATCTGCGCACCCCGCTCGCCCGGTTGCGGCTGCGCACCGATGCGATCGCCGATCGCCAAGTGCGCACCACGGTGCAGAATGATCTGGCCGAAATGGAGGCGATGGTCCTCTCGCTGCTCGCCTTCCTCGGCGGGGAGGGGGAGCCGGAAAAGCCGACACTGGTCGACATCGCCGTGCTGTGCGCCAGCATCGTCGACGACGCGACCGATCACGGCCATGACGCCAGCTATCACGGCCCCGACCATTGCGAACGGGTCGTGCGCCGGTCCAACTTCCGCCGCGCGGTCATCAATCTGGTCGAGAATGCGATCCATTACGGCGGCAGCGCGCGGCTCACGCTGGTGCGCGACGTGGACGCCACCATCGTCCGGGTCGAGGACGACGGTCCCGGCATCCCCGAGGAATCGCTCGGCCATGTCCTCGAACCGTTCGTGCGGCTGGACACCGCGCGCAAGCGCGACACGGTCGGCTTCGGCCTTGGCCTGTCGATCGTCGCCCGCGCGGTTGAGGCGGAGGGCGGACGGCTCGAACTCGCCAATCGCGACGGGGGCGGGTTGTGCGTTGCGATCGTGCTTCCCGCCGCAGCGCAGCGGCAATAATTCGTTACACGGCCGTCGAACGCAGCAATTATCTTGGCCGTATACGCTGATCCCGACCGGCATGGCTGCGGCCCATGCCCTCTGGATTGGGAACAAGCGATATGAACGACGTCATCGGGCGGGTCTTCGGATTCGAAAAGGACGTGTTCGGCACCGATGCCGACCTCTATTCGAAGCTGGCGACCGATGGGCAGAGCCCCAAGGTGCTGATGATCTCGTGTTCGGATTCGCGCGTCGTTCCCGAACATATCCTCCAGGCGAAGCCGGGCGACGTGTTCGTCATCCGCAACGCCGGCAACATCGTCCCCCCCTTCACCCAGCAGAACGGCGGCACGACCTCCACGGTCGAATATGCGGTCGCGGTGCTCGGCGTCACCGACATCATCGTATCGGGCCATTCGGGCTGCGGCGCGATGGGCGCGCTGATGAAGCCCGAGACGCTGGCAGGCCTGCCGAGCGTCGCGGCATGGCTGCGCCACAGCCATGCCGCCCATTCGGTCGTGTCGCACAGCTATCCCGATCTTGACGATCAGGCCGCGGTCCGCGCCGCCAGCCTCGAGAACGTCGTGGTGCAGATCTCGCACCTGCGCACCCATCCCGCGGTCGCCTCGCGCATCGCCAAGGGCGATCTGACGCTGCACGGCTGGTTCGTCGACATCCATGCCGGGGTGATCCTCGCGCTCGACGGCGAAACCGGCCGGTTCGCGCCGATCAACGAAGATCGCCCGCTGCCAGTGGCGTTGCCCGCCGCGAAGCGGCTGGCTGCCGATTTCTATACGGCCGAAGCTGCCGAATAAGCCGTTCCCGCATGTCCGGCGGGGCGATTCTTCCCTCCCCCGTCCCGTCGGCCTAGCGGGTTCCGCGCCGGCCATGCTTCCCCCGAGGCATGGCCGGCGCACCCCGTTCAACCACAAGGCATCCCTGCCGCCATGTCGCAACCATCCCTGATCGCCAATCTTCGGCAGGATTTGCCGGCGTCGATCGTCGTCGCGCTCGTCGCGCTGCCCCTCTGCCTCGGCGTCGCGCTGGCGTCGGGCGCGCCGCTGTTTTCCGGGCTGATCTCCGGGATCGTCGGCGGCATCGTCGTCGGTGCGCTGTCGAAATCGCCGTTGTCGGTCAGCGGTCCCGCCGCCGGCCTGACCGTGATCGTGCTTGACGCGATCACCCGCCTCCCCTCGTTCGAGGCATTCCTGCTCGCGGTGATGCTCGCCGGCATCCTCCAGGTGCTGCTGTCCTTTTCGCGGTCGGGCGTGCTTGGCGAATTCGTGCCGTCGTCGGTCATCACCGGCATGCTGGCGGCGATCGGCCTGATCCTGATCTTGAAGCAGGTGCCGCACGCGATCGGCTATGACGGCGATCCGGGCGGCGACTTTGCCTTTCGGCAGGACGACGGGCGCAACACCTTCAACACCATCATCTTCGTGCTGCGCGAACAGGTGGTCTGGGGCGCGGCGGTCATCGCCGCGATCAGCCTTGCCTTCCTGTTCTGGTGGGAAAAGGCGAAGCCCAGCGACGGTTTCCTGAAATTCATCCCCGGCCCGCTGGTCGTCGTGGTCGGATCGGTCGCGCTCAACGCGCTGTTCGGGCTGGTCGCGCCGGCGCTGCAGGTCAAGCCGACCCATCTGGTCAGCGTGCCGATCGCCGAGAGTCTTGGCGGGTTCGTCAAGCTGTTCAGCTTCCCCGACTTCGGCCAGATCGGCAATGCAACGGTATGGACCGTGGCGGTGACGCTGGCGATCGTCGCCAGCCTCGAATCGCTGCTGTCGGTCAAGGCGGTGGACGAGATCGACCCCAAGCGTCGCGTGACCGACAAGAACCACGAACTGCTGGCGCAGGGCGGCGGCAACATCATCTCCGGCCTGATCGGCGGCCTGCCGGTCACATCGGTGATCGTGCGGTCGTCGGCCAACGTCGGTGCCAACGCCGCGTCCAAGATGTCGACGATCCTGCACGGTAGCTGGCTGCTGCTGTCGGTGCTGCTGATCCCGGTGCTGCTCAACCTCATCCCGCTGTCGGCACTGGCGGCGGTGCTGATCCAGACCGGGTACAAGCTGACCAAGCCCGAGCTGTTCGTGAAGCGCTGGAAGCAGGGCTATACCCAGTTCGTCCCGTTCGTCGTGACCGTGGTGGCGATCCTGTTCACCGATCTGCTCAAGGGCATCGTGATCGGTCTCGTCGTCGGCTTCGTGTTCGTCATCGCGCGCAATTTCCGCCCGGCGGTGACGTTCGTGCAGGACGGCGAAGGCCCGGGGGCAAGCTGCATGGTGCGCGCCAAGCGCAACCTGTACTTCATCCATAAGGTCGAACTGACCCGCGAACTCGACAAGGTGCCCGACGACTGCACCGTGGTGATCGACCTGTCGGCGACCAGCTATGTCGATCTCGACAACATCGACATCATCAACGGCTTCATCAAGAATGCCCAGTATCGGGGCGTCAACGTGCTGGTCCGCGGCGACATCGGTGAAAAGACCGCGCCGCAGATCAAGGCGCCGCGCAAGGAGGTCGCCTACGCATGAGGGAATACAAACACCTGCTGCTCGCCAACAAGGCATGGGCATCGGAAAAGCTGGAAGAGAACCCCCGGTATTTCACGCGCCAGACGCAAGGCGAACAACCCGATTTCCTGTGGATCGGGCCATCGGACAGCCGCGTCGCGCCCGACCAGTTGACCAACGCCCAGCCGGGCGAGATGCTGATGCACCGTAACATCGCCAATCTGATCGATCCGAACGACCAGAATCTGATGTCGCTGGTGCAATATGCGGTCGAAACCGTCGGCGTGCGCCATATCATCGTCTGTGGTCATTATGGCTGCGGCGGCGTCGAGACCGTGCTGTCGGGCGAGGTCGACGGCCATATCGACGACTGGCTCAACATCCTGCGCGACGTGATCCGCGACCACCGCGATGAACTCGACGGCCTGCCCGCCGGCGAGTTGCGCAGCAACCGGCTGGTCGAACTGAACGTCCGCGACCAGTTGGTGAAGCTGGCCCGGACCGACGTGATCCAGAACGCCTTCGCTTCGGGCAAGCCGCTCGAACTGCACGGCTGGATCTATGATCTGCGCGACGGGCTGCTCAAGCCGCTGATGGAGATCGACGCGACGACGCCGCTGGCGGCGGTGCCGGTGCCGGAAAAGGTGCTGACCTAAGCGAACGGCTCCCCCCTTCCGAGGGGGAGCCGTTCCGGTTCAGCCCGCCATCGTCATCACCGCGCCCGAATCGACGCGGATATTGGCACCGTTGATGAAGCTGGCCGGTCCCGAGCACAGGAACACGATCGCGGCGGCGACTTCCTCCGCCTTGCCGCGGCGCTTGAGCACCATGCCGGGGCGTTCTTCCTTCAGGAAACTCTCGATCGCCGAGTCCATGTCGGTGCCGAGTTCCTTTGCGCGCTTTTCCATCATTGCGTCGGTCATCGGCGTTTCGATAAAGGCGGGCGACACGCTGTTCACCAGCACATTGTCGCAGCCATAGGCCTTGGACAGCCCTTTCGTCAGGTTCAGCAGCCCGGCCTTGGACGCGCAATAGGCAAGCTCGTCGACATAGGGCTGCACCGCATCCTCGGACGCGATCAGCACGATACGCCCGCCGCCCGCCTTGCGCATCGCCGGAATTGCCTCGCGCGCGACACGGACCGCGCCCATCAGGTTGATTTCCAGCGTTTCGGCCCAGCCGGCATCGTCGACCTCGAGGAAATCGCCGGTCGCCCCGGTCACGCCGGCCGCATTGACCACGATCTCCGGATCGCCGAGCAACTCGCGCACCTTGGCGAACAGCGCCTGCACGTCGGCCAGCTTGGTAACGTCGGCCGGCACCGCGACCACCTCGCCATATTGCTTCAAGCCTTCGAGCGTGGATTCGATGTCACCGCCGGGTCGGTCGCTGATCGCGACCCGCACGCCTTCCTCCAGCAGCATGCGCGCGGTTTCCCGGCCGATCCCGCTGTCCGATCCCGTCACCAACGCGATCTTTCCATCAAGCCCGAAGTTCATCCTGTCTCTCCAATCCAGCAACACCGGACGGCCAAGCTCTTGAAATGACGCGGAGTTCCGTCACAATTGCGTACCGTTCAGCGTGGCGATCGCCTGGATCAGCGCTAAGTGGCTCAAACCTTGCGGCAAATTGCCGAGATACTCGTGCGTCTTCGGATCGATCATTTCCGGCAGGATGCCGACGCCGTCCGCCAGTCCCGCCATCGCCGCCTCGAATGCCGCCGCCGCGCGGTCGTGCTGGCCGAGGATCGCCCGCGCCTCGACCATCCAGAAGGTACAGGCGAGGAAACAGCCTTCTTCCTTGTCCATGCCGGTGTAGCGATAGTGATAGGCCCCCGCGCCAAGCTCGCGGTCGATCGCGTCGAGCGTGCGCGCCAGCCGGTCCTGCCCGTCGAAGCGGAACCGCACCGCCAGCGCCAGCGACGCATCAAGACCGTCCGCGCCCGGATAGCAGAGATAGGCGCCGCGCTCCTCCGACCAGCAATGCTCGCCGATCCATTCCATGATCCGGTCGCGCTCGCGCGCCCAGCGGTCGCGGCAGGTGGTGGGAAGCTGCCCGGCATCGGCCAGTTCGACCGCGCGCTCCAGCGCCTGCCAGCAACTGATCTTCGACATGGTGTAGTGCTGGGCCTCCTCCAGCTCCCAGATGCCGGCATCCTTCTGCCGCCAGCGATCGGCGCACTGGTCGGCAAGGTGCGACAGCGTCTCGGCACTGGTCGAATCGAGGATATTGCCGCACGCGACGAAGCGTTCGGCGGTTTCGAAGATGTCGCCATATATGCCGTGCTGATGCTGGTTCGTGGCGAGATTGCCCGCGACCACCGGCTGCGACCCGCGATAACCGGGCAGGTCGACCCGTCGTTCATCGGGCACCCGGTCGCCGGCCAGCGTGTAGCAGACGCGCGGGGCACCCTCGCCCAGCCGCTTGAGCAGCCAGGTGAACCCCGCCTTCGCCTCGCCCAGCGCACCGATCCGCAGGAACGCCTTGATCGTATAGCCGGCATCGCGAATCCAAGCGTAGCGATAGTCCCAGTTCTTGGTGCCGCCGATCCGCTCGGGCAGCGATGTCGTCGCGGCGGCGACGATCGCGCCCGACGGCGAATAGAGCAGCAGCTTCAGCGCCAGCGCGCTGCGGATCGCCGTCGCGCGGTGATCGCCGACACAGTGGAGCCGCTGCGTCCAGTCGCGCCATTCCTTGTCGGACAGGTCGATGCGCTCGTCGACCGCTTCGATCGTCGGCACTACCAGCGGCTCGTCGGCACCGGCGACGATGCCGATCGTCGCGCGCTCGCCCGGCGCCACCGCGATCCGCCCATCGATGCCGTCATCACCCTGCCGGTCGATCGTCACATTGTCCGAACAGCGCACCAGCCCCAGCACCGCGCCGACATGGAATACATCATGCCCCCCGGCGCGCGCAAAATAGGGGCTGACGGTGTCGGCGCGCCGCCCGAAGCGCAGCGTCAGCGTGAAGGCGACGCGCCCGTCGAGCCCCTCTACCCGGCGGGCGAGTTCAGCCCATGGCAGTCGCCCGGCGGTGCCGCTGTTCAGGCTCTCGACCAGCTTGGCGCGCCCGGTGGCGGTGGTGAAGATCGTCTCCAGGACGTTGCTGTTGTCGCGGTAGCGTTGTTCGCTGGTGAACGGTTCGGCCGGGGTGATCGCGAAATAGCCGCCCTGCCCCGCATCGAGCAGCCGGTCGAACAGCGGCGGCGAATCCATGTTGGGCACGCACCACCAGTCGATCGATCCGTCCGCGCCCGACAGCACCACCGCCCGCCCGTCCCCCAGCGCACCGTAGCGGGCAAGCGGCAGATAGCCGTCGGTATCGCGCAGCGAGGCGGGAGCAGAGGCGGACGAGGATCGCAGGAACATGCGCCCGATAACCCGTGATAGCGCGCAAATGTCCGTGATCGCGGGGAGACAGCGGCGGCGACGTGCGTTTGCGTGGCTTCACCTCCCCTGCAAACGACATTTCGGAGAACCGCCGCATGAGCCTCGCTTCCGCCCTGGGCCTTGGCAAGAAGGTCCGCTACGCCGTCGTCGGTGCTGGCGACATCACCCAGCGTTCGATGCTGCCCGGCATCAAACACACCGGCAATTCGAAGCTCGTCACCGTCGTCACCGGCGACAGCGACAAGGCGACGGCACTGGCCGAGATGTACGGCCTCGATCGCACCTATAGCTATGACGAATATCACGAACTGCTGGCATCGGGCACGATCGATGCGGTGTATCTCGGTACGCCCAACTGGCGGCATGCTGAATTCGCGGTGCCCGCACTCGCGGCGGGCATCCATGTGCTGTGCGAAAAGCCACTCGAAATCTCGACCGAACAGGGTCGCGCGATCCTTGCCGCGCAGCAGGCGTCGTCGGCGAAGCTGATGACCGCCTATCGCCTGCATTTCGAACCCGGCACGCTGTCGGCGATCGATAAGGTGCGCGACGGCAAGCTAGGCGATCTCGTCACCTTTACCGCGACGTTCAGCCAGTCGCTCGATCCCGAGAACCACCGTGCCAGCCACGGCATCGTCGCCGGTCCGCTGTTCGACATGGGGCCGTATCCAATCAACGCCATCCGCTACCTGTTCGGCGAGGAACCGGTCGCGGTGGAGTCGGCGGTGGCGACCCGCCAGGCGAAGGCTGGCTTCGGCGATCTCGACGATACGTTCGCGGTCGTGCTGCGGATGCCCGGCGCCCGGCTGGCAAGCTTCACCGTCAGCTATTACGCCGGCAACGTCGATCATCTGACGATCTGCGGTGCGAAGGGCAGCATCCATATCGATCCCGCGTTCGGCTATGGCGATACCCAGCATCAGACGATCACGATCGGCACCGAAAAGTCCGAAGAGAAGTTCAAGCCGACCGACCAGTTCGGCGGCGAGATGAAATATTTCTCCGACTGCATCCTGAACGGCGACGATCCCGAACCCGATGCCGAGGAGGGTCTGGCTGACCTGCGCGTCATCGAAGGCATCGTCGAGGCGCTCAAGACCGGCCGCCGCGTCGACCTGCCGCCGTTCGAGCGCAAGCGGCGGATCAACACCGCGACGCAGAAGCAGACGCTGTCGCCGGTGACGCCGCCGGAGACGGTAAAGGCCAAGACGCCAAGCGGTCAGTAAGCCTCTTTGCCCCTCCCTGGAAGGGAGGGGTTGGGGTGGGTCGGCCCGTGAGGGAATGGAGCGCCAGCCCCGAACCTACCCACCCCCGGCCCCTCCCTTGTCAGGGAGGGGAGATCATCCCGCTACCACTCCACCCCGATCTTGCCGAAATGCTCGCCGCCTTCCTGAAACCGGAACGCCTCAGCCAGATCGGTCAGCGCGAAGCGTCGATCAACCACCGGACGGATACCAGTCGCATCGAGCGCGCGGACGAAGTCCTGCTGCGCGCGCCGGCTGCCGACGATCAGCCCCTGCAACCGCGCCTGCTTCGCCATCAGCGCCGCGGTCGGCACCTCGCCGCCGCGCCCGGTCAGCACCCCGATCAGCGAAATATGCCCGCCGACCCGCACCGCCGCGATCGACTGGGCGAGCGTGGCGGGGCCGCCGACCTCGACCACATGATCGACGCCGCGCCCGTCCGCCCATGCGGCGACCGTCGTGCCCCAGTCCTGATCGTTGCGATAATTGACGGTGAAGTCCGCGCCAAGGTCGCGCGCCCGTGCCAGCTTTTCGTCGCTCGACGAGGTGATGGCGACCACCGCCCCCATCGCCCTGGCGATCTGCAATGCCCAGATCGATACGCCGCCGGTGCCGAGCAGCAGCACCCGGTCGCCCGCCTTCAATCCGCCATCGACCACCAGCGCGCGCCATGCGGTGAGGCCGGCGGTGGTGATCGTCGCCGCCTCGACCGCGTCCCAGCCCTTGGGTGCATGGGTGAAGGCGGTGGCGGGCAGCACGACCGTCGCTTGCGCGAACCCGTCGATGCCGTCGCCCGGCGTCCGCGCGAAATCGCCGATGGTCGGCGCGCCGTCCTGCCAGTCGGGGAAGAAGCACGAGACGACGGTGTCGCCGACCGCGAAGGCGGTGACGCCCTCGCCCACCGCCTCGACCACGCCGGCGCCATCCGCCATCGGCACGCGACCGTCGGCGGCGGGCGATGTGCCGCTGACGACGATATAGTCGTGGAAGTTGAGCGAACTGCCATGCAGCGCGACGCGGATGTCGCCCGGCCCCGGCTGCCCCGGATCGGCGCGCTCGACCCATTCCAGCCGGTCGAGGCCGCCGGGCGCGCGCAGGGTCATCGCCTTCATGCCGCATCCTCCGCCTGCACGACGGCATCGGTCATGCCGTTCGGCGACAGGATCTCGATCCAATAGCCATCGGGATCGGCGATGAAGGCGATGTCCTTCATCTTGCCCTCCTCCGGCCGCTTGACGAAGGATACCCCCATTTCCTCGAACCGGGCGCAGGCGACGGCGACGTCGGGCACCGAAATGCCGATATGACCGAAGCCGCGCGGATCGGCATTGCCATTGTGATAGCCGGCGAAGTCGGCATCGTCCTCGGTGCCCCAGTTATGCGTCAGTTCCAGCGTCGTCTCGCGCGTGAACAGGAAGCGGGCGCGTTCCGCCGGGTCGGCGGGGATCGTCTCGCCGTCCTTGAGATAGGCGAGGAAATACAGCGAGAACGCCATCTCCTCGAAATCCAGCTTCTGGATCAGCGTCATGCCCAGCACGTCCTGATAGAAGGACAGGCTGGCGCTCGGGTCGCGCACGCGCAGCATCGTCTGGTTGAGGACGAAGCCCCGGGTGCCGTCGGGTCGGGTCATCGAAACGCTCCTGTGCGATTGGAGCGGCTCGAACGCGGCAACGGTGCGTGCGGTTCAGCCGCCCAGCGCGGCGATGGCGCGGGCCAGCTCGGCTTCGCGGAACGGCTTGGTCAGGCGCGGCAGGTCGGCGGGCAGCCCGTCGACCTCGGCATAGCCCGACACGATCAGAACGGCGACGCCCGGCATGCGGTCACGCACCGTCCGCGCCAGCCACGCGCCCGACGGGCCGGGCATCAAGTGATCGGTCACGACCAGATCGAACCGGCGGGTGTTGAGCACCCGCTCCGCCTCGGTCGCGCTGTCGACCTCGACCGTATCATAGCCAAGGTTCTGGAGCATGACGGCAGTGGTCATCCGCACCAGCGGTTCGTCGTCGACCACCAGCGCGCGGCCCCGGAATTGCAGCGGATCGGCATCCTCGCCACCGCTGTTCTCCACCACCGCCGCTGCGCTGACCGGCAACCACAGATCGATGCGCGTGCCGACCCCCGGCGCACTGACGATCGCCATCGTGCCGCCCAGTTGCAGCGCGAGGCCATGGACCATCGACAGGCCGAGCCCGGTGCCCTTGCCGATCCCCTTGGTCGAAAAGAACGGCTCGATCGCGCGGGCGGCGATGTCGGCGGTCATGCCGGTGCCGGTATCGATCACCGACAGGCGGACATAGCGCCCGGCGCTCACCCCCGCATCGCGCGCCTCGGCCGCGTCGGGCAGGTCGGCGGCGATGGTGATCCGCCCACCCTCCGGCATCGCGTCGCGCGCGTTCACGCACAGGTTCAAAACGGCCATTTCCAACTGGTTGGCATCGGCCAGCGCGGGCGGAAGATCGGCGGACACCATGGTGGTCAGCGCCGTCTGCGGCCCGATGGTGCTGCCGATCAGATCGGCCATCCCACCGATCAGCACCGACAGGTCGACGGCACCCCGTTGCAACGGTTGCCGCCGCGCGAACGCCAGCAGCCGCTGGACCAGCGTCCGCGCGCGCTCGGCCGATTGCAACGCGCCGTCGATCAGCCGCAGTTCGCGCGGCGACAGGCCGGCGCGCCGCTGGAGCAGGTCGAGGCTGCCGAGGATCGGGGTCAGCAGATTGTTGAAGTCGTGCGCGACGCCGCCGGTCAACTGGCCCATCGCCTCCATCTTCTGCGCCTGTCGCAGCGCGTCCTGCGCCTCGCGCAGGTCGGCCTCGGCGCGCAGCCGGTCGGTCACGTCGGTGACGAACTGGAACGCGCCGATCCGGTTGCCGGCATCGTCGTACAGCCGGTTGAACTTCATCTCATAGGCGCGACGGGCATGGCCGCGGTCGGTATCGCCGAACACCTCGATCGCGGTGAATTCCTCGCCCGCCAGCGCCCGGTCCCAGACCGATCGCACCAACGCCATCTGTTCGGGCTGATCGGCGATCAGCGCGAGCAGATTGTCTCCCACCCGCGGCCGCACGCCGAACACCCGCTCGAACTCGGTCACGCCGGCACCGTTGATCGCCAGCCAGCGATAGTCGAGGTCGAGGACGTTGACCGTCGCATCGGTCGTCTCGAGAATGCCGGCCAGAATGTTGCGTTCGGCGGTGCGTTCGGCGACGCGCGCTTCCAGCGTATGGTTCAGTTCGCGCAGATCGTTCAGCGCGGTCGTCAGTTCGGCCTGGCTGCGCTTCAACGCCGCGTCGGACAGCACGCGCGACGTCGTCTCGTTGGTAAAGATGAACAGCCCGGCAATCGCGCCGTCACGGTCAAGGATGCGCGAATAGGAAAAGCTCCACCACGTATCCGCCGCACCACGATCGGTATCGAGCTTCCATGGCACGTCGACATAGCGCGGGCTGGTTCCGGCATAGGCCGCCGCGATGATCGGCATCGCCTGTTCCAGCCCGTCGGCCCAGACCCGGTCGAACCGCTCGCCCATCGCCCAGTCGAGCCGTGGCCCCAACAGCGGAAAATAGGCTTCGTTGAAGAAGAAGGTAAGCTCCGGCCCCCAGCACAGGATCATCGATTCGGGCGAATTGACGACGAGGCTGAGCGCGCTGCACAGCGCGTCGGGCCAGGTTTCGGGCGGCCCCAGCACATGATCCGACCAGTCGCGCGCACGGATCATGTCGGCCGCGCGGCCACCGCCATTCAGGAACGGGGCGATCGTCACCGCCTTATACCACCGGTCCTGCCACCAGCCCCTCGGCCAGCGCACGCGGTATCCGCACCAGCGATCCGTGGCGGGCGCCCCCGGGCATCGTCAGCCGCGCGGTCACGTCGCGCCATTCGCGGAAGTCGCGCGTCGCCGCCGCGCCCCAATGACCGTCGCGATACACGTCCCAGTAACAGATCGTCTCCCCGCCCACCTGCGCGGTCATCGGTCCTTCGACCCACGACGGCGTGAAGGCTGCCCCAAGCGGCGCGAACGGCCCGGTCGGAGTGGCGGCACGCGCGACCTGCAGATATTTGCGCGGCGGCTGCACCGTCTCGTCCTTGACGATCAGGTGGAGGCTGCCGTCGTCCCCCCGCGCGAACGTCCCGTCGATCACGCTGAACCCCGGATCGTACAGCACCTTGGGCGGGCCGAACGTCACGAAATCGCGCGTCGTCACATACCATAGCCGGTGGTTGTAGCCCGATTCCGAACTGCCGTCGGTTTCGGGAAATCGTCCGCGCACCGTGCTCGACCAGAAGACGACATACACACGCCGCCGCGCGTCCCAGATCGCCTCGGGTGCCCAGCAGTTGCGGGTGCCCGCCACCCCGGCCATCACCGGCAACGCGCGCTGCGGCGTCCAGTGGCGCAGATCGCGGCTGGTGGCATGACCGATCGTCACCCCGTCCCATGCGGTGGTCCACAACAGGTGCCATGGCGCGCTCCGCCCCTCGCCCCGGAACAGGAACGGGTCGCGCATCAGCTTCGATTCGCCGACCATGGGTCTCAGGAAACTCCGCCCCCCGGCCAGTTCGCGAAAGGCGAAGCCGTCGTCGCTCAGCGCCAGCTTCAACCCCGCCGCCTCACCGCGTCCGGTACCGAAATAGGCGAACAGCAACGGATCGCCCTGCCGTGCCAAGGCAGAGGCACGCCCACCGATTAGGGGAAGCACCAGCCCGGCAAGCGTCGTCCGCCGATTGAGCATCATCGCCTTTGGCTCCCAGAGCGTTGATTCCATGGGTCGCTTGCCGCATGGGCGCGACGACTGCAACCATTGGCGCGATGATCGGCAATCGACGGTTGACGTATCCGGTATCCGCAGCGACGATCACCGCCGACCCGCTGCGAAAGAACCGTCCGTTGCTCAAGACCTCCGCTTCCCGCCTCGCGCTCGGCCTCCTGCTGCTGGCCGCGCCGCCAGCATTCGCCGATCCGATCCGCCAGACCAAGGGCGACTGGCAGGACAAGTTCCGCCAACTGGAGGGTGAGGACTGGCCGACGCCGACCGACTATCGTGGCGCATCGGGGGCGCCGGGCCATCGCTACTGGCAGCAGAAGGTCGATTACGACGTCCGCGTCGCGCTGAACGAAGCGACCAAGGTCGTGACCGGCAGCGAGACGATCCGCTATCGCAACAACTCGCCCGACGCGCTGCCCTATCTATGGCTGCTGCTCGACCAGAACGACTATAAGCGCAGTTCGATCGCGCAGATGAGCCAGACGGTGGCCGACGCCGCGACGATCAGCATCGGCGACATTAACCGCGCCAAACGGATGCAGGACTGGGAGGGCGGCTTCACCATCGCCGCCGTGCGCGGCCCCGACGGCCAGCCGCTGGCCCACCGCGTCACCGACAGCCTGCTGCGCATCGAACTGCCCGCACCGGTCGCGGGAAACGGCGGCGAAGTCACGATCAGCATCGACTGGTCGTTCCCGATGGCCGAACAGAAGGTCGTCGACGGCCGGTCGGGCTATGAATGTTTCACCGATCCCGGACAGGACGGCAACTGCATCTTCGAGGGCGCGCAGTGGTTCCCGCGCCTCGCGGTCTATTCGGATTACGAAGGCTGGCATAACAAGGCGTTTCTGGGCGCGGGCGAATTCACGCTCGAATTCGGCGACTATCGCGTCGCGCTGACCGTGCCCGGCGATCACATCGTCTCGGCGACTGGCGTGCTCCAGAACCCCGATCAGGTGCTGACCCCTGTGCAACGCCAGCGGCTGGAAACGGCGAAGACCGCGAGCAGCCCGACCTATATCGTCACCCCCGAGGAAGCGGTGGCCGCCGAGCGCAGCCGTGCTTCGGGCACCAGGACCTGGACCTTCGCCGCGCAGAACGTCCGCGATTTCGGCTGGGCATCGTCGCGCAAATTCGCATGGGACGCGATGGGCGTTCGGCAGGACTATGCCGCGAACCCGCATGTCATGGCGATGTCGTTCTACCCCAAGGAAGCACGTCCGTTGTGGGACGCCTATTCGACCAAGGCGATCGCCCACACCATCGACGTCTATGGGAAATTCGCCTTCCCCTACCCCTATCCCGTGGCGCAATCGGTCAACGGACCCGTAGGCGGCATGGAATATCCGATGATTACCTTCAACGGTCCCCGGCCGGTGAAGGACGCCAAGACCGGGGCGCTGACCTATACCGAACGCGCCAAGACCGGGCTGATCGGCGTGGTGATCCACGAGGTCGGCCACGACTGGTTCCCGATGATCGTCAACAGCGACGAACGCCAGTGGACGTGGATGGACGAGGGGCTGAACACCTTCCTCCAGTTCCAGGCCGAAAAGCTGTGGGACAAGGACTTCCCCTCGCGGCGGGGCGAGCCGAAGGACATCGCCGAATACATGCTGTCGGACAATCAGGTCCCGCTGATGACCCAGTCCGATTCGGTCCTGCAATTCGGTGCCAACGGCTATGGCAAGCCGGCGACCGCGCTCACCATCCTACGCGAGACGGTGCTGGGCCGCGACCTGTTCGACCGGGCGTTCCGCGAATATGCCAACCGCTGGCGGTTCAAGCGGCCGACGCCCTACGACTTCTTCCGCACAATGGAGGAAAGCTCAGGGGTAGATCTCGACTGGTTCTGGCGCGGCTGGTTCTATTCGACCGACCATGTCGATTTCGCGCTGACCAACGTCGTGCAGGGCCGTGTCGCCGGCGGCGACCTGCCGGCGACCGAGCGGCAACGCCGCGCGATCCGCGATGGCGACAATGTCTCGCTGACCGTTCAGCGCAACGCCGGGCAGCGCACCGTGACCGAGCGCGATCCGGCGACCCGCGACTTTTACGACCAGACCGACCGGCTGGCGGTCAGCCCGCAGCAGCGCCGCGATCTGGCCGAAAAGCTGCAAGGGCTTACCCCGCAGCAGCGCGCCGCTTTCGCCGTGACCGACAATTTCTATCGCTTCACCTTCCGCAACATCGGCGGGCTGGTGATGCCGGTGCCGCTGAAACTGACGTTCAGCGACGGATCGACCGAGATCGCCCGCATCCCCGCCGAGGTCTGGCGCTACGATCCCAAACAGGTGACGTGGCAATATGTGACGCCGAAGACCGTCACGGCGGCGGAGATCGACCCGCTGCTCGAAATCGCCGATGCCGACCGGTCGAACAACGCATGGCGCGGCGCCATCCGCCCGGTGGTGCTGGAGATCGAGGATATTGACGAGCTGGAAAACCGGATGAAGGACTTCGACGTGCAGGTGAAGCCGGGATCGGTGCGCACCTATCCGGCGGCGGCGAAGTGAGGCGTTGGGCGGCACTCGCGCTGGGGCTAGGGCTGGCGATCGTCGCTCCGGCGCAAGCGCATCGCGGGCATGATTCGCTCGCGGTGGTGACGCTTGCCGATGGCAGCGTCACCGTGTCGCACCGGTTCGAGGCGCATGACATCGAACCGGCACTGGCGAAGATCGCGCCGGCCGCGCAGACCAGCCTCGACGATCCGGCGGCGCTGGCGGCACTGGAAGCCTATGTGCTGCGGCGCTTCACGCTGACGATCGACGGCAAGCCGGTGGCGCTGACCCACGTCAAAACCGACCTGTCACACGCCGAGGTGCGGATCGAGTATCGCGGCCGTGCGCCGAAGCGGGCGAAGGTCGTCGCCGTCCGGTCGAGCGTGCTGAGCGACGTCTACCGCGCGCAGGTCAATCAGGTGAATGTGCGGCGCGGGACGGTGGTGAAATCGCTGACGCTGCGCGGCGGGGCCGCCGGCAGCGTCACGCTCGGCTGACCAGCGGCAGGGTGACGGTGGCGGCCAGTCCGCCGCCCGGTGCCTCGCCCAGCGTCAGCGCGCCGCCATAGAGCGTCGCCAGATCGCGAACGATCGTCAGGCCGAAGCCATGCCCGTCGCCGCGTTCGTCCAGCCGGATACCGGGATCGGTCGCACGGGCACGGTCGGTGGCGGGAATGCCGGGGCCGTCGTCGGTGACGGTCAGCGCCGCCATCGCTTCATCGCGTGCGGCCGATACCCGGACGATCGAGCGGGCATGGCGCGCGGCATTGTCGATCAGATTGCCCGCCAGTTCGTCGAGATCGGCGGCATCGACCGCGACGATCAGGTCGGGAACGGTGGCGTCGATGGCGACGGCCGATCCCCGGTGCAGCGCCTCGACCGCTGCCACCAGCCCTTCGATCGCCGGGCGCAGCGGCGTTGCGGCACGCCGGTCGACCATGCCGTCGCGCGCGCGGGCAAGGTGATGGCGGATGGTCGCATCAATCCGCGCCACCTGCGCGCCCCGCGGATCGCCGTGCAGGTCGAGCGCAAGCGTCGCCACCGGCGTCTTGAGCGCATGGGCGAGGTTTGCCGCCGAGCCTCGCGCGGTTGCCAGCGCGGCGGCATTGTCGCGGATCAGCGCGTTCAGTTCGATCGCCAGCGGGCGGAGTTCGTCGGGCTGGTTCTCGGGCACGCCCTCCGCCGCCCCCTGCCGAATCGCCGCCACCCGGTCGCGCAGCAGCCGCAACGGACGCAGGCCATAGCGAAGCTGCACCAGTGTCGCCGTCGCCAGCACGATCGCGACGATCATCAACGTCGCGATCAGCGGCAGCATCGCTAAGCGCAGCGGCGCATCGATCTGCCAACGCGGGACGGCCACCGCCACGCGGACCGGCCCGGCGGTGGTCGCGATCGTATCGGTCAGGCCATGGGCGCGCGTGCCATCGACCAATTCGGCCTCGAACGGCTGTATCCCCGGCTCGCGTCGTCCCGCCATCGGCGGATGCGGGCGCCCTCGTACCTGCCGCGCGATCCGGTCGACATCGCCGGGCAGGGTCCCGCTCCCGATCGTACCGGCCGGTGCGTCGATCCGCCACGCGGTATCGGCGGCGAAGGCACGCTCGACCGATGCCCGGTCGAGCAACGCCTGGTCGATCGTTCCGTCGGGCCGCACCACCGCTCCGGCCAGCCGCAGCTTGTCGCTTAGCCGCTCGTCGATGTTGCGCGTCACGAAATGTTCGAGCACCCCGCCGATCGCGAACCCGGCCACCGGCAGCGCGACCAATGTCGTCACCGCCGACAGCGCCAGCATCCGCCCGTGGATCGATCGCGGCAGTCTCATGCCCCGGCCGTCAGCCGATAGCCGCGTCCGCGCACCGTCTCGATCAGCGACGCGCCGATCTTCTTGCGCAACCGCCCGATGATGACCTCTAAGCTGTTCGAATCGACGTCGGCATCGCCTTCATAGACCCGCTCCATCAGGTCGAGCCGCTCGATTACCGCTTCCTTGGCGAGCATCAGCGCCGACAGGACACGATATTCGAGTGCGGTCAGCCGAAGCGGCAGCCCGTCGAGTTCGAACACCCCGGTCTGGCTCTCGAACGCGAGTGGTCCGCACGTCAGCCGGGTGGCGCCGTGCCCGGCGGCGCGGCGAACCAGCGCGCGCAGTCGCATCATCAGTTCCTCGATGCGGAACGGCTTGGTCAGGAAATCGTCGGCACCGGCCTTGAACCCGGCGACCTTGTCCGACCAGCCATCGCGCGCGGTCAGGATCAGCACCGGCAGGGTACGGCCGCCCTCGCGCCATGCGCGCAATACCTGTGTGCCCTCACGGTCGGGCAGGCCGAGGTCGAGCACCGCCACGTCGTAGCGTTCGGTATCGCCCAGATGCTGCGCGTCGATGCCGCTTGGCACCAGATCGACCGCGCATTGCTCCGCGCGCAGTGCCCGCTGGATCGCGGGGCCGAGATCGGGATCGTCTTCCACCAACAGGATACGCATGGGCCCTCCGCTACGCCGCCTGTCTAAACCCAATCTGAACCGCCGGGTTCAGCGGGGCGCGGGGACGACTCGGCTAGAGCGATGCCATCGCAGCATGAAGGAGCAGAAGACATGACGAAATTTCGTTTTCCGGGCGTCGGCAAGGTGGCGCTGGGCATGGGCCTCGGTCTGGCGATCGGTGCCGCCGGCGGCGCAGGTGCGGTGTCGCTGACCCGGCCGGGCGTCGAGATGGCACCGACCGTCGCGACGCCGGTCAACCGGCTGGCGACGACCGACGGCGTGGTGACGGTCAAGGGCCGGGTCGCCGAAGTCTATGGCGACCGGTTCGTGGTGCAGGATGCCACCGGCCGGGCGATGGTCGACGGCGGTCGCGACACCGCGCCGACCAAGGGACAGGTGGTGCAGGTACAGGGCCGCTTCGACAACGGACAGTTGCGCGCGTCCTACCTCGTCGATCCGGCAGGCAAGGTGACGGCGGTCGGCCCCGACCCGCGCCACGGCCCGCATGGCCCCGGGCGTGATGGTCCGCGTGGTCCCAAGGGTCCGGGTGGCCCGGGCGGTCCCGGCCCGGACGGTCGCGGTCCCGATCCGCGCCTGGCCGCTGGTGGTCCGGCGTGCGCGCCGGGTGCCGTCCCACCGCCGCCGCCGCCGGCCGTCGTTGCCGGGGTGACGCCGCCCGCCCCGGTCACCGCCCCCGCCGCGCCGGCACGGTGATGCACGAGGGGAAGGGTCCGCCCTTCCCCTTACTCCTCGGCGGGGATGAGTTCGATCACGTCGAGCGTCGATTCGAACCGCGGATAGGGCAGCACCAGCCGCCAGCGCCGCTCTCCGACCCGCTCCAGCCAGCCGACCATGTCGCGGTCGCGGTCCTGCCCATATTGCAGCGCCGCCCGCTCGTCGCCGAGCAGCAGCGTACCGAGGAACACGGTGCGGTCACCATCGGCAAACAACAGTCCCACCGGCCGCTGCGACCCGCTAAGCTTGTAGAAACTGCGCACCGATCCCTCATCGTCAATCCGGCAATCGAACGCCGGATAGGCGGTGAAGTCGCGTGACGCGGTGCCCACCCCACCCAGCTTGAACACCCGACAGCGGTAGCGACCAGCCGGAGCGTCCCCTGCCAGTCGCCGGTCGGGATCGAACAACACGCCCTGCGCCGCGACGCCGGCGGCATCGGCGGCACGGGCGCGGGGCAGCGCCGCCAGCCACGCATCGCGCCAGCGCCGCAACCGGTCGCGATCGTTCGGCGTCGCCACCCGCCGCCAGTCGTCGCGGACCGGGGGTGGCGGCGTGGCGGCGGCGGATGCGACCGGTGCCCCCCCGCCCCCGCAGGCCCCCAGCATCGCCCCGAGGCACAGGGCCGGAATCGTTGCGTAGCGCGTCATGCGATCGTCACGCCGCCGTCCAGCCGCCGTCGATCGACAAATTGGTGCCGGTGATCGCCTTTGCTTCGTCGCGGCAGAGATAGAGCGCGAGCGACGCGACCTGTTCGGCGGTGACGAATTCCTTGGTCGGTTGCGCCGCCAGCAGCACGTCGTTCATCACCTGCTCGCGGGTAAGGCCACGCGAGGCCATGGTGTCGGGGATCTGCTGTTCGACCAGCGGGGTCCAGACATAGCCGGGCGAGATGCAGTTGGCGGTAATGCCGCAGGTCGCGACTTCGAGCGCGACCGTCTTGGTCAGCCCAGCCAGCCCGTGCTTGGCGGTGACATAGGCCGATTTATTGGGGCTGGCGACAAGGCTGTGCGCCGACGCGGTATTGATGATCCGGCCCCAGCCCGCCTTCTTCATGTGCGGCACGGCGGCGCGGATCATGTGGAACGCCGACGACAGGTTGATCGCGAGGATCGTGTCCCATTTGTCGACGGGGAAATCCTCGATCTTCGCGACATGCTGGATACCGGCGTTGTTGACGATGATGTCGACCGATCCGAACTCCGCCGCTGCGTGATCGACCATCGCCGCGATCTGATCGGGCTTGGTCATGTCGGCCGCGTCGTAGCGCGCTTCCGCGCCGCTCGCCGCCGCCAGCGCGGTACGTTCCTTCTCGATCGCGTCGGCGTCACCGAAGCCGTTGATGACGACCGTCGCGCCCTCGGCGGCGAACGCCTTGGCATAGGCGAGGCCGATGCCCGAGGTGGAGCCGGTGACGATCGCGGTCTTGCCCTTCAGGAACATGAACTATCCTTGGCGCTTGTGGGGATTGGGGGTGAGGTCGAACGCGGCGGTCCGCCCGTCGACGATATTGGCGGCGACGACCTGCGCATTGGCCATCGTCTCGGCGATGGCGGCACGGCCGGCGGCCCAATGCTCCTCCATCGCCCGTGCCGAAAATTCATAGTCGCGCGCCCCGCCCTCCCACGCATTGGCGCGGTAGATCAGATGGACGAGGCTTAAGGGGTGTTCGTCGGCCAGCGCCTCCAGCGCGCGGACGTCGGCATCGTCGCGCAGGTCGGCGGGCAGGCGGGCGACCAGACGGCGGATCAGTTCGCGTTCCTGCCGCAGATGCAGCCGTTCGGCCGATACCTGCCGGGTGCGGCTGGAGAAGCGGATTTCCTTTTCGCGCGCCACCACGTCGCCGATCGTGCGCGGCATCGTGGCTTCGGCGGCGAACAGATCGACCTGGAACACCAGCATCGGATCGCGCTGATGGTCGAGGATATGGGTGAGCGGCGTATTGCTGACGAGGCCGCCGTCCCAATACCACCGCCCGTCGATCTCGACCGGGGGCAGCCCCGGCGGCAATGCCCCCGATGCCATGACATGGCGCGCGTCGAGCCGTTCGCGCGCGCTGTCGAAATACACGAAATTGCCGCTCTCAATATCCACCGCGCCGACCGACAGGCGCACCGGTCCATCGTTGACCAGATCCCAGTCGACCAGCGTGTCGAGCGTCTCGCGCAAGGGGGTCGTATCGTAATAGCTGAGCGCGGCGGGCGTGCCGGGCGGGGCGAACTGCGGCGCGAGCATGCGCGGGCGGAAGAAGCCCGGCACCCCGGTCGCCAACACCACGCCCGCCGACCATTCATGCACCCATTCGCGCACCTGGTCGTCGGGCAGGATCGGGAACCACGGCAGCACGCCCCCCGCCTGGTTCCAGAACTGTCGCAGGCGTTCGACACGGGCGGAGGGCGGATTGCCCGCGACGATCGCGGCATTGATCGCGCCGATCGAGATGCCGGCGACCCAGTCGATCTCGACGCCCGCCTCGCCCAGCCGCTCGATCACGCCGGCCTGATAGCTGCCGAGCGCGCCGCCACCCTGCAACACCAGTGCGACGCAGTCGGGAAGCGGCAGTCCGGGGAGTGCGGCGCGGCGCGGGCGGGGGTCGGCTTCGGCCATCGCGGGCACCTTGTGCGTTCTCGTGCAGGGGTTCAATGCCCGTACAACCGATTTCATCGGCGAGGGTTGCAACGCGCGTGCCCCTTCGCGCATTTCAATACGCAGCTTTAACGAACCGGACCGCCGCCCATGCGCCTCGACGATCTCGATCCATCCAGCAACGTCGACGATCTTGGCCGTGGCGGCGGCGGTCTTGGCGGGAGCGGCTTCAACCTGTTCGGCCTGTTGCCGCTGCTGCTCGGGCGCGGCCTTGGCTGCGGAACGATCGGCATCCTTGCGATCGTCGGGGTCGCGTTCCTGTTGTTCTCGGGCGGTGGCGGCATGCTGGGCGGCGGGAGCAGCGCTCCCACGCAGCAGCAGCAGGGGTCGGCGCAGGGCGACGTGCCGTGCGACACCGCCGAGGAACTGTTCGCCTGCCGCGTGCTCAAATCGACCGAGCAGGTATGGGGCGAAATCTATGCGCAGCAGGGGCAGACCTATGCGCCGCCGCGGTTGCGCTTCTATCAGGACAATGGCCGGTCGGGCTGCGGCGCGGCGCAATCGGCGATGGGGCCGTTCTATTGCCCGCCCGATCGCGGCGTGTACCTCGACACCGGCTTCTTCCGCGAATTGTCGCAGCGGTTCGGCGCGGGCGGCGACTTCGCACAGGCCTATGTCGTCGCGCACGAGGTCGGCCATCATATCCAGAATCTGACCGGACAGGCCGAAGCCGTCAGCCGCGCGCAACAGTCGCTGCCCAAGGCGCAGGGCAATGCCCAATCGGTCCGCCTCGAGCTTCAGGCCGATTGCTATGCCGGCGTCTGGGGCAAGCGCAGCGGGCGGATGGAGCCGGGCGATTTGGAGGAAGGGCTGAAGGCGGCCGAGGCGATCGGCGACGACACGCTGCAAGGTAGCAACGCTTCGCCCGAAAGCTTCACCCATGGCACGTCGGCCCAGCGGCGTAGCTGGCTGAACCGGGGCTATCAGACCGGCGATCCGGCGCAGTGCGACACCTTCTCGGGTGCGATCTGATGAGCGTTGCGTTCCGGCGGGAGGATGACGACGAGCATAAGGAACCGCGCTTCGAACTGCCGCTGCCTCCCGGCCCCAATCTCGTCACGCGGCGGGGACTGGCGGCGATGGCCGAGCAGGTCGCGCGGCTGGAGCATGACCTTGCGGCGGAAAGCAACGCCGAGCGGCAAACGGCGCTGAAACGCGACCTGCGCTACTGGCGGACGCGCCATTCGACCGCCGAGATCGCGCCGCCGCCGACCGACGAGGTCGCCTTCGGATCGCGCGTCACCTATCGGCTGAACGGTCAGCAAAAGACGATCGAGCTGGTCGGCAGCGACGAGGCCGATCCGGCGGCGGGGCGGGTTGCCTTCACCGCGCCGCTGGCGGTGGCGCTGACGGGCTTGATGGCGGGGGAAACCGCCGACTTCGCCGGGCGGGCCGATGCGATCGAGGTGATCGACAGCCAAGCGATCGAACCGTGATCCGCATCCTCGTCGATGCCGATGCCTGCCCGGTGAAGGACGAGGTGTACCGCGTGGCGCAGCGCCATGGCGCGGCGGTCAAGATCGTCAGCAACAGCGCGTTCCGCGTGCCGCCGCTGCCGTTCGTCGAACGGGTGATCGTGTCGGACGGGTTCGATGCCGCCGACGACTGGATCGCGGAGGCGGCCGACCGGCATTGTGTCGTCGTGACCGCCGACATCCTGCTCGCCGACCGGTGCCTGAAAGCCGGGGCGAGTGTCCTCGCGCCCAATGGCAAGCCGTTCACCGGCGCATCGATCGGCGGCGCCATCGCGACGCGGGCGATCATGGCCGATTTGCGCGCGGGCGGCGACCAGCTTGGTGGCCCGGCACCCTTCGCCAAGGCCGACCGCTCGCGTTTTCTGCAATCGCTCGATGCTGCCGTGGTGCGGCTTCAGCGGACCCTGTGAGGAGCCTGTCATGGCCGAGAAGTTCGAGCGTCACCGCCAGCCATGGCGGCCGGACGAGATCCAGAAACTGCATCAACTGGCCGGCAAGGGCATGGCGCTGAAGGCCATCGCCAAGGCGCTGACCCGCAGCGAGGAATCGGTCAGGGACCGGGCGAAGGACGACGGGTTGAAGATCGCGAAGCTGCGCTGACCTTCCCCGCCTTCCTGACAAGGAAGGGGTCGGTTTGAGGCAATCGCGACGTTCCCTCGCGGACCAACCCACCCCCAGCCCCTCCCTAGACAGGGAGGGGAGTATTCACATCTTCACCAGCATCTTGCCGCGGTTCTTGCCGGAGAACAGGCCGAGGAAGGCGTCGGGCATGGCGTCCAGCCCCTCGACCACGGTTTCCTCACGCTGGAACCGACCGTTCGCGACGATCTCGCCCATGCCCTGATGGAATTCGGCGATGCGCGACAGGAAGTCGCTGACGATGAAGCCGCGGATACGGACGCGTTGCGAGATGATCCGCATCAGATAGCGCAAGGCGACCGGTTCGGAGGCGTTGTAGCCGTCGATCATCCCGCAGACCGCGAAGCGCGCGTTCTGATTGGCATGGGCCAGCGCCGCGTCGAAATGATCGCCGCCGACATTGTCGAAATAGACGTCGATGCCATTGGGTGCAGCTTCGGCCAGTGCCTTCACCAGCGGCACGTCGTCCTTGTAATCGACCACCGAGTCGGCGCCGAGCGAGCGGACCCAGTCGACCTTGTCAGGCCCGCCGGCCGATCCGATGACGGTCATGCCCTTGGCCTTGGCAATCTGTACCACGCTCGATCCGACCGCGCCGGCGGCGGCGGAGACGAACACCGTGTCGCCAGCCTTGGCCTCGGCGACCGCCAGCAGGCCGAACCACGCGGTCATGCCGGGCATGCCGAGCGCGCCGAGATAGGCCTGCATCGGGATGTCACCGTCGGGCAGGCGTTGCGCCTGATCGACGGGAAGGATCGCTTCGTCGCGCCAGCCGGCCATGTGCTGGACGCGGGTGCCGACCGGCAGCGTGTCGGCGCGGCTCTCGATCACCTCGCCGACCGCGCCGCCGGTCATCGGTTCGTCGAGCACGAATGGCGGGACATAGCTTTTCGTGTCGTTCATCCGCCCGCGCATATAGGGATCGACCGACAGCCAGCGGTTGGCGATACGGACTTCGCCATCGGCAAGGTCGCGGTTGTCGAGGGCGCGCAACGCGAAATCGGCGTGGGTCGGCAGGCCCTTGGGGCGGTGGATCAGGTTCCAGGCTTGCGCCATCGTGAGCGTTCTTTCTTGAATCGCCGAACAAGCGAGGGGGCCCGGTTGCCCGGACCCCCTGCCCTGTTCAGCCGGTGTAGGACAGCCGATCAATAGGTGCCGGAGAAGCTGCGATTGAGGTTCGTATCGCTGCTGCCGGTCGCGCTGGTATCGGTGTTGCCGCCGATGCCGGTGCCGGCGGTGGTCGAGGTGCCGGCATTCAGCGCCTGACCGGTGGTCGCCGACGCGCCGTAGCGGTTGCGATCCGAATCATTGTCGCCGCTGCCGAACCGGTCGTTGCCGTAGCTGCGCTGCTGCGACTGGCCGCGATCGTTGAACAGCGCCTGGTTCTGCTCCTCGTCACGCCATGCGCTTTGCGCTTCAGCCTTGGTCTTGCGCAGCGTCACCTTGTCGTCGACAGTCTGGACCCAGCGCGACGGGATCGAGTGGTGGTGGCCACCGGCGTCGACATCGGTTTTGGTCAGGATGATACGATCGCCGCGCACCTTGTCGACGGTGCCGACATGCTCGCCGTCCGAGCCGACCACTTCCTGATGCTCCTGCACGCGGGTCAGGCTGTCGCGCTGGCCTTGGCGTTCGGTGCGGAAGGCACTGAACTCGTTCTGGAATTTGGTCGAGTTTTCCTGACGATATTCGTCATAGTCGCGGTCGAACGCGCTGACCTGCGTGTCGCGCCACGAGCGATAGGCGTGGTCGCTGTGACGTTCGTCATAGCGCGCCATCTGTTCGTCATAGCGCTGATCGCGTTCGCGGCGGCGCTCCGCCTCCTCATCGCCGAACCACGAGCGGACCTCGTCGCCAGCGCGGGCAAGGAAGCCACGGTCGTCGCTATCGTAATCCGGGCGTTCGTTGCGCTCGCGGCCGCGATACTCGTCCCGGTTGCGGTTGTCGTCGCGGTCGTTGGGGCGATAGTCGGCGAAACGATGGCCGTCGCTGGCGTAGCTGCCGCGATAATTGCCGCCCTGTGCCGGTCCGCGCGACTGGTCGCGGTTGCCATAACCGCGATCACCGCTCTGGCTGCGCTCGCTGCCATAGTTGCTGCCGTAGCGATCACCGCGTTCGTCCTGACGGCCGCCATAGTAATCGCGGCTCTGGCCATAGTTGTCGCGGCCACCGCGATCCTCACCCTGCCATGACGAACCGCCATATCCGTAGGAACCGCCACCGCCGCCGAAGGAACCACCGCCGCGGTCGTTGCGATCATCGCGGTTGTTCGAGCGATCTTCATTCCGGTAACGGCCGCCCTGCGACCGTTCGTCGTTACGGGTATAGCGATCGTACGCCATGGAGTATCTCCTGCACTTGCACGATATTGTTGCGGCGCAGCAGCCCGATGCTGCCGCGTCGTAACATCACAAAGGACGATGGCGGCGTTGGTTCCGGCGCACGGTGGCGCGTGCGACGAGATACATCGCGGTTGCGCCCTGTCGTTTTGGTCGGGAAATCGGTGCGGAAAATCCAACTGGGCCGTTGCATCGGTCTGTGGGGCCGGCTAAAGCGGCGGCCCCGGCCGATGGCCGGATAAGGGGCGGGGCTGTAGCTCAGATGGGAGAGCGCTGCAATCGCACTGCAGAGGTCAGGGGTTCGATTCCCCTCAGCTCCACCACCCCGCCGCCGATGCCTTTGAGCGGGATTCGCTCGGGATCGGGGTGGTTTTCGGGATAGCGTTGGTTTTCCGTGGGTTGCGGGTTGTTGTTCGTGCCGGGCGGCAGGATTGCGTGGTCCAAAGTTTACAAAGTTTACACTAACGGCGTGTTCGTGGCGGTGTTGCCTTTGCCCGGTCGTGGGGCTTTTCGCGCGGGTCGACGATGGGAAAGAACCGGCGGGTCTGGCCGCCGGCGGTTCGGGTATGGCGTGAACCTCGCGTGTAGGACAGCCGATGGCCGACGGCGCTTCGTCACCCCGGACCTGTTCCGGGGTCCACCGACCCGCAAAGGCATCGCCCGAACTTCGAGCGTCAGCGCTCGCCGCACGGTGGACCCCGGAACGGGTCCGGGGTGACGAGATGGGGGCGGTGCGATTCTATCTCGTGCGGCAATATGCAGGGATCGGTAGATATTGCCGGAGCATACGTCTTGCGCCCACCCCGGCCGGCTATCGCGGGCCGGATGACGAAGCACAAATCGCCCCCCGGGCGATTTGAGTCCTCCTCAGCACCTCGCTTGCGCGAGGCGAATGAAGCGGGGTCAATCGCCCCCCGGGCGATTGCCTCTCCGCTTCATTCCCACTCGATCGTGCCGGGCGGCTTGCTGGTGTAATCGTAGGTGACGCGGTTGATGCCCTTCACCTCGTTGATGATGCGGGTGGCAACGCGCGGCAGGAAGTCGCCGGGGAACTGGAACGCCTGCGCGGTCATGCCGTCGGTCGAGGTGACGGCACGCAGCGCCAGCACATTGTCGTATGTGCGCCCGTCGCCCATCACGCCGACGCTGCGCACCGGCAGCAGCACCGCGAACGCCTGCCAGATGGTGTCGTACAGCCCCGCCGCGCGGATCTCGTCGAGGTAGATCTGGTCGGCTTTCCGCAGGATGTCGCAGCGCTCGCGGGTCACTTCGCCGGGGATGCGGATGGCGAGGCCGGGTCCGGGGAACGGGTGGCGGCCGACGAAGATGTCGGGCAGGCCGAGTTCGCGGCCGAGCGCGCGGACCTCGTCCTTGAACAGCTCGCGCAGCGGTTCGACCAGCTTCATATTCATGCGCTCGGGCAGGCCGCCGACATTGTGGTGGCTCTTGATCGTGACCGATGGCCCGCCGGTGAAGCTGACGCTCTCGATCACGTCGGGGTAGAGCGTGCCTTGCGCGAGGAAGTCCGCGCCGCCGATCCTGTTCGCCTCCGCCTCGAACACGTCGATGAAGGTCTTGCCGATGAACTTGCGCTTGGCTTCGGGGTCGGTGACGCCCGCCAAGCCGTCCATGAACAGGTCCTGCGCGTCGACGTGGACGAGCGGGATGTTGTAATGGCCGCGGAACAGGCTGACGACCTGTTCGGCCTCACCCATGCGCAGGATGCCGCCGTCGACGAACACGCAGGTGAGCTGGTCGCCGATCGCCTCGTGCAGCAGCAGCGCCGCGACCGAGCTGTCGACGCCACCCGAGAGGCCGCAGATGACCTTGGCCGAGCCGACCTGTTCGCGGATTTCGGCGATCTTGAGGTCGCGGAACTCGGCCATCGTCCAGTCGCCCGACAGCCCGCAGACATGGCGCGCGAAATTGGCGATCAGCTTCGCGCCATCGGGGGTGTGGAACACCTCCGGGTGGAACTGCACGCCGTAATAGCGCCGGGCGTCGTCGGCGATGATCGCGAACGGCGCGCCGGGGCTGGTCGCGACGACGTGGAAGCCGGGCGCGATCGCCGCGACCTTGTCGCCGTGGCTCATCCACACCTGATGCCGCTCGCCCGTCGCCCACAGGCCGTCGAACAGGCCGCAGGTTTCGGCCACCTCGACATAGGCTTCGCCGAATTCGCCCGAATGGCCCTTCTCGACCTTGCCGCCGAGTTGCTCGGTCATGACCTGCTGGCCGTAGCAGATGCCGAGGACGGGCACGCCGGAGTCGAAGATCGCCTGCGGGGCGCGGGGGGAGCCTTCGTCACAGACCGAGGCGGGGCCGCCCGAGAGGATCACGCCCTTTGGCGCCATGCGGGCGAAGGCTTCGTCGGCCTTCTGGAACGGCACGATCTCGGAATAGACGCCGGCCTCGCGGACGCGACGGGCGATGAGCTGCGTCACCTGGCTGCCGAAGTCGACGATCAGGATGGAATCGGGGGTCTCTTGCATCGTGTCCCGATAGCAGAGCTTGGGGGGTGTGCCAGCCCTTTGGGTTTGGGTTTCACGCGAAGGCGCGAAGGAGAAGGAAGAAGGGTTTTTCGCGCAGAGGCGCAGAGGCGCAGAGAGGTTGCGATCAGGGCGAATGTCTCGCGATCGGGAGACGTTCCCGCTGTTGGCACGAGCTTGAAGGCCGCTGGCGCGGCGGAAGGGTTGCCGCGATCGCAACCCCTCCGCGCCTCTGCGCCTCTGCGCGAACAAACTCTCTTGTTTTTCTGCTTTCTTCGCGCCCTTCGCGCCTTCGCGTGAACCAGAACCCTTACTGCCCGATCGGCTTCACCTGCATGCCGGTCCATTTGGCGATGAATGCCCAGAGGTCGGCGGTTTCCTCGATCACCTTGTCGGTCGGCTTGCCCGAGCCGTGGCCGGCACGGGTTTCGATGCGGACGAGGTGCGGCTTGGGGCCGATGTCCTTCGATTGCAGCATCGCGGTGTATTTGAAGGTGTGGCCCGGCACCACGCGGTCGTCGGTATCGGCGGTGGTGGCGAGGATCGCGGGATAGGTCACGCCCGCCTTCACGTTGTGATAGGGCGAATAGGCCAGCAGGTTGCGGAAATCCGCCTCCTTGGCCGGCACGCCATAGTCATCGACCCAGTACCGCCCGGCGGTGAACCGGTCGAAGCGCAGCATGTCCATCACCCCCACCGCCGGGAGGGCGGCGGCGAACAGGTCCGGCCGCTGGTTGACGACCGCGCCGACCAGCAGGCCGCCGTTCGAGCCGCCCTGAATGGCGAGCTGGCCCTTGCCGGTTATCCCCTGCGCGATCAGGTCCTCGCCCGCGCCGATGAAGTCGTCGAACACATTCTGCTTGTTGAGCAGCTTGCCGCCGTCGTGCCACGCCTTGCCATATTCGCCGCCGCCGCGGATGTTGGCGACCGCGAGCACTCCGCCCTGCTCCAGCCACGCGATGCGGCCGGGCGAGAAGCCGGGGAGGACCGGGATGTTGAACCCGCCATAGGCATAGAGCAATGTCGGCGCGGGGCCGGTCACGTCCTTGGCGCGCACGATGAACATCGGGACCTTCGTCCCGTCCTTCGAGGTGTAGAAGCGCTGGCGCACGTCATATCGCGCCGGGTCGAACGCCGCCTTGGGTTGCGCCCATGGCGTCACCGCGCGGGTGGCGACGTCGTAGCGATAGATGGTCGTCGGCGTCGCGAAGCTGGAGAAAGCGAAGAAGCCTTCGTTGTCGTCGAGGTCGCCGCCCACCCCGCCGACCGTGCCGATGCCGGGCAAGGCGATCGTGCCGTCGGGCTTGCCGTCGAGGGTGAAGCGCCGCACCTCGGTCTTGGCGTCGACCAGATAGGTCGCGAACAGCCGCTGCCCGACGAGGTTCGCGCCGCCCAGCACCGCCTTGTCCTCGGCCACCACTTCGCGCGGGGTGGGTGTGGGCGACGTCAGGTCGATCGCGACGACGCGCAGGCGGGGTGCGCCCTGGGTGGTGGTGAAATAGAGCGTGTTACCCTTCGCCCCCGACAGGCCCCAGTCGACATCGTCGGTGTTGATAATCGTGCGCGGGCGATCGTTGGGCTTGGTCAGGTCGACCACGGCATATTCGGCGTGGTTGCCCGGACCATCGATGCCGATCACCAGCCAGCGGCCATCGTCGGTGACGCTGGGCGACAGCGTGTATTTCGGCTGGTCGGGGCGTTCATGGACCAGCCGGTCGGCGCTCTGCGGCGTGCCGAGCTTGTGGAAATACAGGCGGCTGTTGAGGTTCTGGCTCTGGAACTCCTGCCCCTTCTCCGGCGTCGGGAAGCGCGAATAATAGAAGCCCGATCCATCCTTGGCCCATGACGCGGTCAGGCCGTATTTCACCCAGTCGATCTGGTCGTCGAGGATGCGGCCGGTGTCGACGTCGAGGACGCGCAGCTTGCGCCAGTCGCTGCCGCCGTCCTGGATCGAATAGAGCAGCTTCTTGCCGTCCTTCGACGGCGACCATTCGGCAAGCGCGGTGGCGCCGTCCTTCGACCAGCCATTGGGATCGATCAGCACGCGGCCGGGACCGGTCAGGCTGTCGCGGACATAGAGGACCGACTGGTTCTGCAACCCCGAATTGCGGCTGTAGAAATAGCGGCCGCCTTCACGGTTCGGCACGCCGAAGCGTTCGTAATCGAACAGCGCGGTCAGCCGGCGCTTGAAGATGTCGCGGCCGGGCAGCGTGGACAGATAGGCGTCAGTCGCCTTGTTTTCCGCCGCGACCCATGCCGCCACCTGCGGATCGTTACGGACGTCGTTCTCCAGCCAGCGATAGGGATCGGCGACCTTCACGCCGAACTGTTCGTCGACCTGGGGCACGGTCCGCGTTTCGGGATAGGCGATGGTCTGGGCCACGGCGGCGGTGGTGCTCATCAGGCAGGCGATCGCGACAAGGGCATGACGGTACATTCGGGCTCCAGCGACGGAAACGGTGCCGGACCAGTATCCGGCGTTACCGGTGCAGGATACGCCATGGCGGCTTCGGTGCAAGGGGGAGGATACAGCATATCGTCAACGTGGCTTTGCGACGTGGTTGCAACGGCTTGTCCTTTTGGCCGACGTTGTCATTGGCGCTTGCCTGCCGGCGGCATCGCGCGCGATAGCGGACCGGCGATCGGCGCAACGGGTTGAGGAGCAGGCCATGGACTGGACCCCCACGGGACGGGTGCGCGAGGTGCCGGCCAGCGACGCGGCGGACTTCGCGACGACGCATGGCGCGGCGTACGAACCGGTGGTGCTGCGCGGCCTCGTCGCCGACTGGCCGCTGGTGCGGGCCGGGCGCGAGGGGGCACCGGCGGCGGCCGAACTGCTCGCGCGCTACGACCGGGGCGAACCGACGCATGTGATGCGCGCGCCGGCGGAAGTCGGCGGGCGGTTCTTCTATAACGATGCGCTGCGCGGGTTCAATTTCAAGGTCGAGCGCGCGCCGCTGTCGACGCTGATGGGCGAGCTGATCGCGCTGGCGGGCGAGGCGAGCCCGCCCGGCCTCTATGCCGGATCGGCACCGACCGCGCAGCACCTGCCGGGCTTTGCCGAGGCGCATCCGATGCCGCTGGCCCGTCCCGATGGGCCGCCGCGCATCTGGGTCGGCAACAAGACGCGGGTGGCGGCGCATTACGACGTGTCGGACAATGTCGCGGTGGTGGCGATGGGGCGGCGGCGCTTCACGCTGTTCCCGCCCGCTGCCACGCCCGACCTGTATGTCGGGCCGCTCGACGTGACGATCGCCGGGCAGCCGGTGAGCATGGTCGATCTGGCCGCCCCCGATCTCGAACGCTATCCGCGTTTCGCGCACGCGATGGAACAGGCGCTGAGCGTGGTGCTGGAGCCGGGCGACGCGATCTTCGTGCCGACCTTGTGGTGGCATGCGGTCGAGGCGCTCGATCCGGTCAACATCCTCGTCAACTACTGGTACAACCAGCCGCCCGCCGGATCGCCGTTCGCCGCGATGCTGCACGCGATGCTGGCGATCCGCGACCTGCCCGCGCCGCAGCGCGCGGCATGGGGGGTGTGGTTCGACCAGTATGTGTTCCGCGCCGATGCGGCGACCAGTGCCGACCATCTGCCGCCGCATGCGCAAGGGGTGGCGGGCCCGCCGTCGCCGGCACGGGAGCAGGCGATGCGGGCGTATCTGCGCCGGGCTTTGGGGTAGCGTGCGGTTGCGTCAGGCCGGAAACGACAGTCATGGCCGCATCGTCACCCCGGACCTGTTCCGGGGTCCACGGCGCGGCGATCGATGCCGCCCGAGGCACGATCGACAACGTAGGCGGCTGGGTGGACCCCGGAACAAGTCCGGGGTGACGACGGAGGGCGGCGCTTTCGATCCGGCCCCTACCCCCGCATCGGCGCGGTGCGGGCGACATGGTCGGCGTGGGGCGGCATGCGCTGCGCCAGATCGGCATAGGCGGCGACCATGCGCTCCATCGTCCCGGCGACCAGCGCCTCGTCGAGCGAGTCCGCCACCGCGTCATGGCCCGTCGGCCAGATGCCCTGCCCGAACATCACCGATACCCAGCTCGGCACCTCGAACAGGTCATGGTCGTAGCGCAGGATGCGGCCTTTCTCACGGAACAGCTCGATCTTGTGCGCCAGCGTGTCGGGGATGGGCATGTCACGGACATATTGCCAGAACGGCGTGTCGGCGCGCGTCGTCGCCTTGTAATGCAGGATGATGAAGTCGCGGATATAGTCGAACTGTTCGGACATCAGCCGGTTGTATTCGCGCCGCTCCACCTCGGCATGGGCGGTATCGGGGAACAGCCAGAACAGCTTGGAAATGCCGGTCTGGATCAGGTGGATCGAGGTCGATTCGAGCGGTTCGAGGAACCCGCCCGACAGGCCCAGCGCGACGACGTTCTTCTCCCACAGCTTTTCGCGCACCCCGGCCTTGAACGACAGCCGGCGCGGATCGGCGGTGGGGGCACCGTCGAGATTGGCGAGGAGGATTTCCTGCGCGCGATCGTCGGTGGTGAAGCCGCTGGAATAGACATGGCCGTTGCCGGTGCGGTGCTGGAGCGGGATGCGCCATTGCCAGCCCGCCTCGCGCGCGGTGGCGCGGGTATAGGGCAGCAGCGGATCGGTGCGCTGCGATGGCACCGCGATCGCCCGGTCGCACGGCAGCCAGTGCGACCAGTCGCGATAGCCCACCCCCAGCGTCTCACCCAACAGGAGCGAGCGGAAGCCCGAACAGTCGATGAAGAACTGCCCCGCGACCCGCCGGCCGTCGTCGAGGACGAGCGCGGTGACATGCCCGCTCTCGCCATCGCGCTCGACCGAGGCGATACGGCCCTCGACCCGGCGGACGCCCTGCCCCTCGGCGCGCTCGCGCAGGAATTTGGCATAGAGGCCGGCGTCGAAATGATAGGCGTAGGCGAGCTGCGACGCGGGGCTGCGCGGATCAGACACCGGGGCTGCGAAGCGATGCGCGGCGGCGGCCTGCGCCGACATCGAGAAACGCTCGAAATCGGCCATGCCGCCGGCGCGGCGGTGTTTCAGCCAGTGCTGGTGGAACGCCACCCCTTCGAAATCGCGGCCGATCGTGCCGAAGGGATGTAGATAGCGCTCCCCCACCCCGCCCCAGTTCACGAATTCGATGCCGAGCTTGAACGTCGCGCCGGTTTTGGCGACGAACTCCTTTTCGTCGATGCCGAGCAGACCGTTGAATTGCAGGATCGGCGGGATCGTCGCCTCGCCCACGCCGACGGTGCCGATCGCGTCGGATTCGACCAGCGTGATGCTGCGCCGCCCGTTGTTCAGGTAGCGCGAGGCCGCCGCCGCCGCCATCCAGCCGGCGGTGCCGCCACCGACGATCACCACCGATTCGATCGGCGCTGCCGCTTCGCTCATCCACGCTCTCCCAATGTGCGCGCGAGCCATAGCGGATAGGGTTCGGCGAGCGCCACCGCCTGTGTGCTGCGCTGCGCCTGCGCGGTGCGCGCGGCGGCGGTAACGGCGGGGTCGGCGGCGGCGAGGTGCGCGGGCGTGCCGGGGGGAATGCCGATGCCGGTCAGCAGTTGCGTCCACAGATCGCGGGGCAGGAAATCCTCCTCGACATGCGGCAGACGGGCGCGGCGGGCGAATTCGCGCAGCCGCAGCGCGAGCAACGGCGAGGGCCGACTGCGCAAGGGGTGGCCTTCGGGCAGGGCGACCAGATGCGCGGCGACGAAATCGCGTGCCGCATCGGCCGCCTGCCCCGCGCGGCGATTATATTCGGCACGTTCGAGCGGATGGATGTCACGCCCCGGCAGCAGTTCGACGAGCAGGTCGATCGCCTGCGCGGCGAGCGCGAGATTGGTGTGCCCCAGCGGCGGGAGCAGCGCGGCGGCATCGCCCAGCGCGACGATCCGTCCAGTCCACGGGTTCCGGCGTCGCCCGCTGGCGATTTCGGTGCCCTCGCCGCCGTGGCGCATCGTCACGCGGCGGGTGACGTCGCGGCCGGGCGAGATCAGGTGGAGCGCGGTGTCGTCCAGCGTGACATGATCGGCGAGCGACAGCGCCGGATCGGCATGGGCGATGGCGACGCGGTCGATCGGCAGCTCGGCCGACCAGTCGATCCAGTCGTCGCCGCGCCGCCCGGTCGCATCGATCACCAGATCGGCGTCGACCGCGTCGGGCACGGTATCGCCCGGCGCCTCGATCACGACACCGAGGTGGCGGGCAAGCGACGCCAGATGGCGGCGATAGGCTTCGGGTGCCCAGCGCAGGCCATGGTCGATGTCGCTGAGCGGCGAGGCGGGATCGTCGGCGGCAGGCGCGAAGCGTTCGGCCAGCGCCAGCGCGACGGCGGGGCCGCTGGGGCCGGTCGCGCCCGTCGTATCGCGGCCGGTCCAGCCGTGCGCGGCGGGATCGGCGACCGCGCCGTGGCCGATCCACCAGTCGCGGCCGTCTGAACGCCAGCCACCATCATGGCGCGTGGCGAGGCGGTGGCTGGCCCCGGCGCGGGCGAGCAGCCCGGCTTCGTCGATGCCGATCCGGTCGTGCAGCCGGGCGAGCGACGGCAGCGCGCCGTGCGCCCGATCGGCCATGGCGTGCGGCGGGACCGGCGTGGGCAGCAGGCGGACGCGCGCGACGGGCAGCGTGCGGGCGAGCGCGCAGGCGGCGAGCAGCGCGACCTGTCCGCCGCCGACCACCGCGATCGTGGCGGGCGGGGTGCGGCGGTTCATGGTCGCCGACCCAGCGCGTGGGCGTGGCCGGGCATCGCCGCGACGCTTGCAGCGATCTCGCCCTGCAAACCCTGCAACGCCCGCGCCAGCGCGGCATCGGGTGGGATGTCAGCGCGCGGGTCGTAGCCCGCCGGGATCACCCCCTGCCCCAGATAGACCGCGATCCAGCTCGGCTCAAAGAACAGCCCCTCGCCATAGCGTTCGACCCGCCCGGTCGCGCGCCACAGGTCGAGCTTGGCTGCAAGCGTATCGGGCACCTCCATGGTGCGGACATGGTTCCAGAACGACGAATCGCTGCGGCGGGTGGCGTGATAATGGAGGATCAGGAAGTCGCGGATGCGATCATATTCCATGTCGACCAGCCGATTGAATTCGGCGCGGTCGGCATCGTCGCCGCCATCGACCGGGAACAGCTCGATCAGCCGGGCGATCGCCATCTGGACGAGGTAGATCGAGGTCGATTCGAGCGGTTCGAGAAAGCCCGAGGCGAGACCGACCGCGACGACGTTGCCGACCCAGCTTCGCGCGCGTCGCCCCGCCTTGAACCGCAGCACGCGCGGGTCGGCGAGCGGCGGCCCCTCGATCGCGCCGAGCAGCGCGGCGGTGGCGGCATCCTCATCGAGATGCGCGGAAGAAAAGACATAGCCGTTGCCGACCCGGCTGGTCAGCGGGATGCGCCAGCGCCAGCCCGCCGCCATCGCGGTGGCGCGGGTATAGGGCTCGATCTCGCCCGGCGGCGAGGCGCAGGGAACCGCGACGGCGCGGTCGCACGGCAGCCAGTGCGACCAGTCCTCCCACGCCTCCCCCATCGTCTGCCCCAGCAGCAGGCTGCGGAACCCCGAACAGTCGATGAACAGGTCGCCGTGTATCGCTTCGCCACTGTCGAGGTGGAGCGTGGTGACGTTGCCGCTGGCGGAATCGCGATCGACCGAGACGACTTTCGCCTCGGTCCGCTCGACACCCAAAGGTTCGGCGAAGGCGCGCAGGAACGGGCCGAACTTCGTCGCGTCGAACTGATAGGCATAGCCATAGCTGGCAGCGAGCGAGAGATCGTCGTCGCGCGGGACCGCGAAGCGGCACGACTCCGCCGCCGCGACACCCAGCGAATAGGCGCCGATCGGGGTGTTGCGGCCGTCAGCGGCGGCGCGCAGCCAGAAATGGTGGAAGCCGACTCCGGCGAGATCGCGGCCGAACGTGCCGAAGGGATGGACGTAGCGATCGCCGAGCGCGCCGAAATCCTCGAACGCGATGCCGAGCTTATAGGTCGCATCGGTCGCGGCCATGAACGCGCCCTCGTCGATGCCGAGGCGGGTGACGAACTGGCGGATGTGCGGCAGCGTCGCCTCGCCCACGCCGACGATACCGATCTCGGCCGATTCGATCAGGCGGACACGCACGGCCCCGCCCAGATGGCGCGCCAGCGCGGCGGCCACCATCCATCCGGCGGTGCCCCCGCCGACAATCACGACTTCGATCAGTGCCTTGTCCACGTCTCTCTCCGGCGGCAGGTTGTGGCAAAAAGACAACGCTGACAACAATCATCCGTAATAACGAAAGCAAATTGGGTTTGGCCGATTGTCTGACGGTGTCAGAAAGCATAAGCAGACCGTCACGCGACGCCCGGTTGGCAGGTCGCGACAGGGTGGCAGCCGGCATCAGACCGGCCTGCAGGGGAGGACGTCATGGCTACCGAGCGCACGCGCTTGTCTTATACGCAGTTTCTGAAGTCGGCTGGCGGTGCATCGGCACTCGCGCTGGCGCTCGTCGCACAGGGTGCGTGGGCACAGGATACGGTCGCGCCGGAATCGCAGACCTCGACCGCGACCGAAACGCCGACCGGCGCGCCGGCCAACCCGACCGACCAGCCGTCGACCGCCAAGGACGACAGCGCCGAGTCGGGCGACGAGATCATCGTCACCGGCATCCGCGCCTCGCTCGCCAAGGCGCAGGACATCAAGCGCGACAGCGCGACCGTGGTCGACGCGATCACCGCCGAGGACATCGGCGCGCTGCCCGACCGTTCGGTCAACGAAGCGCTCCAGCGCGTTCCCGGCGTCGCCATCACCCGCTTCGCGGCGGCGGAAGATTCCGCCCACTTCTCGGTCGAGGGTTCGGGTGTCGTTATCCGCGGCCTGTCGTTCGTGCGTGGTGAATTCAACGGTCGCGACACCTTCTCGACCTCGGGCGGGCGCGAGATCGGCTTCAACGACGTGGCGCCCGAACTCGTCGGTTCGGTCGAGGTGTTCAAGAACCTGACCGCCGACCTGATCGAAGGCGGCATCGCCGGCACGGTCAACATCAACACCCGCAAGCCGTTCGATTCGAAGAAGCGGCTGATCTATGTGTCGGGCGAAATCAACTATGCCGACCTGATCGACAAGTCGGCGCCTACCTTTACTGGCCTGTATTCCAACCAGTGGGAACTGCCGGGTGGATCGCGCGTCGGCCTGTTGGTGTCGGGCACCTATTCGCAGTTGTTCTCGCAGTCGCATTCGGCGTTTGTCGCCGCACCGCTGGAACGCTTCACCGGCACGCGGACGTTCAACGCCGGGTCGCCGTACCAGTCGACGACCACCGACACCTTCAATTGCGGGACTGCTCTGAACCGCTGCTACGCGCCGGTCGGCGCTGGCGTGCGTAATCAGGACTTTAACCGCGAACGCTATGGCATCTCGGCGGCGCTTCAGTTCGCGACGCCGGGTGACGAAGTGATCGCCACTGCCCAGTTCCTGCGCACCAACGGCAAGAACAGCTGGGTCGAGCGCACGATCGAACCCAACGTCTATTATGGCGACGTCAACGCGACCTTCCCGCAGCCTGGCACGCAATATGTGTTCGATGACAACGGCGTGTTCGTCAGCGGCAACATCAACCGTCCCGGCGGTTTCAAGGAAGGCAATATCCCCGGCGGCGGCGGCTATGGTCGGCTGAACAACTTCCAGTCTGGTGGTATCTTCACAACCTTCTCCAACCGCGCGACCGCCAGCGAAGCGCAGACCGACGATTACTCGCTGAACTTCAAGGTGACGCCGAGCGACCGGCTACGCTTCAACTTCGACGGTCAGTATGTAAAGTCCAAGCTCACGTCGTTCGACAACATCATTGATACCGGCACCTGGTCGAACATCTCGCTCGACACGTCGGGTCGCATCCCGGTCGTCGGCTTCACGATCGGTGACGTGCCGAACTACAACGGTCGCCGTCCCAGCGCGTCGGAATATTTCACCAATCCGAACAGCATCTACTTCCGCGATGCGTTCAGCGACCTCAACGACAACAACGGCGAGGAATGGGCCTTCCGCGCCGATGCCGAATACGACTTGTCGGACACCGGATTCCTGCGTCGCCTGCGCGTCGGTGGGCGTTACGCCGATCGCGATCAGACCGTTCGCAACAATGCGTACAACAACTGGGGCGCACCGTCCGAGACGTGGACTGGCGGCGGTGCGCAGACCTTTGCCACCATTGATCCGTCGAACTATCGGGCGGCCGGGTTCAACGATTTCTTCCGCGGCGACGTGCCGGCGGTGCCGATCGCCAACTTCCTGAATCCGGACCTGCTGCTCGATTACAAGGCCAGCCAAGCCCTGCTGCGTCAGGTTACTCGCGCGGGCGGCGGCAATTACACCCCGGTCGAGGACCGCGCCTGCGACAACAATGCTGCAAAGATTAACACATACTTCTGCCCCAACCAGATCTACCAGAACTCGGAGTCGACCATATCCGGCTATGCCCGACTGGACTTCGGATTTGATACTGGCAGCACCTCGTCGTTCGACGGCAACATCGGCGTTCGCTACGTAAACACGCTCGACCGTTCGTTCGGCGCGCTGACCGCACCGAGCTCAAACGCGGTCTTCACAGCTTTTGTCGAGCAGAGCACCGGTCGCGTGTTCACACTTGCCGAAACCTGCGCCCGAGTATTGCCTGCGGGTCAGCAGCAACAGGCAATCTGTTTCTTGAGTCCAGCCCAACAGCAGGCAGCGCTTGCTTTCTCGAACGGTCGATCCGCGCCATATGTCGGGCGCAACCGGTTCGATCACTGGCTGCCCAGCATTAACCTGCGCTTCAAGGCGACCGAACAGCTCCAGTTCCGTCTGGCAGCGTCGAAGGCAATCTCGCGGCCGAACTTCGGCAACCTGCGTGCCTTCATCGGCGTAAACCCTGACAGAACCCCTGCCAACACGCTGTTCTTCTCGGCCAATTCGCAGAACCCGTTTCTCGAGCCGGTCGAGGCCAAGCAGGCCGACCTGACGGCGGAATGGTATTTCAGCCGGGTCGGATCGATTACCGCGGCGGCGTTCTTCAAGCGGCTGACCAACCTGATCGACTATAACAGCCAGTCGATCCTGAACGTCAGCAACAATGGCCAGACCTATCCGGTAGTCGTCAACGGTCCGGCGAACACCGACGGATCGGCAGATATTAAGGGTGTGGAACTGTCGTATCAGCAGACCTACGAGTTCCTGCCGGGTGCGCTGTCCGGGCTTGGCATGCAGGCGACCTATACCTTCGTCGATACCGGCAAGTTCCCGAACACGACCGCCGCTAATGGCGCGGGCGATGGCGCACGTCCGCCGGGCCAGGTCGATGGCCTGTACGACAACCTGCCGCTGACGCAGTTGTCGAAGCACAACGTCAACGTCGCCGGATTCTACGACAAATACGGCATCTATGCCCGCATGGCGTATAGCTGGCGCTCGTCGTACCTGATCTCGGTGCGCGACTGCTGCTTCCCGTTCCTGCCGAACTATAACGAAGCGACCGGCCAGCTCGATGGGTCGCTGTTCTACACGGTCAACGATCAGTTCAAGATCGGCCTGCAGGTCAGCAACATCCTGAACGAAGTCACGCGCACGTCCTTTGGCCTCTACGCAGACGAAGACGGTGAAATCGTGCGATCGAAGAAGGCGGCCTTCATCAACGATCGTCGATATTCGATCTCGGTCCGTCTGACCCTGTGACGACGGTTTGACGGGGCGGGCGATCCTTCACCGGATCGCCCGCCCTTTTTTTGTATCCACAGGAGGACGATATGCGGCTCAACCGACGCGACACCATGGTCGGGGCGGCGGCGCTCGGCCTTGCCATATCGCTCGACGCGCAGGCGGCGTCGCCCCGCAGGCTCAGCAACCCCGCCGCCTCGCGCGAGGCGAAGGCGCTCTATGCCTATCTCTGGTCGCAATATGGCAAGCGCACGCTGACCGGGCAGCAGGAAGGCTTCGAGGATAGCGGGGGGCAGCGGGCCGAACTGACCTATATCGAGCGGACCACGGGCAAGCTGCCGGCAATCCTCGGGCTCGACTATATCGATCCCAACGACAATGCGAACGTGAACCGCCGTGCGACCGAATGGGTGAAGTCGGGCGGGATCGCGACCATCTGCTGGCATTGGGGCGCGCCCGACATCGGCACGGGGTATGAGAATTCGAAAAAGGATTTCGACGTGCCCAAGGCGCTGACGCCGGGCACGCCGCAGAATGTGGCGATGCGCGCGCAGATGGCGCAGACCGCCGACCTGCTGCAACAACTGCGCGACCGCAAGGTGCCGGTGCTGTGGCGGCCGTTCCACGAATTCGGCGGCGACTGGTTCTGGTGGGGGAAGCACGGGCCGGAGGCGTTCAAGGGCCTGTGGCGGATGATGTACGACTATTATGTCCATGAGCGGAAGCTGGACAATCTGATCTGGGTGCTCGGCTGGGCGGGGCAGAATGTCGATCCGCGCTATTACCCCGGCCGGCGCTATGTCGATGTCGCGGGCGCGGACATCTATGTCGAGGATCATGGCAATCTCGCGCCGATGTTCCAGCAGGTAAAGGCCATCGTCGGCGACAGCGTGCCGATCTGCCTGCACGAGAACGGCCCCGTCCCCGATCCGGCGACGCTGGGACCACAGGCCGACTGGCTGTGGTTCATGACGTGGCACACCCGCTGGCTGACCGATCCGGCGCAGAACACGGCGGCGCGGTTGAAGGCCTATTACAACTCGGAGCGCTATGTGACGAAGGACGAACTGCCGCGCAGCCTGTCGCGGTAGCGGCGGAACCGGCGGGCGGGGCCGCTCGTCGTGCGGCGACCGGTCCGTTGCGAAGGGGTGCCCATGGCGACATTGTTCTTTCTCCACGCGCTGGGGGCCAGCGCGCGCAGCTTCGATGCCGTCATCGCGCGGCTGGAGGGCATGGCCTGTGTCGCGCTCGACCTGCCGGGGTTCGGCGATCGGTCGGGCGAGGCATATCGCGACGTCGCCGGCATGGCGGACGATGTCGCGCGGACGATCGCGGCGCGGGGCGCGGACCGCTGTATCCTCGTCGGGCACAGCATGGGCGGCAAGATCGCCACGGTGCTGGCAGCGCGGCGCACGCTGCCGGTGGCGGGCGTGGTGCTGGTGGCGGGATCACCCCCCTCGCCCGAACCGATCGAGGACGCGCGGCGCAGCGACATGCTCGGCTGGCTGGACGGTGCGACGATCGCGCGACCCCATGCCGAGGCGTTCGTCGATGCGAATTGCGCCACCCCCCTGCCCGATGCCGTTCGCGAACGGGCGGTCGCGGATGTGTGCCGGTCGAACCCGGCGGCGTGGCGTGGCTGGCTGGACGCCGGGGCGGACGAGGACTGGGCCGCGCGAGTCGGGACGATCGACCTGCCCGCGACGATCGTCGCGGGCGGCGGAGACGGCGATCTGGGCGAGGCGGCGCAGCGGCGGCTGAACCTGCCGCATTATCCCCGGGGAACGGTCGAGGTCGTCGCAGGGGCGGCGCATCTGATCCCCTATGAGCAGCCCGGCGCGCTGGCCGCTGTCCTGCGCGAAGCGATCAGGACGCTGCCTGGCAGTGCGCCGCGATGAAATCGGCGTGGGTGGGCATGCGATCGGCGGCGGCCTGCGTCACCTGCGCGATACGGTCGAGGCGGGCGCGGGCCTCGTCCAGCGACAGCGTCATCGCCAGCGGATCGACCCCGGTGGCGCGCACTCCCTGCCCCTCGAGCACCGCCAGCCAACTGGTACGGGTGAACAGCTCGTCGCCGTCGCGGTATACCCGGCCCGTCGCGCGATATTCGGCGATGCGCCCGGCAAGGCTGTCGGGAATCGCCATGGTGCGCAGGTGCCGCCAATAGGGGGTGTCATCGCGCCGCGTGGCGTGGAAGTGCAGGATGATGAAGTCGCGGATGCGGTCGAACTCCTCGCCCATCAGCCGGTTGTAGCGGCGGACCATCGCGGGATCGGGATCGCGCGCCGGCAGCATCTCCAGCAACCGGGCGATACCCGCCTGGATCAGATGGATGCTGGTCGATTCAAGCGGTTCGAGAAACCCCGCCGACAGCCCCAGCGCGACGCAGTTGCCGACCCAGCTTTCCGCGCGACGCCCGGCCTTGAACCGCAGCACGCGCGGATCGCCAAGCGGCGTGCCGTCGAGGTTCGCGAGCAGCAGGTCGGTCGCGGCGTCCTCGTCCAGATGGGCGCTGGCAAAGACCACGCCGTTGCCGGTGCGATGTTGCAGCGGGATGCGCCATTGCCATCCCGCGCCGTGCGCGGTGGCGCGGGTATAGGGTGGCGGCGCGGGGATCGCCGTGCTCGGCACCGCCACGGCGCGGTCGTTGGGCAACCAGTGCGACCAGTCGAGAAACGCGCTGCCCATCGCCCCGCCCAGCAACAGCGAGGCGAACCCCGAACAATCGATGAAGAAATCCGCCTCGATCCGCCGACCATCGTCGAGCAGTACCGCGTCGATGCGGTCGCCGCCACGCTCGACGGTGGCGATGCGGCCTTCGTGGCGGACGACACCGGCGGCTTGCGCCAGACGGCGGAGATAGGCGGCGTAGCGCGCGGCATCGAAATGAAAGGCATGGCCGATCTGATGCAGCGGGGTGTTGCCGGGGTCGGTGCGGGGCCGCTGGAACCGGCCGGTCGCGGCCGCTGCGGCGCAGATCGAATAGGCGGCAAGCGGCCGGGCGCCTGGCTCGGCACGCAGCCGGTGCCACAGCGCCTCGAACGGAACCGCGCCGACGTCGACGCCATAGACGCCGAACGGGTGGAAATACCGCTCGCCGACATCGCCCCAGCCGGCGAATTCGATGCCGAGCTTGAAGGTGCCGCCGGTCGCGCGGATGAACGCATCCTCGTCGATGCCGAGGAGCGCGTTGAAGGCGCGGATCGGCGGGATGGTCGCCTCGCCCACGCCGACGGTGCCGATCGCGTCCGATTCGACCAGGGCGATGGCGACCGACCCGTTCAGCACCCGCGACAGCGCGGCGGCCGCCATCCATCCGGCCGTGCCGCCGCCGACGATCGCGATCCGCCGCAGGTGCGGAGCGTCATGGTCGGCGGCGGGCGACATCAGTAGGTCGCGCGCAGCGACACGCCGAAGCGCCGGTCGTTCAACTGATATTGCAGCGGCTGCGACGGGGTTCCGATATAGGTCACGTTCATCCGGTTGTTGACGTTCACCGCATCGACCGACAGCGCGAGATGGCGGTTGATGTTGACGTTCACCGACGCATCGAGCGAGGCGTAGGGATTGGCATATTGCGGAATGCCGTTCGCGCCGCTGCCGAAGGTGGTGTCGAGATAGCGGCTGCGCCACGACCATGCCAGCCGCGCCGTCACCGGGCCCTTTTCGTACAGGCCGACGAGGTTGTAGCTGTGCTTCGACAGTTTTTCGAGCGGCACCTGCTGCGGGATATTCGTGCCGGGGCTGGCGAACGGGTTCGACACGTTGCTGTCGACATAGGTGTAGTTCGCCTGAAGCCCCAGACCGCTCAGCAGGCCGGGCAGGAAATCGTAGAATTGCTGATAGCCGATTTCCGCGCCCTTGACGGTGCCGTTGCCCGAATTGACCGTGGTGCCGACGTCGTAGGCGACGCCGTTATAGCTCTGCACGACGGTGCCGCCCGCCAGGAAGCCGTTGACCTTCTTGTAGAACACGCCGCCGGTCAGCGATCCGGCCGATGCGAAGTACCATTCGAGCGTCAGGTCGTAATTGTCCGATTCGATCGGGCGCAGCCGGGGATTGCCCGATCCGGCGCTCGGCCGGCCGGTGATCGGGTTGACCTGATTGGGGTTGTTGAGCGTCAGGTTGGTCGACAACTGGTCGAAGTTCGGCCGGGCCAGCCCCTTGGAAAAGGCGAAACGGGCCTGGAGTTCGTCGGTGAAGCGGGCGCGGACGTTGAAGCTCGGCAGCGCGCGGGTATAGTCGTTCACCACGCTGATCGGGCTGAGCACCTGCCGCGTGCCGCCGCCGGGCACCGCCACCGTCGCGAACTGGGTGCCGATCGAGGTCGCCTCGGTCTTGACCAGCCGGACGCCGACGCCGCCGTCGATACGGATGCCGCCCAGTTCGCCGGCATAATCGGCGACGCCCCAGACGGTGTAGGTCTTTTCGGTCTGTTCGTTCAGGTCGCCCGGGGTGAACGCATCCTTGGTGCGCGCGCCGAACAGCGCATACAGCGCCTTGGTCTGTGCCCAGACGCCGTCACCCGCCGGGAAGGCCGGATAGAGCAGCCCGTTGACCACCGTGTTGCCGTCGAACCAGTTCTTGGACGGTCCCGGCATCGCCAGTTGCGGATTGCGGGTCAGCGGGATGAGCGCGGTGCCCGCCGGGGCCGAGCAGGACGGATCGGCGCCGAGCGCGCTCAGGCAGACGCCGTTCCACGTACCGCGCAGGTTGATGGTATTGTCGGCATAGCGCGCGCCGCCGCGCAGCTTCGACAGGAAACTGCCCTCCATGTCATATTCGAGGTCGTAGGCGAGCGCCAACTGGTCGGCCTCGTTGCGCTGGAGCGAATCGGCGACGAACGGCGTGGTGTAATTCGCCGCGGTGTTGAGCAGCCCCGGGTTGCGCACGTCCCAGCGCGGATATTTGCCGCGCAGGTCGAAGTCGACCGTGGTGGCGTGCGGCGTGGTCAGCGCGGTCTGCCCGGCCTGGGTATAGAGCGACAGGACGTGACCGTTACGGTCGGCGTTGTAATAGGACGTCAGATACTGGGCATCGAACGTGGCCTTCATCCGGTCGTTCACGTCCCATGCGACGTTGAACGTCATATTCTGGGTCGCGCTCCACAGTTCCTGATCGAACCGGCCGGTTTCGAACGTCTGGTTGCGGATCGACCCCGACGTCGCATAGCCTTCGTCGTTCCAGGTGAAGGTGCCGCCGGGCAACGGATCGGTGACGTTGCGGTTGTTATAGTCGTAATAATAGGCGCCGGTGCGGTTGAACCAGTATTTGGTCCCCTGATACTGCGCCGTTACCAGCACCGCGTCGCTCGCCTGCCACTGGATCGCCGCCGCGACGCCCAGCCGCTTGCGGTCGCCGGTATCGTCATAGATTTCGAAGCCGAACGGCACCTGCGCATTGGTCGGCGCGCCGGCGATGGTCGTGCCGGTCGGGATCGGCCCGAACGGTCCGGCGAGCAGGCCGTCCTGGCGATACTGGCTCTTGGAATAGACCGCGTTGAACAGCACGCCGATCTCGCCGATGCCGGTGTCATAGCGGTTGCTGTAGAGGCCCGAGATCGATCCGCCGAACTTGTCGACCCGGTCGTAGTAATTGCCCTTGGCGGTCATGCTGACGACCTGTCCCGCCGCATCGAACGGCTTGCGGGTGCGCAGGTTCACCGCGCCGCCGACGCCGCCCTCGATGATGTTCGACGGCGCGTTCTTGTACACGTCGATGCCCGAGAGCAGTTCGGGCGGCACCCCTTCGAGGTCGAACGCCCGGCCGCCCGACGCCGAATAGCTGGCGCGGCCGTCGATGAAATTCTGCACCTGCGTCAGACCGCGCACGGTGATCGCCGGCTGGGTACGATGGTCGAAGTCGGTAGCACCTTCGCCGTAGCGGCGCTGGATCTGCACGCCGGTAATCCGTTGCAGCGCCTCGACGGTGTTCGCGTCGGGCAGCTTGCCGATGTCCTGGGCATTCACCGAATCGACGATCTGGTCGGCGTTGCGCTTGATCGCCTGTGCCGAGCGCAGACTCTCGCGCACGCCGGTGACGACGATCTCGTCGGCGTTCTCGCCGCGTTCGGCGACCTGCGCGGCGTTGAGCGAACCGCCCGTCGGGGCGTCCTGCGCCAAGGCGGGTTGCGCGAGCCCGGCGATACCGATCGCCGACAGCGATACGCCCAGACGAATGGATTTGGCGAATGCCTTCATCAGTGTCCTCCCCTATGCACCGGGTGGTCGCCGCGCGTGATCGCGCTGTCGCCCCCAGTTATCTGACATATTAATCCACCATCATTTATGTGACAATATATAATATTACATTACGTACGACTTGATTGAAAAACAGTCGCTCACTGGCGGCTTGTGCCGGACGGGACGTCGTGGCAGCGCGACCGGCGGAACCGGGGCTCGACCGCGGATAGCGACAGGGGCGACGCCGATGAATCGTGGAAACACCACACCCCGTCCGGCCGGCCCGGGCATCGCGTCCGGCCTCGCCTGACCGATGGCCGACAGCGACCCGGTCCGGTGCGACGACCCGGCGATCCGACAGATCCCGCAGTTCGCGATTCCGCGTGACGGCGGGGACGCGAACAGTATCGCCGCCTTCGGGATGGCGGTGCGCGACGTGTTCCATATCGCGCGGGTCGACCCGGCCGATCCGGCCGAGGTCGAGACGTTGGCATGGCATCTGGGCACCGCGATGTTCGGCCGTTTCGCGGGGCCTGCGCTGCGGTTCGACCGGCCGGCCACGCTGGTCGCGAGCAGCGGGCTCGATCATCTGCTGGTGCAATATTACGAGACGGGCGGCTTCACCGGCGATGCCGGCGGCGAACCGGTCGCGGTGCGGGCGGGCGACATCTGCGTGTTCGACCTTGCCGATACGCTGTCGACGACGACCAGCGCGTTCCGCAATCTCAGCCTGCTGCTCCCGCGCGCGTCGATCGCGCCGATCGTCGGCGACATCGCCAGCCTGCACGGCATGGTGGTGCCCGCCGGTTCGGCGGTCGGCGGGTTGCTGTGCGACCATCTCCGTTCGGTCGCGCGACGCCTGCCCGGGCTGACGACCGCCGAGGCGACGCTGGCGGCGCATGCCACGGTCACGCTCACGGCCATGGTGCTGGCAAGCGAGCGGCGGCGCGAGGGACGCAGCCGGACGCCGTCGTGCCCGCGATCGGCGTTGCTGCGAATCAACCGGTTGATCGATGCCGAGATCGGCAACCCCGCGCTCGACGCCGAGCGGATCGCGCATGTCGCCGGCGTCTCGCGCGCCGCGCTCTACCGGCTGTTCGCGCCGGCGGGCGGGGTCGCGCGGCACATCCGCCGGCGGCGGCTGAGCGGCGCGGCGCTGGAACTGGCCGATCCATTGCGCCGCGTGCGGGTGGGCGAGGTCGCGCAGCGCTGGGGCTTCGCCACCGATCGCAGCTTCAGCCGCGCGTTCCAGCAGGCGTTCGGCATCGCGCCCAGCGACGCGCGCGAACGCTGCCTTGCCTTCTTCACGCCGGGCAATGGCGCGAGCGAAACCGATCCGCGCGATTTCGCCGGATGGATGCGCTCGCTCCACGCCGCCGGGCCGGCCGGCGATCAGCCATAAGCGGCGGCATCGAGTCGGCCGGTCGCGCGCAGCAGCGCCGCCTGCGCGACCAGCACGTCGGCGCGTGCCGCCGCGACCGCCAGTTGCGCGGCGCGCAGCGACTGGTCGGCGACGAGGATGTCGATCGTCGAACGCAGGCCAAAGCCATATTCGGCGCGCACGCCGTTCAGCGCGACGTCGGCTGCCGCCAGCCCCTCGACATTGGCGCGCAGCCGGCCCTGCGCCGCGATCAGCGTCGCCCACGCCGCATCGCTCGCCCGGATCGCCTCGCGCTCGGCGGCATCGGCGTCGAAGCGTTCGGCGCGGTTCAGCGCCTCGGCCTGACGGACGCGCGCGGGGACCAGCCCGCCGGTCAGCAGCGGAATGCGCAGCGACAGGCCGGCGCTGGCGGCGGTGACGCCGCGCAGCCGGTCGTCGCGGTAGAGGCCGCCCGGCCCGACGCTGCCGGTCGCATCGATCGCGGGCGCGCGTTCGGCGCGGGCCTGATCGATCCGCGCCGCCGATGCCGCGACCACCTGCCGCTGGCGCAGCAGCAGCGGATTGCCCGCCTGCGCCGCGTCGCGCGCGGCGTCGCGGGTCGCGGGCAGCGTGGCCGGGGGCACGACCTCCGCCGACAGCGTGCCGGCGTCCTGCCCCACCGCCGCGCGGTACGCGGCGGCGGCCTGTGCCAGCGCGCCTTCGGCATCGGCGAGGTTGGCGACGACGCTGGCACGCTGCGCTTCGAGTTGCGCGACGTCGGTGCGGGTCGCCTGCCCCAGCCCGTAGCGCGAGCGGGCCTCGGCTACCTGCCGGTCGAGCCGTTCGATGCCGACGCGCGCGACCTCGACCGCCTGCTGGTTATACAGCAGCGCGGCATAGGCGGTGACGACGCTTTCGAGGATCGCCGCTTCGGCGTCGCGCAGGCCCGCCGCGCCCGCCGCCACGTCGCGGTTGGCGGCGCGGATCGCGGCGGCGGCGCGCCCGCCGGTCCAGATCGGGAGCGCGACGCTGGCGACCGCCGCGCCGCTGCCGCCGTTCAGCCGGTCGTAGCCGGCGTTGCCCCCCGCCGACACGACCGGCCGGGCGAGCGAGCGCGCCTGTTCGGGGGTTTCGGCCAGCGCCGCCTGCCGCGCCTGCGCCGCCGCCAGTTGCGGGTTGGTGGCATAGGCGGCGGCGATCGCCTCGCGCAGCGTCTCGGCCGAGGCCGGCGTGGCGGCGCACAGCGCCAGCGCAGCGATCCACGCCCTATTCATGGCGCAGCGCCCATGCCGGTGCGGCACGGCTGGCGCGCAGCGACTGGCCGAGCACGGTCAGCACCGCGATCGTCGTGGCGAGCAGCGTCGCGCCGAGGAAGTAGAGCGGCGAGAGCGCAATGCGATCCTCGAAGCCGGTCAGCCAGCTTCGCATCGCCAGCCACGCGATCGGCCACGCGATGACGTTGGCGATCAGCACCGGGCGCAGGAACTGCCCGACCAGCAGCCGCACGATGTCGGTCGCAGATGCGCCCAGCGTCTTGCGAATGCCGATCTCCTTCACCCGCCGCTGCATGTTGAACGAGGCTAGGCCCCAGAGGCCGACGCAGCCGATCAGCACCGCCAGGCCTGCGCCGATCCCGAACAGCCGCGCCGCGCGGTCGTCATCCTCATAGAATTGCGCGAGGCGGGTGTCGGCGGTGTCGCCGTTGAACGGCACCTGCGGCGCCATCCGCTGCCACAGCGACCGGACCGCGGCGAGCGCGGTGCGCGGATCGCCCGAGAAGCGGACGGTAGCGACCGTCGTGCCGAGTTTCTCGGGACGGCGATAGTAGAGATAATAGGTCGGCGGGGTGGGCGAGCGCGGCGAGCCGAAGCGCAGATCGTCGACGACGCCGATGATGGTGCGCGGATTGCCACCGCCGACGGTCTTGCCGACGGCTTCCTCGGGCGAACGGAACCGCAGGCTGGCGAGCGCACGGCGGTTGATAACGATGTTGAACCCGTCGGTCACCTTGTGCAGCTCGGCATCGTCCGCGCCGTGCGCATCGTCGAACAGCCGGCCGGCGATCAGCCGCGCGCCGTGCGTCTCGAAGAAGCGCGGACCGACGATGCCCCAGGTGAGCGACGGCCCCGATCCGGCGACGCCGGGCAGCGGCACGTTGTTGTTATTATCCTCCCCGCTGCCGCCGATCGCGAGATTGGCGACCGTCACCTCGCGGACCTGCGGCAAGGCGCGGATTGCGGTGACGATTCCCGACTTGCTGCTGGCTTCAACCAGTGAATCCGCCAGCGACCGGACGACGAGCAGCCCGTCGCGCTGGAAGCCGAGGTCGGTCTGGCGGACATGGCGGGTCTGCGCGAACAGGACGGCGGTGCCGATCATGAACGCGATGGCGAGGCCGAACTGCGCCACGACCAGCAACTCGCGGATGCGCGTACCCGCGCGACCGCCGCCGGGCGAGCGCACCGACGCCAGCACCGCCGCCGCCGGAAATCCCGACAGCAGCAACGCGGGATACACGCCCGCCGCCAGTCCGACGATCAGCGTCAGCAGCACCAGCGCCGGTACGACCACCACGTACGGAATAGTCAGCGACAATCCGCCCGCCGCATTGACCAGCGGCAGGCCGATTTCGGCAAGGATCAGCCCGACGAGCGACGCGAGCGCGACGGTCAGCACCGCTTCGCCGAGGAACTGGCGCACCAGCGTCGCCCGGTCCGCGCCCAGAACCTTGCGCATCGCGACTTCGCGCGCGCGAAGGCCGGCGCGGGCGGTGGCGAGGTTCACGTAATTGACGATCGCGATCAGCAGGGTCAGGAACCCGACCAGCCCCAGCGTGACGATCGTCGTCTTGCGGCTGGCGCTGTCCTGTCCCTGGGGCACGAGATGGGCGTCGGCGAGCGGCAGCAGTTTCAGTTGCTGGACCGCCGACGGTCGCTCGCCGGGGGCGGCCAGTTCCTTGCCGCGCCGGTCGACGAAGGCGGTCAGCTTCGATTCGAACGCGCGCGCCGCTGTGGAATCGGGAAAGCGCAGATAGGTGGCGAGCGACGCGCTGCCCCAATGATACCAGTTTTCCGACGTCGGGGTCCGGGGCAGCGGGATCAGGATCGTCAGCTTGAAGTCGCTGTTGTCGGGCAGGTCGCGGAACACGCCGCTCACGCGGTAGCTGTTCGGCTGGTCGAACGCGACGACCATCGGCTGGCCGATCGGATCGGTGGTGCCGAAATATTTGCGGGCGATGCTCTCGCTGATGACGACGTTGCCCGGCTGCGCCAGCACGCTCGCCGGATCGCCCTTCACCAAGGGAATGCGCAGCACCTGGAAAAAGGTCGGGTCGACCTGCGCCACATTCTCGCTGGTGGCACGGCCCGCGCGCAGCACGCTGCCGCCGTTCTCGCCGCCGCGGATGCGGGTGCCGATCGTGCCCGGAAAATCCTCGCGCATCTGTTCGAGCAGGCCGCCCATCGTATAGGGGTACGCCCCGTTCGCCGGGCTTTCGGGCAGGCTCCACACCGTCTGCACGACATAGGTCTTGCCATGGTCGGGCAGCCATTTCTCGAACCCCGTCTCGAAGCGGACATAGAGGCCGAGGACGAGGAACACCGCGATGCCGATGGCGAGGCCGCCGATGTTGAGCGCACCATAGCGTTTGTGCCGGGTGAGCGAGCGATAGAGCGAGCGAAGCGCGAAGCCGTTCATGGTTCTCCCTTTCGCGTCAGAGCGCGCGCATGGCGCTGGCGACGATGCGGCCGTCGAGCATGTCGATCCGACGCTTGGCCATGTCGGCATGGCTCGGTGAGTGCGTGACCATCACGATCGTCGCCCCTTCGTCGTTGAGACCGGCGAGGATGTTCATCACCTGCTCGCCGTTCGCGGTGTCGAGGTTGCCGGTCGGTTCGTCCGCCAGGATCAGTTTGGGATCGCCGACGATCGCGCGGGCGATGGCCGCGCGCTGCTGCTGCCCGCCCGACAGTTGGTGCGGGAAGTGGCGGGCACGGTGCGCGATGCCGACCTTGTCCATCGCCGCCGCCACGCGCGACCGCCGGTCCCCGGCATCGTGGCGATAGGCGAGGCCGAGCGCGATATTCTCCTCGATCGTCAGCTCGTCGATCAGGTTGAAGCTCTGGAACACGAAGCCGAGCGTACTGCCGCGAAACTTCGCCAGTTCCTTTTCGTCCATCGCCGCCAGATCGCGGTCGCCGAACAGATACTTGCCCCCCGTCGGCCGATCGACGGTGCCGAGCGTGTTGAGCAGCGTCGACTTGCCGCAACCCGACGGCCCCATGATCGCGACGAACTCGCCCGCCGCGATCGACAGGTCGATGGCGTGGAGCGCGGTCGTCTCGACATCGTCGGAGACGTAGCGGCGTTCGATCTTTTCCATGCGGATCATGTGCGTGCCTTTCAGCGGAGATTGAGGATGTCGCCCTTCACGGACGCGGTATTGCTGGTGACGATGCGCTCGCCGGGGTTCAGCCCGTCGAGCACCTCGACCTGTTCGGGATTGCGCCGGCCGGTGCGGATCGTCCGGCGGCGGGCATGCGCGCCATCGGCGTCGAGCACGAAGGCGCTGGTGCCGCCGCCCGATTGCAGCCAGCCGCCGACCGGCACGACCAGCGCGGGCGCGGTGCTGCCGAGCGTGATGCGCGTGTCGATCGTCTGCCCGCGATTGAGCCCGGCGGGCGGGGGCGAGGCGAACAACAGCTCGACGCGGAAGCGGCCATCGGTGACTTGGGGCAGCACCTTGGCGACGCGCAGGCCCATGCGCTCGGCGCTCGCCGCCTGCCCCACCGCGACCCGGCCGAGATAATATTCGTCGACATCGGCGACGAGCTTCCACGATCCCTCGCTGTCGACCTGTCCCGCCGGATCGCCGGGTTTCAGCGCCTGGCCGGGTTGCAGCGTGAAGTTGGTCAGCCGCCCGCCGGCGGGCGCGCGCACAATGAGCGTGCCCAGCCCGGCGCGGACCGCCGACAGGTTACGTTCGAGCCGGGCGCGGGTATCGTCGAGCCGCGCCCCTTGCGTCGCCGTGATCCGTGCCTCGGCCGCGCCGCCGCTCTGAAGCTGGGCGAGGCGCTTCTGCTGATAGGCGACTTCCTCGGCATAGCTTTTGACGCCGGCGTCGGAGACGAAACCCTTGTCGTGGAGCTGCTCGCGGATCGACAGATCGCGGCGCGCCTTGATGAGATCATAGTTCGCCTGCGCGATCTGTCCGGCGCGGTCGAGCCGGGTGCGCGCGATGCCGAGGTCCTCGCCGGCGATGCCGCCCAACTGGCTGGCGATCTGTGCCTCGCGGGTCAGCACGTCGAGTTGCAGGCTCGGGTTAGCGAGCGTGGCGAGCGGCTGGCCCTCCGCGACCATCGCCCCGTCCTGCACCAGCAGCTTCTCGACCTGTCCGCCCGACAGCACGCCCACCAGCGTGGTCAGGCGCGGCGCGACGCTGGCGCGCACCGGCAGATAATCAGCGAAGGGCGCGCGCTGCGCGGTGCCCGTCTCGATCTGGTCGGCGGCGATGTCGGTCGATCCGCTGGCGGGCAGGAACCGCCACACCAGCACCGCCGCCGCCACCAGCAAAACGCCGGCCAGCAGCGCACGGTGCCGCCACCAGCGTTTGCGCGGTCGTTCGATCCGCCGGTCCATCGCCGCGCCCGGAGCGCCATTGGCATGTGCAGAGTGTTCGCTCATCATGCGGACACTGTCGCTGAAACCCGGGCAAAAACCTAAACCACTATGAACAATGGATTTTCACCGTCATCGCCCACCGGCGACCGTCCGGCGGCGGACGCACCGTCCACGAATGGACAGTCGGCGGACCCGTCAATCCTGTTGATCGACGATAATCCGGCGGTCGCCCGCGCGATGGAAATCGCGTTTCGCATCGCCGGCCACCGGCTCGACACGGTGGCCGGGCCGCAGGAAGCCTATTCGCGGCTGGCGCAGCGGCGCTATGGCGCGATCCTGCTCGACATGAACTTCACGCAAGGGTCGGCCGATGGTGAGGAGGGGCTGGCCTGCCTCAAGCGGATCGTCGCCGACGATCCCGGTGCCTGCGTGGTCGCGGTGACGGCGCACAGCGGCATCCGCATCGCGGTGGCGGCGATGCAGGCGGGGGCGCGCGACTTCGTGATGAAGCCGTGGCGCAACGCCGAACTGATCGCCAAGGTCGCGGCAGCGATGGCGCGCGTGCCGGTGGCCACCCCCGCGACACCGCGCGGCGGTGGCGTGTCGCCGGCGATGCTGCTCGGCGAACATCCGGCGATGGCGCGGTTGCGCGACCTGATCCGCCGGGTGGGACCGAGCGGCGCGGGCGTGACCATCACCGGACGGCCGGGCAGCGGACGGATGCTGGCGGCGCGCGCGCTGCACGCCGCGTCGGGTGAACCGGGCGAGCCGCTGCGGATCGACCTGCGCGATGCCGCCGCATGGGACCGGCTGGGCGCGGCGGATACCAGCGTGATCCTGCGCCATCCCGACCGGATCGACGCGGTGGCGCAGGACCGGCTGCTCGACCGGCTGCCCGGCGGCGTCCGCCCGATCGCCATCGTGCAGGAGGTCGCGCTGCTGACCCCGGCGCTGCGCCGGCGGCTGGCGACCGTGGAGATCGCGGTGCCGCCGCTGGCCAGCCGGGGCGACGACGTGCTGCTGCTCGCCCGCCATTTCGCGCGCGATGCCGCCGAACGCTTCGGCCGGGGCGAGGTGCGGCTGACCCCGGCGGCCGAAGCGGCGATCCGCGCGGCACCATGGCCCGACGAGGTGCGCGGGCTGGCGCTGGCGATCGAACGCGCGGTGCTGTTGAGCGACGACGGCGCGATCGACGCGGCGGCGGTGGTTCCGCCACCGCCGGTCGTCGTCACCGATCCGGGCGCGGAGGCGAATTTCGCGCTGTCCGATGCGGAGCGGGCGATGATCGAGGCGGCGCTACGCGAACATCGCCACAACGTCACCCATGCCGCGACCGCGCTGGGGTTGAGCCGGGGCGCGCTGTACCGACGGATGGCGCGCTATGGGCTGTAGCGGCAAGGCTCCCCTCCCTGACAAGGGAGGGGTTGGGGGTGGATCGGCCTGCGAGGGAACGGCAGCACCTGACCCGAACCTACCCACCCCCGACCCAGTTTCGGGTGAACAGTGCCCCGCACTGTTCAGGTCATGCCTGGGGCATGACCGACCCGAAACTCTTCTCAGGGAGGGGAGAGCATCAATCATCGGTCTGCGATCGGTCGTGCGCGCGGTGTTGCTGGTCGCGGCGGGCGGGGCCGGTCTGTTCGCATGGCAACAGGGCGCGTGGGGGTCGCTCGCCGGGGCGGCGCTGGTCACGCTGCTGCTGACGCTGTCGGCCGGGTGGCGCGAGGCGGGGGTAGCGAGCGCGGCGGCTCCGGCGCAGGGTGACGACGCCGGCAACCGGCTGCTGCTCGATGCCGCGCCGACGCCGATGATCGCGCTGCACGACGGCCATGGCCGCGCGCTCAACCGCGCCGCGCGGCGGCTGTTCGCGACCGACGACCGGATCGTCGCCCTGCCCCCGGCGCTCGCCGACCCGCAGGCACGCGACCTGCGCCACGAGGCACGCCACTGGCGGATCGAGCGGGTGACGCTGAGCGACGCGCGGACGATCGCCACGCTGATCGACGTCGAACAGGAAGCCCGTCTGGCCGAGGCGCGGGCGACCGCCGAGATGATCCATGTGCTGGGCCATGAACTGCTCAACGGCCTTGCCCCGATCACCTCGCTGGCCGACAGCGCGTTGCAGGCGATCGAGACGCCGGGGACCGATCCGGCGCTGCTGCACGAGATTATCGGCACGCTGGCAAGGCGGGCCGAAGGACTGGAGCGGTTCACCACCGCCTATCGCACGCTGGCCCGGCTGCCGGTGCCGCAGCCGCGCGCTACGTCGCCTGCCGGACTGGCGGCGGACTGGGCGCGGCTGTTCGCGGGACGCTGGCCGGGGGTGCGGCTCGACCTGTCGGTCGCGGCCGACGCCGACTGGCCGCTCGACCGCGATCAGGTGACGCAGGGGGTACTCGCGCTGCTCCAGAATGCGGCGGAGGCGGCGGCGGCCGGCCAACAGCGACCGGCATGGGTCGCGCTCGCCGTGTCGATCGAGGCGGCCGGGCTGACGATCGAGGTCGCCGACAGCGGCAACGGCGTGGCCCCGGACGACGCCGCGCGCATCTTTCGCCCGTTCCACACCACCAAGGTCGACGGGACCGGGGTCGGCCTCAGCCTCGCGCGGCAGATCGCCCATGCCCATGGCGGCACGCTGGCGCTGCTGCCCGGCCTGCCGACGCGCTTCCACCTGACGCTGCCGCCGCGCGACCGAATTGCGATGGTTGATGGCGGGGTATAGGGTTTCGGTCGTGCCCGATGCTTCCCCCACCACCGACGCCCGCGCGCTGCTGCGGCAATGGCTGCATGCCGATGAGGACCGGGTGGCGCAGGCGATCGACGCGATCGGCCGGCGCGCGATAACCTCGGCGGCCGATGCCAGCGCGCGGCTGTCGCGCGGCGCGATCCATACCGAGAGCGCCAAGACCGGCCTCGCCGAAGTCGAAGCGGTGGCGCGGGCGCTCGACACACCGCCGCCGCCCTCGGGCTGGCGATCGCTGTTCGCCGCCCCTCCCGCACCGCCCGTGCCGGCGCGGATCGACGCGCTGGTCGAAAGGCTGGCGCGCGAGCGCGATGGCGTCGCCCGGTCGGTCCTGTCGCTGGAAACCGATCGCGACCGCTTCGCCGCCGCCGTCGCCGCGCTGGACGAAGCCGGCGCGCTGATCGCCGCGCTCCGCCCCGCGCTGGAAGCCGCCGCGCGCGAACTGCGCCACGACCGGCCCGAGCGCGCCGCGTTCCTGCGCGAAACCGCGACCGAAGCGCTGCTGGCGCGCGAACAGGACATCCTCACCCAGTCGGCGGTGACACGGCAAGGGCTGCTGACGATCGGCATCCTGATCGACAGCCACACCACGCTGGCACAGGCGCTGGCCCGCGCGCAGGAAACCAGCATCGCCGCGCTGCGCACCGCCGCCGCCGCGCGGGGTGCGGTGGCGGGCAGCCGGGCGCTGGCCGATCAGGCACGCGCGCTCGATCGGGCGGCGGCAGCGGCGGACGGCAGCACCCTGTCCGCCCCGGCGGCCAGCCGCGCGCTGGGCGACGCGGTGATGCAGGCCCGCCGCGCGATCGCCGCGATCGAAGGGAACTAACTGCCTCTAGCGGCATCGTGTCACCATGCACTATCATGCGCGGGCACAGGCAACGGGACGTCGATTGTGACCGGTTTTCTCGACAAGCTCGCAACATGGCTCGGCGGTCCCCTGCCGCCGGCGACCGATGCGCCCGGACCGACGCCCACTCCTGCCCGCGCCGGCATCCAGCCCGACGATCCACGCCTGCCCGATACCTCGCGTCCGCTGGTCGCGCGGTTGCTGGGGCTGATTGACGATCTGGAGGCGCGCGCGGGGCGCGATGCGGTGCTGATCGCGACGCTGACCGAAATCCGCCAGATGCGCGACGATCACCTGCCGCGCCTGATCGCCAGCTATGCCGAGATTCCGCCCGCGCACCGCGCCGAAATCTTTCGCCAGACCGGCCGCTCGGCCAGCTACAAGCTGAACCAGGGGATCGAACGGATGGTGGAGCGGTTGCAGACGCTGTCGCGCTCGCTGGCGCAGGACGACCTCGACAGCTTCGCCGACAATCTGCGCTTCATCGAACGGCGCTACGGCGACGACGATCCGGCGCGGTAGGGTTTGATTCGCCTCGCGGCGGATGCGGTGCCGGCCCGCTCCCCCACCCGGCCACCCACTTGAGTATCCTGCTGGGTGGCCGGGTGGGGGAGCGGGCCGGCACCGCCTTTAACCAAGCCGCATCGTCGGCGTCAGCCACACCGTGCCGCGCCCACGGAACACGAACACCAGCCCCTCGCCGGTGCGCATCGCGTTGCGCAGGCCCCGCACCAGCGGGCGCAGCTCGACCTGCAACGTCGCGGTGTACATCAGCATGAGGTCGCCATCGACGATCAGCTCGTTCTGGCCGTCGAGCTCGATCACCTCGATCTCGTCGACCGGGACCGGCGATTCGATCGCGAACGCCCCCGCCCCGGTCAGCTTGGGCTGCATCAGCCCGTTGCCCGACATGATCCCCGATACCGATCGATGGACATGGGTCGACACCGCGATGTTGGCGTCGCAGGCGTAGAAGGCCCCGTCGTCGAGGATCAGCGAATCCTGCGGCCCGTCCATCGCCGCGAGGATGAAATGCTTGGTCGTGACTTCGGTCCACACCTCGCCATGCCCGGCATAGCGGGTCGCGAACGCGCTTTCGCCCGAGCCGGCCGAGGTGATCGCGCGCGAGAAGAAGCCGCCCGCGCCGGCGTTCTTCTGCACGTCGACCTGCAACTTGCCATGCGCATATTGCAGCGCGCCGGGTTCGAGCAGCGCCGCACCGCCTTCCAGCACGATGCGGACCTGCCGCGCGCTGACCGGGTGCGGCAGGTGGACGTGAATCCCTCCTTCCGCGCCGGCCCCACCCGCGCCGGCGACCGTCATCGGCTGATGGCCGAGGCCGTGTGCCTTGCGGTTGAACTCATGAACCTCGAAGCGGACGCCGGGGCTTTTCTGTTCGTCGATCTTGCTGCGCGTGGTCATTGGTCCGTTCCTGCTATCAGACGAAGGGAATGGGCGTCGGCCACCCCGAACAGCGCGGCGCGACCGAGAAGCCGTTCGGCCCAGGCGGCATGGGTAGCGGGTTCGCACATCACCCCGTCGCACGCGAACACCGCCGGGGCGTCGTCGGCGAGGATCAGCCGCGCCTCGGCGACCTGTCGTTCGCACGGGGCCAGCGCGGCGTGGATCACCGCCACCTGATCGGGGTGGATCGCGGTCTTGGTGAACAGGCCGTGTTCGATGTCGCGGGCGATCTCGGCACGCAGCAGGTCGGCATCACCGAACTGTTCGAGCACCGGCGCGCTCATCGCGAAGCCCCATGGCACGAAGCTCGTGACCAGCATCGCGATGACCCCGCCCAATGGCCCGTCATAGGCGGTGCGGCCGGGCGTGCGCCGCAGCCCCATCGCGCGCAGCAGGTCGTTGCCGCCGATGCGCAGCGCGAGGATACGGTCCTGCACCGCCAGCAACTGGTCGCGCAACCGGCGGATTTCCTGCGGGTCGAGCGACTCGCGCGTCTCCAGCGTCGGCATCAGCCGGTGGCGATCGTGGAGCGGCAGCGCCAGATAGGCCGGCATCGATTCGGCATGCGCCTTGGGCACGACGAAGCCGGTCAGCCGCTCGACGCCGGGCATGCACAGGATATGCCCCAGCATCGCCGCGTCGCGCGGGCGCACGAACAGCAGCGGTTCGGCCGGGCCACCCTCGCGGTTGCCGAGCGTGCGCAGGAATGCGGCGAGCCGCGACATCGCCAGCGGCAGGTCACTCTCGCGCACCGCATCCTCAAGGCAGATCACCGCCGAGCGCAGGCCGGCCACCCGGCGGTTGCCGAGCAACACCTCGACCAGATCGGCACGGGTCGCGGGCAGGTACAGCGTCGCGCCGAGTTCGAGCGCGGTGACGGGTCCATGGTTCATTGATCGTCCCCCAGCGAACGGATGATCGCGACCGCGCGATAACGGGAAGCGGCATCCAGCGGTTCGACCGGAATGCCGTGTTCGGTGGCGAGGTGGAGCAGATGCGCGACATCGGGATCGGCCGCATCGCGCACCAGCAGTCGTTCGGGCATCCGCCGCAACAGCGCACGCGTCGCCTCGGCGATGCCGGGTTTGATGCGGTTGCGGTCCTGCGTGCCGGCGCGCACCAGCAGGTCGGCCAGCATCGCCTCGCAGGCGTCGACGAGCGCCGGGCGGCGGGCGGCATGGCCATCGATCGGTTGCGGCAGCGCGGCGATGGCCAGCGGCGCCAGCGTATCGACGAACGCCTGCGACCGGTCGGCGGCGGCGAACTGCGGATAGGTGACGCAGGCGTGGAAATCGCCCGGGCCGACCACCGCGTCGTTCAGGATCGATCGGCTGACCAGCCCGGAAACGATGCCGTTGAGCAGGCCCGAGGCGATCAGATAATCATCATCGGTCGCGGCAATATCCGCCTGCCCCGCCGGATCGGCGATCACCGCCAGCGTCGGCGCGAACCCCATCGGCCGGTCGGCCAGAGTCGCGCGCAATTCGCCGCCGATCGCGCCCTTGCCAGTCCAGCCGTCGATGAACACCGCTTGGGTCGGATCGTGCCGCGCGGCGATATGCGCCAGCGCAACCCGGTCGATCCCGCGATCGCGGATGATGCTGACCGAATAATGCACCGCCGGGTGGCCGTGCGCGCGCAGCGTCCGCGCGAGCAGCACCCCGATCGGCGTACCGGCGCGGGCGAGCGATACCAGCACCACCTCACGTCCGTCCGCCCGCCGCGCCAGATGCGCGGCGAGGTTCGCGACATCCTGCGCCAGCCGCGCGCCGTTGCGCGCGAGCGCCGCGTCGTACAGCGCGAGATAGTCGGGACCGGGCACCCGTTCGGGGGCGATCATCTCCGAATAATGGCGCTTGCCCGACTGGATCGCCGCTTCCTTGTCCGCCACCGCCGTGGGCGCCAGCGCCACCGGTTTCATGAGGAAGGTGACATCGGCGGGATCATAGCTGCCCGAAAACGGCGCGGGATCGGCCCGGACCGCCTCAGCCGGCATCGAACATGCCCCCGGCAAGCTGCGAGCGCGGCGGCAGCATCGCGAAGTCGCACAGCCCCATGAACGGCGCATCGGTCAGGCTGTCGCCGATGCCGATCACCGGTGCGTCGGGAAAGCGCGCGCGCAATCCCGGCAGGATGCGCGCCACCGCATGCGCCTTGCCCAGATAGGGCGGCATCAGCGCGACGTTGTTGCCGTTGCGATGGTCGGTCCAGCCCGGCGGCAGCGCGGGCACCGCCGCATCGACGACGCCGAACAGCGCGTCGGCATCGGCATCGGCATGTTTGGCGAGCGCATAGAGCGCGAGATCGCCCTCCATCAGCACCCGCGCGTTGATCGGCACGTCGCGCAACGCCGCCTCGGCAGCGATGGCCGCCACCAGTTCGTCGAGCGTGGCGCGGTGTTCGGCGGCGCGCCCGGCGACGATCGCCGCCCATTCGGCATCGATCTCGCTCTCGTCGTTCAGGATCACCCCGCCATGCGCGCACACCGCCGCCTTGAACGGGATATGCGCGCGGCGCAGCGCGTCGAGGCTGCGCGCCGTCACCGGCACCAGATGCGTCGTCTCCGCCAGCCAGTCGAGGAAGCGCATCTGCACCGGCGTCGCATAGCTGAGCGGCGATCCGTCCTTGGCGAAGCCCAGCGGGGTCAGCCGTTCGGGCGGCACGTCGGCCGGGCATTTACGCAGCGTCTGGAACAGCGTGTCGTCGAGATCGACGAGTGCGATCGCGCGGATCATGCCGCCCATCCGATCAGCGTGGCGTTCAACGCCGCGACCAGCGCGGGGTCGATCGTCGCCGCCCCCGTCTCGTGCGCGATCCAGTTGGTCCGCCCATCGGCGGTATCGGCGTTGTAGAGATAATTGGGCACGCCGGTTCCATAATTGTCGGTGAAACAAAGTTTGCTGGCCATCGCCCAGCCGATCCGCGCCGGGCTGCGGCTGGTCGCCTGCACGACCACGTCATGGCCCGCTTCGGCAAGCGTTTCCGCCAGACGGAACGGGGGATAGGTGAATTCGCCGGTGCCGATGATCCTGAGCGGGCCGGTGACGGGCGGCAACGGACCGATCGGCGGCGGCGCGGCGGCGCTGGTGATGCCGGTGCGCCCCATGTTGCGATGCGTCGCCAGGGTGCCGAGCGACGCCGCCGCCATGTCGAACGCGGCATCGGCCGGGGCGATGTCGCCCTGCGTCCATTCCAGCCGGCCGTGGAGCAGCGCGGCGATTGCCGTCGGGCGCGGCATCCGCGCCTGCCAGTCGCGCCCGACCGACCAGTCGGTCAGCGTCGCGACGACGATCCGCTCGACGCCCGGCCATGCCGTCACCAGCGCCTGCGCCAGATTGGTGAGGGTGGTGCCGGTCGACACCTCGTCGTCGACGATCACCAGGCTGTGCGGGGCCGGCAGGTCGGGGCGATAGATCAGATGCGCCGAGGCGTGGCTGTGCGGTTCCTCGAACCGGCACAGCAACGGATGGTCGATCCGCTGGCGGGTCGAATGGATGAAGTGGATGTCGTCGCGCCCCAGCGCCGCGCGCAGTTCGCCATGGACCGTTTGCCCCAAGCACACGGCGGTTTCGGCGAGGCCGACGACCATCACCGGTCCGGGCAGATCGGCGGGGATGCGGGCCACCAGATCGCGGACGCTGGCGCGCATCACCTGCGGGCTGGCGGGCAGATGCCGGCCGAGCACGCGCGACACGATCAGGAAGCCGCGTTTGGGGTTCTCGCGCGCGGCGAAGGCGCACAGGTCGTCCAAGGGCCATGCCGCCTCCTCGACCGCGATGTCGAGCCGGCCGGTCGGCAAGGCCACGCTGCGATGCGGGTTCGGGGTCGTCAGCACTGGCAGGCGATCCGTGCGATCGCGCTGCGGGTACGGGCCACCACCGCCGTCCGGCCGATCGGGGTCGCGTCGTGCGCCATCTGGGGTTCCAGTCCGTGAGAATCGAGAAAACTGAGGATCATCGCGCCCTTGATGCCGAAGTTGATGTTTTCCGCGCTGGCCCCCGACCGGCGGATCCGGTCGAGGTTGAGCGAAGAGCTGACGAGGCCGATCAAATGGCCCGCCATGTCGAGAATCGGACCGCCACTGTTGCCGCTGGCGATCGGCGCGGTGAACTGAAACACGCTGCTGTCGTTGCCGATCCCGCACAGCGCGGCGATATTTCCGGCGCTCGCCTGCGGCCCGGTGCCGAGCAGCCCCTGCAACGGAAAGCCGAGCGCCACGACATCCTCGCCCAGATGCAGTCCCACCTGCGAGCGGAACTGCGCGATCTGCATGAGCGGCGTGTCGACGCGGAGCAGCGCGAGGTCGTTGCGCGGGTCGGCGAACACCATCTCCGCCGCCAGCGTCCGCCCGCCGACATGGACGCTGATCGTGCGAACGTCCTCGACGACATGCGCGTTGGTCAGGATGTGATGCGCCTCGATCGCGATGCCGCTGCCACTCGACTGGCCGGGGCGGTCGCCGCGATCGGGCGTGTCGTCCTGCAACCGGGGGTTGAGCCGGTCGCACCATGCCCGGTCGAGGCCATAGGCGGCAGCGATGGCGGAAAGGCCGACCGCGAACCCCTGTCCGTTGGCGGCGATCCGCCAGCCGCCCTGATGGCGGTACAGCTCGATCAGGATCACCGCCGCCGCAGCCTGCCTGCCCGGGTCGACCGCGAAGCGCAGCGTGTCGCTCGCGATGGTCAGCCGGGCGTCGATCGGGCGATTGGCGGGATCGAACGCGATCAGCAACAGCCGGTCGACCCCGGCCGGCAGCGCGGCGGGATCGATCCGCAGCCGCGTCGCCTCCTCGAAGCCGACGCCGCTGCGCAGTTCGCGGGTGATCGAATCGATCGGTGCGAAATCGGCCGCCACCCGCCGGTCCGCGCCCAGCGCCACCAAAGCCAGCGGCGGCGGCGCACCGCCGGCCAGCACGAACGTGGTCGCGCCGGCCGCCGGTGCCCGTTCGCCCGCGATCAGATCACGCATCGCGGGCAGGTCCTTGCGGTCAGACGTTGACGCCGAACGACCGCGCCAGCGGCCCGAGGCCCCCGACGAAGCCCTGACCGATCGCCTTGAACTTCCATTCGCCATTGTGACGATAGAGTTCGCCGAAGATCATCGCCGTTTCGGTCGAGGCGTCTTCCGACAGGTCGTAGCGCGCGAGTTCGGTGCCGCCATCGGCGTTCAGCACGCGGATGAAGGCGTTCGACACCATGCCGAAATTCTGGCGACGGCCCTCCGCCTCGTGGATCGTGACCGCGAAGTTCAGCTTCGTGATCTCGGCCGGCACCTGATCGAGCGACACCGCGACCACCTCGTCGTCGCCGCTGCCCTCACCGGTGGTGTTGTCGCCCTGATGGACGACCGAGCCGCCGGCGCCTTCCTTGTTGTTGTAGAACACGAAATCGGCGTCGGAGCGGACCTTGCCGGCCTCGTCGGTCAGGAACACGCTGGCGTCGAGATCGAACGCGCTGCCGTCGGTGACGCGCGTGTCCCAGCCCAGCCCGACGCGAACCGCCTTCAGCCCCGGTGCTTCCTTGCTCAGGCTGACGTTGCCGCCCTTGGAGAGAGATACTGCCATGATGTTGTCCTTACGTTGAACGCCCGGGGTCAGCCGATGTTGACGCCATAGTTGCGCGCCATCGGGCCGAGCCCGCCTTTATACCCTTGCCCCACCGCGCGGAATTTCCACTCGGCGTTGTGGCGATAGACTTCGCCGAAGATCATCGCGGTTTCGGTCGAGGCATCCTCGGCGAGATCATAACGCGAAATCTCGCGGCCGGTCGCATCGTTGACGATACGGATGAAGGCGTTGGACACCATGCCGAAGCTCTGCCGCCGGCCCTCGCCCTCGTGGATCGTCACCGCGACCGCGATCTTCTGCACATCGGCGGGCAGGCGGGAGAGGTCGACGGTCAGCGCCTCGTCGTCGCCGTCACCCTCGCCGGTGCGGTTGTCGCCGGTATGCTCGACCGATCCGTCGGCCGAACGCAGATTGTTGTAGAAGATGAAATCGCCGTCGCTGCGCACCCGGTCGCCCGCGCCCAGCAGGAACGCGCTGGCGTCGAGGTCGAAATCGGCCCCGTCCGTGACGCGCGTGTCCCAGCCGAGCCCGATCAGGATACGGGTAAGGCCGGGTTCTTCTTTCGACAGGCTGACATTGCCGCCTTTGGACAGGCTAACCGACATGGTCTTCTCCCAATTGGATCATTTGCGCCCCGCGACCCAGCGCAGGCCCCAGCCGAGCTGCTCGTCGAGCACCTGCTGGTCGCGGACGTAATCGACGATCCGCGTCACCTTCATCTGGCCGCCGATATTCTCGATCAGCACGATGCCGCACAGGCGGCGGTCGTTGCGCCCCTCGGTCATGCGGACCTCGATCGGCGGCTGGTCGGGCATGGTGACGAGCACGACACCATCGGTCGCCTGCCAGTTGGGCACGCCTTCGTAGATATTGGCGAAGATCGCGATGCGACGGATCGCGCTCCACTGGCCGCCGTTCACGCGGATCGTCTCGCCCTGCGACACGTCGCCGGTGCGGTCGTCGCCCGACAGCGCGATGAACGGCAGGCTGTTGTACGACCCGAAGCTGTTGCCGAGCGCCTGCACCACGCCCTTGCGCCCGTCGCTCAGCTCGTAGAGGCAGCCCAGATCGAGATCGATCGCGCTGCCGCCGCCGAAGAACCCCTTCTTGCCGCGCGACCAGTTGAGGTTGATCGTCACCTCGCCGAAGCTGCTCCCGCGCTTTTGCAGGCTGACGGTCTGCCCCTGTTTCTCCAGCGTCACTTTCGACAGGCTGATCGAAGGCGGCGGCGGCGGAGCAGGTGGCGGCGGTGGCGGAGCAGCGGGCGGCGGAGCAGCGGGCGGCGGCGGCGGAGCAGCGGGTTCGTCGGCGACGTCGATGCCGAACGAGCGCGCGAGCGGCCCCAGGCCACCGTTGAACCCCTGCCCGATCGCGCGGAACTTCCACTGGCCGCCCCGGCGGTAGAGTTCGGCCAGCATCATCGCCGCCTCGGTCGCGCCTGCCAGTGACGGGCGGAACGACAGCGTATCCCCGCTCTGCCCCGCCAGCGTGACGCCCACGCCCTGCAACATCGCCAGCGTCTGCCGCCGCGCGGTCGCCTCGTCGATCGTCACGCAGAACACAATCCGCTCGACCTCGCCCGACAGCCGCGCCGGATCGATCGTGAAACGCCCGCCCGCCCCGGTCCTTGTCGCGAAGCGGATCGCGCCGCCGTCGCCCTCGCTTTGATTGTAAAAGATCATGTCGGCGTCGCCGCGCACCCGCCCGTTCCCGAGCAGCAGATAGGCCGAGCCGTCGGCCTCGACGCCCGCCGGCGCGGTCCAGCCGAGATCGACGGTCAGCGTGCCGGGCGGCACGGCGGCGTTGCCGCCTTGTTGCAGTTCGGTCATGCCGGGTCCTGTATCAACGCGGTCGGGATCACAGCGCGCCGGTGATCGCGCCCATCATCTCCTGGAACGTCCGGCCCGAGGTCCGCTCGCCCAGCGCCTTCATCTCCCAGCCGTCGCCGCTGCGCACCAGCTTGGCCATGACCTGTCCGGTATGCGACCCCGACCCGCTGAGATCATAGCGCGCCAGTTCCTGCCCGTTGGTCGCATCGACCAGCCGGCAATAGGCGTTCTCGATCCGGTCGAAGCTGTCGCCGGTGAAGCTGTTGACGGTGAAGATCAGCGTCCGCACGCCCGGGGGCAGGCGCGTCAGATCGACCGCAATCGTCTCGTCATCGCCGTCGCCGGCACCGGTGCGGTTGTCGCCGCTATGGACGATGCTGCCGTCGTCGCTGGTCAGCTTGCGGAACCACACCACGTCGAGCTGCCGGCCCGACGCATCGAAGGCGAGGCACGAGGCGTCGAGATCGACATCGCCGCCCCCGCCGCCGCCGAACAGCCCGAGCAGCCCCTTGGCCTTGCGCACGTCCCAGCCGAGGCCCATCGCAACGCGGGTCAGCGTGCCGCCACCCGATTTCTCGAGACGGACGCTCTGACCCTTCTGCAGACTGACCATCGGCTTCTTCCTCTCGTTGCGTCGCGTCACGGCGACCCTTGTGGGCGGCGATTATGACCGGCGCGCGACAGGCCGCAACCCCCGAAAGCGGCCGGAACGACAGGTAAATTTCACTGGCGGGGGTTTGACGGAGTCCCGCTTTTCTGCTGTGCGCGCGGCGTCGCATGGACCACCGCGACGACCTGCGCATCGATCGCTCCATCAAATGCCTGCGCGGTGCCGGTGACGACATCGATCCATGTCGCGCAGAACGGAATCCCCACCGCATCACCGTAAGACGCCCCGCCAGCCGCGCGGCTGTTGATCTCGAGGATGCGCCACTGGCCGGCGGCGTCCTGCTTGTACTGCACGTTGAGCGCCCCGTGCAGGGCATGGCGCGCGACCAGCATCGTCGCATGGGCGATCAGCGGGTGGCGCGTCTCGATCCGCTGGCGATTGGGGTCGAGCTTGGTGCGCACCGCCGCCAGCAGCACCCGGCCATGGTCGGCGACGATGTCGACCGATGCCTCCAGCCCCGGCAGATGCTCCATCACCAGCAGCGCGAAGGTTTCCCCTTGCACCTCGGCATGGCGCAACGCGTCGACGTACAGCGCAGGCGCGATCCGGCGGGCATCGGGATCGGCGAGATGCGCCAGCGGCGTGGCCCCGTCGAGCGTCCAGTATCCCGCGCCATAGACGCCGCGCACCGGCTTAACGCACGCCGCCCGGCCACCTCGCGTCAATGTGGCCACCGCCGCGTCGAAGCCGTCGGCGGTCGTCACCGCGATCGACGGGCAGCGATGCGGATCGTCGCCCAGCGACACGGTGAACGCCGCCTTGTCGTCGAGCAGGTCGAGCGTGGCGGCATCGGCCGCGACGTGCAGCGCGATCCCCGCCGCCGCGAACCGCTCGCGCTGCGCGGCGATGCCCGTGCGCCCCCGTCCGGCGACCAGATGCGTCACGCCGCGATCGATCGCGGTGGCGAGCGCCCATTCGACATAATCGGTCGCCCCGCGCGCCGGCTCGACCCAGAAGTCCGGCGCCACGTCGCGCACCGGCGCGTCGCCGTCGATGGTGCTGACCGCGATGTCCAGCCCCGGCCGGGCGGCGACCATGTTCGCGATGACGTTGCGAAGCGAAAACGACTGATTGAACCAGATCTTCATCGGAACTTTCGGGGAAACATGCCGCACGATTGCGACGGCCCCCTATCGCGCGAGGATGCGACGGACGTCGAGAGGGGAAAGCACCATGCCAGGCACGCTTGCGTACCATCGCCGGGCACGATAGCGTATTATATTGGCAATACACATTGGGGGTTGATCCATGCCGTCGTTCCTGCCCGCCGCCCTGATCGGCGCGACCCTGTTGCTTGCCCCTGACGTCGCGGCGCAGGAATCGGGGTATCGACCGACCTTCCGCCCCGAAACGCTGAAACGGACCGGCACCGCCAATCCCAATATCGTCATGGTGCTCGGCACGACGCATCTGGCCAACCTGCCCGAAAGCTTCCAGCCGGCGGTGCTTGGCCCCCTGCTCGACCGGCTGGCGGCGTGGAAGCCGACCGCGATCGCGACCGAGGATCTCTCGGGGCTGCAATGCGACGCGCTGCGCCGCTATCCCAGCCGCTATGCCGAGACGGTCGAAACCTATTGCTACGACCCCACCCCCGCCAACACCGCGACCGGGCTGGACGTGCCCGCCGCCAATGCCGAGGGCGAGCGGCTGGTCGCGGCGCTCGGCAAGGCGCCGACCCCGGCGCAGCGCCGGCGGCTGGCGGCGGTGTGGCTGGCGGCGGGCGAGCGATTTTCGGCGCTGGTCCAGTGGCTACGCCTGCCCCCGCCCGAACGCCGCGCCGGCGACGGCCTCGACGCGCCGCTGGTGGCGATGTTGACCGAACTGGCCGGACGGCGCGGCGAAAGCAGCCAGATTTCCGCCGTCCTCGCCGCGCGCCTGGGGCTCGAGCGGACGTGGAGCGTCGACGACCACTCCGCCGACAGCCCGGGGGACGCCGATCCCGCGCGCCGCAAGGCGGCGGACGACGCGGTCGTGCGGGCATGGGACAATCCCGCCTCGCGCCAGCGCCGTGCCAACGACGAACGGCTGACCGCCGGCCTCGGCACGCCGGGCGGCGTGCTGGCGCTCTATCGCTCGATGAACGCGCCGGACGCGCCCGCGCTGGTCTATCGGTCCGATTTCGGCGCGGCGCTGGCCGAACCAACCGGCCTCGCCCGCGACTATGTCGGCTATTGGGAGACGCGCAACCTGCGCATGGTCGCCAACATCCGCGACGTGCTGGGCCGCACGCCCGGCACGCGGATGCTCGCGGTGGTGGGCGCGTCGCACAAGGGCTATTACGAGGCGTATCTGCACCAGATGCACGACGTGACGCTGGCCGACGTGATGCCGTTGCTGCGGGAATAGGGTTGAGGTCCGGATCGACATTCGGCTTTGAGCGGCACACGACCCGACGTTTTGGGTCGAACGCGCTATCCGCTTCGTCACCCCGGACCTGTTCCGGGGTCCACCCAGCAGCACACGCTGCCGTTCGAGCCTCTGACTACACCGATCGCCGCACCGTGGACCCCGGAACAGGTCCGGGGTGACGGCACGGACAGGAATGTCGCGTCCGCCCTACCGCGTCTCGAACCTGCGCACCCCCGGCCCCAGCCGGTTAACCCCCACATTGACCCCGTCGCCAGTATAATCGGCGACGAACGCCGGGCTCTTGTCCACCCCCGGTGCCAGCGTCGCGACATTGTTCTCGACGCTGAGGCCCGTTGCCGGGAAGGTCCGCTTCTCCGCGCCGACGACGATGAAGCCGGTCCAGTTCTCCTTCGCCTTGCCCTGGACGAAGGTGTTGCCCGCGATCCGCCCGGTCGCCCCTTCGGGCAGGTCGATCATGTAGTTGGTCTTCGTGCCCCGGCTGTCGTCGAAGCTGCTGTCGGTGATGTCGATGCGCGGCGCGCGGATCTTCACGTAATGGCCGCCGGTCCCGCGCTCGAAGCGTGACCGGGTGATGGTGATCGACCCGTTGTTCGACAGATAGACCGAATGCGCGCAGTCGGTCGATTCATCGCATTGGCCCAGACCAGCGAAGGTCGACCGGTCAATCACGATCCGCTGCCGCCCCTCCGGGTTGCCGCCCAGAATGCCTTCCTGACTGTCGAGGAAGGTCGAATTGACGACGGTCAGGTCGCCGATCTCGGTACGGATGCCCGCGCCATTGCCGTCGGGCACGCGGACGCGGCGGAACACGATGCCGTCGACCGTCGATCGCCGGCCGCGCAGCACGAACGTCGCCTTGTCCTCGCACGCCGCGCCGTCGAAGATGACGCTGCCGGGGTTGCGCGCGCGATAGGTGATGTCGCCACCGGTCTGCACCGTGCAGTCGCGATAGGTGCCCGGCGCGATCAGGATGGTGGCGGTGCCGTCGCGCACCGCGCTGACCGCCGCATCGATCGTCGCAAAGCCCTGTCCGGTCTGTTCGATGACGAACGGTGCCGGGGTTTGCGCGGGCAGCGGCGCGGCGACGGCAAGCAGGACGAGGGGCAGCAGACGGCGCATCGGACGGTTCCTGTCGCGTAAGTGATCGCCCCGGACATGGGGGATGCCAGTAACATCGGGCAAGGGGCGATTGCCGCTTGTCCCTCGCCGGGACGATAGGTACCGCTTGTCTGAAGCATGGCGTACCCCCGCGCAGGCGGGGGTCCAGAGTCAGGCAGAACAACGGCCTGTATCCATGGCTCTGGATCCCCGCCTGCGCGGGGATACGACCGGGGCGACGACCTGTGAATCACCGCAGCGTCTGGATGATCCCCGAAAAATCGGTCGCGCCCTGCCCGTCCTCGACGAAGCGGCCGTACAGCTCCGCCGCCCGCGCGCCCATCGGCGTATCCGCGCCGACGCCGGCGGCGGCCTGCATCGCGAGGCGCAGGTCCTTGAGCATCAATGCCGCTGCGAACCCGCCCTGAAACCCGCGATCGGCCGGCGTCTCCGGGCCGACGCCCGCCACCGGGCAATAGCTCGTCATCGACCAGCATTGTCCCGAACTGACCGAGGAAATGTCGTAGAAGGTCCGCGCGTCCAGCCCCAGCCGTTCGGCCAGCGCGAACGCCTCGCACGTCGCGATCATCGATGCGCCGAGCAGCATGTTGTTGCACATCTTGGCCGCCTGTCCCGCGCCGCTGTCGCCGGCATGGATCACCGCCTTGCCCATGTCGGACAGGAACGGCTCGGCCCTGGCGAACGCCGCTTCGCTGCCGCCGACCATGAAGGTCAGCGCCCCGGCATTGGCCGCCGCGATTCCGCCCGATACCGGCGCGTCGACCGCGTGCAGCCCTTTCGCACGCGCCGCCTGCGCCACGGATTTCGCGGTATCGACGTCGATCGTTGAGCAATCGATCAGCACCGCGCCGGTATCGACCGCCTCGAACAGCCCGCTACCATAGACTTCGGCGACATGGGCACCGGCGGGCAACATGGTGACGACCGCCTGCGCCCCCGCCGCCGCCTCGACCGCACTGGCGGCGGGCAGGCAGCCGGCAGCTTTCGCGCGCGCCAATGCCTCGGCCGACAGATCGAACGCGCGCACGTCATGCCCCGCCTTCGCCAGATTGGCGGCCATGCCCCCGCCCATGTTGCCGAGGCCGATGAAGCCGATCCGTGCCATGCTGCTCTCCCGTGTTTTTGTCCGCCTCCCGGCGGAGGGCGGTGCCGGCCCGATTCTTACCGCCCGGTCCAGTTGCCCGGCCGTTTCTCGACGAAGGCGGCCATGCCTTCCTTCTGGTCCGCCGTCCCGAACAGGCCGTGGAACAGGCGACGTTCGAACTGCACGCCCTGCGCCAGAGTCGTGTCGAACGCAGCGTTGACCATTTCCTTGTTCGCCTTCACCGCCAAGGGGGCCATCGCAGCGATGGTCTGCGCGGTCTTGACCGCCTCCTCGACCAGATCGTCGGCGGGGACGATCCGCGCGACGAGGCCGCACCGCTCGGCCTCCTCCGCGCCGATCATCCGCCCGGTCAGGCACATCTCCATCGCCTTCGCCTTGCCGACCGCGCGCGCGAGGCGCTGCGACCCGCCCATGCCCGGCGTCACCGCCAGCTTGATCTCCGGCTGGCCGAACTTCGCGCTGTCGGCCGCAAGGATGAAGTCGCACATCATCGCCAGCTCGCAGCCGCCGCCCAGCGCGAAGCCGGCCACCGCAGCGATGATCGGCTTGCGGGTGCGGGTAAAGGCGTCCCAGCCGCTGAAATGATCGCCGCCGTACATCGCGGCGAAGTCCATTTCCTGCATTTCCTTGATGTCGGCCCCGGCGGCGAACGCCTTAGGCGAGCCGGTGACGACCGCGCAGCCCTGTGTCGGGTCGGCATCGAACGCGCGCATCGCGTCCAGCAGTTCGGCCAGCACCTGTGCGTTCAGCGCGTTGAGCGCCTTCGGCCGGTTGAGCGTGACGAGCGTCACGGCATCCCGGCGCTCGACGAGGATGGTTTCATACGTAGACATGGTGGCTCCAGTGCAATTCGTCATTCCGGCGCAGGCCGGAATCCATGGACGTGAGACGGTAGCGATAGAAGCGCGATCTCCCGACACAATGGATTCCGGCCTGCGCCGGAATGACGAAGTGAGTCATCGCGGCTGCCATTCGTCGGCGGCGTCGAGCGGCGCGAAGATGCGGTCGATCATGTGATCGCTCACCGCCTCCGGGGTCGCCGGGTCCCAGCGTGGCGCGTGATCCTTGTCGACGATCACCGCGCGCACCCCCTCGACGATGTCGGGGCGCTGGACGATGCGCGTGGCGACGGCATATTCCTGCCGCATCTCGTCCTCGAACGTCGGCATCGCCCTGCCGTCGAGCAGCAGTTTCAGCGACACCTTGCACGACAGCGGCGCGCGCTGGCGCAGGATGCCGAGTTGCTCGCCCGCCCACTCCCCGCCATCGGCGTCCAGCACGGACAGGATTTCCTCGAAATCGTCGCTGGCGAACAGCCGGTCGATCTCGCCCTGGCGCGACAGGATCGCCGCCTCGCCCGGTTCGCCCGACAATTCGCTCAGGATCGCCTCGGCAGCTTGCGGATCGGCAGCGATGCGGGCGGTGGCCTCCGCCACCCGCTCCGACGCCACGAAATGCGTGGCGAGGCCCAGCGCGAGCATCTCCGCGCCGTCGATCCGCGCGCCGGTCAGCGCCAGATACTGGCCGATCCGGCCGGGCAGGCGCGAGAGATACCAGCCGCCGCCGACATCGGGAAACAGCCCGATCGCGGTTTCAGGCATCGCGAAACGGCTGCGCTCGGTCGCGACACGCAATTTGCACGGCTGCGAAATGCCGACCCCGCCGCCCATCACGATCCCGTCCATGATCGCGATCACCGGCTTGGCATAGGTGAACAGCCGGTGGTTCAGCCGATATTCGGCGGCGAAGAACGCCCGCGCCTCTGCGCCGTCGGCGGCGCTGCTCGCCGCGATCATGCGGATGTCGCCACCCGCGCAGAACCCACGCCCCTCGGCATGGTCGATCGCCACCGCCTCCACCGCCGGATCGCCGCGCCAGTCCTCCAGCGCGGCGAGCATCGTGTCGCACATGCCATGCGTCAGCGCATGCAACGCCTCCGCCCGGTCGAGCCGGAGACGCCCGACCCGGCCGTCGATTTCCACCCGAACGCTCATTTGACCAGATCCCGTCCGACGATCATCCGCATCACCTGATTGGTGCCTTCGAGGATCGAATGGACGCGCAGGTCGCGCCAGAAGCGCTCGACCGGATAGTCCATGAGATAACCGTAGCCGCCATGGAGTTGCAGCGCCTGATCCACCACCTTCGATCCGGTGTCGGTGGCGAAGCGTTTCGCCATCGCGGCGAAGCGCGTCTTGTCGGGGGCGTTCGCGCTCACCTTCGCGGCGGCGGTGTAGAGCAGCGCGCGCGCCGCCTCCAGCTCGGTCGCCATGTCGGCCAGCGTGAACTGCGTGTTCTGGAAATCGGCGACGGGTTTGCCGAACTGCTGGCGCGCCTTGGTATAGGCCACCGCCTCGTCGAGACACCGCTGCGCCCCGCCGAGCGAACACGCCCCGATGTTGAGCCGCCCGCCGTCCAGCCCCTGCATCGCAATCGAAAAGCCCTGCCCCTCGGCACCGACCAGATGGGCGGCGGGAACGCGCACGGAATCGAGGATCACCGCGCGGGTCGGCTGCGAATGCCAGCCGAGCTTGCGTTCGTTCGCGCCGAACGACACGCCGGGCATGTCCTTCTCGATGAGCAGGCACGAGATGCCCTTCGGCCCCTCCCCGCCGGTGCGGACCATCACCAGATACACCTCGTTCTCGCCCGCGCCCGAGATGAACTGCTTGGTGCCGGTGACGATATAGTCGTCGCCGTCGCGCACCGCCTTGGTCTTGAGCGCGGCGGCATCCGACCCCGACGACGGCTCGGTCAGGCAATAGCTCGCCAGCTTGTCCATCGTGACGAGGTCAGGGAGGAACCGCGCCTTCAACTCGGCCGACCCGAAGGCGTCGAGCATCCACGCCGCCATGTTGTGGATCGAGATGAACGCCGAGGTCGACGGACAGCCATAGGCCATCGCCTCCATGATGAGCGCCGATTCCATCCGGCCAAGCCCGATCCCGCCCGACTCCTCCGACACATAGATCGCGGCGAAGCCGAGGTCCGCCGCCTGCCGGATCGTGTCGCGCGGGAAGATATGCTGCTCGTCCCATTCGGCAGCATGCGGGGTGATGGCATCGGCGGTGAACCGGCGCGCCAGTTCCTGGATCTCGCGCTGGTCGTCGGTCAGGTCGAACGGGTTCACGCTTCACTCTCCACTATCGCTTCGGCCTCGATCTCGACCCGCCATTCGGGTCTGAGCAGCGCGGCCACCACCAGCATCGTCGCGGCGGGCCGCACGGTGCCCATCACTCGTCCATGCACCTGCCCGACCGCCTCGGCATCGGCCGGATCGGTCAGGTACATCCGCGTACGGACGACATCGTCGATCCGCCCGCCCAACTCGCCGATCGCCTGCGCGATGATCGCGAAGCACCGTGTCGCCTGTGCGGCGGCATCGCCCGGCGTGCTGCTGCCGTCCGGCTCGACCGGCGCGGTGCCCGACACGAGGATGCGGTCGCCCACCCGCACCGCGCGGGCAAAGCCGATCGCCGCCTCATAGGGCGATGCCGAGGCGGTCCGCTGCCTCACCGCCGCGTCAGCACGCGCGTGTCGAACGCCGCCTGCGCCGCCTTCGCGTCGCCCAGCGACGGGTTGGCAAGGCCGCCGATCCCGCGGGTCTGCGCGATCTGGCCGGTCAGCGTGCCGTTGGCATGGGCCGGGTCGGTCGCGACCTTGCCCAGCGGATCGGCATAGGCGGCGTCCGCCGTCGCGATCGTCCAGCCCTTCGCCTTCAACGCCTTGACGAAATCCTCGACGAACAGCGCGGCAATATCGGTTTCGTGCATCAGCATGACATGGATCGGCTGGCGCGCGCCGAACACCTTCTGCGCATTGGCGTAATGCGTCTCGACGCCCTGCATCATCATGTCGACGTAGAGCGTGCGCAAAGCGGCCATGTCCATCGCCCGGCCTGCCTGCTTGGCGGCGATCGTCATTCCCTCCAGTTGCCAGTCCGATCCGTCGAGCGTGACATAGCCGTTGGCAAGCCCGCGTGCCTTCAACCCCGCGCGCACCGCGTCGCGCTTGACCTTGTCCGCGCCGCCTTCGTCGAGGAAGGGATAGCGGAACCATGCACGATAGCCCTCGCGCCCCTTCAACCAGCGCTCGGCCCGGTCGATGTCCGCCAGATATTGCTCTGGCGTCAGCTTGCTCAGGGCCGGATGGCTGTACGAATGATCGGCCAGCACATGGCCGGCGGCGACATAGTCGGTCAGCCGGTCGACCCCGTCGACGCCGTCCGCCGCATCGGCCAGATTGCCCGGATTGACGAAGAACGCCGCCTGGGTGACGCCCGCGCGGTGCAGCGCGGCGATCAGCTTCACCGTGCGCTGGTCGAGCGTCAGGAACGCGCCGGCCGATCGCGGCGCATCGTCGAACGTCAGCGCGATCCGCTTCTGCGCGGCGGCGGGCATCGCCACCAGCAGCGCCGCGAACATCCCCAGCATCAGGCGTCGTATCATCTTGGCAATTTCCCCTGTCGTGCGGCGACCATGAAGCCGGTCGCGGCGGCACCAAGATTCGATATCGTCCATAGCCAGAACCCCGGTCCAGTCCCTTTGAAGGCCCAGAACGCCGGCCGAAGGAACAGGTCGAACGCCTGCAACGTCGTGAGCAGCAGTAAGGCGGACCATCCGATCAGCCAGCGCCGCCCCATGCCCCAGGACGACAGTCCGGCGAGAACCCCGAACAGCGCGACATTGGCCAGCCAGCCGAACTGATACGCCGGCAGCGCATGATAGCCGTTCAGCAACAGCGCCCAGCCGCTCAGCATCGGCGTCGCGCCCCACATCCCGACATTGATCGCCGGCAGCCACAGGCTGATCGCCCAGCCGAGCAGGAACGGCATCGTCCGCACCAGCGCCGGGGAACGCCGCACCGCTGTCACCCCATCGTCGGGATGACGAACGCATCCTGCGTCCGCGCCGCCGCGCCATCCTCGGCTTGGGTGCCGAGCACCGATCCGTCGGGCCAGCGCTGGGTGATTGTCTTGACCCTGGTCCAGAAGCGCACGCCCTCTTCGCCGTGCTGGTTCATGTCGCCGAACGCACTGCGCTTCCACCCGCCGAAGCTGTGATAGGCCACCGGCACCGGGATCGGCACGTTGATGCCGACCATGCCGACGTTGACCCGCGCGGCGAACTCGCGCGCGGCATGGCCGTTGCGGGTGAAGATCGCGACGCCGTTGCCATATTGATGCTCGCTCGGCAGGCGCACCGCGCTCTCGAAATCGGGCGCGCGGACGATTTGCAGGACCGGCCCGAAGATTTCCTCGCGGTATGCCGACATGGCGGGCGTCACATGATCGAATAGCGTCGGCCCGACGAAGAAGCCGCGCTCATGCCCTTGCAGGCGGAACCCGCGCCCGTCGACGACCAGCTCGGCGCCTTCCTCGACCCCCTTGGCGATCCAGCTTTCGACCCGCGCCTTGTGCGCCGCGTTCACCACCGGGCCGTAATGCGCCTCGGGATCGGTCGACACGCCGACGCGCAGCGCGTGGATCGCCGGGATCAGTTTTTCGCGTAAGGCCTCGGCGGTCTTGTCGCCCACCGGCACCACCACCGGCAGCGCCATGCAGCGCTCGCCCGCCGATCCGAACGCCGCGCCCGCCAGATCGGCGACGACCTGATCGAGATCGGCGTCGGGCATGACGATGCCGTGGTTCTTGGCCCCGCCCATCGCCTGCACCCGCTTGCCCGCCGCGACGCCGCGCCGATAGACATAATGCGCGATGTCGCTCGACCCGACGAAGCTGACCGCGCCGATCGCGGGATGATCGAGGATCGCATCGACCACGGTCTTGTCGCCATGGACCACCTGCAAGATGCCCTCGGGTGCGCCCGCCTCGCGCATCAGTTCGGCAAGGCGCACCGGCACCGACGGATCGCGCTCGCTGGGTTTCAGGATGAAGGCGTTGCCGCACGCGATGGCGACGCCGAACATCCACATCGGGATCATCGCCGGGAAATTGAACGGCGTGATCCCCGCGCCGATGCCTACGGCCAACCGCATCGAATAGACGTCGATGCCCGGCCCCGCGCCCTGCGTATGATCGCCCTTCAACAGATGCGGCACGCCGCAGGCGAATTCGATGACGTCCAGCCCGCGCTGGATGTCGCCCTTCGAATCGGCGATGACCTTGCCATGCTCGCTCGACAGCAGTTCGGCGAGCGAATCCATGTTCGCCTCGACCAGTTCCTTGAATCGGAACAGCACGCGCGCCCGGCGCTGCGGGTTGGTCGCCCCCCACGCCGGCTGCGCGGCAAGCGCGGCGGCAACCGCACGTTGAACATCGGCAACCGCACCCAGCCGGACATGCGCCTGCACCTCGCCCCGATTGGGATCGAACACCGCGCCGAAGGGGCCGCCCTCGTCGCCCGATACCGCCGTATCGCCCGCGATCACATGATCGATGACCCGCATACACTCTCCTGCGATGGCGGCCCGTCCGGTCTGTCGCCGACTCAATCCCGCGTAATATTATTGCTTGTGACATAGCGGGAGGCGGCTGTCAGCGGGAAAACGAGCCATGCCGCGCCGCGCCTGTCGGGGACGGACATGGAACCACGGCCACCGATCGACCGCTCTGCCGGCCATGTCGCACGCCCCCGCCGCCGAACGCGCCCATGCCACCGTCCAGACCCGATCGCGGCTGCGCTACCGGCTGGTCGCCTCCGCGATCAACGGAGTGATATTTTCCACACTGATCGGGGCGGTCGGCGCGCTGGTGCGGGTCGGCCCCGACCAGTTCTGGGGAGCATTTGCGCAAGGCGTGCCGATCGGCTTCGCCACCGCCTTTCCGGTGTCGCTGGTGGTCGTGCCGGTCGTCCAGCGGCTGGTCGACCGGCTGTTCGGACTGAACCCGCCCGACTGAGATTTCAGCGCATGATCGGGCTGGCGATCCGGTCGACCGCGGCGTCCAGCCAGCCGGTGTCGTCGCGATAAAGCTGGAACGTGTTGGTGTACCCCCATGCGCAGCTCTGGATTCCGGCCGAGGCCCATGCGGTGCTGACGATCGGATAATAGCGCGCGCGCTGGTCCGCCGACCGCCCTTCCCACGCGCCATATTCGCCGACGAACGGCACGCGCCCAGTGCGCTTCACATAGGCCGCGACCTTGGCGATCGCCGCGTCGAGCTGCGCCAGATCCTGTTTGTCGCCATAGGTTTCCTTGACCTTCGGGGTCAGCCAATCGGCCTTGTCCAACCCGAAGTTCGGCGGATCGTAGAAATGGAACGTCGGCACGACATGGGGATCGTCGGGGAAGGGCGAGGTCAGCATCGCGTCCAGCCCGGCCCATTCGGGACCATCGATCACCACCGGCCGCGTCGGATTGCTCTCGCGCACCGCCTTCAACGCCGGGGTCAGCACCGACAACAGATTGTCGGCACCCAGCTTGTCGTGCGGTTCGTTGATAAGCTCGAAATAGACGCTGTCGGGCGCGGTCCGAAATTCCTGCGCGACCTGTCGCCACAGCGCGGCGAAGCGCGGCGCCTGCCCCTTGGGATCGGTGAACAGCTCCTCATAATGGTGCATGTCGACGATCACCGCGATGCCGTTGGCGGTGGCAAGGTCGACGATATGCCGCACCCGCTGCAGGAAGGCGGGATCGATCGCATAGGGCGGCTTCGCATCGGCATGTGCCGAGAAGCGCACCGGCAGCCGCAGCCCGGTGAAGCCCTTCGCCTTGATCCGGGTCATGTCGTCGTCGCGGAACGCGCGGCCCCATGTGGTTTCGGTCGGTGCCTCCAGCATGTTCGACAGGTTGATGCACTTGCCGAGCTTCAACGCGGCACCCTTCGCGGGCACGGCGGCGGGTGCCGGCGCATAGCGCGGTTTGGGCTGGGCGACGGCGGCGGTGGCCAGCGTCAGCGCAAGCGTGGCGGCAATGGTGTGGCGCATGAAATCCCCTCCGGTTGTTTTGCGCGGAACGTGGCGCGGAGGGCGGCGATTGTCCAGCGTTGTCGGAAGTAACGATGATTGGTGGTCACACTGGATGACCGTCGGTTTCTCCCCTCCCTGACAAGGGAGGGGTTTGGGGGTGGGTAGGTCCGCGAGGGAAGGTACGCTTTCCACAACCGGCCGACCCACCCCCAGCCCCTCCCTTCCAGGGAGGGGAGCAACGCCGACCGTTCCTACCGCCCCCGCCCGCCGCCGCCGGCCATGCGCATCGCCTTCTGCTTGCCGTAGCGCGTCTTGCGCGTGCCCGGCTTGCCCTCGTTCGAGCGGCCCATGATCGGCGCCTTGTGTTCGGACGCGGGCAGGCCGAGTTCCTCGTTCTCGAGGCTGCGGATTTCGTCGCGCAGCCGCCCCGCCGTCTCGAATTCGAGGTTCGCCGCCGCCTCGCGCATCTGTTTTTCGAGGCTTTCGATATAGCTGCGCAAATTGTGGCCGACCATGTGGCGCGGGCCGTCGTCGTCGATCTCCACCGTCACCTGATCGCGCGAGGCGACGTCGGCGATGATGTCGCCGATCTGGCGCTTGATCGTCGTGGGGGTAATGCCGTGCGCCTCGTTATATTCGCGCTGCTTCTCACGCCGGCGGTCGGTTTCGGCGATGGCGCGCTCCATGCTGCCGGTCATGCGATCGGCATAGAGGATCACCCGCCCGTCGACGTTGCGCGCGGCGCGGCCGATCGTCTGGATCAGCGAGGTTTCGCTGCGCAAAAACCCTTCCTTGTCCGCATCAAGGATCGCGACCAACCCGCACTCGGGAATGTCCAATCCCTCGCGCAGCAGGTTGATGCCGACCAGCACATCGTACACGCCCATGCGCAGGTCGCGGATCAGCTCGATCCGCTCCAGCGTCTCGACGTCGCTGTGCATGTAGCGGACCTTCAAGCCCGCCTCGTGCATGAACTCGGTCAGATCCTCGGCCATGCGCTTGGTCAGCGTGGTGACGAGCGTGCGATAACCGTTCTTCGCCGTCTCCTTGGCCTCGTGGATCAGATCGTCGACCTGTTCCTCGACCGGGCGGATCGTGATCGGCGGATCGATGAGGCCGGTCGGGCGGATGACCTGTTCGCTGAACACGCCGCCGGTCTGCTCCATCTCCCAACTGCCCGGCGTTGCCGAGACGCAGACGGTCTGCGGGCGCATCGCGTCCCATTCGTTGAAGCGGAGCGGCCGGTTGTCGATCGCCGAGGGCAGGCGGAAGCCATATTCGGCCAGCGTGATCTTGCGCCGGTGATCGCCGCGCGACATGCCGTTAATCTGGCCGATCGTCTGGTGGCTTTCGTCGACGAACAGCAGCGCGCTTTCGGGCAGATATTCGAACAGCGTGGGCGGCGGTTCGCCGGGCAGGCGCCCGGTCAGGAAGCGGCTGTAATTCTCAATCCCCGCGCATGATCCGGTGGCGGCGATCATTTCGAGGTCGAAGTTGGTGCGCTGCTCCAGCCGCTGCGCCTCCAGCAGCTTGCCCTCCATCACCAGTTCCTTGAGCCGCTCGGCCAGCTCGTGCTTGATCGCCTCGCCCGCCTGTTTCAGCGTCGGGCCGGGCGTCACATAGTGCGAATTGGCATAGACCCGGATCGAATTGAGGTTCGCGACCTTCTTGCCGGTCAGCGGATCGAATTCGGTAATCTCCTCGATGTCGTCGCCGAAGAAGGTGATCCGCCACGCGCTGTCGTCATAATGCGACGGGAAGAGTTCGAGGCTGTCGCCACGCACGCGGAAATTGCCGCGCTGGAACGCGGCGTCGTTGCGCTTGTATTGCAGCGCGACCAGCTTGCGCACGATCTCGCGCTGGTCGACCACGTCACCTTTCTTCAGGTCGAAGATCATCGCCGAATAGGTTTCGACCGATCCGATGCCGTACAGGCACGACACCGACGCGACGATGATGACGTCGTCGCGCTCGAGCAGCGAGCGGGTGGCGGAATGGCGCATCCGGTCGATCGCCTCGTTGGTCGAGCTTTCCTTCTCGATATAGGTGTCCGACCGCGCGACATAGGCCTCGGGCTGGTAATAGTCGTAATAGCTGACGAAATATTCGACGGCATTGTCTGGAAAGAACGACTTCATCTCGCCATACAACTGCGCGGCGAGGATCTTGTTCGGCGCGAGGATCAGCGCGGGGCGTTGCAGTTCCTCGATCGTCTTGGCCATGGTAAAGGTCTTGCCCGAACCGGTGACGCCCAGCAGCACCTGATCGCGCTCCCCCGCCCGCGCCGCCGCGACAAGTTCGCGGATCGCGCTCGGCTGGTCGCCGGCGGGCTCGTACTCGGACTTGATGACGAAGCGCTTGCCGGCATCGACCTTCGCCGGCCGGCTGGGCCGGTGGGGGATGAAGGTCTGTCCGGTTTCGGGCTCGGACAGGTCGGTGCGGATCGTGATCGCCATGTACCGGAATATGGGTGACGCGGAACGGGACGGCAACATCCTCGTCGGGTGGGGTCTGGATTGATTCACGCGGAGGCGTGAAGGGCGCGAAGAAGAAGGTTGGGTTCGCGCAGAGGCGCGGAGGCGCGGAGGAGGTTTTATGCGCGGAACGGCGGCGCGGCTCAGGAGCAGTGGAATGTCTCCCGCCGGATACCGTCATGCCAGCGAAGGCTGGCATCTCCCGCGGCGAGGCGCGCGCCATACGACCGGGAGACCCCAGCCTTCGCTGGGGTGACGATGGTGGTGGGCCGGATGCTCGCCGATCGCGCAACCTCCTCCGCGCCTCCGCGCCTCTGCGCGAACAACCCTTCTACTTCTTCCTCCGCGTCTCCGCGCCTCCGCGTGAACCCAACCTTCTCCTTCGCGCCCTTCGCGCCTTCGCGTGAACCAAAACCCCCTCGACACACGCCCCAAAGCCGATAGCCTGCGCCGCACAAGGGGACCCACATCATGCGCAAGCTCATCGCCACCGCCGCCTGCCTGCTCGCCGCCACGCCCGCCGCCGCCGAACCCGACTGGGCAGGCGCGGTGCGTACCGATTATCAGGCGTCGCTGGGGCAAATGTGGGACTGGTTCCACCGCAACCCCGAACTGTCGTTCAAGGAGGTCAAGACCGCCGAGCGCATGGCGACCGAGCTGCGCGCCGTCCCCGGCATGGTGGTGACGCCCGGCGTCGGCGGCACCGGGGTCGTCGGCGTCTTGAGGAACGGTGCCGGCCCGACCGTGCTGGTCCGCGCCGACATGGACGGCCTGCCGGTCGAGGAAAAGTCCGGCCTGCCCAACGCCAGCAAGGCGCGGCAGGTCGGCGTCGACGGGGTCGAGGCGCCGGTGATGCACGCCTGCGGCCACGACACCCACATCACGTCGCTGGTCGGCACCGCCCGCCGGCTGGCCGCGCTGAAGGACCGGTGGAAAGGTACGGTGGTGTTCATCGTCCAGCCCGCCGAAGAGCGCGTCGGGGGTGCGAAAGCGATGCTCGCCGACGGCCTCTACTCGCGCTTCGCGAGGCCCGACTATGCGCTGGCGTTCCACGTCGCCGCCGGCCTGCCAACCGGGAAGGTCTCGGCATCGGAGGGCATCCAGTATTCGTCGTCCGATTCGGTCGACATCACCGTCCCCGGCATCGGCGCGCACGGCGCCAGCCCGCATGCCGGCAAGGACCCGGTCTACATGGCCTCGCAACTCGTGATCGCCTTGCAGGGCCTCATCAGCCGCGAACGCCAGCCGCTCGAACCCGGTGTCATCACCGTCGGCTCGTTCCATTCGGGGCTGAAACACAACATCATCAGCGACGAGGCGAAGCTGCAGGTGACGGTGCGCGCCAACGACGAGGGCACGCGCAAGCAGTTGCTCGACGGCATCCGCCGCGTCGCGGCCGGCATCGGCACGCTGAACGGCATGCCGGCCGACAAGATGCCGGTGGTGAAGGTGATCGAGGGCACGCCGACGACGATCAACGACGCCGCGCTCGCCCGGCGGTTGAACGCGGTGATGGCGACGACGCTGGGCGCGGGTAATGTCGTGCCGTTCGAACAGACCGGCATGGGCGCGGAGGATTTCGCCGCCTATGTCCAGCCCGACATGCGCGTGAAGGGCTATTATTTCGCTGTCGGCGGCACGCCGGCCCGCGACATCCTGGCGGCGCAGAACGGCGGGCCGGCGGTGCCCTCGCACCATTCGCCGCTGTTCAAGGTGGCGGCCGAACCGGCGATCGTCACCGGCACGATCGCGATGACCGCGGCGGTGCTCGACCTGTTGGGGCCGGGAGCGGCGGGGCAGTAACGCCCCGCCCTACCCGAACACCGACCAGTCGGCCTTGTCCGCCAGCAGCTCCAGCGCGCGGACGCCGAGGATCGAATTGCCGTGTCGGTCGAGATTGTTCGACCACACGGCGATCGACGCGACCTGCGGCACGATGGCGAGGATGCCGCCGCCCACCCCGCTCTTGGCGGGCAGGCCGACGCGATAGGCGAAGTCGCCCGACCCGTCATATTGCCCGCTGGTCATCATCAGCGATAGCACGCGCCGCATCCGCTTGGCGCGCGCGTCGTCGCCCTCGTCGCCGGTCCGCGCGGTGCGGCTGAGGAACAGCCCGGCCTTCGCCAGCGCGCGGCAGTCGAGTTCGATCGCGCACTGGTGGGCATAGCCTTCCATCACCGTATCGATGGCGCAGCGCAGATTGCCGTGATGCCTGGCGAAGCTCATCATCGCCCGGTTCAGGTCGCCGCTGTCGCGCGCGGTCGCCAGCACGTCGTCGTTCAGCACGACATGGGCCACCCCCGCCTCGCGCCCGACGAAATCGACGACCGTGCGGGGATCGCCGCCGTGATGTTCGGCAAGGATGTCGCACACCACCAGCGCGCCGGCGTTGATGAACGGATTGCGCGGCACGCCCTTGTTGCGTTCGAGGTCGACGATCGAATTGAACGGATCGCCCGACGGCTCGCGCCCGACCCGGTCGAACACCCCGTCGCCGACCGCCTCGAACGCCAGTTCCAGCGCGAAGACCTTGGCGATGCTCTGGAGCGGAAAGCGGATATGCGCATAGCCGCCGTGATGCACCGCGCCGTCGGCGGTCGCCACCGCCATGGCGAACCAGTCCGGACCATAGTCGAGGTCGGGCGCAGCGGCCTTTTCGATCGTCGCGGCGTTGGCGGTGATCTCCTCCGTCACCTCGGCGACGATGCGGGCGAGATCGGTCACGGGCAATTCCTTGATTTGCAAGCGGTGAGGCGGCGGTAGCATGCCGCGCGTCGTCACGCGAACCGGGGTTGGTGCCACCATCGGCACCCATCGATCCCATCGTCACTCCCGCGCAGGCGGGAGTCCATATACGCTGACCTCATCGATAGAACTAAAACGCCAGCGTTTATGGACTCCCGCCTGCGCGGGAATGACGAAGCTTTGTCGGACGCGCGCCAATATCGATGGCGCTCAGATCGTCACCAGATTGTTGAGGTTGATGATCGGCAGCAGGATCGCCAGCACCATCATCAGCACCAGCCCGCCCATCAGCAACAGCACCATCGGCTCGACCAGCGCGACCAAAGTCGCGACCAGCGCATCCAGTTCGCGCTCCAGTTCGCCCGACGCGCGGTCGAGCGCGGGGGCCAGCCGCCCCGACGTCTCGCCCGAGGCGACGATCGCGACCAGCATCGACGGAAAGATTTCCGCCTCCGCCATCGCCGCGCGCAAGCTCAGTCCCTCGCGCACCCGCGCGGCGACGGTCAGCGCCTTGTCGCGCACGAAGCGGTTGGGGGTGACGGCGGCGGCGGCGTGCAGCGCCTCGACCAGCGGCACCGCGCTGCCGACCAGCGTCGCGAGACTCCCGGCGAAGCGCGCGGCGTTGTGCTGCCGGCTGAACCGGCGGAACGGCGCGCGCGTCGCCAGCCGCCGGTCGAGCCGCAGCCGGTTGCCCGGCACCTTCCACCAGCGCGCACCGACCAGCACCAGCACCAGCGCGCCGATCGCGACATACAACCCGTAGTTCTGGATGAACGCCGACAGCGCGATCAGCGCCCGCGTCAGGAACGGCAGTTCCGCCCCGCGCGACACGAACACCCGGACGATGTCGGGCACGACATAGACCATCAGCAGCACCATCATGCCGAAGCTGACGGTGGCGAGCAGCGCCGGATACATCAGCGCCAACTGCATCTTCTGGCCATTGGCCTGCCGCGTCTCGACGAAATTGGCGAGGTGACTGAGCACGTCGGGCAACCGCCCCGACTGTTCGCCGGCCGCCACCGACGCGCGATAGAATTCCGGGAACGCCTTGGGGTGCCGCGCCAGCCCTTGTGCGAAACTGCGTCCGTCGAGGATCGCGGCACGCACGTCGAGCAGCAGCGCCTCGACCGCCGCATTGTCGGCCTGTCCAGCGACGATGCGCAGCGATTCCTCGATCGAAATGTCCGACCCGACCAGCGTCGAAATCTGTCGCGTCAATGTCGCCAGCGCCTTGGACGACACGCCGCGCCGGAACAGCCGGGGCAACTGGACGCCGCCCAGCTTCGGCCCCTTCTCCGCCGCTTCCTCGACCGACAGCGGCAATTCGCCGCGTTCGCGCAAGGCCGCGCGGGCGGCGGCGGGGCTCGACGCCTCGATCACGCCCTTGACGGTCGCCCCGCTGCGCGACGCCGCGCGATAGGCATAGGCGGTCATCGCGTGCTCGCCCTCTCGTCATTCCCGCGAAGGCGGGAATCCATAACCGCTACCGTATCGGCTGGAATCGTGACGTCAGCGTGTATGGGCTCCCGCCTGCGCGGGAATGCCGGAACATGCCCCATCGTCACGCCTCGTCGCGCACCACGCGCGCGACCTCCTCGACGGTGGTGATGCCGGCCTTCACCTTGGCGACGCCGTCGTCGAGCAGCGCGGGGTTGGTCAGCCGCGCGGCGCGTTCCAGTTCGGCTTCGGCGACGCCGTTGTGGATCATCGCCTGCAACCGGTCATCGACCGCCACGACTTCATACAGCCCGGCCCGCCCGCGATAGCCCTCGTTATGGCACGCCTCGCAGCCACCCTTGCGCCACAGCTTCTTGCCCGGCTTGATCGCCCCGCCCAGCAACACGCTGTCCGCCTCGGTCGCGCGGTCCTGCCACGCGCATTCGCGGCACAGCCGCCGCACCAGCCGCTGCGCGACCAGCCCGACCAGCATCGGCGCCAGCAGATAGCGTTCGACCCCCATGTCGATCAGCCGCGTGACCGATCCGATCGCGGTGTTGGTGTGGAGCGTCGACAGCACGAAATGCCCGGTCATCGACGATCGCACCGCCGTCTGCGCCGTCTCCTGATCGCGGATCTCGCCGACCATGATGACGTCGGGGTCCTGCCGCAGGATCGCTCGCAGGCCGCGTGCAAAGGTCATGTCGGTGCGCGGATTGACCTGCGTCTGCGCGATCCCGGCCAATTCGTACTCGATCGGGTCCTCGACCGTCATCACGTTGCGGCGGCGATCGTTGAGCCGGGTGAGCGCGGTATAGAGCGTCGTCGTCTTGCCCGAGCCGGTCGGCCCGGTCACGAGCAACAGCCCGTGCGGGCGTTCGAGCAGCCGGCCGAACACCGCCTCGTCACGTTCGGACATGCCGAGGCTGGCGAGGTCGAGCGCCATGCCGCCGCGTTCGAGCAGGCGCAGCACCACCCGCTCGCCATGCTGCGTCGGCATGGTCGAAACGCGCGCATCGACGTCGTGCCCGCCGATGCGCAGCGTGACGCGCCCATCCTGCGGCGTGCGCCGCTCGGCGATGTCCAGCTTGGCCATCACCTTGATCCGGCTGACCAGCAAGGGGGCGAGCGCGCGCGGCGGCTCGACGATGTCGCGCAGCACGCCGTCGATGCGGAAGCGCACGACGAGGCGCTTTTCCTGCGTCTCGACATGCACGTCGGACGCGCCTTCCTTGATCGCTTCCAAGAGCAGCGCGTTGATGAGGCGGATGACCGGCGAATCGTCGCGCGCGTCGAGCAGGTCGTCGACCGCCGCCGCGCTGTCGGCCAGCGCCGCCAGATCGGTTTCGGCCAGTTCGATGTCGGCGGCGGTGGTGGCGCTGCCGCCATAGCTTGCCTGGAGCGCGGCATCGAACGCCGCGTCGGCGACCGCGACGAACGGCACGCCGGGTGCCACCCGCTGCACCTCCAGCATCGCATCGAGCGTCGCATCGGCGCGGTGGAGGCACTCCATGCCGGCCGCACCCAGCCGGATCAGCACGCCGCCCTTGCGCGCATAGCCATAGGGCAGCCGCACCGGTTCGGCGCGCAGCAACGTGTCGGTCATGGGCGGAACCCGATGGTGGCGTTGACCCGGCCCGATGCCGATCCGCGCTGCATCGCCACCCGTTCGATCCCGATCGTGCTGGTGCGCGCGACCTCGCTCAGCCACGTCACCACCGCCGGATAGGGCGCGTCGGTCAGCGTCGCGGTGATCCCCGTGGCCCCGAGCGCGATCGCCGGTTGCAGTTGCTGCGCGGCGGCGGCGTTGGTGATGATCGTCTGCGGCGTGCCCGCGGCGACCGTCGGCGGTGCCGCCTCCAGCCGCCCGGCGGCGCGGATGCGCGCCATCAGCGTCTCGGCCTGACGAATGTCGGCGCGGGCCTGCGCGCGCGCCGCCTGCACCGGCTTCACCACGCCGTACACCAGCACCGTGCCGGCGATCAGCACCGCCAGCGTGCCGACCAGCACCCGCTCACGGCCGGTCAGTCCCTGCCACCAGCCGTCGAACCGCGCCAGCGCCGCCTCGATCCGGGCATTGCGTCGCACCACGATCATGCCCCCCTCGCCACGATGCGCAAGGCCCCGCCGGGGCCGTTCGCGACCTGCGCGGCGATGCCGGCGGCGGACAACGCGGCGCGGACCCGGTCGGCCATGCCGGTCTCGGGCGATTCGCACTCGATGGTCAGCGCATTCCCCTCGAACGTCATGCCGCGTACGATCAGCGTCGCGCCGATCGGCGTCAACGCCCCGCCCACCCGCGACAGCAGCGGCACGAAGCGGTTGGTGCCATTGGCGCGCGGCAACAGGTCGGCGACCCGCGTCGCGAAATCATCGCCGCCGGTGGGAACGCCGGGCGCGGTCGTCACGACCAGTTGCTGGAGCGCCGCCTGTCGCCGTTCGGCGATCCGCTGGAGCATCAGCGTATCGGCGATGCCGATCACGCCATGCGCCAGCGCGGCGAGCCCGAGGATCATCGCCACCTTGCGCGCGGTGCTGGGCAACGCGCCGCGTCGCCGGGCATAGATGCCCTGCCGCAGATCGATCGGCGCCGCCGCGACCCGTTCGGGCAGCGCGGCGGCGGGAAAGGCGCTGCCCTGCCCCGCCATCGCTTCCGGCAGCGGATCGCCGCTCGCCTGCACCGCCGGCTTGCCCGCCGCGCTCCACGCCGCGACCAGCATCGCCTGCCCCATGGCAAAGGCGGTGCCGTCGGCCGCGCGCACCAGCGCACGGCCGTCGCGCAGATCGACGCTCCACCCCTCGACCGGGGCCGGCAGCACCAGCGCGTCGGGCACGAACGCCGCCCCGCCGATCCCGGCGGCTTCGGCGATGGCGATCCATTCGGCCATCACCGCGTGGCGCACCACCGCGACCAGATAGCGCTTGTCGCCGATCGCCCCGCCCAGCACCAGATGCACGGCGTCGATCGGATCGGCGATGCGGTCCTCGATCGCGAAGGGCAGCGCCGCCAGCCGCTTCGCCCGACTGGGCAGCGGCAGGTCGACGCCGAGCAGCAACACCGACTCGCTCGGCACGAGCAAGGTTGCGGGTCCGGCGGCATCGACTACTATGGCGCGGCCGCCGGCGATCGCCCACACGCCGGCGGCCGGACCGGCGGGGGCGGGTTCGATTGTCACAATGGCTTCATCGTGGGGACGCATTGGGGCGTGGATGCGCATCATATTCCGAAAGTTTCGTGACACCTTGGCCGCGAACCCCGCCGCCCGCAAGGTTTCTGTCCCTGACCGTGAGGCTGGCCTGACGCTGGTCGAGATGATCGTCGTGCTGGCGATCATCGCGCTGGTCGCCGCCCTGATCGTCCCCAACGTCATCAACCGCCCCGATCAGGCGCGGGTGACGACGGCGGGCACCGACATCAAGTCGATCTCCGCCGCGCTGAAAATGTACCGGCTCGACAACGGCGATTACCCGACGACGACGCAGGGGCTGAAGGCGCTGGTCGAAAAGCCTTCGCAGCCGCCGGTCCCGGGTGCCTATCCGCCCGACGGCTATCTGTCGCAGATGCCGCAGGACCCGTGGGGCAACCCGTATGTCTACGAATCGACCGGCGGACGCTTCGCGATCAAGTCGCTCGGCAAGGACGGCAAGCCCGGCGGCACCGACCTCGACGCCGATATTGACGGCACGACACGCTGAGCGACGCCCATCGCCTCGTACCCCATGGTCGTCATTCCCGCGAAGGCGGGAATCCATACACGCCGGCGTCGCGCATGAATCGCGACCGTCAGCGGCTATGGACTCCCGCCTGCGCGGGAGTGACGAGGGAGCACGCCCAGAGCGGCATGACGCTCATCGAAATGCTGATCGTCCTCGCGATCATCGGCGTGGCGGCGGGCGCGGTCAGCCTCGGCATCGGCTCGGCCACCCGCGCGCCCAACGTCGAGGCGGAGGCGCGGCGGCTGGCGACGCGGTTGCAGGCGGCGGCCGACGACGCGATGCTCGGCGACCAGTTGATCGCCTTCACCATCGAACCGCACGGCTATGGCTTCGCGCAGATGGGGGCAAAGGGTCTCGTGCCGCGCACCGACGATGCGCTGGCGTTCCACAAACTGCCCGGCGGCATGGCGATGACGGTGTCGGTCGCCCCGCCGGTGATCCTCGGCGTCGACGGCACCGGCCAGCCGCTGTCGGCGACGATCACCGGCGGCGACCAGACATGGCAGGTCGACTATGACGGCATCACCGCGCATGCGGTGAAGGTGGCGTCGTGACGGCCGGTCATCCAGCTTTATTGACTCCCCTCCCTGACAAGGGAGGGGTTGGGGGTGGGTCGGTCCGGGGCAGGTGCCAGCGTTTCCTCGCGGGCCAACCCACCCCCGACCCCTCCCTTCGCAGGGAGGGGGGCAACCCCGCCCAGTCCGGCTTTTCTTTGATAGAGGCGATGGTCGCGCTGGCGGTACTGGCGATCGCCACGGTAGGGCTGATCGGCGCGGTCGAGCAGCATATCGATTCGACCCGCGGCGTCGAACGGCGTGCGATCGCGATGTGGGTGGCCGAAAACCGGCTCGCCGATCTGGAAGTAGGGACGCCCGAGGCGAATGGCGAACAGGTGGACATGCTCGGGCGCAACTGGAACGTCGCGGTGAGCCGCGTGGCCACCGCCGATCCCGATCTCGACCGGGTGACGATCACCGTCGCGGCCGCCGGGGAAAGCGCGCCGCTCGCGCGGCTCGACGGCTTCCTGCGCGGGGACGGGGCATGATCGTGATCGAACGCCTCCGCCTGCGCGACACGACCCGCGCGCTCGACATCCTCGCCGGGGTCGCCATCGTCTCGGTCGCGATCGCGCTTGCCGGGCTGGTCTGGCGGATCGCCGGCCATGCCGACAGCGGCGCGATCACCCTGCCCTCCGACGCCCGCGCCCGCGCGGTCGTGGTCGACACCGGGCCTGCCATCGCGTGGAACCCGTTCGGCAGCCCGACCGCCGCCGACGCCACCGCCGCAACGACCATTCAGGCGGTGCTGAAGGGCGTCGTCTCCGCCCGCCCCGCCGAACTGTCGGTCGCGTTCGTCGCGATCGGGGCCGAACCGCCCAAACCCTACCGCGTCGGCGACGCCGTGGCCGGGGCGGCGATCACCGAGATCCGGCGCGACCGCATCATTCTGAACAACGCCGGCCGGCTCGAATTCCTCGCCTTCCCCGATCCGTTCGGACAGGCGACCCCGGCCCCCGGCGCGGCCCCGGCGCAACCCGCCTCCGGTGCCCCCGCCGCCCCGCCGGCACCGACCGCGCAGGCCGTCCTCTCGCGGCTCAACGCCACGCCGGTCGCCGGCGGCTATGCGATCGGGGCCAATGCCCCGCCGGGTATGCGCAGCGGCGATGTCGTCCAGTCGGTCAACGGCGCGGCCATGACCGACCCATCGGCGGTCAACGCCGCCATCGCCAGCGCCGGCACGTCGGGGCAGGCCCAAGTCACCATCCTGCGCGACGGCAAACCGATCACCGTCACCGTTCCCCTTCGCTAAGGCTATTCCCGTGCGTCACCCGCTCCGTATCGCCATCCTCGCCCTCGCCGCGACCAGCCTGTCGCCTGCCCTCGCGCAATCGCCGCAGGCCGCCGACATCGTCGTCAACATGCGCGGCGTCGAGATCGCCGACGTCGCCGACCAGATCAGCCGCATCACCGGCCGCACGCTGATCCTCGACCCCAGCGTCAAGGGGCAGGTGACGGTGACGTCGGCCGAACCCCTCTCGCCCGCCGGGGTGTGGGAACTGTTCCAGTCGGTGCTGCGCGCCAACGGCTTCGCCGCCGTGCGGTCGGGTGCGGCATGGCGGATCATTCCGCAGGCCAATGCGGTGCGCGACGGTGGGGTGCGCGCGCGCGGCGTCAGCGGGCAGGAACTCACCACGCGGATGGTGCGCCTGTCCAACGTCCCCTCGGCCGATGCCGCGCGGATCGTCCGCCCGCTCGTCGCCAGCTTCGGCAGCGTCGAACCGCTGACACAGCCCAACGCGATCGTCGTCACCGACTATGCCGACAACGTCCGCCGGATCGAGGCGCTCGCGCGCTCGCTCGACGGCGGCGGCGGATCGACCTTCACCACCATCACGCTCCAGAACGGCAACGCCGCCGACATCGCGACAACGATGCAGGGCGTGCTGGGCGAAGGCGGCGCGCGCGTCGCGGGCGATGCGCGCAGCAACACCATCCTCGTGCGCGGCACGCCGGCCGCCGTCGCCGAGGCGCGCCGCATCGCCCAGTCGCTCGACGCGCGCGGCGGCAGTGCCAGCATGGCGACCCGTGTGTTCCGGCTGAACTACGCCGATTCGGAAAGCGTGACCGAAGTGCTGCGCGGCATCCTCGGCCAGCAGCAATCCGCCTCCAACCCGGTCGCGCGCAGCCTGTCGACCATGTCGCAGCGCAACAACGCCGGTGCGGCGCTGTCCGGCCTGATCGCCAACGGCGGGGCGAGCGCCGCCGGGCTCGCGGCAGCGGCGGGCGGCGGCACGTCGTCGGGCGGCACCGCCACGATCGGCCAGAACCAGCCGACCCAGACGCCGCAGGGCTTCACCACCCCCGACATCACCGTGCAGCCCGCGCCCGACATCAACGCGGTCGTCGTGCGCGGCACCCCCACCGCCATCGCCCAGATCGAACGGCTGATCCCCGACCTCGACGTGCGCCGCCCGCAGGTACTGATCGAGGCCGCGATCGTCGAGATTTCGGGCCGCGACGCCGAACAGCTCGCGGTGCAGATCGGCACCGCCGGCGCGGCGCTCAATCAGGTGAGCGGCGTCGGCACCTCGTTCGGCAACGCCGGCGCGTCGCTTGGCCAGATCCTGAGCCTGCTGGGCGTGCCCGCCGCCGGACTGCTGACCGGCGGGCTGACCGGCAATGTGTCGATCGGCAACGACTTCTCGATTCTGGTGCAGGCGCTCAGCACCTCGACCAAGGCGAACCTGCTCTCGACCCCGCAGATCACCACGCTCGACAACAAGCTGGGCGAACTGGTGGTGGCGCAGGAAGTGCCGTTCGTGACGGGCTCCATCCTGACCGGCAACGGCACCGCCAATCCGTACACCACCATCGAGCGCAAGGACGTCGGCATCACGCTGCGCGTCATTCCGCGCATCAACGCCGGCGACACGATCCGGCTGGAAGTCAGTCAGGAAGCCTCGGCCTTGTCGGCGACGCAGCTCAGCACCGCCGCCGACCTCATCACCCAGAAGCGCTCGACCACCACGACGGTCCTCGCCGACAACGGCCAGACGATCGTGCTGGGCGGCCTGACCAGCGACGATTACAACCGCGTGCGCAGTCAGGTGCCGGTGCTCGGCAGCATCCCGATCCTCGGCGAACTGTTCAAGGGCCGCAGCGAAATCCGCGAGAAGCGCACGTTGTTCGTGTTCCTCAAACCCACCATCCTGCGCGACGGCGCCGACGCCTCGGCAGCGGCCAAGGCACGCTACGACCGGCTGCGCGGCGAGGAAGTGCTACAGGGCGAAAAGCGCAGCCTGCTCCTCAACCCGCCCGCCCCGCGCCTGACGCTGGAGATCGACGGGATTTATTGAGGGGGGCGGTCGCTCGCCCCACCCCGACGTCACCCCGGACCCGTTCCGGGGTCCACTGCTCCGCGAATGCTGTCGATCGAGGCTCGATCGCACCGATCGCCGCGCCGTGGATCCCGGAACAGGTCCGGGGTGACGAGAGAGCCTCGAGCAGCCGATCCATCCCTGTCGGCCCGCGCGTCATCCCGGAGAAAGCTGGGATCTCCGCCAAGTGGCGCGCGATAGAAACCGCTGGAGGCCCTCATCTGCGCCGGAGCGACGTTGTCGGGCAAGATGGATCAACCGCCAGCCGCCTCTGTCCTACACCCCCCGTTCCGGCGCAGAGCAGCGCCTGTGAAACGGCCACGCCCCCTGCCCAGCCCGACACCGTCACCCCGGACCCGTTCCGGGGTCCACCGCTCCGCGCACGCCCCCGCCAGCGGTTCCGGCAACGGGTTCGACTCCGCGCAAGCCCTGCGAACCATTCGCAACCCATGCGTCGCAAGTGTAAACTTTGGACGCGCGACAAACCGCGCCACGGGCAAAGCCCGCGACGTCGAACGGCGCTCCCCGCGCCGCCGGCCGCGCGCGCCTAATGCGGCGCGGTGCCGCTTCGCTGCACCCCGCCCGGCGCGCCACAACAAAACGGGCGGCGGTCCCTCGACCACCGCCCGCCCGATTACAGCGTGGAGGCCGCGCCTACAGCGCGACCACGCCGCCGTCGTTCTTGGTAATCACGACGGTCGCCGAACGCGGACGGCTGCCCGCCGTCGTCGCCGGCCAGATGCTGGTGCTGCGCGACAGGTCGCCGTTCTCGCCGGGGTGCTGGATGTTGACGAACAGCGAGCGGCCATCGGGCGTGGAGTCGACACCGGTGATCTCGCAGCCGACCGGGCCGACCAAGAAGCGGCGCAGCGTCGTGCCCGGTGCCTTGCCGATCCGGGTGGTCGCGGTGCTGGTCGCCGACGCGCCGGTGTTGGTGATGGTGCGCGTGCCGCCATCGCCCACGCTGCCCGGCATCGCCGCCAGCATCATGCAGTTGGTGACGTCGGTATAGGCACCGTCGTCGGTCTGGATCCACAGCACCGGCGTCACCTGGCCCGAAGCGTTCGACGCGCGACCGAACCACAGCCCGTCGGGGCTGGAGAAGTCGTTGGTCGCGTCGAGCGACGACAGGTTGATGTTGGTCGGATCGAGGTCCGCGCCGGCACCAAAGGCGTACACGTCCCAGGTGAACGCCGTCGCCTCGGTCGTGTCGCCGCGTTCGCGCAGGCGGACGATATGGCCGTTGGCATTGCCGGTCGAGCGCGTGCCGTTGGTGCGCGGATCGATGTACGAGCGCGGGTTGGCGGCATCGACCTGCCCCGGCGCGCGCGACGAGTTGTTGGTGAGCGTGCAATACATCTCGCCGGTCGCGGGATTGACGGCAGTCCATTCGGGCCGGTCCATCCGCGTCGCGCCGACCGCATCGCCGGCAAGGCGGCAATGCGTCAGCACATCGGCCTGATCGGCGAAGGCATAGAGCGGGTTGGAGGCGTTCAGGCCGTTCTGGCCGAACACCAGCGCGATCCACTCGCCCGAGCCGTCGGCATTGAACTTCGCAACATAGAGCGTGCCGGTATCGAGATATTTGTCGCCGGTCGCCAAACGGCTGGTCGCCGCCGCATCCGCCGCCGACCATGGCGTGGCCGAGACGAACTTGTAGATATATTCGTTCTGCGCATCGTCGCCCATGTAGAACGCCGGCTTCACGCCCACGAACACCCGGCCCGGCCACACGCCTTCGTGGTTCATCCGGCCGAGCGCGGTGCGCTTGCGCGGGGTCGCGGCGGGATCATAGGGATCGATCTCGACGCACCAGCCATACTGGTTCGGCTCGTTGCGGAAGTCGCCGGTGCCGTTGGTCGGCTGGCTCACGTCGAGCGTCGCGTTGAACTTGCGGATCAGCGTCTGCCCGGCGACCTGCTCGGCCGCCGTGGTCCAGCCATAGTTGCCAGCGCGCAAGGCATCGCCGCTGCCGGTGTTCAGGCCATAGCGGGTGAACGCCTGCACCGCCCGGACGCCCAGCACCGCCGTACGCCGGGCATTGTCGCCCGCGTCGCGCCGGAAATAGCCTGCCCAATTCTCCTCGCAGGTCATGTAGGTTTCCCACGGCATATGGCCGTTGGCGCAATTGTTGATCGTGCCGCGCCCGGCGGTGCCATCGGTCGAATAGGCGGTGTAGAGCAGCGCGCTGCCGCGCACCGGGCCGCTGAAGCTGGTCGGGGTATAGGGGGTGATGCGCCGGTTGAGCGGCGATCCCTGGACATAGCTCCAGCCGCCGGTCGACGCGCGGGTCACTTCGACCACCGAGACGCCGTGGCATTCCATCTCCTTGACCACCTCGGCGGTCGGCCGCACGCCGTTCGTCAGCGTGACGCCATTGGGGTGGAGATACTGTTCCGAGATATTCTCGTGGTTCATCACCAGCACGCCGCGCGTCGAACTGGTCGCGTCCTGCGCGGTGCCGCTGGCGGCGAGGCCGAAATAGCTCATACCGTCATGGTGATCGCCCGCCCGCGCCGAAAAGCCGGTGTCGGTGCCGTTGTTGGCATAGGCCGGCGTCGCGGCGTTCAGCGGATCGCCCAGCCGGTACAGCACGGTCGCGGTATAGTTATCGGGAACGACCAGCGCGTCGGCAAGGCTCTTGCCCACGGCGGCGAAGCCCAATGTCGCGGGCGACACGGCGACGGTGATGTCGGTGGTGCTGGCGGCACCCTTCACGTCGGTCGCCGAATAGCGGAAGACGAGGTTGGTCGTCGCGGCAACGGCGGGTGCGATGAAGGTCGCGGTGCCGGTGTTGGCGTTCGCCAGCGCGACCGTCGGGCCGGATACCTGCGTGAACGCCTGGCTGACGATCGCGTTATCGTCGGTCACGGTGCCGGTCAGCGTCACGACGCGGCCGCCGCTCGTCGCTCCGCTCGACGAACCGCCCACCACCGGCGGGATGTTGTCGATCCCTTCGCCCTTGTCGTCGCACGCGGCGAGCAGCGAGCCGCCGAACACCGCGACCGCCGCCGTCGACGCGCCGTTGCGCAGCGCCTGCCGCCGCGAATAGCGCCGTTCGACCAGATCGTGCAGGCTCGGGCCGGCGCTGGGATTGGTTTCGATGTCGCCGTCGGAATAGCCGACGACCAGATTGGTATCGCTCATGATTTCCCCGCTAAGTCCCGGACCATCGGTCGCGCCGATGCCCTCCATTTTTCAGCGTTGGCGTATTCATGCGACACGACGGTTGCCGATCGAAGGCAGTTGGATGGCGGAATGACGACGGTTTCGTGACGCGCTTGTGCCGCGCCCGGCGGCAGGCGTAGGAGCGGACGATGGCCGCCGACCCCCTGCCCGCCAACGACGACGCTCCCCGCACGCCCAGCCTGTTCGACCGCGCGGTCGCGGCGGCACGGCGGCGGCCGGACGCTGCGCCGGTCGAACCCGCGCCAGCGCCGCGCCGCGCCGCGCCGTTCGATCGGCCGACGCTGGCAGTCGCCTGCGCGATCGTCGTCGCCCCCCTGCTCACCTGGGGCGGGGCGACGTGGCTGGCGGCATCGGCCCGCGCCGACGGCCACATCGCCGCTGCCCGTGCCGCACCGGCCATCGCCGCGCGCGACGCACGAACGGCGGCGCTCGCCACGCTGACGCAGACATGGTCGCGGCAACCGCTCGGCACGACGATCGAGGGCATCGCCCGCGCGCTGCCGCCCGAAGCCTCGCTCGCCCGCGCCGAAGCCGATGCGGCCGGCCGGCTGTCGCTCGACATCGTCACCCCCGATCCCGACCGACTGATCGCCGCGCTGCGCCGCGACGCCGCGCTCGCCCGCCTGCGTCCCACCGCGCAGAAGCGCGTCGACGGCCGGATGCAGGTCACGCTGGAGGCGCTGCGATGAACCCCCGCCCGATCCTCGCCGCCGTCGCGCTCGCGGCGGTGCTCGCGCTTCCGGCCGCGCGGGCGCTCGCCGATCTCGATCGGGCCAGAGGGTGGCGCGATACGATGCGGGCGGCGGCCACCGCGCCGCCGCCACCGCCGATCGCCGTGCCCGCCGCCGCCTTTCCGGCGAACGACGCCGCCGACGCCCGGCGGCGGCTGGCGGCGCGGGTACAGGCGGCGGCGCGCAGCGGCGGCGTCCTGGTCGAAGCGATCGGCAGCGATGGCCCCCAGCCACCTGCGCTCGCTACGCTGACGCTGCGCGCATCGGGGCCGGAAAAGGCGATGCTGGCGTTCGTCGACACGCTGGAGCGCGGTGAACGGCCGGTGCGGCTGCACCGCTGGCAATTGACCCCGGTGCCCGGCGGCATCCGGCTGATCGGGCGGATGGTGGCACCATGGCGCGGGTGACCCGGCCACAGGGGATCGCCATCGCGGCGGTCGCGGCGGCGATCCTCGTGCCGCTCTGGCTGTTGCAGCCCTCCGGCGGCAGCCCCGCGCCCGACCGTTTCGAGCAGGAGCCATTCGCCGCGCCGCCAGCGCCCCCACCACTGCGCGCCGCCTTCGCCCGTCCGCTGTTCGCGGCCCCCGTCATCGATGCCGCACCGCCGGCCGATGCACCGCAACTGATCGGCATCATCGGACGGCTGGGCCGCGACGCGGTGGCGCTGGTGCGCGGCAGCGACGGCACCCGCACGCTCGCCCCCGGCGACAGCGTCGATGGCTGGCAGTTGCGTGCCCTCGCGATCGACGCCGCCTATTTCACCCGCGGCGGACAAAGCGCGCGGGTGGCGGTGCCCGGCGGCGACGATCAGCGATAGCTGAGTAGTATCCGCGTCTCGTTGCCAAACGTCCGGTCGGCCAGTGGGGGGCGATAGGATTGTGTGCGCAGCGGCAATGCCACCGGCCCACCCGGCGCATCGGCCACCGCGCTGGCCAGCGGGCGTTCGACGCGGTGATAGAAATTGAAACGGCTGCTGGCGCATCCGCCCGCAAGGTCGAACACGCCGATCAGCGGCAGTGCGAGGATCGACGCCTGCGCCTTGCCCATCGCCACCGCTACCTGACATTGCGCGCGCAGGTCGCCCAGCCGCCGGTCCTCGATCCCCGTACCCGGCGACAGGATCAGCGGACGCAGCGACAGCGCCTGTGCCGCCGTCCCACCGCGCAGGAACCAGCGTCCTTCCGGGATCGCCGGCAGGGCGAAACGGCCGTCGCTGTCGACCGTCACCGGCAGTTGCCGCGTCCCGTCGGTCAGCACCAGTGCAAGATCGTTCGCCGCCACCCGCTGCCCGCCGCGCCATAGTTCGAACCGCAGCGTGGCCGCCGGGGCCAGCGCAGCGCGATCCTTCGCCAGCCGCCGCTGGGCGATGCGCAACAGTTTCGCATCGACCTGCAACGGCTTGCCCGGCGCGGTGACGACGATGTCAGGACCATCGGTTTCCTGCGCCGCCACCGGTGCCGCCATCACCAGTACCACACCTGCCACCATCACCCGCATCGCCGAACTCCCGATCGTTTCGGCGCCGTCATCCTGGCCGATTGCGGCGGGATGATGGTCACATGCGCACGATCCGTGTTGCCAGCCGTTCGGCCTCCGCCAGATCATGGGTGACGTACAGGATCGGCAGGGCGAGCGCATCGCGCAATCGCTCGATCGTCGCCATCACCTCCTCGCGCCGCGCCCGGTCGAGCGAAGACAGCGGCTCGTCCATCAACAGGAACCGCGCGCCCGACAGCAGCGCGCGTCCGATCGCCACCCGCTTCGCCTCGCCGCCCGACAGCGTCGCCGGCCAGCGACGCAGCAGCGGCCCCAGCCCCAGCAACGCGACCATATCGTCATAACCGACCAGTGGCGTTCCCCGACCCATGCCATAGCGCAGATTGGCGGCGACCCGCCGGTGCGGGAACAGGCGCGGTTCCTGAAACACATAGCCGCAGCGCCGCCGCGCGACCGGCACATCGATCCCCGCCGCCGAATCGAACAACGTCTCGCCGCCGACGCGGACATGGCCCGCCGCCGGTCGCAACAGCCCGGCGACCATGTTCAGCACGCTCGACTTGCCGACCCCCGACGGGCCGAACAACACGGTCAGGCCGGTGTCGCGGCCGTCGTCGGGCACGACCGCGCCGACCACTGCCTCCCCCAGCCGCACAGTCACGTCGATCTCAAAGGACATGGACCCGCCGCCCCCCGCGTCGCACCAGCCATTCCGACACGATCAGCGCGACCAGCGACAGCGCGACCGACAGGCCCGCCAGCCGCACGACGCTCGCCTCGGCACCCGGCACCTGCAACGCGCTGTAGATCGCCAGCGGCAGCGTCGCCGTTTCGCCCGGCACGTTGGAGACGAAGGTGATCGTCGCGCCGAACTCGCCGAGCGCGCGGGCGAACCCCAGCACCATGCCGGCCAGTACGCCGGGCAGGCTGAGCGGCGCGGTGACGCTCCAGAACACTTGCCAGCGCGACGCACCGAGCGTGCGCGCAACGCTTTCCAGCCGGCGATCGACGCCCTCAAGCGACAGGCGGATCGCCCGGACCATCAGCGGCAACGCCATCACCCCGGCGGCGATCGCTGCACCCGTCCAGCGGAACAGCACGCTGGCATCGAACCATGCCAGCAGCCACCGCCCGACCGGGCCGTGCGGTGCGAACGCCAGCAGCAACAGCCACCCGGTCACGACCGGCGGCAATACCAGCGGCAGGTGGACGATCCCGTCGAGCAGCACCCGCCCCGGAAACCGCCCCCGCGCCAGTGCCCATGCGATCGCATAGGCAACCGGCAGGGTGGCGAGCATCGCCACGCCGCCGATCTTCAACGACAGCGCGACGATCGCCCATTCGCCCGCATCGGGCATCAACGCGCGGTGAAGCCGTAGCGCACGAAGACCGCCTTGCCCGCCCCGCTAACAAGGAACCGGCGAAAGGCTTCTCCCTCGGGATTACGCGACGCCTTCAACCGCGCGATCGGATAGACGATCGGCGGATGGCTGGCGGCCGGGAACACTGCGACGACCCGCACCCTGGCCGATGCCTTCGCATCGGTCGCATAGACGATGCCGAGCGGCGCCACGCCACGTTCGACCAGCGCCAGCGCCGCGCGAACATTCTCGGCACGCACCACCAACGGGGCGACGTCGTTCCACGCACCCAGCCGTTCGAGCGCGGCCTTGCCATAACGCCCGGCGGGGACCGCAGCGGGATCGGCCATCGCCAGCCGCCCCTGCCCCAGCGCTTGCCGCAGGTCGACGCCGGGCCGCAGCGCGATCCGCACGGCGCTGGCCCGGGGCGCGACCAGTACCAGCCGGTTGCCGAGCAACGTCGCGCGGGTGGCACTCGCCAGCACGCCACGCGCGGCGAGATAGTCCATCCATTCCATATCGGCCGACACGAACAGATCGGCCGGTGCCCCCGCCGCCGCCTGTCGCGCCAGCGCCGAACTGGCCGCGAACGACAGCACCGGGCGGGGATGCCCGCGTCGTGCCCAGACATCGGCGGCGGCATTCATCGATTCCTGCAGGCTGGCGGCGGCAAGCACCGTCGCCGGACGCCGCTGCGCCATTGCCGGCGTGCCAGCCGTCACGGCCAGCGCCAGCCACATCAGGAATCGAATCATCATGCCCCCCGTTCCGCCGAACCCTAATCCGGCGATCGGGACAACGCACCTCCGACGGTTGCGTTGCTCAGCCCTGGCCGCCTGTCGGGCCGCCCATCTGGCCAACCGCGTTGCGGCCGAACTGGGCGATCAGCTCGCCGACCTCGCGCGCCTGCGCCATCGACCGCTCGCCCTGCGCGCGCAGATACTCGGACTGAATCCGCATCACTTCGTTGATGTCGTTCGCCTGTGCCGCCGCGCGCATCGCGCGGAACGCTTCCTGCGTGTTCGATTCGGCTTGCGACAGGATGCGCAGGCTGAACTGCGATCCCTGATCCGCCATCTGGCTGCCCGCCGCGCGCATCCGCTCGCCCGCATCCTGCATCGCGGCCGCCGCGCGATCGGCGGCATTGGTCGTCTGGTCGTTCATCATCCTCTCCTGCTTACTTGGTTAAAGCGACGTTTGAAGATCGGGTTTGTTCCTTTTGTGACATGATTCCATCAGGAAGCCGCGATGGGCGTTCCCGCATTTCCGTAGGGTTCGGTTGCGGTGCAGCATGGAAGTTGCCGTAATATCCATCATCGTAAAAAACGATCATGTTAATTCGAAAGTCGGGTTTGCATTCTACGGTACGATCACCCAATAACGTTGGTAGAGATTAACCAGGACAAAGACGAGGAGCCGAGGATGCACGCGAAATTTTCCGGGCGCACGACTATCGCCACGATCGCCGGGATGACGATCGTGGGCTGGGCCGGCGTGGCGCTGATCGTTCAGGTGGTGATGCACGTCGTCGTCTGACGATGTCGCCAACGCTTGACGCCAGACGGCCCCGGCGCGTGCTCCCTTCGCGCCGGGGCCGTTCTGATTCAGGGTCGGCCTTGATCGGCGGTCAGGCGATCAGTTTTCGTCGCCCATGCGCAGCGCGGCGATGAACGCTTCCTGCGGGATGCTGACCGAGCCGTACTCGCGCATCTTCGCCTTGCCCTTCTTCTGCTTGTCGAGCAGCTTGCGCTTGCGGCTGGCGTCGCCGCCATAGCATTTCGCGGTCACGTCCTTGCGCATCGCGCTGATCGTCTCGCGCGCGATCACCTTACCGCCGATCGCCGCCTGAATCGGGATCTTGAACAGGTGGCGCGGGATCAGTTCCTTCAACCGCTCCACCATGCCGCGTCCGCGCACTTCGGCGGTGCCGCGGTGGACGATCATGCTGAGCGCGTCGACCGGCTCCTCGTTGACGAGGATGCTCATCTTGACGAGGTCGCCCTCACGATAGCCGATCTGTTCGTAATCGAAGCTGGCATAGCCCTTCGACAGCGATTTGAGCCGGTCATAGAAATCGAACACCACTTCGTTGAGCGGCAGTTCATAGGTCGCCTGCGCCCGCCCGCTGACATAGGTCAGGTTGAGCTGGATGCCGCGCCGGTCCTGACACAGTTTCAGGATGCCGCCGAGATATTCGTCGGGGACATAGATCGTCGCCTTGATCCACGGCTCGCTGATCGTCTTGATCTTGTTGACGTCGGGCATGTCGGCGGGATTGTGCAGGTCGATCTGCGTGATGCCGGCCGGATCGGGATGGGTGAATTCGATCTGATACACCACCGACGGCGCGGTGGTGATGAGGTCGAGGTCATATTCGCGGGTCAGCCGCTCCTGGATGATCTCCAGATGCAGCAACCCCAAAAACCCGCAGCGGAAGCCGAAGCCGAGCGCCGCCGAGCTTTCCATCTCGAAGGTGAAGCTGGCGTCGTTCAGGCGCAGCTTGCTGATCGATTCGCGCAGCTTGTCGAAGTCGGCGGCATCGACCGGGAACAGGCCGCAGAACACCACCGACTGGACTTCCTTGAACCCCGGCAGCGCCTCGGCGGTCGGCCGCCGCGCGTCGGTGATCGTGTCGCCGACCATCGTCTGCGCCACTTCCTTGATCTGCGCGGTGATGAAGCCGATCTCGCCGGGGCCGAGGTCGGGCAGTTGCTCGATCTTCGGCCGGAACGCGCCGACGCGGTCGACCAGATGCGTCGTGTCGGCGTTCATGAACTTGATCTGCTGACCCTTGCGGATCGACCCGTCGATCACCCGGATCAGGATGACGACGCCCAGATACGGGTCGTACCAGCTATCGACCAGCATCGCTTTCAGCGGCGCGCTCGCATCGCCCTTGGGGGCCGGAATCTGGTCGATGATCGCGTCGAGAATCTCGTCGATGCCGATCCCCGCCTTGGCCGACGCCAGCACGGCGCGGCTGGTGTCGAGGCCGATCAGGTCCTCGATCTCGGCCTTGACCTTTTCCGGCTCGGCGGCGGGAAGGTCGATCTTGTTGATGACCGGAATGATCTCGTGATCGTGCTCGATCGACTGGTACACATTGGCCAGCGTCTGCGCCTCGACGCCCTGCGCCGCGTCGACCACCAGCAGCGCGCCTTCGCACGCCGCCAGTGACCGCGAGACTTCATAGGCGAAGTCGACATGGCCCGGCGTGTCCATCAGGTTGAGGACATGGCCCTTCCACTCAAGCCGCACGGTCTGCGCCTTGATGGTGATGCCGCGTTCCTTCTCGATGTCCATATTGTCGAGGACCTGCGCCGACATCTCGCGCTCGGCGAGGCCGCCGGTCCGCTGGATCAGCCGGTCGGCGAGCGTCGACTTGCCATGGTCGATATGGGCGATGATCGAGAAATTACGCAGTTTGTCGAGCGGAGTGGCCACGGTCACACAATCGATAAGAGAAAGTCGACCCGCCCCGTAGCAGCTTCGCGCCCAAAGCCAAACAGGCGGACATGCGAATCCCGCTTGCGGCCCCCGCATCCCCCCGCTATAGGCGCGCCTCCAAGCAACGGCAGGTGTCCTTCGACGCCCCGCCGATACTCCGTCGGGGAGTAGCTCAGCCTGGTAGAGCACTGCCTTCGGGAGGCAGGGGCCGGAGGTTCGAATCCTCTCTCCCCGACCATTTGGACCGCCGCGACACGCGGCTCCCTTACAGCATATCGGCAGGCCGGGCGGCAGACGGCTGTCCTGTATACATCGCATTGCCTATTGTGCAGCGCAGCATGGTCGCCATATCCTTTGGCGAAGGCATCGGTCCCAAGGGTGCCGTGACCGTGTAAGGCAGACGAACCATGCGACCGATTTCCGATACGATCCAGCGACTTGCCAAGATGCAGGCGGGTGGCATGACGCACGGCACGCCCGACCGGCTGCGCGAGCTGGGACCGTTCCAGCCCAACCCCGGCAATCTGCGCGGGCGGCTGTACGTGCCCGATACGATCGCGCCCGGCGCGGCACTGGTCGTGGCGCTGCACGGCTGTACCCAGACCGCCGCCGCCTACGATCACGGCACCGGCTGGTCGACGCTCGCCGATCGCGAAGGCTTCGTCGTCCTGTTCCCCGAGCAACAGCGGGCCAACAACGCCAACCTCTGTTTCAACTGGTTCGAGCCGGCCGATATTGCCCGGTTGGGCGGCGAAGCGGAATCGATCGCGGCGATGATCGATGCCGTGCTCGCGCTGCATCCGATCGATCCCGCGCGGGTGTTCGTCACCGGGCTGTCGGCCGGTGGCGCGATGAGCGCGGTGATGCTGGCGACCTGGCCCGACAAGCTGGCCGGCGGCGCGATCATCGGCGGCCTGCCCTATGGCGGGGCGACCGGCGTGCCGCAGGCGCTCGACCGGATGCGCGGGCACGGCGCGCCGGCCGATGCGGCGGCGGCGGCGGCGGTGCGTGCGGCGGCAGCCGGCGTCCACGGCGCGCCGCGCGTGGCGGTATGGCATGGCAGCGCCGACACGACGGTCGTCGTCGGCAATCTCGACCGGCTGGTTGGGCAATGGCGCGGCGTCCATGACCTGACCGCTGGCCCCGATGCCGTCGCCAAGGGAGCGAACTGGGAACATCGGAGCTGGAACGGCCCCGACGGCACCGCGCTGGTCGAGGAATGGCGCGTGGCGGGCATGGGCCACGGCGTGCCGATCGATCCGGCGAGCGGCATCGGCGCGGCGGGACCGTTCATGCTCGACGTCGGCCTGTCGAGCACCGAGGCGATCGCGCAGTCATGGGGTTTGACCGGAACCCCGGCCGCTTCGGCGACGACGGTCGCGACGCCCGCCCCCGCCCCGCGCGTCCGCCGGCTGGAACCGGTGGTCGAGGAACGCCAACCCGTTGCGGGCGGCGTACAGGCCACGATCGAACGCGCGCTGCGGGCTGCCGGGCTGATGCGCTAAGCATCGGATCGGGTTCACGCGGAGGCGCCGAGACGCGGAGGCGGTGCATCCTGCGGCGATAGCCGCCCGTCTTAACCGACGTTTGCAAGAAGGGTGCGGCTATCGCCGCACACGCAACCCCTCTGCGTCTCCGCGTGAACCAATCTTCCGACCGTCAGCGAAGCCGCAACGCGCGCTTCACATCGCGCCACGACACCAGCTTGAAGTTCTGTGTCTCGGGCGCATTGTCGCCGTCCTGCGCCACCATCAGCCCGTGGGGAAAGCGCGGCCCGAAATTGCCGGCGATCAGCTCGATCCCGTCGGTATCACTCGTCCCGTCGATCGTGCCGCCACCAATGCGGAACCGCCCGGCATAGGACAGATCGGGCAGGCGATAGAGGCTATAGGCATTGTCGCCCTGGCTGCTGACGATCAGATAGCCGCCCCGCCGCCCCTCGAGCGCGATCGCCAGCCCTTCGGCGTCGGCGACCAGCGTCGTCCCGTCGACCTTCGTGATCAGCGTGGGCGTCGTCGGCGCGGCGGGATCGGCGTCGAAGCGCCACAGCCCGACATCCTCCTCGGCGACATAGAGCGTGGCCGTACGGTCATCGACCACGCAGCCCTCGGACTGGGTGCCGAGTTTCATCGACCGCACCGTCCGCACCACCGGCGGCTTGCCCGGCGGAAGATCGATCGCGACCTGATCGATCCGCCCGTCCTTCATCACGACGAAGCCGAACAGCGCCTTGTCCGCCTTGCGGGTCCACAGGCACATGCCATAGGCCTCGCCCGCACCTACGGGAAAGCGCCCCATCGGCACCAGCCGCCGTGCGACCGTATCGAGCGTGAACAGCGCCACATGCGCCTGCGCTTCATCGGCGCGGTCACTGGCCACCGCGATCACCCGGCCGCCGACGTCGCGCAGATCGACGTTGTTGAGTCGCGCGGCGGGCGTAAAGCTCAATCGCTTGCCCGACAGGTCGTAGACGTGGATGCCTGCCTTCTTGTCGGTTCCGATCACCAGACTGGCGGCGGGGTTGCGCCGGTTGCGCCAGATCGCGGGATCGTCGGCGGCATCGGCGGCGGTGTCGACCGGATCGGTCTCCGCTACCGCCGCGACCATCGGTGCTGCGGCGGGCGTCGCCACCGGCGGCGGCGTCACCGCACATCCGCCGAGCAGCAGCGCAAGGAATGCGGCGCGCATCAGAACGTCACCCGTACGCCGGCCTGATAGCGCCGGCCAAAGGTTTCATGCTCGATCGTATAGCGCGTGTCGCCAACGTAGCGGCGGCCCGGCCCGTTCAGCAGGTTGCTGAAATTGCCATAGAGTTCGACGTTCTGGTTGATCGCGTAGCGGACCGACGCATCGAGCTCGTTGTCCTTGGCCCAATAGAAATCGCCGCCGTCGACACCGCGCACCACGCCGTTGATCGTCTGGAAATCGCCCAGATCGTCGAGCCAGCGCGAGCGGTTCTGATACTGGACCCGTGCCGAGAAGCCGTATTTTTCGTAATAGACGCCGAGGTTGTAGACCGCGTCCGATGCGCCGGGCAGCGGCACGCGGCGGCCATCGGGCGTTTCGGCGCGGCTGCGGTTCAGCGTCGCGTTGACCTGCACGCCGAAGCCGCCGACCCAGTCGGGCAGGCCAAGGTCGGCGACGAACGGATCGAGCTGCTGCTGGATTGCGCCTTCGATGCCGAGGATCGATCCGTCGCCGCCGTTGTCGATCGTCGTGTAGATATATTGCGACCGGTCGACCCCGTTCGCGTTCAGCACATCGCTACCGAACGTTCTCGTCGTATCGAACAACACGTCGCGCAGCCGCTTGTAATAGGCACCGATCGACAGGAAGCCGCGCGGCAGGACATAATATTCGACATAGGCATCGACGCCCATCGCCTTTTCGGGCTTCGCGTCGGGATTGCCGCCCGACACGGTCAGATTGGCGTCGTTGAACGTCAGATTGGGGCGCAACTGGTCGTAGTCGGGCCGCGCCGCGCCGGTGTTGAACGACAGCCGCGCCTTCATCTCGGGCGTGACGTCGTAATTGATGTGCAGGCTCGGATAGACGAGCGTGATGTCGCGCTCGACGCTGATCGGGGTGGTGACGCCGGTCGCGCCGTTGATCGTGGCGGCCGACGAATTGTTGCGGATATGCTCGATCCGCGCGCCGCCGATCACGTTGCCCCAGTCGGTGGTGACGGTGCCCATAGCATAGGCCGAGTAGATGCGCTCGTTCACGTTGTAGAGGTTGGCGGTCTGGTCGCGATAGACCCCGACCTTCTTCGCCCGGTCGACGAGGTCGAGGAGCTTGTCGCGCCCGAAATACTGGAAGGTGTAGCCGAGCGGCACCTGACCCTGGAACCCGCCGGGGATCGCGATCTGGTCATAGCCGGTCGGGATGCCCGCCGCGGCGAACTGCGCCGCGTTGTTCAGTTCGAGCAGGCGTTCGTCGACCGACTTGGTGCGATCGTCGAAGCGCAGGCCCGCGGCGATCGTCGTGCGGTTGCCCAGCAGGCCGTCGATATCGTGGCTTACGTCGAGCCGCGCGGTGTACGCCTCGGTCGTGTCGGCGGCGTAGAGCGAGCGCAGGCGGCTGAGCGTGCGCGGAAAATTCTCGATCGCCGTCACCCGCTCGCCGCGCCCCAGCGTGCCATTGGCATTGCGGATGGTGCGGTACAGCTCGACCTTCGCCAGTTGCGGATCGGTCAGGTCATAGGCGACGGTCAGCCGGTTGGCGGCGTTCGCGCCGTTGCTGCCGAACGAAGGGCTGTCGTAGTTGAGCTGCGCCGGCTGGGTCCGGTCGTCGATCGAGCGGGTATAGTTCGCGCGCCACGATACGCGCCACGTATCGAGGTCGTGGTCGCCGCCCAGCGTGTTGGTGAACACCGACTGCTTGTAGGCACGGACCGTGAAGTTGGAGTTCAGGTCGATGCCGTAGACGGTGCCACGCAGCGGCGTGTTGCCGGTGCAGACATCGGCATAGCCGGTGGTGCCGGCCGCCGGCGTCGCGTTGACGGCGCAAGACGCGGTCCCGGCCGGGGTGCGCGACTGCTGGTCGTCGAGATCGAAGATATAGTTGTTGCGCTGCTCGTCGTCCTGAAACGCCGAATAGATCGTCTCGGCGAAGATGCGGTGGCCCGCCGACGGCTCCCAGTCGAGCCGGGTCGACAGCGAATAATTCTTGCGGACGAGGCGATAGAGTTTGTTCTCGGTCTCGCGCGCCCAGATGCGGTCGCCGAAGCCGGGGCGGGCATCTTCCTTGACCGCTTCCCAATCGGTTTCGAAATTGTCGGTCACCATGCCGCGCCGGTACATCGTCGCCGACGACACGATGCCGAATTCGCCGATGCCGGTCTCGAACCGGTCGGACACGACCAGCGAGCCTTCCCATTCGCGGCGGTCGCCCAGCTCGACATAGCCGACGCCGGCCTTGCCCGCGACGAACAGGCCGTTGTGGTCGAACGCCGATCGGGTGATGATGTCGACGTTACCCGAAATCGTCTCGCCGACCATGTCGGGCGTCACCGCCTTGCGGACGACGATCTGCTTGGCGATCGCCGAGGGGATCGAGTCGAACCGCGCGGCGCGGCCTTCGGGGCTGACGACGTTGACGCCGTCGAACGACAGCGTGGTCCAGCGTTTGGGCGCGCCGCGCAGGTTGACGTAGCGTGCCTGCCCCTGATCGCGCTCGACGCCGACACCGGGCAGGCGGCTGATCGCTTGGGCGATATTCTGGTCGGGCAGACGGCCGACGGCGTCCGACGCGATGACCGACACCAGCGCCGGGCTGTTGCGCTGGATTTCGAGCGCGGCGGATTCGGATTCGGCGATTGGGCGCGATCCGCGCACGACGATTTCCTGGTCGTCCTCCGGCACGGCGGCCGGATCGGCGGCGACAGCGACGACCGGTTCGTCACCGGGCGCGGCGAACGTGCTCACGGGAACGAAAGCAGCCCCGGCAAGGAGCGCGCGCACGAAAACGGCCCGACCGGACCGCGACCACATACCAACCATGTCTGTTTCCCCATTCGAGAACGTCGTCGCGCTCTCTCGTTGGGGTGGCCCTGCCCGGCCGGTTTGGCAGAATGGTTACGCGATCGTTGCGTAATCATTACAACGCCGGGTGTTGCGTGAGGGCAACAGTACAAGTCTGACTCCCCTTATTGAGAAGGGAGGAATTGGGGGATGGGCAGACTTGGCGCGGGTGCCGGCGTTCCCCAACCAACCGACCCACCCCCGGCCCCTCTCTTGTCGGGATTCCTCTGCAAAACACCTTCATCGTACCCCGGCGGAGGCCGGGGCCCAGTTAGGAGGCATCAGTACTCTAGGGCCCGTTTGCATTCAGGGATTCCGTTTGATGTAAAGTTCTGATTCAACGTTAGGCCGCGTCTGCATTTATCGTAGCCAGATCATGAAGCATGCGAGGTGGACGAAGCCCATAAAGGCGGAGACGGTTTTCTCGCAGCGCAGGGCGATACGACGGCAGCGCTTGAGCTTGTTGAAGAAGCACTCGACCTGATGGCGTTCCTTGTAGAGGCGCCAGTCGATGGGTGGCATGACGGTTCGGTTGGGATGGGCCTTTATGTGCGCGCTCGCTCCAAGATCGTCGGCGATGAAGGTGCGTAGCGCGTCGGCGTCATAGGCGGCATCGGCAATGACGTGACCTACGCCGTTCAAGCCGGCCAGCAATGTCTCGGCCTGGGGACGGTCGGCCCACTGCCCGGGTGTCGGATGAATGCGGATCGGCAGGCCGATGGCGTCGACCGCAGCGTGCAGCTTGGTCGTCAGCCCGCCACGCGACCGGCCGATCGCGGCAGCTTCAGCCCCCCTTTTGCACCCGCCGCATCGGCGTGTGCTTTCGAGATGGTGCTGTCGATCAGGACGTATTCGAAGTCCGGCGTGTCGGCCAGGCTGTGGAAAAGCCGTTCCCAGACACCGGCATGCGACCAGCGCCGGAAGCGGGCGTGCACCCCGCTCCACTTCCCGAATATCTCCGGCAGGTCTCGCCAGCGTGCCGCGTTCCCAGCCATCCACAGGATCGCATCCACGAACAACCGGTTGTCCACCCCGCTGCGCCCTCGCGTCCCTTCGCGACCGGGAAGATACCCCGCAATCCGATCCCATTGCTCGTCCGTCAGCGTCCGTCTGCTCAAGGCTTGCCTCCTTCGCCAGCCTTGAATCAGAACTACCGACGATTGAAAATCCTCCAAATGCAGACACGGCCTAGTGTATCCGTGATGGTTCGGGGCGGTCACGGTCTCTGAGCGGCCATTTTCCCGATTAGGAACCGAGACTGTCCGAAAGCGGATCGTTCAGCTTACCACGATGACCGCCCGCATCAGCGCGGTATCCCGTTCGGCTTGAATATCGGCAGTCCGGGTCGGCACGGTGATATCGGGCATGATTCCAGCATCTGGCTGCGGCGTCGCAGGCCAATAGGCGATCAGCGGCAGATCGACCTCGATGCCCGATGCCGGCAACCCGACGAAGAAGAAGGCACCGCCATTGATGCCACGGCGGTTGCCGCCGGTCTCCTCGCCGACCAGCGTTCCCAGCCGGTAATGCCGCATGAGGCCTGCGAAGCCGAACGTCGCCGAAGCGTTCTTCGGGCCGACCAGAACGGCGACCCTGCCGGCGAACCGGCGACCCTTGGGCTGGATAACGTCGGTGTCGGAAGCGTCGCCGGGACGGGTCAGGGTGTAAAAGCCGGCCGCGTCAGGACCGATCGCCGACGATCCCCAATCCTTGAAGCTGCGGTCCCACGTCTTGAGGTAGGGAGCCAGCCTGTCGGGTATCTTGCGATACCGCACATGACGGGAATAGCGGTCTGCGGTCAGGGGCGCTTCGATCAGGCGGGCGATGATCGCCGCCCCGCAATCGAGCCCTCCCCCGTTGTCGCGCACGTCGATGACGATGCCCGAGAGCTGGCGATCGACCGCGGTGTCCAGAATGGCGTCGATGAAGCCCTGCCAATCCCACTTTTCATGGAAGACCGCCCAGGTCGGCATGGTCAGGATGCCGACCTGGGCGCGCACCTCGAACGTCCAGCCATAGGGGGAATCCCTGGAGGGATGGCGCAAGCCCGCGTCGCGCGCTGCGGCCGTCATCAAGGGGCAAGCGATCGTCTCGGCTCTGCCGGCGATCCGCACCACGATACGGGCCGAGGGGCCGGACGACGGGAACAGCAGCGCCCGCAGCACGTCGAACGTCGGCTGATCGGCATCGCCGGGTATGCCGAGGTCGGCCACCTTGCGCGCATCGTTGCTGCCGTCCGTGCGGGCATAAGGAAGCATCTTCGCCAGCATGTCGCGTGCGCGGATACCGTCGATCGCGACGATCTCGCTTCCGATCGGCAGATGATGGCCGCTGCCGAGATCGGCGGTGACGATCATGCGCCGGTCCAGCCATCTGAAGGCGAACGGTAAGCGATCAGGCTTGCCGAACAGCGCCGACGCGACGGCCGGAGTCTGGTTGGCGGGGTTGGGAAAGCTGTGACCGCACCGGACGCTTGCGGTAAACGCCGACAGCGCCAGGTAGAAGTCTCCCAGCGTATGGGGTGTCGCGGCGAAGCGATCGAGGCGCTGGCGCTCGCGCTGGAAGTTCGCCGGGGTCAGATAGCGATAGAGGCCGGGATGCAGGCTGGCATAGGCGTCGCACAGGATGGCGATATCTGATCGCATCGCCGCGGGTGACAGCAGCGTATCGCTCGCCTTGGCGGGAGCAGGCAGAAAGGCGGTTGCGACCAGGCCCGACGCTCCCGTCAGAAGGTGCCGGCGATCGAGATGTATCATGGTCTTGCTCCGAGCGGATGTACCCCGAGCCGATGCCGATGCCGGTCAGGTGGTGCGCTGCAAATCCGGGCGTTCCGCGTCATTTTTGTCGGTTGAGACGCGACGATAGGCCGAGGGTGTAACGCCGAACCGCTCCTTGAAGACGCGGTTGAAGGTCGCCTTCGATCCGAAGCCGGCATCGATCGCGAGCGTCAGGATATCGCCATCGGCGCCGTCCCGCAGCCGGGCGGCGACATGCTCGACGCGCAGCCCGTTGATCGCTTCGGCGAATCCCAGCCCCAGCCCCTCGTTGAAACCACGGGACAGATAGGCGGTGTTGGTCCCCAGCCTGCGCGCGAGTCCAGCAAGATCGAGGTCCGGATCGCGCCACCATCCATGCGCTTCGATCCGGTCCATCCACCCGGCCGCGACCGGCCGCCAGTCGCGCTCGGTCGGCTCCACGATCGGCTGCGGTCGGGTGTCCGCCTGCCCCCAGCCCTCGATCGCCAGATAATTGCCGACGACAGCCAGCACGACATAGAAGCCGAACATATCGAAGTAGGAGAGCGGAGCGACCAGCGCCTCCACGATCAGGTATCCCGTGCGCACCGTCACGATCGCGGCATAGGCGATCAGCACCGCTCGCACGCGCCTTGCCGCGGCAAGGTCGGATCGGCGCGCCAGCAGCCAGTTTCGATGCCGGCGCAGCGCGCGCAAGCCCGCAACGGTATAGCCGATCATCGATGCGAGCAGCAGCGCCGCCAGGATCGGATCGAGCCAGGGGCGTTGAACCTCGCGGTCGAACGCTCCCCGCAGATCGAGCGGCAGGCAGAAGGCGATGGCCTGATAGGCGAACTGCGCCACCGGTAACGCGGCGTGCCAACGCGGTATCGGGCGATCGAAGATCAGGGCGTTCAGGTGCGCGTACAGCAACGGCCCCGTCGCCAGGGGAACGGCGAACGGTGCGAACGAAAGCCACGGCCAGCGATCGTAGAAGCCCGCATAGCCGATGGCGAACGGCGTCAGCATACCGCACAGGACGATCAGCAACCCACCGAGGGAGCGTTGCGCCCTCCCGCTTCGCCCTATGATGATGGCAGCCGCCAGCACCAGCATCTGCGCCTCGAACAGACCGAGGATGAGGGACATGGGACCGATGCTCACGCGACTATCAGCCTCGCTCCATCAGCAACGTCAATGGGCGATCGAGCTGGTCATGCGCGGGCGCTTGGGCGTTCCCGAAATATGATGTTGGACGGGCTTCGAGAATGCTCGCGTTTTCCCCGGAATATGATCCCAATGGGAATGGCCCGGCCGCCCGTTGGCTGTTCCCGAGCGAAAAGCTGCCGGTGCATTATCGACCAGCGGCGCTCCGCTGCTCAGCAGGGGTCGCGGCGCGGTGTCCGTAACTGAGGACGCTGGTGATCCGCCAGGTGCCATCCTGCTTCGCCCAGACCATAACGAACTTGGCGATCCCTTCGCATCGTCCTGTCGCCAGTTCACAGAAGCGGTGTTCG
>NZ_LMQO01000007.1 GCF_001425385.1 Sphingomonas sp. Leaf407
AAGCGCTACGACTGCGGCGACAAGGCGGGCTGGGTCCAGGCGAACATCGCACTGGCGCTGGCGCGTGCCGACATCGGCCCGGCGGTGCGGGCGTTTGCGAAAGAAGCATTGGCGCTATAAAATTCGGCCAAAGTTACTTGTCAGGCACTCGAGTTGGTGGACGCGCCTGCTTTCGATGACATGGCTATTTTGAAAGCAAAGAATATCACATTGGCGAACGGCGGGGTCAGGCACGCAATTCAATGGGGTGGCCACCTTTGCTCGCTGGGCCGGGACAATCGCCGGACGAACTGACCATGTCCCGTTGGTTGATGTTACCCGTTCCTTTCGCTAGGCCCGGGCTTCCGGATCGGCTGACAGGTACCGGATGGATCTGAGCCGGAAACTAATGTGACCAAAACGCCCCGTCTTCTCGTCAACGTCCAGATCGCGCGCTTACTGGCCGCATTGCTGGTGGTAGTGCATCACGCCGATCACGAATTAATCCAGACGGCAATTGCCGGATGGCAGGACTATCGCCCCTGGTTCCGCTTTGATGGCAGCCTTGGGGTCGATGTGTTTTTCGTGATCTCGGGGCTCATCATGGTCCTCACCTCCGGCAACAGTTTCGGGTCTGTCGCCAGCGTCCGCCATTTCCTGACGCGGCGCCTTGTACGGATCGTACCCCTATACTGGATCTTCACCATGCTGATGTTGGTGGCGATGTGGTTCTTGCCGGGGCGCGTGGCACATTCGCAAAGCGGGGGCGGGCAGATCGTCGCATCGCTCCTGTTCTGGCCGATGCAGGACATGAAAGGATTGATCCAACCGATACTGGGGGTTGGCTGGACGCTCAATTACGAGATGTTTTTCTACGTGGCATTCGGCCTTGCGCTTCTGCTGCCGCGTCGAACGGGGCTGGTGACCATCTTCGCCAGCTTCACCTTGCTGGTCCTTGCCGGACAGGTCCTGCCCGCCGATGCGCCCGACGCGCTCCGCTTCTGGAGCGGTCCGATCATTCTCGAATTCCTGTTCGGCATGATCGTCGGCTTGGGCTTGCAGCGCGGATGGAGGATCGGCGGGGCAACAGCGGTACTCATGATGGTTGTCGGGGTTACGCTGCTATGGCTCGCCAGTGACACCGGTCTTTCGAGCACACCTTGGCGGTGGCTGGTCGGCGGCATACCGGCAAGCCTGATCGTAGCGGGTGCCGCCATGGGGCCACAAGCAGGCGACAGCGCTGGCGTGCGGATGCTGCGCCTAGGCGGCGATGCATCCTACGCCTTGTACCTATCGCACCCTTTCGCGATCAACATCGTATCGGTCATCTGGCAAAAGCTGCCGCTGGTCAGCCCGGCGGGTTATATTGCCGCCACCGTCATCGTTTCCCTCGCGACCGGCGTTCTGGTCCATCTCCTAGTCGAACGTCCTATCCTCGACATCCTGCACCAGCGCCCGATAGCATTGATGAAGCATCCGATGCTGTTTTTCTGGAAAAGGACGTCGGCAAGCAAATGACGATGCGATGCCGCTTGGATCATTCCATGATCCGGGCAGGCGAATACTTGCGCGAAAAGGTAGGTAAGGCGGTCAAGGGTACCGCAAGAAGCGTCGTAATGCCGGATTTCAATCGGGCCTGTTTGACGCTATCGAGCCGCCGATTGCGGTCGAATGCCACCCTTGAACGACAGAGACGACCGTCTCGTCCAACATCGGCGTCGTGCATCGCGCCAAGCGAGTTAACGATATGATATCAAAGCCTTCTCACTGGCAACCCCCAGCATCGACACTGCGTTTTCGCGCCATATGCTGCCTGCTTGCGGTCGATGCCTTGTGCCTCGTGGTCGGTTTCGCGCTGACGGCATGGCTACGCGGGATGTTCCTCGGCGAAACCGCATGGGTCATCGTGCTGGCCACCTTGACGCCGATCTATTTCTTTACCGCTTCCGGACTGCATGCATACGGCACCGAGACGTTGCAATCCGCACGGCATGGTGCGTTCAAGGGCGGGCAGTCGCTGTTAATATCGGTATGTGCGGTCATTCTGGTCGCCTTCTGCCTGCGAGCGAGCGACAGTTTCCCCCGACTGGTGGTGATGATCGGCACCGGAGCGACGTTCATGGCGATGGTCGTTGCCCGCTATGCGTTCATCGACAACATGGTCCGGCTGATTGGCGGAAATCCGTTCAGCGTGATGCTGCTGCATGATGGCGTGTCGCCGATGCCCAATGGCAGTTTCTCGATCGTGCTGACGTCTGACAGCGAACTCGATCCCGCGAGCCACGACCCGGCGATGTACGATCGCCTTGCCCGCGTCATCGGCAGTGCCGACCGGGTAATCGTCGCCTGTGCTCCCGAACGCCGGATCGCCTGGGCGAACGCGCTGAAGGGCGCTAACGTACAGAGCGAGATCTTCGTACCCGAACTGGCCCCGCTCAATCCGCTGGGGGTGTCGTCCTGCGACGACAGTCCTACCGTGACGATCGCGGTCGGCCCGCTCGGCTTGTTCGACCGCTTCCTCAAGCGGGCGTTCGACACGACGGTCGCCGGGGGCGTGATCGTGGCGCTGGCTCCGTTGCTGGCGATGATCGCGATCCTCATCAAGCTGGACACGAAGGGACCGGTATTCTTCAAGCAGGTCCGCATCGGCCGCAACAACGAGATGTTTCGCATCTGGAAGTTCCGCAGCATGCGGGTCGAGCAGAGCGATGGCGCCGGCCATCGTTCGGCATCGCGGGATGACGACCGCATCACCCGGATCGGCGGGATCCTACGCCGGACCAGCATCGACGAGCTGCCGCAACTCTTCAACGTGCTGAAAGGCGACATGAGCATCGTCGGGCCACGTCCGCATGCGCTGGGATCGCGTGCCGCCGACAAATTGTTCTGGGAAGTCGACGGCCGCTACTGGCATCGCCATGTGGTCAAGCCGGGACTGACCGGTCTGGCCCAGGTTCGCGGATATCGCGGTGCCACCGTGATCGAGGACGATCTGCGCAACCGGCTTCACGCCGATCTCGAATATCTCGAACACTGGTCGATCTGGTACGATATCAAGATTATTCTGCTGACGTTCCGGGTCCTGTTCCACCGCAACGCCTATTAGCGTTTCCGAGGGGGTGGGTTGCCGATACCTGGCCGGCATATGTCGCCTCTCGCGGCCGGGGAAGGCGCCTCGTCCCGATGAACCGGCAGCGGGTCGGCGAACCCGCCGCGCTATCGTCGTAAAGGGTGCTAGGCCGTGCCGCAGGCGGGCACGTCTTGGCCAACGCTACCGTATCGATGCTTCCCTGTGCTGTGACCAGCGGCTCCGCCACGATGGCAAGGGCAGGGGGCGACGTTCTTCCTGCTGGAACAGACGATCGTGCATTACCAGACTGGGGGCCAGCAATAGCAAGGCGGTGCTAACGTGGCGCAGATAGCTACCCAGATCGGGTTCGAAAATCGTTAGCACCAGTACATGAGCAAGGAACAGGCCTGCCGGCCAACTGATCCGTGGATTGCCGCTGCGCAATCCGGTGATCATCAACCACGCATAGATGCACAGATTAGCGAACAGATAGACTTCCTTGGGACCGGCACCGAAGAAAGGTAGGTTCAACCGGACTGCGGCATACAGGAAGTTGATGACGAAGGTGCCCAGTCCGTCGGGCTCGACCAGATTAAGGAAGGCCGTACGGTTGCCCGCTCCCGCAAATCCCGCGCGCGTGATGTTCACGACGTCGCGCTGCATCTGCAGCGTGTCATAGAGTTCCTTCGGCACGGCAAGCATCACCAGTGGAACTAGGGTAATCAGAACCGCCCGCCAGCCCCATGATGCCTTGAGGAACAGCAGGATGCCGAACCACAAGGCGATGATGATCAGATAATATTGCCGGAAGACGAAGGCATAGCCGATATATACCGCGCCGACCGCCGCTGCCTTGACCAGCGCCGGAATACGTTGCGATAGTAGGATCAGCGTGGTGGCGATCGCTACCGGGGTCGTGAACGTGTCTTTGATGAAGAAGGTCAGATACAGGAAAATCGGGGACAGCAGGCAGAAGCACCCGATCGCCAGCATCCGTGGAACACGCAGCCACCACAGGAACATGCCGATCAGCGTCGCACCGAACCCCAGCAGGATCACGAACTGCGTGGCCTTATTGGTATAGGCGTAGATCAGCGACATGACGGCATAACCGTCGAAGGAGTCCGCCGTGTCGGCACTGGTCGACAAGGATGCGACGGTTTCGGCGTCGTTGCCCTGCGTGGGCAACAGGATCGGGACGATGACGAGCGCGACCAGCAGCATCGCGAACATCACGGCGATCGCAAGGTTGCGCAGCGATCGACGTCGCGCCTCGACAACCGGATCGAGCGGCAGCAGGACGGACGGGTCGGATGTTTCAGGCAACATCGCGTATTTCACGGTAGAGCGCGTCGAGACCGGCGATCTGCGCCGTGGACGTGAAGCGGGTCTCGAAGATGGCGCGCGCACGCTGTCCCATCCGCGCCAGCTCAGCCTTGTCGAGCTTGAGGAGGGTTTCGGCGAAACGGTCGATGTTTTCGGCCTCTACCAACAATCCGTTCTCCGGCGGAGTCACGATCTCACGCATGATCTCGATGTCGTTGGCGATGATCGGTTTATAGGCCCGCATCGCCTCCAGCGCAATCATCGGCATGCCTTCCCATCGCGACGGCATGACCAATGCGTCGGCATCGGCCAGATAACGCGCGACTTCGGCGCGGGTCGCCCATCCATAGAGCCGGACGTTATCGGGTATTCCGTCTGCGGTAGGATCATAGCCTTCATGCCGTTCGCCTACGACATGAAACAGGATATTCGCATCGGTGCAGCGCCGTGCCGCGGCCAGCAACAGGTCCAGCCCCTTCTGGTGGCTGTATCGGCCGACGAACAGCAGGTTGATCGCACCCGGATCGAAACCGGTTGCAGTGGTCGATGCCGCCACCGGGGATTCCAGCGACACCCCGTTATGCACCACCCGCATCGGTTGCGTTGCAAGGCCGTTGCGAATGGCCAGCGCGCGTTCACTGTTTGATACGTTCACGACCGCGTCGGTCACGCGCAGCATCAAGCGTTCCAGCATGGCATAGACTTTGCGCTTCCAGGGCTTCACATCCATCGCGAATGCCCAACCATGGGGGCAATAGACGATCCCCGGCCGGTCGCGCCTGACCAGCAACGGAATGCGAAGCGCCGCACCCGCAAGACTGCTGTGCGCGTGAATGATGTCGGGTTTGAACTGTTCCTGCACTTCCTGAATGCGACGAGCCAGGTGCAGCGTTCTCCTTAACCGTTCGATGCCACCGCCCAAGGGATGCAGAACATGCGAAGGAATGGCTTCAAGATATTTGAAATGGTCCTCCGGACCCAGCAAGATTATGTTCTCGCTACCGTATTGCCGCATTTGCGCAGGCAAAATTTCATCAAGATGTGAAGCGATACCACCTTTGATGGTTTCCGCGATATGTAGGATTCGCATGCGGTCTTCCAGAACGTCTCGTCTTCAATAGTACCGCACCCGCAGGATCGCAGGCCTAGCGATCATACAACAGCCCAGCATATCATACGTATCGTATGTTGGCGGCTTTTAGACGCTCCTTTGGAACGGCGCAACATCTCACCTAGTACGTAAACGAGAGGATCCCCAAGTGGGTTCCGTCGACTGATCGGGGCTGATACAGGACCGCCATCGGGGGCATTGCGCCTCATGTTCAAACGGATTGCGGCGATGAAAGTTCTGGTTCTGGCACCAATGGTCCGGATCGCGATGCGGCTTTACCTGCAGCGCCTCCTCGACGAAGCGGACGCATCGGGTGCCGACGTAACCTTGATCGCCCCGTCGCATGTCGACGTGTCCACCCGTTTCCCGATCGTTCGCATGGGTGGCGGCGGCAAATGGGCGGTGGCTTGGGCACAGGTCAACCCGCTTACCTTTCTGCGGATCGCGATGACGATGCTGCGTGGGCGCTTTGACATGGTGCATGTCATCAATGGTGAAAATCGCCCGATGGTTCTCTGGACGCTGCTTCTCGCGCGGATGCTGGGCATGCGCGGGCTCGTCACGATCCACGATCCGTTGCCGCACCCCTGCGCCCGGCTCGAAGTGGCGACGTACAAGCTGGGTCTGGTGGCACGCCGTCTCGCCAGCGAACTCAATATCCATGACAAGGCACATCTGGACGTCGTCGACGATGGATCGGGCAAGCCGGTCCATGTCTTTCCCCTGCCCGACATGTCGAAGTCATTCCCCAAGGCCGCCGTATTCCGCAAGGAGCGCGAAGTGCTCTTCTTCGGACGCATGGAGCCGTACAAAGGCATCGATCACTTCGTCGACCTAGGGCTGCGGATGCGCGGCGCGGCACGCTTCATCCTTGCGGGCGGCGGCAACGTCCCCGACGATCTGCTCGCCACGATGCACGCAAACCCAGACGTGTTCACCGTCGAGAACCGCTATATCTCGGATGACGAGATGATCGCGTTCATGGACCGGGCAAAGGTCGCGCTGTTGCCCTATCACAGTGCCACCCAATCGGCGGTACCGCCGGTGGCATCGGCGCGCGGCGCGATCTCGATCGGCTTCGCGGTCGGCGGTCTCGTCAACCAGATTCCGGCATTGGGTGGTGTGGTGGTGCCTAGCGGCGACATGGACGCGCTGGAGGCGGCGGTCCGCGACGGGCTGGCGATGGACGAGGCCGCGCTGTTCCATCTGACTACGTTGCCCGATCCGTTCGAGGACGCGGTGCATCAGCTCTACGGTCCGGCGCGTGCCGGGAAATCGTCGGGCAAGCCGTCGGCGAAAATCGCCCCGGTCGTCATCGCGTAACCCGGGAGCACGCCATGGCCAAATCGCCCCTCCGTCGCAAACTCGGGCTGATCGCCGGATCGCTCGAAACCAGCCTGTACCGCGTGGTGCAGATCATCCCGGTCAACATCGTGCGCATCCTGTGCCTGCGCCTGCTGGGCGCGCGCGTCGGCGCAGGTATCGCGGTCAACCACGGCCTGCAGGTTCGCGTGCCCCGCCGGATCGCAATTGGCGACGACGTGTTTCTGGCCGAAGACGTGATCCTCGACGGGCGCGGCGGACTGACGATCGGCGCGCATACCAGCATCAACAGCCGCGCCCAGATCTGGACCGCCCAGCACGATTGGGCCTCGCCCGACTTCGCATTCGTTTCCGCACCGACCGTCATCGGCGATTATTGCTGGATCAGCGCCAACGTCGTCGTCCTGCCCGGCGTGACCATCGGCGAAGGAACGGTCGTCGCCGCCGGATCGGTCGTTACCAAGGATCTCGAACCCTGGATCCTTGCCGCGGGTGTCCCCGCGCGCAAGATCCGCGACCGTCCAGACGTTCGCGGCTACCGTCTCGATGCGGCGGCCAACAAGAACTGGTTCTGGTGATCCCGCGATCGCCCGCGACCCATTTGCAACCCGGAACCCGACGATCATGACGCAACCGCGCACCATCCTGTTCCTGTGCGACGATCCCGACGATCTGGGCGGCGTGCAGCGCGTGCTGGCGACGCTGGTCGATCAGTTCGAGGCGGTCGGATACCGGGTAGTAGTGACGTCGCTGTTCCTGCGCGACGCGACCGGCTTCGTCCGGCCGGAGGTCGAGCGGACCCTGCTCTTCCGCCAGGGACCGCTCGCCCGGCTCGTCCAGCGGTTCCGTCTCGGTCCGCTGCATCTTCAGGGGCGGCGAATCTTGCGCGTGAATAAGCTGGCGCAACGCCGTGCCAAGCAGGCCCTGCGCCGTCAGGTGCGCGATCTTGCCCCCGATGCCGTGATCGTCTTCGATTCCTTCATGGCCAAGCTCGCGGCCGAAGCCCTGCTGACCGGGACCAAGGTCTTGGTCCAATATCATAATTCCTATTCTTCGGTGTCGAAGACTGCCGATTTCGCCCGCTTGCGCACCGCCAGCCACGGGGTATCGGCCTTCCTTGGTCTGACCGCACAGGACGGGGAGCTGTTCCGCACGGCCGGATTTGCGCGCGCGGGGTATATCTCCAACCCGGTATCCTTTTATCCCGACACATTGCCTGAGAAGCCATCGCACCGGGTAATCGCGCTTGGTCGCTATCATCGGCAAAAGGCGTTCGACCATCTCGTCGCCGCATGGGCTGCCGTGCCACGCAAGGGAGATTGGCGACTGGATATCTATGGCGAAGGTCCCGAACGCGGCCTGATCCAGCAGACGGTCGACCGCCTGGGGGTAGGGGGCAGTGCCGTCATCCATCCCCCGACGTGGGAAGCCGAACGGTTGCTGTCGGATTCGGGCATCTATGTCCTCTCGTCACGCTTCGAGGGCTTTGGCATGGTGCTGGTCGAAGCGATGGCCTGCGGCGTGGCGCTGGTGTCGACACGGTGCGGCCCGGGTCCCGAGGAACTGACGCAGGGATGCGGCCTGCTGACCGATATCGGCGATATCGCGGGTATCGCTGATGCGATCCAGACACTGATCGACGATGCCGCGCTGCGATCGACCTTCGCCGAGGCCGGGCGACGCCGGGCGATGGAATACCGCGTCGACGCAATCGTCGAACAATGGCAAACGCTGATCGAAACCGCTCCCCCGGTACGCTAGGCGGCGGCGGCTGCCCCCGTTTTTCGCCCGGCAATCGCACCGTGGTTGAAAAAATCGCCGATCCGGGGCAGGCGTGGCCCGGTATAACGACGTGGAAATTATCGTGTCCGGTGGAATATTGTTTCTGGCAGCGGCTCTGCTGCAAATAGGCGGGTCGGCATCCGGTATCACCGATTATCCCGAAGTTCGGGCGGACGGTGCGATGCGCCGTGCATGGCAGGGACGGACCGTGGCGGTCGAGCGTATTTGCGGCGAACAGGCACGCATTACACGGATACGGGCAATCGATCAGCGCTTCGCGCGGGTGCAGCAAGCCTATCAGCGCAGGTTTGCCCGTGAGTGGGACAGCCTGGGCGCGGTTTCGGAAGGCCGTCTGGGCACCGAGAACCGTCCGGGCACGAACGGCGTCCTCTCCAGCGATCGCGGAGTCCGGCCCGGCTGCGCCACGATCAGTGCCTTCGCCGGCGCGCTCGGCGAATATCAGAACGGCGTGAACGCGGCAGAAGTCGAACTGCTGCAACGATAACGACCGACGGATCGGTCGCGACCGGCATCCGCCCGCATCTCATCACCGGACAGCCCGGAAACCAAGGAATCATCATGACCAAAAGCGCCATCATCACCGGTATCAGCGGACAGGACGGAGCTTATCTGGCGGAAAACCTGCTGGCACGGGGATATACGGTGTATGGCACCTATCGCCGGACCAGCTCGGTCAACTTCTGGCGGATCGAGGAACTGGGTATCCAGAACGATCCCAATCTGAAGCTGGTCGAATATGACCTGACCGATATGGGATCGGCGATCCGGCTGCTCGAACAATCCGGCGCGACCGAAGTCTACAATCTTGCGGCGCAAAGCTTCGTCGGCGTGTCGTTCAATCAGCCGATCGCGACCGGCGTGATCACCGGCCTCGGCGCGACCTATCTTCTCGAAGCGATCCGCACCGTCAATCGCGACATCCGCTTCTATCAGGCGTCGACTTCGGAAATGTTCGGGCAGGTACAGGCCGTGCCGCAGAAGGAGGATACGCCGTTCTACCCGCGCAGCCCGTACGGCGTCGCCAAGCTCTACGCCCACTGGATGACGGTCAACTACCGCGAGAGCTTCGGCATCTTCGGCAGCAGCGGCATCCTATTCAACCACGAATCCCCGCTGCGCGGACGCGAGTTCGTCACCCGCAAGATCACCGATACCGTCGCCAAGATCAGCCTCGGCCTGACCAGCCACCTCGAACTGGGCAACATGGATGCCGAGCGCGACTGGGGCTATGCCAAGGATTATGTCGAAGGGATGCGGCTGATCCTCCAGCATGACGTTCCCGACACCTTCGTCCTGGCAACCAACAAGAAGCAGACCGTTCGCGCCTTCGTCGAACTGGCGTTCCGCCAGGTCGGGATCGACATCGAATGGAGCGGACAGGCCGAAGACGAGATCGGCCGCGACACGGCGACCGGCAAGGTCCTCGTGCGGATCAACCCGCGCTTCTATCGTCCGGCCGAAGTCGAACTGCTGATCGGGGATCCGGCCAAGGCGACCGCCGAACTGGGCTGGCGCAGCGAGACGTCGCTCGAGGAACTGTGCCGGATCATGGTCGAGGCCGATCTGCGTCGCAACAAGGTCGGGCAGTCGTTCTGATGCGGATCGGCGTCACCGGTGCGCGTGGCTTCACCGGGGCGCCGGTCTTTGCCGCGCTGACACAGGCGGGGCATACCCCGCTTGCGATCGGCGCGGACATCACCGACGCGGCGGCGCTGGACCGCGAGATTGCGGGGATGCGTCCCGATGCGGTGCTGCATCTCGCCGCCAATGCCTTTGTGGCGTCAGATGACATTGCCGGTTTCTATACCGTGAATCAGGTCGGTGCCTTCAACCTACTGGCGTCGCTCGCCCGGCATTGTCCCGGGTGCCGCGTCCTCCTCGCCAGCAGCGCGCAGGTCTACGGCCAGGACGCATCGGGGATCGTGACGGAGGATCATCCGACGCGGCCCGCCAATCACTATGCGCTCAGCAAGCTGGCGATGGAGATCGGTGCGGATTTCTGGCGTGACACGCTCTCGATCATCGTGGCGCGGCCGTTCAACTATACCGGGGTCGGTCAGCAGAACCGCTATCTGATCCCCAAGATCGTCGATCATTTCCGGCAGCGCAAACCGGTGATCGAACTGGGCAACATCGATGTCGAACGTGATTTTGGCGACGTTCGCGCGGTAGCCGATGCGTATGTCGGGCTGATCGAGGCGGATGTGACCGGTCCGGTAAACGTTGCGACCGGCCAGGCCCATTCGGTGCGCGAAGTCATCGCGATCGCGCGGGACATCACCGGGCACGATCCTAGGATCGAGGTCAATCCGGCCTTCGTGCGGACCAACGACGTACAGCGTCTGGTCGGCAGCAACGAACGGCTGCGAACGATTGTGCCGGATTGGACGCCGCCGCCACTGGAACGGACGATCGCTTGGATGCTCAAAGCCTGACGTGGACAAGCGACGGGGCATCTTCGCTGCCTGCGGCTAACCGGAAGAAGTATTGATGATGAAACCAATTGCCGGTCGTCGCGGCCTTTCCCCGTCGCGAACCGGGCAAGGTGGAACAGCGGCCGATCCCGTCGATCATACCGCGGGCATCGTACCGGTGGTGCTGTTCGTTGCGGCACTGGTCGTCTTGGCGATGGGCGGGGGATCGAACCGGACTGACGTGGCCTCGCTGCTCTATGTCCGGCCGCTGCTCGTCCTCCTCCTCGGTGGAATGCTGTTGTTCGTCGAAAAAGCAGCACTTCGCTCGCTGCGGGTGCCTTTGCTGTTGTTCGCGCTGGCACTGGCGGTCGGCATCGTCCAGCTTATTCCCCTACCACCCGCCATCTGGCAGACGCTGCCCGAACGCTCGCTATTTGTGGAAGCGGCGGCGGCACAGGGACTGCCGCAACCATGGCGCCCCCTGTCGCTGACCCCCGATCTAACGCTGCAGGCGCTGCTGTGGTTCACTGCTCCGGCCTGCGCGCTGGCGGGATGGGCCGCCATACCTCGCAACCGGCGAATCCAGGTGTTCGTGGCGATCTTGATATTGTGCATGACCAGCGCGGTATTCGGGGCGTTGCAGGCTAGCCAGGGGGCCGACAGCCCGCTGTACCTGTACCAACGAACCTACGAGGGTAATGCCGTCGGCTTCCTCGCGAACCGCAATCATCAAGGCGCGTTGCTCGCCATCGGCTTCCCGTTGTTGCGAGTATGGACGCTCCTGCCCGCAAAGACGCTGCAGTTTGCCCGCGCCAGACTAATCATGGCGGCGATCGGTGCGGTCGCATTGATACCGATGATCCTGCTCACCGCATCGCGTGCCGGATTGGCGCTGGGTGGGCTGGGGATCGTCTTGGCGGCGATCATCGCGCCGTGGCGCGATATCCGCGAATTGACGGGAACTGCCGGACGGTACGTACCGCTCCTGTTTGCCGCCGCCGGCATCGCACTTGCCGGACTGATCGTCTTCTTCGGACGAGCGCTGGCGTTCGATCGTTTCCTGGCGCTCAGCGCCACGGACGATCTGCGCGTTCGCTTTACGCCGCAGGTTCTCTCGATCATCAAAGCCTATCTGCCTTTTGGCAGCGGATTAGGATCGTTCGATCCAGTCTTCCGGATCTTTGAAACCGAGGACATGCTGCGTCCGACCACCTACAACCATGCGCACAATGACTTCTTCGAAATTGCCATGACCAGCGGGGTCGCCGGCATCGCACTGGTCGCCGCCGGTATTGCGTGGTGGGCATGGAGCGGATGGCAGGTCTTTCGCGACCGGTCGCGTCTTGGCATCGGCATGATGCTTGGTCGTGCGGGGTGGAGCGTCATGCTGATCCTGATGCTGGCCAGTATCGTCGACTATCCGCTGCGGACACCGTTGCTGGGCTTCGTCTTTGCCCTGTCCGCGGCATGGCTGGCATCGGCGGGATACCGCCCGGCCGGTGGCGTTGCTTTACAACACGGGGCTCCACCGGTAGATGAAGTAGGTCAGGCCGGATCGCTCCAAGAGTTCAACCATTGAAAAACAAAGCTTTTTTGTTCGCCAGCATTGCTGGGCTGGCGTTGTCAGGCTGTGCCACACAACGCTTTTCGCCGCGCACCGATCTGGTGATGGCTGAACCTGGACAATTGCCGCCGCCCACCACCATCGATCTGATCGCGCCATCGCGGCCGTTCGTCCTTGGGCCGCTCGATCAGATTTCGGTCGAGGTCTATGGCTTGCCAGAATTCAGCCGGACGGTGCAGGTCGATGCCAGCGGCCAGATTGCGCTGCCGCTGGTCGGATCGATTCAGGCGGCGGGTAAGGCCCCGGCACAGGTGGCGGCGGAATATGCCGCGTCGTTGCGGCGGCAGTATATTCGCGATCCGCGGGTGACCGTGAACCTGACCGATACGGTTTCGCAGACGGTGTCGGTCGGCGGTGCGGTCGGTGCGCCGGGTATATATCCCGTGACGGCGCGCATGACGCTGTTGCGGGCGATCGCCCGGGCCGAGGGCGTGAGCGAATTCGGACGCGAAAAGGAAGTCGTCGTCTATCGCCGGGTCAACAACCGCGACATGGCTGCGCTGTATGATCTGCGCGCCATCCGTCAGGGAATGTATCCCGATCCCGAAATCTACGCCAACGACGTGATCGAGATTGGCGAATCCCGCGGGCGCCGTATCTTCCGGGATGTTATAACCGCCGCGCCGCTGTTGAGCGTTCCGCTCATCGCTTTGTTGAACTAACCGCCGGGGCTTTGTAACTCGATGACAATGACAGGATCGATGCCGGGCGGTGTCGACAATTCACCGGAAAACGCCGCGCGCTGGCTTCCTACTTCGCAGAAAGTGACCGCACGGCCCCAGGGATTGTCGCTGCTGACGCAAGGGTGGAATATCCTGCGTCGCCGCAAGTGGTTGATTGCAGCCGCGATCGGCATTGCCCTCATCGTCGGCATCGTGGTGACGTTGCTGGCGACGCCGCAATATACGGCGACGTCGGTTATCGAAATCCAGCGCGAGACGCGCAACTTCACGATGGTGAAGGGTGCCGACAGCAACGACAATGCCAGCATGGATACCGAATTCTATCAGACCCAGTACGGGCTGCTGGAATCGAAGTCCCTGGCGGAACGGGTCGTCAACCAGCTGCGCCTGGCCGACGACGCGACGTTCTTCGAAACGTTCGGCAGCGGGCAGTCGAAGGAATGGTTTGCCAATGGCCGCCCCGTGGCGGCAGCGTCAACGCGCGACCAGCGTATCCGGGCCGCATCGGCGATCCTGCTCGACCGCATCCAGATCACGCCGGAACGTCTCTCGCGGCTCGTGCGCATCAGCTTCTCCGCACCCGACGCCGCCTTCTCCAAGAAGGTGGTCGATGCGTGGGGTGCGCAGTTCATCCAGCAGACGCTGGCGCGCCGGTTCGACACGACCGCCTATGCCCGTCGCTTCCTTGAACAGCGTCTGGCGCAGCTGCGCGTCCGCATTGATGAATCCGAACGCAAGCTGGTCGACTATGCGGCGCGTGAATCGATCGTCAACCTGCCCGGCGAAACCAGCGCGAACGGTACCACGACGGAACGGCCACTGGTTGTCGACGATCTGAGCACGCTCAACCGCGAGTTGGCACAAGCGACGGCCGACCGCATCCGCGCAGGCAGCCGCCTGAACAGCAGCACCGGCGGGCAGAGCGCCGAAGCGCTTCAGAACACCACCATCACGCAGCTGCGGACGCAACGTGCTTCGCTGTCGTCCGAATATGCCAAGCTGATGGTTCAGTTCGAACCGCAATATCCTCCCGCCGTGGCGCTGCGCCGCCAGATCGCGCTGATCGACCAGACGATCGCGCGTGAGGAAGGCCGGGTCGGCGGATCGCTGCGCAGCGTGTACGATGCGGCAACCACGCGCGAGAACGAACTGCGCAGCCGCGTCAAGGAACTTGAACAGAGCGTTCTGAACTTCCGGCGCCGCAGCATCCAGTACAACATCTTCCAGCGCGACGCGGATACCAACCGCCAGCTCTACGATGCGCTGTTGCAGCGCTACAAGGAAATCGGCGTCGCCGGCGGCGTCGGCGTCAACAACATCTCGGTGGTCGACGAGGCCGAACTGCCCATCCGGCCGTCGAGCCCGCGACCGCTGCTGAACCTAGCGACGGCATTGCTGGTCGGTCTGGCGTTGGGCGCGATTGTCGCGGTCATCATCGAACAGGTCGACGACCGGCTGCGCAACCCGGCGGATATCACCGCATTGCTCGATATTCCGCTGTTCGGGACGATTCCGAAACTGCGTGACGGCAATGCGCATGAGGCCCTGCGCGACCCCAAATCGGTCCTGTCCGAAGCCTATCTGTCGCTGCAGACCAGCCTTGCCTTTTCCACCTCGCACGGCGTTCCCAAGACCTTGTCCGTCACCAGTTCGCGGCCCGCCGAAGGCAAGTCGACGACCAGCGACGCGCTGGCCCGTGCCCTTGCCCGTTCGGGGCGCCGGGTATTGCTGATCGATGGCGACATGCGCTCGCCATCGGTCCATCACTTGTTCGATGCCGAAAACCGCGTCGGGCTGAGCAATTACCTGTCGGGCGACGACCGGATCGAAACGCTGTGGAGGCCGACCGACGTTGCCGGCCTGTGGATCATGACCGCCGGTCCCAAGCCGCCGAGCGCCGCCGAACTGCTGACTGGCAATCGCCTCGGCGAACTGCTGTCAAAGCTGGGGACAAGCTTCGATCATATCGTCGTCGACGCGCCCCCGGTCATGGGGCTGGCCGACGCGCCGCTGATCGGCAGCGCTACCGAAGGCACGGTCTTCGTCGTCGACATGCAGGCGACGCGGCGTACCATCGCCCGGGTCGCTCTCGATCGCTTGCTCACGTCCCAGACGCATGTCTTGGGCGCGGTACTGACCAAATATGATCAGCGCGGAACCGCCGCCAGCTATGGCTATGACTATAGCTACAATTATGGCGAACAGACCGCATGATCCTGGACGCCAGTGGTGCAGCCTAGTCTGACGGCACGCCTCCCCTGGTGGCGGATCGTTTCGATCCTCATCCTAGGGGTACCGCTGCTGTGGCTGTCGCTGGCGATATCGCTGGATGGCATCGCGGCACGCAGTCGGCCCGAACAGGTCCTGCGCTGGTGGCCATGGTCGGCGAGGGCCGCCGCCGCGCGCAGCGCCGCGCTGATTACCGATCCGGCCTTCCCGCGCAATATTGCCGAGGTCCGCGCCGCGGCATCGGCATCGCTCGACCGACAGGCCCTGTCCCCCGTCGCCGCCCGGTCGCTGGCGCTGGCCGCCGCGCAACGCCCCAATGGCCTGGACCGGGCGCAACGGCTGATGCGCTATGGCGAGGCATTGACCCGTCACGACCTGCAAACGCAACTCTGGCTGATCGAAACCAGCGTTCAGCAAGGCCGGATCGATCAGGCGCTGATCCATTACGACCGGGCACTGCGCACATCACCCGATTCGCGTGGACTGTTGCTGCCGATCATGGTTGCCGCGGTGAACGAACCGACTATCGCCCGGTCGTTGACCGGGCTGCTCGCTGCTCGTCCGTCGTGGCGCTATGCGTTCGCCGACCGGCTTGTCGTCGAAGGCGGAAACCCGGAAACCATTGCGATCCTGCTTCCTGCCCTCGGCCTGTCACCCAATGTCGAATTCGATCGCCGGCTGATCGGCAACGGCCTTGCCCGGATGGTCGAACTGGGCAGTGCCCGCAAGGCCTATGCCTTGTACCAGCGGATGGGGGGGCAACCAATCACAACGGCCAACCGGGTCAATAACGGCAACTTCGCCAGGGATGCCGGGCTCCGCCCGTTCGACTGGTGGATGGCGACCGACAATGGTCTGGTGGCAAGCCGCGAACCCGATGAGAAGCAGGGCTACCGCATGCGCGTGAGCATCGCGGCGGGGGCCAGCGGAACGCTGGCACGGCAACTCGTGCTGGTTGAACCGGGCAGCTATGCGCTGCGGGCGCGGGTCGCCGGCGAAACCGAAGAGAACAGCAAGGTCGCACTCCGGCTGACCTGCACCGGCGGCACCCGTCTGTTCGATCGGCCGCGCGATGCGAACGGCATCGTTACCGGAACGGTCACGGTCCCGGCGGGATGCGATGCGGCATGGCTGTCGTTCGAGGCGTCAGGCGCACTCGATGGCCCGCCGGACGATTATCTGATCCAGGATGTTTCCCTGACCCGGCAGTGATCGTCGCCGGGCAAGGGGACGCTTCATTGGGGTCAAGCGCGGCCATGGCACATCCCATGCGCCATGGGCGGCGGCACGAATGTCCTGCGGGGACATACCGTTCGACACGCTGCCTTTTCTATCGAATAACGCGATCCTGGCGGTTTTCGTGTCGAGGAAGCGTCTCTTGTCGAAGAAGCTCGGCTCCTCGACATCAGCGCACCTGGGAGCATTCCTGCCTCGATCGAGCCGCAGTCGATGGGCGACCGGTTCAACCGTCGGCGTTGTGTCGTGCGCGCCTATTGCGGAGATAGGGTAGTCGCGCGACGATCATATCCCAGATCATTCGCCGGTCTGCGGTATCGAGATTGATCAGCCATGCGATGCCAACCGACGGGGCAACGCCCAATGCGATCAGGATCACCCAGACGGGCAGCGAGATATCCCGCTCCCAGGTCAGACCAAGTACAGCGAGTGCGGGCAGGATCGAAACCAGCGGCAGCGCGAATGCCGCGCGTGCATATCCCCTTCGCGATGCAACGATCGCATCGGTGCGAGGCATGCTGTAGAAAAGCTGCGCGAACAGACCGGCCAACGCTCCCAACAGCGTCGCCGCCGCAACCCCGGTGCCGCCCCACTGACGAACGAGCACCAGTGCCAGGGCGATGCTCCATACCCCCTCGAACAACAGGGTGGGTACGGTCCGTATCTGCTGGCCCACGCTCAGTACCGCGATACGATAGGGGTGCGTGCTCAGCGCGACGAACTGTGCCAGCACCAACAGAATCGCGGACGGCAGAACCTGTGCCCCCAGATCCGTACCGATCCACAGCCGCAAGAATGGCGGGCCAGCCACCAGCAACCCGGCAGTAAACGCGACCAGCGACATCCCCGACAGACGGGCAAAGCGCAGCAACGCACGCCCCATGCCGGCAGCATCGGCCGCCATGCTCTGCCGCGACAACATGGGCAGCACCACCGTCAGGATCGCCGCCTGCGGAATCAGCAGCATATTACCATAGACCAGCGCCAGCGAATAAGCGGTCACTCCGCTGAAATCGAATATGCTCATGATCGGTAGCGCGAACCCCGAGACGAGCATGCTCGAAAGTGCGATCAGTCCGATCGAGGTCGAATAGCTTAGAAATTCGCGAATCGTCCTGCGTTCCACGCTCTTGGCTGACAATGGCACGCGCTCTTCAGCCCGCCGCCACGAAAGGACGTAGACGATTGGCGCGAGCAGCGTCGTCACCGCAAAGCAAACCGCAAGGCTGATCAGCGATCCGCCCAAGCGCACCGCGACGATCATCGCCACCCCGCTGGCCAGCTTCGACACCACGATGGCAATCGTGATCGTCCGGTTGCGCTGGAAACCGAGAAAGGCCCCAACCAACGCGGTGAACGGCAACGTCACGAACAGCGCCCCGACGATCAGCAACGCGGCGATACGGGCATCGGGCAGCAGCCACACCGGGATCGCCGGGAAGATGCGGTCGAGGAACGTCGCAGCTAGGATACCACAAACTAGGACGACGACTGCCAGTCCACCGAGCAGGGCGACGATGCTCGATAACGTCATCCGTAACGCATCGCAACCGTTCGCCACCGCCTGCGCCACGAACCGCGACACCGCTGTCTGCAGGTTGATGTCGATCATCGCATAGTAAGTGGCGATCTGGAGCAGCAGTATCCACGTCGCGTACACGTCGCGTGGCAGCCGATGGATGAGGAACGGTGGTACCGCCAGCAGGACCAGCCAGTTGATGACGTAGCGCGCGAGGTTCCACGCGGCGTTCGATGCCAACAGGCCGGCCTGATTCCGGCTAGGGGCGGGCTCGGTCACAACCCAGTCAACCCGATATTCGCGCTGAACGACAGACCCGGATTATCGCCAAATCGCGCTACGCGCCCTGCATTGCCCTGAAAGATGTTGCCGACCACGATAGAACGATCGCCAGCGGAGAATGACATGCCATATTCCTTGATGCCGGTGATCTGATTGGCGTCGATCACGCTGCCCGCGTTGCCGACGGCCTCGATCCCCTGGCCGCAGTCGACGATGGTGTTACGGGTGATGCGCAGGCGAATGCGGGTCGCCTGCGCGGCGATCGCGAACCCCCGTGTGCCCGATATGGTGCATCCATCGATCGATATGTGTTGGCTCGATAGCAGGCGTACGCCGTTGTTCCATCCCCCTTTCACGCGATTGCCGGTGATCTGCACATCGTCGACCTCGACGACCAGAATACCCGACGTGTCGTCGCCCGCTGCGGCAATAGCGGTGCAGGTGTTGGCAGCGACCATCACGTTCTCGATCCGGCCACGCGCGGACTGCACCCGGATGCCGTTGTCCTGCGATCCGTTGGCCAGTTCGATCATATTGCCTCGTATCTGTACGTCACGAAGCGAAACCCCGTCGTTGGCATAGACAAGGATGGCCGCGCGCAACGGCTTCCACGCGGCGCCATCGTCAGTCGGACGTCGCAGATCTTGGTGCAGGATATTGTCGGAGACGATCGATCCGTTGCTCGATCCGACCAGCCATACGCCGTTCCAGGTCCAGCCCCGGCCGTAATTGCCGATCAGGCGGGCATGGGCGACCCCTTCGATCGAATAGCAGCGCCGGAACCGGCCGGTGCCGTCGGGCGAGGGGGTGACAATGTTGCCGATGATCTCCGATCCGGTGTCCACGTCCGCTCCGCCACGGTTCCGCGCATAGGACCCCAGCCCCTCGACATGGATGCCGATCCGGCAATCGTTGCGCCCACCCCGGCCCGGGGCCGCCTCGATGGTATTGCCGATGATCTTGGCGCGGGCACCCCAGTCGGTGATGCCGTCGCCGCGATTTTCTCCTTGGCCTTTGCTGTCGTCGCCAGCGCCCAGCACCCGGCAATGGTTGGATAGGAAGCTGTTGTCGTAGAATTCGCCGGTGGCGTCGGTGGCGAGGCACATCTGGAAATCGCGGACGATGCAGCCTTCGATCCGGTTGCGGTTGCCGCGGATCAGGATACCGTAGGTCGGTTCACCGGCGGTCGTCCGCAACTGATCCGGATTTTCGAGAATGATACCCTCGACGATGCAGTCATCGGTTCTGATGACCAGCAGCGGCTTGCCCGCCAGCCCGGCCTGCGCGACCAGGGTTCCCCGCCCGCTGATCCAGCTTCCGGCACGCTCGAGGACGATGGTATCCGACACGGCAAAGTGACTGCCCGCAGGCAACGTCAGATCACCCCCTGCCGCCACCCAGCGCCGCAGCGCCGCGGTCGCATCACTTTTCCCTGACGGATCAGCGCCATAGGCAACAGGCGAGACCCCTGACATAGCGGACGGCGATGGCGCTGCTTGAATACCCGCATCGCAACCAACAACCCCCAACGCCACCCCTCCAACGGCTACCCCCTTGCGAAGTAGGTGACGCCTCGTCAGTTCGTTCATGAGCAAGCCTCCGACATACAGGCGCAATTTATCAGGAGTGTCGCGCGGGATGCGCGTGGACGGAATCTGCTCAAGAAGCAAATTGTCCGCGCCGTCTAATATGTTATGAGGAACGATCTTTTACGGCGCATTTCTACAGGAATGTGGCGAGCCGATTGACACAATAGATTGGAACCAGATCGGTTGGACGATCTTTCCATAACCGCTTATTACGGATAACTACGGTGTAAAATTGTAAATTTTTGTAGATACTTATCTAATATTGCTAGATATGGAAAAATAATACCATATAGCTTTCTGCCATTTGCTGCCTGCGATCTATGCCGATATACAGCCGCCTATGTCCGTTCAACTCATCCGCCCCAAGCGCTTCGGCGACAGCCGTGGTTGGTTCACCGAAGTCCATTCGGTTCCGGCCTTCGCCAAGCTCGGGATCGACTGCACCTTCGTGCAGGACAATCACTCCTATTCGGCGCCCGCCTTCACGCTGCGCGGCCTGCATTTCCAGACGCCGGACCGGGGTCAGGACAAGCTGGTGCGCTGCATCCGCGGCCGCATTTTCGACGTCGCGGTCGACGTGCGCAAGGGCTCGCCCACCTACGGGGAATGGGTCGGGGCCGAACTGTCGGCCGAGAACGGGCACCAGCTCTTCATTCCGATCGGCTTCGCGCACGGCTTCGTGACGCTCGAACCTGATTGTGAAGTCACCTACAAATGCTCCGACACCTACGCCCCGGCGAACGACGGCGGCATCCGCTGGGACAGCGTCGGGATCGACTGGCCGATGCCCGAAGGCACGGTCCCCGAACTGAGCGACAAGGACAAGGTGCAGCCGACCCTCGCCGAGTTCGATAGCCTGTTCGCCTATGACGGCCGCCCGCTAGCCCCGCTTTCCTAAGAGGACACACACATGCGCATCTTCGTCACCGGCGGCGCCGGCTTCATCGGTTCGGCGTTGGTGCGCCACTTGATCGAAAATACCGACCACGAAGTCCTGAACTTCGACAAGCTGACCTATGCCGGCACGCTGACCACCGTCGAGCGCGTCGCCGACAGCGATCGCTATCAGTTCGTGCAGGGCGACATCTGTGATGCCGACGCGGTTCGCGAAGCGATCACGGCGTTCAAGCCCGATGTCGTCACCCATCTGGCCGCCGAGAGCCATGTCGACCGCTCGATCGATGGCCCCGGCGCGTTCATTCAGACGAATGTCATCGGCACTTTCGTAATGCTGTCCGAAGCGCGCGCATATTGGCTGGGGCTGGATGCGGACGCCAAGGCAGCGTTCCGCTTCCACCATATCTCGACCGACGAAGTGTACGGGACGCTGGGCGACACCGGTCTGTTCACCGAGGAAACGCCGTACGATCCGCGTTCGCCCTATTCGGCGTCGAAGGCCGGGTCGGACCATCTGGTCAGCGCATGGGGCCACACCTTCGGCCTGCCGGTGCTCATCACCAACTGCTCGAACAACTACGGTCCCTATCACTTCCCCGAGAAGCTGGTCCCGCTGATGATCGCCAAGGCACTGGATGGCGAGCCGCTGCCGATCTACGGCAAGGGCGATCAGGTCCGCGACTGGCTCTATGTCGAGGATCACGTTCGCGCGCTGCAGGCGGTGTTCGAGCGCGGCGAGGTCGGCCGTACCTACAACGTCGGCGGGCACAACGAGCGGCAGAACATCGAGGTCGTCCAGACGCTGTGCGCGATCCTCGACGAACTGCGCCCGCGCGCCGATGGTACGCCGTACGCACAGCAGATGACCGAGGTCGCCGACCGTCCGGGCCACGACAAGCGCTATGCGATCGATGCCTCGCGCATCGGCGCGGAACTGGACTGGACGCCGGCGGAAACCTTCGAGACCGGCATTCGCAAGACCGTCGAATGGTATCTGGCGAACGAGGCATGGTGGCGGCCGCTGGTCGCGGCCAAGGCGTCGCAGCGTCGCGGTGTCGCAGCGTAAGATCGTCGACGTGTCGACATGTCGGAGAATGATGTGACCAAGACGATCCTCGTCACCGGAGCGGGCGGCCAGCTCGGGACCGAACTGCAACGCTGCGCATGGCCCGAGGGCTATGAAGTGATCGCGATCGATCACGACACGCTCGACCTAACCGATACGGCGGCGATCACCGCCAAGGTTGCCGAACAGGAATGGGCGGCGGTCATCAACGGTGCCGCCTATACCGCGGTCGACAAGGCCGAAAGCGACCTCGTCACCGCATGGGGCGTCAACGCGATGGCCCCCGCCGCCTTCGCCGAGGCCTGTGTGAAGGCGGGCATTCCGCTGGTGCAGGTGTCGACCGACTATGTCTTCGCCGGCGACAAGCAGGGCGCGTGGGAGGTGAACGATCCGGTCGCACCGCTCGGCGTCTATGGTGCCTCCAAGCTCGGCGGCGAGCTGGCGGTGCGGACCAGCGGCGTGCGTCACGCGATCGTGCGCACCGCCTGGGTCGTGTCGGCGCATGGCAACAACTTCGTCAAGACGATGCTGCGCGTCGGGACCACCCGTGACCAGCTCTCGGTCGTCGCCGACCAGCATGGCTCGCCGACCAGCGCCGCCGATCTGGCGCAGGCGCTGATGACGATCACGCTGCGGCTGATCGAGGACGAGGCAGCCCCGACCGGCACCTTCCACTTCAGCAACGCCGGCGCGACGCACTGGGCAGGCTTCGCCACCGAAATCTTCCGCCAGAGCGCAGCACGCGGCGGCGCGACCGCTGAGGTCGTTCCGATCCCGAGCAGCGACTATCCCACGCCAGCCAAGCGCCCGGCCAACTCGCTGCTGAGCCACGACGCGATCCGCGCCGCCTATGGCATCGAACCGCGGCCGTGGCAGGCAGCGCTCGGCGACATTCTCGACGAACTCATCGGCACCCCGACAAAGGACCACGACGCATGAAGGGCATCATCCTCGCCGGGGGTTCCGGCACCCGCCTCCACCCGGCTACCCTCGCCGTCAACAAGCAGCTGCTGCCGGTCTACGACAAGCCGATGATCTATTATCCGCTGTCGGTGCTGATGCTGGCCGGCATCCGCGACATCCTCATCATCTCGTCGCCCGAATTCATCGACAACTACCGCCGCCTGTTCGGCGACGGTTCGGCATTCGGCCTGACGATGACCTATGCCGAACAGCCGAGCCCTGACGGCCTAGCGCAAGCGTTCACCATCGGCGCGGACTTCATCGGCGACGACAATGTCGCGCTGGTGCTGGGCGACAACATCTTCTTCGGCGCGCACCTGACCGACCTGTTGGCGAGCGCGGTCGCCCGGCCGACCGGGGCGACCGTGTTCAGCTACCGCGTCGAGGACCCCGAGCGCTACGGCGTGGTCGAATTTGGCGAAGGCGGCCGCGCGATCAGCCTCGAGGAAAAGCCCGAGCAGCCGAAATCGAACCATGCGGTGACGGGCCTGTATTTCTATGATAATCGCGTCGTGGAATTCGCGCGCAATCTCAAGCCGTCCCCGCGCGGCGAGCTCGAGATTACCGACCTCAACCGGCTCTACATGGAAGCCGGCGACCTCTATGTCGAACAGATGGGCCGCGGTTACGCCTGGCTCGACACCGGCACCCACGACAGCCTGCTCGAAGCCGGCGAGTTCGTCCGCACCCTCCAGCACCGCCAAGGCGTGCAGGTCGCGTGTCTCGAAGAGATCGCGTACGAGATGGGCTTCATCTCGGCTGATCAGGCGCGGACAGCAGGCGAACGGTTCAAGAAGACGGCATATGGCCGGGCGATCCTGAACGCCGTCGAGGGGCGGTAAGCCCGATTAGCTACCGGGCGGGGCAAGCCCATGTCCCGCCAGCCACGCGCGATCCTCAGCCGTGCCGCGCAGCCAATGGTCGATCATGTCTCCCCATTTGACCGGGTTCTGCATCCGCGCCCATGCTGCTGCCGATCCGAGCGACAGGCGGGCATAGAGATCGGGATCGCCGGCAAGGCGCAGGACGGCGTCGGCCAGTGCGTGGACCGCTCCCGCCCGGAAGATCAGCGCGCTTTCGCCGTCGACCAGATGCCCCGCGAACATCGGATGGTCCGAGGCGATCACCGGAGTACGCGATGCCAGCCCTTCGAACAGGGTCAGCGGCAGTCCTTCGGGAAAGCTGTGCCGACTGGGGACCACCACCGCGTCGGCGGCGTGCATCATCGCCGGGACCTGGTGGTTGGGCACCAGCCCGACAAAATGCACCCGGTCGGCCACCCCCAGACGCCGGGCCAGCGCCTCGAACCGTGGCCGTGCCCCCGCCCCGACCAGATCAAGGCGGACATCGGCCCGATCGCGCAAGGCCGCGACCGCACGGATCAGATCGCCGACCCCCTTCTTGCCCGACAGACCACCGACATAGAGCAGACGGAAAATACCCCCCGCCGGCCGATGTTTGGGCGGTTGATCGGCGGGCGTGCGGTGATGCGGAAAGTCCCACGCCAGCACCTTGGCCGAGTGGACACCGAAATCGACGAGCGCCCGCGCGGCATTGCGGCCATGGTTCGCGACCAGCGTGACGCCGGGATCGTTGAGCAGCGCCGGCAGACGACGGAACCGCCACCAGCGGTCGTACAGTCCGGCAAAACTGTCGGCGAGCAGCACGCCAAGATGGATACGCCGGGCAAGCCCCCAGCGGATCAGCGCCATCATCGGCCCGCACACGATCAGGTGCGTCGGATCGAACGCCTCGACCGCGCGCAGGACCGGTCCCGGATCGCGGTAGAAATCGGCCCCCGCGCCGATCACCGTCACCCCACTTGGCAGGACCTCATGATAGGGCGGCGCCAGCCCGCACAGGAAGCCGACCGCCTCGGCCTGATCCCGGAACCGCTCGAGCTGGTCGAGGATATAGCCGTGGCCGTAATAGGTTTCCTCGCCCGTCAGCCGGCGCAGCCGGTCGGATTCATGAAAATCCCCGGCGAACTGCACGATCAGCAACCGCTTCATCGCATCCCTCCCAGCGGACTGCCCAGCGCCAGTTCCCAGCGCAGCGCCAGCAGCACCGCGAACACCCCCGCCGCCATGCCGACTGCCAGCAGGTCCTGTCGCCAGAAGTGCAGCCGGACGCGGTGGAGCCCGATCGCGACATAGCCATATTGGCACAACTCGGTAAGCGCGATCGCCACTACCGCACCGGGAAAGCCCCCCACCCGGTAGCCGAGCGGCAGCAGCACCGCGAGCGTGCCGAGCCGCAACAGATTGGCGATGCTGGCGAAGAACGGGCGCCCGGCGCTCAGCAGCAGCGCGCCGTTGAGGTTGGAGAGGACCGCGAACACCGCGCCACCGAGCAAAACGCTCAGGATCCATCCCGCTTCGGCATAGCGCGGATCATAGATAGCGCGGATCACCAGATCGGCTCCCGCCGCAACTGCGGCCAGCCCGGCGCAGACCGACCAGACGAACAGTGCCCGAATATGTCCGATCCGCACCAGTGCCTGGGGCCGATTGGGCGGGGCGACCCCGGCCAGGGCGGGGAAGACGATCTGATAGCCCATGCGTCCGGCAAGGGTCGTCGGTACTTCGGCGATCGCGCGGGCGACACCATAGATGCCGAGCAGTGCCAGCGGCACGACCTGTCCCAGATACAGACGGTCGAGGTTGCTCGCGGCATAGGTCGCCAGCGAGGTGATCGCGATCCATTTGCCGAAATGGACGATCCGCAGCACCGTGGTCCGCTCCAGTCGCCAGCGCTGTCCGGCATCGGGCAGCGTATAGCTCAGCGCCGATCGGATCGCGACCGCAAGGACGAGGCCGATCGCCGGTGCCCAGACCGAGCGCAGCCACAGCGCCAGCCCCACCTGCACCGCGAACGCCGCCGCTTCGCAGGTCAGCTCGAACAGGTTGCGTTGCCGCACTTCCAGTTGCTTGACCAGCACGAAGATCGCGGTCGAATGCGCGCCGCCGATCGCAGGCGAGAGTGCCGCGAGCAGGAAGATGCGGATGTCGATGCCATAGGCAGGCCCCAGCAGCGGCGCGGCGGCCAGGAAAATACCGGTCAGCATCAATCCACGCAGCAGTTGCAATGTCCACGCGATGTCGCGGAATCGCCGGTCCAGTCCGTCGGGATGATGGACGATATTCTGCTCGATGCCGACGTCGCTCAGCAGCTCGATCCCGAGGCGGATGGCGTTGACGACCACCATCACCCCCAGCACCGATGGCGCCAGCAACCACGCGAACACGATGTTGAGGCCGAACTTCAACCCCGCCGAGGCGACGAACGTCCCCATGGTCCACGCGAACTTGCCGAGATAGCCTTCGGCGGGGGATGCCGCACCGGTCCTGTCGCTGTCGTCCCCCCTGTCCATGACGCGAGCCTTAGGGAGCAAATCGACCCCGGACAACGGCCGCCCCGAACGCCGGGGTTCGCCGATCGGCAAAGGTCGTCCGCTCCGACAGGGTAGCGCTTCAGAACCCGTCGGCGATCGCCGATAACCGGGCAGCAACCAACGCGGTTGTGTCACGCGTGACGCCGGCGTCGCGTGCGGCGGCGGACCAGCCCGCCACTGCCGCCGTGACCTGATCGACGATCGCGGCGACCTGTCGCACAGGCACCCCATGTACCTTGGCGAGCCGGTCGACATGGCTGCGCGTCACGCTACGTCCTTCGCCTGAAACCGCCAGATAATGTTCGCCGCCCGGCCCGTCGGAGAAGGTCAGGTCATAGGCCGGGGCAAGCCGCCATTCGCCGCGATCGTCCATCAGATAGGCGTGCTGGCGCGTATGGTCGTCGCGGTTGCCGGCCAGCACATTGAAGATCATCCGGCGAAACGCCTCGACCACATCGGCGTCGTTGCGCGTGATCGCCCGCGTCGCGCGCAGGAACAGGTCATAGTCGACCGCGCCCGCGATGTGCGGCGGTGCTTCGATCGCGCCGGCGAGCGACGCCATATGTATCCGCCGCCCCCCGCCCGGTCGGTCGAAGCGGCGCGTCGCGAACCAGCCTGGGCCGCTTGCCGCCGGGACAAGGCGCGTCTCGGCCATCGTTACCCCGGCAGCGGTCGCCATCATGGCATAGGCGAGTTCCAGCGGACCGATGTCGACCGGATCAGCGGCGGCAGGAAATTTGACGATCCATGCGGCGTGATCGGCGGGCAGTTCGCTATCGCCCGCACTGATCGTACCATCGCTGCCGAAGCCGACATGGACCTTGGGTCGGGCCCCGCCCGACGCCCCGCCCAGATCGGCGAGCAGGTCGCTCAACCCTTCGCCTCGACCTTGCAGGATCGCGCGTGATTCGGCGGCAAGCACATCAAGATCGATCGCATAATCGTCAGGCGACGGGGTGGTCGCCGGCGCGAAGGTCAGCGCGCCACGACCATGATCGCCGACCAGCGCCAGTCGGTCGAGCGGCGAGAGGCTCCCGAAATCGATCCCCATCCGATGCAGCCGGCGGCGCATTAGCAGCGCACCCCAGCCTTCGGGCAGGCTGTCGGCAAGGAAGCCGTGTAACCCGTCGAACCCGGCGGCGCGGGCACCATGCAGTCCCGGCTCGGGCGGATAATAGAGCGGCGAGACGCGTAGCCCCGCCACCACGACCGTCGCATCCCATTCGAGCTGCGCGCGGCGGTCGGCGAAGGCGACGCGCGCGACCGGCCCTTGCCCATGGAGCGACAATGCGAGCGGCTGTCCCGGTAGCAGCTTCACCTTGCGGTGCCCACTTGCTGACGGAGCAGGGCGTCGATGCTGGTCGCCGCTGGCAGCGGGAACAGCGCGGCAAGCGTATCCTCGCAGCGCAGCGCCAGCGCCGCACGGACCAGATCGTCGATCGACGCCCGGCCCTCCGTCTCCATCCGCCGCCACGTCCGGTGCGCGACCCCGGCGCGCTTCGCGCTTTCGACCTGGGTCCAGCCCATCGCCTTGCGCCGCGCACGGATCGCCGCACCAATCGTCATCGCCAGTTCGGTGGGAGTGTGCAGCATGGGCCGTATATGGCCGATATTGGCATAAATAGAAATATATTGGCCATATACGGCCGATGTTTTGATTTGTGGTCCGCGCCACCACGTCCCCGCGGGCAACGCCTGACACGCCCGACACGAACTGATACACCCTCGCCCATGTTCGCGCAGTTCCTGACGCCGGCCTATCTGCCCTTCGCCGTGACGTTCGCCATCATGATCGGCATCGGCCTGATCGAAGCGATCGGGCTGGGGCTGGGCCAACTCGATCTCGATACCGGGGTCGGAGCCGATGCCGATGGGGCGGGCGGGGTGCTCGACTGGCTGGGGCTGGGCGGGGAGCTGCCGATCCTGATCTGGCTGACGTCGCTGCTCGGCTGCGTCACCATCGCCGGCATCGCGCTCCAGCAGGGGGCGACGGCGCTGACCGGTGCGCCGCTGGCGTGGGGCGGGGCGCTGGCGGGGGCGCTGGTCGCGGGCGCGCTGCTCAACACGCTGGCGGCGAACGGCCTCGCGCGGGTCATGCCCGGCTATGAGACGACGGTGATCCATACCGACGAACTGCTGCGCGGGCGCGGCACCATCCTCGAAGGGACGGCGCGGCGCGGCATGCCGGCCCGCGCCAAGGTGGTCGATCGCCACGGGCAGGCGCATGTCGTCATGGTCGAGCCGCACGACGACGGCGATGCGATCGCGGCGGGCGAAACCGCGCTGCTGGTCCGGCGCGAGGGCAAAATCTTCTTCGCGCTGCCCGACAGGGGATCGATCTTCACGCCGCTCTAGGTCAGGATAAGGCACGCCAGGGGGGATCGACGTGCCGGAATCGCTTGTAACCATTTTGATCTATGCGGGAATCGTCCTGCTCGCGTTCATCGTGATCGGCATCGTGCTGACCCGGCTGTATCGCCGCGCGACGAAGGACGTGGCGCTGATCCGCACCGGGTTCGGCGGCGAAAAGGTCGTGCTGAACGGCGGCATCATGGTGTTTCCGGTGCTGCACGAACTGATGCAGGTCCGGCTGACGACGGTGAAGCTGGAGGTGTCGCGGCTCAACAAGGATGCGCTCATCACCCTCGACAAGCTGCGCGTCGATGTCGTCGGGCTGTTCCATATCAAGGTGAAGCCCGACGCGGAATCGATCGCCGCCGCCGCGCAGACGCTGGGCGATTCGGTCAACAGCGGCGATGCGGTCAAATCGCTGCTCGACGGCAAGCTGGTCTCGGCGCTGCGATCGGTCGCGGCGACGATGACGATGGAGCATCTTCACGCCAACCGCGCCGACTTCATCCAGAAGGTGCAGGAAGCGCTGATGACCGATCTCGACATGAACGGGTTTCATCTGGAATCGGTCAGCATCACCCATTTCGATCAGACCGCGTTCGAACATTTCAACGAAAACAATGCGTTCGATGCCGAGGGGCTGACCGTGCTGACCCGCACGATCGAGGAGCGCAAGAAGATCCGCAACGACATCGTCGCGACCAACCGCGTCGCGATCGAGCAGCGCAACCTCGAGGCGAACAACCAGTCGCTGGAGATCGCGCAGGCGGCCGAACAGGCCAGGCTGGTGCAGGAGCAGACGCTGGCGGCACGGCGCGCCGAACAGACGACGGCGATCGCCACCGCCGAGGCCGAGCAGACCCGCCTCGCCGAAATCGCACGGATCACCGCGACCCAGGCGCAGACCGTCGCTCAGACCGAGGCCGACAAGATCATCAGGACCGCGACGATCGCGCGCGACGGCGCGATCCAGACCGCGACGATCGAACGCGACCGCACGATCGAGATCGCGCGGATCACGACGGCGGTGCAGACCGCGCAAAAGTCCGAGGAGGAATCGACCGCGACCGCCGCCGCCAACGAGGCACGCGCGCTGGCGGTGCGCGCCGAGGAGAGCGTCGCCACCGCAAAGGCGACCGAGATCGCGAACCGCAACAAGAGCGTCGCGGTCATTGCCGCGACCCAGCGTGCGCAGGAAGAGGCGGTGCAGATCACCGTCGCCGCGACCGCCGAGAAGGAAGCCGCCGAAGCCCGCGCCAGCGCGCTGCGCACCGAGGCGATCGCCGAGGCCGAGGCCGAGAAAGCGCGCGCCGAGGGCCGCGAGGCGGCATTCAAGGTCGATGCCGCAGGTCAGGCGGCGCTCAACGAAGCGACCAACATCCTCAACGAAGCGCAGACCGCGCTGCTGGTGCGCCGGGCGATGCTCGACGCGCTGCCCGCGATCCTCGCCGCGGCGGGCAAGCCGATCGAGAATATCGATCGGATCAGCATCGTCGACGCACGCGGCCTCCACGGCGACGGCGGCGGGAGCGACGGCGCGGCCGAGGGCGCGCCGGGCAACCTTGCCGATGCGGCGGTCGCCGCCGCGATGCGCTACCGTGTCGGCGGACCGCTGATCGACGGGCTGATGGCCGAACTGGGCATGGCCGGCGGATCGCTGAACGGCATGCTGGCGGGCAGCGGTGCCGCATCAGCCAGCGCATCGCGCGATGCGCGGTCCGGCGTGGGGGGGACCGGTTGACCGACGGGTGACGCGGCAGGCTGACACCGGGATCGCCGCCGGTATCCCGAACCATGTCGAGGCGTCTGGTGCTCTCGACCTGGATCCAGCCCACCGCACTGCCCCGCATGCGGATGGCAGCGCCGATCTTCGACGTCGGTTCGCGCGGCTTATAGAGTATTGACTGTCTACTCGGCAGGCACCTTTGACGATTGGGCGAGCTTCGCCCGGTGCAGCGCGGTCACGCGCTTGACCTGCGCGATGCTGCACGCCGCCAGTTCGGCGGTGCGCGCGATGCTCATGCCAGCCTCACGGAGCGCGATAATGCGGCGGTGGTGGGCGAGGTCGGGCTTGCGCCCCGTATAGCGGCCGGCGCGCTTGGCGATCTCGATCCCCTCGCGCTGGCGTTCGCGGCGCGTCTCGTAATCGTCGCGGGCGGTTTGCAGCGCGACGCGCAACAGCATGTCCTGCACCGCCTCCAGCACGATGCGCGCCACGCCCGAACTGTCGGCGACGAGGTCGGTCAGGTCGACGATCCCCGGCACCGCGAGCCGCGCGCCCTTGCCCCGGATCGTAGCGACGAGCAGCTCGGCCTCGGGCAGCGGCAAGCGGCTGATCCGGTCGATCTTCTCGGCGATCACCACCTCGCCCGGTTGCAGGTCGTCGACCATCCGCAACAACTCGGGCCGGTCAGCGCGCGCACCCGACGCCTTTTCGCGATACACCGCCGCGACATAGAACCCCGCCGCCCGCGCACCTGCAACGATTGCTTCCTGCCGTGCCAAATCCTGCTGGTCGGTACTGACGCGCAGATAGACGCGCGCTGCCCGGATCATCTCGTTTCGTTGTTCGCCCATCATTACCTGGCTTTCTTGAGTATAGCCATTCTGGCCATTTATCGTACAGTCGGCTACGAATATCGTATAGCGATTCTGTTTAGCCTAGCTTAGCGGTATAGCCTTTCCTAGCCATTGAGCGCGGCAAGATGAACGCCATGTCCTCGGACCGGTTGGAAAGGGTGCATATGGAAGCGGCAGGCTTTGGCGGCGGGTGCCATTGGTGCACCGAAGGCGTGTTCCAGATTCTGCGCGGTGTTGCAGGGGTTGATCAGGGGTTCCTGCAATCGACCCCGCCCGACGATGCCTGGGCCGAAGGGGTGGTCGTCGCCTTCGACCCTGCGGTCGTCCCGCTCGACGTGCTGATCGAGGTCCATCTGCGCACCCATTCGGCGAACAGCGGCTATTCGCCGAACGGACGCTATCGCAGCGCGGTCTATGTCGAGGGCAACGATCAGCAGCAGCGTGCGGAGGCGGCGATCGCCCGCCTCGGGCCGGACATCGCCACCGCCGCGCGGACAAAGGTGCTGCCACTCGTTGGCTTCCGGCCATCAGAAGCGTGCTACCGCAACTATTACCGCACCGATCCAACCCGACCGTTCTGCCGGCGCTATATCGATCCCAAGCTGGCAGCGATCCGGCGCGACTTTGCGGCCTATGCACTGCAATAGCGGTCGCGCTGTCGGCCATGCTATGGCGCGGCGGTAACGATCGATTCCGATGCCAGCCCGCCCCCCGCCGATTTCGTGGCGATCGACGTCGAAACCGCCTGTTCGCGGGTCAGCAGCATCTGCTAGATCAGTATCGTGGGCTTCGGCGGTGGTGCGGAAGTTTTTGCGTACGATACGCTGATCGACCCGCTCAACGATTTCTCGCCGTTCAACACCCGGATCCACGGCATCGCGTGGGAACATATCTTCGGCAAGCCGAGCTTCGCGCAGGTCCACGCGATCGTGTCCAAGCACTTCAAGGGGCGGACGGCGATCGCGCATTCGTCGTTCGACAAGGGAGTACTGACCGCCGCCTGCCTGCGCCACGCGCTGGCGCTGATCGAGACCGATTGGCTCGACAGCGCGGCGGTCGCACGCGCAGCATGGTCCGAGCAGCCCAACCACAAGCTCGGTACCCTGACCCTATTCCTGAAACTCCACCACCGTCATCACGACGCGCTGAGCGATGCGCGAGCGGCGGGAATGGTGGTGGTTCGCGCAATGGCGCACACCGGCTGCTCGCTCGCCGACTGGCGCGCGCCGCCCCGCCGGTCCTCGGCTCCCCAGCCAGCGGTCGAAGGACCGCTGAAGGATGCCAAGATCGCGATCCTTGGCTCCACCAAGGACGGATCGCTTGCCCGGCACCTCGCAGCGCACGGTGCATGGATCATGGTGTTGATCGGCACGACCAAGACGATGCTAATCGTCAGCAATGCGCAACCCTTCGGCCGCTTCGTCCATGCCCATGCCGACTACCGCCGCGCGGAGGAACTACGCCGCGGAAGTGCGACAATCGACATTGTCTGGGAGGACGTGCTGAGGGCGCGGATCGGGGCATGACGTTGAACCGCCGTTCGGTTGCCTCCGAGACAGCCAGTACGAATATCCGCTCCGATCAGGGATTGGCACCGATCGCTTCTTCACGCACGCAATCCCTGCCTACCCCAATCAAGCACGATTTCCCGTGGGACCGCTGTGCAAATGCAGCATAATTGTGTTGACGCAACGTGCGTCAATGCAGGATGAGCAGAATATTCTGTCTGCCGGGGGGCCTCAGATGAAAGCATACCAAAAACATCGAATACGACGGCGCGCTTCATCGGATGGCATCAGCGACCAACCGCAGGTCGGATTAATATGAAGACCGTTATCTTTAATATTGCATACGTCGGCTTTTTTAGTGACGTTCTGCTTACGCAGCATAATGACGCATTTGCTATCGACATTACTAAAAAACGTTTTGACATGTCAAATGCTTGCAAGTCACTTATCTCAAATTGTGAATTAAGAAATTCATTGAAAAATCGCATCGTAAAAATTAATTTGCCGCGTCATGCGCCGAGTGCATTAGCGTTTGCTAAATATTTTGTTATTTATAATTTAAAAAACTACAATATCGAAATGAAGAATTTTGATAAATATTCCGTAGGGTTAGCGAAGAAAAAATCCATTGCTGTCATACTAAATACAGCTACCGCTTTAGAAGCGACTATTTCAGTATTTTTTCTCCAAAATATTTTGGAAAGATTGAATACTGTTCAAGTAATATTTAATCAGAATTTTCTGCGGGAAGCTCAAGTATTGTACGGCAACCTGTACCCGTCGAGGAGCGATCCGAACGTGTCCGGACCTTCGCGACTACGTGCGTGTAGGAAACGGAAGATGCCCAATCCGAACAATTCCAAACGTTGCCAGCTTTCCATCAGGATCACAGGGCGTGGCCGTGCCCGGCACGATACCGGGACGCGTGGCTTGCCGCTACACAACGGCGGGACCGGCAATACCGGCTCCGAAGCGATCATAACGTCGGCGGCTCCCGGTCCCAACTCCGGTTCATCATACAGCAAGTCCATGGTGTAGATTTGGTCGAAAAGCATCTTATCATTCTGGGTATACGCGGCGTGCCTGCGGCCCATGGCGGCTTCGAGAGCTTTGCCGAACGCCTGGTACCGTGGATGGTACAGGCCGGATGGCAGGTCACGGTTTACTGTCAGGGCAGCGACACCGGCAAACGCTACGAAGACACTTGGGAAGGATGTCGCCGTGTCCATATCCCGGTGAAAGCCGGTGGCGCGCTGGGCACCATCGAGTTCGACATCAAATCCACCATGGCGGCGGTACGGGAAAATGCCGTGCTGCTTACGCTCGGCTACAACACCGGCTTCCTTTCGGCCTACGCGCGGCTGCGTGGCAAACTCAATCTCATCAACATGGACGGGATCGAGTGGCGCCGCGCCAAATATACCCGGCCCCAGCAACTCTACCTGTGGCTGAACGAACGCATGGCGTCCGCCTCGGGTAATATGCTGATCGCGGACCACCCGGAAATTTCGCGTCATCATGCAAGACATGTTTCGCCGGCCAAGATCTCGATGATCCCCTATGGCAGCGAGAAGATCGAAGTCGCCGATGAAGGCCGGCTTGCCGATCTCGGACTGGAGAAGAACGGATTCTTCACCGTGATCGCCAGACCCGAGCCCGAAAATTCGCTGCTGGAGATCGTGCGCGCCTTTTCCCGCCGCCCCCGCGGCGTGAAGCTGGTGGTCCTCGGAAAATACAGCAGGGACCACGCATATCAGAACTCGGTCCTTGCCGCGGCAAGCGACGAGGTTCTGTTTCCCGGCGCGATATACGACAAGCCGACCCTCCATGCGCTGCGACTGTTCAGCATCGCTTATGTGCATGGCCATCAGGTCGGAGGGACCAATCCTTCGCTGGTCGAGGCACTGGGCGCAGGCAACGCGATCATCGCGCACGACAATCCGTTCAACCGATGGGTGGCGGGAACTGCCGGGCGATACTTCGCCAGCGAGGATGATTGCGAAGAGCATCTCGAAAATCTGATCGCGTCCGATCCATTGCGGGAGGAACTGCGCAAAGCCGCCTATGATCGTTGGGCGGATTTGTTCACTTGGCCCAAGGTTCTGGAAGTATATCAGGAATTGATAGAAGCGGCGGCCGGCAAGCAAATTTCCTAACTCGTACTATTTTAATTTCGTTCGACTTTATAGTAGAACTGAAATTCCATCAAATGTAGTGTCTGACAGGTGATCGCAGTCTCCAGTTCACTATTGGAACGTACAGTGCTTAGAGTCCGTTTGAGAATGGTCAGGGATGTACGATCCGGCGCAGCATGAGGCTACCGAGGGCCACGTGGATCGTGGCCTCGGAGACGTCGAGGCGCTGTTCGTAATCGCGAACGAGGCGTTTCCATCTGGTCATCCATCCGAAGGTGCGCTCGACGACCCAGCGCCGGGGCAGGACCTTGAAGCCGGAAGCCTTGTCGGTGCGGCGGATGATCTCCAGGACGAAGTCGCGATACGCAGCGGCATCCATGAGGCGGGTACGGTCATAGGCACCATCGGCGAACAGATGCTTGAGCCACGGCCACCGCTTTCGAATGGTTGCCACGATCGCCTGAGCCCCGGCGCTATCGGAAATGTCGGCGGTGGTGAGATTGACTATCAGCAGCCTGCCGTCGGTATCGACGGCGATGTGTCGCTTGCGGCCGACCACCTTCTTTCCGGCATCGAACCCACGCTTTTGCGCCGCTGGCGCCTTGATCGACTGGCTATCGACAACGGCGGCGCTCGGGCTTTGTTCGCGTCCTTCGCGCTCGCGGTCGAGCATCAGCGTGACGTCGTGGATCGTGCGGAACAGCAGCCGGCGTACGAAGCGGCGGAACCACCAATATACCGTTTGCCACGGCGGAAAGTCGTTCGGCAACATCCGCCAGCCACCCCCCGTCCGGGCAAGATAGCGTAATGCGTCGAGCACCTCGCGAAGATCGGTCTTCGGCTTACGCCCGCGTTTTGGAACTGGCGGCAGGAAAGGCTGGACGAACCGCCATTCCTCGTCCGTCAAATCGGTTGGATAGCGCTTCGCTCGTCGTTCAAATCCAGCCATCCGGCCGCGGCTTTCTCGGGTCCACATCCCAACTCTGAATCATGCCGCAGAGCGTACTTCAACTCATTCTCAAACGGGCTCTTAGAGCAAAACCGCTCGTTTTGTGTTCATCAAAGCGGCGGACTCTATGGATCGGATTGCAGTTTCCCGCAGGCGGTCGAAGCAATCGATCAGGGAGGCCCCTGTTTTGACCGGACGAATCCAAGCCCAAGGAGGCCGGCCGCCATTTTCCTGGCCACCGGCACCCCCAGTGTTATGAGTGCCCGCGATCCCGAGGAACGCGGCTACAGGATAGTAAGTTTCGCTGGCCCCGCCCGGGGTGGGACGGAATGACAGAGCTGTCGCCGACGGAAAGCAGTGCCTCGTAACGGTCCGAAAAATCAGAACTCAGCCTGTTCAGTCATCGTGTACACATCGCGCAAAGTCGGCGCGAGTGCCAGTATACATGAACACCGTGCGCCAGCGCGGCGTCAGGCGGCGGAAACGGCCTATACCGGCATCACCGTTGGTCGTGTAATTCTGCCAGCGGCTGTGCCGCGTCTTCCAGTAATCCGCGCCAGCACCGACAAGATAGCGCGCGTTACGTGGCGATCCCGGCGCCAGTCGCGCCTGATAGACGACGAGCACGCCGGCCACGTCCGCCCCGTTCATCGGCACGCGACCTTCCTTCGGCCAGAAGTGGAACGGACGCTGCGGATCGAGCATCGCGCGCGTTCCGGCGGGGCCGTAGGTGATGGTCGTCGGGCTATTCTTGTTATTGTCGAAATTGGGCTTGAAGATGCGGCCCTCGAGCCGGTCCGAGCGCGATACCTGCTCCCAAGCGCCCGAGCCGCGGCGGAGGAGATAGCCGCGCATGTTCCTGAGCTCGACGCCAGCGACGGGATTGGCGGTCGCGCCCTCCGCCGGGAAGATTTGGCCCCAAGGCACGAAAGCTGCGTAATCGGCCGGCTTGGTGACAGCGTTGCGGCGCCCGCGGTTGCGCCATGTCGTTCCCGGCTTCACGCCAAGCGGCAAAGCGTCGTGCGGCGCGGTGGTAGAGGCGAGCGCTTCGCGTCGGTCGGCGGCGGACAAAGACTTTAGCAGCGATACACAAGAAATTTTTGTATCATTTGCTAGTATAGCCGAAGCATCGCAAGGCAGTCCGCAAATCAGGATCACCAAAATTGCCGTAGCTATCCGAAGTCTGTTCATACGTTCGATGTTCCCGGATCCCTTCGGAGCTAATACTAATCGTTTTGTAATTCTTCGTTTACAGAATCTCTGCGGAGAGAACTTGATATAATCAATCCGGTGTAAAGATATAGAAAGGCCATTCCCTCTAATATTGACGTGGCTTTAAAGCTGACTAATATTGATACCACTGCGCTAAACAGACCCGCTCGAAAAAATCTGAGATAGGTAGGGCCGCCCGCGGTAAAAGTTATCAAGAAGACCAAGAGTATGAATACTGAGAATATTGCAAGCGCAAGATATCCGGCATCAAGAATTAATGATAGATAATAGTCGTCTATCGTGAACGTCCCCCCGAAACGGGCTCTGATGCCAGCCAAAGCAGCGGAATTTCCCGCGCCATGTCCATTGATTGGGCTGCTCTGTATTGCCGCATCGCCGTTTTGCCACATTAGTGCCCGCATATCTGAACTACGTTGTTCTACCGCAGACCGGCCAACTGCAAGCGTTTCGACTGTGCCGGCAATGATCGGCACAGCGAGAATCGCAAAGGGTAAAGCAACTACCGCTGCGGCAAGCGCGAGCTTGCTACGGCTCAAGCTAACGAAAAGAAAAATTGAGCATAGTACGCCAGCTATCAGGGCAATAAATCCCGAACGAGACCCGCTAAAATAAATTGCAATAACGCACGAAGCCATTGCTACCATGCAAAGTAACCGAATACGGCCGGACAGAAAAATGCTCAGTACGATTGGAAAGGAAGAAGCTGAAACCTGACCCAAAACAATAGGATGGCTAAAAAACGCCTGAGAGCGAAAAGCTTCTTCCCGTGACTTGTCTTGGACAAGCATTTGCCTAAATTGATCATCGATTGTTATGGGAAGATATTGCATGATTAAAGCGGGCAAAGAAAGGCGGGTAATCTGTTCGACTAGGGCTGCTATCATAATAGCAACCGCGCTCCAGCAAACAATTTTACCTATTCGATCGCGAATATCGGAACGTCGCGCTGACATCAGGGCTATAAAAAAAAGACTTCCGCCCCAGATAAGATCACGCAAATCATAGTAGATAGAACTTGCTACTGTCCTCGACACTATATCCGCGTAAAATCTCACAGTGAAAAAAATGCCGAAAAATACGGCAGCTACCGTGGACAAATATGTTAGCCGGCTGTCGGTTTTCCGGCCAAAGATTAAAAATGCAGCTGACAACGAGATGCAAATCAGTACCATTATAGTATATGGACTGACGCTCGGCGCTATTACAATAAATTTAGGCCACAGGAACAAAAGAGCGATCAGCGCTAGGAAAGCTCGCTGACTGGGCGTAGAAAAAAGAGAATTCATTTTATCTTTCATACGCTAGACCGGTACATCCCTCTCTAGCGTTAACTGCCCGGCGGTGTCGAGGGCAGGCGGCGCAGCGTGCCGAGCACGTTCTTGGCCAGCCAGACCGGGTTGGAGCGCGCCGCAAGCGCCGCAAGCCGCAGCCCGGTATAACGCGGCCGCTTGCGCCGGCCGACCACCAGCGCACCGAGCCGGGCGAGGATCACGCGCTTGCGATCGCGCTGATAGGGCTGCATCTTCTCGATCTCGCCAGCGTCGAGCGGTTCCAGCTCGATCAGCTTGCACGCCTCGATCTCGCGCAGCAGCGCCCGCCCGCGCTCGGTGCGGACCAGCACCATGCTACGACCGTCGCGTTCCTCAAAATCGGGATAGCCGTCCTTGCCGTACCAAGCGTCGGCGCAGACGATGTCGGCGAATTCGCCGGTGCCGTCGGGGCAGATCTTGCAGCGGAATTGTAGCGTGCGGCTGAGCATCATGCCCCAGCTGCTGTTATAATCCATTGTCGCCTCGGTCCCGTCAAACCGGGTCGCGCGGGTGAGGCCGGGCCAGCCGCGCCCGCGAAATTCGAACTTGCTGACCTGCGCCGCCTCGACCTCCAGCTTCTTGAGTACCGCCAGCGCCCCGAACCGGCTTGGCACCCCGGCGCAGAAGAAGGAGAACATGTAGGGCACCTGCGCGTCGATCCGCAAATCGACCTTCGCCATCCGCCGCAGTGCCGCCACGTCGCACGGCTTGCCGATGAAGGCGAATTGCTTGCCGGTTTCCAGATACGCATTCAACTCGGCGAGCGGGCTCGACGGGGCGTAGCGCGATCCGGCGCCGGAGAGAATGTCGGTGCGGTTGTAGCTGGGACTGGTGACGTTGCCGAGCGGCTCTTCCGGGTCGGCACGGGTGTGGACGACGAAATCGACCGCCTTGCTCTCGAGCAGGTGGATCGCGAGCTGGCTGATGACTCCGCCCGACGACCCGCGATAGCGCACCTCCGGGTCGGTCGAACTGCCGGTCCACAATTCCAGCATCGGCCCCCAAGTATCGTCATAGGGGCGCCCGGCAGCGTCCTGTTCGATCGCATGGCCGCTGCATATCGCCTCCAGCCCGGGCTGCGGTGCGGCGCGCAGCGCCTCGGGGCGGGTCGGGCGGTTGAAGCCGCGCTCGCTCAGCGCCATCGTCACATCGGGCAGGTTCGCGCATGCGCCGCACCCTAGGCACAGGTTCGACTGCACGACTTGTTCGACCGTAAGCGTCATCTTCACCCCTGCGATTTCGTCAGCGCGCGCAGCACGCCGTGTACGTCGATACCCCGATCCCCGTGCCGCGCACCGGCTAGCGCCCGTTTGATCCGTCCCACGTCGGGCGGGCCGAGGATAGCGTTGACGATGGTGCACGCTTCCTCGGGTAAGCGATCGCCGAAGCGGCCGCGCAGCTGGGCCATGTTGTTGCGCACCGCCGCCGCCTGTTTCGTCCAGGTCCGCTGCCGTGCCGTCAATTCGGCGGGCAGGGTGGTGAGCAGCCGTAGCGCTTTGGCGATACGACCCTCGCCCGCGCGGGCGAGACCGATGCTGTTCGATCCGTGCTGGCGATACTGCACCAACGGCACGTCGACATGCCCGATATGCCCAAAGATTGCGGCGAGCTGGATCAGCCAGTGATCGTGGATGTCAAGCAGCGGGAAGGGGAGGGCGATATCGAGCAGCGCGCGGTTCATCAGCATCGCGCAGCCCGGCACATGGTTGTTGAGCACGAAATCGCGAAAATCCGATGCCTCGCCCGACTTGATTGAGGAGCGGAAATAGGAAGCATTGATGACCCCGAGCGTCTCGTCGACGATTGCGAGGTCGCAGAAGGCCAGCGCTGGCACGTGCTTGCCGTATTGCGCCTCGAACCCCGCGACCTTTGCCTGCAACAGGGCGATCTTGCGCGGATCCCACACGTCGTCCTGATCGCACAGCGCGACATAGGGCGCATCGGTACAGCGTAGCGCATTCTGAAAATTGCGAGTAATGTCGCGCTGCGGATCAATCGGCGCGACGTGGAGATCGAGCGTGCCGCGCCGCCCCTCGATCACTTGGAGCGTATCGTCGCTCGATCCGTCGTCGGAAACCCATATACGGATGGCTGGCCAGGTTTGCGCCGCCAGCGAATCGAGCTGCTCGGGCAGGAAACGCGCGCCGTTGTAGGTGGCAAGCGCGATGTCTACGCGGGGCGGCTCGCTCATGCCCTGCCTCGGGATGAACTCGATCGGGGCGGAACGACGCTGAAACGCATGATTTGCAACGTCTCCTTTCGCTCATCTTCGGTGCATCATGCCCGAACCCTGCTCCCCAGCCGGAAAAGTCCATGAGCAGCGCCAATTGCCTATGGCAATTTTGCGCACTTGCTGCAATGCAATAGGCTGCACCGGATGTCGGAAGACATCGAATGCGGTCGAGGCGAAACGTTTATTGCGTGCCGAATCGGGTTGGAGTGACTGGCGAACTCGGCCATGCACTGCGGCGCGTCAGCGGTTCGGTCGACAGCGGCGCTTACTGATCTGAACGAGGGGGGTAACGGCGATGCGTGCATTGCGGATTGGTTTGTTGTGGCATCAATTCGGACGTCCGAATCTTGGTGTTGATGCGCTAAGTCGATCCAATATCGCTATCCTACGCGCCGCTGCGGAATCGATCGGGGCCTCCGCGCGGTTCGTCCTCTTCGGCAAGCCGGGCGAGGATTTCGCGCTGGACGAGGATGTTGAGTTGGGGCCGTTCCTTCGCGTGCGCGAACTAGCGACGTTCAATACGCGCAAATATCGCGACGAGCTGAAGAAGTGCGACCTGATCGTCGATATCTGCGCCGGCGATGGCTTTACCTCGATCTACGGCAAGTTGCTGTTCAGCCTGCATGCGGTGACCAAATATCATGCGATCCGGTCCGGTAGTCCGCTAGTGTTCGCTCCGCAGACGATCGGCCCGTTCGAAAGCTTCTGGACGCGATCGATCGCGCGCTGGATATTCAACCGCGCGCGAAAGACCTTCGCCCGCGACAGCCTCTCGACCGTGGCGTTCAAGGATATGGGCGCGCGTTCGCCCTTTGAGGAAGTGATCGACGTCGCATTCCGCCTGCCGTTCGAACCTGCCGCAGCGAAGGCACCGGATGCGCCGGTGAAGGTGGGAATCAACGTTTCCGGCCTGCTCTATCGGGCGGGCGAGCAGTTCCAGCTGACGATCGATTACGCCGAACTCAACCGACGCCTGATCGCACAGTTCGGCGCGATGCCGAACGTCGAGGTCTGGCTCGTGTCGCACGTCCATCACGATGCGGACGACATCGACGACGATTATCCCGTCCTCCTCGAACTGGCGAAGGCGTTCCCGGGCACGAAGGTGGCGCCGAAATTCGTCAATTCCGAGGAAGCAAAGTCCTTCATCGTCAATCTGGACTTCTTCACCGGAGGGCGGATGCACGCCTGCATCGGCGCCTTCTCCTCGCTCGTGCCGGTCGTACCGATCGCCTACAGCCGGAAGTTCAACGGCCTGTTCTCGACCCTGGGCTACCCGCATGTCGCCGACGGCAAGAAATTGAACACCGACGAGGCTGTCGCCGCCGTGATCGCGGGATTCCACAACCGCGCGACGCTGCACGCGCAGGCGACGGCGGCGATGAACGACGTCGCCCGGCCGCGCCTCAATATTTATCAGAACGCGATGGCGGATCTGCTCAAGGAGGTAGCCGCCTGATCGGGGAGCGCCTGTACGCCGGTCTGAAACCGGCCTGAGCCGGGTCTGCGGCTCAGGCCGGTTTCAGACCGGCGTACAGGCGCGCGACGGAATCGAAATAGCGCTCGCTGGAATGGACCACGCGGGCGTAGGCCGACCCGCTGCGTCCGCGCTCTGCGAGCTGCGCCGTGCCGGTGTCGTCGACCGTGCGCAGGGCCTGCGCGAGCGCGGTGACATTGCCGCTCTCGAACAGCCATCCGCCATCCGCATCCGCGATCATCTCCGGTATCCCGCCGATGTCCGCACCCAGCACGGGCCGCTCGAGATAGAACGCCTCGAGCACCGACATCGGCCCGTTCTCATACCATTCCGAGGGAAGTACGATCGCCCGGGCGCGACCCACCGCGTCCCAGAGGGCGTCGCCGTCCAGCCTGCCGCGTAGCACGACCGGCGCGTTCAGGCTGGCGATCAGCGCCGAAATCTCCGGCAGGGAAGGCCCCGAGCCGATGATCTCGACCGGGACCGAAGCGGCTGCCGCCGCGCGCACCAACGTGGAAAGCCCCTTTTCCGGGGCCAGCCGGCCGAAATAGGTGATCGGCGCGGAATAATCCTGGATGAAGCGCGCATCCACGGGTGCCGAGAAATTGGGCACATGCGCGATCCGGTCCTCGGGCCAGCCCCATTCGAGGAACTTGTCCCGATAGAATTTGCTGGGCGACACCACCAGCGCGACGTGCTTGCGATAGCTGTCCATCCGGCGATAGAGCGCCGCCTCCGCACCGACGATGAGGCTGGCGCCGAGGCTGTCCTTCACGCAGCGATGGGATGCGACGTTCCATACCGAGCCGGTCTTGCAGCGCTCGCAGATACCGCCGGCATTCATCATCTTGTAGGCCGGGCACAGGATCTTCAGATCGTGCGCGGTGATGACGATCGGCACGCCATGATCGGTCAGGACCGGCAGGATCGATGGCGTGATGTGATGATAGGCGCAGTGGATATGCGCGACATCCGGCCGGTATTCGCCCAGGATTCGGCGCACCTTCGTCACGGAATCCGGATTGTAGATGGTCCGGAGCGCGACGTTCAGCTTGGCCGCCGCCCCGCTGGCATATTCCGAATCCACCAGCTCGATGAAATGCCTGTCGTCCTCGGTCGGCAGGTTCCGCGGATGCTTCATCGAGAAGAACCGGTTCTCCCAGCCGTTGCCCGTGAAAAGCCGGGCGTGATCGAGATATACGGCATCCGATCCGCCGCGGCGGTAATGATATGAGTTGATCGACAGCAGCTTACCCACCGATACCTCCATCCGGCGCGGGGTGGGTCACGCGCGATCCGCAGGGCCACCGCTCTATCCCTTCCGCCGATTGCGACGCCAGCATCATGGCGGTGCCCATGATATTGGTTTCGAGGAAGATTGCGGCGCCGGTGATCGGGCGGTCGACATGGCTTTCGGCGGCGAGATGCATCATCACGTCGGGCCGACGCTTCGCGAATACCGCGTCGATCACGCTACGATCGCGGATATTGGCCTGATGGGTCAGCGCATCGACATTGACGAGATCATAGCCCTTGTCCGCGACCCGATGGCGACACACCGCCGACCCGATGAACCCGGCACTCCCGGTGACTGGGATCTTCATCGTTTCCCCCGTTTCGATTGATCCGCCCGCTATGCTTCACTGCACAAAAATCCACAAATGAAACGCGCCGTGCAGGCGCTCAGGCGTCCATCCCCGCCGATTTCGCGAAATGCGCCGCCGGGCGGAACACGAGATCGGGCTGTTCGGCGGCGAGCCGGCGCAACTCCTCCGGATCCAACTCCCACCAGCGCGTCGCCTCGATCGCGGCGATCGTCGCCTCGTCGAAGCGCATCCGCACCACGCGCGCGGGATTGCCGGCGACGATCGCATAGGCGGGCACCGGCCGCGTCACGATCGCGCCCGCCGCGATCACCGCGCCCCGCCCCACCGTGCCGACCTGCGGCAGCAAGGTGGCGTTGTGGCCGATCCATACGTCGTCACCGATCACCAGTTTGGCATAGGGCTGCATGCTGCGATCAACCACGCCGAGCGTTTCGTTGTAGAGATAAGCGGTGAGGCCGATGAACTCGATGCCATGGTTGCGCAGGAAGATCTGCGCGGCGGGCGCGAACGAGCAATAGCGCCCGATCGTGACGCCCGCGGGCACGCGCGCGAGATCGAAACAGCCATAGCTGTACATCCCGATCTCCACCCCCAGCGCGCGATAGCGGCGGCGCAAAGCGAGGCTGGTATGCTCCTCTTCGAAACTGTGCCGCCCGCGCAGTCGATTTATCAGTCGTCGCACGCCGTCCCTCCCTCATGCCTGCGCATCAGATCGCCCACACCAATGCCGCCGCCGCGAACGTGATCGCCGTGCCCGCGATCACCGTAGCACGTGAGACGAACACCGTCGCGCCGCGCCGGCGCAACAGCGCACCGCCGAGCACCAGGATCAGCGGCACGCCGGACAGTGCCAGCAGCCACGCGCTCGCCTTTACCCCATGGGACGGCAGCAGCCACGCGCTCGCGCCGGCGAACGTCGCGATCGCGACGAGTTGCGCCGCGATGCGCGGCCCGACCCTGCCCATCGCCGCAAGCTGGATGCCGAACGCGGCCGAGGCGAAACGCAGCATCACGAATGCGCCGAAGCCGCGCCACAGCGGCACGAGCTCGCCATAGGCAGGGCCGTAGATCAGCGGCGTCACCAGCGGGCCGACGAACGCAAAGCCCAGCCCCCCCGCCACCGCCAGCATGACGAACTCGACGTCCAGGCGACGCGCACTGCGTCGGAACCCGGCGGCATCCGCGCGTCCGAACGCCAGCGACAGCGTGGGCATGTAGACGGTTGAGAGCACCATCGCGAACGGCATTATCATCTGCACCAGCCGCGCGCCGGCCTGATAGATGCCGATATCGTGCGCGCTGAGCACGGCGGCGAACAGCAGCACGTCGATCTGGCTGGACAGCGTGGTGAGGATGCTGTCAGCCGCGAAGCCCTTCGCGGTGTGGAACGTCTCCCCCAGCCGCGCGCGCGCCGGCGCGGCGGGTGGCGGCGTGGCGAGATCGCGGCGGATGACGAACAGGATGATGCCGAGATACAGCAGCCGCGTCACCGCGAAGGCGATCGCCGCCGCGGTGATGTCCCGCGTCGCGGCGGCGACGCCCGCCACGCCCGCCATCAGCAGCACGCTCGTCGCTACGACCAGCTTCGCCTCCACATCGAAGCGCCGGTGCGCGCGCATTACGATCAGCGCGAGATCGCCCATCGCATAGGCGGTGACGCCGACATAGGCGAGCGCATAGGCGGGGAGCAGCGAGGCATCCGCCACTGAGAGCAGGATCGCCGCCCCGATCGGCGCGATGAGGAGCGCGAGCAGCGTCTTCAGCGCCAGCGCGTCGCGCACGATCCGCGCCGCGTTGTCCGGCGCCATCGCCGCGCGGCGCAGCGTCGCGACGGAGAGGCCGAAATCGGTGACGATCGAGACCAGCCCGGTATAGGCGATCGCGCTGGCGAAGATGCCATAGGGCGCGGGGCCGAGGAAGCGGGCGAGGACGACGAAGGTGACGAGGCCGACGCCCATCCGCGCCAGCGTCGCGCCCAGCATCAGGATCTTGTCGCGGTTGCGCGGGCCGCCGGCGTAGGGATCGGACCCGGCACCCGCCGGCGCGCCGGTGGTTTCAGGATCGCCTTCGGCGGCAGATGTCGTCATCACGGTGCCGGCGCGCGGATCAGTCGCGCGGCACCATGGCCGCCCGATGCTCGCCGATCAGCCCGACCGCGCGATCGCCGGCGATCCGATGCGCGCTCGGCACCTCGGCATAGTAACCGAGGATTTGAAGCCATGGGAAGGCCTGCTCCCAGCGCGCGCGGCAGGCGACGCGCCGGATCGCCGATCCGCGCATCGATCGCAACGGCGCCTTGCGTTTCGTCGGCGAAGGAAAGGTCGCCATCGCCCACGACCCGGCGATTGAACGGGTTGTCGTGCGCGATTACCGCGCTACCGGCACCCGGTGCTTCCCCCAGTGAGGGTTTGGTACCGCCAAGGCGATGAACGTGGAGACAGGCGAGCGGGAAGAAGCGCATCGCGTGTAGCACCGGTGTCTTACAGATTGCGCCGGTGAACAGCGCGTCGGACCCGGTCGCCTCGATCACCGTGCTCTGGTCAGTGCTGAGGACGACGAGCTTGATGTCGCGCGGCCGGGTCGAAAAGCTGCGGACGATCTTAAGGATCGAATTTTCCGGCACGGGGCGGACGATGAGTACCATGAACCAATCTGGTTCGAGGCTGTAGCTGGCAAGCGGCGCTGGATCAGGATTGGAAATCGGATCGCCACCATAAGAAATTATCGCGTTGATTGCCGCCAGTGTGGCGAACTTAATCGGACCCGCCGATCCACTTCGCCGGACGAAAATATAAATCCGGCGGATGCACTCCCATTTGCCGACATGACGTCGGCCGCTCTCGCTGCTTTGATAATAGACCGTTATGCCCCGACCGAGATCACTCGGATAACCGGCGAGCCGCTCCACAAATGTCTTAAATTCCCCGTACGACGCCGGGATGCCACGAACGCCAGGCACGATCAGTCTTGGCCGATGATGAGAGTGTGAATACGACACAGTAGATTGCTCTGCACCGAACGACGACTGCCCGCAAGACGCCTGTGTTGACGTAGAGCGTGAGCGCTGCGGACGGGTTTGGTACAGAGCCGACCACGGTCGAACCGTCAGTTTATATGATGGCTGGACTTGTAAAATCTTTATATCATTGACTTGATAATCTAAGGTACGTTTGAAAATATCGGCCAAATCGTTCAAGAATAGTTAATAGTGTGAGTAATAGGAGTTATTTATTGCGCTGACGGGTAGCCTGCCGTGTGAATAGCGTTGCGTCTGATTTGGAGGTTAGAAAAATAGATCCTGGACGAATGGGTTTCATATTATCATTCTTCAGACCGGATGTCCGCGCCGTAGTCAGATTCAGCGCAAGTAAATGAACGGATTCGCCTTAGTAACCGTTCGCATGCTTTGGCCGGAAAATTAAATTCTACGGAATCTTTACAGGATTTCCAGAAAGGCTGCGCTCCGATTCAACGTGCTGACTGTTGGAAGTCAGGGTGAGTAACCAGATCGTATCCGCGGGATTTGCGTGATCGGGTAATTTTGGCTGCCAAGGAGGAGGGTTTGCCGCGCCGCGAAGCGGTAGAGCGCTGTCGGACCAGTGATGCAGTGGCGGTGTGATGACTTCAGGCGCTGCGACAAGGTCGGCGCAAGGCGGCGGTCGGCGTTCCCGCTTGTCAGGGTATCGGACCTTGCTGGTCCCGCTGATCAAGACAGAACCAGATCTGACGCCATGTGTCGTAGCGGAGCGTCTGTAGGCTGAGCACAGCGTTAGAGCGGATACCGGTCCGCTTGTTCACAGGCAATTGGATAACTTCCCACAAAACGTCTATGCCTTCAAGCGGTCGTACCCCTCCGGTGGAGGCCGCATTGCCTGGAACTGACGGGTTCTGGAGGTAGCACTGGTGCAAGCGCGGGTGTTTGCACTGATATTAGCGACGGTGCGATGGTACCCATCCGGTCAGGGCCGCGAGCTGAACCTGTAGTAGCAGGATGAAGGGTCACTGAGCGTTTCTTTCAGGTAGTCGATGCCGTTGCGGGTAAAGGCGGTGGTGGATGGAGCATCGTCTTCGTCGCTGTCGACGATGAAGATACGTCCGTCTTCAGGTTCCATCGCCATGCTGGCGATCTCCTCGACAAGGGCTTCCTCGACACCGAGCGTGTTAGACCACGCACCGTGCAGTCCAGGCGAAGGTTGGACTCGCCATCAGGCGGCCCGGGCGAGTGCAGGCGTTGAGGCTGTCGGTCGCCAGTTCCACGGCAGCAGTTCCCCAAGCCGGTTCTGGGGCATGTCGGCGATACGGGTGAGGACGTCGGCGAGCCAGGCCTGCGGGTCGATGTCGTTTAGCTTGGCGGTAACGATGAGACTGTACATGAACGCCGCGCGGTCGCCGCCCCGGTCGGAACCGGCGACCAGAGGTGGCTCGGTTTGTCTGAACAGGCTCGCGGCTCGGATAAGTGGATTGCCGCTGGTGAATCACGCCGCTGCGAGTAGCGGCTTGTCGAAGTATATCTGGTCGGGCGTGCGACCACCAAGCGCGGAGTGTGGCCTGACGGCATTGTAGAAGCCGATGTAGCGGCCGATACCAGCGCGAGCCTCGGGGACCGAGGCGTAGGCGTTGAGATACACCTCCTCGTATTTCACCGAGCGCCAGAGGCGTTCAACGAATACGTTGTCGCGCCAGCAGCCCTTGCCGTCCATGCTGATGGCGATCTTCTTGCGCAGGAGGACAGCAGTGAACGCGGTGCTGGTGAACTGCGACCCTTGGTCGCTGTTGAAGATCGCCGGCTTGCCGTAGTGGGCCAGCGCTTCCTCCAGCGCCTCGATGCAGAATTCGGCATCGAGCGAGATCGACACCCGCCACGCCAGCACCCGCCGGGTGAACCGGTCGATGATGGCGACGAGGTAGACGAAGCCGCGTGCCATCGGGATGTAGGTAATGTCGGCAGCCCAGACCTGGTTGGGCCTCGTCACCGCCAGCTTGGCCCAGCAGGTAGGAATATATCTTGTGTCCCGGTGCCGGCTTCGACGTGTTCGGGCGACGGTAGAGTGCCTCCAATCCCATCCGCTTCATCAGCGTCGCGACATGCAGCCGGCCGACCCTCGTGCCCTCCTGCCGGAGCAGATCGCGCAACATCCGGCTGCTCGCGAACGGGTAGAGCAGGTGCAACTCGTCGATCCGCCGCATGATCGTCAGATCGGCCGGGGATACGGCTCGCGGCAGATAGTAGATGCTGCCCGCGGCTGATCCCGAGTTGCTGCGCCTGGGCGATCAGTGGCAGCGCATGACCTCGGTCGATCATCGCTTTGCGCGTGGGCCAGACCGGCCTTCCCGAGCGCACCGGCCAAAAAATCGTTCGCCAGCGTCAGCTCGCCGATCTTGGCGTGCAGCACCGTCACGTCGATCGCCGGCTCGGTCGCTGCCGGCTCCGTCCCGAACACGTCCGCCGCGCCTTCCAGCAGCCGCGCCCGCCACTGATTGATGAGGTTCGGATGCACGTCATACTGCTGCGCCAACTCGACCAGCGTCTTCTCACCCTTCACGGCGGCCAGTGCCACTTTCGCCTTGAACGCCGGGCTGTGGTTCTGGCGCGGTCGCTTACTCATCTTGCCTCCTCCTCACGGCCAGTATGGCCGCTGTCAGATCGGCAATCCACTTATCCCCGCTGTGCAGATTTCCCGAGCCACCTCTCCGTGACCCGCATTCCGGGGACCTCTACATCTTCCGGGGCCGGCGCGGCGACCTAGTGAAGATCCTGTGGCACGACGGTGTCGGCCTGTCGCTGTATACCAAGCGGCTCACCGCGGCCGGTTCATCTGGCCTGCGGCGGTGGACGGTGTGATGGCGATCACGCCGTCGCAGATGGCGTGTTTGCTGGAGGCAATAGACTGGCGCAATCCGCGCACGACGTGATGCCGCCGAGCACGACGTGCTCGCCTACATGACCTTCCCCGAGCAGCACCGCGTGAAACTGCACAGCATCAACCCGCTCGAACGGCTGAACAAGGAGGTGAAGCGCCGCGCCGACGGCGTCGGCATCTTCCCCAACGAGGACAGCATCACCCGCCTCATCGGCGCCGTGCTCCTCGAGCAGAACGACGAGTACCAACTCCAGAACCGCTACATGCAGATCGAGGGCATGGCGGCTCTCGCCACACCACAGATCGAGGAGGTGACGCCGCTACAGATTACACCCAAGGCCGCCTGAACGATGCGGCCCGGGGCCACACCCGAAATTACACCACGTTGACGGACACAACCATTGCCCGGCATCGACCAAGGACAACTGCTGTTGGTCAACGAACGCTCGGGTGGTCGCCTGATCGTGCTCAATGAGCTTCAGGCACATCTCGATGAACAGGGTGCGCGGGGCCATGGCCCAGAAGGGGTCGGAGGCCCCGCCATCGGACGGGATGAGGGCTGCGGCAGCGGCAGTGAACTCGCTCTCGGTGTCGCAGTCGTCGAAGATCGACCACGCCGGACAGCGGGTATCGAGCGGGTTGAGAATGGGGTCGCGGACGGGGTCGTAGAATACCTCGACGTAGGAGCCGGTCGGGTCAAAGATGGCGGCATGGTCGCCCCGCGTACGCATCTGGCTGATGAGGTCGCGCAGGACGGTGGTCTTGCCCGATCCGGTGGTGCCGATGAGCATGGTGTGCGCTTGCTCGGTGCGGTACGGATAGGGCAGTCCGGCGAGCTTGTAGGGGTAGTGCAGCCCGGCGGCGGCGAGCGCTTTCTGGGTGAAGGTTGCGACCTGTTTTTCGGTAAGACCGTGGCGATCGCGCGCTTCCTTCAGGAACTGGGCACGGTTGTACGCGCCAAGCTCGGTACGCAGCACCGCGTGCTCGACCAGCGCGGCTCCGCGCTTGTGGCGCTCATCGAGGATTTCGCGGCCGCGTCGCTGCGAATAATCAACGAACCAGATCGCGAACGGAATGGTGGTGAAGGTGGCGAGCAACAGCGATCCGATCAGGCCGCGCATTGCCTTGTTCCAGGCGCGAGTGACCTCGCCGACATAGGGCACGAGGCCCATGACGGTGCGGCGGCGCGAGCCGTCGGGCATGAGCAGGTCGACGGCCTTGGTTTTTCGAACCCGATCCAGTGCCACAGCCATGCTAGGACACGCATGCAGATGAGCTGGACGTTGTTCTCGTTGAGGGTCAGCAAGAGGATGACGCTGTAGGCGAGGAAGAAGAGTATCCCCCAGTTGATGATGGGCACCTTCACGCCCGAGTACCACATCCGCATCCCGTGGGAGAAGAGCTGCGAGCCGCGGGTGAAGTTGCCCGAGTTGTGCGGCGGCTTGCCGCGCCCGGAGCGGTGCTTGAGCTTCAGGGGGCGCCGATCGGAGCGGATGTCATTCGGCATGGTATTTTTCCATGCGGCGGTCGGTTTCGGCAAGGATGCGCGGGCGCAGATCAGGGTATTGCTGAGTGATGATCGCGTCGATCGCGATCTGCGTATACTCGCTGATCCGATGGTGGCGCAGGTTTCCCTGCGACACCTGATCCAGACGATCCAGATGTTGCCCCACCGCCTGCCGAATGATGTCGGAAGGAGTATTCGCCGATTGCTTCGCCAGCGCTTCAACACGTGCGAATTGTTCGGGTGTAAGTCGAACCGTACTGTGACGGAATGACATGATGCCAGCCTCCTAAAGGCTGTTATGGACTTGGAAGCGGGCCTGATTCATCGAGTATTGGATGAACATTTGCCGCAAGCCGTATCCGTCTGATGTCAGCGATGAGGAATGGTCGCTGGTGGCGCCGTACCTGCTGTTGCAACGTGAGGATGCGGGCCAGCGGGAACACGACCTGCGCGAGGTGTTCAACGGCCTGCGCTACATCGTGAAGACCGGCGCGCCGTGGCGATGATGCCCAACGACCTTCCACTCTGGGCGGCGGTATATCAGCAGACGCAGCGTTGGCTGGCGGCGGGATGCTTCGAGGCGCTGGTGGACGATCTGCGCGCGGTGTTGCGTCTGGCGGCGGGGCGCAAGGTCGAGCCGAGCGCTGCGATCATTGACAGCCGAACGTTGCGCTCCACGCCCGAGAGCGGCGAGCGGGTCCGCTATGACGGTGGGAAGCGCAAGAAGGGCTCGAAGATCCACATGGCCGTTGATACGCTGGGTCATCTGCTGGCGCTTCATGTGACGCCGGCCAGTACGGAGGACCGCGGCGAGGTGGAACGGCTCACACGTACCGTGCAGGCGGTCACCAACGACACCGTCGAACTTGCCTGGGTCGATCAGGGCTATACCGGCGAGCGAGCCGCCAGTGCCGCGGCCAAACACGGCATCGCCCTTGAGGTCGTCAAACTGCCCGAGGCCAAACGTGGCTTCGTCCTCCTGCCGCGACGCTGGGTCGTCGAACGGTCATTCGCTTGGGCGACCCGCTTCCGACGTCTCGTCAAAGATTACGAGCGCTACGCTGAAACACTCGCAGGACTTCACGTCGTCGCCTTCGCCTGCCTCATGATGAAGCAGGCCACTGCGCTCGCCGCAGGTTCATAACAGCCTCTAGCAGGGAGGGCTGGTGGGGTTCAGAAAAGCGGTTCGCGTTACCGTACGCTCGTGGTTTGCGCAATCCCGAACGGGCCGGGAATGATAAATTGTGTAAGCGGCAAGCATACAGCTAAGGCCCTAATCTTGCGATATTGCTTCCGGGGTATGCCGTACGCTTACAAAAGCGCACCGGACCGCATACAGATCAGTATAATGCTAACCATCTGTAATTACGTCAGAACTCCAGCGGCGCAGCCGCGTAGGGTGTGCTACTCTTCTGTCCTGTTCCATGTATTGTTCAATGCTTCCTCGTTCTTCCGGTTCGGGGATCGTGGAAACCGGATTCCGGCGGGGCACGACGTCACCGTGAGGTGCGATAATGCTGGTCGAAAGGAGGCATCGGCGGGGGTCGACCGATACCGGGACAGGTGCTGCATAGCGGTGCTTCCGTCGCGGGGCTGAAGGGGTAGGGAGAGCCGTCCAGAACCCGATGAGCCGACGTGAAAGGTTCAAGGAAATGGCGAAGTCACTGAGTGAAGAAATGACCGCGATTCTGGTCGAGGAGCGCAAGCTTGCCGACCAGCGCAAGGCGCATCTGGTGAAGGTGCGCGAGGCGGGTATCACGAGCGTCGAGAAGGCGGGTCTGCTCAAGCTGCCGCTCGATCGTCTCGAAGGTCTGATGAAGGCGGTGAAGACGCTCGGGGTGGAGGAGACGGAACGCCGGTTGCAGGCAAGGGCCTGACCCGGCGATACCATTCATCCGGCCCATGGCCGCGTCGGGGTTCGATGCCCCGGCGCGGCCATTTTTTGATGGCGACGGTGGCTCTGTACCGGACGTTTCCGGTGGTCCGGGTCTTGCCGGTATCAAGCAAAAAATGGGACGCGGCAGCGGGTGCTGCAACGTCCCGGTGATGGTTCGATCAAAGCGCCGGAAGATCACCCGGCGAGGTGTCAGGCCCACGCCAAACCGGCGATTTTGGGCTCCTTTACGGCGCGTCCCATCGCCAACAGATCAGGAAGTTTTCGCGCGAGATAGGGGTCAGCACCGATGCGCCGCCGGATCGTCGGATTGGTGAGCCGATCGCACAGTTCGGGCAAAGAAATTTCGCCGGTACTCATGGCGTCGACGCCCGTGTATTGAGCAGCGCATGGGCGTTCGCCTCGGCAAGATTGGTTGCCGATGCAGCGTCGGGACTGACCGCCAGTTCAAGCCGGATCGGTGTGTTCTGATGATCGCGATGGATGTGGACGCGGCGGCCGAGATACTGAGTCTCGTCGACCACCGCAATGACAGCCGGATCATGGTCGAAGATCACGGTCACGACGGCCAGCGCGAGGGGGCAGACGCGGGTCTCAAACGAGAAGATCGGATCGTCGATCGTGCCACGGTGGAGGGAGATCATCCGAACCGAATGACACCCACGACCGAGTACCAAACCCCTCCAACCCCGCCCCCACCGCAACAGCGTTAAGCGCCCGCCACTTACTCCACCTTTGCCCCCTCCCCACCCGCGCCCTTCGCGTGAAACACCGTCTTCAAATTCATGAACTCGTGCAGCCCGAACGGCCCCAACTCGCGCCCGTGGCCCGATCGCTTGATCCCGCCGAACGGGGCCTGCGGCGACGACGCCAGCATATGGTTGACCGCGACCATCCCCGCCTCGATGTCGCGCACGAAGCGTTCCTCCTCCTGACGATCGGCCGTCCATACCGAGGAGCCGAGGCCGAAGGGGATGGCGTTGGCGAGGGTGATCGCTTCATCGATGTGGGTGGCGCGGAACAGCATTGCGATGGGGCCGAAAATTTCTTCGGCCATCAGCGGGCCGTCCGGTGGCACGTTAGTCAGGATGCCGGGGGTGAGATAGGCACCGGGAAGGTCGGGCTGCTCGCCGCCGAACAGCAACGTCGCTCCCTGTCTCTTAGCCTCCTCAATCTGCCCCACCACCGTGTCGCGCTGCTCGAAGCTGGAGAGCGGCCCCATCACCACTTCGGGGTCGAGCGGATCGCCGACCTTCGCCGCGCGCATCGCCGCCGCGAAGCGATCGAGGAAAGCGTCGTACACGTCGGCGTGGACAATCATCCGCTTGGCACAGATGCATGATTGCCCGCTGTTCTGGATGCGGCCCTGCACCGCTGCTTTCACCGCCTTGTCGAGATCGGCCGAGGGCATGACGATGAACGGGTCCGAACCGCCCAGTTCGAGCACCACCTTCTTCAGATTGCGCCCGGCAGCTTCCGCCACCGCGATCCCCGCGCCTTCGCTGCCGGTCAGCGTCACCGCAACCACCCGGGGGTCGGCGATCAGCTCCGCCACCGCGTCCGAACCGATCGCGAGGTTCTGGAACAGCCCCTCGGGCGCGCCGGCGGCGAGCGCCATTTCCTCCATCAATCCGGCCGCGCCCTGCACGATGCTGGCATGTTTGAGCAGCGCGACATTGCCGGCGAGGATGGTGGGGGCAAGGAAACGCACCGCCTGCCAATAGGGGAAGTTCCACGGCATGATCGCCAGCACCGGTCCCTGCGGACAGAAGCGGACCTCGGCGCTGCCGGCGTCGCCCAACGGGAAGTGCTGCGGTTCGAGCATCGCCGGGCCATGAGTGGCGTAATGGCGGAAGGCGGCGGCGCATTTCCCGACCTCGGCCACCGCAGAGGCGAGGGTCTTGCCCATTTCCGCGGTCGCCATCCGCGCGAGGCGATCCTTGTTCGCGTCATACTGTTCGGCGATCCGCTCGAGCAGCGCGACCCGCTCGGCCAGCGGAGTCAGCCGCCATGCGGCATAGGCCCGCGCGGCACGCGCGAGCTTCGCCTCGATCTCGTCCGCGCCCAAACGGGGATAGGTCGCGATCTGCTGACCGGTCGCGGGGTTGACGCTCTTGAACATCGGGGAACCTCGAATGGCGTGCCGGCACGGCGGCGGTTGCCGGGAAAAACGCGGGTCATGGAAGCGGGTTGCCGATCGGCCGATCGGGTGGTTCGAGAATTTTCCCAATTGATGGTGCAGCTTGCTGCGGCTTGGCGGCGCATCATGCTGTCCTGCGTATGGCTATCGATCAAAATGGCGGAAAACTGCGGTTTTTTGAAACTGGCACGGCGGCTGCAAAGCAGAAAATATAACCGGAACCAACCGGACACACACAGGGAAACACGATCATGACCGCCATCCGCTTCGCCGCTTCGACCGTTTTCGCCCTCGTCGCCGCCGCTTCGGCCCATGCCGCCGAGCCGAACGCCGCCCCTGCTCCCGCACCGGTCGCTGTCAGCAGCGCGGCGCTGGTCGTCACCCTCGCCGCCGGCCCGGCCGCGCTCGCCCATCAGGCATCGCCCACCGCGCGCTACTGCTTCCAGGTCGAGCGCGTCGGTTCGCGCATCGCTCCCAAGGTTTGCCAGACCCGTGCCCAATGGGAAGCGAACGGCGTCGATCTCGACGCGGCGCTGGCCGGTCGCTGACGGGTCCGGGGCGGGGAAACCCCGCCCCTTGATACCATTGCGTCAACATCCATCCTGCGCTCAGGAGAGCAAGCGATGGACGGCGATGTTATCCGGATCAGGGCGATGATCCGCCTGCTGGGGGCGTTCGAAGGCGGGCGCCCCTCGCCGATCCGGGGAAGCTATCGCCCCAGCCACAATTTCTTCGGACCCGCCGATCGCGCGATGATGATCGGGTTCATCGATCTGCCCGAGGGCAGCGAGCTACGACCGGGCGAGAGTATGGAGGCGTCCATCGCCTTCTGGCAGGCACCCGGTCTGGATGAGCTGCTCCATCCGGGGCGCCAATGGCGCATTCAGGAAGGTCTGAGGCTCGTGGGGATCGGCACCGTTCTGGCGGTGCTGCCGCCCGGAGAGGATCAGTGACCGTAGCGTTTGATGCCCCGCTGGCGCAGCTTGCGGCGCTGGCGGCGGTGCAGCGTCACCGCCACCCAGGGCGCGGTCAGCAGCAACACGCCACCGATGATGGTATAGGCCAGCACTTCGCGGGTCAGTTCGATCATGCGAGCCCTGTCGCAACTCAAGGGTGGATTGTCACCCCTGAAAACAGTCAATCCGTCTCGATCACGGCTCCTGCAATCGTTTTCTCCTGTCCAGCGAAATGATTCGAAACAGGTTCGCACCATAGCGACAGGAAAAATATCCTCATTCTATCCAATATGTTGAACATCATTGAGGTGTAGACACGTAGACAATCCTACCTGTCGTATACTGCCATCCTATCGACGGGCAATCGCCCGCATCGCATCGAGCGCGATCTGGCGACCGACCGCATAGGGGCCCGGTGCCGCCACGCTCGCCCGCACGAAGCCGCGTTCGCCCGCGACATAGGGTTGCGATCCCACCGGCGGCCGGCCGGTGCTTACCGCCCGCACGACCACCTGTCCGCTCGCCAGATCGCGCCCGACGATCCGGCGGCGGCCGTCGTTCATCGCCACGACCTCCAGCGTCCATTCGGCACGGCCGAGCAGCGCCCGCGTCTCGATCGACTGGACGTTGGCGGTGTCGTTGCCCAGCGCCGTGGTGCGCAGGATCGCGGTGCGATCGATCAGGCGGACGCCGGCATCGGCCAGCGCATCGCTGAAGCCGCGTTCGATGTCGAAGTCGCGCGCCTCGTCATCGGCCGCCGCGCGACGGCCGGGGTCGAGCGTGCGGGTGGTCGTGACCTTCTCGGCATCGATCCAGCTCGAACCGTTCGCCGTCACCTCGGTATCGGTGCCGCGCCGCCAAGCGGTTTCGCTGCGGCTGCCTGCGGCGCGTTGCTCGCCGTCGACATGCAGCCGCGTCACCTCCTCGCGCGCGCTGTCGAGGTCGACGGTCAGTTCGCGGTTCCAGAAGACGACGACCCGCGGCCGCCCCGCCGCGGCATAGGCGGCGGCAAAGCGGGTTAGTTCGATCCGCGCCGGATCGGCGGCGGCGGGCGGCGGCGGCAACGTCAGCGGCTGACCGCTGCGGGCCGTGGCATTTCCCGCCATCGGCGGCTGCCCGTCACGCCACTGGGCGGTGGCGGGAACGATGCTGAGCGCCGTGGCCATGAGCGCGATCGACAGCCGGGCTACGGTCATTGGTCGCTGCGCAGTTCGATCAGATAATGCGCGACCGCCGTCGTTCCGATCGAGCGCTCCTGATAGGTCGCCATCGACAGCGGCGCGATATGCACCACCCGCCACACTGAGGTCGGCTCGGTCGGATACTGGCTGGCGTCGAGGAACGACGAGCGGACCTCGATCGCGAGCGGCGCCTTGGTGCAATTGACGATCCGCGCCATCACCTCCAGCGTGTCGGCGGGGGTCCGCCTGGCGAACAGCCCCTCGACTACCACCTGTTTCCACACCCGGTCGTTCATCTGCACCGCATCCAGCGACACCGGCGTCATCGCGCGCGGCACATTGGCGACCAGCGCCGGGCCGACCGGGGCGGGCGCACGCCGCGCCGCGCCGATGCGGCATTTGAGCGGACGGTTCTCGCGCGTCTCGGCGGCGCTGCCGCCCAGCAGCGCGATACCGCCCAGCAGCAAGGTGGCGATCACGACCGGCTTCACAGCACTTGCCCTTCGAGCGCGGTGCGGAACGCCCGGTTCTTGTCGATCACCGGCTTCTTGCGCGCCTGCGACGCGGCGACGCCGTCATCCTCGCCGACGATCGTCTTGCCATAGGCCACCGGGCGCGATCGCATCCACACGATGCTGCATGCCTTGGGGTCGGCCCGCATCGTCTGCCCGGTCAGCTCGACCGGTCCCTTCTCGCCCGCATAGGCGACCGAATAGGTCCAGTCGGGCGCGGTCGCCTTCGCCGTCGCGACCATCAGCCGGTCGGGCAGCCCGTCCCACATGCGGATGTCGGCGCGAGTCTTCATCGCCGAGGAGAACATCGAGAAGGCGAGGCCGGCCAGCGCCATATAGCCGCCCGAGGCATCGGTGCTGGTCAGCCCCTGCGTCATCAGCGCGGTGCCGAGGCTGTCGGTGCCCTGCTTCCAGTTGGCCTTGCCGTTCATCAGCCCGTCGATCGCGCGGCCGCCGCGCGTCGTCGCCTGATAAGTCACGCTGCTGGCGGGCAGCATCGCGAGCGTGGCGGGGCTGCCGCCGGCGCTGTGGGTGATGGTGGCGAGCGTCTCGGGATAGTCCGCCCCGCCCTGGAACAGCAGCTTCTGCGCCTGCGCGCCATCACGCGCCTTGACCGGGCCATTGCCCAGCTCGGCGATGAAGAGGACGTTGTCGCCTTCCCCGGGCAGCGTCAGCGCCTTCTCGTTCTTGGTGGCGAGGTCGAAGAATTCCCGCGCGGCGGTATCGCGCCCCTGACAGTGCAGGCTCCATCCGCGCAGATAGTTCATCATCGCGAAGTCGGCCTGGAACTCCTCGCCATCGGACAGCGTGTCCTGCCGCTCGGCTTCCTTGAACGCGGCATGGGCGTTGCCGTAATCGCCGGCCTGAAGATACAGCAGCCCGCGATAATAATAGGCCATGGCGCGCTCGTACGGCTCGCCCTTGTAATCCTTGTTCGCTTCGTTGTGGAACACCGACCGCGCGGTCGCCGCCTGCGGATTGTCGGCATAGACCGCCTCGATCCGTCCCAGCGCCTGATCGAACGCCCATGCGGCATCCTTGTACAGCCCCGCCTCGAACGCCGCGAGGCCGAGCCGCTGGAAGTTCAGCACCGCATTGCGCTCACCCCCGGTATAGAGGCTCTGGTAAAGCGGGCGCAGCTTTTCGGGCCGGGCGCCGACATAGGCGGCGATCTGGTCAGGATAGGGTCCATCGCCATATTTGGCGCGCAATTCGCGCTGCTTCTTCTCTTCCGCCTTGGCGGCGGCGCGCGCGGCCTTTTCGGCGGCCTTGGCCGCTGCCGGATCGGTGACGGGTGCGGCCGCCGGCGCGGCATCCTGCGCGGTGGCGACGGCGGTCGGTGCCAGCAGCGCGATCAGCGCGGCGGCGGTAACGAAGTGGCGCATGGTATATCCCCCCGGATAGACGTGGTCAGCGGTAAACGATGTCGTCGCCTGCGGCGCGCAGGATCACATAGGGCTGGCTGGTCCATGGCAGATCGCCGGTTTCCAGATCGACCAGTTCGAAGACCACCTGCGTGCGGCGCTGGACGAGGCCCGATTTCGTATCGCGCGAGTCCAGCGAGCTCATCTTGCCGATCAACTGATAATCGACCCCCGACACGCCCTGCGTCATGCCGCGCGTGCCGCCATCGGCGACGCCGGTGCGCTTGAGCTCGCGCTCGCGCATCACGATGTCCATCGATTCCCGGCTGACGAAGCGGATCCGCCCCGCCGCCGCGCGGCTGAGGCTGGCGCGCAGCGAGCCGGTCAGCATGTCGCGGTCGATCCGCTGCGAGCTGTCGTTGTAGAATTTCTCGCTGTCGATGACGACGCGCGGCGGGGTAGGCGTACCGACGATGTCGGGGCGCGACATCAGCTCGCGCATCACCTGATCGGCCATCATGTCGATGTCGCGCGATTCCAGCCCCACGCCGAAGATCGCGCCGCGCCCGGTCGGATCAAGCTCGGTCGCCTGCGTACCACGCCGGTTGCGCTGGGCCGAGGCCGGCATGGCGACCAGCGCCACGGCGGCGATTGTGCCCATGATGATCGATCCGCGCATATGCTCCCCCGAACTGCCTTTGCCGCGCTCTCCCCGGAGCGCAGCGGCGTTGCCCCGCCCCGGGTCTGCGCGCACCCGGCCCTGCCGCGCCATACGCCATCTGGCGTATGGCGCGGCGATGCGGACGGTCACGCCGGCCCCATCCGTGCCAGCAGCGCGATCAGATCGGACTGGCGCGACACCCCGGTCTTGGCGAACATCCGGCGCAGATGGACGCGCAGCGTCGTCGCCCGGCAATCGCGCGCCGCCGCCGCGGATTCGAGCGAATGGCCGCTGGTCAGCAACGCCGCCAGCGCGGCTTCGCTGGGGGTCAGGGCGAATGCCTCGCGCCACAGCGACGGGGCCGGGGCCGGACGGCGCGCGGGATCGATCAGCGTCACGATCGCGGCGGCACGCGCCGTCCGCTCCCGCGCCTCGATGCGGCGGATCACGACGATCAGCGGCGTCCGGCCGACCGGACGGCAGCAGCGCACCGCCGCCGTATCGGCACCGCCCGTCACCACCCGGGCGATCGCCGCGTCGAGCCATCCCTGATCGCCCGGGGCCACCGTCCGCAACATGGCACGCGGCAGCGCGCCAGACAGCGTCACCCCGTCGCTCCCTCCCGCAATCGCGACGAACGCCCCGGCCGCGACGACCACCTCGCCGGCCTCGCCCAGCAGCGCCGCCGGCTCGACCATCGCCTCGACACGCCCCTGCCATGCCGAGCTGCCGCGATCGTCGAGCGCATCACCGCCCGGTACGTCCATCCGGGTGCGCTCGAATATCGCCACCCCCGCCCATGTTCCGTCGGCCACCGCGTTCCCCCCGCTGCCTGATGGCTACAAGGGGTAGCGGCATCGGTGGCGCGGCGGGGGTCGCAATGCGTCGCAAGCCATCGCAATAGGTCGCGGGAACCCTTATTCGGGTTCGATCCGTTCCTGTCGCAGTCTGCCCAGCGCGGCGATCAACGCGGCGTCGCCACGCCAGCGGTCGCGAATGTGGCGGACGAAACCCGCCGCCCCCCAGCGTTCGCCATGGGTGCGGGCGTCATCGAGGATCGCGCCAAGCTGGCCCCGTTCGCCGGCAAGGCTCGCCACGAACGCCGGCCAGCTATGGTCGGGACGTTCGGCGCTCTGGGTATAGGACAGCGCGCGGCTGAGCATCACCGCATAGGTCGCGGCATACCGGCCATCGCTCGTCGCGGCATCGATCGCCAGCGTCCGGTCGATCGCCGCGCTATAGGCGATCAGCTCGCGTTCGGCGCGGGCCTGCGCCCGGGCGCGCAGATGCAGCGCATAGCCCGCAAGGTCGCCCCCGGCCAAGGCGACGATGCTGAGCGCGTCATGCGCGCTCGACAGCATCGGCTGCCGCCGCGCGACGTCGTCGAGCATCTGCCGCGCCTCGCCCACGCGGCCTGCCATCCACAGCCCCCAGCCATAATCGGCCAGCAGATAGGGCGCGCCCGGCGCCAGCATCCGCGCCGCATTAAACTCGCGCGCGGCGGCGGCATCCTCGCCATTGTCGGCAAGGATATTGGCATACCATAGATGCGCCAGCGGATCGCGCGGACCGTTGGCGACCGCCCGGCGGAACACGACCCCGGCGCGTACCGGGTCACGGTCGCACCAATAGGCGGCGACCCCTTCGACCCGATCGGCGACGACCGATCGCGGCATCACCGCACGCGCCGCATCCGCCGCACGGCGCGCCTCGGCGAAGGCGACCGCATCGGGTGTCGATCCGAACTCGCGCGCCAGCAGCCATGCCTCGGCCAGCGATTCCTGCACGCCGGCATGATCGGGGTGGCGCGTCGCGATTGCCCGCAACACCGGGATCGCGCGGGCGAGGCGCGCGCCATCGCGCAGCGCCACATCGTCGCGCGCGGTGACGTAGCGGGCCATCGTCGCATCGGACAGCGCCCCTCCCCCGGCACCGCGCCACTGCCATGCCGCCAGCGCTCCGCCGCCCAGCGCGATCAGCCCCAGCGCCGCACCCCGGCGCGACCAGCGCGATGGTGGCAGCAAAGGCATTGCGACGATGGGGGGAGCTGTCGGTGGATCGTTCGGCGGCAATTCGGCGACCATCCCGGCCCCCTGCCCCGCCATCCACGCATCGAGTTCGTGCGCCAGTGCATAGACGCTGCGGCTCTTGCCACCGGGCAGCGCATGGACCGGCAGGCCACGGTCCCCCGCCCAACGGATCGCGGTCGAGCGGTCGCGGCCGAGATAGGCGGCGATCGACTTCCACCCGTCGATGCGATGGTCCCCAGGCTTCTCCACCCCGTCTACGGCCCCGTTTTCCAACGCAGCCCCCGCTGCGACGGCCAAGCCATAGGATGGGCCGCCGGATCGATCCAGCGCGTATTGATTGCCTTTGTACCGGGGCACCAACTTGTCGGATTGTCGACACATCGACAAATCGACAAGTTGGTGAAGGTCGGCGGCTACTCCCCGACCGGGCTCTCGCCATATTTGCGCAGCACGTCGTTGAACGCCTCGGCCATCAGCGCCTGCAGGCTGCGGTCTTGCCTCCGGGCCAGCATGTGCATCGACAGCGACATTTCGGGGGTGAAGAAGCCGGCGATCTGCTTGCGCCCTGCCCGGCTCGGGACGGCGGCGGGTTTCGTCTCGGACGGCGGGGCCGCGACCGGCTCGGGCAAGATCCGCGCGCGCAGATTGGCGAAACTCGGCTTGCGGCTCATGCGCGGATCTTTCTGAAACGGGGAACACCCATGTCGAGCTGTCGACATGTCCACTTGTAGAGCGCGCGAACCTCGTCCGCCGCCTTGCCCTCGCCATCGCTCTCCAGCACGGTGCGCCCTTCGGCGCTGGCGTGGCGATAGGCGGCGCGATCGGGCAGCAGCATCGGGCAGGGCGGCGTGCCGAAGCTCTCCACCAGTTCGCCCGCTTCCTGATACACCCGCGGTGCATTGGGCGGCCCGGCGGTGAAGACGACGAAGGCGGGCTTGCGCAGCAGTTGCACCAGCTTGGCGCTGGTCTGGATCGCCGACAGGTCGAACGCGCTCGGCCGGCATGGGATCAGCACCAGATCGGCGATCTCGACCGCCGCGCGTGCCGCGCTGTCGGCATGCGGTGGCGTGTCGATCACGATCACTTCGGCACCCTGTTCGCGCGCGGCGGCGACCTTGGCGGCGAGGCGGGGCGGGGGGCTGTCGATCACTTCGGGCGGGGCATCACCGCGCCATGCCGCCCATTGGCTGGCGGTCGCCTGCGGATCGGTATCGATGACGAGCGCCACCTTGCCCGACGCCTGCGCCGCGGCGGCGAGATGGAGCGCGAGCGTGGTCTTGCCCGCGCCACCCTTCTGACTGATGATCGCGATGGTCGTCATGTCGGATGCTATAGGTGTCGACAGGTCGACAATGCAACACGCGATGCCGCTGGTGAGGATATGCCGTCAGTCCCGCTTGCTCTCGCCGGAGAGCATTGCCCCGGCAACGCCGGGGCTTCCCCGTTTCTGTTTTGGGGTTTTCCGTTTGTAACCGTCGGCACTTTTGCTTCCATCGTTCAAGATAATCCGGCGACCGGTACGGTCGACGTCCGAACTTCCCCTATCAATAGATTTCGAGAGTGGTTCAGGATGGAAATGAGACTCGCACTCGGCACGATCGACTGCCGCACCTAACCGGGCGAGCATCGCACCCAGCTCACCGCTGACACTCGCTTCGGCCAGTTCCCGACAGGTAAGCGTCGCCAGCATCGCCGCATGCCCGGCTGCGCGCTCGGCCTGGTGTTGTGCGACATCGTCGGGGAGCGGCACGGCCTGAAACCGGCGCGGGAGCAGCCGCAACAGTGCGGCCGGGCGCAGCGCGCGGTAGATATTCGAGGTCTGGCGATAGCGCGCCTCGCCATCGACGCCGCGACAGAAGCGCCGTTGCCGCTGGAGGAAACCGGCCGCTTCGAGCAGGTTGAGCGCCCGCGCCACCGTCGCCCGGCCGAGCGCGGTCGCCTTGGCCAGATGGTCGTAGCTCGGGAACACCTTGCCGGCGTTCAGCCGGGCAAGCGTGCAGATTTCCTCGAACACCCGCACCGCGCCGGCGGTGAGCGCGGCGATCGCGCGTTCGGGAGCGCTCAGCTCGCGCGGCTCGCTGCGCACCTCGCGTCGCAACCGCCGCCCGGCGTCGAGCGCGGCGCGCGCCATCGCCAGCAGCCGGTCGGTCTCGCCCTTGCCCGGCACCGCGAAGAAGCGCGCCTCGATCGTTCCCGCCTCGACGCTGCCGCGCCGCACCGGACAACGCGGCCGGGCAGGGGCGAACGCCCGCGCCGCCACGTCACGCAATGACAATGCCATCGTTTCCCACCCCTGTGTCGGGCCGGGACCAAAAAATGCAAAAAGGGGCGTGGCGCGAAACGCGCGTCCTTGATCCGGTAGGGAATCGGGGGTATTGAAAACCACGTTGTGAGTGGATGCGACGTTTGGCGACGTCGTTTCAAAACCCTGGGACGCCCGGCCTTCGTGCCGGGCTTTCCTTTATGTGGTCACGGCCATTCCCTCATCCGCCGACCCAACGCCGGCTTCTCGGGCCGACTGTCGCAGATGATTTCCAACAACGGAAGCGTTCCCGGTTCGTGCTTTCGCGGATGATGCACGAAAATCGTTCGTCCTATCGCGGATGAACCCCGCCGGATTCGTGCTTTCGCGGATGCCAAAGTGTGCCGGATTCGTGCTTTCGCGGATGCGTGCGACGTTTGACCGCTATTCGTCGTTCCCCGAGTCGGGGGCCTCCGCCGTCACCTCCGCATCCGATTCGCCGGCATCGTCCTGCTCGATCTCGGGCAGGCGCGGTTCGATCCGCACCTGGGTGTACCCCGGCGTCCGTGGTCCCTTCGTGCCGCTCGGCGGGGCGTTGGTCGCGCCGATCAGCACCAGGCGATAGTCGGGGATCGCATCGGCCTCGACGATGGCTTTCAGCGCATGGCGGAAGTGCGGCAGCGAATTCTGATAGCCCAGTTGCCGCCGCAGCTCGTCGAGCTCCATTTCGCACGGGCCGTCGCTGCACGATGATCTTGCGATCTCGTACAGCCGCCGCTCGACCGGCCCCAACTGGAAATAGCCGCTGGCGTAATCGAGGATTTGCCCGTCGTGCAAGATCGCGCGGTACAACCAATCGCACAGTCGAACGCGGATCGCCTTCAGTCGCCGTGTGTCGCCGCCGGCATCCTTCGACCGGGTATAGTAGAGCTTCGCTTCGGACAGCCACGAGAAATAGCCTTCCTCGCCTTCGCCGCCCGCCTCGATATTGGTCTTGATCTGGGTGCCCTGCAATCGCTCCAGCGCCTGCGACAACCGGCCATAGGAGCGCGCGGAGGGGTTGTTGCCGGTCACGCAGAACAGGTCGTGCGCGGTGAAGTGGAACTCCTGGTTCACCTCTTCCCCGGCTTCGAGGCGGGCGATCATCAGGCTGGCAATATAGAGCACGATCTCCTTGTCGTAGATCGTGGCCGCGCCCTTGGCGGTCGGCACGATCTCGATCGAGACGGTGCCGTTGTCGTACGACAGCGGCCGCGTCCATTTGCCCTTGCTGAGCGCAAAGAACGGAAACGCCATCAGCGAGCGCTCGCCCCGAACGTCGGCGAGGAGCGGGCTGTCGAGCACGAACAAGTCACGCTGCGGGCGGGGCACGATCATGCGCGAACCTCGAGGCTGGCATCATCCGCGAAAGCACGAATTATGGAGCGACCATCATCCGCGAAAGCACGAATCCACAGGGGAGAGGAGCTGGAAAGGCGGGTTTTGGACGTTCTGGCTGCCACCAATTCGTGCTTTCGCGGATGATGGCGGACAGGAGGGAATTGCGGGTGAGCCATACCCAATATGGGTAGCAGGTGACGCAATCCGCGCAAACCGCCGATGCCGCGATCCACCGCCGCGTCTACAAAATGCTTCCCGTCCCCCGGATCGGATCATAACAGGCCGCAACGAAGAGATACCAAGCAGGAAAACCCCCATGACCATTCAGCGCGTTCGCAAGGCAGTCTTTCCCGTGGCGGGTCTTGGCACCCGGTTTCTGCCGGCGACCAAGGCGATGCCCAAGGAAATGCT
>NZ_LMQO01000008.1 GCF_001425385.1 Sphingomonas sp. Leaf407
GCGAGAAGTTCGGCGAGAGCATGGCGAGAAGTTCGGCGAGAGCATGTATATCTTCGCCCAGCTCAAGATGGGCCGGCTGAGCGACGACGCGCGCGACCGCTTCATGCGCGCGATCGAGGATATTCCCGAGATCACCGAAGCCTATACGCTGTTCGGCGAGATGGACGTGATGCTGAAGGTGCTGGCACCCAGTATGGGCTGGTATCAGAATTTCACCTTCCGCACGCTGCTGCGGCTGCCCGGCGTCGAGGATATTCGCTCGATCGCCACCCTGTCCGAAGTGAAATGCACCCACCGGCTGCCGCTGCCCGCCGCATGACATGCCGCCGCCGGGGCGGTTGCCGCGAATAGGCTATGCACGTCCCCGCGCGAAACGCGCCGCGCGCGACCGGATTTCGCGGGCGTGGCGCGCTAGGCTGATCGCCGGAACGAGGGAGGCGGCATGATGGCTCGAAGAATGCGCAGGGGTATGGCACTGGGATCGGTGCTGCTGCTGACCGGCGCGACCGCCCCCGACGGCGCGGGCGAGCCGCGTCTGGTCGTCCTGCTCGCCCCCGGTGCGCCCGACGCGGCGCGGCACGTGCCGTTCGTCGACGTGACGCTGGAGGCGCAGGCGATGCACGCCGCGCCGGGCGACGCGCTGTTCGAACTGCCGCTGGTCGCCAGTACCGTGGTGACGAGCGGGCGGGACCTGCGCGCGCTGACGCTGGCCGATGCGCAAGGGCCGATCCCGGTGACGACGCAGGACGTGGCGCAGGACGGGTCGAACACCGTCCGCCGCTGGCGCGCGGGGCGCGCGGTCGACGGGGTGGTGACGGTGCGCTACCGCGTGCCGATCGACGCGGCGGCACCGCCGCTCGCGCTGCCGCAATATGAGATGCGGACCGAGGGCGGCACCTTCTCGGCAGCGGGCAGCGCCTTCCTGCTGCTGCCGACCGACGGCAAGCCGCGCCGGGCGGAGGTGCGGTGGGACTTCGCGGGCTATGGCGCGTCCGGCGTGGGGGCGTCGAGCTTCGGCATGGGTCATGCCCTCACCCCTGCCGCGATCCCGGCGCAGCGACTGGCATCGGCCTATTACATGGGCGGCCGCCCCGGCGTGACCGGGCCGGAGCGCGACGGCTTCTTCGCCGCGTGGCAGGGGGAGCCGCCGTTCGCCATGGCCCCGCTGATGGGCTGGGCCGCCGCGCTGCACCGCTATTACGGCGGCTTCTTCGGCTATGCCCCGCCGCGGTTCGGCGTGTTCGGGCGGACCAACACGCGCAACCCGGGCAGCGGCATCGGGCTGACCGACAGCTTCGCCTATACGTTCAACGCCACGTCGAAACCCGACGACCTGCGCACGCTGCTGGCGCACGAGATGCTGCATAGCTGGGTCAATTCGCTCGACGGGTCGATGGACGCGGCGGGCGGGCTCGACCGGTCGTGGTTCGGCGAGGGGCTGGCGGTACATTACCAGCGGGCGCTGCCGTATCGCGCGGGCATGATCTCGGCGGCGGATTTCCTGACCGACCTCAACGAAACGGCTGCGCGCTACTATACCAACATCAAGATCGCGACGCCCAATGCGGCGATCGCGGACGGCTTCTGGCGCGACACGCGGGTGCGCGTCCTGCCCTATGATCGCGGATCGCTGTATTTCGATACGGTCGATGCGCGCATCCGGGCGCGCTCGGGCGGGCGGCGCTCGCTCGACGACATCGTACGGACGATGCTGCGCACCCGGCGGGACGGCGGCAAGATGGACGAGGCGCTGTACCGGTCGCTGCTGGCAAAGGAACTGGGGCCAGGCGGGATCGCCGATCTCGATGCGATGCTCGGCGGGGCGACGATCCTGCCGCCGTCCGACGCCTATGGACCGCGCTTCCGCCGGGTGATCCGGCCGCTCAGGCGCTATGATCTGGGGTTCGACATGGCCTCGCTCCAGAGCAGGCCCCGGATCGTGCGCGGCCTGAAACCGGGGTCGAACGCCGCCGTCGCGGGACTGCGCGAGGGCGACGAAATACAGAACGGCTTTCCGCAGGATGCGCTGCAGGGCGATCAGCAGGCCTATGTCACGCTGGACGTCGCACGGGCGGGGCGGACGTTCCAGCTCCGCTACCGGCCGAGGGGCGAAACGGTCGATGCGTATCAATGGGTGATGGCCGGTCCGCCGCGACGCCCACGATAGGCGCGACACGACCCGTTCAGGGGACGGAAGCCGCCGGCGCGCCGCGTGGCCGCAGGACGTACAGCGCCAGCAGGCATCCGACGACCGGCAGCAGCAGGACGCCGACCATCAGGTCCGGCCCGTCCGGCGCGGACGTCATCGGCGATGTCGTCAGGGCGACCATCGTGCCCGACACCAGATTGCCGATTGCCGCGGCGGATTTGAGCGTCGTCAGGAACAGGCCGACGGGGGTCGCCTCGTTGGTATCCCCGCTGGTTTCCGGTCGCTGGGCGGCAAGCGCGAGCATCGCCCAGAGCGCGAGGTTCGTCGCGGCCAGCGCCATGCCCAGCAGCATCAGCAACACGGTGCCGCCGATCCCGCGCGAGGCGATCACCAGCCCCAGCATCGCGACGATCGTCATCGCATGGCCGATACGGGCGATCACGATCGGCGGCAGCCGGCGCGACAGCGCCATCCACCCCGGCAGCGAGAGCGACTGGCCGAGCGTGATCGTCGCCAGCGCCGGCCCCGCCCAACCCGCATCCTGATGCACCGCCTGTCCGAAGAACGGCAGCGTGCGCAGGAACAGCGGCACGATCCCCGCCTGAACGGCGGCCACCAGCAGCGTGCGGCGAAACGGGCCATGCCGCCACAGGGCACGCAGGCGGCCGCCCCGCGATACCGGCAGCGGGTTCGTACACGCCGCCGGCCCGCCCAGATGCCGTGTCGCGAACCACGCGGTGGCCAGCGTCGCGACATAGATCGCCCCGCCAACCAGCGCCCCGGTGGCAAAGGCCGCCTGCCGCGCGGCGGCGCCGGCCGGCGCGAGGCTCCAGGTCGAGGCGAGCGCGACCAGCGCCGCGCCGCACGCGCTGAAGATCAGCCGGTATCCCGACACCGACGTCGCATCGCGCGGCGTCCGCGCGACCCGCACCAGCAGCGTGTTATGGCCGACGTCGCACAGCGAATAGCCGATGCGGCACAACAGGATCGCCGCCGCGATGGCCGCCGGCCGGTCGAGCGCGAACACCAGCCAGAAGCCGATCGCGCACATCGGCGCGCCCATCACGATCAACCGGCCCAACCGGTCGCCGCCGCCGCGCGCATCCGCCCACAGCGCCACGGCCAGATCGAACAGCGCATCCCACAACAGCGTCGCCGCCAGCAGGCTGCCCGCCACCAGCGGCGGCAACCCGGCGATCGACACCAGATAGAACAGCATGAAATTCTCGAAGCTGGTCCACACCACGCTCTTGCCGAGATTGCCGATGCTGTAGCCCAATTTGGTCGGCAACGAAGCGGGCGCGGGCGGGGACGGCATGGCGACGATCCATACCCCGGCGCGATTTCATTTATTTGACATTTTGCAACTATATTGACCGTTCCATGTCGCGACCGCACCGCCCGCCGATCCCGCTCAGCGAACCGCAACGCCGCGTGTTGATGCAGCTTCGGATCGACGGCACCGCGCCGCGCACGCATCTGGCCCGGGCGCTCGACATGAACGGCGCGACGATGACCCGGCTGACGCAGTCGCTGCTGGCGCTGGGACTGATCGAGGAGTTGGAATCGCCCGAAGCGGTCGCGCGCGGCCGGCCGATGGTGCCGCTGACCGTGTCGGGCCACGGGGCATGGGCGATCGGCGCGACGCCGCATCCGGGATGGCTGGAACTGGTGCTGGTGGATTTTCGCGGCCGGCCGATCGTCCACGACGCGACGCCGTTCGACAGCCCCGATCCGCATGTCTTCGCCCGCGCGGTCGAGGCGCGGTTGCAGGTGCTGGCGGCATCGCACGGCTTCATGCGCGGCAAGTTCCTTGGGCTGGGCGTCGCGGTGCCGGGCTATGCGCTGCGCGGCGACCGCAACCGCCGGGCGGTGGTCGATCGCGTCGCGGGATGGGACGACGTGCCGCTGGCCGACATCATGGGCGACGCGCTGGGCATGCCGGTGTGGATCGAGAATGACGCGAGCGTCGCCGCGCTCGCCGAATTCTATCAGGACGGGATCATCGGCCGGTATCGATCGGTGCTGACGCTGTTCCTGGGGCACGGCATCGGCGGCGGCCTGGTCGCCGAGCGCGACCTGTTTCTGGGCGAACACGGCAATGCCGGCGAGGTCGGACGGCTGTTCCCCGCCGATCGCGACCGGCCATCGGGCATCGACCTGCTGCGGACGTTCCAGGACGAAGGGGTCGCGGTCGATTCGCTGGCGGAGATCGATGCGCTGATGGAAACGCACCGACCGATCATCGATCGCTGGACCCGGCGGGTGATCGACCAACTGGAACAGGCGGTGCTGAGCGGCATCGTCTGGCTCGATCCCGGCGCGATCGTCGTGTCGGGCGCGCTGCCGCTGCCGCTGTTGCGCACCATCGCGCAGGGGCTGGACGAAATCGGCCGCAACCGGAGCGATCGGTATCGCGCGATGCTGCCGCCCGTCCTGGCATCCCCCATCGGCAGCAAGGCGGTGGTGATCGGCGCGGCGATGATTCCGATCCATGCCGTGACCACGCAACAACCGGCGATTTAATTGCGCGTAAGTAAATAAAACTGTCATCCCCCACGGCCAAGGCGGCCGCCAATCGAACCACCGGGGGCTTCATCATGCACACCAACTTCCTCGGCGGGGCCGCGCTGTTCGCGCTGCTCGCCGGCACCACGCCGGCCGTGGCGCAAACGGCATCGGGCACGCCGGCCACCACCACCACGGACGATAGCGCGACCGACGACGCGCCGGCATCGGACATCATCGTCACCGGATCGGCACGCCAGCAGCGCCGCTTCGACGTATCCTATGCGGTCAATTCGCTGAGCCAGACCGAAATCCAGAAGATCGCGCCCAAGAGCATGACCGACCTGATCGGCACGCTGCCCGGCATCCATGCCGAGGCGACCGGCGGCGAGGTGCAGAACATCACCCGCGTGCGCGGTATCCCGACCGATCGCGGGTTCCTGTACTATCAGCAGGACGGCCTGCCGCTGTTCCAGGAACTGGACGGCTATTTCTTCAACCAGGGCGACGGCATGAACCGGCTCGACCTGATGACCGACCGGGTCGAGGTCGTGCGCGGCGGCCCGGCGCCGATCTATGCCAGCACGGCGGCGGCGATCGCCAACGTCATCACCGTCACCGGCACCGCGACCACGCGCGGCAAGGCGCAACTGACGCTGGGCGATACCGGGCTGTACCGGCTCGACGCCTATCAGGCGGGGCCGGTGTCGGACGACACCTATTATGCGGTCGGCGGCTTCCTGCGCCATCATGACGGCTATCGCGATTCAGGCTTTCCGTCGGATCGCGGCGGGCAGATTCGCGCGAACCTGCGCCACGATCTCGCCAACGGCTTCGTCAAGCTGTCGGCACAATATACCGACGACCACAACCTGTTCTATCTGTCGATCCCGACCGCCGATCCGCGCAATCCGTCGGTCAGCCTCGACCCCTATATCGATTATTTCACCGGCACGCTGAACAGCCCGGCGCTGCGCGACGTGAACATCAAGTACCGCGACGGCGCGGGCGTGCTCCAGAACCAGCGCGGCGACCTGTCGAACGGGCGGCACCTGCGCTTCGGCAATGTCGCGCTGACCTATGAAGGCGATTTCGGCGACTGGCACGTCTCGGCCAAGGGCGGGGTGACGCGGGGCAAGCTGCATTTCGACGCCTTTTACTCCACCTCCAACCCGGTCGACGCGACGACCTTCGCCAGCAACTACCGCGCCGCCGCGACCACCGCGTTCGGGGCGAATGTCGCCCGGCTCGGCTACAGCGTCGCCGGCACCGCCGGGCAGAGCGCCTACAACCCCGCCGCCGATTCGGGGCTGGTGATGCAGGCGCAATACCGCTCGGTCGAGAACGACTTCCATTCGACGCAGGGCGATGTGTCGGTGACGCGCCGGTTCGACACCGCAATCGGCACGCATGACCTGCGCGCCGGCGTCTATGGCTCGCTGTGGGGGCAGACGACGTTCAATGCGTACCAGAACCTGCTGGTCGAGGTGAAGTCGCGCCCGCGCACGCTCGACCTCGCCGCCTATGACGCCGGCGGCGCCGTGCTGGGCTATGTCACCGATCACGGCGCGCTGGCCAATGCCGCGACGCTGGGCGGCGGCGGTGCCGATGGGCAGCTCGTCGCGCTGTATGGCACCGACACCTGGGACGTGACCGACCGGCTGCGCATCGATGCCGGCGTCCGCCACGAATGGTACAGCTACGACGGGTTCGGCCGGCTGAGCGCTGCCTATAACCTCGGCGATCCGACGACGCTGGCCGATAATGCCACGCGCGGCTTCACCGGGGCGATCGGCACGCTGAAACTGAAGCAGCAGGCGACCAACTGGACGGTCGGCGCCAATTACGACGCGACCGGCAACATCGGCGCGTATCTGCGCGCGTCGCAACTCGAAGTGCCGCCCAATACCACGATCACGCTGAACTATCCCACCGCCGCGATCGTCGCGACCAAGGCGAAGCTGTACGAGGCGGGCGTGAAATTCGCCGCCGGCCGCTCCTATCTCTACGTCACCGGCTTCTACACGCGGTTCGATCCGCTCAACGCCAGCTTCGCCGCGTTCAACCCGGCGACCGGTCGCGCCGATCAGGTGACGAACTTCATCGGCACCGCCGAGACCAAGGGGCTGGAAGCCGACGGCCAGCTCCGCCTCGCCGGCCCCGTCTCGCTCGCCGGATCGGTGACGTTCCAGAACCCGCGCTACCTGAACTTCAGCAGCAACACCGGCGCCGACGGCAGCCGGGCGAGCGGCAAGCAGATCATCCGCGAACCCAAGCTGTTCCTGAACGTGCGCCCGACCATCGACTTCGACGTCAGCGGCGCGGCGGTCAGCGTCTATGGCCGCTATGATTATGTCAGCCGGCGCTATACCGATTTCTTCAACAGCACGGCGCTGCCCGCCTATGGCGCGTTCGGGCTGGGCGCGACGGCGAGCAGCGGCGACTGGCAGGTGCAGCTCGTCGGCGACAACATCACCAACGCGCACGGCTTTACCGAGGGGAACACCGCCGGCGACCGCTTCGGGCAGGGTGTGCCGACCGCCATCTTCGGGCGGCCGCTGTTCGGTCGCAACCTGCGCCTGATCGTGAGCCGCAAGTGGTGATCCGCCCGTTGTTCGCCCCGCTCCTCGCCGGTATCGTCCTTGCCTGTGTCGCCACTTCGGCGGCGCAGGCGGGGCCGGCCGACACGATGCGCCGCATCGCCGATCCTAACGGCGGGATCATCGCCATCGCCCATCGCGGCTGCCATGCCGCCGCGCCGCGCCGGGGGCTGGGCACCGTGCCCGAAAACTCGCGTGCCGCGCTGCTGCGCTGTGCCGAGCTGGGCGTGGAGGTGATGGAAACCGACGTGCGCCGCACCCGCGACGGCTATCTCGTCATGGTCCATGACGACAGCGTCGACCGGACGACCGATGGCACCGGCCGCGTCGCCGACCTGACGCTGGCGCAGATCCGCGCGCTGCGGCTGCGCGAGGACGAAGGCGGCGCGGGCGCGGCACCGACCGGCGAGCGCGTGCCGACGCTCGACGAACTGCTGGCGCTGGCCAGGGGGCGGATCGTCCTCAACCTCGACGTGAAGGATGCGATCTATGGCGAGGTCGTCGATGCCGTCGTCCGTGCCGGTGCTACCGACCGGGTGATCGTCAAGACCTTCGCCGGAATCGGATCGCCGCCGCTGGCGGCGATTGCGCCGTACGACCGCGTGCCCTTCGCGCCGATCCCGATCACCGGCGATCCGGCGGCGGGCGACATGCCGGCGATCATCCGGCGGCAGGCGGCGGGGCGGCGGCGGCCGATCGCGGTCGAACTGCCCCGGATGCCCTTGGCGAGCCTGCCGGCCAGCGTCGCGGCGGCCCGGCAGGCGGGCATCGCCGTCTGGGTGAACACGCTGTTCGAAGGCTTCGTCACCGGGCTGGGCGGCGACGCGGCGGCGGCGCGCGATCCCGACGCGGTCTGGGGACGACTGGCGAACGACGGTGTCCGCCTGTTCCAGACCGACGCAGTGGAAGCGCTGCTCGACTGGCGACAGACCTACGGCCGCGCCCGGCGGTAAAACACGGGCAAGGCTGGCGTCACCGGGCGGCGGCAGCGGCGGCCAGCGCTCGGTAGAGCGTGGCATGGTGGCATTGGAGCAGCCGCGCGGCGTCCCGCACCGACGTACCCTCGCCCACCAGTCGTTCGCCCAGCGCGATCTGATCGGGCGTCAGCTTGGGGGGTCGGCCGAAGCGCACCCCCCTCGCCCGCGCCGCCGCCCGGCCGCTGCTGGTGCGCTGGTGGATCAGCTCGCGCTCGAACTCGGCGATGCCGGCGAACACGGTCAGCACCATGCGACCGGCGGGCGAGGTCGTGTCCGCCCAGGGCTCGGCCAGCGAGCGCAGCCCCGCCCCCGCCGCCTTCAGCGTCTCGGCAATGTCGAGCAGGTCGCGGGTGGAACGCGCCAGCCGGTCGAGCCGCGTCACCACCACCGTATCGTCGTCGCGCAACTGGTCGATCATCCGCGCCAGCTCGGGCCGGTCGCGCTTTGCGCCCGACACCTTCTCCTCGAAGGTCCGGCGGCAACCGGCTTCGGCCAGCGCGGCGCGTTGCAGCCGCAAATCCTGGTCGTCGGTCGAGACACGGGCATAGCCGATCAGCATGTCGCGAATATGTATCGGAACCGCCGCATTCGGCAACCGACTTTTGCGACACCACAATGTGCGGAAACACGGTCGGCGGATCGCTGTCGCGAAACTTCGGAGTTGCGCGACACGACAGGAAAAGCCCGCAAGCCCACCCGAAGGAACCGGCGCATCATGCCGCCGACGATCCTGGCCATACCCCACGGCCGGTGCGACCGATCGATGGCGTCGCTGGTGTGTCCCTTCGGCAACACCGGCGACGCTAGTAGGCAGGGCCTACATTTTGCCGCTTGCCGGGTTCCAATATAAATACTCTTATATCGATCAAGCCCAAGCGGCTGAATAAACGGGGAAACTACGTGAAGCTGTCACATCTTTATGTGGCCACGGCTCTGACGCCGCTGGCCATCGCTATCGCTTTGCCTGCGGCGGCGCAGACCATCGCCACCGATACGCAGACCAGCCCGGTGCCCGATCCGACGCAGGTGCCGGCCGACGCGCAAAGCCCGCAGTCGCCGAACGCCGACGCGCAATCGGCCGGGGCCGACATCGTCGTCACCGGATCGCGCATCCGCCGCGACGAATATTCGGTCGCCGAGCCGATCACCGTGGTCGGCCGTGACGAAATCACCCAGGCCGGTTTCGCCAGCATCGCCGACGCGCTGCAAAGCAACGCGATCGCGCAGGGCGCATCGCAGATCAACAGCGCCTATGGCGGCTTCGTAACCGACGGCGGCGGCGGCGCCAACACACTCGGCCTGCGCGGCCTTGGCCCCAACCGCACGCTGATCCTGCTCAACGGCCGCCGGTTGGCGCCGGGCGGAACGCGCGGCTCGCTGCTCGCCGCCGACCTCAACGTGCTGCCCAACGCGATCGTCGAGCGGATCGAGGTGCTGAAGGCCGGCGCGTCGTCGGTCTATGGCTCCGACGCGGTCGCCGGCGTGGTCAACATCATCACCGACCAGAAGCTGAACGGCCTCCAGCTCAATTTCCAGGTGAACGTGCCCGAAGTGGGCGCGGGCATCGATCGGCGCGGCAGCGCCAGCTTCGGCTTCAATAACGACCGGCTGAGCATCATCGGCTCGGCCGAATATCGCAAGCGCGACACGCTCTCGCGCAACGACGTGCCCTTCTTCGGCTGCCCGATCGGCGGCTTCCTGAACGGCGAAGGCTCGGCATTCGGGTCGGGCGACAATTTCGCGCCCGACGATCCGCGTGCCTGCTTCACGATCGACAATGGCGGCGTGACGATCAACACGCTGGGTCTCCCCACGCGCGACGCGATCGGGCGGACCAGCGGCACCATCGGCCGGTTCAACCGGTTCGTGCCCGCGCCCGGCGTCACCACCGGGCCGTTCCCCGGCTATCTCGGCGTCGGCACCTATGACCGCGACACGTTCGATCCACGGCAGGAAGAAGAGCCGCTCATCAACTCGGCCGAAATCTACACCGGCTATCTCGCCGCCACCTACAAGCTGGGCTTCCTCGGCGATGCCGAGGTGTATGGCGAGCTGCTGGCGACGCGCCGCAAGTCGTCGACCCCGCTCTACCGCCAGTTGTCGCTCGACTATCTCCAGGGCAGCCCGCTGCTGCCCACCGCGATCCGCAACGGCGCGTTCGCCAATCCGACCAACACGTCGAGCGGCCGGTTGATCGCGGCGCGCGCGTTCATCGGCTATGGCATGACGTCGTCCGAACAGACGGTCGACTATGTCCGTGCGTCGGGCGGGGTGCGCGGCGACTTCTTCTTCCCGCGCTGGCGCTATGACGCCTATGTCGGCAAGTCGTTCAACGACGGCACCTATGAAGCCGAATCGTTCCTGACCGATCGTCTGGCCAATTCGCTGAACGTCGTGGCCAACGCCAACGGCACCTTCAGTTGCGCCAGCGCCGCCGCGAACCCGACGTGCGTCGCGGCACCGGCACTGACCGCCGGCGTGATCGGTGGCGATCTGCCCGCCGCGTTCCGCAACTACATCGTCCAGAACACGATCGGCAAGACGCGCTTCCGCGAGACGACCTATGCGTTCAACATCGACGGTCCGCTGTTCCACCTGCCCGCCGGCGACGTGCAGGTCGCGCTGGGCGTCGAGCATCGTCGCCAGAGCATCGACGATCAGCCCGACCTGAATTCGATCAACGGCAACCTGTTCGGCCTGACGGCGGCAACGCCCACGGTCGGCAAGGACAATGTGAAGGAAGGCTTCGGCGAAATCTTCGTGCCGATCTTCGAAGACAAGCCGTTCTTCTATCGCCTTAACCTCACCGGATCGGCGCGCTATACCGACTATGCGTCCTATGGGTCGGACGTGACCTACAAGGTCGCGGGCGAATGGGAGCCGTTCCGCGGCTTCGGCGTCCGGGGCAGCTATGGCACGTCGTACCGCGCGCCCGCGCTGGCCGAACAGTTCCTCGGCGCCACCAGCGGCTTCCTGCCCACCACCAGCGATCCGTGCAGCGCGCTGCCGGTCGCCGACGAACAATCGCCCAACCAGCGGATCATCGCGCGCAACTGCGCCTCTATCGGCCTGCCGGCGGACTTCGAACAGCGCAGCGGCATCACCTCGTTCCGGGTCGGCGGTGCCGAAGCGGGCCTCAGCGCGGAAACGTCGACCAACTGGACGATCGGCGCGGTGGTGCGCCCGCAACTGCCCGAGTCGGTGGGCCAGTTGTCGCTCTCGCTCGACTATTTCGACGTGAAGGTCGACAATGGCGTGTCGGACCTGAGCGGCGCGACCATCCTCCAGCGCTGCTACGGCAACGCCAATTTCGATGCGACTGGCGGCTTCTGCCGCTTCGTTCAGCGCGATGCCAACCAGGCGCTGACCGTGACGAGCAGCTTCGTCAACCTGTCCGAAAACATCGTCAAGGGCTTCGAATTCAACGGCCGCTATGCCCGCGAATTGCTGGGCGGAAAGTTCATCCTGAACGCCAACGTCACCAAATATACCGAACAGTCGACCCGCCTGTTCCCCGAGGAGTTCCTGACGGACTCGAACGGCATCGTGACGTCGCCCGACTGGGTCGGCAATTTCGACGCGACGTTCAACGTCGACGCCGTGACCATCCGCTACGGGCTCGACTGGACCGATGGCGACCGCAACCGGACCTATGATTATTTCGCGTTCGACAATCTGACCGGGATCAGCGACCCCGAGCTGGTGCAGGAATATCGCGACAATTATTATCTGGAGGTCGACAACTACTTCCTGCATTCGCTGTCGTTGCAGTTCAACGTGCAGAAGCAGTTCCAGTTTACGGTCGGCGTCCGCAACATGCTCGACACCAAGCCGCCGCGCATCAGCGCGGTCGGGTTCACCACCGTCGCCAACGCACCGTTGTATTCCGGCTACGACTATGTCGGACGGCAGTTCTTCGCCAACGCCAACATCAAGTTCTGATAGCCTGTCTGGAAACTCGCGGAAACGCGGGTTTCCATGCGGTGCCAGCCCGCTCCCCCTCCCGACCACCCACAGCGTATCCTGATTGGGTGGTCGGGAGGGGGAGCGGGCCGGCACCGCAAAATGCGTTTCGACGCATTTTCAAACGATCCAGGCGGGATTGACCTTCAGCCAATGCCACGGCTGTTCGTCGTTCCCGCGCAGGCGGGAACCCATAGACGCAACATGCGCGATTTGATCGCAGGCGTCGGCGTATATGGATCCCCACCTGCGCGGGGATGACGCGGGGAGAGCGGGCCGGCACCGCCTCGAAACCCGCCCTTCCGCAAGTTTGCGGATCATACCGAAAAACTCCGATCTGCCTCCCTTGCGGATATTCCGGCGTCGGGTAGATCGACCCGATGATCCGACCAAAATGGACCCCCGTAGCTTGGCTGGCGGACCGGATGGCGGTCCTCGTCCTCGGGCTGATCGCCGGCTTCCTCGTTGGGCTGTCGTTCGCCGGCGACGGGCGCATCCTGCCGGCCGCGACGACGGTGGCGAGCACGGACGGCCCCGCCCCGTCCCCGGTGCCCGCGGCACCCCCCGTCGCGGCGCAGGGCGTCGACGGGCCGATCCCCCCGCAGGTAACGGCACGGATGCGGCGCGGCGGCGTGCTGCGCGTCGGCGTGTTCGGCGACAGTTTCGGCAACGGCATCTGGGACGCGCTCTACCGGCAATTGCCCACGAGCGACGGGTTCGAGGTGCTGAAATTCGCCAAGGAAGCCACCGGCTTCACCCGCTATCGCACGCTCGACCTCGAAAAACGCGCCTATGAGCAACTGGCACGCGATCCGGTCGACGCGGTGGTCATCAGCTTCGGCGCCAATGACGCGCAGGCGGTCTATGACGACGGGCATCTATACCCGTTGATGGGCGACGGGTGGAAACGGGTGATCGGCCAGCGGGTCGACCGGTTCGTCGCGGCGGCGCGATCGACCGGGGCGGTGGTCTATTGGGTCGGGCTGCCGGTGATCCGCGATCCGCAGCTCGATGCCGACATGCAGGCGATGGACGGTTTCTACGAAGCGCATATGCGTCGCCTCGGCGTGCCGTTCGTCGATTCGCGTCCGCTGACGCTGGGCGCGGACGGGAAATACACTGCCTATCTGCCTGACTCGAAGACCGGGCGACCGGTGTTGATGCGCACCGGCGACGGGCTGCACATGATCGGGATCGGCTATCAGCGCCTGACCAGCGGCGTCGCCGCCGACCTGCGCCGCTATGCCGCGCGCGTCCGGCAGGCGGCGGGGCGGCCCGCACCCACACCGACCGGGGAGCCACGCTGATGCCCGCACTTCTGGCTGTCGCGCTGGCGCAGGCCGCCGCCGCCGCGACCTGCAACGGAGCGCTGTGCGATGCCGATCGCCTGCGCCCGTTCCTCGAAAAGCTGGCGGATGCGCCCGCCGATCCCGCGCCGGTCCGCATCCTCCAGATCGGCGATAGCCACACCGCCGGCGACCAGATCACCGGAAGCTGGCGGACGCTGTTGCAGGCCCGCTTCGGGCGCGGCGGACGCGGGGTGATGGCGGTCGGGCGGCCCTATGCCGGCTATCTGACGCGCGACATCACCGCGACCCAGTCGCCGGGATGGAGCGTCGACGGCATTTTCGGGCCGGCCTATCGCCCCGCCGCCACCGTGCGCATGGGCCTTTCCGCCTATAGCCTGACCAGCCAGACCCCCGGCGCGACGGTGACGCTGAGTGCCGATGGCGGTCGGACCTTCGACCGGCTGACGCTGTGCGCGCTGACCGGGCCGGGGGCGGGCACGGTGCGGCTCGGCATCGGCGCGGCGTCGCTCGACTGGTCGCTGGCCGCGCCCGCCAGCGGCAGCCAGTGCCGCACGCTCGATGCCGGTGGCGAGGCGTCGGGCGCATCGGTCACGGTGATCGCCGGCCCGGTGACGCTGACGTCATGGGATACGGCACGCAGCCGGGGCGGCGGGGTCGTCCTGTCGAACCTCGGCACCGTCGGCGCGCAGCTCGTCCATTTCGGCCGGACCGACGAGCGCGTCGTCACGACCGAACTCGCCACCTATCGCCCCGACCTGATCGTCATCGCGTTCGGCACCAACGAGGCGTTCCGCCCCGGTTTCTCGGCCGCCGCCTATGAAGCGACGCTGCGCGCCGATCTCGCCCGGCTGCGGCGACTGGCCCCCGGCGTGCCGATGCTGTTGTTCGGCGCGCCCGATTCCGCCACGCGCACCCCCGGCCTGCAAAGCGGCGAGGGCGGGATCAGCCCGCCCTGCCCCACCTCAGCGCTCTGGCGGCCGACCGCCGCGCTGGCGGCGGTGCAGGCGATCCAGCGGCGACAGGCGCATGCCGCCGGCATCGCCTATTGGGACTGGGCGCAGGCGATGGGCGGGCGCTGCACCGCCGATGGCTGGACGCAGGGCACGACGCCGCTGATGCGCGGCGACCATGTCCATTTCACCAGTCGCGGCGGCGCGGAGATCGCGCGGCGGCTCCAGGCCGATCTCGACCGCGCGCTCGCCGCGCTGCCCGTGCGGGACCGGTTTTAGGATGCTGTTTCCGACGCTGGGCTTCGGCCTGTTCTTCCTCGTCGTCTATGCGATCACCTGGTCGCTCGACCGGTCGAACGAATGGCGCAAGATCGCGCTGCTGCTGGCGAGCTGGTTCTTCTACGGCGCATGGGATGCGCGGTTCGTCGCGCTGCTGTTCGTCTCGGCGGTGGTCAACTGGGCGCTGGCGCAGGCGATCGTCCGCGACCGGGAAGGCACAGACGGGCGACGCGGGCGGGCGCTGGTCACGCTCGGCGTCGTCGCCAACCTCGGCGTGCTCGGCTATTTCAAATATGCCGGCTTCTTCCTGGAACAACTCGCCAGCCTGTTGCAGCCGTTGGGCTTCGGGCGCGACCTGCCGTTGTTGCAGGTGGTGTTGCCGGTCGGCGTGTCGTTCTTCACCTTTCAGGCGATCTCCTATCTGGTCGACGTCCATCGCCGGCGGATTCCGGCGGCGGGACTGCTCGACCTGACGCTGCTGATGTCGTTCTTCCCGCATCTGGTCGCCGGGCCGATCGTGCGCGGCGCGGACCTGTTGCCGCAGTTCCGCCGCGTGCCGGTGATCGATCGCGGCACCGTCGCCGCCGCGCTGCTGCTAATCGTATGGGGGCTGTTCAAGAAGGCGGTGATCGCCTCGCAACTGGCCGGCGCGCTGGTCGATCCGGCGTTCCTCGATCCCGCCGCGCGGTCGAGCTTCGACCTGCTGATCGGCGCTTACGGCTATGCGGTGCAGATCTACTGCGATTTCTCCGCCTATTCGGACATGGCGATCGGGCTGGCGGCGCTGCTCGGCTACACTTTCCCGCGCAATTTCGACCAGCCCTACCGCGCCGCCTCGCTCCAGGATTTCTGGCGGCGCTGGCATATCAGCCTGTCGAGCTGGCTGCGCGACTATCTCTACATTCCGCTCGGCGGCAGCCGGAAGGGGCCGGTGCGCACCTATCTCAACCTGTTCGCGACGATGGTGCTCGGCGGGCTGTGGCATGGCGCGAGCTGGAGCTTCCTGATCTGGGGCGCGCTGCACGGCGGTTGGCTGGCGATCGAGCGGTTCTGGGCACGGCATCGCCCCGCCGGCCTGCCGCGCGCGCCGCGCTGGGCGGGGATCCTCGTCACCTTCCACATCGTCGTGCTGGGCTGGATCTTCTTCCGCGCGCAGGGCGAGGGGGAGGCGGTCGCCTATCTCGCCGCGCTGGGGGCGGGCGACTGGCGCAACACGCTGGTCACGCCGCTGTCGCTGGGGCTGGTCGCCTTCGGCCTCGCCATCCATGCGGTGCCGGCCCACCTGCTGACCGGGGCGGCGATGCGGCTGCGCCACCACGCCGCGCCGGCGATCGCCGTGGCGCTGGGCATGGCGATCCTGATCGTCGACGCGATGCGGCCCGCCGGGGTCGCGCCGTTCATCTATTACCAGTTCTGAAGCGGGGCAGTCATGACCACGGGTGCCGACCATGGCGAGATCGCCGAAGCAGGATCGCCGGTCCAGGTGCCCGCCGACCCGGTCGACGGCGTGCGGCCGCTGCGCTGGATGACCGGCATTGTCGCGGGTTCGACGCTGTTCCTCGCGCTGTTCAACGCCCCTGCGATCGGCGAATGGTTCGACGAACTGCCGCCGTCGCCCGCCACCGAACCGCTGCGCGCGCCGATCGCGGCATGGGTGGCGACGACCGCCCGCCTGGGGCTGGACACCCCGCGCACGGCGGTACGCACGCGCTGGGAAGCGGCACGCGCGGCGCGCTTCGGTGGGGAACATCCCGGCGGGGAGGATGGTGCGGAGTAGCGCGGGTAACGGCGCGGTGCCGCGAACCGCGCGCTGTCAGGGGTCCGGTTAGAGGATGGTCAACATCGTACGCCAGGCCCCCGCAACCGTCCCGATCGGGATCGCGAAATGGGATCGCCAACGGCTTCCCAGTTCTCCTCCGTGACTATGGGTTTTTAGAACGCGAGCGGCGATATGGCGTCATATCAGCCCCCCCCTTGTCACGGCGCGACGAGATCGTCAGGGATCGTCGGGCCGCCGATCAGCCGCTCGAACGCCGCCCAGCGCGCGGTGGGGTCCGTGCCTACCGCCGCTATCGTCTTGGCAACCATGGCGCGACCCAGGAAATAGTTGAGCACATAGCTGCGATAGGTATCCACGAAACGGATGCTCCGTTGCGCTTCCTGCGGAGTCACCAGAAAATACTGCTCCTTCAAGGCAACGGAGCGAGCGCGATCGATCCGCCCGTCGATATAGTCACGCGCGATCACCGCCGACGCCGGCGCGAGCTTCGCTTGCACAGCTCGGACCTTTTCGAACAGCGCCACGTCCGCCGGGTCGAGCCCGGCGAGGGGGGACAGCGTGTCACGTTCGAACGCAATGCGCTCATCGCCGGGGAACGCCAATTCAGGGCCATAGTCGGCCGACCCTTCGGCGATCAGTGCCATCGGTGCAAAGAGGGGAAACACCGTGTATTCGATCCAGCTCCGCCGCTCCGCCAGGTTTCGTTCGTACAGGGAATAGAGCACGTGATGCCCGGGATATGCCTCGTGGCAGCCCAGCTTGATGACCATGTCCATCGTGAGCGGCACATCAAGGTTGACCTGAATCAGACTGTGCGCATGGCCTTGGAAATAATTATAGCCAGCCCATGGCTTGTCGCGAACCATCTCCAGCGTGATCGCTTCGCCCGGCGGCATCGCGATATGGTCGAGCGTCCGGCGGCGACATTCGGCGATGGCTGCCTTGACCACCGTTTCCGCCTTTTCCGGCGGTACGGTGACGCGGTCGCTCAGCCTTTTCATGCGATCGGCGAGCGTTCCCGGTCCGGCGGGCACGAGCCGGTCGAGCTCGGCGAGAACGGGATCAAAACTGGCGAGCGTCGGAGCAGCGAACGTCACGCCGAACAGGGCCTTGGACTCCTGATCGAAGCTGAGCTTCTGACCCACAACCATCGCCATGCGCGTTTGCGCGGCCGTGAGCTGGAGCAGCAGCGCCGCGCGGCGCTTGCGCTCGATGGGCGACAGCGTCTTCGGGCCGATCGCCGCCAGTCGCGTATGTAGCCTTGCTGCATCGCCGCTCAGTTCAGATGGCGTGCGCTGGTCGAGCTTTGCTGCGGCGGCGAGAGTTGGCGGGCCGAAATAGGCATCGACATAGCCAGGGTCCCGCTCGCCCGCGGCCAGGCTTAGCGCCACATAGTCCTTGGCGATCGCATCGATCGCTGCGCCAGAGCCGCGAGATGATGCCGGAACGACGGCGAACCCGACACATGCAATTGCCAAGAACCACATCAATCGTCGCATTCCGCCGTTCCCCCAACCCGGTTTTAATGGGGTCAATCACGGGCGCACGAAAAACACAATGAACACTTTGGTGGCAGGCATTCCCGAAAACCAAGGTTGAAGGGGGGAGCGCCTGTGCGGCTCGATCCGCATCAACGGTATCCCCTGACCCGTCACGCGATCCATGCGCCCTGATCGGTCCCGGCTCGGGGCGGAAGCGCTCGAAGCGCCGGACCCCGGTCAGAGGACCCTGCAACAGACGTCATCCCGGTGAAGGCCGGGATTTCCCAGGGCCGATGCGCGACAGGCGCCGCTGGAGGCCCCGGCCTTCGCTGGGGCGACGCCTCGATACCGGTGGATCGGACTTTAGCGGTAGAAGATGTGATCCGCGATCTGGGCGACGCGGACGCGCTTGGGCATCGAGCTGCCCGCCGAATGGAAGAACAGCGCGCCCGGCGCGACGTCCTCGTCCTTGCCGCTCAGCGTGCGGATGGCGATGTCGACAGCGGTCGACCAGCGGCCGTTGTTGCGCGGGGGGTTGTAGGCGTCGACGTTGAAGAACTGGCCGCGCTGGCGGACCACGCCGCACGCGCTGTCGGCGAAGCGGCCGCTCTTGACGCGGGCGCGGATGACCTGTGCTACCGCCAGTTGCCCGCGATGCGGCTGATTGCCGGCTTCGTGGACCACGACCTTGGCAACGCATTCGACCTCGTCCTGGTCGACGTCGATGTCGGCGGTGGCATCGGCCACGGCGGGTTCGGGCGGGAGATCGGCTTCGGGGCGGGCTTCGGGAAGCGCCTGCATCACCGGAGCGGGGGTGGCGACCGCATCGGGGGCGGTGGCGGGAACAAGGGCCGGGGTCGGTTGTGGCAAGACCTGTGCCGGATCGGCGGTCATCGCGATATGGGCACTTGCGACGCCGCTAAGGGCCGTCAGACACCATAAAACCAGTACGGACCAGCGCTTGTTCATTCCCACTCGCTATTTATGCGCAAGGGTGCCCGCCATCGGCCGCGGAAACGCGGACAAAATAAAGCGGCCGTCGGGATCCCCCACGTCTCGCCGTCCGTTTCCCGCGTCTCGGTCACGCGGCATACAGGAACGGCTGAAATCGTTCGCTCCCATCGCTTCGCGGCGGCCGGCTGTCAACCGGCGGACGCTGCGCCGGCGACGAACCGTTGGTTCCATCGGATCAATCCATCGCCGAAACGACCCGTCTACACCGGATCGGCGCCGGATCAGCGCCGGCAGGGGCGATCGTCCTCCCGCCGGGGATCACGACGAATCGACGGGCGGTGCCGGCCCGCATATCGCATCATTATGTCGGATACCCCCGCGCGACCGCTCAGTCGGTGTCGGGTTCCATCGCGATGATCCGTCCGGTCTTCGGGCTCATGCGGAAGTCCCACGTCCGGCCGTGGCGGGTCGCCTCGCCTTCCCAATGATCGTCCTCGGGTTCGATCTCGATCAGGCGATAGCCTTCGCGGTGCAGTACCCGCTCGGCCTGACCGATCGAAATCCAGTCCTGTCCGGGTTGATCGGCGCGCGCGGGGGCGGGCGCGATCATCAGTCCGGTCGCGATCAGGGCAAGGGTCTTCATGGCGGGGCTCCTCGACAGACGACAGGCGCGCGCACCGCGGCGCTCACGCATAGCGCCCGAACGCATAGGGGTTCAGAAAGGCGCGGGTCCGCAATATTTCGCGCTCCACCGGGGGTAGCGCGGCTTCGCCGCACGGCGCATCGATCACCGCTTGCGCCGCCGCCTCGCTGAGCAGGAACGGCAGTGCCGCCGCCAGGGCGGCGACCGGGCGGCTGTCGCTGCGCTGGCCAACGATCAGCATCGCCTGGCTCGCCTCGCTCCCCTGCCCTGTCGCCCGGGCAGCGGACGATCCTCCTTCGCGCAGCGGCAGTTCGGGGGCGATCCCGATCGCCCCGCCCCGCGACGATCGGGTCGGCGGCACCGGGCAACCAGATCCAGACATAGGCCTCAGAAGGCATCGTCGACCCGCGTGGCGTGACACACCGCGCCCGACAGCAGCACGAGCCGGTCAGCGGTCCGTGTCGCGGCCTGCGCCAGTCCCCCGGCCTCCAGCCCGAACAGCGGCACGCCGAGGATCGTGGCAACCTTCGACACTGAACCGACCGCGCATCCTGCGTCGCCCCGCTCGATGCGGATCGTGCCGGCCATAAGGGGCAGCGCGTCGCTGGTATAGCGGTAACGAGGCACGGCCATGCGGCACTTGCAGCAAATATCGTACATTCGCCGCACCAAGCGCGGTATTCGCGACTTGCGGGCGGTTCACCCGTTCTTCTCTCTTACAAACCTGAAAACAGCATCGCGCCTGCGTTAGAGGGTTAAATACTAGGTTAAAAGGTTAAGCGGCCAGCAGCACCCCGCAAACCCGCAGAAATCCACGAGTCGCGCGGACCCCCGCGTTCCCGAAGGATCGACGATCCGTTCCCGAAGTGTCGATGCCAGCGTTCCCGAAGGATCGACGATCCGTTCCCGAAGTGTCGATGGCCCGTTCCCGAAAGATCGATGGCCGTTCCCGAAGTGTCGATGCCCCCAGACACGACCGATCCGGCATCCGGCGTTTGAATCAGTTCACCCATGCCCGCCCACAGGAAGGTTCAAAATGGAGCAAACGCCCGCGATCCCCGCCGGAGCGTGGTCGCGAGTGCCGATACTTCGGGAACGCCTGCGCCGAGGATCAGCCCAGTTCGTGGCGATGCTTGGCGTCGAACCGGCGGACATAGCCGATGAACGCCGCCTGATAGCTGACCGGGGTGCGCGCCGGATCGCCGTCGATCCAGCTACGGAAATCGGTATGAAGCGTCTGGTAATCCCATCCCGGACATTCGGCGCGCAGCGTCGCGAGCGTGGCCGACGTGATCTCGCCATCGGTGGCGCGGGTGGCGAGGTGCTTCACCGCCTGGCGGATCGCGGCGGCGGCGTCGACCAGTTCGTCGGTCCGTCCGGCCGACGGCGCGGCGGGCGCGGCGATGGACAGGGTGCGCGGCCCGGGTTCGGGCCGCCGCCGCATCCGCAAGGCCGGTTCCTTGCCGTCGTCGCCCGGCTCCAGCGTCAGCGCATAGCCGGGCAGCTCGTCGCGCTCGGCGATCTTGGCGATCTCGAACTTGAAGCGGCGATACTGCCCCTCCGCCCCCGATTTCTCGAACAGGGTCGGCATCGAGATGGCGAACCCCCCCTCGCCCGCCCCGCCGGCGTGCTTGCGCGCCACGCGGTACAGCCAGCGCTCGCGCCCGCCGGTCAGGTCGAAATAGGCGCGGTCGATCGACAGCACCCCGCCCGCCATCATCACGCCTTCCCAGAACCAGTTCGACAGCTCGATCGTCATGCCGCGCGACCGTTCGGTGGTTTCGTCGACCAACTGCGTCCAGCCATCGAGCCATGAGAAGGTCGCCTCGCGCCGGCCGCGCGTGGTGGCGGCCGCGCCGGTGTCGGCGCGGATGTTGGTCTTGATCGTCGTCGCCACCAACCGGTCGAGCGACTGGCCGAGCAGTTCGTACGACCGTCCGGTCGTCGGCCGGCCGATCGCGCGCAGCAGGTCATAGGGCATCAGGTGCAGCGTGCGCGGCACGTCATTGACCCCGCGCCTTGCCATGTCGGCCAGCACGCTGGCGCAATAGATCAGAATATCGGCGTCCCAGATCGTCGCCATGCCGAATTCGGCATTGGCCGACACATGGACCCACAATTTCCCATCGGGACTCTTGTAGTCGATCGGCTTGACCCGCTTCGACTTGGCGAGGCTGAAGAACGGGCGTTCCATCATCTCGCGCTGGTCGCGTAGCGGCATGTCGGCGAGATAGGGGAGGAACAGGTCGAACTGCCCGGCGCCCTTCGTGCCTCCCTTCGGGGCGGTGGTGCCGGTCATCGGCCGGCGATCCCGGAAAGTTTCCCCGGGGAAACATCGGCGCGGGAGCGATGTGCGGAAAAGTTTCCCCGGGGAAACTTCCTCGCCGCACACCCCGGCGGGGCGCGATGTTTCCCCGGGGAAACACGCCGCCGCATCACCGCTGCAATCCCCGCCCCTGACGCTCCAGCTCGGCGAGCGCGTGGCGCAGCATGCCCGCGAGTTCGTCCGGCCCGACGCCCGATCCAGCGTGCAGCCGCACCGTCACCCCCTGCCGACCGACCGACTGCACGCTGAGCGCGGTCCGGCCGTGCGGTGTCGTGCAGACGATCGGAATCGGCGCGGCGGTGTGGCGATGCGGGGCGGCGAGCAGGCAGCGCAGCACCTCGGACCCGGGCAGCGGCGGCAACCCGTCCTCGCGCAACGCCGCCTGTTCCTCCACCAGATGCTTTGCCTCGGCCAGAATCGCGGCCGATGCGGCGGGATCGTCGAGCGCCTGCGCCAGCGCATAGCCCGGCTTCAACTGCACCTCGGCGGGCGAGGCGAAGGCAGCGACGATCGCGTCGGGCAGCGCCGCGACCTTGAGCATCTTCGACAGCCAGCCCTTCGACAGCTTCAGCCGTTCGGCCATCCGCGTGGCGTGGTTGCCGTAATGCGTCTTGAGCGCCGCCGCATAGTTGCGTGCGCGCTCGAGGTCCGACACATCGGCGCGCGCGCGGTTCTCCAGATCGGCGAGGCGGAACGCCGCCTCGTCGTCGAGCGTCGCGACCTGCGCCACGAAGCGCATCTCGGGATAATTGTTCGCGCGCAGCCACGAGATCGACCAGTGCCGCCGCGTGCCCGCGATGACCTCATAGTCGTGGGCCGCATCGCCCTCGATCCGGCGGACGACGGCGGGGACCTTCTGCCCGCCCTCGGCGATGATCGAATCGATCAGCTCGCGACACCCCGCCTCGGTCAGATGCGCGTAGGAGCGTGCATTGCCCGGCCAGATCCGCACCCGCGCCGGATCGAGCAGCAACTGCGTCACCTGCCGCACCTCGCCCGACGCGACCCGCGCCAGCGCCGATTCACGCCCCAGTAGCGTCGTGCCGCGCGCGCGTTCGGGCGGGGCGGGGGAGGGGGGTGCGGCCTCGTCGTCGAGCAACGCCGCCAGATAGTCGGACTGTTTACGTGCCATCGGATACCCCCTTTCTGCGGAACATATGCGGAACTTTCGCGTGTAGGAAAGGGGGGAGTTCGGGGCGGCCGCACCCGCCGGCGCGGATGCGTCGGACGGGCAGGGTGCCCGCCGGCCGGGCGGCCTGCGCGGCGGATGCCGCGCCGCGCCTTGCGCGGTCAGGCCGCCGCAACTACCGTCTCCTCGCTTGCCGGGGTCACCCGGCCCCATCCCTGCCGCACCAGTTGCGCGATCTGCCCCATCGCCTCGTCGAGATTGGCGCGACAGCGTTTGTGCGTCTTGGGCGTGCCGATCGGCTTTTCGAGTTCGTAGATCGTCATCATCCGCATCGCCGCATGGCTGATTTCGGCGGATTCGAGGATGGGGACGGGGAGGAGCGCGGGGCCGAAGCTCTGTTCCATGATCGCGCGCACCATCGCATGGCTGGGATCATTGCCGTCGAACTTGGAACAGATCAGCCGGACGAAACTGTAGTCGACCTCGATCCCCGCGCCGCTCAATTGTTGCAGCACCTGGTCCATCATCGACAGGAACTGGACGGTCGAACAGAAATCGGGCGTCGTCGCCGCCAGCGGCACCAGCAGCGCGTTGGCCGCCTGCATCACCGCAAGGCTGATCGTGCCAAGCGCGGGCGGCGGATCGAGCAGCACCACGTCATAGTCGTGCGCCAGCGCGATCAGCCCGCGTTTGAGCTTGCGGAACCGCGCCGCCAGCACCGACTGCCCGTCGGATCCCGCCGCCGCCAGTTCATATTCCACGTCGAACAGTTCGAGGTTCGACGGGATCAGGTCGACGTTGGGCCATGGCGTCGCCTTGACCGCATAGGCCAGATCGTCCTGCGTCGGATCGATCGAGAGATAGGGGTAGAGCGTTTCCTCGCGGGTGATGTTAAAATGCGGGTTGAAGCCGAACAGCGTCGTCGTCGTCGCCTGGCTGTCGCAATCGACCACCAGCACGCGGTAGCCCTGCACCGCGAAATAATGGGCGAGGTGGCAGGTGACGGTCGACTTGCCGACGCCGCCCTTGAAATTCTGCACCGCGATGATCGCCGGCACGTCGCCGGCCGAGCGGGCGGGGGAGGCGCCCAGCACCTGGCGCATGTGCAGCAGCTCCTGCACGGTATAGCCGATCCGCCGCCCGTTCTCGCCTGCCGGGGGGGCGGGCAGCCGGCCGTCGTCCTCGGCCATGCGGATGCGATTGGTCGAACAGCCGAGCAGCCCGGCCGCCTCGGCGATGCCGAAGCGGACGTTCAGTCCCTTGCGGCTTTCGGGCAGGAACGCTTTCCGCCGCAACCGCTCGATCATCCGTTCGCCGGCATCGGCCAGATCGCCGATCTGGGTCACGATTGCATTCATAATCCCACCCGATGACCGCTTTGAAGCTTGTTCGCCCGCGACACTGGACCGAATGCTTCAATCGTGCAAGCCCGTGGGCGGGCAGTGTCAGTCGATTGGCGTCAGCGTGTGGAAGCCGCTGGCGTGGAACACCAATGGCGCGATCCCCCCGGCGGTGGCGGCGCGGTGGAGGCGCAGCAGGATGATGTCGTGATCGCCAGCGACGATCTCGCGCTCGACCGAACAGTCGAGCCATGCGGTGGCATCCCCAAGGAACAGCGCGCCGTCGGGGGTGACGTCATAGGCGATGCCCGCGAACCGGTCGTCGCCGGGGCGGGCGAGCTGGCGCGCGGTGGCGGCCTGGGCGTGGCCGAGGAACGAGATGCCGATCCGCCCCAGCGTGCGAAGCTGTGCCCATGTCGCCGATCCGTGGCGGATGCACACCGATACCAACGGCGGCGCGATCGAGATGGCGACGAACGCGCTGGCCGTCATGCCGACCGGCCGGTCGCCGTCCATCGCGCACAGCGCGGTGACGCCGGTCGGGAAGTGGCCGAACAGCCGGCGCAGGTCGGTGTCGTCGCCGGGCGCGCGCAACGCATCGATCGCGCAAGGGGCGGGGGCGGGGGTCATGCCGCCACCTCCGCCGGCATGGCGGCCGGAGCGGTGCGCAGCGCATAGCGCCGGGCGAGCGCGGCGCAGACCATCAACTGCATCTGGTGGAACAGCATCAGCGGCAGGACGATCAGCCCGACCGTGGCCGCCGGGAACAGGATGTTGGCGATCGGCAGTCCGCTCGCCATGCTCTTCTTGGAACCACAGAACACGATCGCGATCTCGTCCTCCCTCGAAAAGCGCAGTAGCCGGCTCGCCATGGTCGTGAAGCCCAGCACCATCGCCAGCAGCGCGCCGTCGAGCAGGAGGACCAGTCCCAGGTCCCGTGGCGTCACCCGGCTCCAGATGCCGGCGACCATGCCCGCGCTGAACGCCGCATAGACGACCAGCAGGATCGATCCGCGATCGACCGACATCGTCAGGGTCTTCTTCTGCGCCAGCCAGTCGCCGATCAGCGGCCGCGCGCATTGGCCGAGCACGAACGGCAGCAAAATCTGCAACGCGATGTCGCCGATCGCGTCGAGCGACATTCCGCCCGCCGCCGTGCCGAGCAGCAGCGTCGCCAGCACCGGGGTCAGCACCACGCCCATCAGGTTGGACAGCGACGCGCAGCACAGCGCCGCCGCGACATTGCCGCGCGCGATCGAGGTGAAGGCGATCGACGACTGCACCGTCGAGGGCAGCAGCGCGACGAACACCAGCCCGGTGACGAGCCCGTCGTCGACATGGCCCTTGAGCGCGGCCATCATGCCCAGGCCGATCAGCGGAAAGACGGCGAAGGTCGTGGCGAACACCAGCGCCTGCAACCGCCAGTGCAGCATGCCCACCCAGATCGCCTGCCGCGACAGCCGCGCGCCGTACAGGAAGAACAGCAGCGCGATGGCGCCATGCACCACCAGATCGAGCAGGTCCTTTGCCGACCCGCGCGCGGGGAACAGCGCGGCGAGCGCGACCATGCCCATGATCGCGACGATATAGCCGTCGGGGCGCAGCCGGCGCAGGAGTGTCGTCAACCGTGGCCCCCCAGTTCGGCGCGGACGATCGCCGCGCCGGCGCACAGCGCGTTCAGCTTGCCGCGCGCCACGCCCTGCGACAGCGGGGCCATGCCGCAATTGGTCGCGGGATATAATTTGTCGGCATCGACGAACGCCAGCGCCCGGCGCAGCGTGTCGGCGACTTCCTCGGGCGTCTCGATCGCGTCGCTCGCCACGTCGATCGCGCCGACCATCACCGTCTTGCCGCGCACCAGCTCGATCATCTCCATCGGCACGCGCGAATTGTGGCATTCGAGCGAGATGATGTCGATCGACGAGCGCTGCAGGTTGGGGAAGGTTTCCTCATATTGCCGCCACTGCGATCCCAGCGTCTTCTTCCATTCGGTATTGGCCTTGATGCCATAGCCATAGCAGATGTGGACGGCGGTCCGCGCCTTCAGCCCCTGCGCCGCGCGCTCCAGCGTGGCGATGCCCCAGTCGTTCGCTTCGTCGAAGAACACGTTGAACGCCGGTTCGTCGAACTGGATGATGTCGACGCCCACCGCCTCCAGCTCGCGCGCCTCGTCGTTCAGGATGCAGGCGAATTCCCATGCCAGCTTCTCGCGGCTGCGGTAATGGCCGTCGTACAGCGTGTCGATCATCGTCATCGGACCCGGCAGCGTCCATTTGATCGGCTGCGCGGTCTGCGCGCGCAGGAACCGCGCGTCGTCGACGAACACTGGTTTCGGCCGCGACACCGCGCCGACCACGCTCGGCACGCTGGCGTCGTAGCGGTTGCGGATGCGCATCACCTCGCGCTTCTCGAAATCGACGCCGTCGAGGTGTTCGACGAAGGTCGTCACGAAATGCTGGCGCGTCTGTTCGCCGTCGCCGACGATGGCGATCCCCGCCTGCCGCTGATCCTCGACCGCGAGGCGCAGCGCGTCGCGCTTGCCCGCAACCAGTTCGTCGCCTTCGAGCTTCCACGGCGACCACAAGGTTTCCGGCTCGGCCAGCCAGAGCGGTTTGGGCAGGCTGCCCGCGGTGGTCGTCGGCAACAACATGGTCATGATCGGGTGTCCTGTATTCGTGGTGCCGCTCCTGCGTCCGGTCGACCTTCGACCCGGAACGCCGGAACCGCTGCTCCCCTCCCTGACAAGCGAGGGGCTGGGGGTGGGTCGGCCTGCGAGGAAACGGGAGCGCGCCACAACCGGCCGCCCCACCCCCGCCCCCTCCCTTGTCAGGGAGGGGAGACGCCGATCCCGGCCTATGCGTCCGAGAACAGCCGTTCGAGCAGCGCGCCGTGCGGGGCGATGAGCTGTTCTTCGGCGAAGCGGCCCTGTTCGACCGCCAGTCGGGCGCGTTCCTCGCGGTCGTAGACGATGCGGGTCAGCGAATAATCCTGCCACGTCAGGCTGGGGCGATAGCATTCCGCCGCGACCGAATTGGCGTTGTAGATTTCGGGGCGATAGATTTTCTGGAACGTCTCCATCGTCGCGACCGTGCTGGCGAGTTCGAGGTTGGTGTAATCGCCGACCAGATCGCCAGCATGATAGAAGGCGAGCGGCGCGACCGCGTGTGGCGGCATGAAATAGCGCGCCTTCAGCCCCATCTTCGCGAAATAGGCATCGGTCGGCGACGACCGGTCGTTGCGATATTCCACGCCCAGGATCGGATGGACGTTGGCGCTGCGGTGATACACCTCGCGGCTCGATACGCTGAGGCAGATGACCGGCGGCTTGGCGAACCGCTCGCGATAGGCCGCCGAGTGCAGGAACAGCTTGAACAGCTTGCCGTGCAGTTCGCCGAAGCGCACCGGCGCGCCGCTGCCATGCTGCTTCAGATGGTCGGGCAGCACCACGCTGAAATCATAATCGCGGACATAGGAGGAGAAATTGTTGCCGACCATGCCGGGCACGCGCTCGCCGCCGACCTTGTCGACGATCGTCGTCTGGAGCACCTCGATCAGCGGAAACGCCCGGTCGCCAGCGCCCTCGTCGATCGTCAGCGCCGCCGACACGATGTCGAGGTCGAGGCCGTAGCGGTCGCCGGCCGGATTGTCCCAGTGCATCAGCGTGTTGAAGCGATTGTCGATCATCGCCAGCGTGTTGCGCAGGTTTTCGCGGCACCGCTCGCCGCGCGCCAGATTGGCGAAATTGGTGGTGATGCGCGTGTTGTCGACGGGGCGATAGTCCTCGTCGAAAGGCATGCTGCTGATCGTGAAACTACACCCGCCGTCGGCCATGACTCACCTGCTTTTGCCGGACGGGGGCGCCGGTGGCAGAACGCGCAGAGCGTGACGCGACCCGGTCGGCGATTGCCGCAGGGCCGTGGCGTCGAAGCGCGATCCACCGGAGGAACCCCCGTCCGAGGAACATATGGCGTCGGAGGCAGGTCTCCTGGCTCACGGGTCGACACGGCGGTTCCGGCCTTCCCGGGCTTCGTCAAAAGCCCAGTGACACGAAAAGGAACCGCCGCTCACCGCTTACAGTTGCGGGGGCAGCGCCGGACTTTGCCCCAGGGGACATCACCGGCTTCCCGTCTTAGCCCCGTCGCCATCGCTGGAACGGGGAACCTCGACAGCGGCGTTCAACACCATCGACCATCGGCTGTCAATGACGATATAAAGATATGTTTATATCGTTGAATGGTCGAATACGAACCGGTCCCCGCGATAGGTGCGGACCGCGTTGCCGCGCTCCAGCTCGCGGTTGCGTGTCCACAGGGTACGCTGGTCGCTGGCGTCGCGGTCGTCGCGCAGCGCGTCAAACAGCAAAGCGAGTTTCAGCCGGGCGATCCTGCGGTTGGCGAACTGGGATCGCTGCTCCTGCGAAAAGGCGGTGAGGCCGGTCGGGCTATGGGTGGCGCGCACCGCGCTGTCGGTCTTGTTGACATGCTGGCCGCCCGGCCCCGACGCGCGTAGCGTCTGGTAGCGGATGTCGGCGTCGCGCAGCGTCGGCACGTCGCCGTCGGCGGGCGCGCGGGTCGCGGCGACGAACCAGTTGCGCCGCCGGTGGAGCGGGCGAAGCAGACTGGCCCCGATCCAGCGGATCGTGCCGCACCGCGCGGCGACGAACGCTTCCGCGCCGTCGCCCGCCACCCGCAACAGCACCGACGCGGCGGCATCGCCGACCGGCTCGACCGGTTCGCACACGAGGCCCGCCGCCGCCGCCTCGCGCGCCCACACGCGGACCAGTCGGCCGACGACCCATTCGCACTCCGCCGGCCCCTGACCGGCGGAGAGGTGCAGGATGATCTCGCTCATGCCCGCCTCGTCTTGTAGGTGAGCAGCGGGCGGAGCGTGGCGACCGGTTCGACCAGTTCGGCATCGGTCAGGTCGCGCACCACCTGATGGATGTCCTTGTACGCCTGCGGGGCCTCCTCATAGATCAGGTCGCGATCCTCGCAGATGACGCGGCTGCCGAGTTTGGTCCGTTCGAGGTCGGCGATGCGGAAGCGGCCCGACAATCTGCCGCGTGCCTCGCTCCGGCTCCATTTGCGGCCGGCACCATGCGCCAGCGAATGGAGCGCCTCGCCCGCACGGGCATCGATCGGCCGGACGAGATAGGTCAGGTCGCCGCGCGATCCGGGGATGACGATCATCCCCCGATCGGCGGGTGCCGCGCCTTTGCGATGCAGCCACCCGCCACGATACGGCGTGACGCTGTTGTGGCAGATGTCGAGCAGGCGCGTGCCGTCGCCGCCGATCCGGTCGAGGAACCGTTCGGCGATCGCCGCGCGGTTCAGGATCGCCCAGCGGATCGCATCGTCATGCGCCGCCAGATAGGCATCGCCCGCCGCCTCGCCCGCGATCAGCCCGGCGACATTGTGGCGGGCGCGGTGGGTGTCGAGGATCGCCTGGCCCAGCCCACGCGATCCGCTGTGGACCATCAGATGGACCGCAGCGGCATCGAGTGGCGTATCGGCCACGAACGTCTGTTCGACGCGCAGCAGCTCGGCGAAGTGATTGCCGCCGCCGATCGTGCCCAGCGCCTCGCCGGCGATCGCCGGCAGCCCCGCCGCCGCCAACCGCTCGGCGGCATCGGGCAGGGGGGTCTCCAGCCCGTGCAGCTTGCGCTCGACGGTGTCGGGACGGAATTTGCGCAGGGTGAGCGTGGTGCTCCACAGCCCCATGCCGCAGCCGATGTCGCTGCCGACGAGATGCGGATAGACGTACGCCCGCGACCAGAAGGCGGCGCCGACCGCGATGCCGCGCCCGGCATGCAGGTCGGGCAGGCCGACGATGGCGTCGATGCCGGGCAGGGTGGCCGTGTGGTGAAGCTGGTCGATCGCCGCCTGTTCGATCCAGCTATCGGACGAGGCGATGACGCGGATGGTCGTCGAAGAAGCCGTGGCGTCGTCGCCACCGCTGGAAATCAGGCGATCGTGATCGCCCGTGGGGGAAGTGCCCATGTCGTATGTTCCGGAACCCGGGGAGTGAGAATGGCGATGGGTGCGGTCGCTGCGCGCATGGCTTCACTCCTTGTGTTCGGGTTGGAAAACGAGGTTGTCCGATAGCGTGATCGTCGCGGAATTGCAACCGTGCGGGTCGGGGATCGTCACGCCGGCAGGGCGACCGCGTCGAAGCGCGACAGCGCGAAACCGGCAAGGTCGATCGCGTCCGCCTCGCCCGCCAGGCGCTGGGCGATCGCCTCGCCGATCGCCGCCGAATGTTTGAAGCCATGCCCCGAACAGGGCGAGGCGACCAGCACCCGGTCCATCGCCGGATGGCCGCCGATCGCGAAATGCGCGTCGGGCGACTGGGTATACAGGCAGGTCGCGGATCGCGCGGCATCGGCGCGCACCCCGCGCAGCCGCCCGGCGACATGCCCGGCGTACATCGCCGCCGCCTCGTCGGGACCGGCGGTGCGGTGCATCGTGTCGGGGGTCACGCGGACCGGGGGTTGTTCGTTGGCGGTCTTGATCGTGCAGCCGCCGTCGATCGAGGGAAAGCCATAGAAATCGCGCGTCCGGTCGGCATGCGACCAGATGAAGGTCGGCCCGTCCGCCCATGCCGCCGCCAGCGCCGGCACCGGATCGAGCGGGAACCAGTGCATCACCTGCCGCGTCGGGGTGAGCAGCGAGGCGAACGGCTCCCCCAGCAACGCGCCGGCCCAGCTTCCCGCCGCGACCACCACCTGCGCGGCGGTGATGCGTTCGCCCCCGGCCAGTTCGATGGCGACGCCGCCGGTGACGGGGTCCAGCGCCACCGCCGTTTCGCCGAAGCGGCAGAGGCCCCCCGCCGCCCGCGCCAGCATCAGGTTGGTCGCGATGCAGCGTTCGACATGGAGATAGCCGCCGCCCGGTTCGAAACAGCCATGGTCGGCGTCGCCCGCCGCGAAGTGGGGAAAGCGGTGGCGGATGGCGTCGGCGTCGAGCTGTTCATGGTCGATGTCGAACCGTTCGGCGGCGGCGATCGTGCGGCCGAGGAAGCTGTCCGCCGCCCGGCCACCGCCTTCGGCCAGCACGAGGCAACCCGATGCGGTCAGCAACGTGCGGCCGGTGCGCGCCTCCAGATCGCGCCAGATCGCATGGCTGCGCAGGGCGAGCGGGACATAGGCCAGCCCCTCGCCGATCGCACGGCGGGTGATCCGCGTCTCGCCGTGCGACGATCCCCAGATGTGCGGCGGCACGAACCGGTCGATGCCGACGCAGTCGAGCCCGCGTTCGGCCGCCTGCAACAGCGTCGCGCTGCCGACCGCGCCCAGCCCGATGATCGCGACGTCGAACCGGTTCGCCATGACGATCAGTAGCTGTAGCCGACCGACAGGCCGATGGTGCGCGGGGTGATGACGCTGATCGTGGTGCCGCTCGCCGGGGTCGCGGCGGTGCGATAGGCCGCGCCCAGACGCCCGCGCCGGTCGGTCACGTTGCGCGCGAACACCGTGAAGGCCAGCGGGCCGCTGCGCACGCCGCCGCGCAGGTCGAGCGTGGCATAGGATGGCAGCACCACCCGCGGCACGCCGGCGCGCGCCTGGAATTCGGCGATGCGCCGGCCGTTGTAGACCGCCGTGCCGCCGATGAAGCCGGTGACGTCGTTGCCCAGCGCCACGTCCTGATCGGCGGCGACCGATCCCGCCCAGCGCGCGCTGTAGGGCAGGCGGTCGCCTTCGGTCCCGAACAGCGCGGCGGTGCGGCCCGCCGGCAGGTCGCGGGTCAGCGCGGCATCGGTATAGGCGCCCGTGACCGCGACGGTGCCGCCGTCCCACGGGCGCAGGTCGACGCTCGCCTCCGCGCCACGGCTGCGCGCGCGGCTGCCGTTGGTGTAGAACAGATAGCCGCTGGTCGGGTCGTTCCCCGACAATTGCACGTTGGTCCAGTCGATCCAGAACAGGCTGACGTCGAACCCGATCCGGCGGTCGGGGGTCAGCCCCTTCAGCCCCAGTTCGTAGTTGGTCGTCCGGTCGCTGTCGAACGACGGCGGCAGGCTGGGCAGGTTGGTGTTGGGGCCGCCGGGGCGATAGCCCGACGCGATCCGGGCATAGGCGGTCAGGTCGCGGCCGATCCGCCAGCGCGGCGACACCAGCCACGTCGCGGCGGTTTCGCGGAAGCGCTGGACATTGGCGGTGGTGCCGCCGTTGAGCGGCCCCGACAGCGCCTGGCGGTACACCTGCCGGTTTTCCGCCACGCGCCCGCCGAACTGGACGTCAAACGCCGGGGTGAAGTGCCAGGTGAGCGTGCCGAAGGCGGCCAGATCGCGGAAGGTCGACGGGATGTTGCCGGCGTACAGGTTCGCGCTGTCGCCGCCGGCGAGCGCGTCGAGGCTTTGCAGCGCGACCGTATCCTCATCGGTGTAGAAGCCGCCGACCAGCCAGTCGATCGTGCCGCCGGGCTGCGAGGCGAGGCGCACTTCCTGCGTCCATTTGTCGGTGTTGATCGTGTTGCTCAGGATCGCGCGGCGACCGGGATAGCCGAAGCGGGTCAGCACGCCGGCGAACCGGTCGGTCGAATCGGTCGGCGTGTTGTAGCGGCTTTCGCCATAGCCGGTGATCGAGGCCAGCTCGACCCCGCCCAGATCCCATGCGATCCGCCCCTGGTACAGCCGGTTGCGCACCGCATAGGGCACCGGCCGCGCCGACAGCGGCGCGGCCCAGCGGCCGAACGGCGACGATCCGTTGCCGGCAAGGAAGACGGTCGGCGCGTCGGTGCCCGACAGGTCCTGCGTCAATGCCTGCACGGTGATGGTCAGCGCATCGACCGGCCGGGCGAACAGCGCGACACGGCCGCCCCACACCCGCCCGCTATTGGCGTCGTCGACCCGCGACAGCGTGTTGTCGATGAACCCCGGGTCCTGCCGGTAGAAGCCGTTGACGCGTACCGCCACCCGGTCCGCGACGATCGGCAGGTTCACCGATCCGCGCGCGAAGGCGCCATCGTCGCCATGCGCGATCGATTGGCCGCCGAATTCGAACGCGGCGCGGGTGCGCGACGGATCGGGGGTGGCGGTGACGTATTTGATGAGCCCGCCCAGATTGTTCGCGCCGTACAGCGTCCCCTGCGGCCCGCGCAGCACCTCGACCCGCTCAAGGTTCGACGGATCGAGATCGGGGGTCAGCCGGTCGCCATAGCCGGCGAAGGACGACGATCCGAACGGGGTATCGTCGACGGTGGTCGACACCGTCGGATTGGCCCCGCGCCCGGTGGTGATGCCGCGCAGCGCGACGGTGGTGAAGCCGCCGCCGCCGGTGTAGCTGAGCCCGGGCACCCGGTCGAAATAGTCGCGAAGCTGGGTCAGATTCTGCCGCGTCAGGTCGGTGGCGTCGATCGCCGTCACCGATACCGGCACGTCGATCAGCCGTTCGACCCGCTTCTGCGCGGTGACGACGATGTCGCCGGGCGCATCGGCGCTATCGGTCACGGGCGCGGGGTCGGCGGCCTGCGCCTGCGCCACGCCGCTCCACCCCGCCACCGCGATGATCGCACCCAGCGCGACGCCATTTTTCCCGATGTTTCGCATAGCCCACCCCGTCGTTACCATTGCACCGCCAGCAGAACAATACACAGGTGTATCGTCAACGCATACGAATGTGATGGGGATTAAAGCTCAGCTATTCGCCGGTTTTGGCATCTGCGATACATCTGTGTATCGTCGCGCCGATGAAAGCCATGGCGGTCCCCGGTTCGACACGCGCCCACCCGTTCCGGTTCTGGACGGGGCTGGCGCCGCGCGACTGGGCGGCGGTCGCGGTTGCGCTGATCGCCGTGACCCTGCCCGACGTCATGCCGGTGATGGTCGCCGCGTTGCAGCGGCAGTTCGGCATCGGGCCGGAGGCGGCCGGGGCGGTCGTCTCGGCGAACATGGGCGGCATCCTGCTCGCCACCGCCTTCGCGCCGTTGCTGCTGGCGCGTGCCCGTGAACGCACGTTGCTGCACGCCGGGCTGGCGGTGATGGTCGCGGGCAATATCGCGACGATCTTCGTCACCGATTACGGGGTGCTGATCGGCGTGCGCGCGCTGTCGGGGCTGGGCGAGGGGCTGGCCTGTGCCGTCGCCTATGGCCTGATGGCGCGGTCGGCGCGGCCGGGGGTGTCGGTCAGCCTGTATGCCGCCGGGCAGAATGTGATCGCGGCGGGCGGCATGGCGATATTGACGCTGATGATGGCGGCGCACGGCCCGGCGATCTTCTATATCGCGGTATCGGTCGTCGCGCTGCCCGCGCTGCTGCTGGTGCCGATCGCGACGCGCGGCGCCCCGCCCCGCGCGGTCGCCAGCCTGCGCCGGCCGGTGCCGGCGGCCGGCATCGCGCCGCTGGTCGCCATCTTCCTCGTCTTTACCGGCATGGGGTTGAGCTGGACCTTCCTCGAACGGATCGGCAGCGCCCATGGGCTGGCGGCGGCGGGCATCGCGACGCTGCTGTCGCTGGCGGCCTCGGCCGGGATGGTCGGTCCGCTGCTGGCGGCGCTGGTCGCCGACGCCCTGCGCTTTCGCCCGGTGTTGCTGGCGGTGGCCGGGGCGGTGGTGCTGGCCGCGATCGGGCTGGGCATCGGCGGCGGCGCGGTGGTGACGATCGCCGCCGCCTGCCTGCTGCGCTTCACCTGGGCGTTCGTCTATCCGTTCCTGTTCCGGCTGATGGCCGAACGCGAGCCGAGCGGCCGTGCCGCCACCGTCACCCCGCTGGCGACGGCGGCGGCATCGACGGTCGCGCCGGTGCTGGGCGGCGCGCTGCTCGAACGGGTCGGGCTGGGCGCGTTGCTTGGCGGGTCGGCGGCGCTGGTGCTGGCCGGGCTGTTGCTGGCGTTGTGGATCGCGCCGCACCCCCGAAAGCCCGCCGCATGACCGATGCCCCATGGTCGCACGACCTGCCCTGGCCCGACGACCTGCCGCCGTTCGATCCGTTCGACCCCGCGATCCAGGCCGATCCGTATCGCCATTATGCGTGGTTGCGCGCCCATGCCCCGGTGGTGCGCGCCGGGCGGGCCGATGCGCGGCTCTACCTCGTCAGCCGCTATGACGACGTCCTTGCCGGGTTGAAGGATGCGACGGCGTTCGTCTCCACCCCGCCCGGCGGCGCGATCATCCCGGGGTTGCTGCTGATGCTCGATCCGCCGCTGCACGGACCGATGCGACAGACGATCAGCCGGGCGTTCAGCCCGCGCGCGGTGAACGCGATCGAGGATGCGGTGCGGACGCTGGTCGCGACCCATTGGGACCGGTTTCTAGCCAGCGGCGGCGGCGATGCGGCGGCCGGCTTCGCGACACCGCTGACGATGGGCGTCATCGCGACCGTGCTGGGCATCACCATCGACGATGCCGCGCGGATGCGCGACTGGACCAATTCGGCGGTCGATTTCATCGCCACCCGCATCCGGGGCGTCGTCAATCCCGATGCCAGCGTCGACAGCTATGCCGCCATGCGGGCGTTCATGGCCGATGCGATGGACCGCGCCGCCGCCGATCGCGCCGCCGGGCGCGGCCGCGATACGGTGATCGACGCACTGGCCGCGCTGCGCGACGAGGACGCGCTGACCGCCGATGAGGCGGATGGGTTCGCCTGCCTGCTGTTCATGGCGGGACATGAGACGACCACGCTGTTGTCGGTCAATTGCCTCGACCAGTTGGCGCGCGATCCGGCCGCGCTGTGGTGGTTGCGGGCGGGGGGGAGTCCGGCGGCGTTCGTCGACGAGATGCTGCGCCATCGCCCTTCGGTCCACCGCGTCACCCGCTATGCCGCGCGGGCGACGACGATCGCGGGATGCGCCGTGCCGGCGGGTGCGCCGGTCCGCTTCCTGATCGCATCGGCCAACCGCGACGCCGCGCGCTTTCCCGATCCCGACCGCTTCGACCCCGACCGTCGCGGGGCGCCGCATGCCGGGTTCGGCTTCGGCATGCACATCTGCATGGGATCGTGGCTCGCCCGCCTCGAACTGCGGCTGATGCTGGCGCATATCGCGGCGACCACCGCCACCATCGCCGCGAACGGCCGGCGGGTGCCGGTGGAGGGCGGGGCGTTCGCGACCAGCGGCCTGACCCGCCTCGACCTGTCGGTCACCCGGCGGTCTGCGTGACCCCGCCCAGCGGACCGGTCAGCGCCCGGATGTAGAGCGGGGTCAGCTCGGCCCGGCGGGCGTCGTCGCGCTGCGCATCCAGCGCATAATAGCCGACCTGATGATAATAGGTGATGCGCGCGCGCACCAGCGCCTCGTCCGCGCCATAGCCATAGTCGAGGAACAGGCGGCACAGCGCGCCGATCCGTTCGTCGTCCACCGCATGGACGACCGCCCGCACCGCCGCATCGCCGCGCGCCCATTCGCGCACCGCCGCGTCATAGGCCGAACTGAACCCGTGTTCGTCGACCCACAACCCCGCCAGTCGCGCGAACCGCGCGTCGGGATCGCCCGGCCCGTCCAGCGCCGCCAGCATCGGCGCGGTGTTCGTCTCGCGCCAGTCGTCGAGCAATGCCTGAAGCAGTTCGGCATGGCTGCTGAAGCGCCAGTAGAAGCCGCCGCGCGTCACCCCGCATTCGCGCGCGAGGCGATCGATCTTCACGGCATGGATGCCGTCGCGGATCAACGTCGCCCGCGCCGCCTCCAGCCAGGCGCGCGTGGACAGTTTTGCGGCAGGGGCCAGAGCGTCGGTCATCCGCCTCTCCAACCCGCTTTCGACCGGCATCTCAAGGGCATCGCCGCAAAACCCGCTCTTTCGCGCCTTTTCGGACGGTCGCTCAGGCCCGGGTCGGGGTGGGATCGTCGTCCGGGATCGGCATCGCGATCGATTCGTCCTCGGCACCCTCTTCGAGCGCCGCCTGCAGTTTGGCGATCTCCAGATCGGCGACGCCGCTGCCCGTCGGTTGGATCGGCAGGTCGGCGGGGGACGCAATGTCATGGTCGGATCGGGTGGTGTCGGTCATGGCCTGCTCCTGATGGAGCGGCTTCAACGCGCCAGCGCTCAAACGGGCGCAGCGACCGAAGCGAAAATCGGCGGTTCAGGCCGGCGGGGCGGCGGGCGATCGGCGCGACCGGATTTTCAGGAAGACAAGACCGCACACCATCCAGACGAGCAGCAGGGCATAGGGCCGCCAGTCGGTTTCCAGACCGGCGAAGATCAGCAGGAACGCGCTGGCCGCGCCGCCATAGCCCGCGATCCGCAGGCGCCGCCGCCCCGGTTTGAAGGCGGCCGCGTCGTAGATGTCGGGATGGCGCTCCGCCACCCGGGCGGCGGCGACACAGATGCTGCCGTATTTCAGCAGGTTCGGGATGTTCACCGCGAGGAAGAGGAACGTCAGCTCCATCGGCAGCAGCAGGCCGACGCAGCCCAGAGCGAACACCGTGACCAGCGCGACATGCGGCGTCTGCCAGCGCGGATGGACCCGCCCCAGCGCCGATGGCAGCATGCCCGAAACGCCCATGGCGTACAGGCTGCGGCTGAACATCGCGAACAGCGCGTTGAGCGACTTGCCGATCGACAGCACCGCCGCCAGCACGACCAGCGGCGTCGCCCATGGCCCCATGAACCGCTTCGCCGCATCGAGGATCGGCGCGTCGCTCGCCCCCAGCGCATCGCCGCCCAGCACCCCCAGCGCGACGAAGCCGACCGCGAGATACAGCAACGTCGCCGACCCGATCGACAGCGCGATGCCCAGCGGAATCGTCCGGCGGCTGTCGGCGACCTCGGCCCCCGCTTCGGTCGCGGCCTCGATCCCGAAGAACAGGCCCATCAGTAACGGGGTCGCGGCGATCATGCCGGTGATGCCGTGCGGGAACAACGGCTGCAGCCGCGCGACATCCACCCCGCGCGACGCGCCCCACGCCACGAACACCGCGAACAGCAGCAGCATGCCGACCAGCAGGACCTTCTGCACCCGTGTCGCGATGTGCATCCCGAACAGGTTGGCGACCAGCGCGAGCGCCAACAGCGCGAGCATCGTCGGTTTGGTCGGGAGCGGCACCAGCATCGACGCATAGCGCACCAGTACCAGCGCCAGCACGACGATCGCGCCGACGTTGGCGACGATCCGCGCCCATCCGATGCAGAAGCCCCAGGTGGGATGCAGGAACCGCGCGGGCCACACGAACGACGCGCCCGACGCCGGGCAGGCCGAACCGAGAAAGGCATAGCTGACCGCGATGAGATACATCGGCAGCGCGGCGATGAGCGCGGAAAACAGCATCGCCGGCCCTGCGATTTTCGCGGCGGGGGCGATCGCCGAGAAGATCGACACGCCGACCGCGGTGCCGAGGCCGAGCGCCACCACGCCCCACAGATCGATGCGCCGGGCGAGCGTCGCGTCGCTCAACGCGCTGCCCCCGCCGTGATGAAAGCGCGCAGGTCGCGCATCAGCATGGCCCAGCTCGCATCGTCCGAATAGGCGACATGCCCCGCCGGATAGCGCCGGTTGCGGTAGCGGGCGGGGGGCAGGCTGCTCTGCGCGAACAGATAATCCGCCGCGCCGACCGTGGTGGTCAGGTCGTACAGCCCGGTGCCGACGAACAGGCGCAGCGCGGGTTCGGCGGCCATCGCCCGCTCCAGTCGCGCCATGAACGGCCAGTCGTTGAACGGTGAATCGCCCGATCCGTAGCGCCAGTCGCCGCCGCCCGGCGCGAGAACGCGGTACGCCGCCGGGTCCGCCACGCCGATCGCCGCCAGTTGCCCGATCACCGCCGTGGCATACAGGTCGGAGACGCCCGAAAAGGCATCGGGGCCGACGGTGTCCCCGGCATCGGCGGCACGCGGCGCGGTGTAGCGCGCGTCGTAGCGGCCGAGCACCCGGCCCTTCGCGCGCAGCAGTTCGACGCGGAACCGTTCCTTGGAAATGCGCAGGTCATGCGCGAGATACCACTCGCGCGGAATGCCGGTGAGCGCCGCGAGCCGGGTGGCCACCGCCGCGCGCGCCGCCGGGTCCAGCGCGCGGCCGCGAAACAGCGCGGCGAGATAGGCTTCGGCATAGGCCGACGCCTCGCGGGCGCTGCCGTCCGGCGTACAGGGCAGCGGGCGGACCCCGTGGTAGCAGGCGATCGCCGCCAGCGTCGGCAACGCCACCGGATAGGTGACGACATTGCCCGGCCGCTGCGACGTCTCGATCATGTTCAGCGCCTGCCCCAGCAGCAGGACGCCGCGCAGCTTCAGCGCCGGATCCTGTTCGCGCAGCGCATCGACCATCGCGGCGGCGCGGATCGTGCCGTAACTCTCGCCGAGGATGTAGAGCGGCGCGCCGCTGCGCCCGTGCGCCGCCAGCCATGCGCGCGCCGCCTGCGCCACCGCATCGGCATCGCCCTTGACCGAACGATAGAAGCCGGTGTCGGCATTGGCGGCGACGCTTGAAAAGCCGGTGCCCGGCGGGTCGAGGAACACGAGATCGGCGATGTCGAGCAGCGTGTCGGGATTGTCGCCGATGACGGCGGCGGCGGGCAGGGGGGTGGCGGGGTCCTGCGGCACGCGCGCCCGTTTCGGCCCCAGCGCGCCCATGTGGAGATAGGCCGACGCCGCGCCGGGGCCGCCGTTGAACACGAACAGCACCGGCCGGTCGGCCCCGCGCACCGTATAGGAAATATAGCCGGCGGTCGCGTCGGGGTGGCCCGGCCGGCTCGCGACCGGCACCAGTCCGGCTTCGGCGTCATAGGCGATCGTCGCACCGCGCAGGGAAATCGTGGCGGTGCTGCGTGCCTTGACGGCCGGCGGCGGCAGCGTCTGTGCGACTGCCGTGGCCGCCGTTAACAACGCCGCCAGCGCCAACGCCACCCATCGCATCATTCCCGTTCCTTCCCGCCGCTGTATCGGTCGCGATAGCGGATCAGGCCATCGGTCAGCGCCTGCAACCCGTAATCGACATCGGCGGGCGGGCGGGCGAAGCCGATGCGGATATGGCCGGGCGCGCCGAAATACTCGCCCGGCGCCACGATCACGCCGCAGCGCTCGGCCAGCCATTCCGAAAACGCCACCGTATCGTCGATCCCGACGAGCCGGGGAAAGGCGATGCAGCCGAACGGCGGCAGCGTGCCCGTCACCAGCCCCGCTTCGCGCCAGTGCGCGTGATAGGATTCCATGATCGGCCGCGCCCGGCGCAGGATGTCGGCGCGATACGCCTCGAACCGGTCGGGCCGTTCGAGCACCAGCGCGGCGACCGCGTGCGACAGGGTGGAGACGCCGAAGTCGATCTCGTCGGCCAGCGCGCGGATGCGATCGATCGTGCCGGGCGCACCGACGATCCACCCGCAGCGCAGCGTGCTGAGCCCGTGCGACTTCGTCAGGCTGTTGATGCTGACGATCGCGTCCGACAGCCGCATCGCCGGCGGCGGGCGCAGCGTCGGATCGATATAATCGGCATAGACTTCGTCGACGATCACCCGCGCGCCGTGCGCCTGCGCCAGCGCGCCGATGGCGGCGAGCGTGGCGGGGGGCACCGCCATGCCCGACGGATTGTGCAGGCTGGACAGCACGATCAACCGGGTGCGCGGCGTCATCGCGGCGGCGATCGCGGCGGGATCGACCGCGAAGTCGTCGCCCGACCGCTCGAACCGGTCGACGCCATAGCCATAGGTTTCGGCGATCTTGTGGAACAGGTCGAACCCCGGATTTTCGACCAGTATCCGGTCGCCGGGTTCGAGCAGCGCGCGGTAGATCAGCGACAGCGCGCCGGTCGCGCCGGTCGTACACAGGACCTGCCCGGGCTCGACGCCATAGTGCCGGGCGAGTTGGCCCACGACATAGGGATTGCCGCCGGTGAACGCGCTGGTGTAGCGCGCGGTGATCGTCTCGCCGAAGCCTTGCGCGATGATATCGCGCAGATGGTCGACCGGTTCGGGCACCGAACTGTCGAACAGCCCGACCAGCAGGTTGCGTTCGGCGCGCACCGCGCGGATCACGCGGCGGACCCAGTGCGAATAGGATTCGGACACCCCCGTCGCCGCGACCGGCCCGGTGGGCGGTGGCGGCGCGGATACGGGATCGGTCGGGTCCGGCCGGGTCATCGTCAGGGTCTGCATCCGCTCGTCAGGAGGGTCGCCGGCGCGTCGCCCGGCCGTGGCGGCCGGGCGGGCCGTCACTTCAGCTTGATCCGCGCGCCCGCGTAGAACCGGCGGCCGAGGATGTCGCCATAGGCGATCTGCGGATAGGATGGTTCGCGGTCGGTGAGATTGTCGATCCCGAAACGCAGCGCGATCTGCCCCAGATCGACCTGCGCCGACACGTCGTGGACCACGTTGCTGCGCAGCATCGGATTGGGCACCGTTTCGATCGACGCATTCGGCGCGGCCGCCGTCCGGTCGAGATATTCGAGCTGGTAGGTCAGGCGCAGCGGCCCCTTGGCATAGGCGGCGTTGAACCGGCCGACCCAGCGCGGCGACAGATAGGTGCCGTCGGTGCGGACGAAGGTGGTGCCCGTGACCGAGGTCGTCAGCAACGCGTTGCGCGTCGCCGCGGCACCCAGTTGCAGCCGCCCGAGATCGCCCCCGCCCAGCAGGTCGCCCAAGGCGAACTGATAGTCGACCAGATAGGTTTCGCCGCGATAGCGCACGACCCCGGCGTTGAAGGTGGTGGTGGTGCCGGTGGCGATGGTGCCGCCGGGGCTGACCCCGTCGCTGTTGGTGAGCCGGGTGAAGGCCCCGCACACCGCCGACGACGGGTTGGGATCGTCATAGCAGGCGGCGGCGAAATCGGCGGTCATGAACGATGACAGCCCGTCGGTCAGGTCGATCTCGATTCGGTCGGCGCTGATCGTGAGACCAGGGACGACCCGTGGCTGCAACAGGATACCATAGGTCCAGGTGTTGGAGATTTCGTTGCGCAGCGCGGTGTTGCCGCCGGTGGTGACGATCGCGCGCGGGAAATTCTCCGACGGGTCCTGGAACCGGGCGAGCCGGGCGGCGGCGCCTAGCCCCGCGCCGGTGCCGTCGGGATCGACGCCATAGCCCGGATTGGCGGTGAACAGCGCAAGGCAGTTGGCGCGGCGCACCGCCGGGTTGGGGCCGCTGGCGATCCGGTCGGCATCGCATGGGTCGAAGCCGACGGAGTTCAGCCCGCTGGCGGTCGGGGCGAGCAACTGGGTAAGCGTCGGCGCGCGGAAATTGCGGCTGCGCGATCCGCGCAGCGTCACGCCCCCGGTCACTTCCCAGCGCAACCCCAGATCCCAGACGTTCTGATGCCCGGCATAGCTGTTGTCGACATAGCGGAACGCGCCCTTGGCCTCCAGCAGCCGGACCAGCGGCAACTGGAAATCCCGGCCGATCAGGGGGACGACGAGTTCGGCCGACAGTTCATCGGTGTTATAGTCGCCCGATTGTGCCACCTCCCGCGCGCCGTTGCCGAAGCTGCCGACGCGATTGGCGGCCAGCGGGTCGAAGGCGGCGCGTTCGTTGCGATGTTCATAGGCGACGCTGAAGTCGGCATCGCCCATCGGCAGCTTCGCCAGCGTGCCGCCCAGCGTCGCGAGCAGATCGACCTGTTCGTTGGTCCAGTCGATGCCGGCGCGGGTGCTGACATAGTCGCGCGCCGCCGCGCCGACATTGCCGTCGCCGAACGGGTTGATCGGCGCGCAGGCGGCATCGTCGTTGGTGGTGATCGCATCGGCGTTGATCGCGCAGACGATCCGCCCGCCGCTCAGCGCCGCGCTGACCGCGTTGCGGAAGCGGGTGTTGACCACCTGCCAGTTGCGCTGTGCCCCGTCGACCCGCGCATAGCTGCCGGCGAGCGACCAGTAGAATTCGCGGTCGCCGACATCGAACCCGCCGTCGAGCGCCAGCGCGGCGCGATAGGTTTCGGTGCGGGTCGTCTGGTCGGTGGTGGGGGTCAGGTCGTAGAAATATTTCGAGAGATAGAGCGGCGCGCCGGCGGCGAAGCCGGCATTGGCCCCCGCCAGCAGCGTCCGTGCCTGCGTCGACAGGAACGGGTTGGTGATCGTGAAGGGGATCGGGCCGGCGTAGTTGCCGGCGTTCAGCGTGGTATAGCTGTTGCCCTGCGGAATCTCGGTGCCCGTCGTGCGGGCATAGAGCAGTTCGCTCGACAGGGTGATGCGATCGGTCAGGTCGTAATGGCCGATCAGATTGGCGGTATAGCGCTCGACGCCGGTGCGTAAGCCCGCCAGCGCCTGATACTGGAAACCGTCACCGCCCGATGCGAACGGAATCCCCTGAATCGCGCCGGTGTCGTAGCGCACGACGCTGCCGTCCGGTGCGAACTGCAGCGCGTTGCCGCTGCTGCGCGCGAGGAACTGGGGAACCGGGGCGGGGCGGGTGAAGACCACGCCATTGCGGTTGAACGGCCAGAAGGCGGCGTTGAAGATTTCCTTCACCGCCGGAATCCCGTCCGCCGGGCCGGTGTCGGCCGCGTTGCCCACGGTCAGCCGCCCGCGATTGGACAGCGGACGGGCATCGAACATCAGCGTCGGCGATTTCGAATAGCCCAGATCGATCGCGATGTTGCCGCGTCCGCCGGCGAAGTTCATCCCCGCCGTCGCCCGCAGGCTGGGCGTCGCATAGTCGCCGCGTTCGGAAATGCCGTTCTGCGCATCCAGCACGAGGCCGGAAAAATCCTTCTTCACGATATAGTTGACGACGCCGGCGATCGCATCCGATCCATAGACGGCAGCACCACCACCCTGATACACCTCGACCCGGTCGAGCAGGCCGAGCGGGATGATGTTCGCATCGACGAAGGCGTTGCCCACTCCGTCGCTCGAGCCGATCCCCGATCCGGTCGTGACCATGCGCCGTCCGTTGAACAGCGTGAGCGTGCGGCCGGTGCCGAGGTTGAAGAGATTGGGTGCCTGAAACCCCGGCCCGCTGCTGTCGCCGCTGCCGTTGGCCTGGTTCAGCACCGGCGCGTTCGACGGCAGGTTGTTGAGCGCGTCGGCGGCGGTGACGAAGCCGCGATCGGTGATCGCCTGCGCGGTGATCTCCGCGACCGGCGAGGCCTTGTCCAGCCCGGCGCGGCGGATGCGCGATCCGGTGACGACGATCATGTCGTCGGCGGCGGGGGTGGCATCGGTGGCGATCGACGCTTCGACCGGCTGCTGCGCCCGTGCCGGCAGCGCGGCCAGCGCGGCGAGGATCGCGGTCGGTGCCATCAGGCTGCGGACCATTCCGAACTGTACGTGCTGCATGAAGCCCCCTTGCTGTCGTTTGCCCCGGACCGCGCGGCATGGATGCCGTCTGCGGTCCGTCCCTGAGCGGCAGCATAGCGTGGGCGGCGGGGCATTTTTCGGCGTTGCGGCGGGCTTCGCGGCGGCTTCGGGTTCGCAATGATGCGATTATGCCGGTTCGGCGCAAAAATTATGCGCCGTTTCGCAGAAACCCCGCAAGCTCCTTGCCGAACCGCGCCGTTTCGCGTGGGTCCTCATACATCATGTGGCCGCCGGCATAGCAGCGCAGGGTGAAGCGACGCGGCAGGTCGCCGGGCAACGCGGCGACCGTGGCGGCGTTGCCCGCGCAACTGTTGAGCGAATCATACAGGCCGGTCGCGACCCATGCCCGCAGCCGGGGGGCCCTGGCCATCGCCCGCTGGATCCACGGCTGCGACGCGCTGGGCGGACCTTCGCCGGCCATCGCCCGCGCCAGCGATTCTTTCGTGATCGGCGACTGGTCATAGCGCCACTGGCCGCCGACATCGCCCGCCGGGCTGTCGATCCCGGCATAGCGCCCGGCGGTATAGCCCAGCGCCCGGCGGTAGTAGTCGAGGACGACCGCATCGTCCTGCGCCTGCTGCGCCCGCGCGGTCCGGCGCATGTCGAAGATGTCGAGCGTCTTCCCCTCGGCTGCGAGCAGCCGGGTGCGGAAGTCGCGCGGCGAAACCCACAGCGTCGCCGCATCGATCGTCGCGGGATCGAGCCCCTGATAGCGGGCGAGCGCGGCGACGATCGCCGCGCGGCGTGCGGGTGGCAGTGCGGCGGGATCGGCCAGCGCCGGGGCATAGACGGCCTCCGCCCAGCGCTCGACCTCGGCCAGCGTCGCCGCCCGGTCGCGTTGCAGCTCGGGGGCAAGCTTGCCGAGCGCGAGGGCGGTCGCGGTCCGGTTGACCAGCGATAGCGCGCGCCGGCGGTTGGCCTGTCCCTCCTCGCCCAGCGGGATGCCGCCGGAAATCAGCGCGACGCCGGCGACCGGGATGCTCCGCTCGACCAGCGCTTCGGCGACGCCCGAGGCGCGCCACGTACCGAAGCTTTCACCGACGAGGTTGATCGGGCTGGCCTCCCGGCGATAGCGCTGGCGGAAATCGCGGACGACATCGGCGGTGACGGCGATGTCGGCGACCGTGCCATAGAAGGCGGCGGCCCGTGCCGGATCAATGGCGTGGCTGAAACCGGTGCCGACCGGATCGACGAACACCAGATCGGTGGCGGCGAGCGGACTGTCCGGGTTGTCGATGAGCGCGCCGTCCCGCAGGACGCGCGGCCCGATCGCGTGGAACTGGAGCGTGCGGGAATCCGCGCCGGGGCCGCCGTTCCACACGAAGCTGAGCGGGCGGCGCGCCGCGCCGGGGACCAGATAGGCGGTATAGACGATCCGCGCCTGCGCGCTGCCGATGCGGACCGGCAGCGCGCCGACGCAGGCGACATAGCCAAGGGTGCGTCCCGCGATGCGCGCGCTGTGCCGCGTTTCGACCGCGTCGGGCGCGCAGGTCCGCGCGGCGGCGGGCGCGGCGGCCATGGCCAGAATCATGCCCGTCAAAGCCCATCGGATCATCGCGACACTCCCTTTGTCCGCCGGGGTAGCAGCAATCCGGCGGCAGGATTATGCACAGATCGCGTGCGGCGATCGACCGGCGACCGGGGCGGTCGATCGACCGGCCGCAGGACGCAAGATTTATGCGGGCCGCCCGCGCTAGGCTGTGGCACGAACGGGTGGAGACGGCGGTGGTCGACGGGGTGACGCGGCGCGGAGTGCTGGCAGGCGGGGCGATGCTGCCGCTGGCGGCGCGCGGCATGGCCGCGCCCGTGCCCGCGCCGACCCTGCCTGACCGCGCGAGCTTCGCCGCCATGCCCGGAACCTATCTCGACAGCGGGACGATGCACCCGCTGCCGATCGGTGCGCGCGATGCGGCGCGGGCGTATCTCGACCAGCGCGCGACGATGGACGGCTATTTCCCGACCGACGCGGTCGAGGGGCGGGTGAAGGCGAATTTTGCGCGGCTCATCAACGCGACCCCGGCCGAGATCGCGTTCGTCCAGAGCACTACCGCCGGCGAACAGGCGGTGCTCGACGCGCTCGGCTTTCCGGCAGAGAAGGGGCGGATCGTCACCGATACGCTGCATTTCTTCGGGTCGTTCTATCTCTATCAGGAACTGGCGCGACAGGGGGTGGAGGTCGTGTGGCTGCGGCCGCGCGCCAACCGCATCGCGATCGACGACATCGAACGCGCGATCGTCCCCGGCACGCGCCTCGTCGCGCTGTCGCTGGTATCGACCTACAACGGGTTCGAACACGACCTGAAGCGGGTGTGCGAGATCGCCCATGCGAAGGGCGCGCTGGTCTATGCCGACATCATCCATGCCGCCGGCACGGTGCCGATCGACGTGCGCGCCAGCAACGTCGATTTCGCCGCCTGCGCCAGCTATAAATGGCTGATGGGCGATTTCGGGCTGGGCTTTCTCTATGTCCGCGCCGACCTGCACGACCGGCTGCGGCGGACGCGGTACGGCTATTACCAGCTCGACCGGTTCGACCCGCATGTCTATCCGTTCGATCCCCCCGCGACGAACCCCGACTATCCGGTCGCCGACGTGATGCCGAGGCGCGACATGGAGGGGCTGTTCGCGGGCGGCACCCATGCGCATGTCGTGCCGGCGATGCTCGACTGGTCGCTGGAGCATATCCTCGCGCTCGGCGTCGAGCGGATCGCGACGTGGCGGCAGCCGCTCCTGCACCGGCTGCATGCCGGGCTTGCCAGTCGCGGCTATACCGTCGTGACCCCGCCCGAGAGCCGGACGCCGCTCGTCACCTGCGTGCTGGAGGGCGCGCGCGAACGGCTGTCCGCGCCGCTCAAGGCAGCGAAGGTGCAGATCACCCTGTCGCGCAATCGCTTCCGGGTGAGCCCATCGGTGTTCAACACGATCGACGATGTCGAGCGGCTGCTCGCCGCGCTGCCGCGCGCCTGAACCTTCAACGAAAGAACCGATGCCGATGCGCCGTCTCCTGCCCCTCGTCGCGCTGTTGCTCACGCCCGCCGCGCTGCCTGCGCAGGACGAGGGGAGCGCGCCGATGTCGCCCGCGTTCCTGCGGGCGATGGAGCCGATGGTGCCGCGCGATGCCGCCAGCGCGCGGGTGGTGACGACGCAGGCTCGCATCACGCTGAACGGTCGCCCCTTCGCCTATCGCGCGATCGTCACCGAACAGCCGATGCCGGGGGCCGACGGTGCGCCGGTCGCTGTCGCGGTGAGCTATGCCTATGTCGCCGACCGCGTGGGCGATGCGGCGAAGCGGCCGGTGCTGTTCCTGTTCAACGGCGGGCCCGGGGCGTCGTCGTCGCCGCTGCATATGCAGGCGTTCGGGCCGCGCCGGATGGTCGGCACCGGCGATGCCGCGCATCTGGAGGACAATCGCTTCACCCTGCTCGACATCGCCGATCTGGTGTTCATCGATCCGGTCGGCACCGGGGCGTCGATGCCGGTCGCGGGTAGGGATGCGTCGCCCTATTTCGGGGTCGGCGGCGATGCGCGCGGGGTGGCATCGATGATCGAGCGGTGGCTGGCGGCGAACGGGCGGACCGCCTCGCCGGTGCTGCTGGTCGGCGAAAGCTATGGCACCGCCCGCGCGCTGGCGATTTTGAACGAGACGATGGCCGCGAAGAAGCCATTGCCCGATGGCGTCGTGCTACTGTCGTCGGCGATCGGCGACAGCGACGGGCCGGTGGTGTCGGACGCGGTGCTGTTCCCCACGCTGGCGGCGGTCGCATGGTATCACGGCGCGGTCGATCGCGCAGGGCAGGGGGTCGCGGCGTGGTATGACGCGGCGCTGCACTTCGCGCAGACCGACTATGCCGCCGCGCTGATGCAGGGCGCGTCGCTGCCGGCGGCGGACAAGGCGCGGATCGCGGCGCGCATGGCGGCGTTCACCGGCCTGCCCGCAGCGACGATCATGGCGAAGAACCTGCGGCTCGAACGGCGCGACTTCATGCTCGGGCTGCTCGCCGACAAGGGGTTGCGCACGGGCCAACTCGACGGGCGCGCGACCCGCGCCCTGGCCGACAGCCGGCTGCGCCCGCCGTTCGACGATCCGTCGATGTCGCTGGGGATGGGCACCGCCAGCCTGATCGAACGCTATCTGAAGGACGATCTGGGCTATGCGGTGCCCAGCGCCTATCGCAGCCTGAACCTCGGCATCAATTTCAAATGGAGCTGGGACAAGGAGTATGGCGGCAGCTACCGCGCGGCGGCGTTCGCGCCGTATCTGACCGCCGCGATGGCGGCGAAACCGACGCTGCGCCTGTTCGCTGCGGGCGGGTATTACGACATCACCACCCCGGTCTATGCCGGACAGTTCGCGATCGAGCAGCAGGGCGTGCCCGCCGGCCGCGCGACGTTCCGCCGCTATGCCGCCGGCCATTCGGCGTTCGAGGATGTGGAGGCGCTGGCCGCGCTGAGCGGCGACCTGCACCGCTTCGTGGAGGAGGTGGTCGCGGCGCGGTGACGCGGGCGACCCCCATTGGGACCGATCGACATTCCTTCGCGCGTCGTCACCCCGGACTTGTTCCGGGGTCCACCTGGCCGCACATGCGGTCGATCGAGGCTCAAGCTATGCCGATTGCCGAGCCGTGGACCCCGGAACAAGTCCGGGGTGACGAAAGGGACGGCCGTTTCGGCCGAAAATGACGAAGACTGGCCGGAAATGCTGAACGTCGACCGGCCCTAAAACAGAAATTCATCCGCCACGTCATGGCCCGGCGCGGCACCCGCCGCCGCCGGGGCGGTGGCGGGCAGCGTCAGGCGCGGGGCGGGCGCGAACGGCCTGATTCCGAACGCCGGATGGATTTCGGACGGGAAATACAGCGTGCCGTCCTTCACCACCATCGCGATACGGTGCAGTTCGCCCAGGTCGCGGGTCGGATCGCCCGGCAGTAGGAGGAAGTCGGCCAGCTTGCCGCGCGCGATCGATCCCAGTTGCTGGTCGCGGCCCAGATAGCGTTCGGGGCCCAGCGTCGCGAGGCGCAGAACCTCGGGGATCGGTATCCCCGCCTCGGCATAGATTTGCAGTTCGCGGTGGAGCGACAGGCCGGTCTGGTCGTCGGTGCCGGGCAGCAGGCGGATGCCGCGATCGTGCAGCAGCTTCAGCGTCTGGCGCACCTTCGCCATCGCTCCGTCGTAGGCCGCGGCATCGGCCGGCCCCGCGATCGGGGCGATCGCCTGACGGCGGCGGCGTTGCAGTCCGATCGGCAGATGGTCGATATAGCCCGCGACCGACGGGTTGGCGATGCCGTCGCGCCCGCCCATCAGCAGCTCCAGCGTCACCGCCGTAGGATCATGGGCAATATTGCCCGCGACCATCCGGTCGATCGTCCGCCGCACGCGCGGCGACGCCAGGTCGAGCGTCGCGGTGCGGCGCATCGCGGTCAGGCGCAGCGGGGTGCGGGTATCCTCGCCCGGGGCCAGCACCCAGCCCAGCATGAGCTGGTTGATGTGCGTCACCTCGTCATAGCCCGCGTCGATCATCGCGTCGGCATCGGTGAAGGCGGGGACATGGCCGGTCACGCGCATCCCCAACCGGTGCGCCTCGCGCGCGATCGCCGGCACCCACGCCGGGTTCATGCTGTTGTAGATCTTGATCTGCCAATAGCCCCGCGCGGCATACCAGCGGACGGCATCGGTCGCCCCGGCGGCGCTGTCGGCGACGATGCCGAGCCGCGCGGAATAGGGGCTGCGCCCTTCGAGAAAGCCGTTGGCGGTGATGCGCGGCCCCGCCACCTCGCCCGCGCCGATGCGGCGGATCAGGTCGGGCAGGAAGCCGTTGTCGTTGCCCATGTCGCGAACCGAGGTGACGCCGGCCGCCAGATAGAGCAGCGCGGAATCGAGGCCGACATGCGCGTGCATGTCGTGCAACCCCGGCAGCAGCGTGCCGCCCGCGCCGTCGATCATCGCCTCGCCGGGCGACGCGGGCACGTCGAGGGGCTGGATGCCGGTGATACGCCCGTCGGCGAACACCACCGACACCGGAGGCCCGAGCGTCGCGCTGACCGGGTCGAACACGCGCACGTTGCGGATGCGCACCGGTGCGTCGATGCGGTGGGCGAAGCGGCGCTGGAGCGCAGCATAGCGCTCCGCCGTCAGCCGCGTCGCCAGCGCGGCGAGTGCCGGCACGTAGCGCTCATGCCCCTCGCGCACCGTCGCGCCGCCGGACCCCAGCACCGCGAACAACGCCTCGTCACCATCGAGCAGGATCAGTTCGGGCGTCAGGTCGATGCCGCCGATCGCATAGGCGTGATAGGCGGTGCCGCCGATCGTCTGGACCCCGAGCCGCTCGATCCGCACCTGCCCGCCGGGAAGTGCCGGGAGCGTGCCGCCCGGTGCCTTCAGCAGCGCGCGGGCATAGAGGCCCAGCGCCCATGGGCTGGCGGCCTGCCCCAGATACAGCGCCTTGCCATCGAGCTTGCTATCGCGCGGTCCGCCCGCGTCGGTCCAGCGGGCGACGGCGGCATCGCGGGCGAAGCGTTCGTGAACCGCGCCGCCGAACGTCCCCGTGCCGTCCAGCGTCCAGCGGCGCGGCAACCCGTCGCGGTCGAGCTCGATCGCCTCGTCCATCGTCGGGCCGCGCCCGTTGTTCTTGACGTCGTGATGGATTGCGACGTGATCGCCGTTGCGCGTGACGGTGACGCTGCCGACCTTTTCACCATTGGCGATCACCGACAGCCGCTCGTGCGTCTGCGCGGCGGCCGGGGCGGTGCCGGCCAGCAGCGCGGCGAGGAGCAGGCGGGCCATCATCGGCCGCACGTCCGGTACAGATGGGCGGCGGCGGCCAGATCCTGCACCGCATGGCCGAGCGATTTATAGAGCGTGATGTCGGTCGGGCCGGTCCGCCCCGGCGTGCGGCCCAGCAGCACCTCGCCGATCTCCGCGACGATATGGTCGTCGGTGACGAGGCCGGCATCGCGCGCGACGAGGAATTCGGCGGCGGCATCGCGCGCCGAGGCGGTGCTGTCGGCGATATAGCGGCTGCGCATCACCAGCGCGCTGTCGACCTCGACCGGGCCTGGGCCGCTCGATCCGACGAGGTTCACATGGGTGCCGGGCCGGACCCATTCCCCCCGGACGACCGGCTCGGCGGCGGCGGTCAGCGTGCAGATGACGTCGGCCGCGCCGCACGCGGCGGCCAGATCGTCGGCGCGTTCGCACGGCAGATCGGGGAAGGCGGCGACCACCGCGTCGGCGCGTACGGCATCGCGGCCCCAGACCAGCACCCGGTCGAACCGGCGGACCAGCGGCAGCGCGCGCAAATGGGTATGTGCCTGCCCGCCGGTGCCGACGATCAGCAGCGTGGCGGCATCGGCGCGGGCCAGCGCGTCGGTCGCGACCGCGGTGGCGGCGGCGGTGCGGATATGGGTGATCTCCTCGGCATCGGCGACGGCAACCGGCCGGCCCTCGACCGGTTCGAACAGCACGACGAGGCCCCGGTGACGGCGCTTGCCGGGTGCCTGGGGGTCGGCGAAGACGCTGATCGTCTTGGTGCCGAACATCTCATGGTCCCCCAGCGCGCCGGGCATCTGCGCGAACGTCCGCCCTGGCCCCAGCGACAGCATCGTGCGCAGCAACTGGCGGGTGGTGCCCGCCGACAGCGCCATCATTGCCGCGCGCACCACGGCGATGCAGTCGCCGTACCCGAGCCCGGCGCGCACCGCCGCGCTATCGAAGATCGCCAGTTCGTCGCGTAGCATCCCTATTCCCCAACGGCCTGTCGGGCATCAGCCTACCCCGAGAAACGGGCAAATGCTTGCCGATCGATCGCATCCATGGTCAAACGGCGGCCGGTTCAATTCGCCTTTCACCGGAACTGTGCATAATCATGGCTGACGCCCTCGACCGCCTCGACCTCAAGATTCTCGACCGGTTGCAGATCGACGCCTCCGAATCGTCGAGCGAGATCGCCGACCGGGTCGGCCTGTCGCAATCGCCGTGCTGGCGCCGTATCCAGCGGTTGAAGGACGAAGGCTATATCAAGGCGCAGGTCGCGGTGCTCGATCGCGAGAAGTTCGGCGAGAGCATGTATATCTTCGCCCAGCTCAAGATGGGCCGGCTGAGCGACGACGCGCGCGACCGCTTCATGCGCGCGATCGAGGATATTCCCGAGATCACCGAAGCCTATACGCT
>NZ_LMQO01000009.1 GCF_001425385.1 Sphingomonas sp. Leaf407
GTGTGCAGTAGGCTCGTAGGCCTCGTCGATATTGAAGGCCACGGCGGCCATGTTTCATCTCCCAGGGCGGAAGCCATCTAGTGACTGCGAGTTGTAAACGCAATAAGTGAAACGAGTGTCAACGGGAAGACGTTCCACTGCGGTGATCGTCGAGCATGCTGAGCGGGGTGGGCGTAATCCAGTCGCCTCCCAGCTTGGGGTATGGACCGTAGAACAGATCACCCAGCGCACGCCGATAGTGCGCGTTCATCCAGCGCCGGCGTCGATGCTCCGGGCCATCGTGGAGCATGTGGCAGCGTTGGCAGAGCGCTGCGAGCTGGTGAAGCGCACTGTCGCTCGGATCATGGTTAAGGTGCGCACAGGCCAGGACCACCGGTGTCCACCGGCCTTGTACCAGAATGTTTTCCGTAGGCCGTCGCACGCGCCGGCCCCGGCCATTGCGCCAGCATTGCCGGTTCCGATCCCACCACCGTCCGTCGCCTAGGTGGAAGACCTTCTGCCTGTGGGGACGTCCACAATGCTCGCAGTGTCCCCCCGCCCGCACGAAGCGTACCTGGTGTGATAGCTGCACCCAGTCGATCGGGTACAAGAACACGTGCTCGGGCCGGATAGGCATCAGGCCTTCCCTGCCGAAGTGTCAGGCTGCGCAGTCCACCGCATTATAAAGCCACCGTCGCTGCGGTCAGCGCCCGGTAGAGTGTGGCATGGTGGCATTTGAGCAGCTTGGCGGCTTCGCGCACCGATGTGCCTTCGCTTATCAATCGTTCGCCGAGCGTGATCTGATCGGGGGTGAGCTTTGGCGGACGGCCAAAGCGGACTCCCCTCGCCTTAGCCGCCACTCGTCCGCTGCTGGTGCGCTGGTGGATCAGCTCACGCTCGAACTCAGCGATGCCGGCGAACACGGTCAGCACCATGCGACCAGCTGGCGAGGTCGTGTCGGCCCAGGGCTCGGCCAGCGAGCGCAGGCCGGAACCAGCCTCCTTCAGCTTCTCGGCGATGTCCAGCAGGTCGCGCGTCGAGCGCGCCAGTCGGTCGAGCCGCGTCACTACCACCGTGTCGTCGTCGCGCAGCTGCTCGATCATCTTGGCCAGCTCGGGCCGGTCACGCTTCGCGCCCGAGATCTTCTCCTCGAACGTCCGCTTGCATCCGGCCTCCTTCAACGCGGCGCGTTGCAGCCGGAGATCTTGGTCATCGGTGGACACACGAGCATAGCCAATCAGCATGTTGCAAAATTGTATCGTAATAAAAGTATTTTGCAACCGACTTTTGCGACATCAGCACATGAGAGAACACGAGCTCTAAGGGCTCTGTTGCGAAACTTAGAACATTTGAGACAGTCGACAGTTGCTATCCTGCGGCCCTCACAGCCTCATTCTTCAAGCCTGCCTGTGCGAGCCTCCTTCTTCGACTTGTCCCATTCCTTCTTGATGAGCCGTTGGGCTGCTTTCTCGACCGTATCCGCCTTTTTGAGCCAATCGGGCTTTGGAGTATGCCGCGCACTCACTAGCTCCTCGACTGCGCGGAAGAGCGCGCGATCCAGGGCATGTTTGTCCTCAGTCCCTACGTCGCGGCAGGCCGGGTTTAGGCGGAGTACGATACCAGCGCGCGCGGCATGTACCTTTCGCCAATTCACCGGCTTGGCAGGGCTAACTGCACCACGCCGCACCTCGGCCGTTAACTCTACAACCAGCCCTCGCATTGCTTCTCGCCATACCGCGCGCTCGCTGGTGACGATCTGGACGAAGATGGCCTTGTCTGCGTTCTCCTTCCCGGCCTGCGCGCCAAAACGCGCGCCAAGGTAGGCAAGCACGCCCGCAAAGGCCGTTCCGAAGCCCTGCACCCACGTCCAGCCGCCTGATCCTGACCCCCCTGATATTCCTGTCACGTATGCTCCCTTATGCCGCGAACCTCGGGTGCAGCTTACGACCACCCAACCACGCTGCTACAGGCCACGAAGGCTATCAGTTCACAAGTGAGATTGTTATCTTGCTCACTTGTGTGCTATCCATCATGTTCACACGCGAACACGTGCAGGGGCTACATGAAGACCATATCTATCATCAGCCAGAAGGGCGGAGCGGGTAAGACCACGCTTGCCATCCACCTTGCCGGTGCCGCCACCAGTGCGGGCCTCTCCGCGCTGATCCTCGACGCGGACCCGCAAGCGACCGCTAGCCAATGGAACCACTGGCGAGGCGGCGCGGACCCTGAGGTCGTAGATTGTGCCTCCCCCACCCTCCTTCCGCGCAAGGTGCAGCAAGCAGCCGATCTAGGCGCGGACCTAGTCATTATCGATACGCCCCCACACGCGGACATCATGGCGCGCGAGGCGTGCAAGGCTGCGGACCTGATCCTTATTCCTTGTCGTCCCCAAGCGTTCGACTTGTCAGCCGTTGAAACGACGGCCGAGCTGGTGAAGGCAGCAGGCAAGCCGGCCTTCGTGCTCTTCATGGGCGGTCCTCAGCGCGCGCCAACTACTTACAGAGACGCGCGGGAGCTGATTGAGGGCAGCGAAGGCGTTGAGGGTATGGGTGTGCCGGTCGCGCCCGTCATGCTCACGATGCGCGCGATCTATCACCACAGCACGGCGCAAGGGAAAACCGCGATAGAGGCGGAGCCTGACGGTAAGGCGGCGGAGGAGATCGCCGCGCTATGGACGTGGACAAGCGAACGTGTGAACTTGCCCACAAGTAAGCAGTGCAGAAAGAAGCGAGGCTGACATGAGCAAATTTGGCGCCATGAGGCAGCAGCGTGCAGAACGCGCGAAGGTGGAGCCGAGCGTCTCGACCCCAGCCATTGAGGGCTCGGCGTCGGTGCGATCGGCGGCGCGGCAGGGCAAGAAGGCTGTCAGCGCATACTTTAGTCCGGAAGTTAGCCGAGGCTTAAATGTGCTGGCGGCCGAGAACGGAACTACCCTTCAGGCCTTGATGGGCGAGGCAATCGACCTTCTCATGCGCCAGTACGGCAAGCACCCGTTCGGGGAGCGGTGACGCGCAGCTTTGAAGAGGGGTCTGCACATAGAACGGACCCAGATGTACGCTAACGCGATCGGGTGTCAGCAAACCCCCAGATTCGGGTTTCCGTACAGCTGACCAAAGCGACAGGGTTTGTCGCACACTCTGCCATCCTGTTGGCGCCACGACCCAAGGCCGGAGCGCACCCTGTCCGAAAGCATGTGTTTTCCGACAGTCTCAAAACGCTGCGGCAGCCTATACCAGCGTCATGACCAAGATACCGGATACGGACAAGAGATCGCAGGTTTCACCGGAATCCTCATTTTTGCACCTGAACGACGGCGCCCGGCATCATCGGGTCGCCCGGAGCAATGACGAGGTAACGGCGCATGTCGCCTTTTGCGTCGCTGACGATCTGGCGGAGCGGTCCGAGCGTGTTGACTATCGCGCCGCCCGCCGGATTGGTCATGAACTTCGCCAGAGGCTGGATCACGCCGCTGCCATCAGCGCGGGAGGATAGCCCAAGGACATAGGGCATCTTTGGACTGAGGCCCGCAACCGCCGCCTGCAAAATCTGGACTTGGCCCTGATCGAACAGCGTGACCTGGCTGCGCCCAGTCCCGGAAAGAGTCAGCTGGATCTTCATGCCGGCCTGGGCGAGCGGCATCAGGTTTGCACGGCCATCGCCTACCGGCACCGCGCCGGGAACGTAGGCCACGCCTTGGGGCCCCTGACCGATCGGAATCGTCGCGATAACGGTGTTGCTGGCGGTATCGATCGCCGCGACTGCGTCGGCGTTCTCCAGCCCGACATACATCCGCGTACCGTCGCCCGACGGCCAAAGGCCGTGCGGGAGCGCGCCGACCGGGATGTTCGCGACCTGCGCGAAGTCGGTGGTGCGGAACACCTTGACGACGTTCTCGGTGCCGACCGTCACATAGGCGAACTGGCCAGCCTTGGTGCGGGCGATGTTGACGTGGTTGGTGATCGCGCCTGTGTCGAACGTCTTGAGCACTGCGAAGGGTGGCTTGGCGTCGAACACCATGACTTTGCCGACGTCTTTCAGCGTCAACCAGACCTGCTTGCCGTCGGGCGTCGCGGCGATGTCGGGGCAGAACGGGCTCGCCTGCTTGACGCGACCGACGATCTTCTTCGAGGCGGTGTCGATCACAACGGTCTCGGGAGAAAAGCTCGAACAGACGTAACCGTATTTCCCGTTCGGCGAGAAGATCGTCATGCCGGGGCCATTAGGAACGGGGATGCGCGTAGTCGGCGCGAAGGTCTTGCCGTCGAGCACCTGGATATAATCCTCGCCGCGCACCGCGACCCAGACTTCGCGACCGTCGGGGCGGAAGAACGCTTCGTGCGGCGATCGGCCCACATAGGTCGTATGCTTCACGGCATTGGTCGCAGTGTCGATGAACGTCACCGAGTTCGAGCCGATCGAGATCGCCGCCAGCGTCTTGCGATCAGGCGAGAAGCCCATGCCGTGGACGAGCAGCTGTCCCTTGTAGAGCGGGCTGAGGTTCGCGGGGGTCTGGTCGCCGAGTTTTATCACGCCGAGCAGCGTGTTGGTCGACGGATCGATCACCGACACGGTGTTGGAGAACTGGTCCGAGGTGTAGAACCGGTCCTGCGCGCTGACGGGGACGTCGGGGGTCGCGTTCGGCACTTGCTGGGCAAACGCAGGGCCCGAGAAACACAAGGCGGCGCAGGCGGTTAGGGTGAAACGCTTCATGGACGGTCTCCGTGATGGGGGTGACCGGTCGCGGTCGGTTCGGTGTGAGGCAGCAACGCGCCGCCTTCGGATAGGATGCCCTGCATCACCGCGATTTCCTGACGCTGTTCGACGATGATTCCCTGGGCGAGCCGGCGCAGGCGTTCATCCTTGCCGAACCGCAGTTCGACTTCGGCCATGTCGATCGCACCCTGATGATGCGGGATCATCATTCTTGCGAAGTCGCGATCGGGATCGCTTGAATAACCGGTCATCATCGCGCCGTGCATCCGCGCCATCGCCGCATCCATTGCGGACGCGAAACCGTCCGTTTGCGCTAACGCACCCGTCGATACGGACACGGCTATCGCCGTTAGCAAGGCCGTGCGAGATTTCATCGTCATGCCTTTAGTATTCCCATTTATGACACGCGAGCGATGAATGCCGAGCGTGACAGCGTAAATGATCGCGGCGCAGCCATCGATCCAACGCATAAGCATGGTTGTTCTGATCATCTAAAAAGAACGGTAGACAATCTATGATCGCGTTTTCGTATTGAAACCATCGCTACCATGCGTTGGACGCAGGGGAGATATCGGTCGATCTAGCGGCATCGGACTGGCACGATCACCCGCCGGATCCGCGATAAGGATCAAACGATGAAAGCTGCGATCGTTCTGGTTGCCGCGATGTTGGCCTCCGTAGCCCCAGTCCCGGCGATCGCTCAGGCCTATTGGGCTGCACCTGCGGCGGACGACTTTCCCTGCGATATCAAGGCGGTTCAGGCACCGTGGTCGAAGGCTGATATCGACCTTAGTCATCATGACCGGATCTATGTGTCTGACCCGACATCGACAAAGATCGTTGTCATCGATCCTGCAGCGGGCAACGAACTGGGACGCATCGACCTCACCAAAAGCGCGATAGCTGAGCCCAGCTTTTCCAGCCCCAAAGTCCAGCACCTGGCTGCAACGCGTGACGGGCGGACCCTGGCGGTATCGGCATTAGCGCAGCACAGTGTGACGCTCGTAGATCTGGCCACGAACACGGAACGAGGCCGGACCGTGTTCCAGACGTCGCCTACCGCCGTCGCGTTTACGCCCAATGGGCACGAACTCTGGGTTTCGCTCGGCGATGAACATGCCATCGCAGTCGTGGATCCTAAGACCGCGCGGGAGATCACCCGCGTACCAGCAAGTGGCGGAGCGGGCGCGACCATCCTGTCGCCAAACGGACGCTATGCCTTTGTATCGCTTACTGAAAGGCCGTCCATCCTGGTTGTCGACGTCGAGCATCGGCGCGTCGTCGGACACGTTGCCAGCAACGGTGCAGGTGAGGGAGCAATCGCGGTCTCGCCAGATGGCAAACAGATTTGGGCAACACGCCGCGAGAGCGGCACGACCACGGTTTTTGCTGCCAAACCGCCGTTTGCGGTACGCGAAGTGATAAACACTGGTCCAGCAACGGGCGCGGTCAACTTCGCCCAGCGCGCGGACGATTCCTTTGCCTATGTCAGCATTGGCGGCGATCAACCTGCAATCAAGGTCTATAGAACCGACAGCCTGGAGGCTGTGGCAACCGTCCCGCTACAAGCGGCTCCAAGTGCGGTTTGGCCGTCGGGCGATGGTACGAGAATCTATGCCAGCCTGGCCGGAACCAACAAGGTCGCTGGGATCGACACGCTGACGTACACCACCGTGTCGACAATCCCTATCAGTACGGATGCGCAAAGCCTGATCTACGTTCCTGGTGCCGTGCGATCAGGAAAAGGTCTCGCCAATCTGGTGCCATCCGGGCGCGATGCGGCGCTTGCCGTGGCGGCGCGTTGATCGGTCTTACACCGTCTGTAATTTCCCAAGGAAAGCCCTTTCTAAAATGACCAAGCCCCCCGTCAGGATCGCGATCAGCGGTGCCGCAGGACAAATTTGCTATTCGCTGCTCTTCCGGGTTGCGCAGGGTGACGTGTTCGGACCGGACCAGCCCGTTATCCTTCAACTGCTCGACGTGCCGCAGGCTATGGACGCCGTACGCGGCGTGGTCATGGAACTGGAGGATTGCGCGTTCCCGCTACTGGCAGGTGTGATCATTACTGATGATCCGATGGTGGCTTTCAAGGACATCGATGCGGCCATGCTGGTTGGGTCTCGTCCCCGCTCAAAGGGCATGGAGCGCCGTGATTTGCTCGCTGCCAACGCAGCGATCTTCAAGACGCAGGGCGCAGCATTGGACGCAGTGGCCAAACGTGACGCCAAGATCCTGGTCGTCGGCAATCCCGCCAACACAAATGCCTGGATTCTTGCGCAAAGCGCACCGGGTTTTCCTGCCGAAAACATCACGTCGATGATCCGCCTCGATCACAACCGCGCGCAGGGACAGCTTGCGGCCAAGGCGGGTGTAGGTGTCGATGCGATTACAAAGCTCGTCGTCTGGGGAAACCATTCGCCGACGATGTTTGCCGACTGGGGGAATGCCGAACTCGATGGCCAAAAGCTTGCCGACCGTATCGGAAACGAGGCCTGGTACCGCGAAACCCTGATCCCCACCGTTGCGCAGCGCGGAACCGCGATCATCGAAGCACGGGGTGCGTCCTCGGCCGCGTCGGCCGCAAATGCAGCGATCGACCATCTGCGCGACTGGGTGCACGGCGCAGGCGATAATTGGGTGTCGATGGGCGTGGTGTCAGATGGCTCCTACGGTATCCCGCAAGGACTGGTGTGCGGCGTGCCGGTGCACTGCATGAGCGGTGGGTATGCGCGTATCGAAGGCCTGACCCTCGATCCGTTCCAGCGATCGATGCTCGATCGCACGATTGCCGAACTGGTCGATGAACGTGAGGCGGTTATCGACATTCTGAAATGAACGATCGGTATATCTGATTGGAATGACTGTAATCTTTGGTTGGTGCGATTGATCTCCTTTCCCTATCATTGGGGCAAGGAGATCGGGCATGACCCTCGAACAACTCAGGATTTTCGTCGGTGTCGCAGAGCGCGAGCACATGACGCGCGCTGCCGAAGCGCTCAATGTGACGCAGTCAGCCGCAAGCGCTGCCATCGCCGCGCTAGAAGCTCGGCACGGCGTGCCGCTGTTCCACCGGGTCGGCCGCGGGATCGAACTGTCCGAAGCGGGCCGCATGTTTCTGGTCGACGCGCGCGCAGTGCTTGGCCGTGCCGCCAGCGCGGAACTTGCACTGGCCGAATATGCAGGACTGGAGCGCGGCACACTGCGGCTGGTCGCAAGCCAGACGATCGCAGGCTATTGGCTGCCCCGCCAGCTGGCGGCGTTCCATGCGCGCTACCCCGCGATCTCAATCGAACTGGCGATCGACAACACCGAGGGGGCCGCGGCGCGCGTGCTCGACGGTGCGGTCGAGCTCGGCTTCGTCGAGGGTGTGATCGACGAGCCCGCGCTCGCGCATTGGACGGTCGCGAACGACCGCATGGTGCTGGTAAGCGATCGCGCAGCCGACACGATCGACGAGGACTGGATCCGCGCCGCGCGCTGGATCGTCCGCGAACAGGGATCGGGCACGCGCTCGTCGTTCGAGGAGGTGTTGCGCCAGCGCGGCGTCGATCCGTCGGACCTCACCACCGCGCTGACCCTGCCGTCGAACGAGGCGGTACGTAGCGCGGTCGAGGCTGGCGCAGGCGTCGCGGTCCTGTCGCAGCATGTCGTCGCACCTGCAATCGCGGCCGGAACGTTGCACGATCTGCCGCTCGGTCTGCCGCGGCGTCCGTTCTACGCGCTGCGGCACAAAGAGCGCTATCGTACCCGGGCGGCCGATGCGCTGACCGATCTCATCAAGGAGACTGGCAAGTGACCGCCGATCTGAAACCCGTTCTTGATGGCCTGAAGCCGCTCAGCCGGCTCGACTCACCGCGCGAGATGATCCGGCAGTTCACGCCCAACTGGTTCGCCGCGACCATGGGCACCGGTATCCTGGCGCTGGCCTTACCGCAGGTGCCGGGCGTCGGCACGTCGCTGCACCCGGTCGGCGAGGCATTGTGGTATTTCAACATCGCGCTCTTCACGCTGTTCGCCGGGCTCTACACCGCGCGCTGGACGATGTTCGGGCACGAGGCGCGGCGGATCTTCGGGCACAACACCGTATCGATGTTCATCGGTACGATCCCGATGGGCCTCGCGACGATCATCAACGGGTTCCTGGCGTTCGGCCTGCCGCGGTTCGGCGCCGGCGTGATCCCGATCGCCGAGACATTGTGGTGGATCGACGTCGCGATGTCGCTCGCCTGCGGTGTAGCGATCCCCTACCTCATGTTTACCCGGCACGAACATTCGCTCGACGGCATGACCGCGGTGTGGCTCCTGCCAGTGGTCGCGGCCGAGGTCGCAGGCGCGAGCGGAGGCCTGCTCGCACCGCATCTGGCCGACGCCCATCATCAGTTCGTGGTGCTGGCGACCTCCTATGTCCTGTGGGCCTATTCGGTGCCGGTCGCGTTCGGCATTCTCGCGATCCTGATCCTGCGGATGGCTCTCCACAAGCTGCCGCACGAGAGCATGGCCGCCTCGAGCTGGCTCGCGCTCGGTCCGATCGGCACCGGTGCGCTCGGGATGCTGGTGCTCGGTAGCGACGCGCCCGCGATCCTCGCCGCCAACGGCCTCGGCCAGATCGGCGCGGTAGCGCAGGGGATCGGCACGATCGCCGGGCTGTTGCTCTGGGGCTTCGGCCTGTGGTGGCTGGCGCTCGCGACGCTGATCACGATCCGCTACTGGCGCGCGGGTATCCCGTTCAACCTTGGCTGGTGGGGCTACACCTTCCCGCTCGGCGTCTACACTGTCGCCACCTTCAAGCTCGGCACGACGCTCCAGCTCGGCTTTTTCGGGATCGTCGGCACCATCCTCACCATCGCGCTCGCAGCGATGTGGCTGCTGGTCGGCGCCAAGACGGTCGCAGGCGGCTGGCGCGGAAACCTGTTCGTGTCGCCCTGCATCGCCCAAGCCAATTGATGGGCCGAACTGATCGTCCTGCCGGATCGAACCGGCCCATCCGATCGACCCGTACCGGGCAGACCGTCGGACGGATCGCGCATAAGAGCATGACATCGAAGGGAGAATGCTGGTGGACAGCCTGGATATGAAACTGGCGCAGGCGACGAACCGCCGTCGCTTTCTCGCAGAGGCTGCGATCGGCAGCGGCGCGCTGATCGCCGCACCCGCGCTGGCGCAGAGCATGGTCGACCTGCATCTTCCGGGTGGCCCATCGGAACGGCCGATAACCAGTGCGTTCCCCGGCAAGGGCAGCATGATCCTCCAGCGGATCCACCCGCCGCTGCTGGAAACGCCGATGAGCGTGTTCAATGGCGACGTCTTCACACCGAACGACCAGTTCTTCGTCCGCTGGCACTGGGCCGACATTCCGACCGCGATCGATGTCGAGGCGTTCCGGATCAAGGTGCACGGCGCGGTCACGCGGCCGCTGTCGATCTCGCTCGCGCAACTGCTGAAGTTGCCACGCGTCGAGCTGGCGGCGATCAACCAATGCTCGGGCAATTCGCGTGCGCTGTTCCAGCCCCCTGTTGCCGGTGCGCAGTGGCGTCACGGGGCGATGGGCAACGCCAAATGGCTCGGCGTGCGCCTGCGCGACGTGCTCGATATCGCCGGCGTGAAGCCGGGCGCGGTCGCGGTGCGGTTCGGTGCGCTCGACCAGCCGGTGGTCGCGGGTGGACCGGATTTTGCGAAGTCGCTGTCGATCGACCACGCACGCGACGGCGAAGTGATGCTCGCCTTCGGGATGAACGGTGAACAGATGCCGCTCCTCAACGGCTTCCCGGTCCGGCTGATCGTACCCGGCTGGTATTCGACCTATTGGGTCAAGATGCTGAACGACATCGAGGTGCTTGCCGCGCCCGACGACGGTTACTGGATGGCCAAGGCGTACAAGATCCCTGACACTCCAGGCGCGAACGTGCGGCCTGGCCAGAAGGATTTCCCGGCCGTCCCGATCAACAAGATGATCCCGCGCAGTTGGGTCACGAGCCTCGACGAAGGGCAGGCGATCGCGTTTGACCGGTCAATCCCGCTGGGCGGCATCGCGATGGGCGGCGATTGCGGCGTCGCCAAGGTCGATGTGTCGACCGACAACGGCAAGAGCTGGTACAAGACGACGCTTGGCCCCGATCACGGCAAATACAGTTTCCGCCGCTGGGATGCGCAGGTGCCGCTCAGCCATGCGGGCCCGACCAGACTGATGTCGCGCTGCTGGAACACCGCCGGCATCGCGCAGCCGATGACGCCGATCTGGAACCCGGGCGGGTTCATGCGCGGCAACATCGAAACCACCAACATCGTCGTCGGCTGAGGAGCGCTCCCCCATGAAAACGCCTTCCATCGGCACGCTGTCGTTCGGGTTCGTCGGCGCGACCGTCGTTCTTCTACTCGCGATCGGTGCCCCGAACAGCCGCATCGCCCCGCCGCCTGCCGCCCCGACCGCACCACCGCCGCCAAGCGTTTCGGCGCGCGGCTTCTCGCTGGCGTCCACCTCGGTCGATCTCCCGACCGACGAAGGGCAATATCCCGCCGGCCCGCATGCCGACGTCATCAACGCCAACTGCACCTCGTGTCATTCGGCGAGCATGGCGCTGAACCAGCCGCCACTCTCCTCCGATCAGTGGACCGCGGAGGTCACCAAGATGCGCGAGGTCTACAAGGCTCCTGTTGCACAGGCTGACGTGCCGGCGATCGTCGCTTATCTGACCGCCATGAGCGCAAAGCAGCCGGGCGCCGCGAAGGGCAAGGCGCAAGACCCCGATCCGAAGGCTGCGCCCGACGTATCGGGGGGATCAGGCTAAGCACATCACTCACGACACGCGGTTCTGCGCGCGAAGTGCTGTGCGGCGTGTACGTGTCTCGCGCAGTGTTGCATTGGGCGCGAGGCCGTTCGCGGGCACCTTGGGTATCGCAACGCGCTGCGACAGGTAGATGCCATTGTGGCCCGAGCAGAGATAGGCCACGAAACAGGCGACGGCGATCGGCACCGCATAGCTGGCGCCAAACAGTTCAATCCCCATGAAGGTGCAGGCGAGCGGGGTATTGGCAGCCCCGGCAAAGACCGCAACAAAGCCGATCGCGGCGAACAGGCCCGTCGGTACGTCCAAGAAAGGCGCCAGCGCGTTACCGAGCGCCGCGCCGATGAAGAACAACGGCGTGACTTCACCGCCTTTGAAACCCGCACCGAGCGTGACGACAGTAAACAGCAGCTTGATCGCCCAACTCCACGGATGCGTGTCTGGTCCGAAGAAGCTGGCGATGGTAAGGCTCTCGGGCCTCGCTGCCAGGACACCCAGGCCTAGATAGTCGCGCGTGCCGAACAGGAAGACGAGCGCGATAACGACGACCCCGCCGATCACTGGACGTAGCGGACCATAGGGGACGATCCGCTTCAGACATCCCCCGACCACGTGGTTGGCTTCGGCGAAGGCCAAACCGACCAATCCGAATATGATCCCCGCAATACCCGCCTTCGTCACGAGCAGCGCATCGACCGGTATCAACGCACCGATCGGGTAGACACCGTGATGGATACCCCAGGCGAGGCACGTCCAATCGCCGACTAGCGCTGCAACGAGGCAAGGCACTAGCGCGGAATATTCAACGCGGCCGATCGCCAGCACTTCGAGCGCGAAGACCGCGCCTGCGATCGGCGTGCCGAAGACCGCGCCGAACCCGGCTGCGATACCCGTCATCAACAGGATGCGCGTGCCGCCCGCATCGAGGCGGAGCGCGCGGCCGAAACCGCTGGCAAGGCTTCCACCCAATTGGACGGCGGTGCCCTCACGTCCGGCCGAGCCACCGAAAAGATGCGTCACCACTGTGCCGAAGAAGATGAGCGGCGCCATCCGCAGAGGCACCCCGCCGCCAGGCTCGTGGATCTGCTCGACGATCAGATTGTTGCCGCCTTCCACTGTGCGCCCGGTGACATGGTAGAGGAATCCGACAACGAACCCGCCCACCGGTAGCAGATAGAGCAGCCAAGGCGATGCAAACCGCAGTCGCGTAACGGTATCGAGACTCAGCAGGAACGCCGCACATAGCGTCCCGACGAGTGCCGCCATGGGCAGCAAGATCAGCGCCCAGCGCAGGACAGAGATCGCATGGTCGTGACGATCGCGCATGAATGCCGCGACATTCAGCGTGCCGACGAGATTGCGAAAGGTAGCGCGCACAATTCCTCCTTGCTGCCTGAAGGCGCCAAGTAGGAATCATCAGCTCTTATCAGAGCGGTTCGGCCAAATTGCCCGGCAGAAATCCATTGCCAAAGTCGATCTATTAGACGTTTGCCCCAACCGTCAATGGGCATGTTGGTCGGGCAAATGCTCGGACCGGCCAGTCGGCAGCGTCTATCTGAGCCCGTTATATGTACCGACCCCGGGTACGCTGCATGCGGGACCGATCGGCTTTGGCCCACGTCGTTTTCGGGCTTCGTCACAAGGGGGCGATACCGCACGAAAGCCGCGGATGCGCTGCGGGGTCTGATCGGTTCGCAGCAAACCTAGGGATGGCTGCTACGAGCGTGCCGTCCAGATGCCGACGAGCGCGGCCAGTGACACGAGCATAAGAAACCCGTTCATCACTAGGAGCAACGTCGCTGGCAGGCGCTTGATGTCCGGTCGTGGCGGCGGGGCGCCTGCGCCCATCTCTCGCCACACCGCAGCGGCGAAGCAAAAGGCGCTGAACAAGATCAGCATGGTCCCGGTCGCCGTCGCCAGCCACGGGAACACGACGTCCTTGAGCAGCGCGCGCGCGCCGATACCGGAAGCGAGCGCCGCCAGTCCGGTACGCACCCAGGCAGCATAGGTGCGTTCGCCGGCGAGGATTGTGCGGTCCGCGGCAAGCTCTGTGCGACGGTCGGCGCTGTCCACCTGCTGGACTGCGCTGTCCTTCAGCTTGCTCGCGCTCTCCGCCAGCTTCGCATGGGCCCGATCGGCGTCGTGCGGCGCGTCCATCAGCCAGCGGTAACGGCGATGCGATGCCAGGCAGTCGAGAGATAGCCGGCGAAGTTCCAGATCGGCTCGGGCCGTTCGGGCTGCATCTGCCCGGCACCGTCAACGGCGCGCACGATCAGGACGTGGAGTCCGGGAGACAGATCGACCGTGACGTGCCACTGCGTCCAGCTCCAAGGCGCATCGGGTTTTGCAGTCAGTTCCGCCTGCAGCCAGTCGGTGCCGCCATTGACGGAGACCTCGACGCGGGTGACCGCTCGGCCGAAGGCGACCGCATAACCCGCGATTTCGCACGCGCCGGCGCTGACATGCGCGCCGTCCACCGGCGCGCAGATCGCAGCATTGAGCGGCATCTCCTCGATAGTCAGACCCCGATCCCAGTCTGCGTCCTCCTTCGCTACCGACGCCGGAAAGAGCTTGTAGTCCTTAGCCTGGATCGGCGCATCGGACGGGCGATCGCGCACCTCGATGCGCGTCAGCCACTTGGCGCTACGAACGCCCGCATAACCCGGCACGACGAGCCGCAGCGGTGCGCCATGTTCGGGGGCCAGCGCCTCGCCATTCATGGCCCAGACGATCAGCACGTCGGGCTCTAGCGCCTTGGCGATCGAGATCGAGGCACCGAACGGTGCCGTCTCACCATCGACATCCACGTTGTCGGCCCCCGTAGTGCCGACGAACGACGCGCCGTCCTGGATGCCGGCTGCGGCGAGCACGTCGCACAGTGCGACGCCGGTCCACGCCGCATTGCCAATCGCGCCCACGTCCCAGGGATCGCCCGAAGTCTTTTCCACGTCTTGAAGATGTGCCCGACGATTGCCGGCGCACTGCATGGTCGCGGTCACTGTCCGGGTCGCAAATGCCGTTTGAAGTTCGGCAACCGTGTAGGAGCGCGGGCGGTCGACTAAGCCGTCCAGCGCTATACGATGATCGTCGGCCAGCTCCGGCGTTGGTCCGTGACTGCGGATGTAGAAGTTCGCCTGCGGCGTCAGGAAGGACGTGATCAGTTTATCCGGGGGCGTTTCCGCATTGAGCGGCTCCGGACAGCGGAGGATCAGATTCTGTTCGGCGCGATCGGATGCGGTCATGCAAGCGGCCTACCATGATGAAATCAGTAGCGAAATCGATCGTTTTGCTGGGCGATGTCACCCAGACTCTTTCGATAGCCTATCCCTTTCTAGACGGCGGTGGAGCGATCACCATGCCGTCGCGCGAAAGGCGCCGAGCGCCAGACAGCCTTTCCCGTAGATCGTCGCGATGTGACTGGACTTGCTACGACGGCTTTGTCCCAAAAGTCGTCGCTAGGTACTAGGGATGACGGAAAACCCTGTCGCCATCGCAGATGCGCGACAAACGGGTGATTTGCGCCGCCTGAACCCGGATGAGGGCGCTTAACGTATATCTGGGTCCGTTCTATGTACCGACCCCGAAGAGGGGGCGATCCGAATGATCCGTCCCGAGTGGAACATGCAAGGGCTGGGTGAATGCCCGGCATCTGTAACGGGCACCCCGGAATCCGCCAGCCCACTTGTTAGCATGTGAACATGATAGCACGAGAACACGAGAACACGATGGAACGTGAACACGTGTCTGGCATGTAGAGGTTGGTAGCAAAGCCTATCGGTGAGTTTTGGGGTAGCGGCTCACCTTTGGGCCGACGCGCTGAAATCTACCAGCACGGGCAGTTCGGGAATTCCGCCGCGCAGCTTTGCCCGTCGTACAATGCTGTGCTGGTCGATCAGGTTCTGTGCGTCGCGCTTGCCGCTGGACGTTTTTGGGAACCAGTGGAGTGCCACCCGTTCGACCTTGCGCCCGTTCTTGATCGGCGTAAAATCGACATAGAAGGGGCAAAGCTTGTTAATTTCCTCGACAGCCACCTTCAGACAATATTTGTTCATATCAGCGAAGCGTTCGAGTTTACCTTCAGGCACGTTAAGCAGGCCGCGCAGCTCTTCGATCGTAAACTCCTCTTTCTGTTTGTATTCGAGACCAATGCGCCGCTCGATCATTTCATAGAGACAAAGTGCGTATTTTGACTCGAAGCAATACATTACCTGCGTCTTGAGACGGGCATAAACCTGACTGTTCCGCAGTATCTCGATTAGCTCTTCTGGGATACGATAGTGAAGGAAGCCGTCTTTTTCGAGGCTTTCATCACTTGGGCCGAGCAGCTGGACACGGCGCTTGTAGCTCTTGCCATCCTTGCGGATCGTGACGATCGCGATGGTGCCCATGAGGCGCAGCAGTGAACTCTCTATGCGCTCGTTGCCTTGGTGCGTCCCTTTCAGTCCGGATTTCGCAATGCGATGGATGATCGGCTCGCCAATGCGTTCCCAGGCATTGGCGATCAGCAGGTTGTAGATACGGCGATCCGCGAGGGTGAGGGGGCTTAGCTCTACAATATCGACCAACTCGCCGGGCTTGACGATTTCACCGTAGTTGGCGGGATCAAAAGGATTTCCACGTCCCTTCTGGGCCAGCGTGCGGAATGTCATATCGACCACGGCAGGTTGCGACATAGGCTTGACCAACGGTGAGCTAGAGGAACTTACCAACTCACCCTAATCACGAAAAGTGAGCTAGGCAAATGTTTCAGCTCCCCCGTGGAGCAGAGAGGCGGATACCCCAAAACTCACCGATCCTTTTAACCCAACCATTGGGGTACCCCAACACTCACTGGACCCTGCCCGAACACTCACTTTTACCGACCCCAAAGCTCACCGCATGCTACCCCGAAACTCACGCGAATCGACCCCAACGCTCACTATTGGAGGCATTTTTCGGCAGAAATACGGACCTTTCAGGGCTCTGAATCTTGAATCAGAAGAATTAGAGAATCTGAACGGCGAAAGGTGAGCTTTGGGGTGGCGAGCCTGTGGATAACCACCGTCAGAATAGGCAAATGGAATCGGCCTAATGGCCGATGCACTATTCGTCTGGTGCCAGCTGCGCTGTCACCAGAGCGGCGCAAACGCCGCGTGCTTAGCGGAAAAAGAAGAAAGGCAAGCTGGCGACCAGATACTACGCCAGAGCCGACCAAGAGCGCCATGAGGGCAGGGAAGAGGGCTTTGCCACGATCCGCACCCTTGCAGCACCGAACCTCGCTGTTGGTGCTTAAATCAGCTCCTTCGCGATCGGTTTCGTAGATCGTCAATCCGATCACCAGCTCCGTCACCTTCGGAAGGTGAGGCGCTACCCCAAAACTCACCTTTCGCACATCGTCACGCAGGATCGAACAGGCCAGTGAACTCGCGTTGATCGTAGTAGCGGATTTTCTCGACCGCGAGCGGGTTTTCGCCCTGGCGGAGCAGCAGAAGCTGATCGGGCCGCATTCGCATGATTTCGTCCGGTGTGGCGAGCCGGCGAGCGGAGACGTGCCCGCTGACACTCTCCGAGGGACCAGCGCGGTTTTCGCCCCAGCCGGTGCCGCGCGACGTGCTGACGGTATCATATTCGATCGTGGTGTCGCCGATCGTGCGCGAGAGCATGTCGGCGGTGGCATGATCGTTGACCCCGAACGTCTGGATCACGCCGGCGTTGGACATGAAGGTGCCGGCGCGCTCGCCATAGGTGGCCTTAAGCTGGTGCATGTCCTGGAGGATCGGCCAGAGCTGGAGGCCATAGCCCGCCATCAGGCCCATCGCGCGTTCAACCGGTTCGAGACGGCCGAGCGCGGCGAACTCGTCCAGCAGGAACAGCACGGGCCGGGCAGGACGGGCGGTGGACCGCGCCATGTCGGTGACGGCCTGGCTCACCAGCAGCCGCAGCCAGCGCGCATAGGTGTCGAGCCGATCGGGCGGCAGGCACAGGAACACGGTGGCGGTCGTGTCCTTCAGCCCCGCGAAGGTGAAATCCGACGCGGCGGTGCTGGCGACGATGCGAGGGCTGTCGAGAAAGTGGGTATGGCGCTGTGCCGAGGACAGCACGCCAGCGGCTTCGCGATCGGACTTGCCGAGCTGGCGGTTGGCGGCGCGGGCGATCAGGCCACCGGCGCCGGCGCTGTCCTGCATTTTGGCCAGCAAAGCGGCAAAGCCGGCAGGGGCGAGCGTCAGCTTGTCGCGCACCGTCGCCAGCACTCGGGCGTCGGCGGGTTCGTGGACGACGGTATGCAGGATCAGCCCCGCGATCAGCGCCTTGGCTTCCTCGTTCCAATGCGCTTCGCCCGATTGCCCCGGCGCGTCATGCACTAGGGCGTCGGCGAGGGTGTTGGCATCTTCCGCGAGATCGAGGCTGGCGGGATCGAGCCGGTCGAGCGGATTGTAGCGGGCAGGCGGCTGACCCGACACGCCGAACGGATCGAGGCACCAGACCTTGCCCTTGGCGGCACGCGCACGGGCGGTGACGCGGGCATTCTCACCCTTGGGGTCGATGCAGATCACCGAGCGATCGAGCAGCAGCAGGTTGGGAATGATCGTGCCGACGCCCTTGCCCGACCGGGTGGGTGCCATCGTTAGCAGATGCGCCGCGCCGTCGTAATGCAGCAGCTTGCCTGACTTCGCCGAGCGGCCAATCAGGAGATCTCCGTTCGCCTCCAGCTTTCGCACGTCGGTTCGGTCGCCGAAACGAGCGGAGCCGAGCAGATCGCTCCGCTGGTTGGCGGCGCGCCGGTTGAAGCGCCAAGCCAGGAACAGGATCGCGCCGGCCAGCAGGAACGGAATGTCGGTCGCAATCTCACCATAGCCGAAGATGCCCTTGAGCCAGGCGTTGCTCGCCATCAGCACCACGAAGGCGACGAAGACCGCGAACAGCGGGCTGATCCGTCGCCTCGGCATCAGTGCGCTTCCATCGGCGTGACCGGCAAGGACCGGTCGGAGTCGGGATGATCGAGCAGCCGGAGCAGGATTTGCGATACAAGGGGAGGGGGCACGCCCTCGTCAAGCATCATCGCGAAGAACGCATCGTCGTTGGGCGTCGGGATCATGTCCTCGATGACCAGGTTGGCGCGCGAGTCCGCCATGTCCTCATGCCACATCGCGATTTCCGCCGGCGTGCCGCGCACGAAATTCATCGCGCGGACTTGGGCACGGATCGTCTCGATATCGAAATCGCTCATTGCGCTTCGCTCCCTTCCGCTTCCGCGTCGAACGCCCGCTTGCCGCGCCGCTTCCATAGCGCCAGCACGTCGCCAGCATCGTCGCCGCGACCACGCCCGGCGAGATCGAGCAGCGCGCCGTAGAGCGTGGCGCGATCGTCGTCGGTCAGCTCGACCAGCCCGGCTTTCTGGACCAGCCCGCCCAGTTCAATCAGATGGCGTGTTCGTTCGCGACGTTGCACGACCCAGCCCCTGCTATCCGTTCGCCGTTCCGCCGCTTCCGCCCGCAGCGTCGCCGCCTGGTTCAGTCGCAGTGCCCGATCCGTCGATTGCAGCAGCGCCGCCACCTTTGCGCCCACGTCGTTGAAAGAAGGCCGCGCCCTTCGCGCGCCATGCCTCCTTCGCGCCCGCATCCTTTGATCCGATCGCATCGAGCAGCACCCCGGCGAGGGTTTCCGGATCAAGCGCATCGGCCCCGGTCGCAACGACGAGCTGGCCAAGCTGTTCGACCCGCTTTGCCTTGAGCGCGCGGGCCTTGTCACCCAGTGCCTTCAGCTCGGCATCGTAATCGCGAACCTTCCGCATCGCCTTTACCCTTCCGCGTATCGCTCATCAACATCTTAGCGCGCCGAGCATATGGGTAAAGCCAGAACGAGCAGAACGCAGCACCAAGTCAATCAGGAGGAGCGAAGCGGAGGATGAGTGCGCGCTTATACGTCGTTGCCGACGTGCGCTCAGAAGTGCAATAAGCAGGGCGTCATGGCGATCTACCATTTCTCCGCCAAGGTTGTGAGCCGCGCGAACGGATCGAGCGCCGTCGCGAGCGCCGCCTATCGCTCCGCATCCGAGCTGCACGACGATCGGTTGAACCGGAATCACGACTTCAGCAACAAGGCAGGCGTGATCCACTCCGAAGTGATGTTGCCACAGGGCGCACCGGAGCGTTTAAACGACCGCACGACCTTGTGGAACGAGGTGGAGGCAGGCGAGAAACGCAAGGACGCGCAGCTTGCCCGCGAGGTGGAGTTCTCGATTCCGCGCGAGATGAATGAGAAACAGGGCGTCCAGCTAGCGCGCGATTTCGTGAAGCAGCAGTTTGTCGATCGCGGGATGGTCGCGGATCTGAACGTGCATTGGGACAAGGCGAAGGACGGCACGCCCAAGCCGCACGCGCATGTCATGCTTGCGATGCGCGACGTGGGGCCGGAGGGGTTCGGGAAGAAGAACCGCGACTGGAACTCGACCGAGCTTTTGAAGGACTGGCGCGAGGCGTGGAGCGCCCACGTTAATGAGCGCATGGCCGAGCTTGGGCTTGAGGGTCGCATCGACCACCGCAGTTACGAGGCGCAGGGGATCGGGCTGGAACCGCAGCACAAGATCGGCCCGGCCGCATCGCGTCGTCCGGAGCAGGGGCTTGAGGCGGAGCGGATCGAGGATCACACGCGCATCGCTCGTGAGAACGGCGAGAAGATCATCGCCGATCCCAATGTCGCGCTGGACGCGATCACGCGGCAGCAGGCCACGTTCACCACTCGCGACCTGGCGACGTTCGCCTTCCGGCACAGCGACGGCAAGGAGCAGTTCGACCAGGTGATGGGGGCGGTGCGCGCCAGCCCCGAGCTGGTCGCATTGGGGAAGGACGGGCGCGACCAGGAGCGGTTCACCAGCCGCGACATGATCGCGGTGGAGAACCGGCTTGAGCGCGCGAGCGACGAGCTGGCGGGCCGCGCCGCGCATGGCATCGTCGATCGGCATCGTGACGCCGCGATCGACGCAGCCGAGGGCCGAGGGCTTGTCCTGTCGAGCGAGCAGCGCGACGCCTTCGATCACGTCACCGGCAACAGTGGGCTGGCGTCCGTCGTCGGCTATGCCGGCAGCGGTAAATCGGCGATGCTGGGCGTCGCGCGCGAGGCTTGGGAGGGGCAGGGCTACACGGTGCGCGGCGCGGCGTTGTCAGGCATCGCGGCCGAGAACCTTGAGGGCGGGTCCGGCATCCAGTCCCGCACCATCGCCAGCCTTGAACACGCATGGGGGCGGGGGCGTGAACAGCTAGGCCCAAGGGACGTGTTGGTGGTGGACGAGGCCGGCATGATCGGCTCGCGTCAGATGGAGCGGGTGCTGTCCCAAGCACGCGATGCCGGGGCCAAGGTCGTGATGGTCGGCGACCCCGAGCAGTTGCAGGCGATCGAGGCCGGCGCGGCCTTTCGCAGCGTCACCGAGCGCCACGGCGCGGCCGAGATCACCGAGATACGCCGGCAGCGCGAGGACTGGCAGCGCGACGCCACGCGTGCGCTGGCGACCGGGCGCACCGGCGAGGCGATCCATGCCTATGACAGCAAGGGCATGGTCCACGTCGCCGACAACCGTGACGAGGCGCGGGGCGAGCTGGTGGACGGTTGGGATCGCGCACGCCAGACCGAGCCGGGCAAGACCCGGATCATCCTCACCCACACCAACGCCGAGGTGCAGAGCCTCAATGGCGAGGCGCGCAACCGGTTGCGCGCATCCGGCGACCTTGGCGACGACGTGACGGTGAAGGCCGAGCGCGGTGAGCGGCAGTTCGCGACGGGCGACCGCATCATGTTCCTGCGCAACGAGCGCGGCATGGGGGTGAAGAACGGCACGCTGGCGACGATCGAGCGGGTATCGTCCGAGGGCATGGCGGTGCGCCTCGATGACGGGCGCGGCGTCGCGTTCGACACCAAGGACTATGCCCATGTCGATCATGGCTATGCGGCGACGTTCCATAAATCGCAGGGCGTGACGGTCGATCGCGCGCACGTCCTCGCCACCCCCGGCATGGACCGGCACAGCGCCTATGTCGGCATGTCGCGTCATCGTGACGACGTGCAGCTCCACTATGGCCGCGACGACTTCAGCGACCAGCGCCAGCTCGTCCGCGCGCTCTCGCGTGATCGCGGCAAGGACATGGCGGGCGATTACGCTAAGCCCGAGCAGGATCAGGCGCGGGCGTTCGCCGATCGGCGCGAGATCCGGTTCCCGGAACTCGCACGCCAGATGGTCGAGAAGGTGCGCGACAAGGCCAAGGGCATGTTTGCCGGTTTCCGGCCAAAGCCGGCTGTCGCGAAAGAGGGGGCGATTAACACTGCCCGCGATCACGGCCAGGGGGGTCTGATTAACACCGCCCGTGATCGCAGCCAGGGGGGGCCGATTAACACCACCTTGGACGTCTCTCAGGCCAAGGCGATCGAACGCTATGCACGTGCCGCGGGCGATATCGGCCGGATGCGCAACAAGGGTCTGCCCGTGCTGCCGCATCAGGAGAGCGCTTTGCAGAAGGCTGGCGAGAGGCTGGACGCGACCCGTCCCCATGCCGCGCGCGACCTTGCATCGGCGCTTGCGCGTGATCCGAAGCTTATCGAGCAGGTGTCGGGCGGCAATACAGTTGGCGCGGCACGCGCGATGGCCGACGAGAAGCGTGTGCGGCTAGACCCGGACGCGCGTGCCGAGCGGTTCGTGGAAGGCTGGCAGAAAATGCAGCAGGCGCGGGCAGGCATGGAGCGGGCCGGCGACAGTGCCGGTGCCGAGCGGTTGCGCGAGCGGATGGAGAAGGCGGCGGGCGGGCTGCACCGTGACCCGCAGCTCGAATCCGCACTGCGTCGCCATGCACCCGACCTGGCGCTGAAGCAGGAAAGCGAGCGGTCGATCGGCGATGCGCTGTCGTCGTCGCTCGATCGTGGGCGCGACCGGGATCGGGGGATGAGCCGGTGACGGTTCGTGCTTTCGGGTACGATCCGGTTTGTGGTTTCATGCAGTAAAGGGGAAGAAGTGCATGAGTGACGATCACGAACCGGACGCCGCAGCGGAGGCGTTTGAAGGTGTCCGCGGTGAGCTTGCGCTGTTGCGCCGCGCCGTCGAGCGGCTGTCCGCGGAGCGCGCCGAGGTGCCGGAGATACCCGATTACAGCGAGACGCTGGGGAAAATGGCGAAGGCGCTCAACGCGACCATGCAAAATGTCGGCGTGCTGGCGAAAACGGCCGAGGACAATGTCGCGCCGCGCTATGTCGCCGACCGGATCGTCGCGGCTGGCGGCCATGCCCGCGACGAGGATCGGCGCATGATCGCGACCGCCGGTGAGAAGATGGACAAGGCGACGACCGCTTTGCACGGTATCGGCGGTTCTGCCCGCCGTGCGGACGAGCAGCGCCGTACCTTGTGGCAGGTCGGTGCGGGAGCGTGCCTGGGCGGGGCGCTGCTATGGACGATCGTGCCGGGGATCATCGCGCGCGAGCTCCCGGGGAAGTGGCAGGTGCCCGAGTGGATGGCAGCGCGCACGCTTGACCTACCGAAATGGGAAGCCGGGCAGCGCCTCATGCGAGCTGCTGGGCCGGATGCTTTCGCCAACATCGCGGCAGCCGATCGGATCATCACCGCAAATCGCAAGGCTGTGCAAGCCTGCTACAAGATAGCTGTGAGGACTAAGAAGACGGTGCGCTGTACCATCGAGATCAGTCGGGATGACGTGGCGGCAAGAAGTGCGATCGTCAGCTCCACGGATTGAAGTGCCCAAGCGGTGCAAGCCGATCATTCCACCGGACAGCAGCGATGCGCTATGCGGAAGGGGCAAGTGCTTCGATGATCCGGCAGTCGGCGACGGTGTTGCGGCTACAGGAATCTATTAGCGCGTCGAGTTCACCAGCAAGCGCGGTGAGGTCTGCAATTTTGCGTCTAATCGCGTCGCGGTGTTGGTTGGCAACGACATCGACGGCGATGCAGGACTGATCGCGCCGATCGGCAAGCCCCATAAGCTCGCGCACCTGATCGATTGAAAAGCCAAGATCACGCGCGCGACGGATGAAGGACAGGCGGCGTAGATGCGCGCCCTCATAGGTCCGATAGTTCCCCGCCGATCGCTCAGGAGCCGGCAGCAAGCCAATCTGCTCATAGTAGCGGATCGTCTCGACTTTCGTGCCGGTCGCACCAGCCAGTTTTCCGATCGTCAGTTTCTCAGACACAGCGCTTGACCCTCTAGCGACTAGAGGGTGCATATAGGCTGTCAGATCGATTCTATCGAGGTGGCGAATATGGCCTGCACAAGCTGCGCGTCCGACAAGGCGGACACTCTCAACGACCCTAAGTGGCGGCGCGCGCTATGGATTGCGCTCGCCATCAATGGCGGCATGTTCGTTATCGAGATCGTTGCCGGCATCACGGGTGGATCGAAGGCGCTGCAAGCCGACGCGCTCGACTTTTTTGGGGATACTGCGAACTACGCAATCAGCCTTGGCGTTGCCGGAATGGCGATAGCCTGGCGCGCACGCGCTGCGATGTTGAAGGGGGCGACGCTTGCTTTGCTAGGCGTCTATGTCTTGTTCGCGGCGGGATGGGGGGCGCTCCACGAAGCAACGCCCCATGCCGAAATTATGGGCGTGGTCGGCATCGCCGCGTTGATCGCGAACCTTGTAGTCGCGGTCATGCTGTACCGCTTTCGAAGCGGTGATGCGAACATGCGGTCAGTGTGGATTTGCTCGCGTAACGACGCGATTGGCAACATCGCCGTCGTACTGGCCGCAGGCGGAGTGTTCGGCCTCAACAGCGCGTGGCCTGATCTCGCCGTCGCCACCTTGATGGCTGTGTTGGGAATATCGGGCGGTGTTCAGATCATGCGGCAGGCACGCGCCGAAATGCGTAGCGAGCCCTCACCCGCCCCCGCTAGTTACCAGCAGTCGTTACATGGCAGTCGGTAAGCTGCTAAGGCGCGGGCCGATGCACCGCCTCTCCGCCCTGTTCCTCAGTTTCATGCTCGTGCTTATGCTCGGGCTTGGATCAGTCGCGCATGCGACCGAAGGCGTGACGTGCGTTGATACCACAGCGGTCAGCTCCCTCGATCATTGCGACGGCGATGCCGACCAAGTGCCGGCAGACGCCGACAAGGCTTATCCTCACCATCATGGTGGTTGCCACGGCCATCATGTCGGCGTGCCGATCGCGTCCGATTCAACCGGACCAGCCAGCAGCGTTCGTATGACTGCATCGATGTGGCGCAATGCGCCCAAGGCCCCGGTAGCGTCGGACCCAGCCCTACGTCCTCCCCAAGCCTGACCAACGCCTAATTCCGCCGGGAAAGCCCGTGCGGATGCCCAAGGTTCGTCAGGAGTCCGTTACCCATGCACCGTTTTATTGCGGCCTTATTGGCCGTGGCGTCGTGCGCGTCGATCGCACAGGCGCAGTCAGCCGATCCAACATCGACCAGTCCCCCGCTCACCCTTGAGCAGGCGCTTTCGCTTGCCGGAGCCAGCGCCCCCAGCCTTGAGGCTGCCACGGCTGGCGTCCGGGCAGCACAAGCAGGCCGCACGGTTGCCGGCTACCGCCCGAACCCGTCGATCGTCGCCGAGACCGAGAACATTGCCGGCAGCGGCCAATATCGCGGTCTTCGAAGCGCCGAGACAACGGCAGGTCTGGCACTACCGATCGAGTTGGGTGGCAAACGATCGGCACGGATCGCTGTCGCAGATGCGATTGGTAATCGAGCGAGGATAGGCACGGCGTTGGCCGAGGCTGATCTACGGCTTGCCATCACGCAGCTCTACATCGAGGCGACCGCAGCGGAACGCCGACTGGTGACCGCGCGCGAGCAGGCCGGTATCGCCCGCGAAGCATCGCGCGCAGCCGGCGTCCGCGTTCAAGCGGGGCGAGCATCACCGCTCGAACAGCAGCGCGCCGATGTATTGCGGATCAACGCGGAGACGGCTGTGGAGCGCGCAGAGCGGCTTGCCGAGGTCGCCCGAAGCAATCTTGCCCGACGGATCGGCCAACCCCTCACGGGACCGTTGGACTTGGTGTGGTTCGGCCGTGTCGAGGGCTTTGGTCCAGCGCGGCCGATCGAGACCGCCGGGACGCTGGCATTGGCGGCGACACGCGCGGACGTGACAACGGCAGAGGCACAGGTGCGGCTTGCTAGGTCGCAGCGCATTCCCGACGTGACACTCAGCGCCAGCGCACGACGGCTTGAGGCTACGAACGACGTGGCAGCGGTGTTCGGGCTGTCGATCCCGTTCCCACTGTTCAACAACGGCAAGGCGGCAGTGGCGCAGGCGCGGGCGCAGACTGATCAGGCGCAGGCGCTACGTCGCGCGGCCGAGCTGGATACCGCGCAGGATATCGCAAGCGCACAGGCGAACGTCGCGAATGCCGCGACGACCGCTCGCAACGCCAGCGGGCCGGCATTGGCGTCGGCAAGCGAAGCCGCTCGGATCGCCCGGATCGGCTACCGGGAGGGCAAGTTCGGTCAGCTCGATTTGCTCGATGCCGAACGTACCCTGTCCGAAACACGAACCGCCGCGATCGATGCGCTCGCCACCTATCACGACGCCAAGGCACGCCTCGAACGGCTCGTTGCCGCAGCGCCCTCGACCGAGGAAACCAATCAATGACGAAGACCATCATGCGGGCGCTCGCGCCTGTGACCCTGGCTGTCCTCCTTGCCGGATGCGGCGGGGGTGGCAACGGCGAGGCCGGTGAGAAAGCCGGAGCCGAGAAGACCGAAGGTGCCGAGGCCAGCGAAGCCAAGGAGGGTCCAAAGGATATCGTCACCCTGTCCGCGCAGCAGATTGCGGATGCCGGGATAGAGGTTACGCGTCCTACAGTAGGCGGCGTGGCCGGAGCGATCGAGCTATCGGCAACGATCGAGGGCGATCCTCAGGGTGTGCAGGTTGTGTCCACCTCCGTAGGCGGTCGGCTCGTTTCCCTCACCAGCAATCTCGGGCAGTCAGTCAGCCGGGGAGACCCGCTGGCTATCATCGAAAGCCGGGAAGCGGCATCACTGAAAGCGGAGGTAGAAGCCGCGCGCGCGCGTTCCGCACTCGCCCAATCAAACCTTCGCCGCGAACAGCGCCTGTTCGCTGAACGTGTTTCGCCAGAGCAGGATCTGGTCGCAGCGCGGACGGCAGCGACGGAGGCCAGCATTGCCCTTCGCCTCGCGCAGCAGCAATTGTCAGCGACGGGCAGCGGAGGCGGCGCGCTCAACCGCATCGCGGTTCGCTCGCCGATCGCCGGCCAGGTCATCGCGAGATCCGCTACACTCGGGCAGGCGGTCGCGGCCGATGCAGAGCTGTTCCGCGTCGCCAACCTGTCGAAGGTCACTGTAACCACCTCACTCGTCCCCACCGATGCCGGTCGGGTGAAACCCGGCGTGCGTGTCGAAGTGACGGCACCGGGGCGGCGTCAGGAGGGGCGCGTCACGTTCGTATCCCCCATTCTGGACGAGACGACCCGATTGGTGCCGGTGATCGCTACCCTCGACAACGCCGGCAGCACATGGCGCGTCGGCGAAACGGTCAACGTATCGATCCTCGTTCCTGCGACCGGGGACCGCACCGTCGCCGTGCCATCGGCCGCAGTGCAGATGATCGAGGACAAGTCGTTCGTGTTCGTCCGCACTGCGACAGGATTCCGGGCAATTCCCGTGACGCTTGGTCGCACCAACGGCGGGCAAGTCACCGTAACGGCAGGCCTTACCGGCTCGGAGCGCATCGCTTCCACCAACAGCTTCACGCTCAAGGCCGAACTCGGCAAGGGTGCAGGCGGGGATGAGGACTGAGCCATGATCGGTCGCATCGTCACCCTCTCCGTCGAGAAGCGCTGGCTCGTCCTGCTTCTCACCATCGCGGCTGCATTGCTCGGGATTGGCGCGCTGCGTCAGCTTCCGATCGACGCCGTACCCGACATCACCAATAACCAGGTGCAGATCAATGTCGTTGCTCCTGCCCTCTCCCCCGATCAGATCGAGAAGCAGGTTGCGTTCACGGTCGAAACCGCGCTCGCGGGCATTCCTGGCCTTGAATATACCCGCTCGCTAAGTCGCAATGGCTTTGCCCAGATCACAGCGGTTTTCGGTGAAAAGACCGATATCTACTTTGCGCGAGCGCAGGTCGCGGAACGTCTGCGAACCGCTGAGGAAGACCTTCCCGAAGGTGTGAACCCCGAGATGGGGCCGATCGCTACGGGCCTCGGCGATATCTTCATGTGGACGGTCGAATATCGCGAGCTGGACCAAGTTCACCACCGCAACGGCGAACCCGGCTTGCAGCGCGATGCCAGCTATATCACCCCCGAGGGGGATCACCTTGTCAGCGACGCCGACAAGGCGACCTATCTGCGCACCGTACAGGATTGGATCGTCACGCCGCAGCTCAAAAGCACGGCCGGGCTTGCTGGCGTCGACTCCCTTGGTGGCTACACCAAGGAATATCTCGTTATTCCGGACATACAGCGCATGGCGGCAATGCGGCTAACGCTTCAGGATCTCACCACCGCCCTTCAGCGCAGCAATACCAGCGCGGGCGCTGGCGTGGTCAACCGCAACGGAGAAGGGCTGGCGGTTCGATCGGATGGGCGTGTTCGCAACGCCGACGAGCTGGCACGTACCGTCGTTGCCACCCGCGAGAGCGTTCCGATCCTGCTTAACCAGATCGCGACCGTTCGCACCGGGCAGGCGCTACGCATGGGATCGGCGTCAGAAAACGGCCATGAAGTTGTCGTCGGCACCGCGGTTATGCGGATCGGGGAGAATAGCCGCACGGTATCGACCGGCGTTGCCGAACGGCTGACGCAGATCGGCCGCTCTTTGCCGGTCGATGTTGTCGTGAAGCCGGTCATGAACCGGACCGAGCTGGTGAACTCCACAATTTCGACGGTTGCCCGCAACCTCGCCGAAGGTGCGGTGCTGGTAATCGTCGTTCTGTTTGCGCTGCTTGGCAATTTCCGCGCGGCGCTGATCGCGGCCTGCGTCATTCCGATCACGATGCTGCTGACCAGCATCGGCATGTTGGAGGCGGGCGTTTCCGCAAATCTGATGAGCCTTGGTGCGCTCGACTTTGGTCTGATCGTAGATGGCGCGGTCATTATTGTGGAGAACGCATTACGGCGTTTGGGCGAGGCGCAGCATGGTCGTGATGACGTGCTGACCATCGAGCAACGTCTCGGGATTGTCGCGGCGTCGGCGCGCGAGATGATCCGGCCATCGGTGTACGGGCAGGCTATCATCATCCTTGTCTATGCGCCGTTGCTCACCTTCACGGGTGTCGAAGGCAAGATGTTCGAGCCGATGGCGCTCACGGTCATCATCGCTCTGGTGTTCGCCTTCATCCTATCGCTGACCTTCATACCGGCAGCGATTGCGATCTGTCTCAGCAAGCGGGTCGAGGAGAAGGAAAGCCGCGTCGTCACCTTCCTCCGGAAACGTTATGAGCCGGGACTTGATGCGGCAATGCGCCGACCCACCCTCACCATCGGCGTCGCGATCGGTGCGCTGGCACTCGCCGGGGCCGCTTTTACGACATTGGGGCAGGAGTTCTTGCCGCAGCTCGATGAGGGCAACATCCTCGTGCAGGCGGTCCGCATCCCGGGCACATCGGTCGATCAGAGCCAGGCGATGCAATTCCAGGTGGAAAAGGCACTCGCCAAGGCCCCTGAGGTCCGTTTCGCCTTCTCGCGCACCGGCACGTCCGAAATCGCATCGGACCCGATGCCGCCTAACGCGACCGACACCTTCGTCATCCTGAAGCCGAAGAAGGAGTGGCCCGACCCCGGCCTGTCCAAGGAAGAGCTGGTCGAGCGGCTGGAAAAGCGGCTCTCCACTCTGCCCGGCAACGCCTATGAGATCACTCAGCCGATCCAGATGCGGTTCAACGAGCTGATTGCAGGCGTGCGCGGCGACATCGCGATCAAGGTCTTTGGCGACGACTTTGGCGAGATGAACGCGACCGCAGATCGGATAGCCGGCATCCTTCGAAAGACGCGGGGTGCAGCAGACGTGCGGGTTGAACAAACCGAAGGCTTGCCGATGCTCGATATCCGGCCGAACCGCACTGCCATGTCCCGCGTCGGGGTGACGGCGGGTGACGTGCAGGACACGGTTGCCGCAGCCATTGGCGGCCGACAGGCTGGCGTGATCTTTGAAGGCGATCGTCGCTTCCCCGTCGTGATCCGGATGGCCGAAAGCTCACGATCCGATCTGACGGCGGTTGCTCAGGTGCCGGTGCCGACCGGCAGTGGCGGCTTCGTACCGCTATCGACAGTGGCGGATATCGCCGTGGTCGATGGTCCCAACCAGATCAGCCGCGAGAACGGCAAGCGGCGTGTCGTGGTGCAGGCCAACGTGCGCGATCGAGACGTGGCCGGTGTCGTGGCTGATGCCCGGTCAGCCATCGACGCTCAGGTGAAATTGCCGCCTGGCACGTATCTCGAATGGGGCGGTCAGTTCGAGAACCTGGCATCTGCCCGCGATAGGCTTAGCGTTGTGGTGCCGATCTGCTTCGTGGTCATCATGTTCCTGCTCTACGGCGCGCTTGGCTCCGTCAGGGATGCGTTGATCGTGTTTACCGGCGTTCCGCTGGCGCTGGTCGGAGGCATCCTTGCGCTGGTGCTAAGAGGCATGCCGTTCTCCATTTCAGCGGCAGTCGGCTTCATCGCGCTATCAGGTGTCGCGGTTCTCAACGGGCTGGTCATGGTGTCGTCCATCCATGATCTGATGCGGCAAGGCATGGGTCGTGCGGTAGCGGCGCATCAAGGCGCTCTGGCGCGGCTCCGGCCGGTTGCGATGACGGCGCTCGTCGCATCGCTTGGCTTTGTGCCGATGGCACTTGGTCATGGTGCTGGAGCCGAGGTGCAAAAGCCGCTGGCGACCGTCGTCATTGGTGGCCTGATATCCGCAACCTTGCTCACCTTGTTCGTGCTGCCGACGCTCTACGCTCGTTTCGGACGGCGCGAGCTGCCAGCCCCATCAGGGGGACACATCGAACTGCCGCCTTTGAATCATGACAGCGTGAGGGCTTAAGCTATGCAGGCCGTTGCCTTCACGCTCATTCCCGTCGTCGCCGTACTGATCGGCTCGCTATTCGCGGTATCGAGACGGCCAAGTGATGCCTTCGTAAGCGCTATGCAGCACTTGGCGGCAGGCGTCGTGTTCGCCGCAGCGGCAGCCGAGATCTTGCCCCAGGTGATGCACGAAGGTTCACCGATCGCGACATTCACAGGCGGCGCGCTTGGCATTCTCGTGATGCTGTCGCTCAAAGCTCTTGAGGGTCGCGCCAGTGGCCCGATCGCTATGTTGGGCGCGGTCGCAGTGGATATCCTGATCGACGGGCTTGTTCTCGGGTTGGCGTTCGTCGCTGGCGGGAAGGCCGGCGTGTTGCTGACGATCGCGTTGACGTTGGAGGTGCTGTTTCTCGGACTGACCGTGACCACCGAGTTGGGCGAGACGATCAAGTCCAAGGCGCGGATCATCGCGATTACGATGGGGATCGCGTTGTTGCTGCCGATCGGTGCGGCGATAGCGACTCCCGTTGCGACGTTTCCGCCCGTCGTCATCGCCGGGTTTCTCAGTTTCGGTTTGATGGCGCTGCTCTACCTTGTGACGGAAGAGCTATTGGTGGAGGCGCACGAGAAGCCCGATACCCCGCTTATCAGCGCCATGTTTTTCATCGGCTTTTTGGGATTGCTCCTGATCGAGGAGTTTTTGGGCTGACCGCTCGACGTGGAACGTCTTGGACCAATGATGATGACGTCGAGCTTCGTCGGCGTATCGAGGCCAAGCAGACTCTGGCGGTAATCGCACGCGAGATGGGCCGAACGATGGATGCGGTTCGGGGAAGAGCCTCAACCCTACGGGTAACTCTCCGCTCGTCACAGCGACCATGGCGCGACGGCGTGCCGCGGCGGGTAGATGTAGACTAGAAAAATAGGGGCGGTTGCCCGCCCCTATCCAGCTTCAGCCGTGCTTCATGCCGCCCTTAGCATGATCGCAGCAGTCCGCGGCCTTGGCTTTTGCGCCATCCTTGCAGCAGTCCGCACCGTCCTTGCAGCACGCCATGTCGGCGCAGCAATTGGCGACAGCGGCGAATGCGCCAGTCGACAGAGTGAGGGCGAAGGCAGCGCTGATGAGCTTAAACTTGGTCATGATATTCTCCGAAATTTACGTGTGATGGTGTTCGACGTCACACGGTTTGCGGAGGGGGCGTGGCCGGAGCGTATGCCATGCCCAAAAGGCCCGTCTGTGGAGCTGGCCAAGGCGATAGATGGGAGGACGGAACCAGCCCGATATGCTCGACGGTTTCGCCGGCAACCGCAACGCACGGTATGGCGCAGGCCGACGCAGGTGCCTTTTTGATGGGAGCGCCTGCTGATTTGCTGGCGCAGTCCATCATCGCGGACGCAGCCGGAGGCGCGGCCATCGCCATCGTCTCGCAGAGCGGGCCAAGCCGGACCAGCAACATCACTGCCAGGACGAAAAACGCCATGGAACGCAATATCTTGGAGAATGGGCGAGCCCGGCGTTTCATTGGATGCATCTAGAAGCACACTCAGTGATGCACAATGTCGGAGGAGCGGTTCGCCACACTAAGAGAACTTTACTCGCCTTTCCGGTACGTTGGCGAGGTTGCGATGCTCGAAAGGTCCGTGGCGCTATCGATCGGCACATCTGCCTCCTTTCGCTCGGAATAGCGATCAACAAGCTGCGTGGTGTGCGGGCGTAGAAGGACCGTGAAGCGCACCAGCTCCTCCATCACATCCACGATCCGATCATAGTAGGCCGAAGGCTTCATTCGGTCGCTTTCGTCGAACTCCGCAAACGCCTTCGCGACGCTCGATTGGTTTGGGATCGTCACCATTCGCATCCAACGGCCGAGGACGCGCAGGGTGTTCACGCTGTTGAACGACTGCGATCCGGCCGACACCTGCATGACGGCAAGCGTGCGGCCCTGCGTCGGGCGCATCCCACCCATCGACAGCGGCAGGTGATCGACTTGCAGCTTCATGATGCCGGTGATCTGGCCGTGGCGCTCGGGGCTGCACCACACATGCCCCTCCGACCACATCGACAGTTCGCGTAGCTCGTGGACGGCCAGGTGATCGTCCCCCGTCACCTGATCGGGCAGCGGCAACGTCGAAGGATCGAAGATTCGCGTTTCGCAGCCGAAGAATTGCAGCAGGCGAGCGGCTTCCTCAACGCACAACCGCGAAAAGGACCGCTCCCGCAAAGAGCCGTAGAGCAACAGTATGCGCGGAGGTGGATCACCAGCGCCCAGCCCAAGGGCAGGACGATCGAGCGCATAGCGCCGATCAAGGGCGGGTAGATGATCGGGGTCAGAGAGGGCGCGAAGCGGCATCAGGCGGTCCTTGGGCCAAGCAGAATGATACAGGTGCCGATCAGGCAGAGTGTCGCTCCACCAGCGTCCCAGCGGTCGGGCCTCACCCCTTCGACAGCCCACAGCCAGATCAGCGATGCACAGATGTAGACGCCGCCATAGGCTGCATAGGCCCGCCCTGCTGCATCGCTGTCCACGCGTGTCAGCAGCCAGGCGAACAGCACAAGCGATACCACGCCCGGAGCCAGCCACAGGGGCGATTTGCCCAGCCGCAACCATGCCCAAAAGGCAAAGCAGCCTGCGATTTCCGCGAGCGACGCGGCCAGATATACGAGTGCCGTCATCCCATGCTGATCCTGATCGCGAGTGCCGCGAGCGTTACCAGCAGCACCGGAATCGTTAGCGTCGCGCCGACCTTGAAGTAATAGCCCCAGCCGATCCGAATGCCCTTTTGCCCGAGGACGTGCAGCCAGAGCAGCGTCGCGAGCGAGCCAATCGGTGTGATTTTCGGGCCAAGGTCGCACCCGATCACGTTGGCGTAAATCATGGCTTCCTTGATCGCGCCCGTGGCGTGCGTCGCGTCGATCGACAGCGCACCCACCAGAACGGTCGGCATGTTGTTCATCACCGACGACAGCAGCGCGGCAATGATCCCGGTGCCGAACGCCGCACCCCAAACGCCGCCTTGCGCGGTGCGATCGAGCAGGCCGGCAAGATGGTCGGTCAGTCCGGCATTCCGCAGGCCATAGACGACCAGGTACATGCCGAGCGAGAAGATCACGACCTGCCACGGCGCGCCGGCCAGCACCTTGCGCGTCTGGATGACATGGCCGCGCGCGGCGATGACCAGCAAGAGCACGGCACCGGCAGCAGCGACGGCGCTGACCGGCACGCCGATAGGTTCGAGCAAGAAGAAGCCGGCGAGCAGCAGGGCGAGGACGACCCAGCCCGCCTTGAATGTGGCATGGTCACGGATCGCATCAGCGGGCGCGCGGAGCTGCGCCACATCGTAGCTGGCGGGTATGTCGCGCCGGAAGAACAGCAGCAGCACGACCAGCGTCGCGGCGATCGACGCCAGATCGACCGGCACCATCACCGAGGCATAATCGGCAAAGCCGATCCGGAAGAAGTCGGCCGACACGATGTTGACGAGGTTGGAGACGATCAGCGGCAGGCTTGCGGTATCGGCAATGAACCCCGCCGCCATGACGAACGCCAGCGTCGCCTTGTCCTTGTATCCCAGGGCCCTCAGCATCGCGATGACGATCGGCGTCAGGATCAGCGCGGCGCCGTCATTGGCGAACAGCGCCGACACCGCCGCCCCGAGCAGGACGATCAGCACGAACAGCCGACGACCATGCCCCCCGCCCCAGCGCGCAACGTGGAGCGCCGCCCATTCGAAGAACCCGGCTTCATCGAGCAACAGGCTGACGATGATGATCGCGACGAACGTCGCGGTCGCGTTCCAGACGATGCCCCACACCACCGGCACGTCAGAGAGCGAAACGACCCCGACGAGTAGCGCGACGGCCGCGCCGCCTAGCGCGCTCCAGCCGATGCCCAGGCCCTTGGGCTGCCAGATGACGAGCGCGATCGTGACGACGAAGATAGCGAACGCGAGCAGCATCAGGCGATGCGCTGGCCCGAAGCATCCACAACCTGTTCGCCGTCTTCCTTGGCAAACGCGCCCTGTTGGGCATCAGGCAGCAGATCGAGGACCGCTTCGGACGGTCGGCACAGCTTCACGCCGAGCGGCGAGACGACCAGCGGCCGGTTAATGAGGACCGGATGCGCCATCATCGCGTCCACCAGCGTGTCGTCTGACAGCGCATCGTCACCAAGGCCCAGCTCCGCATAGGGCGTCCCCTTCTCGCGTAGCAGATCGCGGGGCGTGATCCCGGCGCGGTCGATCAGCTCGACCAGCAACGCGCGCGAGGGTGGGGTTTTCAGATATTCGATGACGTGCGGCTCGATGCCAGCATTGCGGATCATCGCCAGCGTGTTGCGCGACGTGCCGCACTCGGGGTTGTGATAGATCACGATATCGACGGCCACGGGGCGTCCTTTCAGCAGCAGGGGGTGAGTTCGGCCAGGAGCGGCGCACACAGTTCAGGCGAGCCGGCACAGCAATCCTTGACGAGGAACAGCGTTAGCGCGCGCAGCCCGTCTAGATCGGCACGGTAAATAATCGACCGGCTATGCCGTTCCGAGCGCACGATGCCGGCGCGCGCGAGAATGCCGAGGTGCGCGGACATGGTGTTCTGCGGCACGTCGAGCTGACGGGCAATTTCACCCGCCGCCATGCCGTCCGGTTCGTGGCGAACCAGCAGGCGAAACACGTCGAGGCGTGTGCCTTGCGCGAGCGCACCAAGCGCAATGATAGCCGAATCGTTATCCATGCATCCGGCATAGCGGATATGTTAAGTTATGAAAGCTCTCACGATCTTCAAACCACTATCGATTCCGACAACGCCCTGCACCGACATGAAAGCGGCAGGCGTAAAGACCATGCCGGCCACGACATGTCGGGCATGAAAAGTAAATGGGAGGGAGGCGTCCGCGCCTCCCTCTTTTAATGGCGGGCGAACACCTTGCGTCCGGTTGGTCCGAACGCGATCACCTCATAGGGCTGTGCGTTCATGCCCGGCATTTCCATGCCAGGTGATCCCACCGGCATACCCGGCACGGCAAGCCCGTTTACGCCTTTGGGATGCTGGGCAAGCACCCGTTTCATGTCGGCAATCGGTACATGGCCCTCAAATGCCATACCGTCGACTACCGCGGTGTGACATGAACTGAGGTCGGCGGGGACACCCATCTTGCGCTGAAGCACATCGCGGTGAGCGTCATCGATGATCTGCACGTTGCGCCCGAACTGCTGACGGACCTGCTTGGCCCACTGCTCGCAACAGCCGCACCCTGGATCGCGGTGCATGGCAATGCTGTTCGCCGCTAAGGCCACAGCCGGGGTCATCATCGCTGCGGCGACGATCGCACTCCGGATCGTAAACTTCATTGCTAAACTCCTTTGGTGAAGCCCCGCCCGGGGGCGGGGTTCCTGCCAGCGGCCTTATTGGGCGCGCTTGCCATGCGACTTGAGCCAGCCCTGAAGCTCGGCGATGTCCTTTTCCTGCTTCGTAATGGTCATCTGCGCCATCCGCTTCGTGTCGGCATCCTTCGCGTCCCGAAGCGCCACGCGCGACATGGTAACGGCTCCACGATGATGTTCGATCATCTTGCGGGTCCACATCTCCGATGCGTCTCCCTGCTTCGCGGCCATCATCTTCTGATGCATGTCCATCTCGGATGCGGCGTAAGGATTGCCCGGATCATTCATCATCTTGGAATGATCCATTCCCTGCATCTGGCTATGATCCATGCCCGCCATGCTGCTCTGTGCGGCAAGCGGACTGGCGGCGAGCGCTGCGGCTAACATGCCGATCGTGGTAATGGTCTTCATAGTCGTTCTCCCGAGGTATCCCCCACCTAGAGAGAGTTACGCGGCAACGTCGTGCACCCCTTGGACTTTTCTTTGCCTGCGGCGCGGCCAGCGCATGTAGAGCAGCACCACGCCTGCCACCGCAAGGGCTAGCCCCCCAGCTGCAAATGCCATCATCCAAGGGGTGTTGAAGTTCTCATGGTTTTTCCAGTCCATGATGTGGAGGCCCCAGAAAAAATCATAGAGCCGCCACGTACCCGTTCGGACACCGACAATCCTACCGTTCTCCGGTGACACGAACACGCGCGTCGTCTCGGCGTCCTCGAACTCCACACGCCAGACCGGCAGTTTGCCACGAAACTCCGTGCTCGCTGTTCGAGCAAACATGACGGACGCAACAGGGACACCGGGGCCGCGATATGCCGCGCGTGCAACTCGTAGCGCAAAGGGCGCATCGATACGCTGCATCGGCAAACCGGTCCGGGCGTCGTGCATCCGGACCGTGCCGTTAGCCATCGTCAACTCGGCGACGGGTTGTCCGAACAAGGTCGTGTAGCGCAGTTCGCGCACCGGGCCGGGGGCAGCGCCCAACACCGATGCCGGGGAAGCAAACTCCTGAGCCGGATCGATCGTCGCCGTGTTCTCGCGTGCAACGAGGTGTTCTCCTCGTACCCGCTCGATCGGCAGGATGCTCATCAACAAGCCGCTGGAGAACCAGAGCAGTAGCTGCACCCCGATAATCAGTGCCAGCCAGCGATGAAGCTTGCTGGCACCGACATGAAGGCGGAGCCTGCCGCTCCTCAGAACCAGGTCCTCACGCCGGCAACGAAGCTGAAGCCGCCCGTGTCATCACCGCGTGCTCTCGTGAAGCGTGCCGTGTCGCCGAATTGCCTTTCCCACGACACGCCGATGTAGGGCGCAAACTCACGCGACTTTTCGTAGCGCAGCCTGAGCCCGAGTTCGAGGTCCGTAAGCCCCGATCCGATGCCGTCCTGGCGCACGTCTTGGGCTGCAAAGTTGGCTTCCACGCGAGGCTGAAGGACGAAGAATTGTGTCACTCGCTCGTCGTACCATGCCTCGGCTCGGCCAAGCACGTCGCCCTTGTCAGAAAGGAACAGTGCCCCCTCGACGTCGAACCAATAGGGCGCAAGCCCCTCGATCCCGACCGTCGCGTAGGTGCGAGAAGGGTTCGGCTTGAAGTCGTAGCGGACGCCCGCCTGAAGGTTCCAATAGGGATCGAGCGCACGGCTGTAGAGCGCCTGCACCTCGGCCGCTTCGAGCGGTTTGCCAAATGTGCCCTCGCCTTCGCTCTTCAGGGTGAGACGGTTGATGTCTCCCCCGATCCAAGCCTCGCCATCCCATCGATAGCCGTCCCCGCCTTTGCGCGCCTGATACTCGGCAAGGTTGAAGAGCACTTGGTAGTAGGTCATTCCGCCATGCTCGCGGCGCAGGTCGCGGTTGGCATCGCTCATGGCTGCCTCGCCGTAATAGCGAGACGCTGCCAGCACCGGAGATGGTGCAGGCGCGGGCGCATTGCCCGGCTTCAGGTCTGTACCGACAGGCACGGTCGCCATTCCCGGCATTGAAGACATGTCATGCTGCGTTGGCTGGCCGGGTGCCATATCCATGCCGGGCATCGCCGACATATCATGGCCGGTGTGCTCGCCTGTTGCGGTAGCCGGAGCAGGGTTCATGCCTGACATTTGGGACATGTCGTGGCCGGCGTGCGGATCGGCCGCGTTCGCACCGCTCATGTCCATGCCGGGCATCGTGTGTTCGGCATGTGGATCGGCTGCAGGCTTGGAGGGACGCTTTGCCGGGACCTTCCTAGTCGCTGCCTTCTTGGCAGGGGCCCGCTTTGTGGCCGGTCTCGATCTAGCGGTCGGTTTTTTCGCCGGCATTTTCATGCCCGGCATGCTCATGCCCGGCATCATTGAATGGTCCATCGTCTGCGCCGTGGCAGGTGCCGTGGCGACCAGCGCGCCGATCCCGGCGAGAAGCAGCGCCTTCATGCCGCCTCTCCCTTCGCCGAACGGACCTGGACGACCTGCATCATGCCCGCGTGCATGTGGTAGAGCATGTGGCAGTGGAATGCCCAATCGCCCTCGTTGGCGGTCACGTCCCAACTGACCTTGCCCCCCGGTTGGACCATGACGGTATGCTTTCTCGGGCTGTACGCGCCGTGCCCCGTCACCAATTCGAAGAAGTGGCCGTGCAAGTGGATCGGGTGGCCCATCATCGTGTCGTTGACCAGCGTGACGCGGACGCGCTCGCCAGCAAGAAATGGGATCGGTGCCTTCACCTCGGACAGCTTTTCACCGTCGAGCGCCCACATGTAGCGTTCCATGTTGCCGGTAAGGTGGATCTGCACCTCGCGCGACGGCGCGCGCACATCGGGATTGCGATCGACCGCGACCAGATCGCGGTAATTCAGCACACGATGCCCGACATTCTCCAGACCCTGACCGGGGTCGCCGGTACGATCCATCGGCATCGGCGAGATGGTCTGGACACCCGGCCCCTTCTTCACGCCCGGCGCTTTCGAAAAGTCGCGCATGTTCATGTCCATGCCCGCCATGCCGCCCATTGCCATACCACCTGCGGCGTCGGGCGCACCTGCCATGCCTGGCATCGTAGCACCCGACTGCATCGCGCCGTGATCCATCCCGGCCATTCCGCCCGCGCCGGCACCGGCAGCACCGTGGTCCATCTGCGCGTGGTCCATCGCAGCGGCGGGCTTTTCAGCCGTGGCCATTGATCCGTGATCCATTCCAGGCATGCCACTATGGTCCATGCCCTGCATCGAACCGCCGCCCGACATATCCATGTTCATGTCCATCCCCATGTCCTTCATGGTGGCGACAGGGCGCTTGCGAAGTGGAGGGACTTCAGCGGCCATGCCTTCGCGGGGGCTTAGCGTTGCGCGCGCCATGCCGGACCTGTCCACGCTCTCACCGACCAGCGTGTAGGCGCGCTCGTCCGATGGAGTGACGATCACGTCGTAGGTCTCGGCCACGCCGATCTGGAACTCGTCGACCTCAACGGGACGGACGTTGAGGCCGTCCGCCTGGACAACGCTCAGCTTCAACCCCGGAATCCGGACGTTGAAGGTCGTCATCGCGGACGCATTGATGACACGCAGCCGCACCCGCTCGCCCGGCCTGAACAGCCCCGTCCAATTGTCCTGCGGCCCATGCCCGTTGACGAGATAGGTGTAGTTTGAACCCGTCACGTCGGCGACGTCGGTCGGGTCCATCCGCATCTTGCCCCAATCGAGGCGATCCTTGAGCGGCTGGTCCTCGCCCTTGAGCAGGCCGGCGAGCGTCTGCTGCTGCCGGTTGAAATAGCCCGACTGCTTCTTGAGCTTCATGAAGATGCGATGCGGGTGGAGCTGGCTGTGGTCGGACAGCACGATAACGTGCTCGCGATCCGACTGGATCGGGTCAACGCCCTTGGGGTCGATCACGATGGGGCCGTAGAGCCCCATCTGCTCCTGCAACCCGGAATGGCTGTGATACCAATAGGTGCCGGCCTGCACGATCGGGAACTCGTAGGTGAAGGTCGTGCGCTTATCGATGCCGGGGAAGGCAACGCCCGGCACGCCGTCCATCTGGAACGGCACGATCAGGCCGTGCCAGTGCAACGAGGTCTGCTCATCAAGACCGTTCTCGACATGCAGCCGCACGGTCTGACCTTCCCGCAGCCGGATCAGCGGTGCGGGCACAGTGCCGTTAATGCCGATGGCGTGGCTCTGCCGTCCGTCGATCATCATCATCTGGTGCGCGACCCGGAGCCGGATTTCATCACCCGATACAGTAGGCAGCGGCTTCACAATACCAGCGGAAACAGGCTGCGCCCATGCCGGCATATATGCCGACAGCGCAACACCGCCTCCTGCAAGAGTGGCACCGCGCAGCAATTGGCGGCGGTCTAGAACGCGCGACATGGTAGCTCCTTGGGATTGAGCCGCTGCCGGCCCGTCTCACCTCTTACGCGTCCCGTGCGCCTACCCCTTGGTTCTCTTTCAAATTTTCGGCGAGGCGCGCGCGAGCCCGATATAGCCTGGTTTCGACCGCCTTCTGGCTGATCCCCAATACATCGGCCGTTTCCGCCTGGCTCAAACCCTCGATCGTGCGGAGCACCAACGGTTCTTTGAGATTCATCGGCAAGGTCGCGATGGCGCGCGTCACTTTGGCAAGTTCCTGCCGATCGGCTGCTGCGTCATCGATTGCTACCTGATCGTCCGCGATCGTCTCGGCCTGTTCGTCGAGCGGTGCGGCAAAGGAGAAAAACCGACGGACCGCGCGCTTCCTTGCCCAATCCCGGCATTTGTTGACGGCGATCGTAGAAAGCCATGCTTTCATCGCCCGCTGTGTATCGTAGCGCGGCATCGCCTGATGCGCCGCGACAAACGTCTCTTGAACCAAATCGAGCGCTTCGTCGGCCTCGCCGACAAAGGCGCGCGCGAGCCGGAATATAGGCTGACGATAGCGACGCATGATTTCGGAGAATGCCGCTTGTCGGCCAGCGATGCTGAGCGTCGCCAGTTCGCCGTCGGACAGGGTGGTCCAATCGAGGCTCACCCCTGGTCGTCGGTGAGCGCCTTCACCACCGCAGCATCGAATTGGGGGGTCTGATCCGGGCGCAAAAGCTGCCGCATGGCGAAGATATGCGCCAACGTTGCCTTCTGTAACTCGCCCATCGCCGCATGACTCTGATCGACCGCGGCGGTCACCTTGGGGCCGTTGCCATGCTCGGTCTCAATGGCCTCGGCTAGCCGTGCATTGTCCGCGCGCATTTCCAATTCCAGCGCGTGGCGTTGCACCGCGAACCGGTCCTCTAGGCTTTTCAGCCGGGCCTGCTGATTGCCATCAAGCGCCAGCTTATGGTGCAGGACCTCGTGCAAGGCGGTGCCCGGTTGCTTAGGCTGGGGCAGCAACACGCGCGCAAGAAATACGCCTGCGATAGCCGCGAGGAAGGCCAGTACAACGCAGACGATAAGCCGCTTGGTCGATGTCATGGCTCACCAATCAGCAAGACCGATGGCGCCAGTGGTGATGCGCCCCCGAGCGGCGAAAGCGACACCGCAGGGCTGGCGGTCGCCGGAAGTTCCGCGCCAACCATGCCGATCGCGAGCGCTGCGACCATCACGCCCCCGACGCCCAATCCGGTCAACCGTGCGACGGGCTGCGCACCGATGCGTGCGAACACCTGCGCTTCGATCCCGTCCAGCGATGCCGGCACGGGTGCGCCCGCGAGCCTCGCCAATGTTCTGTCTAGATCGTCCATGCTGTCCACTCCGCGCCTCTACCACTTGTTACGCAGCGATGCCCATCACCCCTCGACTTCCGTCATGAGGGGCGAGCGGCCGGGCCGCGTAGAACAGGCACGAACCTGATCGGAGTATTCCCATGCGTCGCGTCTTCCTTCCTACCGCTGTCGTCCTTCTCGGCCTTGCCGGAGCCGCCCAGGCCCATCCCAAACTCGTATCCGCATCCCCGGCACCGAATGCGATGGTCGCGAAGCCCGCCAATGTCACACTGCGCTTCAGCGAGAAGCTGATGCCCAAGTTTTCCGGTGCGGATCTGATGATGACCGGGCATGGCGGCATGACGCACGCACCAATGAAAGTCGTCGGGACCGCAACTGTCGGCTCGGACGGTCGCACCCTCGTCGTCACGCCCAAGTCGCCGCTCGGCGCGGGTAGCTATAAGCTTGCCTGGCATGTGGTCTCGACCGACACACACCGCATCACCGGAAACTACGCCTTCACGGTGAAGTAAGGTGGAAGCCGACTGGCCGCTGATCGCGGTTCGCTTCGCGCTTTACGTGACGCTGAGCGGGCTGTTCGGCCTCTCGGCATTCGGCCTCTACGGGTTGAAGGTCGGTGAGCGCGGCAACGCGCTTGCCTTCCGCCCTTGGCTGTTCGGGACCGGGCTTCTCGCCCTGCTATTCTCCGGCATAGCGGTCGCGCTGCTCGCAGCCGCGATGGCAGGTGCACCTCCGTGGCCGATCGATCGGGAAGCAGTCGGAATGCTGCTCTCTGACTCCGCAACGGGCACGGCATGGAAAGTACGCATGATCGCGCTCTTGGTGGCGTCTATCGCTGCCCTAATAGCGGCGCGGCGCACGATGCCGCTTGGCTTGGTCGCCATCTTTTCCGGCGTCGCTCTCGCAACGCTCGCCTGGACGGGGCACGGGGCGATGGACGAAGGCGCGACCGGGTGGGTGCATCTGGCGGCCGATATCCTCCATCTCCTGAGCGCTGGTGCGTGGGTGGGAGCGCTGCTCGGGCTTGGGCTGCTGGTGACACGACCAGCGCGGCGCACCGATGCCGCCCACCTCGCACTGACCTATCGAGCGCTGCACGGGTTCGGTCTGACCGGCACGATTGTCGTCGGTACGATCGTCATCACCGGCCTCATCAACGCTTGGCTGTTGGTTGGCCTTGGCAATCTCCCGACCCTCGGCACGACGGTCTACGGCAGGCTCTTGATCGCCAAGCTTGTGCTGTTGGGTGGGATGCTCGGACTCGCTTCGCTTAACCGCTTCCGCTTTACACCGGCATTCGAACGATCGGTGTCAGCAGGCGATTATAAAGGCGCGCTGCGAACCTTGCGAACAAGTCTTGCAGTCGAGGCTTCGTGCGTGGTCGCGATCCTCGTGCTGGTAGGTTGGCTCGGCACGCTCGAACCCCCTGCGTCGGCCATGTAGCTATTGGTTTGAGGGCAATCGAGCTTTGCGACGTAATTTAATTAGGTGCCGTGAGTCGTTGGAAGGGGGGCTTGACCCTGACACGGTGTCAGACCCTACATGCTCTCGGGTTGAAGGAGTTTTTCTATGAACGACCCTGATTTCCACGCCCATTTGGCCGGGGGCTGCGGGTGCTCGAACAAGCAAGCTGATAAAGCTGCTGCGATCGAGCGCGAGGCGGGCGCGTCCTGCTGCTCGTCCTCCAAATCTCCGGCTGTTCCACAAGCTGCCAAGGAAGGATGCTGCTCAGGGAAAGCGGGCGGAGAACCTTCTGCCACAGTGACCGACCCGGTATGCGGCATGACCGTTGATCTGGCAAAAACAGCGCACCATGCCGAGCATGCCGGGCACGAGTATCATTTCTGTAGTGCAGGGTGTCGAACCAAGTTCGTCGCTGACCCTGATGCCTACCTTGGGGCCAAGCCAAAGCCCGAGCCGGTGGCAACCCCGGGAGCGATGTGGACGTGCCCCATGCACCCTGAGATTCGTCGGGAAGGGCCGGGAACGTGCCCCATTTGCGGCATGGCCCTCGAACCGGAAGAGCCGTCGCTCGATGACGGTCCCAATCCAGAACTAGTCGATTTCACCCGGCGTTTGTGGGTAGCAGGAGCGCTCACCGTTCCGCTGCTCATTGTTTCGATGTTCGCCGAGATGTTTGGGCTCCATGTTGTTAGCCCTACCGCTTCGCCTTGGGTCCAACTCGCACTCACTGCGCCAATTGTGCTGTGGGCGGGATGGCCGTTTTTCGAGCGGGGGTGGATGTCGCTTCGCACCCGCCATCTGAATATGTTCACGCTGATCGCGATCGGCGTCGGTGCGGCATTCCTCTACAGCCTGGTCGCAACACTCGCGCCCAGCATCTTCCCTGCGACGTTCCGGATGCACGGGGGCATGGTCCCAGTCTATTACGAAGCTGCCGGCGTCGTCGTGACACTGGTGTTGCTCGGACAGGTTCTCGAATTGCGCGCCAGAGCGGCGACTGGCCGCGCGATACGCGCCCTCATGGACCTCGCTCCCAAGACAGCGCGACGGTTGCGGTCTGACGGGTCAGAGGAAGAAGTCAGCCTTGCCGACGTGGCAACCGGAGATCGGTTGCGGGTCCGCCCCGGCGATGCGATCCCGGTCGATGGCGTGGTGGTCGAGGGTCGCTCCTCGGTCGATGAATCCATGCTCACCGGCGAGCCGGCCCCCGTCCTCAAGGAAGTCGATGCCGCAGTCACGGGGGGGACGGTGAACGGCACGGGCAGCCTCGTTATGGAAGCCGGCGCGGTCGGTTCGGACACGATGCTGGCGCGCATCGTCCGCATGGTCGCGGAAGCGCAGCGCAGCCGTGCCCCGATCCAGGCGGTCGCCGACCGGGTATCGGGCTGGTTCGTACCTTTGGTCGTGCTGATCTCGGTCGCGACCTTCGTGGTGTGGTCGCTGGTCGGTCCCGAGCCACGCATGGGTCACGCCCTTCTTAATGCGATCGCCGTGCTGGTGATCGCCTGCCCGTGCGCGCTCGGGCTCGCGACCCCTATGTCGATTATGGTTGGCACCGGCCGCGGCGCGCAGGCCGGCGTGCTCGTCAAGAATGCCGAAAGCCTACAGGCACTCGATAAGGTCGATACGCTGGTCATCGACAAGACGGGCACGCTAACGGAAGGCAAGCCGTCGCTGGTCGCGATCGAGGCAACCGGCACCGTTGGAGAGAACGACATGCTCGCGCTCGCTGCGGCTGTCGAAGGACAGTCCGAACACCCGCTAGCCCACGCGATCGTCGTCGCCGCCAAGGAACGCGGATTGCAACTCGCCACGGTCGCAGACTTCGCTTCGCAGACCGGCATGGGTGTCAGTGCCACGGTTGGCGGCCGATCGGTGGTGATCGGCAATGCCGCACAAATGAGCCGGGTCGGTGCCGATCCCCAGTCACTCGACGCTTCGGCCGATCGCCATCGGAGCGAGGGAGCCGGCGTCATCCTGATCGCGATCGACGGCGCACTCGCGGGCTTGCTCGCGGTTGCTGACCCGGTGCGCCCTTCGGCGCGCGACGCCATCGCGGCTCTTCGCAAGGAAGGTCTGCGCGTTATCATGCTGACGGGCGACAATCGCGGGACGGCCGATGCGGTTGCGCGCGCCGTGGGCGGCCTGGACGATGTACGCGCCGATCTGCGACCGGAAGATAAGGCGCGGATCATCGGCGAATTGAAAGCTGATGGTGCCAAGGTTGCAATGGCCGGCGACGGTATCAACGACGCCCCGGCGCTGGCCGCTGCCGACGTTGGGCTCGCGATGGGGACGGGAACCGACGTAGCGATAGAAAGCGCGGGCATGACGCTCACACGCGGCGATCTTTCGGCGATCGTGCGCGCGCGCAAGCTCGCCCGTGCGACGATGCGGAACATTCGGCAGAACCTGTTCTTCTCATTCCTGTTCAACGGGGTCGGCGTGCCCGTCGCGGCCGGCGTGCTCTACCCCGTTGCCGGCATCCTTCTGTCACCAATGCTGGCTGGCGCTGCGATGGCCCTCTCTTCCTTCACCGTCGTGCTCAACGCGCTGCGTCTGAACACGGTGAAACTATGAACATCGGGGCGGCGTCGGAGGCCAGCGGCGTCTCGCAACGCATGATCCGCCACTACGAGAAGATCGACCTTGTGCCCGCACCGCTCCGGCGCGGGAGCTACCGGGATTATTCGGAAGTGGACATTCATCGGCTGCGGTTCATCGCCAACGCGCGAGACCTTGGGTTTCCAATCGAGGAGATCCGCACGCTACTCGGCTTGTGGTCGGATCGGGATCGGTCGAGCGCCGAAGTTAAGGCGCTGGCGAAAGCGCGCGCTGCCGAGCTGGGCCGCAAGGCGCGCGCGTTGAAAGCTATGCAATTGGCGCTGATCGACTTGGTTGAGCGCTGTCACGGCGATGATCGCCCGGAGTGCCCAATTATCGAAAGCCTCGCTGAATAATCCGATCGAGCGCGGCGCTTAGCGTGCCGCGCTCTACCGCCTGTGGGCGTTCGCAAGCGGTTCTAGTGTTCTCCCTTCTCGTGTGAAAACGGCTTTTGGGAAAGATCTATCGTTCCCAAAAGACCATCGTTTTCGAGGAAGCTTTGTGTCAAAACCGAACGGTTCTGACGCTTGAGATAGGTCGCCGCCTTTCAAGCGCTTACTGGTGTCAGAACCCTCATTCAGAATAGCTCGACAAGGGGTTGCAGTCGGTGGCTTGCTTGGACCAAATCGCTTTTCCGAAAGCGGTCGAGGTAATCTTCGGCGGTGACAGCGGGATTGTGAAACTGACGGCGTTGGTTTCCGATTGCGGTCAGCGCCTTGGCCGTATCGAGGTCGATGACATTAACGATGAAGTCGTCGGGATGCTTCACCTCGATACCGTGGCGGGCGGCTGCTTCGACCGGAAAATCCTTGAGGTTGTACGTGACAATCGCGTCGGCTCTGCCGTGAATCGCTGCGGCAAGAACATGGACGTCCTTGGGATCAGGCAGTGTCAGGGCAGGCATCAGCGGTTCGTAGCCTTCCACCAGCGCCTCTCCGAAGCTGTCCATGTAGGTCCGCTGGCGTTGGAAATGGTCAGCTGCCAGATCGGCAAACCGTCGCCTTAAGCTTTCCTCCCACTCGGCCAGGATGGCCTCGCTCCAGAGCGGCCGGAACAGCCGGCTGGCGGCGAACCACAAAAGCGCACCCCGCACGATGGAGGGGTGCATGACGTTGGCATCGAGCAGGACGGTGTAGCGGCCGACCAGCATCAGGGACGATCGAGAGGCGTGTGATCGTCGAAGAGGCCAGCTTCCTGATCCAGATCCGCCATTTCCTGCAGGGCCTCATGCCGGGCCGCATCCATGCGGCTGCGGTAGGTCAGCACGTCGCGTCCGAGCAGCTTACGATGCGTGCCGACCATCCGGAACGGCAGATCACCGCGTTCTAAGAGCTTAATGAGGTGTGGACGCGACATGTTGAGCAGGTCGGCTGCTTGGCTAGTTGTAAGCTCTGCCTGTACCGGCACGACAGTGACGGCATGACCGTTGCCGATCTCAACTAGCATCTTGACGATGCTGTTGAACACACCAGACGGCAGGCTGATAACGTCCTCACCTGCCCCTTCTACAGTCAGGTGAATAGGGCGGCTGGAATCTACCCTCGACAGTGCACGCGCGGCGTTACCGGCCGCCTCGATCTCGTGTGCAGTAGGCTCGTAGGCCTCGTCGATATTGAAGGCCACGGCGGCCATGTTTCATCTCCCAGGGCGGAAGCCATCTAGTGACTGCGAGTTGTAAAC